>NZ_JAAZWC010000050.1 GCF_013185195.1 Saccharibacillus qingshengii
AAGAAGCTGCCACCTGCAAGATACAGGCAGCAGCTTCTTCACGTGTCCTAACCTTTTTTTCAAAGTGTCCTTTACAACGGGTACAGTTTACTTTTTTGTGGTTTTTTTTATGTAGCTTCGCCCATCAGAAATAATCTCCTTAACACCGTTTTGATGAAAAATATCACCTGAAAGCCCTGCTAGAGCATGAACCGCATCAAAACTCCCCTTATTGATATCTACTGCATCGATTTCTTCAAAGCCGGACATTTGAGCAGTCAATAATTCCTGTCCTCCTCCTGCCCCGATAATCAATGCGCTTTTCTTAGGCCCATGCTGAAATGAAAGCGCACCGGTTGTAGTTAGCAAGTAGTCCACTTCTTTGAGTTCTTTGGAATATTTAGAAATCGGGGACATCGCACTTCCATCAATCGACATATAAAGCAATTCATCTTTGGTATCGTAAACATCCGTTCTGGAAAACGCATCCCAATGTGTATAAACAATTTCTGCATCCGGTCTCTTTGAAAAAACGGTAAACGGGCTAGTTTGATATGCTTTAAATTCGATAAAGTCCAAAAAGGGATAGACCATATTAAGGACGAGCCCCATCAAAACGAAAGTGTAAACGAACTTTGACCATCTTCCTGTTTTGCGATAGCTGACAACTAAATATACAAGAATCAATACAGATGTTATTAGACCTATAGTTTGAATAGGGTTAATCGCATTCATCAAGAAAATGGCTCCCGTAGCCCCTAATCCTGCAGCAACCAAATCAACAAAATATAAAATATGGACCTGATCCTTGCTGGATTGCATAGTGCCAGCCAGAATAAGCCCACCCAGAATAAAAGGTATTATGGCGCATAGTGCATAAAAAACAATGCCCTGATAAGGTAATGCATACATAGTCAAAACCACGAGCATCATTGAAACTGCGAATGTTCCCAATATCGAGTGCTCATTTCAATAAATCGTTCATTCCATTTATAAGCCAGATAACCGCCAACGCCTATCCCTAATGTAGCTAAAGAAATAATTAAAAAAACATAGTTATATCCAAAATGACAGAAAAGAATCGGGAAAGAAATATTTCAAATATAATCATGGCTAAGGATGAGAAAAAAACTACCGCCATATCTTTGGCAACTACTCGTGGTTGTAATCGGTGCATTGATCAATACTCCTTATGAAATAGGTACGATTACAGTGTGATCCATTGCCATAATTTTATTCAGTTAGAAAATCGAATAACTTCAATCACTTCATTAATTTGTTCACTGTCACCATAAGTTCCTTCACTACACTCGTATCCCCCTCCTGGATTCGCTCAATAATACAACTCTTCATATGATGCTCCAATAACAATTTTGCAACACCGTTTAGAGCAGATTGTACCGAAGCGATTTGGTTTAGTACATCATCACAATAGGTATCCTGATCGATCATTCCTTTTATTCCTCTAATCTGACCTTCGATTCGATTCAAACGGTTGGTTAAATCGTTTTTTGTCGTCTCTGAATGATGACTTTTTCGATCCGTTGCCGAATTCATATTGCCCACCTCCTCTTATTATATAAACAATATACTCCCACCCCCTATTCATTGCAATTACATAACTGGAGCGCATATTCAAAATGAACAAGCCATATCATGAAGTATAATATAGGTCTAGGGGGTATAAGCATTGATCTTCTTCCCGTTAATTGCATTGTTTTTTCTTCTAACGGCATGGGTATATTTATTTATTATTTCTTTTCGAACTCAGTTAAGTAGTATGGCAGGCATGATGACGGCGATGGCTGTGGGAATGTCTGTCGGTTTGGGAATGGGCAGCCTTCTGACAGTCATAATTGCAGAGGACTTTTTCAAAACAACTTTGCTTAGTATGTTAGCAGGTGGCCTTACTGGTACATTTATTGGATGGCCAAAAGGTCTTATGGCGGTGATAGACGGATTATTATCCGGAGTCATGGGTGGAATGATGGGAACAATGCTTTTGGTTATGATCCCTCCATCTTCAACCCATACCATGTTGAATATTATTGCTTTGTTTACAATCGCAATCCTGTTCCTAGTCTTTATTTTGTTACAAGGTGAAATAGCCCCTGGAGATCTTAACAAAAAATCGTTCCTTCTATCTAACCCCATTTGGATGTTTACGACGATTTGTCTTTTTCTGGCTGCAGATTTTTTTATCATGTAATTCGAATAACATTCCAGACAGATCAAACCCTAAAGCCCGACAGAAACGGGTTTTAGGGTTTGATGATTATGCGGCCATTTTACGGCATGCTTCGGCACATCTAAAACATGCTTCGGCACATTGTTGGCAATGTTCTGGACCATGCTTTTTGCATTCGTTTCCGCATGCTTCACAAACATCCGCACAGATCTTACAGATCTGTTTCGCATAAGAACTGTTCATGGACATCGCTTGCGCAGAGAAGGCGCAAATATCAGCACACTCCCGATCCAATCGTATACATTCTTTCATCATCCCGATATTGTCTTCTTCTAAACAGGATGTGTAACAATGGTTACATGCCACCATGCAGCGCAGACACTCATCGATGCAATGTTGAAACTGTTCGTGAGACATTTGTAACTTTTCACCTTCCATTCCAATTAGTTGAAATACATGAGGTATTATGCTCCAGTGTAGTTTTTTTATTCAGAAATTCGATGATTAGAAATTGTTCAGGATATCACATCATTTCTACAAAGAAAACACATATTTTTCAGATACAATTTAAAGAGATATTATTTTGGGGATGACCAACAGATGAACCATAAGCTGATGAACCATAAGCTTAAAAAGGGTGATTTAATCTTAATTGTTTGCATTATACTACTGGCCACATTTATATTGGGAGCCAGATGGCTTACAAATGATGCCGTAACGAACATGAACGAGGATTATTACGCGACGATTAGAGTGGATAATAAGATCTTCAAGACGGTGAAGCTTACTGATGAACCCCAAATTATCGAAGTGAAAACAGAAAGAGGTTATGATATCCTGAAGATCCATGACAAAGGCATTGAAGTCATCGAATCCGATTGTCCGCAGAAGATTTGCTTCACTTTCGGACTGATTTCCAAACCCAAAGAAGCCATCATTTGTTTGCCATTACGAATGTTTATAGAGGTCGATGGATCAGAAAAAAATAATGCCGAAAACGAGATCGATGCTTATGTAAAATAAGCTGATCTATAAACGGGGAGTGCTAGATATTGAGAAAAAAGACGGTTTGGGCAGTAGGATCGTTATTCATCATTATTGTTGTTTTAGGAGTTGGCAGCATTTTTACGAATAGATCTTCTAATAATTCAAATTCCTTTTCTTTTGATGAAAAAACTTATGATTGGCAAAATAACGGTAAAGAAAAACGGTACATTACTCAATTACTCGAGGGTAATGTGGATACTTTATTGAAGGGCACCGTTAAAACAGATACGGATTGCGAAGCAGACGAAACTGGAATTAGCAGATGCCATAATCAAATCGAATTGGAGAATAAAAAAACAGTAACGGTTGTTAACATCCATAATATGCAAAACTTCGCCTGTTTCTCCCCTGGTGATGAGGTTGAAATTCAACCATTAACCGTGGGATGGGTGACAACCTTAAAAACAAAAGGTGCCAGCGTTCATGATTCGACAAATTAAAATGAATTAAAAGGGTCCTACCTGAACACCCCATCAAATTTACATAAGGAGTGATAAAAAAAATGGATAGTTGTTGTCAATCATCCACTGACCAGTCGACAATACCTACTCAATGCCCCGTATGTCATCAAAAGGGGAAGGGTATTCAATTGATTACACTCAAGGCTATGCTTCAACCAATTGCATTAGAAATCATCCATCCAGAATGTGATTACTTTTTTTGTATTAATTCATCTTGTGAAGTTATATATTTTTGCGAATTGCAGACCTTTGAAAGAGATATGCTAAAAGTTTCGGTATATCAAAAAGACGATTCAATGGCTGTTCCTGTTTGCTACTGTTTTGGGTGGACAAGAGAACGTATAGTACAAGCGGTTAAAGAAAACCAGCAACCAATTGACCGTATACGGGAACAAGTTCAGGCAAATCGTTGTGGATGTGAGGTTAATAATCCTCAAGGTTCTTGTTGTTTAGGCAATGTCACGACGTTTATTCGAAGTCTTGACAAAAGCTAATCTCTTGTCTTCTCATTAGCAACAATTCTTATGAAAAAAGTGGAATTTAAAGATGAGTTTCTCTTTTAAGAGACAATTCATCTTTTATTTTAACTTTTTTGGAAAGTGTAATGTAAACCTGGTGCCTTGATTGATTTTACTCTCGACATGAATACTGCCGCCGTGCGCTTCTACGATGGCCTTTACGATAGCCAAACCGATTCCGGCACCGCCTGTTTTGCGATTCCGCGATTTATCTCCACGATAGAAACGCTCGAAAATATGTGGCAGCTCATCGGACGCTATGCCCGAACCCGTATCCGAAACGGTTACGTTCACTTGATCTGCAGCTTCAAAAATTCTAACATAAATTGAACCTTCGCCAGTAAATTTATAAGCGTTATTCAACAGGTTCACAAAAACTTGAATCAGTCGTCCAGCATCGCCGGTGATAACAACAGGAGTTTCTTCCTGAATGATGAGATCGATCGGTTTCTCGCTGAACTGAGCTTTTACCGTTTTTTCGGATTCTCTGATTACCTCAAGCAGTCTAACCGGTTCTTGTTTTAGCTTGAGCATCGGATTTTCGACCGCTGACAAGTTCTCCAAATCATGAATAAGCTTTACTAACCGGATAACTTGCCCATGACAAACCTCCAATTTATCGGGCGTTGCTTCCCATACACCATCTTGAAAAGCTTCAATATGGCTTTGGATCGTGGCCAGCGGTGTGCGTAATTCATGGGCGATATCGGCCGTTAAATTTTTGCGCAACTGATCTTGTTGCTCCAGTGCATCCGCTAGATGGTTTAAAGCGAGTCCCACCTCCTCGATTTCCGTTTGACGATGCGCCAGTACAACACGGGAAGACAAGTTCCCTTCCTTCATTTGAGTAGCTATTTGTTTAATGCGTAATAAAGGCCTGCTTAGGCTATTTGACATAATTACGCTAAATATCGTTACACCGGTAATGGCTAAAATAAACGCCACCCAAAGTAACGTGTTAAACAGGTTCAAAAACTGTCGGTTTTGTATTTCAAAATTGCTTGCAAGTCCCTCAATTTCGATCCTGCCAATCTTCACATGATTCTTTGTAATCTCTCGCGTTATTACTTTCGTATTTATAGTACCTTTTTCAGTCAGTGTAGAGGCATGCATCATTCTCCCCATGGATTTCGTATCCCAGATCAAATTGCCTCCGGCGTTATAAATGCTCACGTTATAGTTCCGGAGCATAGCTTGATGGGAGATAGACATTAAAGAATCCTCAGACCATCCCCTTGAACTTTCATCATAGGATCCTTCCAAATCTTCAACAATCGTATCTGCCTCTGCCTGCTGCTGGGTTTGCGTATACCTTCCAAATGAGAAAGACATGACGAGATAAACGATGACCATGATGAGCAGCAGTGAACCGAGGCTTACGCCTAGATGCGAAATTAACAGTCTTTTACGCAGTCCTCCGCTATTCATCGGGTACCCCCTGAAATTTATAACCCACCCCATAGACCGTAATAATAAACGATGGATTTTTCGGATCATCACCGATTTTTTGGCGGATGTTCTTGATATGGACATCGATCGTGCGTTCCATGCCTTCAAAATCATCACCTTGGATCAGATTAACCAGTTCGAAACGGGTAAATGCTCTTTTAGGATGTTTGGCTAAAGTTTCAAGCAATTTGAATTCAATGGGGGTAAGCTGGACGGTTTCGCCTTTAACTATTACTTCATGCCGTTCTGAATCGATGGAGAGGCGGTTCCCACCGAAAGAAATCTTTTTTTCCTGAGTCGTATATCCGGCGGACTTCGATCTTCTTAGCAAGCTGATCACTCTGGCCATCAGTTCCCGAGGGCTGAACGGCTTGACAAGATAGTCATCAGCTCCTATCAATAGACCGTGAACAAGGTCATCTTCACTGCTTTTTGCGGTCAACATGAGGATAGGTATATCCGATTTCTTTCGAATCGTTTTGCAGACATCCTCACCCGAAAGGTCCGGAAGCATTAAGTCCAAGATGACTAAGTCAGGCTGGAGATTTTCAAAAAGCCGAAGCGCCCCATACCCCGAATCTGTTTCGTAAACCAGATAATCCTGTTTCTCCAGGTAGGCTTTAATGACGTGTAGAAGGCTTGGCTCATCATCGATAATTAAAATTTTTGTCCGTTCCATACAAATCCTTTCATTAAATAAGACAAGACCTCACGTAACTCGCGAGGCCTGTCTAAATTCGTGATTAGAAGTTCATCATATTGCTGCCCATCTGAGTATTGTTCATCATACCTTTCGCACCTGAGCCACTGCCACCATGGCAGCTATTATACATCTCCCGAATTTGTTCCTCGGAAAGATCCGGGTGCATTTGTTTTGCATGCGGCAACATTTGTTCAAAGGTGCTTTGGTTATTTACTTTACCACTGTCTTCGGTACCGTTTTCGGCTGTAGCCGCGTAGGCACCTGCCGTTCCAATTCCCATAACCAAAGCCATCGTTGCGATTCCAATCCATAGTTTTTTCATTAGTATCTCCTCCTTTTGAATATAATATAAACGATAAATATGAAGAACTAATTTATACATTGTGAAGAAGTTATAAAGATCAAACCATTGTATTTAAGGTTAGACTTCTGACGATTGTAGAAAACAACTGCTCGTTTTGTTCAATAGCGAGTCCCGCTTTTTCCACATTTTCCATCGTTCTTCGATTGATGTTCGCCCCAGACAACCTCACAGTGATTGGATTAAGCAGATCCATGATTTTTCCCACAACCGGGTTATCGCTACGCATATGCTCCAATAAACGAATTTGTCCTTCCGGCTTACATACACGAGCCATTTCTTTCATCCCTTGTATAGGGTCTGGAACAGAGCAAAACACGCAGGTAGCTATTACATAATCAAAGGTATGGTCCGCAAAATCCATGTGCTCTGTATCCATTTCAATCAAATCTACCTTCATGCCGAGTTCTTCGGCGCGTAGCTTGGCGTAATTCAGCATACTGGGACTAAAATCTATTCCCGTTAATGAAACGGAAGAAGGATAGTAGGGAAGATTAGCTCCCGTACCAATGCCAACCTCCAGAATATTGCCACTTAATCCTGATAATAAGCTGCTTCTCCAAGTTTTCATCATTTTACTGTCCATTTTGTGGAACAGAGGGGCTACGCGATTGTATCGCCTTTTTATTTTTTCGGTTTGGACCTTATTCAATATTTTCACCTCGGATTTGAACTTAAGGAACCGATAGGAGTTAAGGTTTGTTTCTTTGCGTGAACCAATATACGATACCAAAGATCGTAGCTATCACAATCATCGATAAGCAAGCCTGCCCGATGGAAAGTCCCATCTGAGTAAATGACATGCCACGGAATGAGAAAGCCGATACGATTAAACATGCCAGCCCCATAGTTATGAGAACAATGACTATAACCCAATCCGCCTTCTTCATATTCGTTCCTCCTGGTGTTCAGGCACAAAGCGGATCTCAAACCTAGTTCCGTGGCCTAACTTACTAAAGACCTTGAGTTCCCCGCCTTGCAGCTCCACCAACTTTTTAGCGATTGGCAAACCGAGCCCTGTACCACCATATTGCCGTGAGCGGGACTTCTCCACACGATAAAAACGGTCAAAGATGTACGGAATCTCATCCTCAGGGATACCCATACCGGTATCTTCCACTGCTATATAAATAAAGGAGCGGTTTTGGTCCAGTTCAACGACGATGCTGCCCTTCTCCGTATAGCGTACAGCATTTTCCAACAAGTTAAGAAGAACCTGCTCTGTTCTCAAACCGTCACCGTAAATCAATGGAATGTTGCTGTTGATCTTCGTTTGGAGAGATAAGTTCTTCTCGCCGGCTTTAAGCTTAATTTTTTGAACCGCGTTATCCGTAATTTCCGCTAAGTCAATCCACTCCAGCGACAGGCTGACTTTTCCTTCTTCCATCTTAGCCAAATCGAATAGATCATCAACGAGGTGCTGTAAACGCATGGCCTCTTCATGAATAATATCTAAATATTTATCCTTCTCCTCCTCTGTTTCATATAGACGCTTCTTGAGGACTTGTGCATATCCTTCCAAGTACGTGATCGGAGTTCGCAGCTCATGAGATATATTCGCAAAAAATTCCTGCCGGGTATCCCTATATCGCTGTAGCTCGATGGCCAGATGATTGATGGAATCCGCCAAAACACCAATTTCATCATCTCGCTGAATCGTTAATCGAGTTTCCAGCTCACCCGCGGCAATTTTCCGGGTTGCCGCTTGCATTTGCAGCATGGGTCGGGATAGGATTTTGGCGATGATCCAGGTGATTCCCAGTGCCAGTAGAAATGCCCCTAGGCCTGACAGTACCAATACGCTACGAACGGCCGTGATGGATTCATCCATATGCCCGGTTGAAGAAAGGACATAAACCGCGGCTTTAATATTTACCCCCGTGGCATCCAATACGGGTCTGGCCGCCACGAAGTAACGTTCTCCATTAGCATCGGTATGTTCAAGCTTTACGGCTTTCCCGGTAAAAAGAAGCTTCAGGTCCTTGGGTTTAATGAATGTTCGGTCCGATATTTCATAGGTTCCGGAATTTGCCAATATGTCTCCTTGTTCAGAAACAAATAAAATACTGACGTTTGAAAAATCGGCAAACTTGAGCAGCGTCTCTTCGGACAACATCTCAGGCGATTGGCTCATCGCTGTGAAGTGAGTCGTGAGTTCATTTACCTCTGTTCTCATTTCCGAGTTATAGAAATTCGTGAACATTCGATCAATCGTCAATCCTAAAGAGAGAATCACGACAACAAAAGCGACGAGAATCATCAAACCAAGCCTGAAGCCAATTTTATTCCTTCTCATTGGAAGTACCCGCTCCGTTGAACTTATACCCTACTCCCCACACCGTTTGAATCGGATTATAGCCAAGCCCTGCCTTTTGAGTCTTTTCCCGAATATTTTTGATATGAGTATCTACGACGCGAACTTCTCCCTCGTATTCGTCTCCCCAGATTAGATTCACCAACTCTTCGCGGCTGAACGCACGTTGTTCGCTTTTCGCGAGCGAGATGAATAAATCAAACTCTTTCTGTGTGAATTCAACGGAATGGTCATGGATAATAACTTCTCTACCTTCCGGTAATATTCTCAGATGGGGAAACTCTAACGCAGCCTCTTGCCGCCTGATGGATTGTGTAATCGCCGAACGGCGGATTAAGGAATAGACCCGGGCAAGCAATTCCTCAGGTTCAAATGGCTTGGTCAAATAATCGTCCGCGCCGATGCCAAGCCCGTACACTTTATCTTTCGTCTCCGAACGCGCGGTGAGCATCAAAATAGCTACATGATCCTTCTCCCGGATCTTTTTGCATACTTGCCACCCGTCCATATCCGGCAGCATAAGGTCCAGCAGAATAATGTCGAAATGATGGTTAGCCGCCATTTCCAAGGCTCCATTGCCGTTTGTAGCTTCCTTGACCTCGAACCCTTCTCGCGTTAAATAAATCCGCAAGAGATTGCGCATATTCCATTCATCATCTACAACAAGAACCTGTAGTTTTGGCACGCCGCCACCCGCCTTTACCGATTGACTCATTTTTACATAGTGATTACCTTTGTCTCTTGGTTGCGCTTAAAGAAGAAATACACCATCAAGGCCATAGAGATCAGGAAGATACTCATACTGGTCCATTGTCCGGCAGTCCAATCCAAGGCGTACCGTGGTGAATCCCCACGAAGGAATTCCAAAGAAAACCGGACCAGTGCATACATCATATTATAACTTAAAAACAGCACACCTACGGGAAGCTTGATATTCTTCATGGCTATGAGAACTCCAAATACGATCAAATCGAGCTGACCCTCCCAAACTTCGGCCGGCCATAGCGGAACGGAACCATACCGTTCAAAAGCGATGGTACCTTCAGGGTAAACAACCCCAAAGCCTGTCCCAGTCGGAGCTCCAAACGCATCACCATTTAGGAAGCAGGCAATCCGGCCTACGGCCTGACCTAATATGATGGCAGGAGCCACAATATCGGCGAGTTCCCAAAACGAAATTTTATTTTTCCAGGTATAAACAGCCGTTGTCAGGAATCCGCCAACCAATGCTCCCTGTATGGCGATTCCGCCATTCCAGATGGCAAAAATCTCAGATAAATGGTTCGAGTAGTATCCCCATTGAAAAAAGAACACATGCCATATTCTGGCTCCTAGAATGGCACCAAGAAGTACATAGAACACCAGATTAAAGATATGTTTTTGATATTGCGTCCCTCTAGCTAAATAATACGCCATGCCCACGGCAAGCAATACAGCCAAACCCACTACGACGCCATAGGATCTAAGGGAGAATCCCCCGATTTCAAATAAAATTACTCTCACGTCACTATCCCCTTATTATTATGGAGTAACACTAATTCCATTTGGCGTTGTGCCTACTTTAATCGTTGTAATCACTTTATTGGTTTCATTGTCGATCACGGTTACAGTGTTATCGAACATGTTTGTCACATATATTTTACTGTTATCCGGGCTCACTACCACGCCATGCGCCCCTTTGCCCGTCTCGATCGTGGCAATGACCTGATTTGTAGCCAGGTCAATTTTCGAGATACTATTTGATGGATTTTGTTCGGTACCTTGATTCGCAATAATCGCATACTTGTTGTCGGATGGAATATACACCTGCGCAGGACCGTTACCGACAGGTACTTTGATCATTTTCTCGGTAGCTAAGTCCACAATTACGGCTGCATTCTCTGCGTTTAAAGGAACGACCAGGGTTTTACCGTCACTCGTTACGCCAGTCGTTACAGGCGTGCTACCGACCTTGATCTTTTTCTCCTCAACCATGGTCTGCAAGTTCAACACACTAACGGTGTCTTCGCTCATATTTGCCACATAGGCAAATTTACTGTCCGCCGACACTCTAAAACCATGAGGGCCTTTTCCTGCTGGAATCGTTCCCACCGTTTGAAACGTCTTGGCATCCAGTACCGTTACATTATTTCCTTCATTATTGGTAACCAGAACATTTTTCCCATCCATCGTAAAAACGAGATGAGCCGGGTGGATACCTACTTCGACTTTCTTGACGAGTTCGTCTGAAACCGTGTCATAAAAATAGGCATAACCGCTCATTTCATGATCGCCATCTTCGCCATGTCCGCCCTCTTGATCTTCCGCCTCCGACATTCCTTCCATGTCCGACATTGATGGAACAACCGTAGCTCCTACCAATTTCCCGTCGGGAGAGACCTGGACATTATGAACGGCCCCTTCAACCTTAATGGTCTGCAGGACTTGATTTGAAGTTGCATCTATCTTAGTAACACTTCCCCCTTCATCGGCAGTGTAAAAAAACGCCGGCGCAACATTTTGTGAAATTGGGGCTTCAGCTTTGTTTTCAGAGTTATTCGTGGTTTGATTTGGTTGTGCAGCATTGTTATTCTGTTGTGCAGTACCACAGGCAGTAATACCAATGGCTAAAACCGCTACAGAGAGCGTTATCATCCAGTTTCTTTTCATGTTATTTATCCCCCTAAATTTATTTATTCTCATTTTTATATTTATCCCCAAAAAATATAGTGAGCGTGCTCACTATATTTCTCGATTCAGTTACTCACTCCAGGATAAAGAAACCGTTTCTCCATTGGGTCCGTCAATTTTCATTTCGACCTGAGAGGCTTGCTCTGTTTTTGGAAACCAGGCCAAATAAAAAGGATGGTGTGAGTCGTTGCTTACGGAAACCAACCGAGAAGGAGACACATATTTACCATTTAAGCCTTGCAGGCTAATCCTCTGCTCATTTAACAAATCAGAAATATCGCCAGAATGAGCAGCTAATGAAATTCCATAGATATCATTTTGTTGAAAATCCTCCGCTTTGATATCCGTAAAATTCGGATCATTCCCAAGGTCAGTTGCCTTTAACCTTTGCACCGTGATTTGAGCCGAGCCAAGCGTTCCCTCCTGAACGGATGGATCCGGACTAATGTCAGGGGCGGTTACGTTCGAAGCTTGGACAGGAACAATGATATCTTCCAGCGATATTTCATGCGGTTCGGAACCTACCGGAATTATGGCTACGACCTTTCTGTCTTCTCGGTTGATCTTTACGATATCGTTCGATTGCCGATTTGAGACAAAAGCCCATACCCCATCAGGTGAAAAGCCTACGTGATTTGCATAGGAACCCGTTGAAATCGTCGCTAAAACACGAAAGTTGTCCGTATTGATCACTGTGACATCGTTCGATTTGTTATTGCTGACCCACAATTCTTTTCCGTCTGGGGAGACAGTTACCCCATGAGGAGCCTCTCCCGCTTCAATATCCTTGATCACTTGCATGGTTTTCATATCGATGACAGACACCGTATTCGACTCTACATTGGCAGCAAAAGCATATCGCGAATCCGGCATAACCGCCACCTCGTTAGGTACTTTCCCGACAGCGATGGTTTTGACGACTTTTGCCGTTGTTGCGTCTACGATGGAAATCGTATCATCATTCACATTAGCTGTCCAAACTTGGGAACCATCCGCAGTAACTGCCACATGCGCCGGGCCTTCTCCCGTCTCAACCATGGATTTTAGATTGAGATTCGCCGTATCCACAATGGCTAATTTCCCGCCCGTTTTACCAAGCCCCGGATTAAGGGATACGTATAAGTTTTGACCGTCCGGGCTTATATCGATGCCATGAACGCCTTCGTCAAAAGCAAGTTCCTTTATTTTCTTTTTGGTTTTCGTATCGATCGCTATCAGCGTTTTGCCGTCAAAGCCGGTGCCGACGTAAAGTACTTTTTGGTCTAAGCTTAGTGCAATACCATGGGAAGCTTGGTCTGTTCCCAGTTTAATCGTGTCCACTGCTTTTCCTTGTTCATAATCAACAACGGAGATGGTTCCGTCTCCAGCGTTTGGTACATAAAAAACTGAAGCAGGAGCTGCTTTCCCTTCTGGCTGTTTTACGAAAAGCCAAGTACCGGCAACGAGCAAAAGGAAAAGCAAAACTCCCCCCCATCGATAGATATTTTTCATGAACTCATCCACTCCATGTTCTCGTCATTGGGTTTGTTAGTGTCGTTTCTTACTCATCATCGGCATCAAAACCAGGTGTGACAATGGGCAAATCAGCAGAAGCAGGAATGGAATAATGTTTCCCGTTGAGCCTGTTATTCCGTTAAAAAGTAGCATTGCAGCGAATAGAACGATCGGCAAAACACAGCACAAGATCATCATCCAATTATGTTTTTTGGAATGGCCGGAATGCTCCCCGCCAGCATGATTATTTCCGTCATGGTTGTGATTACCACAGCAACTCATGTTAGTTCCTCCTTTGTTAATTTGAACTTCGGATTGGTTTACCGGGATAATTTTTGAATTTCTTGCTTCATTTGCTCATTTTGCGCTTTTAGTTCGTCAAGCTGTACTTGCATCGCACGGTCATTTGAATGCTCCGAATGAGAGCCGTGTCCATGACCATGCCCCTTCATTCCAAACATCATAAACACCATCATTAACGGACAAGCCAACAATAGCAGCCAAGACCAATCCATTTGTATTCCTCCTTTATCATTTCAATAACTTGATATGTTCATTGTAAAGAGTGATTGTGTAGAAACCGTGTGGAAAGCGTGCAATTTCTATGGACTTATAAAAAAACACGACCCGATATTATGGTCGTGGTAAGGCGTGGACGGTACTGTATCCAAACTAGGCATGTCAATAATTCAGCCCCTTCGATCCTTTCTTTGGCGAATGTTTAAATATCCGACTTCCTAGATCTGAACTTTCCGGGTATAAAGAGAATGAAAAAGAATGAAAATAGTAGCAATATTGAAATACCCGTCTTGACGCGTTGGTCTTCAATCATCTTAAACCCATAGCCAGCCATAGACTCTAAAAGAATGGACGGGGCTTTTCCGATGCCTGTAGCGAGGAGATAGATCGGGATACGT
Organism: Saccharibacillus qingshengii; assembly: GCF_013185195.1. GTDB lineage: Bacteria > Bacillota > Bacilli > Paenibacillales > Paenibacillaceae > Saccharibacillus > Saccharibacillus qingshengii. The sequence continues at coordinate 14,102 of NZ_JAAZWC010000050.1, forward strand.
ACTTGTGCTATTACACTCATGACTGTAACCAGGGCGGACGGCATATATGGAATGATTCTGGCGATCAAAACCGTGAGAAACTGCCTAAGAGTACTCATCCGTTGTATACGATGGAACCACAATCTTCTGTTCTTTGAAAGATACTTCTCCTCTAGTTTGAGTGCCCCTTTTCGGTATAACATATAGGAAACAATCGCACCGGCCATTTCACCGAGCCAGGATACGAAAAAACCTGGGATTCCCCCAAACACTAACACATTGGCCATCGTGAGAAAAACGGAAGGAATTACCCCTAAGATGCTGATGACCACATTGAGGACGATGCTAAGGACGTACGATCCTATCCCCCAGCCTGCCAACCATTCTGCAACATCTTCTGCCTGTAACATTGCCGGATTCGCTCCCTAATACTAACATCATTTTTTTAATGACGGATTGTAAAATGAAGTGCAACACCTCGAACTGAATATAAAAAGGCCCACGGCCGGATTCGTGTAGAATGAAGT
>NZ_JAAZWC010000051.1 GCF_013185195.1 Saccharibacillus qingshengii
GTTCATCGGAAACACGTATGTTTCAAGCGGGTTTTCGAGGGGCGTAACCTAACATCATTATCGGTCAAGGTACTAGTTTATATGAAGAAGTGGAAAATTTTTATCAAAATTATGCTGAAATCGGTGGAGAAACACCCTTGAATCAAGCTGAAAATCTTGGGCTTAACGAAGAAAAATTTAAGTATAACATTGAAAGAGATTCTGTAGCTTTGGTATATGATGAAGATGGAACGGTCACAGGGAAGGTCGAGTCTCGAAAGAATATTGTCTCTGATAGCGACGTTAATCTTCAAGCCATAGAAGGTAGAGTGGCCAAAGTACTCGTATATGGAGACGAAGAATACAGAAGCAAATACGGAAATGATTGGCAAAAAAGAGCGGAAGCCATTGTAGAGAGAGCTGACGACGAATTCAATAGAGAATTTGACATTGATCTGGATATTAGGAGTTACGGTTCTTGGAGTTCCAATGGTAACAATAGTAACGAAATTCTTAGTGATTTAAGAGGAAGCGGAGTGACATCATATGACTTTGTCATAGGATTCACGGGCGATAATAACTTCACAAAAGATGGTGAACTTATTGGAGGTCTTGCTTACCGATATACAAGTAATCCGACGTACGGAGGCTACAATGTAGTAAGTGATCAATTACAGCTTACTACTGCTCATACTTTGCAGCATGAACTATCGCATAACTACTCATTAGAGCCTGACTTAATTACAAGCGGTCTTATATGTATCATGAATTATGAAACCATGTATGACACATGGAATTGGCATAGCGCTCATCGCGAACAACTAGCAGTACGTAGTGGATGGTTCGGGACTGCAATAAATTAAGGAATTAGCTGAAACAGGTATTGACGAGCACTCCATGATTCTGCTCGATTATGGAAGGGCCGCGCCCTGCTGGAAGGCCGACGCGAGAGCGGCGTCATCTCGCTGGCCGAGTCGATGGGCATCATGCGCCTGTTGGACAACGTACGCGCGCAGTGGGGGCTGAAATATCCGTTCGAGTAACGCAGCCGAATAAGCGTGATTGAGCAGGCCCGGTCTTCTTCCTTGAAGACCGGGTCTTTTTTTCGTGCAAATAAACGGGAAGCCGGAATCAAAGGTTTACATTTTGCCAGAAATGGGCTAAAACAGATACTTGAACCGACATCATGGGTAAATAAATGCTAGGCTTATGCATAGGCACATCAGAGAGGGGAAAAAGACATTGAAAAAGCGAACATCGATCCTGCTTGCACTGGCTCTGACCGTATCGGTCTCGGCGGCGCCAATCGGACAAACTACATACGCGGCGGACAGCGCCGTCAGCATCGTGAACGGGACGGCGAAGCCGGCGAGTTATGCCCTGCTGGGGAGCTTGAGCGAGGGGCTGGTCTCGTTCTGGGACAAGGGCAGCAAGCTCTACGGATATACGAACACAAACGGCAAAACGATCATCAAAGCCCAATACCGCGACGTCGAACCGTTCAGCGAAGGGTTGGCGGCGGTCCAACAAAACAAGCTGTGGGGCTTTGTCGATAAAACGGGCAAAGTAGTCATCAAACCGCAGTACGAACGGGTTGTCGAAGGGTTCAGCGGAGGCGTCGCGGCCGTCAAGAAAACCGGCGGCAAATGGACCTATATCGACAAGGCCGGCAAAACCAAATTCACCGCGGCCTACGACGAAGTGCATGAGTTCAAAGACGGCATGGCCGTCGTCTGGAAGCGCAAAGGCGCGACCTATCTGGGCGGATTTATCGATCTCAAAGGCAAGGAAATCGTCAAACCGCAGTATGCCATGGTCAACGTGTTCAGCGAAGGACTGGCTCCGGTCATGAAGAACGGCAAATGGGGCTATATCGATAAAAAAGGCAAAGTGGCGATCAAGCTGCAGTTCGACGGGGCCGCGCCATTCAGCGAAGGATTGGCCTTGTTCCTGCAAAACGGCAAATACGGCTACGTAAATGCCAAAGGGAAAATCGTCGTCAAAGCCCAGTATACCGGCGGTCAGCCGTTCAGCGAAGGCCGGGCGGCTGTCAAAGTCGGCGGAACCGCGACCGACCGCAGCGGCAAATGGGGCTATATCGGCACCACAGGCAAGCTGGTGATTCCGGCGCAGTTCACGGATCAGGGAGCGGAGATCGGTGCGTTCAAGGAAGGCGTTGCTTTCGTGCAGCGCGAAGGCGGCAGCCGCCTGCTGATCGACCGCTTCGGCAGAACGTTGGTCGACTTGAAGACGAACGATATCACGGTCGGCGAATTCGAAGGCGGAACGGCGATTGTGAGCCAACCGGCCGGGTCCGGGCAGTATTACTTCATGCAGAACCCGCTGAAGAAGAGGCAGTAAATAAAGGAAAAAAGAATGCTTTTTTGTCCGATTTGATGGCGTCGGCGGGGAAGGATCGTTAGCATCTGGCCGAGACGGTCAAGAGTGTCGAGCACCTGTCGCAGCAGATCAAGGAAGCGGTCGGGAATATCAAGGCATAGTCACGAGAAGCGTAAAGGTTCGAAATAACGATTAGATTCAAACACAAAAACCACCGAATCATCTACGATGAGATTCTTCGGTGGTTTTTGTGTTATTTTCGAACGCGGTAGCTATAAAGATCAATCTTTTGAAGAATCCGGTTTGTTCCTGAATACTAAAGTTGTTCAAATCGTAGGCGATCTTCTCCATAGATAGACTTTTCTCTCCCCGTTCAATCTGTGCGATGTAGGAAAACGGCAAGTCCTGCACGGAGGACCAATTTTTCCTGACTGAGTCCCGTTGTTTGCGCAGGTGTCTGATTCGTTCTCCAACGATCAGGCTCCATTTGTACAAATGACTCATATTTATAGTGAAACTATAAAGGCAATTTCAAATCGTCACAATATTCCATAGTATTTTATTTATAATATACATTAAAGCAGTTGTTTAAAGTCGCTCTCTCCCTTATAATTTCCTTATTCTCTCTATCCAAAAAAATAATGAAAAGGCAGGAGGATACAGACCTAATGTCCAAAAGACATTCATTACAAGCAAACCTACTAAAGAGTGGTGCCGAGGAAAGATTTATGAGAAAAAGAAATAAAACCGTAAGGATGGCAGTGGCCGTCTCACTGTTGGCATTATCTGTTTTTTCGGAGCCGAAAAACCTCATTGCGAAGGAGGCACCGATGGATTCGGAGAGAGCCGCAGCTTATTACGAGGTACTCGATAGAATCATGAGTCCGCCTTTTTCCTACGGAGTTTCGCAGATCGTCACGAATCCGGATGTGCTCTATAGCGGCGAAGAAGGACTGGTGTATGCTGATCTGATCGATTTCGATAAGGACGGACAAGACGAGCTTTACGTGCTGTACGCACAGAAAGACACCAGCGATCCTTCCGTCTATTTTTCTAACCATGTTCAGGAAATCTGGACATCGCAAGATGGAGAACCGGTCAAGCTATTCGAGGATTCCTATAACGGCTTCTCGATGTGGGGCGACCGTTCCACGGCATTGATCGAAGGAAAGGATCAGGTGTATCTCACCTTTTATTCGGAACTTGAACGCGTCGGATACCATAAATTCTTTGCGTTGGAGAACGGAGCGTTCACGGAGAAAGCTTCGATAAACTATATGGACAACGGTTCGAACGAAGATGGAGGTTTCACTTACGCGTACAGCGCAACGGAAGACGGAGCGGAGCGGGAAGTTACGGAAGACGAATATGGAGAACTGTTGAACAAATATCTCTCGGGCGGAGAAGAGAACCAATTGGTTAACGGGGGAACAGGCAGCCCGGAATTCGTCATATCGCTCGACAATAATACGGACAAGATCACCGCTTTCTTGGCACAGCTCAAGCAGGCGGCTCAACCTTCATTGGCTGCTGCGGAGAAGCTTGATCCAAGCCAATTTGAACAAGAGAAGCTGAACCGCTTTCTCTACAAGTTTGAAGGTCTTACGGGAGCGGGATACGCGGAAGGCGAAGATGCAGACCAGACTTTCAATACCGCCGATTACGACAGCGGTGCTATCCAGCAATGGATGTCCTGGAACCTGCTGCTCCGTGGTATGTTCGATTACGACGCGAACTTCCCGAAGCGAACGCCGGGAGCGAAAGAGCGGCAGTGGGGTGGTTTTTATTACAAGCCTTATAACACCAAGGCATTAAATCGCTTTACGAAAAATACGATGGGAATTCGCATTGCAGACGAGAAGAAGCGCACGAAAGAATCGAGTGAAATTTCTGCCGCGGATGAGAATTCGATCCCGAGTTTTCGAAAGGAGGGAACCGACACCTATATCGTCTCGCCTGACGCGGGATATGTAGGATTCACGGTGCCGCAGGTAACTTCCTTGTATTCGCTTGGCGGTGGTTATTACTATGCGGATCTAAGTTGGTACACGAGTGATGAAGACGATTTGAGCAGCAGCTTTGACCTGAAGGACTATTTTGTCCCCATGGAAAAGTGGTCGGAGGCTCAACGCAAACAGGTCTCTGCGTACACGTACTCTGATACCGGCACGACCTCTTCCTTTGTTCCAAGCGCTACTGGATATGCGGTGCTCAAGCAGGTGGCGCTGGGAGGCAAGCCAGAGTGGCAGCTGGTTCGTTACAACGGCGATAACGGATGGCTGTCGGACGAGGACATTCAGAATTATCTGTCGGGGACGATCAGTGAATAAAAGGAGGGGCGCAGTATGAATTCGCATAAGGTCTTATGCCGCTCTTTGCTTGCTTGTTGTCTTGGGATAACGATGCTGTCGGGCTGCGAGCATGAAGAACAAGAAGCGCTGCCGGATTTTACCGAATACTTGAAGACTGAGGACGGTATGGCACAGTATGCGCTTGACGAATCGACCAACCTCTATCGGTACAGGATAGAGAGCGACGATAAGGGAGCGGAAGTTCCGCACGCCGAACTGCTGACAGAGAACACCGGCGGAATCGAACGGTTCATCCCTGGCGACGTTCCGCTTTTGCTAACGAAGTCGCATGCGCTTTACGCCGATCCCGGCGAAGGGAAATCCGCAGACGAAGGTGCTACAGGTACCTCCGACAGCAAGCAGGAAACCTCTACACAGTCCCAGTTGGTGCAGCTGTTCGAGAACGTCGAAGAACTGTATATCGAAGACGGAGCCGGTACGCTTGGCGGAGCCATGGTCATGACGCAGGACCGCAGCCTTTACGGCTGGCCCGTGGGCGGTGATCTGGACAGCAAGTCCGCATCCGCCAAGCCGCCGCTTCTGTTAGAGAAGGTTGAGCGCTTCGAACATCCTTCTGCTGACGGCACAGAAGCGTATTACGGCAGCGCGGCGCTGACCGAAGCTGGAGAATTGTATGTGTGGGACTTCGAACGTTCTTACAAAGATGCCGATACCGGCGAATCCGTCGATTATCGTGTGGATGCTCCCACCCTGCGTCTTGGCAAAGTCAATCGATTCGACTTGCAGCCGCAGCAAATTATCGCGCATACGAATGTCGGCGAAGTGATCGTCAATGAAGATGAATTTTTGAATGAGTAACGAAGTGGATAGAGGAGGAAGAAGAATGAAATTCGGAGTATGGACAAAACGATTGATGTTGGCTGCTGCGGCAGCGCTGCTGGTCAGTGCAAGCGGAGCAGTGGAACATGCGATGGCGGCAGGTTCGAAGGTCAAGTATGACGACACCAAGAAAGTCGATAAAGGCGGAGTCTATGTAAGTCTGAATTATATCAACTATCACTATGGCAAACCGACTTATGTTCCGCAGTTCACGTTCCAACTGGCAACCATGGATAACAAGATACTGGACACGGTAGTCGCGGGAAGTTCCAATTACGACTTTAAGCTGCAACGCTACGATCTTCATTTCAAACATGCAGCGGGTTTCAAAAAAGGCGACCAATACAAACTGTATCTTGCTTCCACGGACGGCATCGCACAGACCATTGAAATCTGGGATAACAGCTTCAAGAAAGAAGGTTACTCTCGTGAAACGACTACACTGAAAGCCAATAATTACTACGTACTCAAAATGACTTCGGTCGAGATCGAAGGCGACAACGGTGTAATGAATCGCGCGGTTCTCAAAGGAAGCCAAAATTATCCGTTATCCGGCGGCGTCTTCACCGATACGAGTAAAGTAGGCATCAAATTGGTGGACGGCAAAGGCAAGGTGCTTAAAAACACCACGATTCAGATCGATCCTCCTGCCGGTTCCGGCGGAAAAAGAATCGTGGCGAAATCCGGCGCGAACGGCATGGTATGGATCAAGGCTAATCAATTGAAGCTGAACTCCTGGTTGAAGGCCGACGGTTATACTATCAACAACAGTCCTGCACCATTTAAGTTGGATTACGGGCTGATTGGTGAGTTGGTAGAGGGCGAAGAAACGCAATTCGTTAATTTTACCTTGGCTTTAAGAGCAAGCTGAATATAAATAAGAATATAGAGGGGAAATTACAGAATGAAGATCAATCGCGACAAAATTAAAGGATTCGCACTCGGAGTACTGGCTACGGCGGTATTTGCTATAGCCGGAGGAACGGCAATCGCCGCGTCTAAGGGAGAACTGATGAACATTCGCGTGGTCCAAGGCGGCATTAAGCTGTTCGTCGACGGTAAGCTGTCCATTCCGAAAGACTCCAAAGGTAAAACAGTAGAGCCATTTATTTATGACGGAACAACTTATCTGCCGTTGCGCGCGGTATCTGATATTCTGACCAATTCCACTAAGCCGGTGAAATGGGATAGCGCCAGCTCCTCGATCTATCTGGGGCAGGCTCCTATGGCTGCACAGACGGATTTAGCGGAGCTTGAAGTTTACTCAAACAATAGCTCAACTTCTTCTATTGCTACGGGGGAAAATGCGCAGTTCCAATTGTTGGATAAGCAAATTAATGCTTTCAATAAAGTCTGGACAAATCAAAGGATCGTTTATATTCTCGATTCGAAATACAGTTCCTTAAATGCGAGTATGGTAGTTCCTTACACTACATTAGGGTCCAGCTCTAACGGATACATCGAATTCGGGAGTTTAAATAAACAGGGCATATATACCAAAATTTCTTCTTATGATACTAAAGCCGGGATAGATCCAGTTGCGTTAACGGTTGATCTGCGAGGTGTAGAGATTTTACAAATCAGCACTACCGGTTATGATTACGCAGCTGAAGAAACTAAAGGTGGGTCTGACGCTATTCTGTATAACGTCACCCTCAGCGGTATCAAATAATTTCAACATCCTCAATGATAGCCTGCGCCTTACCCGGCTGCAGGCATTGCTTTTGAAAGGAGCGAAATAAAATGACACTTACAGTAGGATCAAGTTCGATTGGTCCCGGAATTCCTATTCTATTTATAGTCGTCCTGCTGGTATTTGGTCCTGTTCTTTTTGCGATTGGCACAACAGCATCCAGCAACTGTTTGCGGAGCCAAGCGAACGTTATTTAGCCTCATTGGGTAACGGCTATATTATTAATTTTTTTGACAATCAGAGCTTGAGCAGAGGATTCGCGGTTCTGAGCGATAAACGAGCCTATTTCAAAGGGAAGTGCTACCAGCGAGTGAACGGTAGAATGAAGACCTCTTTCGAAGAACGGACAGTAGATTTGAAAGACGTCACGGGAACCGGATATTCGCGCTCCAATCCTTTGTACCTGCTTATTATTGGAATCACTGCTTTTGTTCTTTTCCTTATCACTTTATTTATTGCAATAGTAGCCGCAGATGCGGCGCAAGGTTTTACTGCTCTCGCGAATATATGTTTTGTTGCCGCAGTGGTTTTTTTAATTGCGTATGATGTCGCGCTCCCTATGTATATTTTGAATCGACAAAACGTGTTTGAAATTTCTCTTGCAGGTGGATGCATTGCCGTTGGCATTAATTTGTATAACAAATCGGAGATCGACGAATTTCAGAAACAGCTACGCAGGGCTAAGGATGCGGTTGGCCCGGCAAATATTCCGGCAAGCCAGTCTCCGGAAGTTAGGCAGCCTCGTTCTTCCGGGAATGACCAGCGTTTTGGAGCGGCGGACGAGCTGAAAAAATATGCTGAACTGCTGCACCAGAAACTAATCACTCAAGAAGAATACGAGACGGCTAAGCGCAAAATTTTGTCGGGAGAAGAAAGCTGAAAAACGACAAGCGATGAACAGGAACCGATTCGATAATGAGGAGCATTCTGATGAATAAGAAAACCTTTATGAAAGTCAAATTCAGGGGATCTGCGCGTTCTCTGCTGATCGTTGCTGCATTCATGATCGCGGGACTTGGCATGCTGACCAACCAGGTTCATGCCCAGAATGTACAGGACAATATCGCGCAGCATACACGCGAATCAATTATGCAGAAGATGAAATCCTATCTCCCAATGGATTCGTCAGAAGGCTATCTCGATGACGACTTGGCATATGAATCGCTGCCGAATATCGTTACTCCAATGTCTTCTGGCGAGCTGAAAGACAAATATATTCTGGATGGAATCAACGCGGTCAATCTGGTGCGCTACATCAGCGGACTGCCGGATGATATTCAACCGGACTGGCCGAGTCGCTATCAGCAGCAGGCGGCGGCGTTACTGAATGCAACCGGTTCGTTCAGCCATAATCCATCTAGACCGACGGATATGAATCAAGGATTATATCAATCGGGTTATAGCGGAACTAGCGAGAGCAATATCGCTTACGGTGACAGAAGTCTGTATTTTAGTGTCGTTGACAGTTATATGTCTGATTCGGATCCCTCCAATGTTGCTAAAGTCGGTCATCGGCGCTGGATTTTGAATCCGTCTATGCAGAAAACAATGTTTGGAGCCGTATATAAGCAAACTGACTATGGAAAAGAAGTCTATAGTAATATGCGTTCGTTTGATAAGAGCCGCACCGAAAAAGTCGACTACGACTATGTAGCCTGGCCTTCCGCTAACTTATTTCCGCTGGAAGTATGGAGCGCTCGCGATCCTTGGTCAGTTTCGTTGAATCCCGAGAAGTACAACAGCAATCGTATGCAGAATATAGAGGTTAAACTGGTACGCGAATCAGATGGGAACACATGGAATTTTAGCCAAGCAGACAAAGATGTGAACGGGAAGTTTTTCAGCGTCGACAATCAGGGATACGGAGTTCCTTTCAACATTGTATTTCGCCCTGATGGGACTGGGATCTACAAGGAAGAAGAGCGATTTCGGGTTGAAATCAATGGATTATATACAACTGAAGAAGAGCCAACTTCCATTACTTACGAAACGATTTTTTTTAAAGCGGCTCCTAAAGTCAACATGTATGCAAATGTTCTTCATATGACCGTGGGAGAAAAAGTGCAGCTGGTATACGAACCGGGTGGTCCTAAATATAGTCCAATTCCACTTATGATCGAAAGCTGGGCGGCTCCGGTTGCTACTATGAACACGGATGGAACGATTACAGCCAAAAAAGCAGGTGTAACTAGGTTCAATATTCGAAACGGATTGGAACTTGCACAAGTCGATCTCTTTGTAGATGATGTGACTTCTAATAATCAAGTGAGTATGTGGGCCAAACCTTCTTTTGAACATCTAAGGGCATATGGTCTCTTGGAAATGTACTTTAAGGATAATCATGCTCGACCAGTTAGTCGCCTGCAGATTGCGCAGCTTAGCCTGAATCTATATAAGTTGGCGACTGGGGCCCTAACAGAATATGGACTCCCTAATTTATTTACTGATACATCTAGCTCAAATGTGAAACAAGCAGTGAAATTCGGACTGATGAAAGGAACATCGGCAACTACCTTCTCGCCGGAAATTGGCCTTACCCGTCAGGAAGCAGCGGTCATCTTAATGAACGTCTACCGTCAGAGCGGACTCGGAAACCAGACAGCGGCCGGCGCCAATCTTCAAATACCTGCTTTTGCGGATGCCGCAAAGATTGCTTCATGGGCGAAAAGTGACGTATCCGAAGCCGTGCGACTTGGATTTATACAGGGAACAGGAAAAGGAGATTTCGGGCCGCGAGAAAAACTAACGGCAGAGCAAGCTTATGTCATGTTTGGTAAATTGCTGGACAAAATTGATTTGAGCAAATAATAAGAGCAGATTGAGTAATTTAGAAAGGCGGGAATCAAATATGAGGATTATTGCTAAGAAAGTGGTCACCATTCTTCTTGTAACGGTGCTTACGATAGTGATTACTGGTATTTCCGAGTCACCTGCACAAGCCGCATCGGTAACAGGCTGGAAAAAAGCTTATCAAAAGCATATTCGAGATTATGTGAAGTCAGGTGGGGGGGATGATTTTCGTTCGGACGAATCGTATATTACGCTCGTTGATCTCGACCGCGACGGAATACCGGAACTATTTGCAGGCAAAAATTATCGAACTGTGCAGTCTATGGACCTTGCTTATACATTCAAAAATGGAAAAGCGTTACCGATCCGACAAAGCGGAGGTCAGGGTTACGCGAGTGAATATGGAACCTTTCATACAAACTTCGATATTGGGGTAGCCGGATTTGTCAAAAGCACTCCTTATGAAGGACTTAAAATGTTTAAGCACAAAAAAACAGGGGCTATAGTTGCGATTGGTAAGTCTGGTTATTCAAGTGTAGCTGGTTGGGCGGTAGAAGAGCATGTGATCAAGCTTATTGGAACTACTCTAGCCATCCAAGAAGTTAGCACCATGTCGGAAGAACGCGGTCTTCCGGGAGACGGTTCAATTTATACCTATACGATAAGAGGGGAAAAAGTAAGTAAAGCCACTTATGACCTGAATCGCTCCAATTACTATGCTTCTCTTCAAGGGATTGCTAGTGGAACCAAAACTCTTTCTGGAAGGGAAGTAGGTTCTTATGATACCGGTGAGCTTGTAATTGATTTTAAAGCCATCGATAAGTTTCTTGGCATCAAATAAACAAGGAGGGTTATTATGAAAAAATGGATAACAGTTGTACTCTGCCTGATCATGACTTTTAGCGTCTTATGCTCGTTCGCTCCTTCAACGACCTTTGCTGCAGCGAAGAAAGTTAGCCTTACCATTAACGGAGCCAAGTATTACGGTGAAGTCAAAAATGGCAAGCCGCACGGCAAAGGAACGATGAAATGGACCAACAACTCATACGATCCCAATGACAACGTCTACGTTGAAGATCAATGGATCACCAAAACATATTCCGGCACTTGGGTAAACGGCAAACGTTCCGGCCAAGGGAAATATGTGATCGAAAAACCGTACGATGCCTTAGAGACTTATGAAGGGAAATGGGGCAACGATAAGCAAAACGGTTACGGTGTCACAATTTTTCAACATGGAAGTGATGAGGAAGGCTATGATGTAGAAATGGGACAATTTGCAGATAATGAATTCGTTTCTGGGTACACTGGCTATAGTGATGTAACCGGTTACTATATGGAATATCTCGATTCCGAAACCTTTATCCATTTTGATCTCCCCTACAGGTATGCACGAGAGTTTTTGTCTGGGAACTTTAAACATGGAGGCGATATTTACGGATTCATTTATCAGAAAAAGCAAAAAAACGGGGTTATAAAAGGAGCAGAATATAGAAAAAGCATGATGGTAGCTTGGGAAAATTCAATTTACGAAGGAACTTATACTTCACTTGCGAAGTTACCTAGCAGCAAATATATTAACGGAAAACTTAAGCAAGAGAATTATAATATGTCTGATACAAGTTCCAATACCGGCATTATTGAAACCTACAAGTATGTAAACGGCAAGGGAACTCTAGTCGAAAGAAAAGTGGTTGCAAAAGGACTAGCGAATGAAATTAAAGAGAAAATTTCAGGGCAGTTATTTCTCTTGAGACCGCATCTAGGTGGATTCACGAAAACTTTCAACTTGATGATGAAATAACTTTGGGATGTCTGCTTTGGTTAAAATCGATGCCTATCAAGGACTCAAAATGTTTAAACACAAAAAAACCGGAAAATAATCGCAGTCGGAAAAGATGGAAGCGGCGGCGCGGAGGCATTGGAGACTACCAGATAAGTTTGAACGGAACAACCCTAACGACTCGTGAAATTAACACTCTTTCATGGGAGGGGCACGGTGTCCCTGGAGACGACTCAATTTATACGTATACGGTTCGCGGCAAAAAAAGTAAATAAAGCGACGTATGACCAGAATCGCTCCAATTATTATTCGACTTTGCAGGGTGTCTCCAGTGGAATCAAAACAGTGAATGCACCCGAGACTCTATTAGAGAGCAGTAATTTCCAAGTGAACACTAAAGCACTCGATCTTTTTCTCGGAATCAAATAACTTGGAAGTGGTAATAAATTGGAATGGCATAAACGGACAGTTAATCATTCATCTAAAATTTGTGGATACACCAGAAGACAAACAGCCGATCCGGTGCTTGAACGACTCAAGTGCACGGATCGGCTTTTTTTGGTTTTCACACGACGACTTAAATAGACGGCCTGTTGTCCTGCGATTCGCCGTCCAAAGCTTCAGCTTCCGTCGTTTCTCCGGTTTGAGCTTCCGAATCATCCGACTGTGTAGGGTTTGACTCTTCGTTCAGCACATCTTTATTAGCCGCTTTACCGTTCTGCACAGCAGCTTCTTCGGAAGCTTCCTCCGCCCGTGCCGGCATCGGGAATTCCGGCAGCGCATCGAAGTAGGCGCGCAGCTCGGCTTCTTTGCGGGGGTCGTCGAACGCGATCTTGCCGTCCAGGTAATGCTTCAGCGCGAGTTCCCAGGTCGGCAAGACGCGGCGGGCGGCGAGAGATTTGGCGGCCGAACGAACGATGCGGCGTTCCTTGGAGTTCGAGAACATGTCTTTGTACTCTTTGGCGAGCGTCAGGTCGAGCTTGTCGTAGACGGCCTGGAAAATATCGGCGGTCATCTTGGCGTCATCCAAGGCGCGGTGCGCGGCTCCCGAAGCTTCGATGCCCAGCATATCGAGGGCGCCTTCGACGCTGACGTCGTTTTTGAGTCCCTGCGTCAGCAGGAAGCCTTTGAGCAGATCCAGCGACGGCGTCTGTGTCCAATAGGCTTCTTCCAGTTTGTGCATACGCACATCCTGGACGATCCGTTTGATGTCTTCGCCGCCCCAGACGACGAATGTCAGAGGGCCCGGACTGGCGTCCAGCCAATCGCGGAAATCGGCAATGATTTTCGGGAAGCGGGCAGCCGTATCGATCGACTCCTGCGGGATTCCCGTTTTTTTCTTGATAAACGAATTGAGCTTGGAAAAATAAACGGGCTTGATGAATGCCGAGAACGTATCGGTATCGCGCAGCGATTCGTCCAGCCGAACAGCTCCGATCTCGATGACTTCCATCGGATGCGGACTGGCGAACTTGCGGCCGTTAAATTCAATATCCAGAACAATATAATTCAAAAGGGTTGCCTCCATGCCATATCCAAAATAAAAAGCGATCGTCTTGTCTAGGGCGTGTTTTAAAACCCGATTCCGCCCAACTATTTCAATAAAATCATCGTCGAAGCCAAATAAACGAAGCTCA
>NZ_JAAZWC010000052.1 GCF_013185195.1 Saccharibacillus qingshengii
GAGAAAGTCCTATTCGTTGTAGAAGCTCGTCGGCTGCGGGAGAAATTCGTTCCGGTCGCGTGTTGAAATCGGGAAAAGGATTGGATTATAGCGGAATTTTCCCGATTTCAAAGGCGAATACTATCGTTCCTACACTGAATTTCTCCCTCCGCCTCCTCGCTTCTCTCGCAATCAGACTTTCTCGACACGTTAACCGGCGCAGTTTTGCGCCGGTTTTTGTTTGGATCTTTTTGACCCTTATTTCAGAAGGATATCAGCCGCGCAGCCGGATCCACGGTCAGATTCCTGTCCATACATCCTTGACGTAACGGCCGTGTTCCTGGAGTTCTTCCAGCCAGCGGACGGATTCCGCTTCATCCGCGCCGTGAACATCGCGGTAAGCGCGGCGGAGCGATTCTTCGACATCGGGCGCCATATGCACACCGTCGCCGCAGATATAGAAGATTCCGCCTTGATCGAGCAGGCGAATCACCTCATTCGTATTCTCCGCCATCCGGTGCTGCACGTAGGTCTTGGGCTGTCCTTCGACGCGGGAGAAAGCCGTATGCAGCTGCACCAGACCTTCGGCCGCGTAAGCTTCCAGTTCGTCTTTGTACAGGAAGTCCGTCTCCGGACTGCGGCAGCCGAAGTACAGCTGCGCTTCGCCGAGCTGCGCCCCCTGCTCCCGCAGAGCGCGGCGCGCCTGCAGGAATCCCCGGAACGGAGCAAGGCCCGTTCCGGGCCCAACCATCACGATCGGTACCGACGGATCTTCCGGCAGCGCGAAGCCGCTGCCGGGATCGCGGATAAAGGCCGACAGTTCGGCCCCTTCCGGCAGATTCGCCAAATAGTTCGACGCGATGCCGGCATATTCGCCTTGTCCGGCACGCGCGGGGCCGCGCACGACCGCAACCGTGAGACTGAGCTTGCCTCGATCCGCTTTGGGCGAACTGGAGATCGAATAGTAGCGCGGTTTGAGCGGCGGAAGCAGCGTCAGGAAACGCTGGAATTCCATTTCGCAGGCGCGGTACTTGTCGAGAATATCAAGCATCGTCAGACGCTTGAACAGCACTTCGCGCTTATAGGTCTCTTCGCTCTGCATCAGCGCTTCGATCTCGACCTTGTGCGGCGGACAAACGGTGCGTTCCGCCAATTCCCTCAGCTGGGCGCGGGACGCCGGTTCCTGGAGTTCCACGCTGCCGGTCAGCAGCTCGCGCAGCTCGACCGGACGACCGAGCGGCAGATGCGCCGCGGCGCGTCCGCTGCCCTGAAGTTCCACACGAGCGTCGCCCTGCAGACCGAACCGGGCCAATACCCGGTCGACCAGCGTGCGCGGATTGCGCGGCAGCACGCCAAGATGGTCGCCTTCCTTGTAGGAAGCGCCGGCCGGCACTTCCAGTTCGATATGCCGGGTGCTGCGGCCGCCGGCCGGCGATTGAAGCTCGAAGCTGCGCATAACGCGCATCGGTACCGCGCCGTATGTGTCCGCAAGCGGCGAGTGGACCTGCATGCCGTCGACAAATTCGACGGAAATCCCGGCCGGAGAAGCGTCTTGCGTTTCCGGCACGGACACTTCGATCTTCATCGCCTGCAGCACCGAAGGCCAAAGCCCGGTTTTCCACTCATCCAGCATCTGTTCGAAATCGTCGTCGGCGTCGCCTTCCCCGCGCGGCGCGGCGCGCGTTCCACCGAGCCGTTCAAGCGCTTCATCCACCAGGCGCGGAATCCGCTGGTACGTGCTGGCCCAGTTGCGGTCGCCGCAGCCGAATACGGCATAGTGCAGACCTTCCGCCGAGCCGCCTGCGGCGCTCTCCAGCCAGCTCACGAACTCGCCGGCATTGGACGGAGGACGCCCGTTGTACGACGCCGTCACGACGAGCAGCAGTCCTTCGGTCGGCAGATTGCCCGCGGCGCTGTCCATCTTGGATACCTGCGCCCGGAAACCGTAACGTTCGCCTTCTTCGGCCAGTTCGTGCGCAATCCCTTCGGCGGTTCCCAGATTCGAACCGTACAGTACGGTCAGCGGCGTGTCATGCCGATCCACTTCGATCGCCGGCTTCGAATCGACGTCCGTGCGCGCGGGAGCGCTTGAAGCGGCGTTCGTCGCAAGAGGCGCCGGAGCCATGGGAGCGGCGGCGCGCGGACGCACCTGCATCTTGAATCCGTCCGGCTTGAGCGTCAGCGTCTCCTTGATCTTCAGTTCGTAACCGGCGCCGTCGACGATATCGAAATGCCGCAGCACGGTCCCCAGAACAAGCGTCGCTTCATGCAGCGCAAACTGTTGGCCGATACAGGCCCGCTGACCGCTGCCGAACGGTTTGTAGGCATCTTCCGGAACCTGGGACGGATCTTCGAAACGCTCCGGCCGGAAATCTTCGACCTCTTCTCCCCAGGCGTTTGTATCCCGATGCAGCATCGGAATCAGGACATTGACGGCTTCGCCCTTGGCCATCGGATAACGTCCCGCCAAGAGCGTGTCTTGTTTCGCTCTCAGCGAGAAAGCCGGAGCCGTCGGCCACAGGCGCAGCGACTCGCTTAGAATCATGCGAATATATTTCATCTCGCGCACCTGCTTGTAAGTCGGAGCCGACGAATCGGTCAGAATACGGTCGACTTCTTCCTGCGCTTTGCGCAGCTTGTCCGGATTGTGCAGCAGGAAGTACAGCGCAAACGACAGCAGGCCGCTTGTCGTCTCGTGGCCCGCGATCAGAAACGTAATGATCTGGTAGCGGATATTCTCGTCCGACAGCGATTCGCCCGTATCCGGATCCTGTCCGCCCAGCATATTGTTGAGCAGATCGTTCTCCCCCCGGTCGCCGTGTTCGCGGCGCTCCTTGACGATCTTGTCGACGAGCGCGAACATGTAATCGATATCCCGCTGCATCTGCGCTTTTTTGCCGATCATCAGTTTGTTGTGCACCCCGAGGCGCTGGAGCTGGCTCATCGACTCGTCGAGCGAGCGTGTCATCGCTTCGACGAACGGATGATTGGACTCCCGGTAAAAGCTGTTGAAGCGGTAGTGGAAGCCGCACAGCCCGATCGTATCCAGCGTAAGCCGGGTCATGTCTTCGGGCACTTCGACGAACTCGTCCGGATTCAGCCGCGCCCATTTCTGCACCAGCTGCATCGCGATATCGACCATCATGTCATGGTAGCCGATCATCGCCCGCTGGCTGAAGCTCGGCATCAGAATATTGTGCGCTTTGCGCCAATTCGGCTCTTCCGTCCAACTGGTAAACAAACCGTCTCCCGCAAACGAACGGACATTTTGCAGCGGTGCCCAGACATTTTTCTCGAACCGGGATTCGTCGCAGGCGTCTTCCACCAGCTCGCGTCCCGAAATGTACAAATTGCCCGGACGTCCGGGCAGATCCATTTTGAAAATCGGACCCTGCTCCTCCGCCAGCTTCATCAGCGATTGAACCGGAGCTTTCGTATCGACCAGCGGCAGGTTGCCGAGCGGGCCGAAGGTTTTGGGCTGAGGAATCGCCGTTGGATTGGTCTTCATTGTCAAGTCCCCTTTCACAAGCGGCAGAACAGCGCAGTTCGGCTTTTTTCGTATCCGGATCTCGCAGGATCCACAATTTGACCGAATGACCGTTTTGAATATTGGGTTCTGCCTCTTCTTGTACCCTTGTCCCAACCGCCCCGGATTGAAACGAATTTGAGGTGAAATAAGCAAAAAGCCCTCCCCTTGCGTTCCGCCCCCTACCAAGGGACCGGAAGCCGGGAAGGACTCTTCGAACTTTCTATGACCAACGAATCGGAACCTCAGACCGCCCTGCCGTTTACTCGGACCTTCCGTTCACCCGTTTCCGGGTTCAGTTCGCTTCTTTATCGGCGTCTTTCCAGATGACTTCTTCGCCGTACTTTTTGCCCCAGTCGTACATCATGCGCAGAACCGGTGTCAGGCTCTCGCCGTAAGCGGTCAGCGAATATTCGACTTTGGGCGGCACTTCGCGATACACCTCGCGGTGCACCAGCAGATCTTCTTCCAGCTCGCGCAGCTGATTGGTCAGCATCTTCTGCGTGATATTCGGAATCAGCTTTTTCAGTTCGCTGAACCGCTTCGTTCCTTCGAGGCCCAGGTGCCACAAAATAATCAGTTTCCATTTGCCGCCGATGACAGCCAGCGTCAATTCCTTCTCGCAGTTGATCGCCTGAAGGTCGATCCGTTCTTTTACTTCGCTCGCCATCTTCAAAAGCCTCCGTTTCGTCCGTGCTTGGCGAAATCTCAACTTCTTCCACAGACCAAGCCCGCTTCGCTTTGCTCCCAATAGTATACATTAGAACCGTACCTCCCCGCAAAGAATGTAGGACCTTAAGAGATACCGGCTTTCGCAAACCCGCGCCCGGCGCAATAGTATCCTCCACGTAACTTCCCCACTTTGAAGTGCCTTCTTCCGCGAAAGGAGATTGCGGGCTTACAATGGGTTCAGCAGCAGGGCGTCCGAACAATTCGAAGTCTATTGGCTCCCTGCCGCTTGACCCATACCTCAACCCACAAGGAGTGTTTGAATATGAAACTGCAATTGGCATTGGATCTGGTCGACATCCCGGGCGCTATCGAAGTCGTCACGGAAGTTCAAAAATATATCGATATCGTCGAAATCGGTACGCCGATCGTCATCAACGAAGGTCTGCACGCCGTCAAAGCACTCAAAGAAGCATTCCCGCATCTTGACGTACTGGCCGACTTGAAAGTCATGGACGCCGGCGGCTACGAAGTCATGAAAGCAACCGAAGCCGGCGCGAGCATCGTTACGATTCTCGGCGCGTCGAACGATTCGACGATCCGCGGAGCGGTCGAAGAAGCCGCGAAACACGGCACACAAATCCTGATCGATATGATCAATGTACCGAACCTGGCGGAACGCGCGGCACAAGTCGACGCTCTCGGCGTCGATTACATCTGCGTGCATACCGGCTACGATCTGCAGGCCGAAGGCCAAAGCCCGTTCGAAGATCTGCAAACGATCAAATCGGTCGTAAAAAAAGCCAAAACAGCCGTAGCCGGCGGGATCAAGCTCGATACGCTGCCCGGCGTCATCTCGGCTCAGCCCGATCTGATCATCGTGGGCGGCGGCATCGCCGGTCAAGACGACAAAGCGGGTACGGCCGCCGAAATGCGTCGTCTGATCGAAGCCGGCTCGGCCGCACGAGTCTAAGCCGATGAGCGGTTCTTCTTCCGCTCTGACCGGCACGGCCGAATTTGCCGCGCAAATCGCCGCCGAGCTGAGCGAAGCCGTTCGCGGAATCGATCCGCTGCAGGCGGAAGCGTTCGCCGAAGCGCTCGACGGAGCGGCGAATGTCTTTACCGCCGGCGCCGGACGTTCGGGAATGATGGGCAAAGCGCTGGCGATGCGGCTGATGCATGCGGGCTGCTCGGCCCACGTGGTCGGCGAGACGTCTACGCCCGGGATCGGACCCGGCGACCTGCTTGTGATCGCTTCCGGTTCGGGCGAGACCCGGACTTTGGTTCCGATCGCGGAAAAGGCGCGGGAACTCGGAGCCGATGTCGCCGTGGTGACGCTGAAGCCCGATTCGACGCTGGCCCGGCTTGCCACGCTGTTCGTCCGGCTTCCGGGAGCGTCCAAATCCCGCGAGAATGACGATTATGCCACGATCCAGCCGATGGGCTCGCTGTTCGAGCAGACGCTGCTGCTGTTTTGCGACGCTTCCGTGCTGCGTCTGATGCAGCGGCGCGGACTCGATACGAACCGGATGTACGGCAAGCATGCCAATCTGGAATAATCCGATTCGATAAATCGCCTTTCGCGGCCTGCGCTTCCTTCAAAGCGCAGGCCGCTTTTTGTCTTTCTACAAATTAAGACCCGATTCTTTTATTTTCGACCTTAGCTTACACGGAGGTTTCAACTGTCGGATTAGGTTTATTTTAAAGTATGTATATGAACTTTCTTACACCCCCCCAATCCCTCCAACCTCCCTATCCGACATCAGATTATAGAAAGGGCCGGCTCCCCATGTCCAATAACACCGTTTCCGAAACCATCCGTTACAAAACACTCTCCCTGTTCGCCGAACATTTCGGAATTTCGCCTGCACGTGTAAATGTAACGCTGGATGATAGCTGCATCATGATTGGCGCAGAGCGTTTTCTGCAGCCGCTTGTCGAATCGATGATTCTCGAAGAATCGCACGGGGCCCTGCAGTCGATGCGCGAGCTGATGGTCGGCTATCTGATGCCTGAATTATGCCGCTTCGTCCAAGACGACTGCGGGATGAAAATAGAATCCCAAGGGTATGACTGGAACGACCAGGACCTGTCCTGCCTGATCTTCATGGTGCTCCACGAACCGGCATTCCTGCGCGAAAACATTCCCTACCCGGAACAAAACAAAATCCATCGCCATATCGCGTCCCTTACCTATGATATGCAGCGTTTTCCCGAGAAAATCTATTCGTTCTGGATCGAGCAGCGGCTGCTCGTAATTGTCAGGGACGGCACCATGACCTCAGTGGAAAAAGCGCTGATCGAAGACTGCCATTCCGAAATCCTGCGCGTATCCAAACGACGGGTAGAAAAAGCCAGGTTTTGCGAGGAGCCTCCTTTTGACGGGATCGTCAACCGCGGCATCAAAGGCGTCTATCTGGACTGGGTTTTTCCGGACGACCGCAGCCTGCTGGTCTACGTATTCGGCAGCGTCCAGAAGATGGCCCCCTAAATTTTTCGGGGTGGCGGCTCTTTTTTGAGCATGCGAAAAAGAACCGGATCATACGATCCGATTCTTGGGCCTATCCTTCGGCCGGTTATTCGTTCTCGCCCGTCGTCATTTCGATCCGGTCGATGCCCTGTACGGTGATCGTGACTTCGAAGTTTCCATTGCCAAGGGGACTCATACGCAGCAGCCCTTTCTCCGCGAGATAACGATAGGCGAGCTTGCGCTCGGTCTCTCCGTTAATCTCGTCTCCCGTCAAAATAATCGGTTCGCCGGCAAGGTCGAACCAGCTGTCATACAGTCTGCCCAACACTTCCCGCCGAAGCCCGCGGCGTCGGTTGAATTGTCCCATGCGTTCCAAAGCCTTCTCCTCCTTCGGATGTGGATCGCGGGGCTCATCGCTCGCCATTCGAGCGAAAGCCCTCACTCTCTATTACACGATTCGGGCTCTATTCTCTCAGCCGCGTGCATCCCGGGCAAAATTTACCGCCTTCTGCCAAAAGGGAAGGTCAGCGGTTGATCCGTTCAAGCAGCTCGTTCAGCTTACGCTCGCCGTCCGGTTTGCCCGCGAAACCGACCGCCGCTCGCAGCGGCAGGTAGCGGCCGACGGCTTCCATCATGCCTGTGCTGTCGTGCTCGTCTTCTTCGGTATCTTCCGAACCGGATTCCGGCTGCGCCTGCGAATCTTCCGCCGGCGGCGTGAACAGTCCGCCCTGCAGGAACTCGTCCAGCAGCGCTTTTTGGTCCGGCGTCAGGCGCCCGGGCTGCATCAGATCGCCGATCAGCGAATTGCGATGCACCGGCTCGCTAATCGGCGCGTCGCCTTCGATGTCGACTTCGGCCGTCAGCCTGATTTCGCGCGAAGAAGATCCGACGCCAAGCTCGAACACGCCGCTCTCGACGCGCCAAGCCGCCGCTTCGACGTCGTAGTAGGCGAACGCTCTGCGATCGAGCGCGAACGATACGGTCGCCGTCTCGCCCGGCTGGAGCTCTACTTTTTCAAACCCTTTCAATTCGCGTTCCGGCCGGTCCACCGTACTCTCGGCATCCCGTACATACAGCTGCACCACTTCCTTGCCCGCGATACTGCCGGTGTTGGTCACCTTCACGCTGACTTCGAGCCCCTCATCGGCCGAGGCCCGCGCCGCGCCCAACCGCAAATCGGAGTAGTCGAATGTCGTGTACGACAATCCGAACCCGAACGGGAACAGCGGTTCAATGCGCTTCTTGTCGTAATACCGGTAGCCCACGTAGATGCCTTCGCGGTATTCCACGCGGTCGCCGGTGCCCGGAAAGTTCAGGAACGCCGGCGTGTCTTCCAGGCGCACCGGGAACGTCTCGGCCAGTTTGCCCGACGGGCTGACTGCGCCGAACAGCAGGTCCGCGATCGCGCCGCCCAGCGCCTGCCCGCCGAGGTAGGCTTCCAGCAGGCCTTTGACGCTGCCGAGCCACGGCATCTCGACCGGCGAACCGTTGCTGAGCACAACGACCAGGTTAGGCTGGACTTTCGACAATTCTTCGATCAGCCGCAGCTGATTGCCCGGCAGACGCAGATGGGTACGGTCGTAGCCTTCCGACTCGTACGCGTCCGGCAGCCCGGCGAACAGCACCGCGACGTCCGATTCAATCGCAAGCTTGGCGGCTTCCGCGATCAGCGCTTCGTCCGTGTCGTCTTTTTTGAGGCTGTAGCCGCGAGCGTAGCTCACCTGCGCTTCGCCTGCCGCCGCAGCGAACTCGTCATAGATCTTGTCGAGCTTCGTCGGGATGATATGCGAGCTGCCGCCCCCCTGATAGCGCGGACGTTTGGCCAGCTCGCCGATGACCGCAATGGTGCCCGAACGTTTCAGCGGCAGGATGCCCTCTTCGTTCTTGAGCAGAACCATACTTTCCCGGGCGACCTTGCGCGCGAGGGCATGATGCTCTTCCCGGTCATATGAAGCATTCTCCACCTTTTCCGCCGCGCTTCGCAGCACCACGCGCAGAATTCGCTCGACCGCCGCGTTTAGCTTGCTTTCCGGCAGCGAGCCATCTTGGACCGCATCCGTGATCTTCTTGGCGCCGATTCCGCCGCTTGACGGCATTTCCAGTTCCAGCCCGGCCGCAAGGCCTTCCGCCCGTTCATTGACCGCGCCCCAATCGGACATGACGAAGCCTTCCAGCCCCCATTCTTCCTTAAGGATCTTATTGAGCAGTTCGTCGTGTTCCGAAGCGTACGTGCCGTTCACCCGGTTGTACGAGCTCATGACCGTCCACGGCTGGCCTTTTTTGACGGCTCCTTCGAAGCTCGCCAGGTAAATCTCACGCAGCGTGCGCTCGTCCACCACGGCATCCACCGACATGCGGCGATGCTCCTGGTTGTTGACGGCAAAATGCTTCAGCGACGTGCCGACGCCCCGGCTCTGCACGCCCTTGATATGGCTGGCCGCGATCTCCGACGACAAATACGGATCTTCCGAGAAGTATTCAAAGTTCCGGCCGCACAGCGGCGAGCGCTTGATATTCGCCCCCGGTCCGAGCAGCACGGCCACGTTCTCCGCCTGGCATTCTTCGCCGAGCGCTTCGCCCATGCCGCGGATCAGGTCGCGGTCCCACGAAGACGCGATGCCCGCTGCCGACGGAAAGCACGTCGCGGGCGCGCTGTCGTTTAGCCCCAGATGATCTGCGTCTTCCGCCTGCTTGCGCAGTCCGTGCGGACCGTCGGTCACCATCACGGACGGAATGCCGAGGCGTTCAATGCCCTGCGTATGCCAGAAGTCTTTGCCGGAACAAAGGCTTGCTTTCTCTTCCAAGGTCATCTGCGAAATAAGGTGCTGGATATCCGGCGTGCCGGAAGGTTGGCTGGATTGAGTCATAATGGTGCTCCTCTCCGTATAGGCGATACCGTAAAATTCTTTATTCCCGTTCATTGTAAAGCGGTTACATGGTTGAGTTCTATGAAAAAAGAGACCTTTTTTGTAGATTTCGCACCTATTCGTTACAATGGAGAAAAGAAAAAGGACAGGAGCGCGGCGGATGAAAAAGACGGCACAGAAAGGTACACGTATGCCGGAGTCGGTGGGCACGGGGCAAGCGGACACTGACAGAGCGGAGCGGCTGCGCAGGGAATCCGTGGACGGAGCGGAGCGCCTGCACGGGGAAGCGGAGCATCCGGATGGGCAAACGGCGTACATGCCGGATTACGCGGACGACCGCGAACTGCTGCGCAGCCTGGCGCTGAGCCGGCAGAACGAGCGGCTGCATCACGACCTGGCGACTGAGCGCAAGATGCTGCTGCTCGTGCGCGAAGGCCGCCGCGAAGAGCTGGAGCGGCTGCTCGCCGATTGGAATCTCAGGCAGGACTTCGGTATCCTGTCCCGCAGCAGCCTGCTCCGTCACCGCAAAAACCTGACGATCTGCGGCATCACGCTGTACACGCGGGCCGCGATCGAAGGCGGACTGAACGCGGAGGTCGCCTTCACGCTGAGCGACCTGATGATTCAGCGCGTGGAAGAAGCCCATACGCCGGAAGAAGTGGATACCCTGTCGACGTCGGCGATCCGCGAATTCACGGACCGCGTGCGGCAGGCACGCGAGAACGCGGGCAGCGGTACGTTCGAAGCCTGCCGACTGTATATTTTCAATCATCTATATGAAGAGCTGCCTTTGGAGCGTCTCGGTCAGGCTATGGTGCTGAACCCGGCTTATCTGTCGCGGCTGTGCAAAAAAGAAACCGGCCTCTCCCTCTCCGCCTACGTCCGCCGCGAAAAGGTCGAAGAAGCCAAACGCCTGCTGGAACTCGGCGAACACAGCTTGTCCGAGGTCTGCGCGCTGCTCGGCTGGAGCGACCAGAGCCACTTCTCGCAGGTGTTCAAAACCTGGGTTGGCGTAACCCCGGGAGCCTATCGCAAACGGGTTCCGAAAAAAAGTTGAACTTTTTTGAGTAAAGTGCTTGCTATACGTCTGCTTCTCATGGTATGATATTTCTTGTCGACAAGAACTTGATTCTTGCCACACACACATGAAGGACGGTAGCTCAGCGGGAGAGCACTATCTTGACAGGGTAGGGGTCATGGGTTCGATCCCCATCCGTCCTATACTTTCAATAAGGGTAAGGGTTCTAAGGTAATCACTTGATTAGTGGTCAACCTTAGACACGTTTTTAAAGAAGATAACCACCATCTTGTAGTTTGAAAAAACTATAGGACGGTGGTTATTTTTTATGCTTTTAAAATTTGCTTTGGCTGAATTCAAATCTGATCGTGAGTATCGTAATGTCTCTCCTCGCACTCTCTCTTCTTACTTTATGACGCTGAACGAGTTTCATGAATATGCGATTAAACATGAAGTTCTGAACCTTGAGGACTGCACACAACCCCTCGTTAAAAGTTACTTGGTGTATTGCAGTAAAGAGAAAAAGAACAATCCTACTACGGTTAATTCCAAACTTCACACTTTGAAAATCTTCTTTAACTATTTTGAGAAAGAGATGGAGATTTTCACTCAGAAAACGAATCCCACAAAACGAATTGGCTTTGCTCAAGAAGAAGTGAAGATTGAAGTATTTACCGACGCTCAAATTAAGCAGATGCTTAATTACTTCCAACGCTTGAAATATCGGGATAAGACATTTCACGCGTATCGCGGTTACTTCTTAATCATCTTTCTTCTCTCCTCTGCTTGTCGTTTAGGAGAAACAGTCAATCTTCGTTGGAGTTATGTAAATCTTAGAGATCAAGTTATAACCGTAACAGGTAAGAAACGTACTGCCTCTTCTCTTCCTATGGCAGATAAATTGAAAAAAGAGTTTCTTGAATACAAGTTGTTTGTAGAAACTAACTTTGCGGTTATGCCTGAATATGTGTTCACTGATCGGGAAGGAAAACAACTTACGGACAATGCGTTAAAAATGTTATTCAAACATTTGAAAGAACAGATGAACTTCAAAAACGTGCGTTTATCTGCTCATACCTTTCGACATACAGCAGCACATAGAATGATTATGGCTGGTTGTGATATTGGTACAGTACAGAAGATTCTTAGACACTCCAATGTATCTATGACACTCAGATACTTTGCATTATGGGGTACAGCACTTGCAGAACAAAATGAAAAGTTCAATCCGCTCAACAATCTGGATTTGTAAGGTGGAAGTTATGAACCTTACTCGTACACTTGAAATCCGTGACCGTCTAACGTATCTTTACTCCAATTTGGGACGCTATACCGCTAATTTGATTGAACATATTGAAAGCAACTCCAAAATCGAAGAACTGGCTTTAGAATTTCTTAAAGAAGAATATAACAGGACTCGAAAAGAGATTGAAGAGTTGGAAAGAGAACGTGGTATTTTGATCTACAGTAATTCTGACCAAGTATAGTTTTAAACATTGAGACAGGTTTATATCTGTCTCTTTTTTATGTGACGGATTGTAAAATGAAGTGCAACACCTCGAACTGAATACAAAAAGGGCTCATGGCCGGATTCGTGTAGAATA
>NZ_JAAZWC010000053.1 GCF_013185195.1 Saccharibacillus qingshengii
TTCATTCTACACGAATCCGGCCGTGGGCCTTTTTATATTCAGTTCGAGGTGTTGCACTTCATTTTACAATCCGTCATATACCGCAAGAAGCAGGAACAAACGCAAAAATCGGTTGGTCGGAATGCCGATAGTATAGTATGCTGGAGTTCAGAAATCCTCAATAAGGGAAGGAAGATCCATACTTATGAATCCGAAGAAACCGATATCCCTGTCCCCGCTCGTCGAGCTGTTGGGACTTGAAGGCCACGTCGAAGGCGGCTGGCATAAAGAACTGTGGAAATCCTCGTTCACCATTCCGCAAAGCGCGCTGCCGGAAGAATACACGGGCGACCGCTTTGCGGCAAGCTCGATCTATTTCCTGCTGCATCCGGGCGAGTTCTCGGAATGGCATGTGGTGCACTCCGACGAGCTGTGGCTGTGGCATACCGGAGGTCCTCTGGCTTTGACGCTCGGCGGCGACGGGGAAGAACCCGTAGAAGGCGAAGAAATCGTGCTGGGTCCGGATACGGCAAACGGCCAATCGTTCCAGGGACTCGTTCCGGGCAAACATTGGCAAAAAGCGCGTCCGCTCGGCGATGAGCCTGTGCTGGTCACCTGCATCGTAGCGCCGGGATTCCATTACGACGACTTCAAGTTGATCGAACGCAAATAAGATGCGCGCGTACACATTCGGCCAGCTTCTGCATGTCATCGAACTCGGGCAAACGGCCGAAGCCGCGGACGGCGAACGCCGGATGCAGCTGCTTACCGAAGGGCTGGTCTGGCTGAACGGCCCTTACGCGGGTCAAATTGTACGCGTACAGGGGTATTTGCTCAGCGACTTGTGGACGATTGTGGAAGACGAATCGTCCGCGGCGCCAAGCGAAGAACGGATACAGTGGCAGCGCAGGCGTCTGGAAATGCTGGAAAATCAGTGGTTCGATCAGCGGGAGCGGCGGTTTGAGCGGACGGGCGCCAAAGGGGAAATCGAGGGAAGCGGAGGGCATGGAGGTGCCGAAAACGAGACGGTTTAATATTCGCACGAAAATTTTGGGCGGCTATTTGTTTATCTTGGTCTGCCTGGGACTGTCGCTGCTGGCGATTTCGACACAGGTACGCAGCCTGCAGCAGTCGAACGCTTTTATCAGCAGCCACGACATTGCCGTTCACGACGAAGTCAGTGCGCTGGAGAAACATACGCTGGATATGGAGACGGGGCAGCGCGGGTATCTGCTGACCGGCGACCGCGATTATCTCGAGCCTTACAATAACGGACGAACCCAGTGGGAGAGCACGTATGGCAAGCTGCTGGATCTGGTATCCGACAATCCTTCGCAGCAGAGAAACTTGACCATGATCCGCAGCAATATCGAACAATGGGTCACCCAAATGGGGGACAAAACGATCCAACTGCAGGATGCCGGAGAAAACGAGGAGGTACTGACCTACTTCCGCGGCGATTCCGGGAAGCTTGCGATGGACGAGATCCGCGAGCAGCTCGATACGTTCCGGGCCATTGAACAAAATTTGACCGAGACGCGGGTCGCGCAGCTCAAAGCGGCCAGCGACCGGACCATCTATGCGATGGCGGGGTTGTGGCTGCTGGTCGGAGCCGTGTCCATTCTGGCCGCGATGACCATAGCCGGCAGCATTTCGAAAACCCTTTCCCGCGTGACGGACGCCATTCGGGTGATGACGGCGGGCGGCACGCTGGACAAGCGGATCGAAGTCAGATCGAACGACGAGATTGCCGATCTGGGGCTGGCGACGAACGAACTGCTGGACAAGATCGAGAAAGAAGATTACCACAAGGAGCGGCTGATCAAGCTGGCGGAGCTGCTGCAGGAGAAATCGTCCGCTTCAAAAGGCAGCCTGGCCGAATCGTTCATGTCCAGCGTCTCCGAGTCGATGAAAATTCCGGTCGGCGTATTCTATCTGGCGGATCCTTCGCAGAAGGTTCTGACGAAAGTTGCGGCGATCGCCGAAGACCGGGAACATGCCGAACGCAGCGACGGGGTACAAATCCGGTTCGGGGAAGGGCTGGTCGGACGCTGTGCAGGCGAAGGCCGCACGCTTCATCTGACCCAGGTGCCCCCGGATTATGTGAAGATTTCTTCGGCGCTCGGCCGTTCCGAATCGGCGGAAGTGCTTCTGATTCCCGTGATGTACAACGGGGTGGTAAAAGCCGTGGTCGAATGGGCTTCTTCGACTCCGTTCGCCAGATCCGAAATCGAACGTCTGCAGCGCAAAGCGGAACTGCTCGGCAGTACCCTGCAGACGATCGAAGCCAGACAGGAGATCGAACGTCTGTACCGCGAATCGCAGTCGCTGAACGAAGAACTGCAGGTCCAATCGGAAGAGATGCAGGTTCAATCCGAAGAACTGCAGGTGCAGTCGCAGGAGCTGATGACGCAGCGCGACGAACTGGAAAGTATCAACGAACAGCTCGGCGCGCAGAAACATGCGGCGGAACTTGCGGTGGAAGACGCCGAGAAGTATGCGCAGGAGCTGCAGATCAGTTCCAAGTACAAATCGGAATTCCTGGCCAATATGTCGCATGAACTGCGTACGCCGCTGAACAGCATGCTGATTCTGTCGCAGATCCTGGCCGAGAACGAAGGGCGAAGATTGACACCAAAAGAACAGGAATACGCTTCGAGCATCTACGCTTCGGGTCAGGATCTGCTCAGCCTGATCAACGATATTCTCGACTTGTCCAAAGTGGAAGCGGGGAAAATGCAGATCGAGCTCGGAACGGTGGATCTGGGCAAAGTGGCTTCCGACATGAACCGCTACTTCGCCGAACCGGCTATACGCAAACAGCTTGATTTCCGGATCGAGATCGAAGAAAATGTGCCGGCTTTGATTATTACGGATGAGCTGCGGCTGCAGCAAATTCTGCGCAATCTGCTCTCGAACGCTTTCAAGTTTACGGATCGCGGCGAAGTGGTGCTGCGGATCGGCCGGGTGCCGGGCAAACGGATGAATCCGGAAGGCGCCGCGTACGACCAGCTCGCCTTTAGTGTCAACGATACGGGGATCGGGATTACCGAAGAAAATCAGAAGCTGATCTTCGAAGCGTTCCGCCAGGCGGACGGGACCATCGCGCGCAAATACGGCGGTACCGGGCTGGGGCTGTCCATTTCGACGCAGTTGGCGCTGCTGCTCGGCGGAGAAATCACGCTCGACAGCCGTTACGGCGTCGGCAGCACGTTCTGTCTGTATCTGCCCTGCATCAAAGAAGACGGAGAGAATGCGGACCTGTTCGTACCGCTGAACGTCCGCCGCAACTGGGCCGGCAATCCGCCGCTGTCGGACCGGCTGTCGGACGCCCGAATGAACTTTGGAAACGGCGAAGAAAACGACGAAGGTACGCCTTCCAATCGTTTGGATGCCGAATACCCGGGTTCGATCCGGATCGTACCGGATTCGGAAGGCGGCGAGCAGGGCGGACCGTATACGCCGGGAGTGCTGTTCCCTCCGGCCGATAACGAGCCGGAACGGCCGTTCGAAGATATGCGGATGATGATCGTCGACGACGATATTCGGAACGTGTACGCGCTGACCAGCATGCTGGAGAAGCATGGCGTAGACATCACGGTCGCCATGACGGGACTGGACGCGCTGGATAAACTCCAGACGGACGGGCCGTTCGATATGATCTTTATGGATATCATGATGCCGGAGCTCGATGGGCTGGAGACCATGCGGCGGATCCGCCTGGCGCCGACTCCGACCCCGGTTCCGATTCTGGCCTTGACGGCAAAAGCGATGAAAGAAGACCGGGAAAAATGTATGAATGCCGGAGCTTCCGATTATCTGACCAAGCCGCTCGACATGGATCTCGTTGTGGAACGAATGAAGGTTCTGCTTGGCTTGTCGGGACGGATCGCAGACTGACTATCCCGCGCAGCAAACCGGCAGCAATAAACGAAAAAGCCCGAGAAACCGGATCAGCGGTTTCTCGGGCTTTTTGATATTTCGAATCGCACACGCATTCTGCCTATATTCCCGGAAGCTTGTCGCCTTCAACCGGGAAGCTGTTCGCGTCCGGACTGCCGGGCATGCCGGTACAGTTCGGCGTAATGGCCGCCGCTTGCAAGCAGCTGGGCATGCGTGCCCTGTTCGGTCACCTGGCCTTCCTGCATGACGAGAATGCGGTCCGCGTGCATGATCGTCGACAGCCGGTGGGCGATAACGATCGTGGTACGTCCCTGCGAGACGGAGGTGAGCGCCTCCTGAACGAGCTTCTCCGTCTCCGAGTCGAGATTGGCGGTCGCCTCGTCCAGAATCAGGATCTTCGGCCGGAATACGACGATCCGGGCGAATGAGATCAGCTGGCGTTCGCCGGCCGACAGCCCGCTGCCGCGCTCCGACAGATGCGTGTCGTAGCCGTTCTGCAATCGCAGCACCATCGGATGCGCGCCGACGAACCGGCACGCTTCGATGACCTGCTCGCGCGTAATGTCTTCCCGGAACAAGCGTACGTTGTCGACAATCGAGCCGGCGAACAGATACGGATCCTGCTGGATCAAGCCGACGGCTGCATGCAGATCGCTCTGGGCAATCTGCGGAATATCGGTACCGTCGATCTCGATCGAACCCGTATTCACATCGTAGAACCGGTTGAGCAGGCTGATCAGGGTACTCTTGCCGGCCCCGGTCGTGCCGACGACCCCAATCATCTCGCCGGCTGCGATATGCAGATTCAACTCTTTTAATACCGGACGGTCCGCCCGGTAGCCGAACGTCACATTCCGGAAATCCAGTTCGCCGCGAATATGCTGCGGGTCGAACGGGCGCCTGGCCTGGGCTTCGGGTTCGCGCACCTCGGACTTCGTTTCCAGGACCCGCTGAATGCGCTCGACCGCGACGGTCGTCGATTGGAACGTGTTCCACTGCATCGTAATCTGGTTGATCGGCTGGAAAAACTGGCGGATATAGCTGACAAACGCGTACAGCACGCCGACTTCCATACTCTGTCCGAGCACGGCCCGTCCGCCGAGCCAGACCATCAAGACGAGCGCGGCGTTGCCGAGAATGTCGAAAGTCCGGTTGAACAAGACGTTCGAGCGGATCTGCCGCAGATTGGCTGTCCAATAATTGCGGTTCTGCTCCGTGAAGCGGCCGAGCTGTTCTTCTTCCTGGCGGAACGACTGGATCAGTCCCATGCCCGACAGATTTTCCGCGGTAAAAGCGATCAGCCGGGACAGCCGGCTGCGCGCCTGCTGGTACGTGCTGCGCAGGTAAGAACGAAACAGCGCGGCGACGATGAAGATAACCGGCAGGATCAGCATGGAAAAAGCGGCCAGTTCGACGTCCAGACTGAACATCAGCGCGATAATCAGCACCAGCATCATGCCGTCACGTACGAGGCTGAGCAGCACCTGCGTGAAGAATTGGCTGATCGTCTCCGTGTCATTCGAGACGTTCGTGACCAGGCTGCCGCTGTGCGTCCGGTCGAAGAACGACATGGACATTTTGGAGATATGGCCGAACAGGTCTTTGCGAATCCGGGCGATGATGCTCTGCCCCGCGTACTGCAGCAGATTGTTTTGCAGATACGTGAATACGAAGCTGACGACCGCGATGCCCAGGTAGAGCAGGCCGAGCTTGACCAGCGCGCCGCCGCCTTCGCCTTTGACCAGATGGTCGTCGATCGCGATCTGGACGATCAGCGGCTGCAGCAGTTCGGCGGAGATGCCGAGCAGCGCGCAGAAGGCGACGCCGACAAAAGCAAGCCGGTGCGGCTTCGCGTAGCCGAGCAGCAGCTTCAGCGTCGAAGACGTGGACGGCTTTTCCTCATGCGGCTTGGAGACGGGTTCTTTTTGCGCGGGCAGCTCTTTATTCAAGTTCGTCATGATGCAATCCCTCCTCCTGCAGCCGGTGCAGCATCGCGTAAGCGCCTTCGCGCCGCAGCAGTTCTTCGTGCGTCCCGCTTTGCACGATCCGTCCTTCGCTCAGCACGACGATCTCGTCCGCATGCTTGACCGCGCTGATCCGGTGCGAGATGATGATCGTCGTTTTGCTGCGCCGTTCGCGGACCAGATTGTCGAGGATGCCCGTCTCGGTGACGGAATCCACGGCGCTCATGCTGTCGTCGAGAATGAGCACCTGCGCTTTTTTGGTCAGGCCGCGGGCGAGACTCGTCCGCTGGCGCTGGCCGCCCGACAACGTCACGCCGCGCTCGCCGAGCCGGGTATCGAAGCCTTCCGGGAAGCGCGAGATGTTGTCGTAGATCATGGCCCGCTTGGCGCCGGTCTCGACCTTTTCCATCGGCGCTTCCCGGTCACTGAAGGCGATGTTGTCGCGGATAGTCGTGCTGAACAGGAATCCGTCCTGCGGCACGTAAGCCAGGCGTTCCCGCAGACTTTCGAGCGACAGGTCGCGAATATCCGTGGCGCCGAAGAACAGCGAGCCGCGCGGCGGTTCGTAGATACGCAGCAGCAGCTTGACGAGCGTCGTCTTGCCGCTGCCCGTCCGCCCGACGATCCCGATCGTTTTGCCGGGGGACAGCGTGAGATTGATATCTTTGAGCGCCGGTTCGCGGCTGCCCGGATAGTTGAATGTCAGATGTTCGAACCGGATTTCTTCCGGACGGTCGAGCGTGCGCGCATCGGCTTCGTCCTGCACGTCGGGCTCTTCGTTCATCAGGCGGTTGACCCGTTCGAGCGAAGCGCCGGAGCGCTGCATCATGTTGATGACGTTGCCGATCTGCTGAAGCGGGCCGACGATGATGCGCATGTACAGCGTCAGCGAAACGAAGCTGCCGAGCGTAATGCTGCCGTTGAGCGTCTGCGTGCCGCCGACCAGCAGCGCCAGCACGAGCGACAGCGCGCCGAGAAACGGAATGGCGGCCTGAAACAGCGACGACAGCCGGACGAGGAACAGTTGGGTGGAACGAATCATGTCGACTTTTTCGCCGAACCGGTTTTCGGCGATCTGTTCCGTTCCGAACGTCTTGGTTACCCGGATGCCGCCGAACTGCTCTTCCGCCGATTCGGTCATGCCCGCAAGCGATTCCTGCACGTGCATCGATCGTTCTCGGATCTGGGGCCCGATGCGCACGACGATCAGCGGGATGAACACGAGCGGGCTGATGCAGATCAGAATCAACGACAGCGGAATGTCCCCGATCATCATCATGACGATACACGACAGCAGCAGCACGACCGCGTTCGTCGTCTGGGTGACGCCGTTCGAGATCGATTCGCGTACCGACTGGACGTCGTTCGTGACGTAGCTGAGCAGCTTGCCGGTGCCTTGTTTGGAAAAAAAGTGCTCGCTCAGCGTGGAGAATTTGCCGAACAGCTTCTGGCGGACTTCAAATTCGAACCGGCGGCCGAGACGCATGACCTGATACTGGCCGAATCCGAACAGCACGCCGTACGAGACGCCGATGCCCAGCAGCAGCAGGGCGAAATGCAGGACGGAATCGTAGCTGAGCACGCCGGTTTGCAGATCGTCGGTAAAGCGGCCGAGCACGAGCGGCAGCGCCGACTGGACGACGTTTGCGACCACGATCAGCAGCACGGCGAGCAGATAGCCCGGAATATGCGCGGTGACGTAGTCTTTGAGCAGTTCTTTGCCTTTCAATTGGACTTCAACTCTCTTTCGAAGTGTCCGTCGGCTGCGGAAATGCGGACGGGATCGGTGTATACATCCCGCTTGCGTGCCTGCACTGCGGACGAAAATGGGGGCGGACGAATCCGGCGGACAGACGGATTCGTCCGGCGAAGCGGCCCGGAGCAGCGCTCCGGACAGTGAACAGGCAGAAGCGATCCGCGCAGCGCGCTTCTCGTCCTGCCTGTTCGGGGAACGGTTTTGCTTTTCATTACTTATCTATTACCCGGCGGATGAAGCGGCAAACGAAAAAACGTTTCGAGTGCAGGGAGATAGAGGGCGAAAGCGGGAATTCGGAGAACTCAAAAAAGAACCGGAGCTTCTCCGGTTCTCAACGTGTCGCGAAAGGTCTGCTTCCGAGTGAAGCGAGGAGGCGAAGGGAGAAATTCAGTGTAGGAACGATAGTGTTCGCCTTTGTGGTGCAAGTTCATCCAAAATCAGGATATGAACTTGCACCGTTAATCGGGGAAATTCTGCTAAATTTCAATCCCTTTCCCCGATTTCAACACGCGACCGAAACGAATTTCTCGCGCAGTTGACAAGCTTCTCTTACGAATAGGACTTTCTCGACAGCCTGAGAACCGGAGCTTCTCCGGTTCTCAACGTGTTGCGAAAGTCTGATTCCCGGCTAAGCGAGGAGGCCAAGAGAGAACGAGCGGAACAGGATCATCGGCCGTCCGCTTGCGGGCTAAATGTAATGCAGCCCGTATACGTAAGGCAGGGGGATCGGCTCGAACCAGCCGGGAATATCGCCGAGCCGGGGGCTGTTCGGATCGAACAGCACGCTGTACCATTCGCTTCGGCTCAGTTCCCGGCCGCCCGATGCCGTAAATACCCGCCCTTCTTCATCGACCCGAAGGGCTTCGGTCCACGGCAGCAGCCACAAGTCGTAAGCTTGGTCCAGCAGCAATCGGACGTCCGTCACCAGCAGCGTTCCGGCATTGGGAACGGAGAAGCCGGCCGCTCCGGGCGTTTGGAGAAGCAGCGCTTCAAGTTCGCGCTCCTGCCAAGGCACGTGGACATGCAGCTCGTTCAGGCCGCAGGCATCCGGCAGCGATGCCAGCAGCCAGGCTGCTGCCTGCGGATTGCCGCCGTAGGCGATGACCGTCGGCGGATTGCCGGACGGCGTATCTGCTGTCCGAGCGGCGTCCGTTTCGCTTCCCAGCGGGTGAAACGGACCGGGCGGCACGCCAAGCACGGCGTAGGCGGCCGGTTCTTCCCCGGCTTCGGCGAGGATCACGCGCTGCGCAAGCCCCAGAACGCCGCAGAACGCAGCGGCGCCGATCCGTGCGCCGAGTCCCGCGGCGCTTTCTTCAACGTGGGTATCGCCCGCGCGATGCAGGGCATGAAGACCGGGCAGGTCCTGCGGCCGGGCTTCGCGCAGCCGGTAGGAAAGCCCGCCCGGCGCCGCGGCTTCGGCCGGGCGCAGCACGATCTGCGCAGCGCGGCCGAACGCGGCGCTGCCCGCCCGCGTATACAGCGGGCGGGCGCCGGAGACGAAGAGCAGCGGGGCTCCGGCTTGTCTGGCGTGAGCGATGCACAGCTCCAGCAGCCGGCCGGCGAGGCCGGCGCCCCGCTGCTCGGGCGCCGTGCAGACCGAGCCGATCGAGAAGGCGCGCAGCATCGCCGCGCCGCCGACGCGCAGCGTCGAAGGGGTGAGCCCCATGAAGGCGGCGAGCGCTCCGCTATCGGCAAAAGCGCCGTAGGAATGCGCCACGCCCGGCGAGAACAGGGGCGGGAACAGGTCGATCATCGAAGGCAGCGTATGGGGACGGAATACGGAATCCGACAACCGTGCGGCTTCGGCGAGTTCGTGCGGTTGCATTAAGCGATAATCGGTCATGGACGCAGCTCCTTTAGTCATTCGATAGGTGCCGCGAATATAACAGAAAGCGCTTTGATTTGCAAAACGAAGCAGCGGAGTAATTAGGCGAAAAGAACCAAGTTTTGTTTCCGCAAAATTAAGTTGACGCGCTGCTTGCTTCCTAGGTATGATGGAAAAGTCTTTTATTTAGCACCTTACAAATATGGCAGGAGGAATATAGGTGGGTTTCCCCGAACTTTTTTCTGGGCCTTACAGCCTAATTACGGGTTTTGTTTTCTGGTATCCTTTTATTATGGCCCTGTTTTGGATGGCAGGTTCTCTTCTTTTTCTTAAGACCAAAGAATCCAAAAAAGACGCGTTGGACATCGAGGAAATGGATTGGCCGATGATCAGCATACTGGTTCCCTGTTACAACGAAGAAGATACCGTCGAAGAAACGGTCCGCAACCTCGCAGCGCTTTCTTATCCGAAAAAAGAGATCATTTTGATCAATGACGGTTCGAAAGACGGGACGGACAAAATCATCAAAAGATTGTCGGAAGAATACGATATGGTCAGAGCCATTCAACTGCACGAAAATCGCGGCAAAGCGAATGCTTTGCAAGTCGGCTTGTTCGCCTCCAGATCCGAATACCTCATTTGCGTCGATTCCGACGCCCTCCTTGCTGATACAGCCCCTTATTATTTAATTCGTCATTTCTTTAAAGGTGGAGAAAGACTTGGAGCCGTGACCGGCAGTCCTGCGATCCGCAACCGCAATAATCTGCTTAGCAGGATGCAGTTGGTCGAGTACGCTTCGATTATCGGAGCCATCAAGCGGACGCAAAGACTGTTGGGAAAAGTTATGACCGTATCCGGAGTCGTGGTCGCTTTTCGCAAAAAAGCGCTTGTGGATGTCGGCTTATGGGATCGCGATATGATTACCGAAGACATAGCGGTCAGTTGGAAGCTCCAAAAGCGTTTCTGGGACGTTCGTTATGAACCGCAGGCCATTTGTTGGATGCTGGTACCGGAAACCTTGTCGGGTATTTGGAAACAGCGCGTTCGTTGGGCGCAGGGCGGCCAAGAAGTCATTCTCCGTCACTGGAAAATTCTGTTCAGCTGGAAACAGCGCAGAATGTGGCTGATTTACCTCGAACAATGGATCAGTATCTTGTGGGCATTCAGCTGGCTTTTTGTCACGCTGCTGCTGTTGGTTACGGCCGATACGATCCAAGACCGGCTCCTCTGGTTTACGCTCACTTCGTTTACGCTCGTACTCATCAGCTTGGTTCAGTTATTTATCGCGCTTGTAATCGACTCCAATTATAACCGCGTATTGAAATATTATTTCTGGGCAGCCTGGTACCCGGCCATTTATTGGATGGTTAATACGTTCGTCGTTATGGCCGCAGTCCCTCGGGCTATTTCGTCTCGCCTGAAAGGAGGTTACGCTGTATGGAACAGTCCAGACCGCGGCATGAAGAAGAAAGCTTCCTGATCGTAGGCAACCGGTCCTGGTTTCGCGCCTGCGTCGATTTCGTTTTTTCGTTAGCTTTTTGGATATACGGGCTGGTTGTGTTCTTGTTTTTCTTATCGGCTACTTTGGGATGGAACAACGGCCTTACAAAAGTGCTGCATGCTTCTTTTCACACGATAGATCAAGATGTCCGCAATTTGGTGCTTTTGGCTATGGGTATTTTCTCGCTGTTTTACATCGCGCTTTATATTAACCGTATATACAATAAAAAAAGATTCGGTACGCTGCAAAGACGAACCTATCCGCCCCCCGTCGATAACCTGGAACTCAAGACGTTAGGGTTGATGGATCCGGAGACGATCGAGAAATTGCAAACCCAAGATTACACCGTTTTCGAGACGAATCCGATTATTGCTCTTGAAAGTAAAAAGCCGTGACCCAAAGGAAGGCTGTTTGACTGATTCGCCTTGCATCCTTTTCACCATTTATGGGCGCATGCCAAAAACTACGGATTTTTCGAACTAGTGCCTTGACCGCTTAACATTTTAGCTTTATCCTCTCCTTATCGAACCGAAAATCGGGAGGGTTAAGCGATGA
>NZ_JAAZWC010000054.1 GCF_013185195.1 Saccharibacillus qingshengii
CCGTGAGAGGATACCTCCATAATCACGACCTGATCCTGACTCATATCGAGCCATTGGTGTAACTGAAGCGCATCAGGGGGTAGTACCAGCGTCACCGATACCACCCGCAAACGTATGGGCTAAACTGGGAATTTATTAATAACCTGATTATATTCAAGCTGCGCATCGGTGATCGCCAGCTTTGAATAGACCTCCAGTGATTTACGACTTTCATGGCCAGAGTATGGCTGGATCAACGCATCGTCGATTCCTTGCTTTTTCAGCCAAGTTAGCAGGAAGTGACGGAGCTTGTGCGGTGATAAATTCTGAGTCAACCCGGCTTCCTCGGAATACTTGGCCAAAATCTTTCGGATTCCCCGATCCGTGTATTTTTTCTTCCAGGAGGATTCAAATAAGTACACAGTCTGCTTCTTTTTCATTGAATCTACATGCATGGCCAGCAGTTCTTTAAAGGACTGAGGGAAAGGAACAATCCGATCTTTGCTCCCTTTCCCTTGGTTGATCCGGATCTGGCAGTAATTAAAATCGATATCCGTCAGTTTTATATGGATTAATTCACTGACGCGGATACCGGTATACATCAGGGTTTTGACGATCACCATATCCTGAAAATTCTTTGCCTTCCAGACTACCTCATAGTATCGTTTTAACTCTTCTTCGGTCGGGACATAGGGCAATTTTTTAGATACTTTCGGCACCTCGATTTCAAGCTCATCTCTAAGGTGTTGAAACACTCTTTTAAGATAAGCATAGTCAGGCCGTTCTGCCCGCAGGTATTTTGCCAACTCGCGGGCTTTTCTTTTTGCAGATACACGTTTTTCGATCATGCCAATTCACCTTCTAACGGAATTCGTTCCTTCATGTCCAGACGGAATGTGCCATACGGATTCACGTGGGTATAAATTAACGGAGTTAAAGCCCGTAAATCTTCTGGAGTCATCAGGTCAAACCATTTTTTCTCCGATAAAACATTTTGAAACATGATGGTGTTGATGTACACCAGGCAATTTTGTAACAAATGCAGGGATAAAACGGCCATTTCCTGATCCTCCATGCGATTCGTAGCAATTTCTCCACCTTTGCCATAGAAAATAAAGCTGTTGGCCGAGTTCCAATTCTCTACGACATTTAATCCCTCGTTGATTTCGCGACGCAGCTCCTCGGCGTGTAAATAGTTGCAGAGGAAGATGGTTTTTACTGCCTTTCCCAGTTCGCCTAAAGCTTGATACGTAGGGTGCTTCAGGTTATTCCGGGTGAATCGTTTCAGGATGGCTTCGGTTTCAGCAGTACCCAAGCGTAAAGCCGTCGCATATTTCATCATTTGGTCATACTGCTGCCGGATCAGCTCCCAGTTGATCGGACGGGTCAGCACCGGTTGTAAATTGGGGTAGGCATCCGTCATCCCTGCCTCCGGACGATACAGCTTTTGGGAGTGGATCGCTTTTAATCGTGGCATAAGCTGAAAGCCCAACAGATGGCAAAAAGCAAAGGCAACTTCACTTTGGCCGTGAGAATCCACATAGTTTTTCTCGACTTCCATATCGGTACAGTGGCGAAGCAGCCCTTCGATCATAGCGGCAATCTCGGAAGAAGAACATGATTTGAGCTGAGAGTAGATGCAAGTAGAATTTTTCTCGACATGCCAGTAAATCATCACGCCACGGCCGCGGTACCGAATATGCCATTCTGTCATCAGATTCTGATCCCAGGCCCCGAACTTCTTGGAGTCGGAAGCGCATGAAGTTGTTCCTTCTCCCCAGATATCCTGCATCCGCACCTGAAAGATCGCATTGACCACTTCAGCAATGGCATTGCGCAGGTTGTCTTTGTGAATGAACTTGCGCCGCACATAAAGCAGATCCTTATAGCTCTCACCATGATCACCGGCACTGACCCATTTTAAGCCGGTATTGGTTCCTAAACCGTAAAGAGAAAGAATCAGGCGTTTCTGCAGCGTCTCCCGATCCAAAATTTCGCGGTTGGCTACCGTCTTGAATTGTTCTGTAAATGAAATACGCAAGTCCGTCTCCTTCAATATGTCCAGCAGGCTGGTCATCGGCCAGCGACGTGCAATTTCAACTTTTACTCGTGATAAATGGGTCGGTTCTGGCTGCGGCTCCAAAGGGGAAACAGAGATCCAACCGTGTCCCTTTTCCGTAATTCGCACTTTGGGGTTCTTGGCCATGCCGGCATTCAGCTTTTCGAGTCCTTGAATCATCTCTTGTTTCAGTGCTGCAATAAACGAATCCGCAGCTAAGGGCTGATTCAATGCCTTGTAGTTTTCTTCGCGACGTTCTTCGAAATCGGAGGGAAGGTCCTCGTCGGGATTTCGGTATCGGTTAGCCCCAGGTACCCAGATTTCTTTGCATCGCAATTTATCCCGCAGCATCTGTAAAGCGCTGATCTCGTAATTGATTCGGTTAATCCGTTCCTGTCCTTTGTCGTCTTTTTCGATAAGGATATCTTTGTATGCGGTACGGATGACACCATCGATCGGAATGTCATGAGATAAAGGGAAATAATGCAGACCGGTATCAGTGTACTTTTTGATCAACTCCAATGCACGGATCACGGGTTGGTGAACCTCGTTATTGGAACGAAAATCAAGAATGCCGAGAATTTCTGGAACCATCCGACGGTAATGGCTGCCATAGGAGGCGCGGATGACGGTATGGATTTTTTCACGGTAAGCCGGACCGGTATGTTTAAATTCTTTCACCAGATCCTTTAAGGTTTGCTCGTTGACGACCGGGTACAACACGTCTTTGATAATGCCATCCGGATGACTGATCGCGGTTTGCGCCAGATTGAACAAGATCCCGTATTTGTTGCTGACTCTGCGTAAATCCTTCAGGATTTCCTTTTCTACCTTGCGTTCTGCTCGAACCCCGATCCGATGAATGATCTGAATAAGGAGATCAACCAGGTTGTCTGATATTTCCAGACTACGGAGCCAAAAGAAAGCCGCCAACAGCGTGTAGCGAATCGGCGCAGGATGACGGCGCAACTCCCGAATATCCTCTGTGGACACACGCTGGCGATATTTCTTCAGCACTTTAGGAGGGATATCTTTAAACAGATCGATCGGAAGTTCTAAATTTCGAATCGTCCGGAGTTTATTGATTTCTTTTAACACACTCTCAAGCCCAGCTCGTCCAGGATCAGCTTTCAATTCATGAAACGATAACTGTCCATGCTCTTCTCCGGAAGCTTCTTCGTCATCGGTTTCCAAATCAGCGATGCGATCAATCAAAGAGTCTAACTTGGCCAAGGTTGAGGAAGGCAGTTTTTGAAAGGTCGTTTGGAAAAAATTCTCTTCGTGGGTGTGAATGGCGGATCGAATGAGCCGTTCGATGCGGTCTGGGGTGGGAGGTACGATTTTTAGCTCACGAAATCGACTGTAGACATGTTCCTTTAGGTGTTCAACATCATGATCATGATACAGGACATGTTGGCCTAACCATGTTGTCATTTCCTCTACGTCCTCTATCGTATCCTCGCGGAACCCAAAGAACTCACGGATCTGTGTCCGATGGTACGTGATAGAGCGCCCAGTCCAATCGTACCTGGCATACAGTTCCGGATCGGAAAAAATCTGCTTGGCAATATAGGTAATCACAGCTTTGGGGACCTCGAACTTGTGCGTCGGAAAACGGGCTTCATTTTGAAAAAACTTCAATAACACAGCAAATCCAACCCTGGTTTCCCCCGTTTTATTTTCTATCAACTTCATTTCGTTCGGGAGTATGGTAAAATGCTCAATCAACTCGTCCAGTTCCCAATTTCGCTTCATGATATCCCCTCCGGATAAAGTTCCTATAATGGTGAGTATCAGAACAATGTACCTAATGTTAGTCTATCTTTCCTTTTAAAAGAGGCAATTATAAAGTGGATTGACTCGAAATTCCGATGCCAAAAACATTTTCGGAACTCGAATATTTTTATCAAAGCGAGAAACAATCAAATATGTATTTGATTATCAGAGGGTTTGGGTGTATTATAATATTCAAATTAACGTTTGATTGTAGAGGTGGTATCAAATAATCGACTATGAATAACTCTTGGAACAAAGTGATTTATCGGTTCTGGGCTCCCTTTTATGATTATTTCTTTAATTCAGGCCCTTTTTTAAACGCCCGGAAAAAGATTTTTGAGAACCTCGATATTAAGCCGAGAAGCAAAATTCTTTTTGTAGGTGTCGGTACGGGAGCAGACTTGCAGTTCATTATGGGCAAAGATATTTCTGTTACTGCAATCGACTTGTCATCCGAAATGCTTGATAAAGCAAGAAAAAAATATAATGCACCAAACTTTACGTTCACAGAAATGGATGCGCAAGATTTGACCTTTTCTTCGGAATCGTTCGATATGGTTATTGCGAATCTGATCTTATCTGTCGTACCCGATCCGGATCAATGTTTTCAAGAAATGATTAGGGTTACTCGAACTGGGGGAAATATAGTAATTTTCGATAAATTTGCCCCTCCCTCGCAGAAATTGCCCGTAATCAAGAAATTCCTTCGTCCCGTCGTAGCAATGATGGGGACGGACATTGGCCGTCATTTTGAACAAGTTGTAAAACCATACGAGAACCATATTCGAGTGGAGGAAGATGAGTCTGCCTTATTTAACGGTATGTATCGGAAAATCATACTTCGTAAAACCCATGCTTAAACTACTGGCAAGATGGCCGGATAGAGGGTGAAAGATGCGTAAACGAGACAATAGAGATTTTATACCAGCCCTGAGATTTCACTGGCTTACATCATTTTATGATCCGATATTACGCTGGACAATGAGGGAGTCTACCTTCAAGAACAAATTAATTAGGCAAATTCAAGTTGATTCGGGGCAGCGAGTACTTGATCTAGGATGCGGGACCGGTACATTAACCCTTCTTTTAAAACAAGTTTACCCGAAAGCAGAAGTAACCGGACTCGATATTGATCCG
Organism: Saccharibacillus qingshengii; assembly: GCF_013185195.1. GTDB lineage: Bacteria > Bacillota > Bacilli > Paenibacillales > Paenibacillaceae > Saccharibacillus > Saccharibacillus qingshengii. The sequence continues at coordinate 4,952 of NZ_JAAZWC010000054.1, forward strand.
AATGTTCTCCGAATTGCAGAGAAAAAAGCAGTGGATATGGGAATGGACATCGTATTTAATCAAGGAATGTCGTTTGAACTTCCCTACCCTGATCATTCATTTGATCGTGTTGTCACAAGTCTAATGTTTCATCATTTGACTTTAGAAAATAAACTCCGAACACTAAAAGAAATTTTTCGTGTACTTAAACCACAAGGTGAACTTCACATAGCGGATTGGGGAAAGGCGCAAAATCGGCTCATGCGCATTGCGTTCCTTTCAATCCAAATCCTCGATGGTTTTAAAACGACAACAGATAATGTAAATGGCCTGATACCGCAAATTATCGATAAGGCCGGGTTTGCTAAATCTAAAGAGACGGATAGGTTAATGACAGTATACGGAACTCTTTCTTTATACAAAGCGAAGAAATAAAACAGCATTGCGGTGAAGTTAGCTTCGCTGCTACTGCCCCAAATAGCTGGCCGGGGTAAACCTTTGTAAAATTGTAATGTTTAATCAAATAATTATTTGGATATAAGAACATGTAAATCTACAATTGGATGGAGCAAATCACAATGTCACTCACACTGATTCTTTCTGCTATTGGCACGTTCATCGTGACAAACGTTGACGACATTTTTGTACTGATGATCTTTTTCGCACAGATCGAAAAAGCGCGGCACACACAAGTTGTTTTAGGGCAATATCTTGGGTTCGGGTTACTCGTTGTATTGAGCCTATTAGGGGCTTTCGGTTTTACATTTTTGCCACCCCAATGGGCCGGTTTTCTCGGGCTGATACCGATTTATCTCGGTATCCGAATGTTTCTCAAAAAGGAGGAAGAAGATGAGGCAGAGGAAGCGCTTGAGAAATTGGGCGATCTAAAGTCACAACCTGCAAACAACCGTTTGTTTGGACCGCTAACTGGTAAGGTCGCTGCGATTACCTTTGCCAACGGGGGGGATAACCTAGGCATATACATCCCGTATTTTACGACCCAGGGGAATGCGTCACTTTTATCCATCTCGATTGTGTTCCTTTTGATGGTCGCGGTATGGTGTTTCCTGGCGTATCGGCTGGCAAGCTTCCCGGCCATTCTAAAGATTCTGGAAAAGTACGGAAGTGTCATTATTCCACTGGTGTTTATTGCATTAGGTATTTCGATCATGCTGCATGGTGATTCATTTGCATATCTCATAAGGCTGTTTGGATAACGTTCACGAAAATCGAAATGATGAACTGGAGGGAAACACAATGGTAGTAGGTGACGCAAGCATGCACACTCAGTTGTTGGTAATCGGCGGTGGTTCTGGGGGTTATGTTGCAGCTATACGAGCCGCGCAGCTCGGCAAGAAAGTGTTGCTGGTGGAAAAATCAGAACTCGGAGGTGTATGTCTCAATTGCGGCTGTGTGCCGTCCAAAGCGCTGATATCAGCGGCACATCGTTATGAACAAATGCTGGAAAGCGGTATATCCGGGTTAAAAGCGAAAGGCGTTGATATTGATTTTTCACAGATTCAACAGTGGAAACAGTCGAAAGTGGTGAATCGCCTCAAAACGGGCATTCAATCCTTACTCAAAAAGCATGAAATCTCGGTCTTCAAAGGAGAGGCGCTGTTCATAAATGATCGGGAAGCCCGTCTCTATAATGAACAAGAATCGCTGCGATACCAATTTGACGATTGTATCGTTGCTGTCGGATCGCGTCCAATTGAATTAAAAGCATTCCCGTATGGAAATCGAATTTTGTCCTCCACGGAAGCACTCACCCTTACCGAAATCCCTGAGCGGATGGTCGTTATCGGCGGTGGCTATATCGGTATTGAGCTAGGCCAAATGTACGCGAAGTTCGGCACGAACGTAACCATTTTGGAAGGTTCACCGTCGATTCTACCTGGATTCGAGAGTGAAATTACCCGGATTGTCAAAAAAAATCTGGATTCCCTTGGCGTTACGGTATATACGAACGCCATGGCTCAATCCGCTCAACAGTCGGCTGATGAAATCACGGTTACCTTTACGGTAGATCAGACCGAACAACAAGTGACGGCCGATTATGTTCTTGTGACAGTAGGACGCCGACCCAATACTGATGGCGAACTCGGTCTTGACCGGATTGGGGTAAAAATTGGAGACCGGGGACTGGTCGAAGTCGATCAACAAGGGCGAACGTCGATTCCTCATATTTATGCGATTGGCGATATTATCCCTGGCCCTGCACTGGCGCATAAAGCTTCATACGAAGGAAAAGTGGTTGCTGAAGCTATAGCTGGCCAGCCAAGTGCCTTCGACTATAAAGGGATACCTGCGGTCGTGTTTTCCGATCCGGAAATTGCTTCCGTAGGACTTAGCGGACCTGAAGCCAAAGAGAAAGGATATGACATCATGGTGGGTAAGTTTCCGTTTGCGGCAAATGCGCGTGCTCTCTCTTTGAGTGCGTCCGAGGGATTCGTCAAGCTGGTGGGCGATAAGAATACAGGTTTGATCCTTGGCGGTCAAATCGTCGGCACAAACGCGTCTGACTTGATTCCGGAAATTGCCTTGGCGATTGAAATGGGAACGACCATGGAAGATTTAGCCCTCACGATTCATGCGCATCCGACACTTGGGGAATTGTCGGCTGAAGCGGCAGAAGTTGCCCTTGGCCATCCCATTCATATTTAGTTTTGTTTGCCTTTGACAAACCAATGGTGCAAGCATAATATAATAATCAAATGAACATTAGATTGAGGTGATGGGAAATGAAGAACCAAGATACATGCGAGATCTTTTGTTATGACGAGGATAAGGTCAATCGAGTCCGGGAAAGATTAAGCAAAAATGATTTTCAGGATATGGCGCAAATCTTTAAAGTACTTGCAGACCATACGCGGCTAAAGGTTGCGTATGCCCTGTGCGATGAAGACGAGTTATGCGTCTGTGATGTGGCCAACATTATCGGCTCTACGATGGCGACGGCTTCCCATCATTTACGGCTGCTGCGGAACATGGACATTGCGAATTATCGGAAGGAAGGAAAGCTCGTTTTTTATTCATTGGAGGATGAGCAGCTTAAACAAATGATAAGGCTCGCGATTGAGCATCAAAAGGAGGTTGTTGGCGTTGAATAAAGTGGCTGAATCATTAGAGAACAAAAACGTGTACCGCGTTGAAGGATTTACATGCGCGAATTGTGCCGGGAAATTTGAGAATAATGTCAAGCGATTGCCGGGCGTTCAAGATGCGAAAGTGAACTTTGGCGCTTCAAAAATTGCCGTTTTCGGTGAAACCACTGTTGAGGAACTGGAGAAAGCCGGTGCATTTGAGAATCTTAAAGTCATCCCCGAAAAACCGATACGGGTGGCAAAACCGGAAGTGAACGAGGAAAAAAACGTATTCAACGTTCAAGGATTTACATGCGCGAATTGTGCCGGGAAATTTGAAAATAACGTGAAGCAGCTTCCAGGTGTTCGGGATGCGAAAGTGAATTTCGGGGCTTCGAAAATCGCCATATACGGTAATGCTACCATTGAAGAACTGGAGAAAGCCGGTGCGTTTGAAAATTTAAAAGTGACCCCGGAAAAAGTGGCACGGGAAGCGAAACCAGAGGGCATCAAAGAAGTGAAAGAACCGTTTTATAAAAAACATAGCACATTGTTGAATGCGGTCTTATTGGTGGTTTTTGGATATATTTCTCAGTATGTAAATGGGGAAGAAAACCTAATCACTTCTCTGTTATTTGCAGCCTCTATTGTGATCGGGGGATTCTCGCTCTTTAAAGTCGGTTTTCAAAACTTGATGCGATTTGAATTTGACATGAAGACACTCATGACAGTTGCCATAATCGGAGCTGCGATCATTGGGGAATGGGCCGAAGGTGCAATTGTGGTTATCCTCTTTGCGATCAGTGAAGCGTTGGAACGCTTCTCGATGGATCGGGCTAGACAATCGATTCGTTCCTTAATGGACATTGCACCGAAAGAAGCACTCGTTCGACGGAACGGACAAGAAATGATGGTCAATGTCGATGACATCGCCGTTGGCGATATCATGATTGTGAAGCCCGGTCAAAAGATTGCCATGGATGGTGTGGTGGTCAGCGGCAACTCTGCCGTTAATCAGGCAGCGATCACCGGTGAGTCCGTTCCCGTTGGCAAAACGGTGGATGACGAGGTTTTTGCGGGGACGTTAAATGAAGAAGGCCTCCTTGAAGTCAAAGTAACCAAACTGGTCGATGATACGACCATCGCGAAGATCATACACCTGGTTGAGGAAGCACAGGGAGAACGTGCACCATCCCAAGCCTTTGTCGATAAGTTTGCGAAATACTACACGCCGATTATTATGGTCATTGCTGCATTAGTCGCGATACTTCCGCCACTTTTCTTTGATGGAAGTTGGGCTACCTGGGTCTATCAAGGCCTATCCGTTCTTGTAGTTGGTTGTCCTTGCGCACTCGTGATTTCCACTCCAATTTCCATTGTATCTGCAATCGGAAATGCAGCGAAAAATGGCGTACTTGTCAAAGGCGGTATTTACCTCGAAGAAATGGGTGCCATAAAGGCTATTGCGTTTGATAAAACCGGCACACTCACCAAAGGAGTCCCGGTTGTAACGGATTTCAACGTATTCAGCCAGAATACAAACAAACAAGAATTGCTGTCCATCATTACTGCATTAGAGTACCGTTCGCAGCATCCTCTGGCTTCGGCCATTATGAAGAAAGCGGAACAGGAAGATATATCTTATTCTGACGTCATGGTTGATGACTTTGCTTCCATCACCGGTAAAGGGATTAAAGGTACGGTTAACGGAACTATCTATTATATTGGTAATCCAAAGCTCTTTAAAGAATTAGCGATAGCTTCTTTTAGTAACGAACAAGAACAACTGGTGACTACACTGCAAAGTCAAGGAAAAACGGCTATGGTTGTCGGAACGGATGAAGAAATTCTTGCGGTGATCGCGGTAGCCGATGAAGTGCGTGAATCCAGTCAAGAAATTATTCAAAAGCTGCATCACCTCGGGATCAAAAAAACCATCATGCTGACCGGTGATAACAAAGGTACCGCTAATGCGATTGCCGGACATGTTGGCGTATCGGATGTGCAGGCCGAATTGATGCCGCAGGATAAATTAGACTTTATTAAACAATTGAGAGCCGATTACGGCAATGTCGCCATGGTTGGTGATGGTGTCAATGATGCTCCAGCACTCGCAGCTTCTACCGTTGGGATTGCCATGGGCGGAGCCGGTACGGATACAGCTCTTGAAACGGCAGATGTGGCTTTGATGGGAGACGATTTAAGAAAACTTCCATTCGCGATCAAATTAAGCCGTAAATCTTTAAATATCATCAAGCAAAACATTACCTTTGCGCTGGCTATAAAACTGATTGCTTTACTGCTCGTCATCCCGGGTTGGCTAACGCTGTGGATTGCCATTCTTTCCGATATGGGCGCAACGCTGCTGGTTGCATTGAACGGTTTACGACTCATGCGCGTGAAAGAATAATGAGTGGACTGCAGTCCACTGTAAGAATACTTTGCCCACCATTCAGAGCCTGCTTGGTAATGAGGATGTTCCTGGGATGAATAAAAGTAATATTTGGAGATTCGCAGGATCGACATTTTTAATGTTGTACCTTTTTTTTCAGTAGCCGTCGACGCATACACAGATGCGGTTCAAATGCTATTCCAGCCAGCGGATCACGTGGCATCGGAACAGTTGAAAGATACCTCTGAAGAAAAACAACATCCAACGGCTATTCTCATAATTTTTATGGCCTGTCTAGGGCGTGTTTTAAAACTAAAGATGGAAGATAAACCGATTTGGGTTTAGGATAAGAACAGAATAAATCCAAAG
>NZ_JAAZWC010000055.1 GCF_013185195.1 Saccharibacillus qingshengii
GGAACAAACTCGTTTATTTGGTTTCTTTCGTTCGGCGCCGTGTTTCTCAGCGGCGACTTTTATATCCTATCACAGCGGCGAGCAATTCGTCAAGCATTATTTTTCAATTCTTTTTCGACGCTCGTTTACCGATTTGCTGTGAAGGTCTTCTCTCGAAGAGCCGTTTATTAATGTAGCATATCGCCAAATAGCTAGTCAACACTATTTTTGATTTTTATTCATTTTGCTTTGTTCTTTATCGTAACAAGCGATCTAGGCTCGAATACAATACATGGATTATACATTGAAAACGCTTTTCTGTCAGCCTTGTTTCGACAAAAGACATTAAAAATGCGGCTGCAGGGTTTGTCTCCCGCAGCCGCCGCGCTTCTTTTACCTGGAAAGCCAGACTTTTTAAAGCTCTCTGCGCCCTTCCAAGGCTTTGGACAATGTCACTTCATCCGCATATTCCAGATCTCCACCTACCGGCAGTCCGTGGGCAATCCGCGTTACTTTGATTCCAAAAGGACGTACCAAGCGGGAAATGTACATGGCTGTCGCTTCGCCTTCGATATTCGGGTTAGTCGCCAGAATCAGCTCCTGCACCCGCTCATCGCTCAGACGGTTCAACAGTTCTTTGAGACGAATGTCGTCGGGACCGATTCCTTCCATAGGAGAAATGGCTCCATGCAGCACATGATAATAACCATCGAATTCGCGGGTACGTTCCATGGCCACGAGATCTTTCGCATCCTGCACCACGCAGATCACAGATACATCACGGGACTTGTCCTGACAGATCCGGCAGGGATCGGTATCCGTGATATTGCCGCAGACTGTACAGAAATGCAGGTTGCGTTTTACGCTGACAAGCGCCTTGGCGAAATCGATCACATCGTCTTCTTTCATATTAAGCACATGAAAAGCCAGTCTCGCCGCCGTTTTCGGCCCGATTCCGGGCAGACGGCTGAACGATTCGATCAGTTTGGCAATCGGCTCCGGATAATGCAAGGCCACACTTCCCTTTTACGAATAGTTTAGAACAGGCCCGGGATTTTCATACCGTTCGTGAATTTGCCCATGTCCTGGTTTGCCAGTTCTTCGGCTTTGGTCAATGCATCGTTAACAGCCGTCAGGATAAGATCCTGCAGCATTTCCACGTCGTCCGGGTCCACCGCTTCGGGTTTGATGTTGATCGCGATTACTTTTTTGTGTCCGTTGACTTCAACACTTACCACGCCGCCGCCGGAAGTACCTTCGACTTTTTTCGTACCGAGTTCTTCCTGGGCTTTCATCATTTGTTCCTGCATCTTCTTCACTTGTTTCATCATTTGGTTCATGTTGTTATTCATTGCGATCTCTCCTTTGAATTGGACCTCGGCCTCTTCGCGAAGCAAAGCGCCGGGCAGCACTTATTCTTTAATGACAACCAGGTTTTCCCCGAACAGGTTCAAAGCTTCATCTACCCAGGGTTCTTTGCTGCCGCCTTCTTCTTCGTGTTGAAACTCCAAGACTTCGGACTTCGAAGAAGAAGCCGATTCTGCAGATTCAGTCCAATCTTTCTGCATAATCGTGACCAGATGCCATTCTCCGCCCAGGCATTCGGCCATTACCTGCTCGACAACCTGGCGATTGGCGGGCTTTTCGATCGTTTCGCGGTGAATATCGTTTTTGAATGCCACCAGAACGGAATCGTCCAGCGCCGACACCGGTTCACCGTTGGTAAACCAGGCATGAACCGTTACCTTCTCTTCTTTTACCCGCTGCAGCACCTGGTTCCACTTGCCCCGGATCTCTTTGAAGGAAGAGTCCTCTCTTCTCGCCAGGTATTGATCCATATGCGAAGGGAGCTTGGCCATCCGGGATACACGCGTCGTGTTCGGGCGAGCAGCCGGTCGACCGCCTGCCGCTTCGCCTCCCCCGGAGGACGACACACCGCTGCGGATCGCTTGATCCAGCTTCTTCTCGAGTTCGGCAATCCGGCCTTCCAGACGTTTGACGGCCTGCGAATCGGCGGGAGGCGCACTGGAAGACGAAACCTCTCCCTGCATCGGCAGTTCGACGCGATCGCCTTGACTGACCAGATTGAGCAGGGCCACTTCAAATAGCATCTGCGGATTGGCCGCATATTTCATTTCGTTCTGGTAGCGGCTGAGCGTATCGAGAGTGCGGAACAGATTTTCTTTGGTAAAAAGCTCCGCTATCGTGTGAAAAGACGCCGCATCCAGCACCCGTTCCGTCATATGCTCCGAGTTGGGTACCATTTTGATCATCAGCAGGTCGCGGAAATAATACAAAAGATTCTCCATGCATTTGTCGGCGCTTTTGCCTTCCTGCATCCAGCTCTCCACGGTCTGCAGCACGCCTCCGGCGTCTTTGGCAGACAAGAATTCGGCCAATGCCGAGAACTGTTCGGAGGCAATGCCCCCCGTCATGTTCAGCACCTGGTCGTACGTGACTTTGCCATCGGTGAAAGCGGAGATCTGATCCAGTACGCTCAGCGCATCGCGCATCCCTCCGTCGGACAGGCGGGCGATGTACTGCAGGGCACTTTCTTCGGCTTCGATCTTCTCTTCGCGGCAAATTTCGGTCAGCCTTCCGGTCTGCTCCTCGAGCGAAACCCGGCGGAAATCGAACCGTTGGCAGCGAGAGATGATCGTAGCCGGCAGCCGGTGCGGTTCCGTTGTAGCCAAAATGAACATGGCATGCTCAGGCGGTTCTTCCAGCGTCTTCAGCAGGGCATTGAACGCTTCTGTCGTGAGCATGTGCACTTCGTCGATAATATAAACTTTACGCCGCACTTCGGTCGGGGCGTATTTGATCTTGTCGCGCAGGTCCCGGATCTCTTCCACTCCACGGTTGGAGGCGGCATCGATCTCGAGTACGTCCATCACCGCTCCGGATGAGATACGTTTGCACGTCTCGCATTCGTTGCACGGTTCGGGAGCGGGTCCCTTTTCGCAGTTGACGGCTTTGGCCAGAATCTTTGCGGCACTCGTCTTGCCCGTCCCCCGCGGTCCGCTGAACAAATAGGCATGGGATACCCGCTGTTCGCGTATGGCGTTCTGCAGCGTTCGGATAATATGCTGTTGTCCTACCATGTCTTGGAACGACTGAGGCCGCCAAGCACGGTAAAGCGCAATATGTTCCATCAGCGGCTCCTTTTTAATCGGACTTGAAATCGGGTTCATTCAGACAAAAATGAATCGTCGTCGTCCCTTTATTATACTATATTTCCGCACGGATAAAAACGGCGCGCGGACCTTTTGAAGCGGATGAACCCAACTTTTTTGCAGGGCTTTTCGCGGATAAAAAAACAAAAAACACCTTCGCCTTCGGCAAAGATGTCGGTCGTTTGATCAATAAAATAAAACCGTGCACCCGTCTTCGATACAATGCCATCCAAGCGGCACCTCTACACAACAACTCGGGCCAGGCCACCCTCCGGCACAAAAGCGGACCTGCTTATGGCTGCTTCCTTCCGGACCTGACCAGGTTCACAAGAGCTCATTGCGGAGGACCCGACCGTCAACATTATGTGTAGAGACCAAACCTTACAGGACATGACCTCGAACGGGAATTCAACCTCGCTATAGCGGATTGCGAGTTACAGGGCACCGCTACCTCCCCATCTAGCACGGCACTCTCTATTATACGGGAAGCTAATCGAAAACGCAAACAGGCCGGCAATGTTGCAGCCGGCCGTGGGAAGGTCCCGTTTCGATCGGCGCTCGGGTTGTTTTCCCGTGCCGGAACACATCGGTTCCGGCACAGAAGGAAAGCCAAATGTCGCTTCGACCCGAAACGGGACCTTCCCGAGCTTCCGACCCCTCTAAGTATAGAGGGGTCGGAAGGAACAGAGGAAAGAGCCCGGCGGATGAATCGCCGGGCTTCTTTACCTTGCTTTTCAGGCGGACGTTTCGTCCGCCCCTACAGCGAGCTTGATTCTGATCGAGAGCGACTTCGGCTTCACTTCCCCTGTTTGAGACCACAGTCTCAAACCCTGAAGTGAAACGAGCGGAGCGAACGAGCAGAATCAAGCGAGCCTTATACGAGTCCGACGGGAGGTTTCGCGCGGCGCTGATCGACCGGAGGAACATGGGTGTACGATCCGATCACGACATTCGGAAGCTCTTCGCGGAAAATCTCCAGCATCTGCTTCATCCCAAGGATCTCGCCTTGGGCGGGCGGGATGAGTTCGAGGTAACTTTCCGGATCGATATTCAGATTCCGCATCTGAATAAGCTTCAAGTCGGTACGGCGCGCAAACTCGATCATAGCTTCGATCTCTTCCTCGCGGTCGGTTACTCCGGGGAAGATCAAATAGTTGATCGAAGTATAGACGCCCTGTTTTGCCGCATAAGCCATCGACTTCTCGACGTTCGCCAGCGTATAACCGCGCGGCTTGTAGTAAGCATTGTAATGATCGTCCAAGGCGCTGATCGTGCTGACGCGCATCAGATCCAGACCCGCATCGACGATTCCGCGGATATGGTCGGACAGACCGGCATTCGTATTGATGTTGATATAGCCCATATCGGTGCGCGAACGCACTTCGCGGATCGCTTCGATAATCAGCTTGGCCTGGGTGGAAGGTTCTCCCTCGCAGCCCTGTCCAAAACTGATAATCGATTCCGGCGTAATCAGATGCTCCATCATAATCTGTACCATCTCTTCCGTTCTCGGACGGAAGTTCATACGCGTCTGGGGCGCAACGAAGCCGCTGTCGTCGGGCTGTTCGGAAATACAGCCGAAACAGCCTGCGTTACAGGAATAAGAAACAGGCACTCCGCCTTCCCAGCGTCCGAGGAACGTATTCGAGGAAGTCAGACACTCGTAGCCGAGCGCACAGTTCGACAAATGCTGATACAGCCGGTTATCGGGATACTTCTCGATAAAATCGTGTACTTTGCCGTTCAGTTCGCGGGTATCGCAGTTCTCCGGATTCCACTTCTCCGGGTCGTCGCATTGTTCGGCCGTCACATAGAAGCGTCCGTCTTTCCAGACGACTGCGGAGTAGCCGAACAGCGGCAGTTTATATTCTTTATCCGTCTTCACGTAGCCGGGCAGAGCCAGACGGGTGAAACCCTGCGGAAGCAGTGCTCCAACCGCCTGCATCCCTTCGAGCGCCATCATTTCGCCGCTCTCCGGATCAAGCGCAACCGGTTTGGTGCTCGGCAGGCCGACCAACGTCGCACCGTCCGGCAGAGGAATAAGTTCGTCTTCCATAATTTCGATAATCATATCGGCGCTGCGCGCCAGGGCGAGCAGTTCGGGGTGATCGTATACATTGCCGTTCTCGTCGGCATAAACCAGATGCATGGGTAAGGTCTCCTTTTAGCGGGCTTGCGGCTTTGTTTCTTAATCGTTTACTTGCTTGTTACGGGAGTGGCGGTCCGTGTCGGACGTCTTGCTCCGCCAGCAGCGGAATTCCCGCCGCTCTTGGACGGCGAAGACGATTTGGCGCTGCCTGTATCGCCGGAAGTATCCAGAGAAGCCAGGAATTCGGCGTTTGTCTTGGCATTTTTCAACTTTTTGAGGAAACCTTCGATAAAGTCGAAGGAATCGTTCATATTTTTGCGAATATGCCATACGGCATCCAGCTCTTCCTTGGACAGCAGCATTTCCTCGCGCCGGGTTCCGGAACGACGAATATCGATCGCAGGGAAAATCCGGCGTTCCGCCAGTTTTCGATCCAAATGCAGCTCCATATTGCCGGTTCCCTTGAATTCTTCATAAATAATATCGTCCATTCTGGAGCCTGTGTCAATCAGCGCAGTAGCCAGGATGGTCAGACTGCCTCCTTCTTCCACGTTGCGGGCTGCGCCGAAGAAGCGTTTCGGGCGGTGGAACGCGGCCGGATCGATACCGCCGCTGAGCGTACGGCCGGATGGAGGGATAACCAGATTGTAGGCGCGCGCAAGGCGCGTAATGCTGTCGAGCAAGATAACGACATCTTTCTTGTGTTCGACCATCCGCAGGGCGCGCTCAAGCACCAGTTCGGCTACTTTGATATGGTTCTCCGGAAGTTCGTCGAAGGTGGAAGCGACGACTTCCCCTTTGACCGAACGCTGCATATCCGTCACTTCTTCCGGACGTTCATCGATCAGCAGTACGAACAGCTCGATCTCCGGGTTGTTTTCGGAAATACTGTTGGCCACTTCTTTCAGCAGCTGCGTTTTACCGGCTTTGGGCGGTGCGACGATCAGTCCGCGCTGACCGAGGCCGACCGGAGCGATCAGATCCATAATCCGCGCGGACAGACGGTTTTGCGTGGTCTCGAGCGGCAGCTTTTTTTCCGGATACAAAGGGGTAAGCGCCGGGAAATGCAGACGTTCCGCAGCCGTGGCCGGATCCATTCCGTTAACGGCATTTACCTGCAGAAGACCAAAGTAACGTTCGTTTTCTTTGGGAGCACGGCACTTTCCGGACACAAGATCTCCGCTGCGCAGATCGAATTTACGGATTTGGGAAGCCGAGATATAAATATCTTCGGTACTTGGCAGGTAGTTGATCGGACGCAGAAATCCGTAACCTTCCGGCAGAACTTCAAGCACGCCCTGCATAAACAGCAGTCCGCTTTGCTCCGCCTGTGCACGCAGGATCGCGAACACCAATTCCTTTTTCTTCATCTGACTGTAATACGTAATTTGATACTGCTTGGCCAATTTGTAAAGATCGGTCAATTTCATGACTTCCAAATCGGAAAGTTGCAAATCCATGTAAGAAAACCACCTATTCAATTTTATAATGGAAAGTCCCGCTCTCTTCGGAAGAGGCCATGGCAGGGACAGAATGGGCAATCGACTGAAACACGTCCTCGGAAGCGGCACAAGGAACCTGTCTATCTGTATATCTATCTGAACGAAGAAAAGCACAGTTTCGTTATGGTTGTCGGAATATACGGCCTCTCGTGCTCGCCGTTTGTAATGAAGCGTCTAGGGAAACGAAAGGATAGGCAATGGAGATCGAATTTGGGTTCGGGAAGGTCCCGAACGGATAGGAGTCAAGCGACTGGAAATGAAAAGAACGGAGGATGAAACATCCATTTACGATAAACATTACCCATTTTCCAAAAAAGTGATTCGATGGCAGGAAAAAAAGCACGGACGCGGCCAAAGGCCGCGCCTGCACTCCGTCAAACGGTCTCGCGCCATACGTCCGCGCCAAGACTGCGAAGATTCGAAACCAGGTTGTCATAACCCCGATCGATATATTCTACACCTTCGATTTCGGTAATACCGTTTTCGACCGTCAAACCGGCAATAACAAGCGCGGCTCCCGCACGCAGATCCGCCGCCTGAACTTTGGCCGCATTAAGCCTGCCGCCTTCGATAACCGCAGAACGGCCTTCGACCCGGATCTTGGCTCCCATGCGTACCAGTTCCGGCACATGCTTGAAGCGGTTGCTGTATACGAAATCACTGAGCACACTCGCACCTTCGGCCTGGGTCAACAGACTTGTCATCGGCGATTGAAGATCCGTCGGAAATCCCGGATAGACGAGCGCTTTGACGTCCACATGCTGATAAGTGGGTCCGCCGATAATCCGGATGCTCTCGTCCATTTCTTCAACGGTTACGCCGATTTCCTGCAGCTTGGCCGTAATGGCTTCAAGATGCTTGGGAATGACGCTGTCAATCAGAACATTGCCGCGCGTTGCCGCGGCAGCAATCATATACGTACCGGCCTGGATGCGGTCGGGAATGATCGAATGTCGGCAGCCATGCAGCTCGCGGACGCCTTCGATACGAATTGTCTCCGTACCTACGCCTTTGATGCTGGCTCCCATCGAATTAAGCAGTGTGGCTACGTCTATAATTTCAGGCTCTTTAGCCGCGTTTTCGATAATGGTAGAGCCTTTGGCCTTGGCGGCCGCAAGCATAATATTGATAGTCGCTCCAACACTTGCGACATCGAGATAGATTTTGGTGCCGCGGAGTTCTTCCGCATGCAAATGGATGGCGCCGTGTTCGTTAACCGCGGTCGCTCCAAGCGCTTCGAATCCTTTGATATGCTGATCGATCGGACGGGGCTCAAAGTTGCAGCCTCCCGGAAGCCCGATCAGCGCTTCGCCGAATCTACCGAGCAGAGCACCCATCATATAGTAGGAAGCCCGAAGTTTCTTAACCGGTCCGTTAGGCATTGGAATCGATTTGACATTCGACGGATCGATTCGCATCTGACTGCCTTCCCAGGATACCCGTGCACCGAGTCCTTCCAGAATCTCGGCATAAACCGCCACGTCGCTGAGCAGCGGGAGATTGTCCAATATCACTTCGGAATCTGCAAGCAGCGCTGCAGGAATAAGCGCAATCGCACTGTTTTTCGCACCGCTGATCGTGACCGTTCCCTGGAGCGGACGCCCACCGGTGATCATTAATTTCTCCATAAGTTCAAAGGTCCCCCTACTTAATGTGCAGCCATTCGAAGAAGACTGGAATGATGTATCGAAACAAAAGCCAAATGTGCCGGAATTAAAACAAAATGGAAAGACACCGATTGAACGGTGATCTTTCCATAATGAATGAGTGGTTCGGATTTTGCAATAAAAAATCGACATTGCGTGCAAAAAGAACGCTTTGACGCACTAAGCGGAAGCTTAGGCTTTGTTGCTCGAACCGAATTCTTTGATCTTGCCGATAACGGTAGCTTTGATCGCGTCGCGGCCCGGTACGATGAAGGTACGCGGATCGTAAGCGTCAGGCTTTGCAGCCAGAACTTCACGAACGACTCTTGCGAATGCGATTTGGTTTTCCGTGTTCACGTTGATTTTCGACGTGCCCAGGGAGATCGATTTTTGGATATCGTGAGTTGGGATACCCGTACCGCCGTGCAGAACGAGCGGAAGGTTTACCGCGTTGCGGATTTCTTCCATCTCTTTGAAGCCCAGGTTCGGTTCGCCGAGGTAAGGACCGTGTACGGAACCCAGTGCCGGAGCCAGCGTGTCGATGCCTGTTTCCTTCACGATGCGTACGCATTCGTCAAGGTCAGCATACATGATTCCGCCGATGACGTCGTCTTCTTGTCCGCCTACCGTACCAACTTCCGCTTCAACCGAAGCGCCTTTGGCATGTGCGTACTCAACGACTTTTTTCGTCATTTCGATGTTTTCTTCGATCGGGTGATGCGATCCGTCGATCATAACGGAAGTGAAGCCGGCATCGAGAGCCGCTTTACATTTGTCGAAGCTCGAACCGTGGTCGAGGTGAATGGCAACTGGAACGGTGATGCTCATATCCAGCAGCAGGCCTTCAACCATCTTCACGACTGTATTGAAACCGCCCATGTGACGAGCTGCGCCTTCGGATACACCGAGGATTACCGGAGATTTTTCTTCTTCGGCAGCGCCCAGGATGGCTTGTGTCCACTCGAGGTTGTTGATGTTGAACTGACCCACCGCGTATTTTCCTTCGAGAGCTTTGTTCAACATGTCTGTCATCGAAACTAATGGCATGGTTGTTCCTCCTAATTAAATGTTGGATTTCTATATTGAGCCGACATCCATACTTGCTTATTATACCACTGTCGCTGCAAATACAAAACAGGCAGGTTGTAAACTTACAAGGAATTTGCATGAACAAAAAGGTTCGGCGATCCCCGGCTCAGCCGCTTATTCCTCTTTCAAATACCGGCCGACGGCCAATCGCATCTCGTCGATATCGAAAGGTTTTGTAAAATGCATCAAGGCGCCCTGGTCTTTGGCTTCCTTGATCATATCGAGTTCCCCGTAGGCCGTCATCATGATCACTTTGATCTCCGGATCGGCCGCTTTGATGTGGCGCAGAATCTCCAGTCCGTCCATGCCGGGGATTTTCATATCCAGCAGTACCAGATCGGGCCGGTCCTGCTGCAGCAGCTCCAACGCTTCCTTGCCATTTGCCGCCTGGTAGGTCTTGTATCCTTCGCTTCCGAACACCTCGGTCAGCAGCATGCGGATTCCGTTCTGGTCGTCGACAATCAATATTTTGTGTTCGCTCATCTTCGTTTGTCCTCCCCCGTTGTGTTCCCGTCCGCCGTGTCGCCGCTTCCGTCGATCGCTCTCCTCATGGACAGGAGCTTCCGCTTTTGGATACGCGATTGTTGCTCCCAAACTTATTCGACCTGAAAAGGCGATTTCCTGCTTATTCCAGAAGGGAGGCCGAATATTTCCCAAATCAGACACCGGCGGGCCAAAAAGAAAAAGAAGGCCCGGCAGATGCCGGGCCTTCTCGCGGGCTATATCCTAGTACCTTGGCCGATAAAGAGGTTAGGTTACGCCCCTCGAAAACCCGCTTGAACCATGCGTGTTTCCGATGAACGCAAACCTTAGATTTAGTTCGGTCAAGCTACTAGTACCTTGACCGGATTATATTTTAGGATAGAGATGTCGCAACTTTCCTCTAGCTTGCTCAGTTGTGAAATGC
>NZ_JAAZWC010000056.1 GCF_013185195.1 Saccharibacillus qingshengii
CATGCAGTAAGTAGCGACTTTTTGGGATCTCATAGTCATGGAGTATCTTATAATTTTTATAATCGCACCAATGAGCAAGTATTAGAGGGTATAGCTGTTGCTAAATCTATTGCTGGCGTTACAGGCACTATCCCTGCTCCAGCGGTAGATAATTTTTTTAAAGATACTTTGCCACGTGTACGGGATGCTTATCCGGTTTCGTTGCCTTTGCCGACTGGACAGGATTTTATTTATACGCCGACTGCAAACCCTGGGGTTGACGTACAAATGCGAGATGATGGTACACTCGCTGACGGTACTGGTAAGGTGTACGCTCCCGATCAAGTACGGGTCAAATCCGTACCTAAGCCTCGTATTGCTACTGATGCAGCTGGGGCCCCTATACTCGATGCTGCTGGTAATCCTGTAGTTGCTGTACCGGTTGGTCAGATTGGAGTTGGTGCCTCTGCGATCCCGGGGACATTGGTTAACGTTCGGACCGGTGAGGCGGTCAAGACCGAGACCGGCACGGCCAATCCTCCGTTGGATTGGGCATCGCAGCCAACTGCGGCGATCAACTGGGCACCACTCAAAATGACAGGCAGCGCGCTTACGCGTGTCTTCCCATTTTCCATCCCTTGGGACGTATATGCCCAGCTTAAGATATTCGATGTGCAGCCAAAGACTCCGGTTATCAAGGTAGATGTTCCCGAGTTTTGGCGGGCCGGGAGTTTTGTTTGGCATCTCAAGTTCGAAGTTAATTTCGGCATGTTCGATCCGGTTGCGGTCGGCATCCGTTGGATCGGCAATATAGCATTTACGGTCGGCCTGGCCTTGGCTATGCGTCGATTTATGCCACAGTGATCGGAGCGGGAGCGATATGGCAGACTTTTTCATCAAGCTAATTAATTACGTCATTGCCGGCATTGGTGCCGGTTTAACCTGGTTGATCGGGTTGCTGCCTCAATCCCCATTTGCGGAGCCTTTGGCTCCTCCAGGGATTATCAACCTGGGATGGATCACGTGGCTGCTGGACTTCCCGACTTGGATTAAGATCATTGGGGCAATGCTTGTGGCGATCATAATCTGGTATGGCGTCCGAGTTATAGCGCGTTGGCTCAAAGTTGCTTCTGGATAAAGCCGAACGATTTTTTGTCCTGGCTTCGACTCCGGAATCCTATTTCTTAACGATCGCAGGAACCGGCAATTTAAAACGTACGGATTGGGGGAGTTTTGATGATTTCTATGTATTCGGGAACGATCGGCAGCGGCAAGTCTTACCACGCCCTGGAGACGATCACCGATCACTTGGACAAGGGTGGTCACGTGATCGCCAATTTTCCACTTAATTTTGAGTTTGCGAAGCGTGGTAAGTTTTGGCAGGAACGCTTCATGTATGTGGACGACAGGTATTTTATGGGGGTCAAAGGTATTCGGCTGCTGCTGGATGTCTCCAGGAATCAAGGTTGGGATGAGGACGAGCGTGAGGGTATTTGTTTGGTCGTGATCGACGAGGCGACAAACTTTTTTGCTCGGGAGGATAATAATAAGCCCGAACAAAAGTTGTGGCGGTCCTTTTTTACCCAGACTCGTAAGCTCGGTTATGACTTTATCCTGATCGTGCAGGATGACATGTCTATTAACAAGACGATTAGCAAGTGTATCGAGTACGACGTTAAGCACCGTAAAGCCAATAATATTTTCCCTTTCTCTTTGCTCAACATGTTCAAAATCACCATCTTTTTTTACAACACGTATTGGAAACAGCAGCGGCTGCGTCTCCGATCCGATAGCACTATGTTTGTTAAACGGCTTTCGAAAATGTATCAGTCCAAGCGTATGTTTGCGAATTTGGATGAGCAGTTGGACCGGTTTATAAACGATTTGGCCGGTGTGGAGGATGAGGAGTTGCCGGATACTGTCTTTGGTAACTGTGCGGTTGAGGTTGACCAGGTAGACCACGAGGCTATTTACAAAGAGGCCTCATCGGGAGAGGACGGAGCACAGGATGCGGCCACCGGGTGGGGCCCCGGAGGGGCGGGCCCCGGTGGTTCAGACGAGCACCGGACCGAAGCTGTATGAGGCGCTTCCGTATTAACGTTGATGATGAGCTTACGGATCGGCTTCGTGATCTTGCGGAAGCGCTGGAGATGTCTAGTTCGGAACTTGCTTATAAGCTGTTGCAATCGTGTTTTACGGAACAGATGCATTTTATTCACACGGTTAAGGGGATGGAAGCATGCGTGAAAAAGTGAATTTAAGGCAGTCTGCGGCGATTATAGGTCTTTGCAGTTTGGCCTCTTTGCTTTGGGCGGTTGTGATTGTCGAAATTATATTTTTTATCGCTGTCGCTTGAAAGTGGTTCCCTTTTTCAAGGAAGCATGTTATATTGAAAAAGGGAACCGTAATCAAGAAAGGCGGTGATATTGTGGGACACGGTGGTGCGCGTAAAGGTGCTGGTCGTAAGCCGAAAGGTGTTAGGCGTAAGGTAAACGTTAATTTGCCTGAAAGTGATTGGGCGTATATCGAATTGCTCCTTGCGGAAAAAGACATTACTATGTCGGATTATTTTAAGACTGTTGTTGATCGTACCTTGACTGATGATCTTCGGGCGCTTAATACAACTGACCTTGATCCGGACGATCTTTTAATCCTTTGATCCCATCGGGGGTTTGGGGGATCTATCCCCCATTTATACCTTGATGCGGACGGCAAACCGGTTCCAGGAGTAAATGATAGGCTGCGGATCAGCAAAGTATTTAAAGGGTTAACCGGGTTCCGTTTTTCCACTCTGCCGATCCGGCAGGGTACACGAGGACTGTTGCTATTGAGGATTTTGCAACCTATGAAAAATTCATATTAGGAGTGATTTTATGTCTACAGTTGATGTAACACATATTCAAACAATGATTATTAATGAGTTGGAGCATCACCGTTCTATCCTTGAAGAAAAAGAAAAATTAGCAGTTGAGGATCATGTTAAGTCTCACTTGGCTGGCCAAATTTATGGTTTGACGTGCGCCATTCACATTGTTGAATCTGGTACTCCGGATTAAAGCGACGGTATGATACATTTGCTCGTTCTGGGGACGTTGATCGTGTTGCTCGTCGTTTATTTTATCAGCAGCGTCCGGATGATCCGGAACCGGCAGCGGCCGGGGCGTCGCATTTATCTGCTTTGGGCGGCGATGCTGATTTGTTCGGCATATTTGTTTGGTAGGAGGCTATTTGGATGGTCTTAGACGATATTTTGCGATTGGCTGCGCTGCTTTTTTTTAGCGCTTCGGCGGTTGCTGTATACGTTCTTTTCCTTCGAGGTATGAAAAGGTGGTTGGAATGATGCAAAAGGATGATTTTTGGCTCGTCGAAGATGAGCCGGTTGCGGAGCGTCGGGTGGTAGTAACACCCGACGAAAGTGCCACCGATGGCACAAATGATGAAAAAAACGCCGACGATGGTTCTCTTGGTCTTTGCCGTCGTTGTGGCAGGGGTACGGCTTATTTGATCCGATTTTCTGATGGATCAACGGAAGTTCGTTGCGATCGTTGTTTTGGTCATAGCGCGTCTACAGGCTATCTTGGTCGTGGTCGGGTATATCGGAGGGGATAATATTGGCGGTGGATACGGTTCGGCTGCGGTCGCCGTACATCTCTGAGGAACTTGCGGAACTGGTAGAAGCTGAATGCACAAAACGGTTGGGCATTGATATGCGGACGGGTAATGTGCTTTGGGAAATCACGACCGGCGATCTGAAAGGTTCGTATGATAACCGTATTGCGGTTGTCGTCAAGCGTAAAGAGTGGAAAGCGGATCGAAATGCAAAAAGACAGGGTGGCAAGGCTGCAACTGTTATGATGGACTGTCCTCCTTACATTGAAGTTGAGGCATCCGTACATAAGTTGCTACTGGGTCATAATATTTATGGCGGCACGGAAGATTTTGTGCTTTGCTGCAGGTACTTGCTGCAGACTATCGAACAGGGCTTGGGTATTACCTTGCCTGGGGGATATTACGGTGATTACGAACGGCATTGGCAGGTTAAGCGTATCGACTTTTCGTATGTGTTCCATATGGAAGCGGGAATGGAGGCTATTGAACAATTTTTTTATTTGATGCGTAACGCTTATTATGGGCGGCGTAACGCAGAAACGTATGGGCTGAATGGTTTACGTTTTAATGCATCGACTACAGTACTGAAGTTTTATCATAAGGGGCCTGAGTTTCGTAAACACGATATGTCGCGTCTTGTGCGTGCAGGTGTGTTTTCGCAGAGTCACGCTTTTGAACTGCTTCAGCTTGCCACTGATTTGTTACGTGTCGAAGTTGAGATTAAGCCACGAAAGATGCGTTACGATTTCGATAAGACGCATCACGGTACCGATCCATGGATTAAGGACATTACTCCTGAGTATCTTCGTTCTGTTTATGAGACCGAGGTATCGCGAGTTATGAAAGAAGGTAAGAAAGCAGGGGATGTTGTGCGGGATGCCTTGGATGTTGAGGATAGGCTGCGTGCTATGTATCCATCTGGACGTGCTGGTGTTTTGTTCAACGCTTACGTACGTATGGCACAGTTCGGCATACAAAAATACAAGTCTGCTGTTCCAAAGCGTACATTTTATCGTCATATGAAGGAACTTAAAGAAGCTGGTGTTTCTGTGCAGCTTACTGGGGAAGTTAATTTAGAAGAAGTGTCTGGGATTGCGGAGCCGGTTTTACCGAAGGATTTCCAGCCATTGCGCGACGATCCACGCCGATTGGGCGATGCAGACCCGGAGATTATCAAATTGGCGGCTGATATGAACAAAAAAAGAGCAACAGCGCAAAAAAAAGACTTCCGTATCAGAACGGAAGCACAGAAAGACGCTGTTAATAGTCAAACACATTATAGCCTACCATTTTGAAAAAGTCACCCGGTGTGCTACGTTAAAAAGCGTAGTGCATCTTTTTTTTAGGGGAAAAAGCCTATGGGTAGAAAACCTAAAGGCGACGAGACAGGTAAAACGGTCGCCATTCGACTCCCACTTTGGGTAGTTGAGCAGATTGATGCAACTGGGAAATCGCGCACCGATGTCCTTTTGCCCCTCATTCTGCCACATTTTAAAAAAGAGGCGTCAAATGGTGAAAAAACCAATTGACTATTTACCCTCTTTTTTTTACAATTAAACACGAACAGATATCCGTTTACGAAAATTTGTTCCCCTAAAAAACGAATAGAGGTGCAGTGATGAAAGAAACAATCGTGGTGCTGGCGCTAACTGCTTATAAGTTCCCGGACGAACAGACGGGCGAAATCAGAGAGGGCGCTCATATCCATTACATCGGTGATTACTCGCTGGCTGAAGAAATGAAAAAGGGTACGCCTCCGATCAAGATGACGGCGATGTACAGTCTTTACGAAGGTGCGAAAAACGGATCGTTCCCTGCTGTCTGCGAGCTTGAAAGTAAGACGCTGCCGAACGGTAAAGGGCAGCCTACCCTTACGCCGGTTAAGCTGCATTATGTATCTCCGATCGACATGGAAAAACTCTTTACTCCAACGCCACTCCCGAAGGTGTAAATATGGAAACCGTGCTCGAGGTCGCAAAGTCGATCCGGGAGACGGCGCCGTGGGAGTTTTGGTTGGTCTTAGGCTTAGGCATCGCTGCCCGGCCTGCACTATGGCTTATTCGGAAGGTGGCGATACTACGTGGAGGTAGGGGCAGATGAGGGTCAGCAACGGGCTTTGACAACTGATGATCAAAACATAATCGTGTCGGCTGCTGACCCTAATCCTCCGGCTGCTGATCAGCAGGCGCCGTCTCCCGGATCGCAGACCGTTACGAACAACGTTTATCAGGGCGAAGTGAGTTTGGAAGTGATACATAACGATTTGCAGCACGGGATCGTGATGGACTACTGGATACTTGGGGCGCTGATGATGATTGCCGGGATGCTGGTTGTCATAACGTTTTTTGTTGCAAGGGGGGAATCAAGCGGATGAATTTTGATCCGGCAATGATGCATGATATAGCGCTAATGGTAGCTAAAACCTTTGGCACTGGAATGTTGATTGGTGCGTGTGCCTCTGTGGGCGGACTCACTTTATCATATAGCAAACAACTTTTAAACAACCTTGGAAGGGGATAGGACAGATGGGTGCAGCAAAGGTTTTGGAATTTGGTCGTCAGCGTGTACGTGAGGCAAGAGATTTCACGCGTACGATGGGCGGTAAGGTAGCAACGGTAGCAGGGGGCGCAACGGGTGCTGTAGCAATGGCATCGACAAAAATGTTTGCTGCAGAAACAACAGTTACGGATTCGATCGCGACAAGCATGGGCACGCTCAAGACTGATGCTCTGGTTGCTCTCGGATCGGTAGCAGCAGTAGGCATCGTGCTTTTCGCCGGACCGTATGTATGGCGTTACGCTAAACGTGTATTCAAAACGGTTGCCTCCTAAGCTGGGGTTACGGCAATCAAAAGGGGGAGGCTCATTTCGGGCCTCTCTTTTTTTTCGAAAAAAAGCATATCAATCTTTTTCATATGATCGGAGTCTGCTTAAGTTGTGGCAATCAAAACTCAATTTTATCTCCTTGGGGATCTTATCAAAACTTCAAAATAATTCAGATCAATCTTTTGGCAAATCAATCTTTTTCATATGATCGGAGGCTGCTTAAGTTGTGGCAATCAAAACTCAATTTTATCTCCTTGGGGATCTCATCAAAACTTCAAAATAATTCGGATCAATCTTTTGGCAAATATTTGGGGTCAGTCTCGTTTTTGTACGACTTATTTATCATATCGCTTATTGTGGCTGCTGGTTTTTTCGGTTGGCATTATGGTCGTAAATCCGGACTCGAGGAAGGAGCTGCTAAAAATGATCGCCCTGTCGGATTTTGATCGCCGGCGTCTGATCGCGGTCGTCATAATCTGCATGATCGTCGTCAATCTTCTTGTGCCGATCCGTCAGGCTCATGCCGTCGTTCCGATCTTGGCTGCACCCGAAATCGCTCTTGGAACGTTTGTAGGCGTTGTTGCGATCGGAGCTGTAGGCATGGAAGTTTTCGGCTATACGCAACAGTCTGACCAGGCGATGGCTTATGCATCGGCTACTTGGGCTTGGGGGCAGGATACCATGAAAAAAGCTGTCGTCGATAGTTACAATGCTGCTGTTGCGGCAGGTGATAAAGTTATGACTCTGTCTGCCGAAGTAGTTGATTATTGGTCAAATGCTTTTGCGAGTATGTTGATTTTTGAGGAACCTACAGTGAATGTTGCGGGTGGTTATCGTTATGGTCGTACTAGTACGGAATCCGTAAATTTGATGCCTCCGGTAGATAGTTATCTTATTATGCCTGGCGGTTACGCGGGTACTGTGGTTGTCCGAACCGGCCCAATAAAGGATTACTATATCGCCGGCATATCTCATGCAGTAAGTAGCGACTTTTTGGGATCTCATAGTCATGGAGTATCTTATAATTTTTATAATCGCACCAAT
>NZ_JAAZWC010000057.1 GCF_013185195.1 Saccharibacillus qingshengii
CTTCATTCTACACGAATCCGGCCGTGGGCCTTTTTATATTCAGTTCGAGGTGTTGCACTTCATTTTACAATCCGTCAAATGAAAAAACGCATTCTACTTCCTGCTGCTCTCGTCTTCGGACTTACCCTTACCGGTATGGGGAGCTTCGCAGTAGCCCCTTCCGCGCATGCGGCGCAGGCCAAACAGGCACTGACTCTAGCCGGAGGAGGCACCTATTACGGGCAGGTCGAGAACGGTCTTCCGGACGGGCGGGGAACCGCCAAATGGCCGGGCAGCAAGACGTACTCCGGCGAGTTTGCCAACGGGAAGCGTTCGGGAACAGGCAAATATATCAACGAATACAAAGAAGCGGACACGGGATACCGGTACAAAATCGTGTATACCGGCTCCTGGGCCAATGACCGGATGAGCGGCCAAGGCGTCTGGACGGAGAAACGCTTTGACGGGGATGGACGCGTGGTTTCGAACAAGATCCGCACGGGCGTATTTGCCAACAACATGCTGAGTTCGGGTTACGAAGTCATCCACGCCGAAGCCGATCCCGAGTACAGCTTCACTTACCGCGGGAACGCAATGACTCTGAACGTGATGGGAAGCAATGAGAATCTGACTTCGTCCTGGAAAACGGGAAGTCTGTTCAGCGCGTCGTACAAAAAAGGTTCGGTGTCCCGCAGCTATTCCATTTTCCCGGAAGAATCGGCAGCCAAGGAACGCGAACGTCTGGCTTCGATCAAATACCTGCAGAAGATCACGGCTCAGGTCACCCCGCATCTGCAGAAGTTCGAGCAGCTGTCGAAACAGGTCCCTTTGAAATAGAACATGAGATTCCGGCTGCATCCTGAAGCCAAAGGAGAGAAAAACGGTGATCTATGTGGCTCTGCTGCGGGGAATCAATGTAGGCGGCAATAACAAAGTCGAAATGAACAGGCTCAAGACCGCTTTTGAACAAGCGGGGATGGAGCGGGTCAAGACCTATATCAATTCGGGCAATATCGTGTTCTTAAACGGTAAGCTGCCTCAGGCGGAACTTGCGGGCGTTCTGGAAGGAGCGATCGAAGCTGAATTCGGGCTGAAGATTCGGGTGCTTGTCCGCAGCCTGGAAGAGATGGAAGCGATCTTCGCCGTGCTGCCGGAACATTGGAACAACGGTGGCGAGATGAAGAGCGACGTCTTTTTTCTCTGGGACGAAGTGGATGAGACCTCGGTTTCGGGGGAACTTCCTTTGACGCCGGGCGTAGGCACTCTGCTGTTTGCACCGCATGCGGTCTTATTTTCGGTCGACCGGGAGAATGCCGGCCGGAGCGGAATGAACAAGCTGATCGGCTCCAAGCTGTATGCACGGATGACCGTACGCAATGTCAATACGACCCGTCAGCTGCTGCAGCTGATGCGGGAGCTCAAGCAGGGCGAATGATTCCGGATTTCTCTTCCGGCAGATGTGAAGCAGCCCCAAAAAACCGGTCCGCGCTTGTTGGCGGTTCCGGTTTTTTGGGGCTTTTTCTCGTTTTTTATCTGGATCAGTCGTCGCCGTTCAAAGCCCGCTTGCCCAGATTCTGAACGGGGCGGTGATTGTCGGGGAAGCGTTTTGCGAACAGATCGATCTGTGCCTGCGACCATTCGACCGGTTCCTCCAGTACGCTCCAGTTCACATGTTCCGAACAAGGCGGCGTAGTCAGAGAACCCTCGTAATGGACGGCATGCAAATTTTGCGGCAGCAGGGCAAGCAGGTCGATTGGCGCGTTCAGCGTCTCGCCGTCCGTATTTGCCGGATCGGGCAGATGCGACCAGAGCTGTTCGATAACCGGATTTGCTGTCCCCGGATGAATGAGGACGCCGACGACGGCTTTTTCTCCTTTGGCATTTTCGTGAACGAGGTGAAGTTCCATTTCCGCATTTTTTCCATCGATCTGATGTTCGCTCGGATGATGGAAATGGAACTGCAGCAGCGTATATTTTTCTCCATCGAGCATCATGTAGGAATCTTTGTCCGCGGCGTTAACCTGAATCGTGTGTCCGTTATCGACGATTGTCGCGTTCTCGAGCTTGGCGTAATGGGTTTCGATCGGCTTGATATCGCCCGATTCGACGATTTGGGTATGGTCGATGTTGATCGGGGATTGGGCTTGGCCGATCTTGCAGGTCTCGAATTCGCTCTCGAGGTCCGCCCAATGCTCGGGACCGGTATCCGCGGCGTAAGACCAATGTACGGCGGCATGCCCGGCTTTGACCGGTGTCGGCGCGGCAGCGGTGGTAGGAGCGGGAGCCGAGGCATCGGGCGATGCGGGAGCGGCGTTTTGGCCGCAGGCTGTCAGGGTCAAAGCGGCGGCGAATACGGCGGCAAAGCCGATTTTGTTGCGAGACATTCTTGTTCCTTCTTTCTTTCGGATAATGGTTGTCTACATATACATATATAATAGCCGCTGGAAACCGGACAATCTATGACGGATGGCACGGAAATAAAACCCCTTATCCTTTTGGGCCGTCCATACGCGCAAAAATCCCCGGCTTCGCAGGGCAGCGAAGCCGGGAGTTCGAAGTTCGATTTATGGAGGAGCGGCGCATTTGTCCGTGATCAGGAGCATCCGGCCGGACTTTTACGAATGGGTTCCGCTGGGCTTTTCTGTTCCCGGCTCAGTGGAACTCTATCGGGATGAGACCGGGAGAGCCGTATTGGGGCTGTCTTTGTTTTCACGTATAATGATAAACGTTACGCCGGATGGAACCGATTATGGGCATTCGGCGTCGGAAATCCCCGATTGGAAAGGATGAAGAACATTGAGTTATACGGAAGTATTGGAACGCAAAAGCGAGATTCTGAAGAAGACCGTCGAGACCTGGATCCTGAAAGAGAACCGCGATGGATTGAACCGCCAAGAAGCCCATATTTACCGGAACATGCTCAAGGAACTTCACCAAAACGAACAAGAACTGGGTACGGCACGCGATGAAGAAGCGGGCAGACAGCCGGACATTACCGCTGTGGAATCCCGGAATTAAGTCCGACCCGGTTTAACGAGTAGGTACTATCGAATAAGAAAGCCCGTCCGAATTTCGCATCATGCGAAGTTCGGACGGGCTTTTTGTCGATAGGCCGTGAATGTGAGGTTACAGCCTGACAATCCGCCGGAACACCAGGCTGCTCAGCCATTCCGTCCAGTCCAGCTCCTCTTCGAACGGATCGCGGTAAGAAATGGCCGTCGGCAGATAAGCGGCGAACGGTCCGTATCCGCCGTGCAGATTCAAGCCGCCGTCTCCGCCTTTGCCCGTAAATCCGGTCGGCGTATGGACGATTTCTTTTTTGTACGGATCGCCGGGGAATTGAAGGCCAAAAGCATTCGGCCGCTCCAGTTCGTAATCCCCGGCCGCTTCCGGAGACAAGTGCCGCAGCCGCATGGACAGATCGATCTCACTGCCCCAAGGGAACAGTGTCCGGCAGCCTGCGCCGTACAGATACTCCCATTCGTCTTCGCTTGGCAGGTCTAGGCCCACGCCGATATTCGCTTTGCACCATTCTTCGAAACTTTCGCTCTCGTCGAATTGATACAGCTTCAGCGAGCCGGCGCCTCGTTCAATCAAATAGGCTTGATCCGATTCCAGGCTGTGATGCGGGGAAATTCGGAACGTTTCGATAGCATCCAGCAGTTCGGCGTCTTCTTGCGGATCCAGTTCTTCGATCGGCCAATCGGTCCATGCCGCGGAGACGTAGTGGCGTTCGACCAGCATGGGGGAGATCTTCGCTTGGCGTATCGGCGATACCCAGGCCTGCATCCGCTCTTCCAGTTCTTCGGGCGCCGCGCCAAGTTCCCGCAGCAGATCCAGCATCCGTTCGCGAACACCGGCAGAGTCATCCTCCGCTGCGGGCTGCGTGTTCCAGCCAAGCGTCACCGTATCACCAGGCACGAAAATAAACTCTATGTCTTCGCAGACAAATATCCCGGTCTCTGTCGACTGTCCGTAACGCTCGAACGTGTCGAGGCGAACGAAATCGAAGCCTTCGGGCAGTTTTTTTTGCAAAATCGGCATCTGCTGCCTTTTCTCATCGGTAGTCAGCCGGCTCCAGGCCGGACGGTTCCAGATCTCCATGCGGATCGGCTCCTTTGAATAGGGTCTGAAAACGCGCTTACAGGTTGCCGGCCACCGTCACGTAATCGCCGGCTTCGAGCGCTGTCTGCAGCCACTCCGTAAATGTGCGCACAAAAGCTTGTTCTTCTGGGTCTTCCGGCAGCATCCGCTTCAGCTCCTCGCAAATATCCTGCCAGATCGGCTTCGCGATGGCATTGTCCCAGCAGGGGTCGAAAGCTTCGGCTTTCTCGCCGGTTTCGGGATCCGTCAGAGGATAGCGTCCACGAATCAAGGCAATCACGAACTCGGCGTCGATCTCATGCAGAAAAACAGGCCGGATCCCCGCAGCCCGTTCGCCGTTTCGGACCGGATAAAATTCGAAGCCGACTCCTCTGCGGGGGCCGAGGTAACGGAGTTTCAGGACTTGTGCCGTTTCGGGTTGTTCGCGCATGGCTCAACCTTCTTTCGATGAAAAAAGTGCGCGGCGCCGCCGCTTTTTGTCGGGCAGACATACGGAAACCTCCTTGAATGCCCTAAATGTGCGGCTCCTGTTCCGGCAGATCCTGTGCATGCGTAACCCGGTTGCGGCCTCCGGTTTTGGAAGCGTATAAAGCGAGATCGGCCCTGTGCAGCAGCGATTCTTCGGTAGAATCGTCCGCGGACGTCTCGACACCGATACTCACCGTGACCCGTTGGGAACCGAGAGTTGAGGCTTCGATCGCGCCGCGGATACGTTCCGCGGCGGCGGCTGCCGCGGAGCGGTCCAAGCCGGGCAGCAGCACGACGAATTCTTCGCCGCCGAATCGGGCGCAGATGCCAGGAATCCCCGTTTCTTCGCGCAGCAGGCGGGCCAGATCGGTCAGAACGAAATCTCCGATCGGGTGGCCGTACGTATCGTTGATTTTCTTGAAATGATCGATATCCAAAATCAGCAGCGACAGCGGAGAACCGTTATCCGAACAGGAGATCAGCTCTTTACGCAGACGTTCCTGGAAAAAGCGCCGGTTGTACAGACCCGTCAGTGGATCGGTGGAAGCCAGCGTTTCCAGTTGGCGGTTCATCTCCATCAGTTCCTGCTGTTTCTGCTCGTATTCGACGTGGAGAAGCTCCAAGCGGCCGTTCAGTTCCTGGGTTTCCTTGTACAATTCTTCAAGCGCGAGCTTGCTGCGCAGCGTGTCTTTTTCATATTCCAGGCGTTTGCGCATCAGCAGGGCGACGCAGTCGATCACGATCTCGCCGCCCTGCTCCCGCCGCATACCGTTGAGCAGGACGGGAACACTCTGCTTGTCGGCCGTACGGAAAGAGAAATACATTTCGTCCACACGGCCGTAGAGCTGGATATGCGGATAGAAGTACGTATGAAAAAACATTTTGTTGGTCACGGACATAACCGACTCGAGATGCCGTCCGATCAGCTCTTCGGCATGCTGCAGGCCAAGCATATCGAGGAACGTCCGATTGACCGACTGCACAAACCCGGATTCGGAGATCGAAAAATATCCGCCGGGTGCGCGGTCCAGTGGGTTATCCATGTTAAGACTGCCTTTCTTCCGTCTGTTCTAGAGAACGGTCAAGTATTCGTCGATGCGGGAAAAAGTTTCGTCGGGCTGGCTGAGCTGCGGATAATGTCCTTTGGCCGTCATGCGGTTAAGCGTGCTGCCATGCAGGCTGCTGTGCAGGAAGTCTCCCACTTCAAGCGGGGCGATACTGTCTTCGGCGCACTGCAGAATCAGGGTAGGCACCGTCACTTGGGACAGCATATCGCGGCAGTCACAGTAGAACGTGACTTCGGCAAACTGGCGGGCGATCTGGGGATCGCGGGAAGCGAACTGCTGCTCGAGTTCTTCCGCCAGCTCTGCCCGTTCCGTGTTTTTCATAGCAGCCGGGGCCATATAGCCGGCCCAGCCGCTGAAATTGAGCTGCATCATCTCGAGCAGTTCGTCGATATCCTCGCGGTCGAAGCCGCCATAATATTCCGGCAGATCGTTCAGATAACGGGGAGACGGGCCTACCATGATCAGATGACTGAACAAGTCAGGCCGACGGATAGAAGCCAATGCTCCGATCATACTGCTGACCGAGTGGCCGACGAAGATGGATTTTTCCAATTCCAGCGCTTCCATGACATCCAGCAGGTCGCTGGCATAGCCTTGGAGATCGGCGTATTTGACCGGATCGTATTGATCGAGCGCCGAGCGCCCCGAACCGACGTAATCGAACAGCACCACGCGGAAGCGGTCGGCAAAGCGTGGGGCAACCAGTCTCCACATTTCCTGATCGCAGCCGAAACCGTGTCCGAAAATGATCGTGCGCTGCCCGCTGCCGAGTACCGTTACATGATTGCGTTTCAAAATATCCACCGTTGGCTCAGCCCCTTTTTCTAATATCTGCATCCAAGTTTCCAATCTTCTAAGTGTCCCATAATTAGCGGAAGGCAGTAAGTGACTTTACACCTATTGTAAAAGCGGAAAATGTCGGATTATAGGGAGGAAGAAAGGCCCGGATGCCATCTGCGCTCCCATTAACTGCCGATTTAAACGTTTTCAGATCCTTTTCTATGCTAATGCTATACATAACTATACGAAATAGTTCGTTTGCTCTAGGGCCTGTACGCAAACCTATTTAAGCCAGATCCGAATCGAAATTAAAGCTAAAAAAGCCTTGAACATGCTCG
>NZ_JAAZWC010000058.1 GCF_013185195.1 Saccharibacillus qingshengii
TCATTCTACACGAATCCGGCCGTGGGCCTTTTTATATTCAGTTCGAGGTGTTGCACTTCATTTTACAATCCGTCATTTAAAAACATTGACTAATAATTACCGCTCTAGCCGGAGTATTGTGGAATTTGCGAATAACGTCTCAGCACTACGGAATGAAAAGATTCGTACGAAACAAAACTTGGTATGGACAGAAACGGCGATTCGGGATTATACCAGAAAACCATTTTTGTATCGGGGGCAAAAGGACAGCCTATTTCAAAGCGTGGCCGATAAGAGCTACGTTATGGTAGTTGTTCCTAATGAGATAACGAAAACGGAGCTTGTCCATTCTTATCCCGAACTAGAGTCTAGGGTGTTGACAGTTTCCGAAATTAAAGGCATCGAGCGAAAGTATATTGTTAGTTACAATATGATGTCCGCATTTTATGAGGAATGGCGAGCGATCTTCACTCAGAACGTAAAGCTAAACCACGAGGTGTACAGATACTATTTTAATTTACTATACGTGGCTGTTACGCGAGCTAGAGATGTGTTTTGTATGATAGAGGACCATCTAGGTGAGAACGAAAGTAATTGGCTGCTACGTCAGGTTGATGTAATTGAACAGTTCGACCTTGTTGAACTCGGTCTAAGTGAAGGCTCGACACTTGACCAGCTATTGAAAGAAGCAGAAGAATTTGAGTACGACGAAACATACGAGCATGCTATCGCTTTGTACGAGAACCTACTGAAGAAAGACCACAGTGACTATACCATTCTCGCTCAACAAGGCTTACAAAGGTGCAAAATCAAGAAGGGCTATGACATCCACCGGAATCCTATTCGCTGCGGTCGTGAATTAATGGAGCTAAAGGAATTCGATCAGGCGATTACGTATTTACGCAAAAGTAAAGAGCCAAGGCTTCTACTGCAGGCTTTATTATCTTCCGATCGGCATGAACACTATGATATCCCAAAAGAGATGGAGAAGTTCGGAACCAATCCACTACAGGAGCTTGTAAACCTTAATGATGATGCACTGATGACGAAGTACTTGGATCGGGAATTGAAGTCCTATCTGCAGCATTTAAAACAAATTGAAGCGACATCAAACGAAATGAAGAACATCTTTACGAATGGAACTAAGAAGGAGACGAGCTAAAGATGGCGACAAAGGCCGAAAATAAATCGATGGAAGTCCTTTTAAACCGGTTTCATGAGCTTTCTCAAAACACGCAGGAATTAGACTCAACTGTTTCCAACTTTTCGCAGCTAGCGAATGATTTTAAAGCAACCCTGGAGGAACTTGATCATACGCATTCCTTTAAAGAAGTAGAGAAGCTCTCAAAAGAAGCGGTAGCAAGGCTAAAGGAGCTAAAAAGCCTCAATGAGCTTCAGGTATTGGATAAATTAAAGGACATCGTTCAAAAAGAGGTTGCTGGACAAAACCAAAAGTTGGAGGGGCAGCTAAAGAAAATAATTACGCAGAAGCAAAGTACGACGAAGACTTCCAATACTGCGGATAACGAAACGAAGCTGCTACTGCAGCAAATCAATAGCAAGCTAGACCGGGGTCCTTCGGTGTCTTCGTCATCAAACGAAGAACTGTTGAAATTAAAAAGAATGGTAACTTCCATGTCTTCGAAAATCAAAAAGATGGAAGATGAGTATGAGCAACGTATCACGCTTCTCGAGATAGAAATTGAATTGCTTCGTGGGAAACAAAGCGATGACACAACGATAGATATCTCTGATGAAGATTTACCGTTTTAAAGAGGAAGAACAAAACCATGAGTATTCAAGCTGGGGTACAACTAGCAAAGCGGGAACGATATCATGAGGCTCTGGCGTTGGGGGAGGAGCAGTATCAGTTGTTAATGTTATTACAAAACGGTGTAGCAAAGTTTGTAGGATAGGGTATACATCGTGGTTTTAAGGCATAAACAGCGATGGTTTACTCAATTACGATTGTGATAAGGAACGGTTGACAATTTGTCATCGTAATTTTCACTTTATTTTAAGGGTAGAGGGGCCGAGTATGAGCAGCGGGATTCAATTGAAAACGGTTAACGAGCTTCGTAAAGATATATCTTTTTTTATTCCCTCTTATCAACGGGGCTATCGTTGGGATGAACAGCAGGTTTTGAATCTGCTTGACGATATTTATGATTTCATGCAATCCGGTTCGTCTGAATTTTATTGCCTACAGCCGATTGTAGTACGGGAGTGCGACGATCAGGATAAGAAATATGAAGTTATCGACGGGCAGCAACGATTAACTACAATAAAAATCATCTTGTCGTACTTAAGAAGAGCGAATTACTCGATAACCTATGAAATACGACCGGACAGCGAGGTGGTTTTAAATGATCTGGAGAGTGTACAGGACCACAAAAATATCGATTACTATTTCTTTAAGAAAGCGTACGACACTGTGAAAGAATGGTTTAACGGGCCACGTGAGAATGGAGTGACTTTAGAAGATGAATTTCATATCGCTTTAGGTAAAAACGTAAAAGTCATCTGGTACGAAGTCGATCCAGAGATAGAGGTTCGGGAAGTCTTTAGTCGCCTGAACATAGGTAAAATTCCACTTACGAATGCTGAACTTATTAAGGCACTCATCTTAACATCTGACGAAAAGCGCAAGCTGGAGCGGGCGAATGAGTGGGATTCGATCGAGCGCAAACTAAGAAACGATCGATTATGGTACTTTGTCAATCCGAAGAAAGACTACTCTAGCCGTATTGAGTTACTTTTCGACCTATATACGAAGAATAAGAAGGCCGCAAGTCCGGATAAGTTTTTCACTTTCTATGAAATTCAAAAGCAGCCAGATTTAAGTGATGTGTGGCAAAAAATTAAGGGCTACCTTGCTTTGATTGAGGAATGGTTCGAGGATCGAGAGTTATACCACTATATTGGCTATCTCACGCAACGCGGACATATTGCCGAGATTATCGATCTCTATGATCATGCTAACACCGCAGACAAGCAGACTTTCCGTAAAGCATTGAAGCAATTATTGAATAAACAAATTGAAGGGATTGACATCAGCCAGCTGCAGTATGGAGTGGATAATGATCGAATCAAGAACGTGTTGCTCTTGTTTAATATTGCAACGACCTTGACTCAGCAAAACCATGAGGCACGCTTTCCTTTCGATGCGTATTCTAAGGGCAGATGGAGTATCGAGCATATTCACGCTCAAAATACAGAGGGGCTAAGAACGAAGGAGCAGTGGCAGGCATGGATTCGCGATACAATTTCGCTATTTGAGCAGTTTAACGAGCCCACTGACGAATCAATCGTCAAAAAGCTTAAAACTAGCCTGAATGATCCTAATCTATCACAGAATGAGTTTGAAGAGCTGTTTACAGAGATTGTAACTGAAAATATGGAGAGGTTTGGTACAGATCTAAACACGATTGATAACTTGGCATTGCTGGACCAAGGGACTAATAGCGCGCTGGGCAATCATTTCTACCCTGTAAAGTATCGAAAGTTGCTTGAGCACGACAAAAAGGGACATTTCATTCCTATCTGTACGAGAAACGCATTTATGAAGTATTACAGCGATAAGGTTGATCATTTCCAGTTGTGGAGTGAATCTGATCGTAATGGATACCTGTCGGCGATAGAAGAGTCTTTAAAGGTCTTTCAGTAAAGGGGATACGAGATGAACCCACCGAACACATTCTGGCGGCTCCTGAGGCAATATAAGGTTCGCATTCCAATGATTCAGCGTGATTACGCACAAGGTCGCAGCGACGAGCAGACGAAAGAAATTCGTGAGCTCCTACTTGAAAATATAACGGAAGCGATTCTTCGGAAGAAAAAGTTAGATTTTGATTTCATTTACGGTTCTGTTAGTGAGGATGAGCTATTCCCTCTAGACGGCCAGCAACGCTTGACGACGCTGTTCCTACTCCATTGGTATTTCGCGGTCAAGGAGAATAAGGACGTGTCGGAGATCATGGTCAAATTCTCATATGAGACCAGGATCAGCGCTCGTGACTTCTGTGAACAACTGGCGAAGCAGAAGATTCCTTTTAGCGATTTTTCCGTTGATACTCCTGCATCTGTAATCCGGAACAAGAAATGGTTTCAGTATCATTGGCAAGCGGACCCGACGGTCGAAGCGATGCTTGTCATGCTGAACTCCATACACGAATCTTTTTGCGAAGTGGACCAACCTGTCTTGGAAAGCCTCACTAGCGAAGATTGTCCAATCACGTTCAGCTTCCTGGAGCTAGAGCACTTTGGATTAAGTGATGAACTGTATATTAAGATGAATTCCAGAGGTAAGCCATTATCTACTTTCGAGAATTTTAAGGCACAGTTCGAGCAGTTGCTTGAGAAAAATGGCTTTATTGAAGAGAGCAAGCAATTCTCTTTACGAATAGAGCAGGAATGGACAGACTTACTATGGGAATATCGTGATGAGGACAATACGATCGATCGAGCGTTCATGCGGTTATTTACTTTTATTAGCAGTGCATTGTACCTTAAAGCTAACCCGTTTGCAAGAAACGCTAGTCTTCTTATTCAGGAATTTAGCAGAATCCATGATTTGGCGTCGGTTTATAATAAGAAGGAGAATGTCTCCTTCTTATTTGACGCATTGTCACTATGGAAAAACCGCCGCGATATTCATCAGCAGTTTACGGAAATCTTTGAGAAGCTTCCTTTATTTAATAACAATATCCAACTGATGGAAAAGTGTTTAAACAACTCATTACAATTGGATGAACGAGTACTCTTATATACCGTTGTAGCGAAGAAGATAGCGATGCAAGAAACGGATCTGATTGACACACTGCGTGTGGTGCGTAATTTACTTATTCGTGTTCGCCAAGGCAACAGCGGCGTTTATAACAGTAACCTACGCGTAGAGAACATTGGACCGATACTGAGCGGGGTTGACTATATGGTAAACTTCAACAAGCCCATATATGAGGTGCTACTTCAGGAGTCATCCATTCCTGGTTTCGCTAGCACGAATTGGGGCCAGGAGAAGGAGAAAGCAGAGCTTCTCAATAAACATCCACACTTAAAACAGTCACTGCACACTCTTGAAGATATGCCAAGACTTAAAGGGGCAGTACACCAATGGCTCGATGCTTTTGTCGCGTTTTCAAATCAGTTGACTGATACACTTGTAGAACTTGACAAGGTAAATGCAGCGTTTGTGTCCCGTGCAATGTTATCTTTAGAATCATATCAAGTACAACTTGGTTGGAGTAACTTGGGGCCAAGGTATCTCTTTGGAGGAAAACGTGCAAACCGTGAATATTTATGGACACTTTCCGAAAACTCTCTTAAACCTCTGTTCACGAGGTTTACAGCAGCCTTGATTAATGCACAAGGGAGGTCCATGAAGGAAAAAGTTGAGTCACTTATTAATCCTGGCAAATGGACAATTGAGGATTGGCAGTATTATTTCATTAAATACGATACGATGTTGAAGGACAGTCATCAGGTTTATACAAATAGCGGCTCCAACCGTACTTTCGACATCGAGCGGTTATCGGGAATTAATCTTCAAGCGGAGCATATTAATCCATTTTATGAGGCAATAGTCGAGCTAATTGGTGATAACTCAATCTGCAGGATAGTGGACTGTCAAAAGCGGCTGTCAGAACGAAGCGAGATCAGAACTATCAACAATGCGGTTTTCAGATTGGTCGGATCGCGTTGGACTTACGACGTAGACTCACGCATCCAAGCCGACCTTGACCGGTACGCAGAAACCTTATCGGGGTTCGACGTAGTAGAGACGGGCTATGCCCTCGTCATGAAGGCGCATGAATTAGCCGCTAGATCAGCATGATTTAATGAGCTTGGTGAGAAGGTAGGGAATTATGTTTTAGACAAGGGATATATTCTGGTATTGACTATCTCGCGCTACATCCAAAGTATCGGAATAAAAAATGTGCAATTTAAGACATAGGTGCAATAGAAGTTAAAGAAATTATTTATCCTAAGGAAAAAGACTAATCGATAAAAAAGAATTAATGTTTGGAGGATTGGACGTGGCAAAACGCTGGTCATCAGAAGAAAATGAACTGTTTATTAATATTATTAATGATTACCGAGCAGATATTTTTCGAAAATCTCATAAAGAAACTATTGAGGTCGCAAGAAAATATGCAAAGCAGCTGTCAGTCAAGCCTTTATTGCATGATAGGACCGAACAAGCCATATTTGAGCATCTGACGTATTTCGATGAGCTTTTAGCGGGACTGGGAGATAAGAATAATTATGTTATAAAGGATGATGCCTATTTTGGTACAAAAAAACGAATGAACGATAATACATCGTATGCTTCCGTTAGGGTATGGAGAAGCGGAAAATAGGGATAAATGCAAAAAATAGATTTTGATATTATTTTTTAAAAATGTTCGCTTTATTTAAATTCTTTTAGGGCCTGTACGCAAACTTCAAGAATGCCCTCAAATCTGTTAAATTAAAGACATGAGACGACGATACGAT
>NZ_JAAZWC010000059.1 GCF_013185195.1 Saccharibacillus qingshengii
CATGCAGTAAGTAGCGACTTTTTGGGATCTCATAGTCATGGAGTATCTTATAATTTTTATAATCGCACCAATGAGCATGTATTAGAGGGGATAGCTGTTGCTAAATCTATTGCTGGCGTTACTGGCACTATACCTGCACCAGCGGTAGATAATTTTTTTAAAGATACTTTGCCACGTGTACGTGATGCTTATCCGGTTTCTTTGCCTTTACCGACTGGACAGGATTTTATTTATACGCCGACTGCAAATCCTGGGGTTGATGTACAAATGCGAGATGATGGTACACTTGCCGATGGAACCGGTAAGGTGTACGCTCCCGATCAAGTACGGGTCAAATCCGTACCTAAGCCTCGTATTGCTACTGATGCAGCCGGGGTTCCTATACTTGACGCTGCGGGTAATCCGGTAGTTGCTGTGCCGGTTGGTCAGATTGGAGTTGGTGCCTCTGCGATCCCGGCGACATTGGTCAACGTTCGGACCGGTGAGGCGGTCAAGACCGAGACCGACACGGCCAATCCTCCATTGGATACAGTCATCGGCAAAATCAATTGGGCGCCGATCACCGGCTTGCCGGCAGCCTTTACCAACACTTTTCCTTTTTCGCTCCCGTGGGACGTCAAACGCTTGGTGGATCTCATGGTGGCGGCTCCGGTTGTCCCTCGGATTGAGGCTGATTTTTACGGCGAAAAGATGGTCATTACCTTGCCCCGGATGGTTACGGACAATATCTTGCTGATACGCAGCGGGATCATTATTGCTGTTTTGCTCGGCCTGGTCTTTGCGACTCGTAGATTGCTTGGAGGTGCGCAATGACGGATATCATCAATGGCATTATCTCGGCGATCGGATCGCTCGTGTCCGGATTGCTCGGTCTGCTGCCTAAGACTCCGTTTGCTTGGGATATGGGCAATCTCGGGCCTTACATGGGCATGATTAACTACTTTATCCCCTTCAACGCTCTGGCCGGGATTATGGCTGCGTACGTCGCGGCTGTTGCTCTCTGGTACGTCGTCAGGTGGGCGTTACGCTTTGTACGCTATATCAACTAAGGAGGCCTATCATGGCATTGCAGCTATATTCCGGATCGGTCGGATCCGGCAAGTCTTATCACGCCGTCAAAGACGCGATCGACAAATTGTCGTATCGTCGCAAAAATTCGGTGGTCGCAAATTTTGCGATTACTTTTAGCGATCGGCAGCGTAAAAAGGGCGTCGATAAGCGATTTTTTTACGTGGAGGATGAACAGTTGGAGACTCCCGATTATCTTATGGAGTTGTCGATCCGTAACGGATGGGTGGGGAAAGAAGGCAGTGCGTTGTTGATCCTTGACGAGGCTGCTGTGTATTTTAACGCGCGGGACTGGAACGCAAAAGGCAATACTCGGATGAAGTGGATTAAGTTTATTGTCAACTCCCGGAAATGGGGGTATGACATCACGTTTATCGCCCAGGAGATCCGGATGATGGATCGGCAGATGCGGTCGATTATCGAGCACGATGTGCAGCACGCCAAGCTCAATAACTTTGCCTGGTTTAAATTTTTGCCTCTGCCGGTCTTTGTCACCATCAAAAAGTGGTTGGCTGCCGATTTCAAAGGGCAGGTCCGATTTCATCTGTTGCTGCCTTGGGTCGCTAAACGCTATGACACCATGAAGCTGTTCGATCCGGAAATGCTTGCTCAAATGCAGAAGGATCTCGCGGATCCGGTAGAGGAGGTTGCCCGATGAAAGATCAAACGTTGTCCGGACCGGAGACAGCAACGGTTTTCGCGCTGCTTGGACTTTCCGTTTTGTTGTGGGCGGTTGTCATCGTCGAAGTGCTTTTCTTTATCGTCATCGTTTAGAGCAGACTCGGACGACCGGGAAAAGTCAGGCGTAGCCGTTTTAAGACTTTTTGATAGGGAGGGAGCGTCAGCGATCAGATCGGGAGGCCAGGTTGGCCGGAGATCTGACCTTTTAATAATAAGTGTAGCTAAAATCAGAATAGTATGCTAAACTGAATTATGTAGCAAAAATCAGTTTAGGCGGTGAGTGATTTGGTGCAGAAAAGGGATGCTCAAGGGCGTTTTTTGAAGCAGCCGAAGAATGGTGGTTTACGTCCTGGTGCAGGTCGTCCTTCTCTTGATGGCTATCGTCGAGTTGTAGGTATTAAGCTGCCCGAAGAACAGTGGCGGCATATCGATTATCTCGTTGCTTCTCGTAAGGTCGATTCAGTTGCCGAATATTTCCGGATTATTGCTGATGGTGATGATGATCGTCGTCGTGAGCTTTTAATTTTTTGATCCCATCGGGGGTTTGGGGGATATATCCCCCATTTATACCTTGATGCGGACGGCAAACCGGTTCCAGGAGTAAACGATGTGCTGCGGATCCACGCGGCCACTTTGTCACAAGATACAATGTACTGTTCCGGATTCTACAGATAGTGAAAAAGTCAGAATAGCGTCACCCTTTTACCACGGTTTTAAAGGCGGACAAGGGAGACGGACGAAAGGGGTACACAACCGTGATACATTTTCTCGTCCTTGTCCTTGGTAAACATTACGAAATTACGCTCGGGTCGAAATGAGGAAAAGGGGTGTCCGATGAAGGAAATCGGAGTAAACCCCGTATTAACCCCGAAAATTGACGAACGGTTTTTGAGGTATCAGATGCAGGCTGCTGCCAAGTATGTTTTGCCTAACAATCGAGTTGGCATTTGCTTGCGGCACCAAATTCAGAAATACGGGGATGTAGATGTTTATAAGCATCTTAAGACGCAGAAAGCTTTTTACGGCGGTCTAATGGTTTGCGGCAGCGTATGGGTTTGTCCGGTCTGTGCGGCTAAAATATCAGAGCGACGCCGATCAGAATTGAAGAAGGTTTTCAGGGGTCACATTGACCTCGGTGGTGAATGTACTATGCTTACTTTAACTTTCAGTCACTCTAATCGAGACAAGCTTAAGGATCTGCTTTCTTCACTTTCTGGAGCAATGCAAGCTTTCGCTAAAACAGAGAAATTTCATTTTATTCGAAAGGAAATTGGTCTTATTGGTTCTATACGGGCTTTTGAGATCACATATGGTTCTAACGGTTGGCATCCTCATATACATTTGTTACTTCTCCATGACAACGAGATCGAGCCTTGGGAACGCCATGATTTGGAAGATCGTTTTTATCGTATGTGGTCGGCAGCATGTGAAGAAAATAATTTAAGCTGTAGTCGTGAACATGGCTTGAAGATGGACGATGCGAAGGAAGCTTCCACGTACATAGGCAAGTGGGGAGATCTGATGGATAAGCAATGGGGAACAGATAGTGAAATGACTAAGGCAAATATAAAGCGCGGTCGGATCGGCAGCTTAACACCTTTTGATTTTCTCCGTGTTATTGCAGAAGATGGCGATCTAGAATATGCAGACCGGTTCAAGGAATATGCTTTAGCTGTTAAGGGTAAACATCAGTTGCATTGGAGTAGGGGTCTGAAGCAACGTTTTGCTGTAGAAGAAAAAACAGATGAACAAATTGCAACAGAAAAAGTCGAGCAGGCCGATTGGCTCGGCGCACTCGACTGGAAGGACTGGCGTTACATCGTACAGAATAAATTACGTGTACGCCTGTTGGAACAGATCGAGCAGGACGGCTTTGAGGACGCCCTGACGAATCTTGGCTTGCGGAAAGTCCAACAAACTAAATAAAAATATACCCATTGGCGAACGGGGTTTCCAAAAACAATATAACATAACTCGCCTGATATGAAAATGGACTTTCAGCAAGCGAAGCTACCCCAAAGGTAGCTTTTTTTCTTAAGAGAGGAAAAACATTTATGGGAAGACGCCGGGTCGATCCGGACGAACGAAAGGAACTTATCACCATTCGTTTGCCGAAAAAGCTGATTGACGAGTTGCGTTCGATCGAAAATTATACTGCTCTCGTTGAAACATTGCTTAAGGATCATTTTAGAAAAAAAATTTCTGAAAAATAGTAAAAAAATAGGGTAGACGACCCGGGCCCTTTTGCATATAATAATGAAGTACTGAATATACGTTCGTATAAAGGAGATAAAAAAAGATGATCGTTACAGTAGATGGAACAATCACCAGCAAGGAACTGAAAAAGAAGGAAATGGACGGTGGCGCTATTAAAACATCGACTGAACTTCTCCTTGCCCAACCCGGTGAAAAGACACTTATCACAATCCGGCTTGAAGGCGATCAGGTCGAATCTTACGATTTGTTTACTCCGGAGACGTTTACCGGACAATTGTTGTCCTGGAAGACCCGTGATGCAGTCGGCATGATGGTTATGGTAGGCGATCGCTTTTGACCGATGACACCGGAACAATCCCGGTTGCGTCGGAGACCGACACGGAAACTGTACCGGTATCGTCCACCGACTCGCAACAACCGGCTGATCCGGCAACGGCAGCCGAAGCGCCTGCACCGGAAAGTCCTCCGATCCAAACGGCTCCGACTGAAACGACTCCGACGGAAATTATCCCTCCAGCTGATCCTGATCCTCAACCCGTTACGACCACGACGAGCACAACGGTACTTGAAGATCCTCAAATCTTGCAATCAATTAAAGATTTACACGGCGCTGTAGACAATGCCCATTTGACTCTGATTTTTGGCATTGCTCTCGTCGCCGGCATACAGTTTACCCGTAGTCTGCTCGAAGGGTGGTTCCACGCATAATGCTGACTGACTATCTCGCAGTTTTGTCCTATGGCTTTGCAACGGGAGTATCTATAGTGGCTATGCCCAAGTTTTTGGCGCTACCCATAGCGTTCGTACGAAAATTTATCAATAGCGCATAGCGCGCAGCCGGCGCAGGGGTGGGGCAGGGGCCCCGACCGGAGCCGGCTGCGCGCGGCAGCGCGGCTGATGATGTGGCGTCCTATTCGGTTGAGTATGACAACAAATGGAGGAAAAAAAATATGCCAGCAGCAGGATTGATTGATTACGCAACACTTTTCGGCGGTTTCACCAGCGAAGTAACAGCAGGTCTTACGGCGGCGATGCCTATTGCCGTCCCGATCGCAGCAGCCATCCTCGGCGTGGGTATCGGTTTTAAAGTTATCAAAAAGTTCGCTAAGTAATACGCCTTCCTGATTTAAAAAACCAAAAAAAATAAAAAAGTCGCTCAACCGAATAAGCGGCCACATCATCGGAGGGATTTTTATGCAATATGTACAGGGTAGCCGTAAACGGCTGCCTCTTTTTTTTAGACGGACAGTCGCCTGTATTTTGATAGTTGTAACTTTAATTGGATCTACTTTTACGCCAAACGCGAACGCTGCAATACCTGTCTT
The DNA here is from genome assembly GCF_013185195.1 of Saccharibacillus qingshengii. Classification (GTDB taxonomy): domain Bacteria; phylum Bacillota; class Bacilli; order Paenibacillales; family Paenibacillaceae; genus Saccharibacillus; species Saccharibacillus qingshengii. The sequence continues at coordinate 5,292 of NZ_JAAZWC010000059.1, forward strand.
GCTTGCGCCGGAGGCTGCGTTGGGTGCTTTTGTAGGCGTTGTTGCGATCGGGGCTGTAGGCATGGAAGTTTTTGGCTATACCAAACAATCCGAACAGGCGATGGCTTATGCGTCGGCTACTTGGGCTTGGGGGCAGGACACCATGAAAAAAGCTGTCGTCGATAGTTATAATGCTGCTGTTGCAGCAGGCGACAAGGTCATGACTTTGTCTGCCGAAGTAGTTGATTATTGGTCAAATGCTTTTGCAAGTATGTTGATTTTCGAAGAACCTACAGTAAATATTGCGGGTGGTTATCGTTATGGTCGTACTAGTACCGAATCCGTTAATTTGATGCCTCCGGTAGATAGTTATCTGATTATGCCCGGCGGTTATGCCAATACTGTGGTTGTCCGTACCGGCCCAATAAAGGATTACTATATCGCCGGCGTATCTCATGCAGTAAGTAGCGACTTTTTGGGATCTCATAGTCATGGAGTATCTTATAATTTTTATAATCGCACCAAT
>NZ_JAAZWC010000005.1 GCF_013185195.1 Saccharibacillus qingshengii
AGTGGAGAATGAATTTCTAAAAAAGCTCGAATGGCTCGAAAGGCAGGCGAAGAAACCCAAATCCAAGTAAGTACAAGACAGAAGTTCAAATGGATTCAGCAGATCACGAATGGCCCCAAGTTCAAACGTAAGGTACGGTGGCTGTGTCACCTCGCCGGGGTCTCTCGTTCGGGTTATTATGCGTACCTGAGCGAGAAAGCTGTTTTCAACAGGCAGAAGCAGCAGGAACAAGACGAACAAGCCTACCAGATCCTGCTGAGCGCCTATCGGTACAAGCGTATAAAGAAAGGCGCTCGTCAGATTCACATGACGCTGCAGCTCCACTTCGGCCTCACTTACAACCTCAAACGAATTCGTCGACTCATGAAAAAATTCGAACTCGTATGCCCCATAAGACGGGCAAATCCCATGCGCCGAATGGCCAAAGCGACGCAGGAACACCGTACATGTCCAAATACGTTACAACGGAAATTCAAGCCTGGAGTAGCTGGCCAAATCCTCCTGACGGACATCACTTATTTACGGTATGGAGCCACTCGACGGGCGTATTTGTCGACGATTAAAGATGCCCAAACTCACGAAATTCTCGCCTACCAGGTCTCCGATTCGCTGGGATTGGATCTGGCGCTAGACACGTTAAAGCAATTGAAGAAACATGCTCATCTCACGCCGAAAGCGTTCATTCATTCGGACCAAGGATTCCATTACACACACCCGAAGTTCCAAAAGCTCGTGAAGCAGATGAAGCTCGGACAATCCATGTCGCGAAGAGGAAACTGCTGGGACAATGCACCGCAAGAATCCTTCTTTGGTCATTTGAAAGACGAAATTGATTTAAAAGCTTGCCAAACGCTCCAGCAAGTGAAGCAAGAGGTCAAGCGTTATATGACCTATTACAATCTCGAACGTGGGCAGTGGAACTTAAAGAAGCTGCCGCCTGCAACATACAGGCAGCAGCTTCTTCACGTGTCCTAACCTTTTTTTCAATGTGTCCTTTACAAGGGGTACAGTTTAATTTCCGCTCTCTCTTTTTCATGTCTTTTTTTGCGAAAAACTCTTTATTCCGGCTTAATTCGCCCAGTACTGCTGCAGGGTGCTTTTTACTTTGGAAGACAGGATGTTCTGGGCACGGAAGAAAATGTTGCCGTCCACGTTGCTGCGTCCAATCGTATAAGCCAAATGGTCGGTCAGTTCCGAAGCGCTGCTCCAGCCGGCTTCGGACGTCCCTACTTTATAAGCGGCTTCTCCGATATACAGGTCGACATCGGTTCCTTCTACCGTATCGGCCCACCAGTCTACAAGCGTCTTGTAATTGGCGGCCGTGTTCGCGCTGCTCCAGTAGATTTGCGGTACCACGTAATCGATCCATTCGTTCTTGATCCAGGTCCGGGCATCCGCATACGTCGAATCGTAAGCCGTTACGCCGGCGCGTGTCGAAGATCCGAGCGAATCGCTTGAACCGTTGCGCCATACGCCGAACGGACTGACTCCGTAACGAACATCCGGTTTGACGGAATGAATCGAACTGCCCAGCGTCTGCACGAAACTGTTGATGTTCGCGCGGCGCCAGTCGCCTTTGTTTGGGTAAGCGGCAGTGTTGTACAGGCTGTAAGTACCGTCATCGCCGAATTTTTTCGAAGCTGATTCTCCGTACGGATAGAAGTAATCGTCCAGATGCACGCCATCGATATCATAGTTGTTCACGACTTCCATCACATTGTCGATCACGGACTGACGGGCGGCCGGAATCCCCGGATTGATATACAGTTTGCCGTCGAAGTTCACCATCCAGTCGGGATGGGCTTTGGCGACATGGCCGGAAACCAGATTCGCCGTCGAGCTGCCCGTGCTGGCACGGAACGGATTGAACCAGGCATGGAATTCCATACCGCGCTTATGGGCTTCTTCGATCATAAAAGCAAGCGGGTCGTAACCGGGGTCTTTGCCCTGCGTTCCGGTCAGCACGTTCGACCACGGGACAAGCGACGATTTGTACAGCGCATCCGCGCTTGGACGCACCTGCACGAATACGGCGTTGACGCCGGTTTCCTGGAGCTGGTCCAGCATGGTGGAGAACTGGGCCTGCTGCGTCGAAGCGCTTTTGGAGGCCGGCCAGTCGAGACTCGATACGGTCGCAATCCATACGCCGCGAAGTGCAGTCAGTTTCCCTTCGTTATCCGGCACACCCGGAACGGGAACCCCGATCGAACCGTCCGGCGTAGTCAGCGTAATCGTCTGCGTCGCTTGATTCCAATTGACGCTCAATCCCAACCCTTGTCCCACAAAACGCAGCGGAACCATGATCCGGCCGTTCAGACTGGTAACCGGCGCTTCCAGGTCTACGGAGTTTCCATTGACAAAAGCGGTTTTCGAACCCAGAGGGATAGACAGCAGTGTACCGCCCTGATTGATCTTGACCACCTTTTCGCTCTGGGACCATTGGATCTGCGCGCCGAGATTTTCGCTGACGAGCCGCATAGGCACAAGCGTCGTGTTGGACACGATATAAGGATCGACGTCTCCTTGAATCCGTTGTCCGTCGAGAACGATCGAGATCACGGAAGCCGCATTTGCCCGGGCTCCTGCAAGTCCGCTCCACGCGGGGAGCAGCAGCATTACTGCCAGCAGTACCATTAATCCTTGACGCCATTTCATGTTTACGTGTTCCCTCATTTCCCGTTTGATTTCATCCGGCTGCGCCGATCGCGAACCGGATTTTGCGTTGCTCCTTTTTGACGGGCAAACCGCCGATTTTGTTACACACCTCCCGCCTTCTAACAGTTATACGCTTCCCGGGGTGCAATTGTAGCGCTGGATCGGCAAACAAAAAGGCATCTGTGCCCCGGGGCCACAGACGCCTTTCCTAAAATTCGCTTATTCCTTCGTCCTGGACGATTTTGAGTTCTTCCAGACGTTTCGGATCGCGGCCGAAGTATTCGACGAGCGACTCGATCCGCGTAATCGAATCCCAGCTCAGATGATGCTCGATGCCTTCTACATCCTGATAAATAAGGCTTTCTTCCACACCGATCAACCGCAAAAATTCTTCAAGAAGCTGATGGCGGTCCACCAAACGCTTGCCGATTTTTTTGCCTTTGCTGGTAAGGATCAGACCCCGATATTTTTCGTAAACCAAATATTCGTCCTTATCGAGCTTTTGGATCATTTTGGTTACGGAAGAAGGATGAACTTCAAGCCCTTCGGCGATATCCGATACCCGGGCATAGCCTTTTTCATCGATCAACTGGTAGATGCGCTCCAAATAATCTTCCATACTGGGCGTTGGCATCCGCTTTTCCCTCTTTTCCTTGACTTAGAAAAACCGTACCGTCGGTTCTTCTCGTGAATGGCGCCGATGAACGGGCATCCCGCCTGCCGACGAAAGCCCGATTATGTATAGGCCCGTCAAAAAACAGCTCTTACTATGATACCTTTATTCGTCGTCTATTGGCAAGTTTGCGACGCAAAAAAGAGGATATCCGTTAAACGGTATATCCTCTGCGCGCAACCAATGTCAACAGCAGCATCAGAATAAGCAGCAGCACGATCGTGGCTCCAGGCGCGAAGTTCCAGATCCCTGCAACGACCAACCCGGCGATCACGGCAATCTCCGCTACGGCAACCGACAGCAGAATGGACATGCGGAAACTTTTGGCCAAGAACAGGCTGCAGGCGACCGGTATGGTCAGCAGCGCCGATACGAGCAGTGCGCCGACAATCTTGATTGCCGTACTGATGACGAGTGCCGCCAGAACGGTAATCAGCATATTGAGCATCTTGACCGGAAGTCCGCTGACCGCTGCCGCATCTTCTTCAAAAGTAAGCAGGAACAGCTCTTTGTAGAAAAGGATGACCACAGCCACGACCACAACCGTCACTCCGCCAACCAGATACAGATCGGTACGGCCGAGGGTATAGATACTGCCGAACAAATAGCTGGTCACATCGGTATTGTAGCCCTGTCCAAGCGTGAACAAGAAGGAGGCCATGGCTACCCCGCCCGACATGATCACCGCTATCGACAACTCGGCGTAGCCTTTGTACGCTCTGCGCAGCTTCTCGATCCCGAACGATGACACGACGGCAAAAATAAGCCCGACCACAAGCGGATAGACATTGATCAGAAAACCGAGTGCCACGCCCGCGATCGTCACATGCGCCAGGGTATCGCCGATCATGGACAGCCGCCGCAGTACGAGGAAGATGCCGATCAGCGGTGCCGTTAATCCGATCAGAAGTCCGCCAAGCAGTGCGCGCTGAAAAAAGTCACTGAATAAAATTTCCAAGTTACCGTCTCCTTACGTTCATTCCGCCGAATGGACAAGCGGCATCGAATGCTGCAGGTCCGTTTCCACGCAGTTCAAATCGTCATGCGAATGGCGCACGAAAAATTTGATCTTGCCGTTCTGCTGCCGCGGTTCTTTGCCCAGATAGTCTTCCAGACGATCGATATCATGCGAGACCATCAGGAAAGTGATATTGTGGTGCCGATGCATATGACGGATCAATTCGAAGAACCCGTCCTGCGTCTCCGCATCGATTCCGACTGTCGGCTCGTCGAGCACCAGCAGATCCGGACGGTTGATCATGGCACGCGCCAGAAATACACGCTGCTGCTGACCGCCCGACAATCGGCCGATCCGTTTGTCGGCGATATCTTCGATCCGCATCACCTGCAGCGCATCGTCCAGTTTGGCTTTGGCTTCCCGGTTTAACCGACGGAACAGATTCTTGTTCGTAAACAGTCCCGATGTGACCACTTCGCGCACCGTCGCCGGAAACAGCATGTTCAGCGCATTTTTTTGCGGGACGTATCCGATACGCTCCCAGTCGCGGAAACGGCGGATCGGCTCTCCGAACATCCGGATCTCTCCGCTTGTCGGCGGCATCAATCCTACCAGCATTTTGAGCAGCGTCGTTTTGCCGGCACCGTTGGAACCGACAATCCCGACGAAATCCCGCTCCTTCACGCTAAAGTTCAACTCTTTCAGCACATGCTGATCTTTGTAGGAAAAAGAAACATCCTTCAATTCGATCATCGGCTGGTGGCAGTCTACGGTTGGGATAGCAGACATGGCGATCCCTCCTTTTTTGATAAGCGGTTCGTTTCTCTTCTTATTGTAAGGCGAGCAGCAGATTTTGCAAATTCTTTTGCATCAAACTGAAATAATCGTCGCCTTTTTCCGCCTGTTCTTTCGTTAATCCTTCGACCGGGTTCAGGACCAGCGTCTCCACGCCGGCTTCGCCCGCCAATGTTTTGGCCAGCTTGTCGGATACCAGTTCTTCGAAGAAAATGTAGCGAATGTTTTCTTCTTTGACCAGTTTGGCAAGATTCAGCATATCCTGGGCACGGGGTTCCGCATCCGGGGACAGTCCCATGATCGCATGCTGGTCCAACCCGTAGTCGCGGGCCAGATAGCCGAACGCTTGGTGCGAGACGACGATTTCCTTGTTCGGCACGGCCGACAATTTCGCGGTGAAGTCTTCATCGAGCTGCTTCAGTTTGCCGATCAGCGCCTCATAACGTTCTTCGTAACCCGCTTTGTGTGCCGGATCGGCTTCGATCAGACTGTCGCGAATATTGCCCGCCATGATCAGAGCCGATTTCGGACTGACCCACGTGTGCGGATCGATATGTTTGGCGTCCGCCGCTTCTTCGGCATGTTCTTCTTCCGCGTGTTCTTCGCCTTCATGGCTATGCTCGTCTTCCGCGGCGCCTCCGTGATCGTGTCCGTCATCTTCGGCCGTGGTAATCAAATCGACGCCTTTGCTGATCTCGACCGCTTTGACTTTCGTCTCCGAATCGAGGCCTTTGAGGAAATCCGGTACCCAGCCTTCCAGACCCGCACCGTTATAGAAAAAAAGCTGGGCTTTTGACGTATTCACGATATCCTGGCCGCGAGGCGTCCAGTCATGCGGTTCTACGCCGGTCGGAAGAAGATTGATGACATTCGCATCTTCCCCGCCGATCTCGGACGTAAATTCGTAAATCGGATAAAAAGTCGTGACAACATTCACTTTATCTTCGACAATTGTGCCTGTCGTACTGCGCCCGCAGGCGGACAGAACGAGCATTGCACCCAAAGCCAGTACGAACATCAGTCGTCCGGCGTATTTGTTGGGACTTCGCATAGGGATCCACTCCGTTTCCTATTAAAAATATCGGCTTCTCAAATCGTAACCTTACCGATTATAGGAGTCCGCCTGCATATTGTCAACCTTTTTCGGCACATTTACGATTAAAGACACACAGACCAAAAACGGGATTCCCGAAGGAATCCCGCTGCGGTTTGAACCCTTGCCGGGAAGACGGCAAGACATGATGGATTACTTGACGAGCGCGCCGTTTGGCATGGAATCCGGCACGGTCGCAAGCGTAAGCTGATCGCCGTGCGAAGCGGCCAGGATCATTCCGCGCGACTCTTCGCCGCGCAGCTTAACCGGCTTCAGATTGGTTACGCAGATCACTTTGCGTCCGATCAGTTCTTCCGGCGTATAGAACTTGGCAATACCCGAGACGACCTGCCGCTGCTCGAAGCCCAGATCCAGCTGAAGTTTCAGCAGCTTGTCGGCTTTCTTGACCGGTTCGCAGGCAATAACCTGGGCAACGCGAAGTTCGACTTTGCCGAAGTCTTCAATTCCGATTTCTTCTTTGGCTTCGGGAGCTTCAACCGGTTCGGAAGCGGGCTTGGCTTGTTCCGCCGCTGCCGCCGCCGGCGTACCGCCGCTCATTGCTTCGACGATATTTGCCACTTCGACCTCCGGATCGAGGCGCGGGAAGATCGGATCGCCTTTTTGCAGCTTGGTTCCGGCTGCGATCACGCCGAACGTCCGGAGCGAATCCCAGGTTCTCCACTCGGCCGCTTCGTCTCCGGTAATCCCCAGCTGCGTCCAGATAAGCTTGGGTGCCCGGGTCAGGAACGGCTGGAGCAGAAGCGAAGCGATCCGCAGGCTTTCGATCAGGTGCAGCATCACCGATTCCAGTTCGTTTTTGCGGCTCTCGTCTTTGGCGATCACCCATGGCTGCGTCTCGTCGATATATTTGTTGGTCCGGCTGACGAATTGGCTGATCGCGGTCAGCGCTACGGAGAATTCCATACCGTCCATCGCTTTCTCTACCTTGTCCACGGCTGCAGCAGCCGCTTCTTGCAGCGTCGCGTCAAACGGTGTGACTTGGCCGCGATAAGCGGGAACTTCGCCGCCGACATATTTGTCGACCATGGCAACAGTCCGGTTGAGCAGATTGCCCAGATCGTTCGCAAGATCCGAATTGATCCGTTCGACAAAGCTTTCCGGCGTGAATTGTCCGTCCGAACCGAACGGCACTTCGCGCAGCACGTAATAACGCAGCGCGTCCAGGCCGTAGCGGTCGATCAGTTTTACCGGATCGATCACGTTGCCTTTGGACTTGGACATTTTGCCTTCGCGGGTCAGGAACCAGCCGTGGCCGAATACTTTTTTGGGCAGCGGCAGATCGAGCGCCATCAGCATGATCGGCCAGTAGATCGTATGGAAGCGCAGAATGTCTTTACCGACCAGATGCACATCAGCCGGCCAGAATTTCTCGAACAGCGCCGGATCTTTCGAACCGTAGCCGAGAGCCGTAATATAGTTCGACAGTGCATCGATCCAAACATAAACGACATGCTTCGGATCGCTTTTGACCGGAACTCCCCATTTGAATGTGGTCCGCGATACGGCGAGGTCTTCAAGCCCTGGCTTGATGAAGTTGTTGACCATTTCGTTCTTGCGGGATTCCGGCTGGATAAACTCCGGATTCGCTTCGTAATAGCTCAGCAGCCGATCGGCGTATTTGCTCATTTTGAAGAAATAACATTCTTCTTTGACCAATTCGACCGGGTGACCGCTTTCCGGACTTTTGCCGCCGATCACTTTATTCTGGTCATCGCGCACGACGTCGGCCAACTGCGACTCCGTATAATACGTCTCGTCCGGAATGCTGTACCAACCTTCGTATTCGCCTTTGTAGATATCGCCCTGTTTCAGCAGACGCTCAAAAATCTCCTGAACGACGTCAATATGACGTCGTTCCGTCGTACGAATAAAATCGTCATACGAAATATCGAGCTTGTCCCACAAACTGCGGATGCCTTCAACGATTCCGTCGATAAATTGAATCGGCGTCTGCCCGGCTTCCGCCGCTTTCTGCTCGATTTTCTGACCGTGCTCATCCGTTCCTGTCAGAAAACGCACGTCGTACCCGCGAAGCCGCTTATAGCGGGACATCGCGTCGGCCGCCACCGTCGTATACGTATGTCCGATATGCAGCTTGCCGCTCGGATAATAAATCGGCGTCGTGATGTAGAACGTTTTTTTCTCTGTCATGTGCTCTTCTCTCCTTATAAAAAAATACTGCCGCAGCTTGCCGCATACGGCGCAGCGGAGCGGAAGACAACAAAAAGACCCCCGCCCCATCAATGGGACGAGAGCCGGAAGCTCGCGCGGTACCACCCACATTCCCTTCGTTCTCACGAATCGAAGGCTCTGCCGGTCCTATTCGACCGTCCATTAACGCTGGAACACGCTCTGCACTCACCCATCCACGATCCGGCATCTTCCGATCATCCGCGCACCCTGGGGTACCCCTCGTATCGGACCGGCCGCGCTGCGGCTTGCACAAAGTTCCTCCCGGACCATCTTCGAAGGGGTCTCCAGACCGGTTTGCAGCGTCTTACCCGGTTCTCTGCTGCTGGTTCTTCCTTCTACTCATCCGTTCCTCGGATTTTCATTTGAATCGTGCATCAAACCATCAATCGATTGATACACCAAAATATACCGAAAAAAAGCCCGCAGTGTCAAGCCTCAGGCCTGCGTGCTGCGGACTTCTTCTTGTTCTTGGCTGTCTATTTCCGCGGTTTGACGGCCTCGCTGCAGACGCGGAGGAACGGGATCGTAACCTCCCGCATGCAGCGGATGGCATTTGGCGATCCTTTTGGCGGCCAGCCAGCTGCCTTTGGCCGCTCCGTGCACCTCGATCGCTTCCAAAGCGTAAGCCGAACAGGTCGGTACGAATCGGCAGCTTGGAGGCGTCAGCGGAGAAATGAATTTGCGGTAAAAGCGGATCGGTCCCTGAACCGTCCGCCGGGCTATTTTCATCGCGCCTCACGCTTTCCCGCCGCTGCTTTGACCGGTTCCTGCGCGGCTTCTTCCTGACAGTTTTTGCAGTAGCCGAACACTTCGAATTTATGCTTGACGACCTGGAAATCGTCCGGCGATTCCGTCAACTGCATCGGACAAAACGTAATCGGATACGTTTTCTCGCACTGCAGGCAGATCATATGATGGTGATGATGATTCTCGCTGCAGTGCAGCTTGAACTTGACGCCTTCTTCGAACACGATTTGCTCCAGCACGCCCAGTTCCTGCATGACGCGCAGATTGCGATAAACGGTATCGAAGCTGAGTCCTTTGTATTTTTGTCCCATATAGTCATAAACGTCTTTGGCGGACAGATAGCCCGGCGCTTCGGCGAACAATTTCGCCAGCGTCTTGCGCTGATCCGTGATTCGAAGTCCCTGCTCCGCCATAATCTCGATAATGCGTTCCATAGAAAGCATCGGCAACCCTCGCCTCCTGCCGTTCCCGGCTTATTCCTTGCGGTTATTCGTAATGCCCTTCATTAATAATGCCCCAAAACGGACACGGAGTCAATGAAGCGAACCTGCGGTTCAACGGCAGAAAGCCCGATCCCCTTTTGGAGGAATCGGGCTTTCTTGGTTACTTTTCAGCCGCTAGGCCGATCCGTTTACTGCTTAAGTTCCGGCATCTGCGTAAAGATCAGGTTGACGGACAAGTTGCTGCCCGGAGCCGGTGTGAATTCAAGATCCACACTTTCCGACGAACTGCCGGTCCGGTATACGACGCCCGCTTCGCTGGACGTGTTCAGCGCGGAACCGACAAGACCCATACTTTGTGCGGACAATTCGACCAACTGTCCGTTCACGAGGATCCAGCCGGCATACTTGCCGCCGCGTCCGTTGAACGTAATCAGCGTATTCGGCGCTACCTTGTCCAGATGGATTTTGTACAGAACGCCGAAGTTGCCTGCGTTCGATTCCACTTTGTTGTTTGGCGTATCCATACCGGTGAGGTTCGGATCATCGTTGTTGTCGCCAATAATCAGTTTGCTTGGCGTAGGACCGCCGACCGGTTCAAACACGTCGACGATTTTGGTCGCCAGCGGATAAGTTCCCCGGTTGTGCACGCCATCGCGCGGAGCGGAGGTCAGAGTCTTCGTTTCTTGAAGCGGATCCAGACCCGGATCGATCATCAGCGTGCTGTAAGTGATCGGTTGGGAAGACTCAACATCCGCGATCAGGGAAATAACCGACTTGTTCGGCATCGGAATCGCGTTCAGTTCCGTCAGAATCACTTTGCTCTCGCCCGGCTGCAGAATCACGTCCGCTCTCTTGGTTCCGTCGATCACGGATTGGTGGTAACGCTGTACGGACACTTTACCTGCCGCAGTTGCAAACGGGCTTGGTCCTCCAAAGCCGCTGTCCAGCGTCTTGATTGTCGTCGGCGTCGCATTGTTGTTCGTAGCCACCACATACATCGTTACTTTTTTACCGGTATAGTTGGCATGATGGACCATGAAACGAACTTTGCCCGACAGCGTGTCTTCGTACATTTTGCCTGTACTGAACACCGATTCGGGACTGTTGCTGCGGTAAAGCGTAACGTCTTCGGACGTATTGAAACGTTCGACTTTTCGCATCGAAGGCACGCTGCCCCCGTCAAACAGGAACTTGCTTCCGATCGGTACGAACAAAGCGTTATACTCGTCCTGCGTGTACAGCACTTCGTCCGTAACGGTAATCGTTTTGGTAAACGTATTGGTTGCGCCATCTTCATCCGTTACGGTCAATGTGATCGTTTGTGGTCCCGGTGTGAAGTACGCTCCTTTTTGATTTTCCCATACCCGGCTGTTGGCTTCCGGCAGTGTGCCGTCCGGATCATAACTCTGATCGGTGTAAACGACCGGCTCACCCATACGGTAAGTCTCTTTTTCGGTCGTGAACTGTGCAACAGGAGCTACGTTCGGTGCTTCGACCGTAATGGTCTGGCTGAATGGATCGCTCCATTGTCCCGTAGAATCCTGGACGGAATACGTGATGGTATACGTGCCCGGATCCGTAAAGATATCCTGGCGTCCTTCCCAACGCTCATCCACGATCTGGTAGCCGCTTGGCGATTCCGACTTGGTCGTATACACGACATTCGTCTCGCCCGCCACGATTTCTTTCGGTTCGATCGTAAACGAAGCCGTCGGTTTCGAAGAAATGTTCAGCGTAATCGTTTTGGCTTTATAGTCGATTTTGTAAGGAATCCCGAGCGCCTGCGTGATCGAAGTCAGCGGCACCATGAAGGTGTTCTTTTGCTGGAACGAAGTTCCCTTCATTTTGGTCGGAACGCCATTGACCGTATACACGTCTTTATCCAGCTTGAAGCGCAGTTCGTCGGCTCCTTTGGTAATCACGGTCTCTTTCGTTTTCGCATCGTATGTAACTTTCAGTCCTACACGATTGACGAACGAACGCACCGCAATATACGAGACGCCGTTCTTGGCGGTCATCGGCTGCGCGGCCGTATAGGCCTGGCCGTTCTGATACATCTGATTTCCATTGATTACAAGAATCAGTTTGTCCGTTCCCAGCGTGGAAGCGGGATCGATGCTCACTACGGGTGTAGTCGGCGCAGTTGGCTTGGTTGGCGTAACCGGCTTGGGCGGCACCGGAGTGGTACTCGGACTCACCGAAGGTGTCACATTGCCCGGCTCGACCGTTCCTTCTGCAGGCACTTCTTCGTCGGTCGGCACTTCGTCGGTCGGAGGCGTCGTTGTCGGAACGCCGTTCTCCTCACCTTCCAGAAGGGTTGGATCTGCCGGCTGATTGGCTGCAGGTTGGATAGGTACAGGCTGCGCGTTCGGCGTCGGTACCGAATTGGCAGGATTTACGGTTTCGGCCTGGGCTGCTGCATTTTGCGTTGGAGCGGCAAGCTTCTTCGTATATTCTTTCGCCGCGCCTTCTTGCTGCATGACTTCACCTTGCACAACGATCGGCGTTTCGCTTGGCGATCCCGTTTGTGCCGATGCTGTAGGCAGTACGGCTGCCGTCTGCATGACAACAAGCAAAGCGATGATCGTAATTTTCTTCAGATTCATTCTACGACTCCCTTTATAACTGAATTTGGTCCTTCTCTCACTAAGCACATAGTATTAGACGCAAACACTCCTTAAAAGTTTCTGTAACTTATTAAAAAAGCGGCCTTCCTAATATAAGGAAGCACCGCTTTGTTTACAATATGATAACATTTACATCGTCTTCATTTTAAATTAAGGCATTCGTAATTTGATGCATTTGATCCGAAAAAAAGTCAAATCGTCTGCATACTGCGACCTTCTTCAATCAGCTTATAGGCCCGCTGAACTTGTTCGTCGGTCGGTGAAGGCACGCCTTCGAGTGGGTACTCTCTGCCGAGTTCTTTCCATTTATAAATACCCATTTGATGGTAAGGAAGGATTTCGAATTTCTCGACACCTTGCAGGGTACCGATAAAGCTTCCCAGATCGCGCAGATTATTCTCGTCTTCATGGATGCCCGGTACGAACACGTGCCGAATCCACATTTTCTTGCCGTGCTCCGACAGCCACTGGGCCGTACGCAGCGTTTGCTCGTTGCTCACTCCGGTCAGCACTTTATGTTTGTCGTTATCGATATGTTTGATATCAAGCAGAACGAGATCGGTCACATCCATCAAGTATTGAATTTTCTCAGGATTATTGAAACCGTTGCTGTCGAGTGTCGTGTGCAGTCCCCAGCGTTCTTTGACCGCCCGGAAGATTTCGGCTACAAAAGCAGCCTGCAGCGTCGGTTCTCCACCGGAAATAGTCAATCCTCCGCCCGAAGAACGATAGTAATTCAGGTAAGGCTCGATTTCGCTCAGCACTTCTTCAACGGTCATTTCTTTGCCGCCGTCGAAATTCCAGGTATCCGGATTATGACAATATTGGCATTTCATAAGACATCCTTGCAAAAATAATACAAAGCGAATTCCCGGGCCGTCTACCGTCCCGAATGTTTCCAGTGAGTGTATGCGTCCTTTGTGACTCATTCGTTTTCACCCTTTCAATAATAACGGCGCTCACGTTCTGCGAGCGCCGCATGTTTGATTATGAATGAACAGGTATCCGGTCCGAAGAACCGCTAGGTGCTTCGGTCTTGCTTGTTTACATGTTCGAGTGGAACGTCCGGTTGATTACGTCCATTTGTTGTTCGCGAGTCAATTTGATGAAGTTAACCGCATAACCCGATACGCGGATTGTCAGCTGCGGATAGTTCTCCGGATGTTCCATGGCGTCCATCAGCTGTTCGCGATCGAATACGTTCACGTTCAGGTGATGGGCATTGCTGCCGAAATATCCGTCCAGCATAGCAACCAGGTTGGATTTGCGTGTTTCTTCTTCTTTGCCAAGGGCTTTCGGCACGATGGAGAAAGTGTTCGAGATTCCGTCCAGACTTTCTTCATATGGAAGTTTGGCAACAGAACTCAGCGAAGCCAAAGCACCTTTTTTGTCGCGTCCGTGCATAGGGTTTGCACCCGGTGCGAATGGTTCGCCCGCTTTGCGTCCATCCGGAGTCGTACCGGTTTTCTTGCCGTATACCACGTTCGAAGTGATCGTCAATACCGATTGGGTCGGCATCGAATCGCGGTACGTTTTGTGTTTGCGGATCATACCCATGAATTTCTCGACGAGCTGTACAGCAATTTGGTCGACACGATCGTCGTTGTTGCCGTAGCAAGGATATTCGCCTTCGATTTCGAAATCAATCGCGATACCTTGTTCGTTGCGGATCGGTTTAACTTTGGCATATTTGATTGCGCTCAGGGAGTCGGCTGTTACCGACAGACCGGCGATGCCGCAGGCCATCGTACGCAGAATGTCGCGGTCGTGCAGCGCCATCTCGATCCGTTCGTAGCTGTATTTGTCATGCATGTAGTGAATGATGTTCAGGGCGTTCAGGTATACTTTGGACAGCCATTCCATCATCGGCGTGTAGCGTTTCATCACTTCGTCGTAATCGAGATATTCGGAAGTGATCGCCGGATATTCAGGTCCGATCTGTTCGCCGGATTTTTCGTCTTTACCGCCGTTGATTGCATACAGCAGTGTTTTGGCGAGGTTGGCACGAGCGCCGAAGAACTGCATTTGTTTGCCGATACGCATAGCGGATACGCAGCATGCGATACCGTAGTCGTCGCCGTAAATCGGACGCATCAGGTCATCGTTCTCGTACTGGATAGAGCTGCTTTCGATCGAAACTTTGGCACAATATTTTTTGAAAGCTTCTGGAAGCTGTTCGGACCACAGAACGGTGAGGTTCGGTTCCGGTGCAGGTCCCAGATTGTACAGGGTATGCAGGAAACGGAAACTGCTCTTGGTTACTCGGGTTGTTCCGTCTACCGACATCCCGCCGATCGATTCGGTTACCCAGGTAGGGTCGCCGCTGAACAGTTCATTGTAATCCGGGGTCCGCAGGAATTTCACGATGCGAAGCTTCATGACAAAGTGATCGACCAGTTCTTGTGCCGTTTGTTCGGTCAATGTGCCTTCTGCCAGATCGCGCTGCACATAAATGTCCAGGAACGAAGATACGCGTCCGAGCGACATCGCGGCGCCGTTTTGTTCTTTGACTGCTGCCAGATAACCGAAGTACAGCCATTGGAAAGCTTCTTTGGCGTTAGCTGCCGGTTTGGAAATATCCATGCCGTGCATTTTCGCCATTTCTTTCAGCTCTCCGAGAGCACGATACTGTTCGGAGATTTCTTCCCGCAGACGAATCGTATTCTCATCCATGCCGTCCCCGACTGTTTCATTGTGTTCCCGTTGTTTTTGCTTCATCAGGAAGTCTACGCCGTACAGAGCGACGCGGCGATAATCGCCGATGATGCGTCCGCGGCCGTAAGCATCCGGCAGACCGGTTACGATACCCGATTTGCGCGCTGCGCGAATTTCCGGTGTGTAAGCGTCAAACACGCCTTGGTTATGCGTTTTGCGAACATTGGTGAATGTATCTACAATCGCATCCGGCACTTCGAAGCCGTAAGCTTTACAAGCATCGATGACCATCCGGATCCCGCCGTAAGGTTGGATCGCACGTTTGAAAGGAGCATCCGTCTGTACGCCGACGATTTGTTCTTTTGCTTTATCGAGATAACCTGCGCCGTGGGAAGTGATCGATCCCGGGGTGTTGACGTCTACGTCCCACACTCCGCCTCTTTCTCTTTCTTCTTTCGACAGCTGGGATACAATCTTCCAGAGATCAGTCGTATTTTGTGTAGGTCCTTCCAGGAATTCTTCACTGCCTGTATAAGGCGTGATGTTCTCATCAATGAAGTTCTTGGTGTCCACATGATTCGTCCATTTACCCGCTTTAAAACCTCTCCATGCTTCCGAGTTTGCGCCTGTGATTTCTTTTTCGATAACCGACATGTGATTACCTCCATTTTTGTATGTGTTTGACGGAGAATACGGTGGAAAGAGGCGTCCGCATCTCACTGCAAGATCCCTGGATGCCGGCAGCCGTGCCGACAAGGTGAAAAATATCACATTCACCGAAAAAGTAGAGGATTGCCATCTTCGGATTAGCCTCTCGATGTCTTGGGGATCTTCATGTCCTTATTATGCGCCTATCCTCCGCTAGTTACTGTGACATATATCACTCAAACCCACTTTTTTATGATGTTTATCACTTTTAAGCCCGCTTTCTGAATAACACATCATTTTATGACTGTTTTTCAAACCTTGCAACCAAGCATCTTTTCTTGATTTAGCTGACTGTCTATAAAAAAACGGCGCCTCCACCAAGTGGAAACGCCGTTCAAATCAAGCAGGAGAATCACATTCGATCTTGCGGGCGACTCTTCGATCCGATTCTTATTCTTCGAATCTGCCGTAGAACGCGTCGCGGTAAACATCAGCCAGTTCGGTAACCAGCGGCAGCTTAGGGTTAGCCGTTGTACATTGGTCTTCGAATGCGCGGTCGGCCAGGTAGTCGACACGGCTTTCGAACTGTTTGGCATCGAAACCGAGTTCTTGGAACGTTTCCGGAACGCCCAGTTTGCGGTTCAAGTCGCGGATAGCATTGATCAGGCTCTTCACGCCTTCTTCCGTTGTTCTGGCAGGCATTCCCAGGATGCGAGCGATTTCGGCATACCGTTCGTCAGCGATAAAGTGCGAATATTTAGGGAACGAAGCGAACTTCGTCGGTTTTTTCGCATTGTAGCGGATGACGTGCGGCATCAGGATTGCATTGGTACGACCGTGAGCGGTGTGGTATTCTCCGCCCCACTTGTGCGCCAAGCTGTGGTTGATGCCCAGGAAAGCATTTGCGAAAGCCATACCGGCAAGCGTAGAAGCGTTATGCATTTTTTCGCGGGCCAATTTGTCCCCGGTCAAAGCCGATTTTTCCAGGTTTGCGAATACGAGTTGGATCGCTTTGATGGCCAGGCCATCGGTATAGTCGCTTGCCATAACCGAAACATAAGCTTCGATAGCGTGAGTCAGAACGTCCATACCCGTATCGGCTACGGCCACTTTTGGCAGCGAGTATACGAATACCGGATCGACGATCGCGACGTCAGGAGTCAGCTCGTAATCGGCCAGCGGATATTTGGTGTTGCCGTTTTCCTTGTCGGTAATAACTGCGAACGAAGTAACTTCCGAACCTGTACCCGAAGTGGTTGGGATCGCAACGAATTTCGCTTTTTTGCCCAGACGTGGGTATTTGTAGATCCGTTTGCGGATATCCATGAATTTTTGCTTCAAGTTGTTGAAGTCGGTATCCGGATATTCGTAGAACAACCACATGCCTTTCGCGGCATCCATCGGCGAACCGCCGCCCAGAGCAATGATGCAGTCAGGTTGGAAGCGTTCCATCATGGCGCGGCCGCGTTCAACGGTCGTTGTCGAAGGATCCGGCTCCACTTCGGAGAAGACTTCGATAGCAACCGGCGTTTGACGCTGACGCAGGTAATGCTGAACTCTTTCCACGTAGCCGAGCTGTACCATCATCGGATCGGTAATGATTGCGACACGAGTGATATCCGGCATTTTTGTCAGATACTGCGTGGAGTTTTTCTCGAAATAGATCTTGTCCGGCACTTTAAACCACTGCATATTCACGGTACGACGCGCCACCCTTTTCACGTTGATCAGGTTTACTGCGGTTACGTTCGAAGAAGTCGAGTTGCGGCCGTAAGATCCGCAGCCCAGTGTCAGCGAAGGCAGGTTCGTATTGTAGATATCGCCGATTGCGCCGTGCGTCGACGGGGAGTTTACAATGATACGGCCGGTTTGCAGACGGTTTGCAAAGCGTTGGATGACGGCATCATCGTTGGAGTGGATCGCCGACGAGTGACCCATGCCGCCGAATTCGACGATCTCTGCAGCGCGTGCAATACCTTCGTCCGCGGTTTTGACTTTGTAGCAGGCCAGAACCGGGCTGAGCTTTTCGGCCGACAGCGGGAACTTCGGACCGACGCCTTCGATTTCGGCAACCAGAATTTTGGTCGCTGCCGGAACGGCAATACCGGCCATTTCCGCAATTTTGAAAGCCGACTGTCCGACGATTGCCGGGTTGACCGCGCATTTTTCGACGTTCATTGCGCTTGGAGTCAGCTTGGCGATTTCATCTTTGTTCAGGAAGTAACAGCCGTTTGCAATCATTTTCTTTTTGACGCGGTCGAAGATCGGTTCTTCAATAATAACCGCCTGCTCGGATGCGCAGATCATGCCGTTATCGAACGATTTCGACAAAATCAGGTCGGTTACGGCTTGATCGATGTCGGCTGTTTTCTCGATAAAGGCCGGTACGTTACCCGGGCCTACGCCGAGAGCCGGTTTGCCGCAGCTGTAAGCTGCGCGAACCATTGCGCCGCCGCCTGTTGCAAGAATCAGGGCAACGTCAGGGTGGTTCATCAGGATGTTCGTCTTATCCATCGAAGGCTTGTCGATCCATTGGATACAGCCTTCCGGGGCACCGGCTTTAACCGCTGCTTCCTGCAGGATTCTTGCGGCTTCGGAACTGCAGTACTGCGCAGAAGGGTGGAAACCGAATATAATAGGGTTACGTGTCTTAATCGAAATCAGCGCTTTGAACATGGTTGTGGAGGTCGGGTTCGTTACAGGCGTGATCCCCATTACGATGCCGACAGGCTCAGCAATCTTTTGGAAGCTATCATACTCATTGTCTTCAATAACGCCTACCGTTTTATCATTCTTGATGCTGTGATAAATGTACTCCGTAGCGAAGAGGTTTTTCGTGATCTTGTCTTCGTATACGCCGCGTTTGGTTTCTTCAATCGCGATCTTTGCGAGATACATGTGCTTGTCCAGGCCGGCCAGGGCCATCGCTTGCACGACGGTATCGATTTGTTGTTGATCCATTTGCATGAAAGCTTCCTGCGCTTTTTTCGCGTTGTCAATCAGCTTTTGAATGTCCTGCTCAGCGGTTGGTTCAACAGTACGGGCGGCTTCATTTTTCACTGCCATTTCCCTCATCCTCCTCAAGATGTTTGCGTTGTTTTCTCTACGTGAATGATCATAGCATACACTTTTCATTTTGGGAAGTGAAAACTTTCATAAAATAATTCCCTCCTTTTCCCTTTCGTTTTCGAGCGCTTTTCCTTCATTAATGGCACATCCTCGACTTCCCAAAAAACTTTTGCTTTTCTCCGGCCCGGCTGGATTCTCTTTCCTCAAGCACTTCTCTTTTGCTTACCCTACCTTGTTTCATCAGGTTTCACCGAAGCCCCTCTGCCTAAATTAAGCTAAAAATTTATACAAAAATTTTCGTAATAAGAATTGACAAAGTTCTCGGTTTCCTTCATGATAAAGAAGTAAAGTGAAAAAAGTCACAAAGTTCAAGCTTTCGCCACCTTTTTCTTTTACACAAGCTCCAATAACTTGAAATTTCGGTTATAATTAATTTAAAATTTGCTTAACTCAAATACGCTGATTCTGATTCACCCAAGAAAGAAGCGAAACGCACCTTGGCCGCAGCTCTCTGCGAAAAGGGAGCCTCGCAAAACGAGTATCTATTCGAAGTGTGCGCTTGCGCAAAGGAGATGTTAATGATGAGTGTATACCACCATGCCACCAATCATCGAGGCAATACGGGTTGTTTCTCGGACCAAAACATGAAGCGTCTGGAAGTCGTCATGAAAGACCGTCATATTCCCGAAGGCTCTCACCTGTTCTGGGAAGGGGATCTCGCCGACAAGCTCTATTATATCAAACGGGGCCGGGTCAAACTGACCAAATCGACCGATGAAGGCAAGGAACTCATCCTTTACATGTACCAATCCGACGACATGGTTGGACAAGCGGATCCTTTTTTCAGCACCAAACACAGTTTTACCGCAGAAGTGATCGAAGATACGGAAGTCGGGGTTATCGAACATAAGGATCTCGAGGTTCTGATCTGCCAGCACTGCGATTTCGCGATCGATTTCATGAAATGGATGGGGATTCATCACCGTCTGACGCAGACCAAATTCCGCGACCTGATGATGTACGGCAAACCCGGCGCTCTCTGCTCGACCCTGATTCGTCTGGGCAACACCTACGGCGAGAAACACGGGGAAAATACGCTCATCAACAAAAAGATTACGCATACCGACTTGTCGAACATGATCGGAGCCACGCGCGAAAGTGTCAACCGCATGTTGAGCGATCTGCGTAAAAAAGGCGCGGTCGAATACGAAAACGGCATGATCGTGATTACCAATCTCTCCATGCTGCAGGAAATTTGCCACTGCGAACTTTGTCCAAATGAAATATGCCGGATCTAAGGATCCGGCCTTTTTGTCGTTCTTTTGTTCTTCCGGGGCTGCGACTTCCGCGTTAGGCCTTCTCCAACGTCAGTTCCACGTAATCGCCCGGCTGCAGCTGCATATCGAATCCCCGATCATTGAGTTCTTTTCCGTTCACTTTCAATACCCAGCGTTCGCTCGGTTTCGTCATGTACCCTTCCTGGCTATCGGGACTTGCCTGAACGAAACGAATTGTCCGGCCGTTCTCCGACAGGGTGACGAGTCCGCTGGCTTTGAGAACATCCCGGACCATAGTCCCTTCCTTGTAGGGGTGCGCATAAGAGCCGCCCAGAGACGAATTCACTTCGCCGCCGCTGATCAGAAGCGTATTGACCGGCCTGCCGTCGTTACCGGGCGCTTCTATATACAGCATGATTTCGTCTCCCGGCTGGATCCGTGTCACAAACCCGCTTTCGGGGATCTCTTTGCCATTTTGCTTCACCGCCCAGTTCAGCTCCGAATGAAGCTCCGTGTCGTCGACCGAAGCAATCCGTCCTTCATTGTCGAAACGAACGATACTGCTGCGTTCCAGCGCGTCACGGATAGTGTCTTCTTTCCGGTACGTACTGACAAGCGAACGATTCTCGTTCGGCATGTAGATGCCCCCATCCACCACCAATTTGAAATTTTCGCTGCCAACCTCTTCCGCCGCCGTATCTGCCGAAGGCGAGCGCAGCAGAACAGCCATCGCAGCTACCGCGGTAATGAGCAGGATGGCAAGCACAAACAGCAAAACACGCTGATCGGGAAGTTTGATTTTTGTCCGCATGGGCTTCCGTTCCCTTCATTGAGCGTAATCACTCTTATTATACCAAAACGGGGAAGCCTTTCTCAAATCGCCGAGGCGTTCGGAAAATAAAAAAAGAACCCCTCTGCCGGCAAAGGGGTTCTCGGCGGATCACCGGTCAATCGACCCAGCATTCCGCCCACATTTGAATTTGCTGCATCACCGGCTGAAGTGCCAGGCCCTTCTCGGTCAGTTCGTATTCGATACGCACCGGGGTTTCCGGATAAACATGACGTACCAAGATGCCTTCGCTTTCCAGATCCTTCATCCGCTCCGACAACATCTTGTCGCTCATCATCGGGATCTGGTTGGAAATATCTTTGAACCGCTTGGCGCCGCTCATCAATGTCTGAATGATCAGGCCGTTCCAGCGCTTGCCCAAAAACGAAAAAGCACTTTCGAATCGGGGACAAAGCTGCATGGGAATTTCATTTTTTTGCTCTATCATAGATGATCACCTCTTAGAAGATTCCCTCTGAAGAGAAACTTACGATTTGTTAGCTTATTTCATATTAACACATTTCCCAGAAAAAGAAAATGCTTTTACGAATTATTTTTTGCCGCCAAAAAATGTTTGAGCGCCTGTAAATCCCGCTCGATCACCTCTTGGAGCGAACGGTTATAGATGACGGCGGCCGGATGGTACAAAGGAAAAATCGAATAGGAACGCTCTCCGAAAATGTAGCGGGACTGGGGATCTTCGGGGTCCTCCAAACGCTGAATCGGACCTTCGATCGCTCTGCCGTGCAGGGAAGAGATCGTCTCGTGACTGCCGATCAACCGATGAAGACCGATATTGCCCATAGGGACGATGACCTCGGGCTGGACGTATTCGATCTCCGCATCCAAGATGGCGGCATGGGCGAGCACCTCGTTCTTGGTAGGCGTCCGGTTGGAACGGCTGATTCGCGGGATTGCCCCGACTGCTGCGCCTGCGACGACTTTGTCTTTGAAAGGACGGCTGCGAACGGCACTCGAGATATAAATGTCCTGCCGCGTCAACCCCAGCTTTTCCAGATACTCTTCCAATACTTTGCCCGCCTGTCCCGTAAACGGCCTCCCCTCCACAATTTCCGTGGCACCGGGAGCTTCGCCGACAAACATGATTCGGGCCGGGATGGCACCCTGCCCCAGCAAAAATCCTTCCAGATCGTACCCTTCGGATCTGTGCAGACATTCCTTGATGACTTCTTCCGCCACCGGTGCGCTGCCGAACTCCACTTTCATCGCCATCCCCCTTTCTTGAAACCCTGCCTTGGATAAGGGTTAACGGGTATTTCTATTATTTTACCCCAAAATCGATAGTCCGCCAACCATTCAGAAGGCCGTTTCCGTATTTTGTGAACGCTTTCTTCATTATATAAAGAAAAACCGCTTTTTCGCATAAAGCGAAAAGCGGCTTTTCGAAAGCGGTCTATCCGACGGCTTCCATCAACGTTCCCGAATTCGTGTGAACTTTGCAGAGATAACTTGGACTTATACCAATTCGCGGGCATGCAGCGAACGAATCGGCTGTGCATTGCCGTATACCGGTTTGGCTGCTGCGGCCGGATAAGCCCACCGAATAGAATTGGAGATGACACGGATAATATCCGGGTTGTAGTAAGTTGGATAAGTCTCGTGCCCCGGACGGAAGTAGAAGATCTTGCCGGATCCGCGGCGGAACGTGCAGCCGCTGCGGAACACTTCGCCGCCCGAGAAGTTGCTGATGAAGACGATCTCGTCGGGAGTCGGAATATCGAAGAACTCCCCGTACATTTCTTCGTGTTCGAGAACGATGTTCTCGCCTATGCCTTCCGCAATCGGGTGCGAAGGATTTACGGCCCACAGAATTTCCTGCTCGCCGGCTTCGCGCCATTTCAGATCGCAGCCCGTTCCCATCAGATTCTTGAACGGTTTGGAGAAGTGACCCGAATGCAGCACGATCAGGCCCATGCCTTCGCGTACACGCTGCGCAACCGCTTCGGCGATCGAATCGTCGACAAGCTCGTGCGCCATATGGCCCCACCAGATCATGACATCCGTCGAATCCAATACTTCTCTTGTCAAACCATGGTCGTCTTCTTCGAGCGTGCAGGTGCGAATAGCAAATCCTTCAGGCGTCAATGCGCGCTCCAACTGCTTGTGAATACCGTCCGGGTAAACGGCTTTTACATCTTCATCTCTGCGTTCATGTACGAATTCGTTCCAGATGGTTACGTTGATCATCGTCGGCATCCCCTTAGTTGTTCCTGTATTGTTTTATGCGATACGCTCGCTTATTTTAAACCCACCACATCTCTCCTGCAGGCTCTTCGATAAGGATCTGCTGAAGATTGCGAACGGCTTTTCCGAATCCTTCATCGACGGACATCAGACCGTCTTCATGTTCGATACTGACGACGTAGTCGTAGTTCTGCAGGCGAAGTTCGCTGATCATATCGGACCAGATCTTCAGCTCGTGACCGTAGCCTACGCTGCGGAAGTTCCAGGCCCGTTCCTGCATAAGCGTGTAGGACTGCATGTCGGTCAAACCGTGCATATTGACATTGCTTTGGTCGATCGTGATGTCTTTGGCATGGAAATGGTGAATGGCTCCGGCGCGTCCGAGAATACGGACGGCCTGGATCGGATCGATACCCTGCCACCACATGTGGCTGGGATCCAGATTGGCTCCGACGGCTTCGCAGGTTGCTTCGCGCAGACGCAGCAGAGTGGCCGGCGTGTGGACCGAGAATCCGCCGTGCAGTTCGATCCCGACTTTGACGCCGTGATCTTCCGCGAATTTACCGGCTTCTTTCCAGTAAGGAATGACTTTCTCTTCCCACTGCCATTTCAGAATCTCCTGATAATCGTTCGGCCACGGAGCTACCGGCCAGTTCGGATATTTGGCATCCTCGTGGTCGCCCGGGCAGCCGGAGAAGGTATTGACAACCGGAATCCCCAACCGCTGCGCCAGTTCTACGCTTTGCAAAAATACGTCGTGATCGGCTTTTGCGAGCGCTTTTTGCGGATGGAGCGGATTGCCGTGACAGCTCAGCGCACTGATCGTCAAACCGCGAGAGTCTACCGCTTTTCGGAAAGCTTCCAGTTTCGACTTGTCGGCCAACAGCTCTTCCGGGTTGCAGTACTCGTTACCCGGATACCCTCCTGTACCGATCTCTACCGCCTTAAGCCCTTTTTCCACCACGTAATCGAGAGATTCCTCGAATCCCCGTCCATTGAACAGGACCATGAATACTCCAAGCTTCACTGAATCGAACCTCCTCGATATATCTATTATATCCGTATTTTTAGCTTGATCTGAATAGGAAAGAGGTGCGAAAAAACCTTATTTTTCGACTTTTCCGACAACCGGAGAATGGTACCACTTTCCGGCTGCCGGCTTCTTTCGGCTGTTTTTCGTTAGTCGAAGTACACCGCTTTGCCCGTTTTCGCGGATTCGTAGATCGCTTCGAGAATCTGCGTCACGACAAGAGCCTGCTCCGGTTTTACGATCGGCTCTTTGTCTTCGAGAATGGCTTCAAGCCATTGACGCGCTTCGCGGTCTTCCGCGTTCTCCGATCCGCCGTCGTAGAACGCTACGCCGCCCGAACCGAAATCGACTTTGGTTTCCGTCAAGCGGCTGCGGTTCTCGCCGTTGATATGCAGCCCGTCGGCCATATCCGCACCGCCTTCGGTTCCGCAGAGCAGCGTCTGCGCTTCGCCGAATTTGCGGACGTTAAGCGCCCAGCTGGATTCGAGTACGATCGTGGCTCCGTTCTGCATCTTGATGAAACCGAATGCGGAATCTTCGACCTTGAATTGTTCCGGATCCCAAGGACCGAACGCGTTGGCCGCATTTTCACGGCTTCCCAGCTTGTGGAAAGTCGAACCCATAACGCTTTGCGGTTTATAATTATCCATCAGCCAGAGAGTCAGGTCAAGCGCGTGCGTACCGATATCGATCAGAGGGCCTCCGCCCTGCTTTTCTTCATCCAGGAAAACGCCCCAGGTTGGCACGGCGCGGCGGCGCAGTGCAATCGCTTTGCCGTAATAGAGATCGCCGAGTTCGCCTTTTTCGCACATATCTTTCAGGTGCAGACTGTCGTCGCGGAAACGGTTCTGGTACGCGATCGACAGTTTTTTGCCTGTACGCTCCGCCGCTTCGATCATGCTGCGCGCTTCCTCGGTCGTTTTGGCCATCGGTTTCTCGCACAGGACATGCTTGCCCGCTTCGAGCGCCGCAATCGTGATTTCCGCATGGGAATCGTTCGGGGTACACACGTGAATGACTTCGATACTCGGGTCTTTGAGCAGTTCGGTATAATCCGTATAAACCTTCGCGCCTTCGGCGCCGTATTGGGAAGCCGCTTCCTCGGCACGGGATTCAACCAGGTCGCAGAAAGCGACGAGTACGGCTTTGTCTTGTTTGGAGAGCGCGGGAAGATGTTTGCCGTTGGCAATGCCTCCGCATCCGATTACGGCAACGTTCAGTGTCTTAGACATTCAGTTTGGCTCCTTCAGCTGCATATTTTTTGACCCATTCCATGCTTGTGGCGATACTTTCGAGCGGCTTGCCGCCCGCGCAGTAATCCTGCTCGACGACAATCCATTCCACGCCGGCTTCGATCGCGGCGTCCGCAATCGCTTTGAGGTTCACTTCGCCCACGCCAAGCTCCGCCGTAATGGCTTTGCCGTCCGCGTCGCGCGTCATGTCTTTGAGGTGGATAATCGGCAGACGCCCTTGGTAACGGCCGATGTATTCCACCGGATCGTAGCCGCCGTAGTGTACCCAGCAGGTATCCATCTCGACCTGGAGGTCTTCGGCGGAAACCGCTTCGTACATGGCGTCGAATACCGGCTTGCCGTTCACTTCTTCCGTCATCTCGAAATCGTGGTTGTGGTAAGCGAGTACCGCTCCCTGTTCGCGCGCCCGGCTGCCGAGCTTGGCAAGATTCGCGAAGACTTCGTTCCAGACCCGGTCTTCTTCCTGCAGATAAGGCACGATCAGCGTGTCGTTCCCGATTTGTTTGTTGTATGCGATCTCGCTGTCGAGATGCTCCAGCAGTTGGGCATAAGAAGTATGTGTCCCGAGCGCTTCAAGGCCAAGTTCGTCGAGAATCGACTTGACTTCTTCCGCACTGCGGCCGAAAAACGTATGGAATTCCACGCCTTTATAACCGAGTGCCGCCACTTTTTCGAGCGTACCGCGGAAATCCTGTTCCATTTCTTCACGTACGGTGTACAACTGCAGTCCTACTTGGGTCATTTTCGTTCCACCTTTTTATCAAATTATAATTTGAGCGAATCTCTTCTTGCGGCAGGAACTTTGTACGAACTTTCCAAGGTGATATGCCGGCTTTCGGCCGATGAGCGCATGAAGGCATGCATCGTTTCGAGCACATGATAAGCCAGATCGCCGCTGGCCCGGTGACGCCGTTCTTCCCGGATCGATTTGATCATGTCGTCCACGCCGATCCCGCGCTCGTTGCGCTCCGTTTCGAATACCGGCTTGAGCGTCTCCCAATTATCCGAACCGGCGCGCCGCAGACGTACGTCTCCGCCGAAGAAATTGGGATCCGGCAGGGACAGGGTACCCGATGTGCCGTAAATCTCCATTCTCGGAAGTTCGGTGGCTCCGCGAACGTCGAAGCTCATGATCATGGTCACGATCGTTCCGCCCGCAAAATCGAGCGTCCCGGCCAGATGGGTCGGAGTCTGGACGGAAATCGGGGTGCCCGCTTTGGGTCCCGATCCGATTACCCGGTCGGGAATCTGAATGCCTGTCGAAGAGCTGACCCGCTGAATGGGACCCAGCAGATTCACAAGCGCCGACAGGTAATACGGTCCCATGTCGAACATCGGCCCGCCGCCGTAGGCGTAGAAAAATTCCGGATCGGTGTGCCAGTCTTCGGGGCCTCCCCCCAGCATGAACGCCGTGCCGGCGACCGGCCGGCCGATGAGTCCGTCTTCGATGGCGCGGCGGGCGGTGCTGACGCCCGCTCCCAAAAAGGTATCCGGGGCACAACCGACGCTTACACTGCGTTTCTTGGCTTCTTCCAGAACAAGGCGGCCGTCTTCGAGAGAAACCGCAAGCGGTTTTTCTCCGTACACATGCTTGCCGGCTCGGACGGCGGCCAGATTGATCGAGGCGTGGCTGGCGGGAATCGTCAGGTTGATGACAAGTTCGATCAACTCGTCGGCCAGCAGCTCCTCGACGGTGCAAGCGGTTGCAATGCCGAATTCGGCAGCCCGCTCCTGCGCCTTCTCGGGTATGCGATCGGCGACCGCGACCACTTCGGCCCATTCGCTGGTCCCCAAGTTCTGCAAATAGATAGCGCTGATGTTGCCGCAGCCTATAATTCCGATCTTCATGCGTTTCAAGGAACACCACTCCTTACCGTTAAGTTGTCGTTCTTCGATTTTAGTTCGATTTCTTTTTCGGTTCCGGTTGTGTGGTTGGTTCGAGTTCATGGTATTGCAAATCGATTTGTATTAAAATGAAGAATATAATCGAAACATGAACAATCTGGTCATTATTTTATTTTCTTTCTCAAGGAGCAGCCATTATGCAGACGACCGACCTCTCCTGCCAGGTTTTTACCGCAGGATTTTCCTTCCATCGAACACCGTTCCATGTCCACCGTACCGAAGGGTTGGGCAGCTATCTGCTCCGACTCCAGACGGACGGCAATTCCGAAGCGCTGATTGACGGCAAAATGCAGCTGATCGAAGCCGGGGATTTGCTGCTGTACGGCCCGAACGACACGTATGAGCTGAAAATATTCCCGCCCGACGCTTCGGACAGCTCCGAACGTCCTATGGAAAGCGGCGATTACCATATTTTTTTCGGCGGCGACTGGATCGACCACTGGTGGAACCAGCGCAGGCGTCCGACCCGAATCCGGATTCCGCTCAGCGAAGGACTTCTCGGCCTGTTTCGCCAGATCGTGATCGAACAGCGCCGGATCTCCAACCCGGACCCCCGCATTTCCGATTACTATCTGCGGATTCTGTGTCTGGAGACCGACCGCCTGCTGAGCGAGCAGCCGATTTCCTCGGGCAAGTCTTTTCTCGCTCACCGGATCAAACAGTACATCGAAGAAAATGCGTCCTCCCTGTTCAAACTCGAAGACGTGGCCGCTTACGTCGATACCAGCGTCTCCCGCTGCGTCCATCTGTTCAAAGAGACGTTCGATATGAGCATCATGCAGTATGCGCTTGAAGTGCGTCTGGATATGGCCAAAGAACGGATCGTATTCAGCCCCATGCCGCTCGAACAGGTGGCCGAGACATCGGGCTTCGCCAACTATACGTATTTCCATCGGGTATTCCGCAGCAAGTTCGGGATGTCTCCCAAAGCTTTCCGGCATACGCGTCAGGAAAAAATGTAAGAACCGCAAGCCGCCAAACCGAAAATCCCGCAGACGCTTCAAAGCGTCCTGCGGGATTTTCGGTTTTTTTTGCAAACGTCCGTCATTGCTTTACGCAGGCAAGTTCCGGATCAGCCTTTCCTGCCGCGCTTCTTCTCTTCGATCACTTCCGATACCACCATGCCCAGATCCGCGTTGCCGAACATCGACAGGACGCCGAGCAGCGTCTCGTCCGTGACATCGCCGGCTTCCTCTTTGGTCACGGTCAGCTTCAGCACGCGTTCCAAGCGTTCATTGGCCAGCTGCTCCGGATAAGCCTTGGCATACAGCTCAACCGGATCGAGATCGTTGTTGATACACCACTGCGCATAGACGAGAATCATCATGTCCTCTTCCTGACGGTAGGTTTCCACGATCTTCTCCTGCGTTTTCTTCTCCCACTCCCGCCGTCCTTCGGCACTCTCGTAACGTTCGTAATCGTCGTCTCCGTAATCGCTCATCTTTTTGTCTCCTTCCTTTCGCGTCGGTTACAACAGACCTGCGGCGCGCTCCGCCAGTTCATGCGAGCCCAGCACGAGGTCCGCGCGGATCCGGCATTCCCCGGGCGTATGCAGCGTATCGAGGAAATGCTGCACGACATCTTCGAAGCCGCGGCGCTTCAGCACCGTGTCCCAACTTCCGAAACCTTGCTCCTGCGGACTGCCGCCCGCTTCGGTAAAGACCGCCCGCTCGAGATCTTCCACGACCGCCGTGCGCCCGTTTCCGTGCAGTTCCAGACGCTCGAGATCGCGGCCGGCGGAACGAACCATACCGTAGCTGCCGATACCTTTGCCCAGACGCATCGAACCGAAAGCCTGCAGCATCCGCCCTTGCGTATCCGTATCCAGACTGCCGGACAAGCTGCCGCTTTCTGCGCCGCCCAACCAGAGCAGCAGATCGAGCATATGAATCAGATCGTCATATACCGTTTCGCGGGCGGATCGGTTCTGCAGCGAAGTCCGGTGTTTGGCCGCATGAACCTGGGCGAATCCTCCGGATGCCTCGATCCACGCTCGCGCCTGCGTATACAGCGGCGCATAGCGGCGGTTGAATCCCACGCCGAGCAGAATGCCCTGCTGTTCCGCTTTGGCGGCCATGGCCCGGCACTCGGCCGGATCGGTCGAAAGCGGCTTGTCGACATAGACCGGCAGGCCCGCCTCCAGACACTTCATCACGATTGCATAATGCGAGTCGGTAGAGGTGTGCACAAACACCGCGTCGGGCTGCCAGCGCAGCAGATCGTCGAGATCGGTCGAAGCCTGCTCGATCCGATACCGCAAAGAAGCTTCGCGCACACGCTCCTCTGTCCGGCTGACCAGACCGACGACTTCCGCTTCCGGGTGCCCGGCCAGCAGAGGAAGGTACACCTTTTCCGCAATGCCTCCGATTCCTACCAGCGCAATGCGTGTTCTCCGCTTCGCTTTTTTGGCTGCTGCCGGATGGGCGGTATTCTTCATTTCGGATTCCCCACTTTCTTCAAGTGCCGCTTGCGGCCACATCCTCTGCGGGACGTATCGCTTCCTTTTCGAGTATACCCTCACGGCCGAAGCTTGGCAAAAAAGAACGTCCGTCTCCAGAAGACTTCTTCGCCCTCTCTCCTGATTCGCGGACTGACGGAACGTTTACTAGCTTTAGTAGGACGCAAAGTACCGGAAGCTGCGTGCAAAGAAAGGCTCGGACTTGGCGAACTTGGCGAAATCGTTTATAATTTAAAATATAGTTCCATTTAATTGCCCGTCAGATAATCGTTTAAAATAAAAATTGCGGAGGGATTAACCATGGCCGATTATTCATCTTCCATGATCGAAAAGGCAACATTTGCGGGAGGCTGCTTCTGGTGTATGGTTACGCCGTTCGAAGACCTGCCCGGCATTGTCAAAGTCCGCTCGGGATATACAGGCGGACATACCGAAAACCCGACTTACAAAGAAGTGTGTTCCGAAACGACCGGACACGTCGAAGCTGTTCAGATCACGTTTAACCCGGACATTTTCCCTTATGAGAAACTGCTCGAACTGTTCTGGCAGCAGATCGATCCGACAGACGGCGGCGGACAATTCCACGACCGCGGTTCTTCTTACGGCACCGCGATCTTCTACCATACGGAGGAACAGCGGATCAAAGCCGAAGCTTCCAAAAAAGCACTGGGCGAAAGCGGCCGCTTCGACAAACCGATCGTCACGCCAATCCGTCCGGCCGAAACGTTCTATGAAGCCGAAGATTACCATCAAGAGTACCACAAAAAAAATCCGGCCCATTACAACCGCTACAAAAAAGCGTCCGGACGCGAAGCTTTTATCGAAGATCATTGGAAAAAAACAATCGACAAAAGCGATCTGAAACAAAAGCTGACCGATATCCAATACAATGTCACCCAGAAAAACGGAACGGAACCCGCTTTCCGCAACGAATTCTGGGATCATCACGGCGAAGGCATCTATGTCGACATCGTCTCGGGCGAGCCGCTGTTCAGTTCCCTCGACAAATACGATTCCGGCTGCGGCTGGCCGAGCTTCACCCGACCGATCCGCGATTACCACGTGAAGGAAAAAGTCGACCTGACCCACTTCATGATCCGGACCGAAGTCCGCAGCAAAGAAGCCGATTCCCATCTGGGCCACGTATTCGACGACGGTCCGGGCCCGGACGGCCTGCGCTACTGTATCAACTCCGCGGCTCTGCGTTTCGTACCGGCGGATAAACTCGAAGCAGAAGGCTACGGCGAGTACCGCGCAATGTTTGCCCAATCGTAAATTGCAAAAACCCCCGGATACCGCTGCAGCGGCGTTCGGGGGTTTTCTATTAAACCTTCTAGGCTCTGGGAACCCTCGGCAGCAAGCAGCGAAGGATTTTTCCGAAAGTCTTAAACGTACATCCGGCGGATCAGATGAACGAAGGTATCGACCGCTTTGCGGATCCGCAGTTCGGTTGCCGAATCGGCCGGATCGCCGTTTTCGTCGAATTTGCGCTGGTCGCTGCCGATCGAGATCCATTCCGGGCAGTTCAGGCCGTGCAGATTGCGAACGATGCCTTGAAGAGTGCCCAGCGAAGAGACGCCTACGATTCCGCCCGCCGAACTTGCCGACAGCACGGGTTTGCCTTCGAAATATTCGCTGTTCAGGAAATCAAGCGCATTTTTGAGTGCGCCCGAGATTGAAGAATGATATTCCGGCGTAGCCAAGACAACGGCCTGCGCCGACTTGACAGCCTGGGACAATTGGAGCACTTCTTCATGTCCGTAGGCTTCTCCGGGGCCGTACAGCGGCAGTTGGTGTTCGTACAAACTGAATACTTCCGCTTCGAATCCTTGTTCTTCCAACAATTTCGCGATATAGAAGGTCAACTGCGTGCTGCTGGCCTGCTCCCGGTTGCTTCCTGCAATCAAAGTCACTTTCATGGTCAAACCCCTTCCATCCCTGTCAAATTTCCTGTTTTTTTGGAACCCGTTTTTTATCATAACAGGAAGTTTTAATTTTGAACATTTTTTGTCCGCCTGCCGTCATTCTTCTGTGATTAATCTCTTTTCACTCCGGGTAGGTAATAAACAGAGCTTCATGGTATTCATTTTATCCGAAAAGGAGGAACCGGTATGCCTTGGAACAAAAAGGATTACCCGCAGTCGATGAAAAACCTGGACGAACGCGTGCGCGACAAAGCGATCGAAATCGCCAATGCGCTGCTTGATGAAGGGTACGAAGAAGGACGCGCGATCGCAATCGCTACGGCAAAAGCGGAAGAATGGGACGAAAATCATCCGCAGCACGGAAGTTCGAAATCGTCGGATTAACAGCTGTACAGACAGCGCATAAAAAAACCGTTTCGGCTTTCTCCAACACGGAGAAAATCGGAACGGTTTTTTATGGACGGGGAAGTTGGCGGCTCCGGGCCTTCCCCTTGGGCCCTGTATCTTACACTCTATTCAAACCTTTGACTTCCGGTGCGACATGTCCATGACGTTTCGAAGGTATCAGGATACGCGTGATCGATACCAGACCGTGGCGCAGAATCTGTGGTTCCACCATCCAGGTAATCACTTTGCCTCCGATACATACGGCAGCTACGGTGTACAGCGTCTCAGCCAGCGGCAGATAAAACAGCGATACCAGCAGGACGGAAGCATCCATCAAAATAAAGACGGTTCCGATCTTGAGGCCGGTCTTCTCATGCAGCCAGATAGCGGCACAGTCGTCTCCGCCCGTCGCTCCGCCGCAGCGCAGTACCAGTCCTCCGCCGATTCCCGTCAGAATTCCCGACAGCAGAGCGGCCAGCCAGAGCTGTCCGTGCAGATCGAAATTCAGGGTCGAGAAATGCTCGATGCCGGCGTAGAAAACCGTGAACGATCCCGCCGCAAGAACGGCAGGTCCCATGTTCTTCCACCCTTTTTTGAGGGCGAACAGCAGCATGAACGGAATGTCGAGAAGCAGAATGGTCAGCGCAGGCGAAAGCCCGAACGCATACTCGCCGAGCAGCGAAATGCCGACAAAACCGCCTTCCGAAAGATGGTTTTGAAAATTAATGTGATAAAACGCGAATGCCATAACGAACGTGCCTGTTAAGATCGCGGCCGCCTGCGCGGACCGCTTCATCCTTTTCCCTTTTGCCTTCATACGATGATCTCCTCATTTTCGCAGTATTTGTCTCAAATCGACAAAATGCTGCGGCTAAGAGGGGAAAACCGCGAGGCCTTCGTCCTTCGCATGGGTGTTCCCTTCCTTTCGCAGCGTTTGTCAATAACGGTCGTCCGACAAACTATCTACGAAAGGCGCTAAGTATAGGAGAGATCGTAACGTTTCCAGATTGTCCTTTGGGGAATACTCCTTCGGGGACTCATGGTATCCTGATCCTTTCTGTAATTGGATGGTGAAGTCTGAGGATTACTTACCCAGCGCAGTCACCTTTTTAAACTATTTTACCACAAAATTGCCGCCGAAGCGACAAAATGATGGTGTTTTTTGTTATTTTCATGTAAAATATATGTTTTTTTTCGTAAAAAAGTTACTTGGCCGCACGCAGCAGACGATTGACGGTTTCCCGACGCAGTCCAATCAGTTGGCCGATTTCTTCCTGGGTCAGCAGATCGGTAAGCGGCTGCCCGTATGTATAGGTTCCCATCCAATGCTGCAGCAGGCTCAATCTCTCCGCCGGCGTTCCGGCCGTCAGATGATCGATCCGCTGCTGCATAAATCGGACTTTCTCCTGCAGCAGCAGAGCGATCTCGAGGGCTTTCTTCGGATCTTCCGCCAGGCTCTTATACCAGTCGGCCGCCAGAATCGGTTCCACTTCGCTGCGAACCATCGCCGTCGCGGTTCCGTGCGTTTCTTTGGGACTGATAAGCGAATGATGGGGAACGACTTCCCCGGCATAAAACACGTTGAACAAAATGATGTTTCCGTTCTCGTGCAGCCGCGTGACTTTGAAGAGCCCGCTGTGTACCCGATACAAATATTTCCCGTCGTCGCCCTGCCGGAACAATATTTCTCCTTTGTGCAAAATCATGCTTGTCCCCTCTTTTCCGTTGTCGTATCGCTGCCGGGCGGTTCGACCGGCAGCGGCCGGTACAGCTCCGTAATACGCTTCGCCTCCGCCGCCACCCGCTCCGCCAGCTCCCGGGGTTCAAGAACCCTCACCGCCGTTCCCAAACCGAGTACAAAGCGCAGAGCGAAATCCGCAGTGGCCAGATCCGCTTGAACCGCGTACCCGCCGTCTTCCAAAAGTTCCGTATGCCGCACCCGTACGTAACGCTCGGAGCGAAAGGCTTCCAGAGCTTCCGCCTCGACGCGAAGTCCCGCTTCGTAGCGGGGAAGCGTGTCCGGAAAAGTCCGCAGCGATTCCTGCCAGTAATCGGCCAGATCGAACGTGCCCGGATAATCGAACGTCCGCTCCAGACATTGGGCCTCCGTGATCTTGGAGACGCGGAACGTCTTGACCGCCGTCCCCTCCCGGGCTACCAGGTACCACACGCTTCGCTTGACCGCCAAACCCAGCGGATCCACGATCCGGCCGACAGAAGGTGCGGCCGGTTCTTCTGCCGATTTGACATAAACAAAACGC
The DNA here is from genome assembly GCF_013185195.1 of Saccharibacillus qingshengii. Taxonomy (GTDB): domain Bacteria; phylum Bacillota; class Bacilli; order Paenibacillales; family Paenibacillaceae; genus Saccharibacillus; species Saccharibacillus qingshengii. Next base: position 34,108 of record NZ_JAAZWC010000005.1, read on the forward strand.
AGCTGCCGTTGTTCCAGAACCGCTTCCTGGCAGACAGGCAGGGATTCGGGAACGCCGGCTGCGCGAGCGTGCCAACCCGATTCGTCGATCAGCAGGCGCCGGCTTAGAAAGTCCGCGCTTTGGGGACGGGGCTCGGGATAAACGGCTCTCAATTTATGCAGCGCCCGTTCATAAGGTTCTTCCAAACCCAAATCCTGCAGCGGCCCCGAAGAAGCGCGCAGCAGCAGGGCCGCCGTCTCGTCCGGGGTCATGCCGGTCAGACCGCTGCGGTAGCCTTCCATCAGACTCCAGCCGCCGAAACGCCCGCGATAGGCGACAATGGGAATACCCGACTGTCCCAACGCCTCCAGATCGCGGCTTACGGTTCTCGGCGTCACTTCCAGCTCTTCCGCAAGCTCGCGTGTCGACATGCGGTTTCGGCTCTGGAGCAGCAGCACAATCTTGAGCAGTCGATCCCCTCTCATGCGTCAAGCTCCCTTTTTCCGTATTTTTTTAATCTTTTGATATAAGACAAAGGTTGTCATCTATTATGGCTTATATTCAAGAAGCGGGCAAGGGTGCGATCTTCACGGTCGGCCCTATCCGACACGGCACACACGGAAAGAGGGGCTGGCATGTCTATGAACACTAAGCCGCTGAGCGGCAAAACGGCACTGGTCGCAGGAGCAACCCGGGGAGCCGGGCGCGGAATCGCCCGCGAGCTGGGCGCTCTGGGAGCGCATGTGTATGTAACCGGACGCACCACAAGAGCGGATCAGTCCGATATGCGCCGGAGCGAAACGATCGAAGAAACGGCCGAGATGATACAGGCTGCCGGGGGCACGGCTTCGGCGGTCCGGGTCGACCATTCCGAACCGCGGCAGGTAGAACGACTGGCCGAGCGGATCTTGGCCGAAGCGGGCGGGTTGGATATCCTCGTCAACGATATCTGGGGCGGAGACGGACTGACACGCTGGGACCAGAAACTGTGGGAGCATTCTCTCGAGGACGGTCTGCTCATCCAGCGCCGCTCGGTGCATACGCATCTGATCACCTCCCGGTACATGCTTCCGCTGATGCTGAATCGTCCCGGCGGCGTTGTCATGGAGATCACGGACGGTACGGACTATCGTTTCCGCGGCAACGTTTACTACAGCCTGGCCAAAGTATCGGGCATCCATCTGGCCGCGGCCATGGCCGAAGAACTGCGGCCGCACGGAATTGCCGCCGTCGCGCTGACGCCGGGATTCCTCCGATCCGAAGCGATGCTGGACCATTTTGGCGTAAGTGAAACCCATTGGCGCGAAGCGACGAAACAGGAACCGCATTTTATAGCGTCGGAAACTCCCGCTTATGTCGGACAGGCCGCAGCCAGGCTCGCCGCCGATCCCGAGCTGATGACCTTCACGGGCCGGGCACTGAGTTCCTGGGAACTTTCGGACCGGTACGGCTTCGTCGACGCGGACGGAACCCGTCCGCATTGGGGACGTTATGCCGCCGAGAACGGACTGGGCTGAGTCCAACGGGATGCAGACTGCGGAAAAGAGGTATTCGGGCAGGTCCGCTTCCTTCTACAGCCGGAATTTTCGATACAACAAAAGCCGCCGGGCTTGCAGCCGGCGGCTTTTGTTTTTGGTTTTTATCGGACTTGCGGATTCTGCCGACTTATTCCGCGAACGCCAGCTTTCGGATTGCGGCGGTCATGGCGTTGGTATCGAGACCGCCGTGGTTGCCGAGGAGCACGACAAGGGTGCCGTCGCCGAGGCCGCGCCGAATCCCGGTCGTATAGCCGCTTCCGCCGCCGCTGTGGAACACCTCTTTGTTTTCGCCTTCCCCTTCGGTCATCCAGCCGTACCCGTAGTTCTTGTAGGCAGTCGGCGTGTACATGGCTTCCATCGTGGGTTCGGAGAGCACGTTGCCCGCGCTCAGCGAATCCGCCCAGATCTGCAGATCGTCAAGGGTCGAATACAAGCTGCCGGTGCCGGAAGGCGAAAAGTAATACTCGTCGACGCTTTTCCAGACCCGGTGCGACTTGTCGTATTCGTATCCGGTAGGAATCCGAATGTCGCGCGACGCGGTCCCGCTGTCGTTCATGCCAAGCGGCTCGAAGAACTGAGACTGCACGAAGTCCGCATAACTCATGCCGGATACCTGCTCAATGATAAAAGCCAGCAGCACATAACCGCTGTTGCTGTACATATAATCGGTACCCGGCGCGAATTTCAGCGAACTGCCTTTGATCTCTTCGACGGTCTGGAGCAGCGGCGTGCCTTCTTTGCGGGCAAAATTGAGCGCGATACCCGATGTATGCGAGAGCAGCATGGACAGCGTGATCTCGTCGCCGCGCGGATAATCGGGAATATACGAAGACAGCGTGTCTTCGACGTTCAGCCTGCCTTCTTCCTGGAGTTTCATAATGGAGGCCGCCGTGAATGTTTTGGTCAGCGAACCGAGCCTCATCTTGTCGGTCGGACGAACTCGCGTTCCCGCGGAAGCCAGCCCGTAAGCTTTGCGCATCTGCACTTCGCCGTTCCGGGCCACCAGGACGCTGCCCGAGAAGCCTTGACGCTTCAAATACTCGTCAACGGCTGCAAGACCCGGATCGATCTTCGTCTGCGTATCTGTCGTCAGCGACAAATTCAGACTGCCCGGATTCGTCGACGGCCGGATTCCCGCTTGAAGCGGTTCGGTCAGGCCGCGAAGAGGCACGGTCAGAATGCCGTTCACATACCGGGTCGTTCCCGGCATATGCAGTTCGAAGCCGTTGACGGACACGTAGTCGGAACCCGGGCGGTACAGAAGTTCATCCCCGCTGTAAGTGACGATCGCGGCCCGGCGCGTCTTGTCCCACTTGACCTGCGCACCAAGCGATACCGCGCCTTCGCGGACCGGAACATAGGTCAGCGAATGATACAGATAGGCTTGATTGCCCCACGGTGCGGGCTGCCCGTCGATTTCGGCCGAAATGGCGACCGCCGCCGCGGTCCCGCTTGGCTGCACGGCTGCGACTGCGGCCTCGGCCGGATCGGCCGCGTAGGCGGAAGCCGTTCCCGCAGCAAGTGCCAGTGCTAGCGCCGCTCCCCATACTCTTTTGATGCCGACGGAACTTTTTTTGAACCTGAATCCCATGTGTGTACATCCCCCTGTTATCGCCTTCGATGCTGTATCTGTTGTATTATACCGGTTCGCAGGACAATAGTTGTGTCTGACTTCAAAAGGGATATTCGAAACCGCGCTCTTTGTCTGCCGCCTGGAACTTGGGCAAAGGGAGCTGTAGGACTCGTTTTTAACTTTATAAAGTATAGCAGGTTATTTTTTGACGTTTATTTACGAATTTGATATAATAAACTGGACAAACGAATGGTTCCGGCGAAGCCGAAAACCGGATGACCCTATCGGTGATCCCCTATTCGGAAGCCCGTACATTCGTTTCGACCGTGCTTCACCTATTTACGATTCAGGTTCCGCGCATCTTCGAAGATCGCGCGTTGAAAGGGGAAACTCCTATGCTTAAGCTCGGCATTCTCGATCAATCCACCATTACCGAAGGCTCCGGCCCCGTCGAAGCGCTGCAGGCCACGACAAACCTTGCTATCGAAGCCGACAAACTCGGTTTCAGCCGCTTCTGGGTCTCGGAACACCATAGTTCCAAAGCTCTTGCCCACTCCAGCCCGGAGGTCCTGATCGCCCATCTGGCCGCGAATACTTCGCGGATCCGGCTCGGTTCCGGCGGAATCATGCTCCCGCATTACAGCGCTTATAAAGTGGCGGAGAACTTCCGCCTGCTCGAAGCGCTTTATCCGGGACGGATCGATCTCGGCGTAGGCCGCGCACCGGGCGGCCGCCCGCTGTCCACCCGCGCCCTGCAGGAAGGCCAGTACCATAGCGCCGATCCTTATCCGCAGCAGATTGTCGATCTGATCGCCTATCTGAATGACGCCGTGCCGGCCGACCACCGGTTTGCCGGACTGAGCGTGTCGCCGTCGGTTGCGACCAAACCCGAATTGTGGCTGCTCGGCTCAAGCGGAGGCACCGCGCGCCTGGCCGCTCAGACCGGAGCCTCTTATGCGTTTGCGCAGTTCTTCGGTACACCGGGCGGCCGCGAAGCGACCGAATTCTATCGGGACAACTTCGAACCGTCGCTGATGTCGCCTACGCCGAAATCGATGGCGGCCATTACGGCTGTCTGCGCCGACACGCAGGAAGAAGCCGAACGGCTTGCTTCGAGTTCCGATCTGTTCTTCCTCGCGATGTACAAAGGGATGGAACTTCCTTATCTGCCGTCCGCGCAGACCGCGGCGGATTATCCCTACACGCCGTACGAACGCGAGCAGATTGCCGCAACCCGCGCTTACCGCGTTGTCGGTACCCCGGATAAAGTCAAAGCCCGGCTGCTGGAACTGGCCGAAGAATACCAGACCGACGAATTGATGATCGTCGCGTCGATCCACGATTTCGAAGCCCGCTTGAAATCGGTTCGTCTGGTCGCCGAAGCTTTCGCGCTCGGCAGCGGCATCCAAGCCGCCACAAGCGAAGTTCGCTCCTAAGCGTCTTCGCTTCGAGAGCGGATGCCGATGCGCTCCGCTTTTTGTGCTCCTACCCCAAGCATGACTTCAAGCCGTATGCGCCCGCATACGGCTTTTTGTTCTGCAGGAAGCGTTCGGCTTCCGCACCGGTTCCGCGCCAAAAAAGCCGTCCACGAAATCCCCGAAAGGCTCTCGAAAACGGCCGTATGGCATAGAGCGAGGCCGCGTGCCGCATATCTGCCTGCGAAGCCTACTCGCGGGTCAGCTGCGACGAACCGGCGATGCCGGGCTTGGTCATCTCGAACGGATTCAAGATGATGTCCAGTTCCTCTTCGCTGAGTACATTGTGCATCAGGCACAAATCACGTACGGAACGTCCGGTCGTCATCGCCTCGCGGGCGATCCGGGCGCAAATTTCGTAGCCGAGATAAGGACTGAGCGCCGTGATGACGCCGACGCTGCGTTCGACGTATTCCGCACAGTTCGCTTCGTTGGCTTCGATCCCGTCGATGCAGTGCGTACGGAAAACGGTCAGTGCCTGATTCATGATACTGATCGACTGCAGCAGATTGAATACCAGCACCGGTTCCATGACGTTCAGCTCCAGCTGCCCGGCTTCGGACGCGAGCGAAATCGTATGGTCGTTGCCGATGACCTGGAAAGCCGTCTGATTGACCACTTCGCACATCACCGGATTGACTTTGCCCGGCATGATCGAAGAACCCGGCTGACGCTCCGGCAGTTTGAGTTCGGCCAATCCGGCGCGAGGACCGGAAGCCAGCAGGCGGATATCGTTGGCGATCTTCGACAAGTTGATCATGCAGATCTTGAGCGCGCCGGACAATTCCGTGTAGGCGTCCGTGTTCTGCGTCGCGTCGACCAGATCTTCGGCGTGGCGCAGCGGCATGCCGCTGATCTCCGCCAGCTTGACGACGACCGTCTCCATATAGGTGACATCGGCGTTCAAACCGGTACCGATAGCCGTCGCGCCCATATTCACCTCGTGCAGCAGTTCTTTGGAACGGCGCACCCGGTGCAGATCGCGGCCGAGTACGCGCGCATACGCGGCGAATTCCTGGCCGAGCCGGATCGGTACGGCATCCTGCAGATGCGTGCGTCCCATTTTGATCACGTGATCGAATTCGCGCGCTTTGTTCTCGAACGAACGCTGAAGACGCTCCATCGTGTCTTCCAGGTTCTCGACAAGCGACAGCGCGGCAATATGGATAGCAGTCGGAAACACGTCGTTGGTGGACTGCGCCATATTGACATGCACATTCGGATTCAGATGGAAATAATCGCCTTTGGGTTTGCCCATCAGTTCAAGCGCACGGTTCGCGATCACTTCGTTGGCATTCATATTGATCGATGTTCCCGCGCCGCCCTGAATCGGATCGACGATAAATTGGCCGTTCCATGCTCCGTCCATCACTTCGCCCGCCGCTTCGACGATCGAAGCGCCCAGAGGTCCTTTCAAGCGTCCCACTTCCATATTGGCGAGTGCGGCCGCTTTTTTGACGATGCCCAGTGCGCGAATCATCGATTCATGAATCCGGTAGCCCGTGATCGGGAAATTCTCGATCGCTCTCATCGTCTGAACGCCGTAATAGGCGTCGGCGGGAACCTGCTTTTCTCCCAGGAAGTCTTTTTCGATCCGAAACTGCGGTTGCATGATTGTATGTCCTCCCGAAGCCGTCTGTATGAATCTGTCGGCGTGAATTGACTTTCTATGCGAATATATCGGATAGTTCAAACGTAAGGATTAGCTGGCGAAGGCGCGCAAAAAAGAACCAGAAAGACCGCCGCGTCCTTGACGGTCTTTCCCGCCTTTCCACATCCACTGTTCCTTGGCCTGCAAAAGTTTAATGCGTTCTCTGCGCAAAAGTCACCGTCGGTTCCGCCGATACCTCGACATTGCCTTCGAGCGCCCGCGTGATCATGCACGAACTTTCGGCTTTGTACGCCAAGCGTTCGGCCTGGGCCAGCACTTCTTCCTTCTGGCTGCCGGCGAGCACGAGCAGCGGACGGTGCGTAATCGATTTGTAGGTAAACACATTATTCGTAACGTCCACGATGCCTTCCGAATCCAGCGTCAGGCTCTCGACCTCGATCGAGGCGCGTTCCAGCATGGCCGCAAGCGTGATGATATAACAGGTTGAAGCGGCTCCAAGCAGCATTTCGTCCGGATTGGTGCCGACTCCCGGTCCATCCATCGGTTCGGGAATCGAGATTTCGGTCTTCAGCTGTCCGCTTTCGATACGTCCGGTACCGCCCCGTCCTCCGTTCCAGTCCGCTTTGAGCCGGAAAATATGATTCATGCGAGACTCTCTCCCTTTTCGCTTAGAATGGCTTCTACTTCAGTATACGCCAAACCGTGCGCTTCCGCGACCGCGCGGTAGGTGACGCAGCCCTCGCAGGTATTGATGCCTTTGGCGATGGCCGGGTTGTCTATTGCCGCCTGCCGGAAGCCTTTGCGGGCAATCTGCAGACCGTAGGGCGTCGTAACCATCGTCAAAGCAAACGTCGACGTACGGGCCACCGCCCCCGGCATATTCGCAACCGCATAATGCAGAACGCCGTGTTTTTCGTAAACGGGATCGTCGTGGGTCGTGATCCGGTCGATGGTTCCGATCGAACCGCCCTGATCGATTGCCACATCCACGATGACCGAGCCCGCATCCATCTTCCGCACCATCTCTTCGGTGACCAGCTTCGGCGCTCTGGCACCCGGAATCAGCACCGCGCCCACCAGCAGATCGGCGCGTTCCACGGCCGTCTCGAGGTTGTGCGGATCGGACATCAGCGTCTTGAGACGTCCGCCGAACTGATCGTCCAGCTGGCGAAGCCGGTCGGCATTGATATCGAGAATGGTGACCTCCGCGCCGAGCCCGATCGCCATCTTGGCCGCGTTTACGCCTACGGTGCCTCCGCCCACGATCGTTACCCTGCCGGGCTCGACACCCGGCACGCCTCCGAGCAGCACGCCTTTGCCGCCAAACGGCTTCTCCAGGAAATGGGCGCCGATCTGGACAGACATCCGGCCGGCCACTTCGCTCATCGGTGTCAGCAGCGGCAGGCTTCCACTCTGCAGTTGGATCGTTTCGTAAGCGATACCCGTTACGCCCTGGTCCTTCAGAGCCAAGGTCAGTTCGGATTCGGCCGCAAGATGCAGATACGTATAGAGGATAAGCCCGCTGCGGAAATATCCGTATTCGGCCGCAAGCGGCTCCTTGATCTTGACTACCATGTCGGCCGCCCAGGCTTCCCCGGCATTCGGTACGACCGACGCGCCCACTGCCGTATAATCTTCATCCGCAAATCCGATTCCGCAGCCCGCTCCGCTCTCGATCCGGACTTCGTGCCCTTCGGCGATATAGGCTTTGGCGGAAGCCGGCGTCATCCCGACCCGGTATTCGTTGTTCTTGATTTCTTTGGGCACTCCGATAATCATGCTCGTTCCCCCCGAATGATAGGTTGGATAACCGGTAAGAGAGGCGACTTCAACCGTTTGAACAGGTGGTTAAAGTTCCCAATTCCATTTTAACATGCCGGGGAATAAAAGAAATCCGATTTTTGAAAGCGTTTTTTTGACCGAAAAATCTATCACGTCTTGCTATGTATACGCTAACCGGATTAGAATGTGTAGAAATACGCTTTTTAATCCTGCTTCGGAATAACGCGGCGAAGCGGGAAAACAGCGCAAAGGAGACTATGCAGACATGAATGAAACATTGGAACAGCTGCGGGCCAGCGTCGACGGAATCGATTCACAGCTTCTGGACCTGCTCAGCAAACGCGCCGAATTGGTACATCAGATCGGACAAGTCAAAGAAACCCAGGGTGTGCCGAAGTTCGAACCGGAACGCGAAAAAGAAATCCTGGATCGCGTCACCGGCCTGAACAAAGGACCGTTCTCGGACAGTACGCTGAAGCATCTGTTCAAAGAAATCTTCAAAGCCTCGCTGAACATTCAGCAGGAAGAACATAAGCGCCAACTGCTTGTCAGCCGCAAAAAACGTCCGGAAGATACGATCGTCAAGTTCAAAGGCGTCGAGGTCGGCGGTCCGAGCCCGATTCTCGTAGCCGGTCCCTGCTCGATCGAATCGCGCGAACAGCTGCGTACGGTTGCCAAGGCGCTCAAAGAATCCGGCGTTACGGTTATGCGCGGTGGTGCATTCAAGCCGAGAACCTCGCCTTACGATTTCCAGGGTCTGGGCCTCGACGGTCTGAAACTGCTGAAAGAAGTCGCGGACGAGTTCGGTCTGGCTACCATCAGCGAAATCGTACACCCGTCGCATATCGAAATCGCAGCCGATTACATCGACGTTATCCAAATCGGCGCCCGCAACATGCACAACTTCGAACTGCTCAAAGAATTGGGCGGCGCCAAAATCCCGGTTCTGCTCAAACGCGGCCTTTCCGCGACACTGGACGAGTTCATCCATGCGGCCGAGTACATCATGGTCAGCGGCAACGAGCAGATCATGCTGATCGAACGCGGGATCCGCACCTACGAGACGGCGACGCGCAATACGCTCGACATCTCGGCGGTTCCGCTGCTCAAGCAAGAAACGCATCTTCCGGTTATGGTCGATGTCACGCATTCCACGGGACGTAAAGACATCATGCTTCCATGTGCCAAGGCGGCTCTCGCCGCAGGCGCGGACGGCATCATGATCGAAGTTCACCCCGACCCGCAAACGGCGCTGTCGGATGCCGGGCAGCAGCTCGATATTCCTCAGTTCGGCGTGTTCTGGGACGGCTTGAAAAACTCCGGTCTGTTCGGTCCACGCTCTTAATATCCGATCCGGCAGACGCTGCAGTCTCTACCGATGCTGCTTTGCTTCTAATCAGCTCTTTAACGAAACAGCCCTGCGGGTTAACCCGCAGGGCTGTTTGGTTCTTCGCTGTCAATCCTTCAACGGATCTCCCACTTCGCCCATGAAGACGATCAGGCCGGTGGTCTTATCGGTAATCGCGAAAAAGAACGGACGGTTCAGCTTCAAGTCGAACGGGACGCTCGGAGGCGGAGCGGACGTAGTCTCGGCCCCGATCACCGTGACGGCAGCCGCTTCCGTCCCTTCCTCGTTCACCTCGACAAAGCTGTCCTGCGTTACGAAGCTGACGTAAAGTTCGCCGGGACCCGCGCCTGAAGCGGCCAGTCCGCCAAACTCGGCTTGGTTCGGGTCAAAAGCGGCCGGCATCCCGAGCTCGGACAGCACGTTGTTGAGCCGCAGTTTGTCTTTGAGCTTGAACCGCGGCAGCTCAATGCTTCCTTCATTTTGGGACAAATCCTGACTCCATTGTTCGAACTTGGGCAGCTCCTGCCGTTTGAATTCGCTAAGCGACCGATCCTCGTCCGGCAGCGCCAGTACCATGCCGAAGTTCTCCGACTCCCCGTACGGCAGACGGACCGCCTGGAAACCTTCGCCGTCCAGATACGCATATTTGCCGCTTTGGCGCATCGTTGGGACGTCTACAGATTTCCCGCCCGCTGTGCGGAACGGAAGATCTTCCGTCTGCGATTTCTCGAACGGTTCGGTCCAATCGCCTTTGAAATACATGGCGTTCATGAGCAGCAGGACCAGATCGCCGCTGAGCGGCGGTTCAAGCACTTTCGGAATTTTGCCGGCTGTGTTGTCGGACGCCCATTGGTTCATGATGTCGACAGATTTTGGAGAAGAGAAATCAAGCGCCTGAATTTGCGCGGCATAATTGTTCTCCATCTGCGAGACATACTCCGGATTCAGCGCAAACCCCTCCCGGCTCCACAACGAATTAGCGATAGCCATCTGCACCGACGGATCGGATCCTCTCAGCAGATCCCGCAGCACTTTCTGCCCTTCCGCCAAGACTTCCGCAGACATGCCGTTCAGCCGCAGCGCCTTGTCCATCTGCTGCTCCGTTTTCCCTTCCGCGCCGGCTTTGAGCATCGACAGAGCAATCGACAGCCCCGCCGGCGAGACCATCCGGTTTGGCCCGACTTCGTCTTCGCCCGGATGCTTTTCCAGCATAGCGTAGAAATCCAGGGCGAACGCGTTCATCGATGCCGCGAGCTTGGGATCGGCGTCTTCCGCTTTGTAGACCGATTTGTACGCCAGCGGCTCGGCCTGGTTCGAGCCGAGGCTTCCCTGCGAACAGCCGGCGACCGCAGCCAGCAGAGCGGCGGCGGCCAGCTTCCTCCCTGTGCGGCGAAACGGTTTGTTTGTATTCCCGATGATTTCCCCCTCCTTGTATTCGCGCAGCCGGAACCCGGCCGGCTTCGAATCGCTTCTTCCTCTATCAACGAAACCGAAGAATGAAATGTTGCTTAAAATGGAAAATTAAAGGCAAAAATTCATAAAAAAAGCCCGGCTCCGATCCGAAGATCGGGCAGGGCGCTGATCGAAAAAAATCCAATTCGCTTATTCGGTTTCGCGGGGCTTCATGCCGGGAGACCGGCGCAGCCGCATGCGGGCCTGATTCAATACGCGTTCGACTTCGCCCGCAGAGACGGGCTTACCGATAAAATCGTCCATTCCGCCTTGAAGACAGCGGTCGATCTCTTCTTGGCGTACAAAAGAACTGACCCCGACAATCAGCGGATGATGCCCCGGAAGAAGATGGGTCCGGATCTGGCTGACCGCTTCGATCCCGTCCATACCGGGCAGCTGCACATCCATAAAGATCAGATCGTAATCCTCGGCGAGCGCCTGACGGACCGCGCTTTCGCCGTCTTCGGCCAGATCGGCGCGGCAGCCGAAGCGGGACAGCATCGCTTCGAGCACCTTAAGATTCATCGGGTGATCTTCGACCGCCAGAATACGCAGTTCGCGCTCCTCGTCGTCTTTGCAGGCAGTGAAATCGGGCTGCTCCCCCGCAGCTTCGGAGACGGTTCCGTTCGCTCCGCCGCCCGTGAGGAACAGCCGGCCTTCTTCTTCCGGAAGCAGGAACCGCAGCAGGAAACGGAAGGTCGCGCCTTCGCCTTCTGCGCTGTCTACGGAAATCGTGCCGTCCATCAGCTCGACCAGTTTGCGGCTGATCGACAATCCGAGCCCGGTGCCGCCGTATTTGCGGTTCAGGATCGGATGCAGCTGGGAGAACGGCTGGAACAAACGGTGCTGTTTCTCTCCCGCAATCCCGATCCCCGTGTCTTGCACCGAAAATTCAATCCAGATTTCGTTCGGAGCGCGGAATGCCTTGGGCGCAGCGCAGAGGATCACGCTGCCGCTGTCGGTAAACTTGATCGCGTTGCCCACCAGATTGATCAGAACCTGGCGAAGCCGCTCGCTGTCGGCCAGAACGACCGAAGGAAGCCGGTGCATGCTTTCGTCCGTCACGAATTCGAGCGCAAGCTTCTTCTCCGAGGCACGAGGCATAAACAGCTGGACCACATTGCCCAGCACTTCGCGCAGTTCGATCGGCTGGGGTTCGATTTCCATCCGGCCCGATTCGATCTTGCTGATATCCAGAATTTCATTCAGAATCTTCAGCAGCGCATAGCTGCTCTCGTGAATAATCTCGACATACTGCCGCTGCTCGCCCTGCAGCTCGCTCTCGCGCAGCAGATCGGCCATGCCGATAATGCCGTTCATCGGAGTCCGCAGTTCGTGGCTGACAATCGACAGAAATTCCGACTTGGCCTGATCGGCCCGTTCCGCGGATTCTTTCGCCCGAATAATCTCTTTCTCCCCCGTTTTGTCCCGGAAGACGAGTACGGCTCCTTTGTTTTCTCCGCGGTCCAGAATCGGCGTCACCTGATAAGAAGCAAGGAAACTTCCTCCGTCTTTGCGCCAAAAAATAGCCTCCGGCTGCGCATGAGCCACACCGGAATCCAGCGCATCCAGCAGCGCCGTAATGCCCGATTGATAGGCGCTCTCCTGGGTCTTGGCCTGACGCAGCATCTCAGCGTAGGAACGTCCGATCGCTTCCCCGCCTTCGTAGCCGAGCATGGCTGCCGCCGCCGGATTGGTGAACATGATCCGGCCGGCCGGATCGAAGCCGACGATGCCTTCGGATACCGTATTGAGCAGCAGCGAATGCTGATAGCTTAACGCTTCGATCTGCGCCGTATACTGCTTGCGCTCCGTAATATCGGTAATAATCGCATAAATACCGCTTTGGTCTTTTTTGGAACCAATCGGGACGTAAGCTACGCTGATCTGGCGCAGTCCGCCGTCACGCCGGTGAAACGAAGTCTCGAATACGCGCGATTCCCCGTTTTTGGCCGCCCGGAAATGATCCTTCGACGTTCCGGCGTATTCTTTGGGCTGAAGCACGCCGATACGCAGACGGGTGATCTGCTCGCGCGTATAGCCGCTCATCGCTTCCATGGCCGGATTGACGGAGAGGATGCGTCCTTTCATATCCATGGAAATGATGCCCGAATTGTGATTGAGGAACAAGGAGCGGTAGCGGCTCTCGCTGCTTCGCAGCTTCTCTTCGATCCGAACGCGTTCGGTCACGTCCTGCACGATGCCGATAATCTGAAGAGGTTCTCCCGTCATACTGTCTTTGGACACTTCCCAGACTCCGTAAATCGTTTTTTCCCTGCCGCCCGGCAGTACGATTCGGTAAGTAAGTTCCCCGTCGCGTCCGCCGCTCAGCGCCGATCCGATCCGGTCCGCCGCTTGCTCGCGGTCCTGCGTATGAATAGCGGCCAAGAACGAGTTGGCGTTCTTCTCGACCGGCTGAATCGAATAATCGAAAATCTCCCGCATTTCGCGCGAAAAGAACAGTTTACCCTGCTGAATATCCCAATGCCAGGAACCGATATTTGCCAGCTGCTGGGCCTTTGCCAAAATGGTATCGTTCATTTTCCGTTCGGTGATGTCTCTCGCGATTACGAGCACCCGGCTGACCTCGCCTTTGGAACTGCGAATCAGACGAAAAGACGTATCGACCCAGCGGACGCTTCCGTTTTTGTGGAGTACACGGCGCTCGAAATTCCGATTTTCAGCAAAAAGGGTTCCTTCCAGCTTCATCTTGGTTGCGTCTCCGGAATGGTAAAAAGCTGTCCGGTTGCGTCCGAGCATTTCTTCCATCGTATAGCCCAGCGTATGTTCCACGGAAGGCGAGACGTACAGGAGCGTTCCGTCCGGTTTGCTAAAAGAGATCATATCCGGCGTATTTTGCGTAATCAGCTTGTACATCTCTCTTGTCCGGTCTTCCGCTTCGTCCACGAGATTCGAAATGTCGTCCAGATACACAAGAATCAACGGGTCGTCGCCTTCTTCCGGCAGTTCGCATTCCACCTTGATCCAGGCGGTTTCGCCGCTGCGGCGGACGAGCCGGATCTCGATCGGTCCAAAAGCCCGGGGCGCATGCAGCCATTCCGCCAGCGACTCCAGCAGATCGGCTTCCGTATCGGGATCGGCGCGCAGAACGGTACTGTAGCCTTTTCCCAGCAGTTCGGCCGTGTTCCAACCGAAAATCCGGCTCATGGCCGGGTTTGCACCGACGCAGCCGCCCGAAAGGTCCAGGATCAGCACGCCGGTTGTCATTTTGTTATACATACGTGAATAAACGGATAGGTTTGGATGATAAGGCGAAGTCAAGGTCATTCTCCTTTGATAAAAAAGCTCATTCTGTCGCTGCTTGCACGTTCCTAATGGTTTACCCATAATCGGCCGCTTTCTAATCGAAGACGATCCGGATCGGGCAAATTCGCCGACCAAAAGTCGAATCCGGTCGGCCGCTTGGCATCGGTTTCGATTATAGCATAGAATCTTATTCCATTTTATTCATAGGACTCGTCATTTTTTTCTGTTTTTTTGTAGAATAATGTCGTGAATTTTGATTATTTCTCTGTAAAGCGTGTGCAAAGTCCGCTATATTAAAAAGAATAGAAATCTACGGTGAGCGTAAATCCCCAGCGGGAACCGCCGTCCATCCACAAGGAGGAGCCCATGAAACGAATCAAACCTTCCCTGTCAGCCAAGTCCACGAAGGCGCCTCCGCCCGCAGCAGACAGCGCCCCAAACACCCGGGAACCCGGCGAAGAGCAAATCTCCCTTCTACCGCTCCAATTTGTGCTGCCGCTTCTGCGGGAAATGGACGAAGCGGCGAAGCGAAAGATGGCGAACGCCCTCGAATTCCCTTTTGCCAAAAGGAATACACGCAAATGGCCGGACGCGCTGTTCGCCAAGTCAATGCTCGATCTGACCGCCCAGGCCCGGAACAGCCGCGAACTGCGCGCCCAACTGGCCGCCGCGCTGCTGGCCGAGCTTCGACCGCTGCTTCAAGCGGAAGAACCGGACTTAACGCCGGAACATTTCGACGAAGATCCGAACAGCCGGATCGCCAAGTACGGCAAATGGCACAGCTATTGGGCTTTGTATTTCCAGACCGGCGCAGAAAGTGAAAGCGTCGATCGGCAGAGGCTCGAACGATTGGCCGCGAGCGATGCCGGAAGCTCTCCCGCCCCTATAGGCAGCGCGCACGAAGCGAAGACAAATTCGGCGGCAGCCGCAAGCGAAACCTCGGAGCAGCGCCGGATCGAGAAGCTTAACCGGCGGATCGAAATGCTGGAGCAGCGCTGCCGCGCAGAAGAAGAGCATGCGCGCCGCGCCGACAAGGAAGCGCTGGATTCCCGGCGCGACGCAAACAGACTCCGGGAGCAGACCGAAAGTCTGATGCGGGAACTCGAAGCCGAGAAACGCCAGAACCGCCGGCTGGCCGAAGAACGCGAAGAAACCGCCGGACGGCTCACGGAGCTGAAACGGAACTACAAGCAGGAGCGCAGCCGGACCGAAGAAGAGCTGGCCGATCTGCGCAGAAAGACGCAGGAAGCCGAACATGCCCTGCAGGTCCGGACATCCCGCAGAGAATCGGAAGAAGAATTCCCGGATCGTCCGGCTTACGGACACGAAGAATCATCCGTCCGTACCTCGCCGCAGTCCGCTTCTTCGAATACGGCCGCAGAGGCAGGTTCGGACGAAGCGGAAGAACTGTTCAGCCGCTTCGGCGCGCTGCTGCGTCAGGATCTGCGCTTCGCTTCCGCCGGTATGCCCGGCGGAAGCGAAGCGGGCGACCTGGAAGCGCGGACGCTGCTGCGCCGTGCGCTCGATCTGCTCGACGCCGTCGACGCGTATGCCGCAGGCCGGCGTCTGATGGGCGGTATTCCGGCGGCTCTGCCGGAAGCCGGAGCCGGCATTTTCCCGCACGGGGTCGAAACGCCGCAGCCTCAGCCTCAGCCGGGCCCGAACGCGGAAACTTCTTCCTCCGAGGAAGAATCCCGCCGTGAAACCTTTTCCATGGAAGAAGCGCTGGAACAGGTCGGTTCCGAAGCCGCTCCGGGACTCGGCGGAACGTTCCATCGGCGGGATCACGGCGGATATATCGTGCTGGAGACCGGAGAAACATTTAATATTACCGAGTCGATGGTGTACAAGCACCGGCTTCAGCACGAAGCCGAAGTCTGGTGCACCCCGCGCGAGGACGGCCATGGAGGGACGCAGTACGAAATCGAGCTGCTGTTCCAAGGGGACGATGCGTATTCCCCCGTACGCCAATACAACGGGTATGTGGAACTGGGCGAGCACGAAGTGTGGTATGCGGTCGATATGAACGATGCCGACCGCCGTTATCCGATCCATGCCAAAGACCTGGATATCCAGCGCCCCGCAGACGGGGCTCCGTGTATCTTCAATGTCGGCGAAGAAGAAACGGTGGCCCGCCTGGCAAGGGTCTACCGCGATTTCTCCGATCCGGAAGCCGTACCCCGCCGGGATCCGGCCGCTGCGCGGCAGAGCGTCCCGTCTTCGTCCAAGCCGAAAAAGGAAGGCCGCAAAAGCAGACCCGAGCCGTTCCTCGAAGGATGCACGATCGTCGTATTGGGCGGCCAGCGCAAATGGTTCGAAGATGTGGTAGTCGAGAGCGGTGCAACTTATGTCCACGAGAACGGAGAACGTCCCGATCTCGTCGCGTCCGATCTGCGGCGTGCGCAGGCCTTGTTCCTGCTGATTACATCGACCTCGCACCGTGCTTCGTGGGAAGGCGTCGAACTGGCCAAAACCTCCGGCGTCCCTTACTTTATTATTCAGGGTTCCAAATCCAATCTGCGCAGTATGCTCTGGGAGAACCGCGAAGAGATTCGCCAGGCCAACCGCGCAGACGAGAAGAATCCCGAATAACCAGGCACGGGGGCATCCCGAATCGAAAAAGCTCCGCCCGGCGCGTATCGACGAATCGATGCCGCGCAGGGCGGAGCTTTTTTTGTCATCAGGCTTGGGATTGCATCCGGACTTCGGTAGGGGTCGGCGCGTACTCTTCATACGATAAAGAGACATGTGCGGCGTGCAGCGGCTGTCGATCGATAATGGCTTTGCGCTTGGCCTTCAGCACGATCTGCTCGATATCCGCAAAGCTGCAGCCGCCGAGCAGCCGGCAGGCTTCGGCTTCCGCTCCGTTTTGGCAGCCGAATTCCCCGATCAGCAGCCGGATATAATGCCGCCGGTCCTGCTCGTTCGGCAGCTGATAGGTCATCCGCGTATCGAATCTACGCCAGATGGCGGGATCAAGCTCGGTTTCCAAATTGGTCGCCGCCATAAAAATACTGACATCGCCGAATTCGTCCAGACACTGCAGCAGCGTATTGACGGCCCGCGCCATTTCTTTGACCTCGTCGCCGCTCTCGCGGGTACGGGCCACGGCATCGAATTCGTCGAGGAACAGTACACAGGGCACCGCGCGCGCATAATCGAATATTTTGCGGATATTGCTGCCGGTCTCCCCCAGATGACTGTGAATCAGCGCATCCAGGCGAACCAAAATCAGAGGCAGTCCCAGAGACGCCGCCACGTGAAAAGCGGTCAGCGTCTTGCCTGTTCCCGGAGGTCCGTACATGACGACTTTATTCGGAATCGGCACATCATGCTGCTCGAATTCTTCTCTCATCTCCAGAATCTGCATGAATTCCTGGACGATGCGCTGGTTGCGCTCCGGCAGAACCAGATGCTTCACTTTGCGCGTACAATCTCTGGCTTCGTAAACGGTCGCCATCTCGGTCCCTTTGGACTTCGGCAGCCGTGCGGTCATTGCGGATTTCCCCACTGCGGACAAGCTCCTCTCGCTGCACTGCTATGGATGCGCCCTGCAGGCGTTTTATTAATAGTAATAATTACTATTTAACTACGGATCGGGCTTGGTGTCAACGCACGGCGCAAAAAGACGCTTTCCCGCTGCACCGGTTCCGGGGTGCGGGGAAGCGTCTTTGTTTTTGGACAGGAAAAAAAGGAGGGCGCCGGCCGCAGACAATCTTACCCTTCCCGAATCAAGCCCGGTAAGCGACTTTGCCGTTCACGACGGTCATAAGCGTCCTGGCTTCGGTAAGCGCTTGTTCGCCTGCGGCAATATCGCGGTCCAGCACGGTAAAATCGGCGGCGAAGCCGACTTGAATCCGTCCGCGTTCGCCGGCTTCGGCCGCCGCAAGCGCACTGCCTTCCGTAAACAGCCACAGCGCCTGCTGCAGACTAAGCCGCTCCTGCGGCAGATAGCCTTCCGCCGGTTCGGCACGGTCGGGACGGCGCCGGGCAACCGCCGCGTGCAGCCCGAGCAGCGGATTCAGCGGCTCGATCGGCGCGTCGCTGCCTCCGGCGCAGACGATACCCGCGTCGATCATCTTTTTCCACGCGTACAGATAATCGGTCCGCTCCGGCCCGACCCGATCCAGTACCCACGGAAAATCGCTGACGACGAAGCGCGGCTGGATATCGGCAATCAGCTGCAGCTTCGTCATGCGTTCCAGCAGCGCCGCATCCAATACCTGCGCGTGGATGAAACGGTCCGGCAGCGCCGTAATGCCCGCAAGCGGATAAGCTTCCATCGCGCCTAGCGTCAAATCCGCCGCGCCGTCGCCGATCGCATGCACGGCAATCGGGAATCCGAGCGACCGAGCGCGGGCCGTGATCGCGTGCAGCCGCTCCCGGGCATGGATCGCCATTCCGCTCGTGGTCGGCGCATCGTGGTAAGGCGCGTTAAGAAGCGCCGTCCGGCCTCCGATCGCTCCGTCGGAGAAAATCTTCACCGCGCCGATCCGCAGCCATTCGTCGCCGTCGCCCGCTGTCAGCCCAAGCGCTTCCGCTTCGTCCAGGTAATCGTGGAAGATAAGGTGATGCGAGCGAAAGTGCAGTCCTTCTTCCCGCAGCTCGCGGTGAATACGCCGCATCACGTCGATTCCGCCGAGATAGCGCAGATCTTCCGTATGCGCCGCGGTCAGACCCAGGCTGAGCGCATATTCGCAGGCGCGGCGGATCGCCGCTTTTTTGTCTGCGTAATCCGGCTTCGGCTGCACGGCTGTCAGCAGCTTGGACGCTTCTTCGTAGATCCAGCCGTTCAGTTCTCCGGACTCGCCCCGTCCCAGCGCGCCGGAAAGCGGATCGGGCGTGTCTGCGGTAACGCCCGCACGGCGGAACGCTTCGCGGTTGGCGAGAAAAGCATGGAAGCAGGTGCGCGTCAAATACAGCGGGCGGCTGCCGGCCGCTTCGTCCAATTCGTCAATCGTCGGGGCTTCGGCCGGCGTGAAGGCGTTCTCGTTCCAGTTCAGCCCGAAGATCCATTCGCCTTCCGGCGTCTTCGCCGCACGTTCGCGAATCTGCCACAGCATCTGCTCTTTGGACGCCGTCTCCGAAAAATCCAGAGCCGCAAGCTTCACGCCCTGCATCGACAAATGCATATGCGAGTCGGTTAAGCCGGGCAGTACGTTTGCCCCTGCCCAATCGACGACTTCGTAAGATCGGCCCGACAATTGAAGCTCAAGGTCGGCCGAGGTCCCGATCGCCCGGATCCTGCCGTTCTCCGTATAAATGGCGTCCGGACTTCCTTCCGAAGCTCCGAGGCCGATCCGGCCGTTTTTGAACAAGGTTCCCTGCGTTTGCTGCTGTGTCATATCCTTCTTCCTTTCTGCATGCGTTTTGCGTTCGGCATACCCGATGTCCGATTCGCTTCCCGTCCAAGTTTATCATATGCGGATCAACCCAGCACCGGCGCGGATAGACGTTTACAAAAAGCGGCTTTGTTTTTGACACCCGGCATACACTGTCTCTTTACAATGGCAGAAGCCTGCCGGCTTTTTGGCCGGTATTCGCGTAACTTTTTACATAGGAAGCCCGGAACCCAAATCGATCGATCCGGCACCCACAAAGGAGAATTTACATGAATACGAATCGCCGCAAACAAACCCTGTCCGGAAAAATCCGCCGCATCCTGCTGGGAGTCGGCACGCTTACGCTCGCTTCGGGCGTACTGACGCTGAACACGCCTCCCCTGCACGCCGCTTCGAACGAAGTGCAGCTGCGCACCGCCGTTCAGAACATGCTGGGCAAAGCCACATGGAATTCGGCGGCGGGCAGCGTGGAAGTCCGGGCCGAGGGAATCACCGCCATGTTCAAGCTCGGCGGTTCCTCCATGACGCTGAACGGCAAAACCATTAAGCTCGATAAAGCCCCTTACGCCGATAAAGGCCGGGTGTATATCCCGCAGTCGGCGCTCGACGCTCTGCTGGGTGCGGCGGCGTCCGCGCAGAACCGGACAGGCTTCGCCCTGACTGCTTCGTTCGCTATGCCTTCCGGCAAAGCCGAGATCGCTTCGTCCACGCCTGACGGACAACGCTTGATCGTGACGGAAGCCGACAAAGGCAGTATCGGCGTGCTGGACATCTCCGATGCCGCCCGGACCTCGCTGCTGAAAACGGTCAGCTTCAAGTCGCTGTCCGAAGCGGCGGAAGTGACAAGCGTCGCGGTCATGCCGGACGGCAAGTACGCGCTCGCCGCCGTCCGCGGCGGCGACACGATGCAGCTGGCCAACCCCGGATTTCTGGCCGTCGTCGATCTGGAGACCTACAAAATCGCCAAAACCTACAAGCTGGGTATCGGGCCGGATTCGATCGCGATTTCGCCGGACGGCAAATACGCCGTGATCGCGATCGAGGACGAAGAACTCGATCCGAAGACGCAGGAATTCGATTATCCGAACGCCAAGCGTCCGGGCAGTATCGCCGTGATGGAGTTTGCCGGCAGCGACGCGCTAAGCGGCACGCTGACCGATCTTCCGGTCGATCTGAGTACCGTAAAAGGCGCCGTTTATCCCCACGAGCCGCAGCCGGAGTATGTCGCGATCAATAAAGACGGAACGATGGCGGCCGTTACGCTGCAGGAGAACAACGCGATCGCTCTCGTCGACCTCGCTTCCAAAAAAGTGACGAAGGTATTCGCTCTCGGCACGACCAAGCATGACGCCGACCTCAAAGACGACGGCGTCATCTCGTTCTCCGACACGATGACCGGACGTTTCGAGCCCGACGGGATCGCTTTCTCGCCGGACGGTCGGCATCTGATCACCGCAAACGAAGGCGATCTCGGCGGCAACGAGTTCAAAGACGGCGTCAGCGCCGGCGGACGGGGCATCGCCGTATGGAGTCTGGACGGCAAACTCGTCTACGACAGCATGAGTCTGATCGACGAAGCCACGGCCAACGCCGGTCTGTATCCGGACGATCGCAGCAGCAAAAAAGGCAGCGAGGTCGAAAACCTGACAACGTCCACCGTGAATGGACGTTCCCTGCTGGCCGTTGCGGCCGAACGCGCGGATGCCATCTTGTTCTTCGATATCGAAGACGCCGCGAATCCCAAGTATCTGGGATTGATCAAGACGGCCGGCGAATCGCCGGAAGGCATTCACCGGGTCAACGGACGCGATCTGTTTATCAGTGCGGACGAAAGTACGGGCACGATCAGCTTCTACGCGCCCGTCGCCCAATAAACGGAGCGCTCGGAACGAATCTATGTTTCCGAACGGCCGCTTGAACAGCCGAATAGTACCTTGTCAACACTAAAGGTAAGGTTACGCTCCCCTGAAACGCACCTAAGGCGTGTGCGTTTCAGGAAAACGTAAACCTCGGATTAAGAGTTGAAAGGGTACTAGTACCTTGACCGGATTAAATCCAAGGTTTGCGTTCATCGGAAACACGCATGGTTCAAGCGGGTTTTCGAGGGGCGTAACCTAACATCTTTATCGGTCAAGGTACTAGGCCATAAGCCGAATCCATACCAAAAAGCCGGAGTCCCGTTTATGGGACCCCGGCTTTTTGGCGCTCTGCCGGAATTACAGATCCATCAGCCCGTAGACCTGTTTCTCCAGCTTTTTCTTGCTTTGTTCCAGCGCCTTGCGTGCCTGTTCGGAGCGGCGCAGCTCTTCGCGATATTCGGTCTGGAGCTTCTCGAGCCGATCGATTTCCGCTTCGAGGAAACCGATCCGTTCTTGCTCCGCCGCCACGACGTAACGCTCGCCCTGCCCCCATTCCCCGTCGGTACGCAGCGCTTCTTCGGCCATTTGACCCAGCAAACGATCCTGCTTGCGCTTCAGATCGATCAAGCTGACGCTCGATGCCGCATAATTCAGCGTGTATTTGATCAGCGCCGAGAAACCCTGACCGCGTTCCCGTCGGGAACTTTCCGCTTCTTCGATCCGGTGCCGGTTATCGGCATACTCTTTCAGCAGGTGATCGAACGATTCGGAAATCGGCGGAAGCTGCATGCTGCTCACGCGCAGCTTGCTCACAAGCGATTCCCGGATATCCGTAATCCGCTTCTTGGAAGCCGCGCGCTCGGTACGCGCCGCTTCCAGCTGCTCCGCGCAGCTGGCCGATTCGCGCTTATAATATTCGATGCGCGAATCTTCTTCCGCCAGCTCGCTCTTGAATGCGCCGTGCTGCTCCGCGCGGGAGCGCCACAAAGCCAGCAGCGAACCGTAATCCGCTTCGGTCTCATCTTCGGAGACCAGCTCCGGCAGAAACAGCTGTACGAGCAGCAGGGGCAGCCGGCGGCGCTGCGGATTCAGACTGCGATAAATCGCTTTGGGCGCGTTCTTCGCTCCGCCTCCGGGCAGCACATTCAAGAAAGCGGGACTCGCCGATACGACCCGGAAACTGAGCCTGCGTCCGTACAATTCCGGCATCTCGCCGATCCCGAACAGCCCTTCCGCCGAAGCAAGCAGCGACATGACGGCTTCATAATGCGCGCAGCCTCTCTGATGCTCCAGCGCGGCAAGCAGCAGCTTGACGCCGCTCGGCCGCAGCGGAGCAGCCGGCTCCGACGCCGCTTCGGGTTCTTCGAAGTCCTGCTCGGAACCCAGCAAAGATTCGTATTCGGCATCCGTCAATCCGGCACTTCCGAACGGTTCTTCGGCGGCTTCTTCGGTCTTGTTGAGGCGTACCGGCGCTGCGGCCGGCTCCGAACCGGCGATCTGACTGTCTTCCCGGATGACATGTTCTTCTTCCACCGCTTCGTTTTGCGCAGCGGCGGCCGCCGGCGATTCGGCAATGCCCGGCAGATCCAGTATCGGGTCCGTCTGTTCGCTGCCTCCGTACTCTTCCGCAGATCCGGTATCGCTTCGCGAGTAATCGAAGTCCGATCCGGCCGTATCCGAGACATAGGAAGCTTCCGGCAGATCGGTCAGGTCTTCCGGAAGGAACGGTTCGATCCGCCGGATATACGCCTCCCATTCGGACTGAGGAGCCGCGTCCAGCAGACGTCCGAGCCCCTGGATCAGCTGTTCGTTCTGATAATCGATCAGCGCTTCCAGAGCGCTCGCTTCGGGATGTTCTTCCCGGTAAACGAAATACGCCCGGTCTTCTTCGGCTGCCCCGAGCTCGATATGTTCCACGATTCCTCCGGCAAATTCCTCCAGCTCGGCCGCCGTTGTCAGCGGCGCTCCGTGCAGACGCGAACGTTTGGCAAGTTCCAGCAGAATCGCAAGCCGCAGTTCGTCGTCGTTCCATTCCCGGTAGGCAAGCGCCTTCTCCTGCAGCTGAGCGGCGAACCGCTGGGGTTCGCGTTTGATCCAACCCCGAATCTTGGAAACGAGCAGTTCCTGAACCGCCGTGTCGCAGCACAGCACATAGACCAATCGAAGTTCGTCGCCGCCCAACTTGCACAATGCCTGGGCAAAAGTATGTCCGTACATGACCCGCCCTCCTTTTATCCGTATCTGTTGTATACCTCCATCATAACCGCTGACAGGGGGTTCGTTCAAACTGCCGCGTCGCTTTCTTCTTTTTTCCCTTGACCTTTGCCGAACGGACGCCTATAATTCAGAATCAACGAAACATTCGGCTTTGACCGGAGTCAATATTCCCCGTGCGCACCGTCCAGAGAGAGAAGCGATTGCTGTGAGCTTCTTCGGTAAGCGGCCCGGAATTACCTCTCCGCAGCCGCGGAAGCGAACGCCGCGCCCGATGCCCGTCCTGAGTGGATGCGCACGGCGGCCGGTAGCCTCCGCCGACCGATCCCCGTTAACGGATCCCAAGTAAGGGTCACGGCTGTTTGCCCGGGAGCGTAAGCTTCCGGAGCCGGGATCGAATGAGGGTGGAACCACGAGCCGAGCGCACTCGTCCCTTTCCGGGGAGAGTGCGTTTTTGCGTTCTCCGGAAGATCGTCTGCGCTCGCCATCCCACTATACTTGGAGGAATGCAGCATGTCCGAACAATTCCCATCCCTATCCGTGTCCCAAGATCCATCCGCCTCGTCCTTGGTCGAAATCACATTTCCGAACGGCGATATCCGCCGGGTAGAAGCCGGTACATCCGTGCTCGAAATCGCCCGCTCCGCCGGCACTTCGCTCGGCAAGAATGCGATCGCCGCCCGGCTGAACGGCATCCTCGTCGATCTGGGCGAAAAGGTGCGCGAATCTTCTGCGCTCGAGATTCTGCTTCCCGGCGACGAAGACAGTCTGCCGATCTACCGGCTCAGCGCCGCTCATCTGCTGGCCCAGGCGGTCAAACGGCGGTATGGCGATTCGGCGGTCAAGCTTGGCATCGGCCTGCCGACCAAAGACGGTTTTTATTACGACTTCGAACTGCCTGCCGCTTTGTCCGCCGACGATCTGCCTGCGATCGAACGCGAGATGCGGAAGATCGCCGAAGAAAATCTGCCTATCCGCCGGCGGGCCGTCGAACGCGAAGAAGCTCTGGCCTTTTTCCGGGAGCGCGGCGAATCGTTCAAGCTCGAAATGATCGAAGATGCGCCGGAAGACGAGAGGTTCTCGCTGTATGAGCAGGGCGAATTCACGGATCTGGACCGCGGTCCGCATCTTCCGTCGACAGGGCGGCTCAAAGCGTTCAAACTGCTTGGCGTCGCCGGCGCCTACTGGCGCGGCGACTCGGACCGTCCGGTGCTGCAGCGGATTTACGGAGCCTCTTTCCCCCGCAAAGAACAGCTCGACGACCATCTGCGCCTGCTGGAAGAAGCGAAGAAGCGCGATCACCGCAAGCTCGGGCGCGAACTGAAGCTGTTCATGTTCTCCGACGAAGCGCCGGGCATGCCTTTCTATCTGCCGAACGGGATGCTGCTGCGGACCGAACTCGAAAACTTCTCGCGAGGCATGCAGCTTCGCAGCGGCTACGACGAAGTGCGCTCGCCGTTCATGATGAACCGCCGCCTGTGGGAAGAATCCGGGCACTGGGACCATTACAAAGACAATATGTATTTTTCCGAAGTCGACGACGAAGCGTTCGCGCTCAAACCGATGAACTGCCCGGGCCATATGCTGATGTACAAAAACGAGCTGCGCTCCTACCGCGATCTGCCGATCCGGATGATGGAGTTCGGCCAGGTGCACCGCCACGAATATTCGGGTGCGCTCAGCGGCCTCATGCGGGTGCGGACATTCTGCCAAGACGACGCGCATTTGTTTGTCCGGCCGAACCAGATCGAAGAAGAAATCGGCAAAGTGATGGATCTGATCGACGGCATGTACCGCGTATTCGGCTTCGATTACCGGATCGAATTGTCGACGCGTCCCGACGATTCCATGGGTTCGCAGGAGCTGTGGGACGAAGCGGAGAACGCACTGCGCCATGTGCTGGATGACCGCGGGGCCGAGTATCGGCTGAACGAAGGCGACGGCGCTTTCTACGGACCGAAGATCGATTACCATGTGCTCGATGCGCTTGGCCGGAGCTGGCAGTGCGGCACGATCCAGCTCGATTTCCAGATGCCGGAGAAATTCGATCTGTCGTATATCGGCGAAGACGGTTCAAAACACCGGCCGGTCGTGATCCATCGGGCCATCTACGGTTCGATCGACCGCTTTATCGGCATTCTGATCGAGCATTATGCCGGTGCGTTCCCGCTGTGGCTGTCGCCGGTTCAGGTGCGGGTGCTGCCGGTATCGGCCCATTACGACGACTACGCGTTCGAAGTTCGCAAGATGCTGCGGGATGCGGATCTTCGGGCCGAAGCCGATGTCGGCAGCAGCAAGCTCGGTTACAAGATGCGTTCGGCCCAGCAGGATAAGGTGCCGTACATTTTCGTAGTCGGGGAAAAAGAACGGGAATCCGGCAGCGTCAACGTACGGCGCTACGACAACGACGCGCAGATCCTGATGCCGTTTGGCGAGATCGCCGCGCAGCTGTCGGAAGAAATCCGGACTCGGCAGTAGGATGCCTGCTTTTCTGCCTGCGGCAGGGTCCGCCGAAACCACGAAGGAAGCGGCTGTCCGCCGGCTTTATCGATGAAACTGCATCACGGACAACGAAAACGGCAAAACCGATCCGAAGCTTCCTCCTTTAAAACGCCAAAAAGCTCTCCCGCCTAAACATGCGGGAGAGCTTTTTCAATTATTGGTAAAGTGCCTGGACTTAAGAATTCCGGCTGTTCTTGAACTCCGTTACCGCCGCGGCAAGCTTCGTACGCGCTTCCTTGAGCGGTTCGATCGTTTTCGATGTCTTGAGCGAACGTTCCGCTTTGCCGATCGCGCGTTTGAGCGTGCCGATCTTCGACGCGCCGTACTGCCCTTTTTCTTTGCCTGCGGGAGAATCGAGCAGCGGCCGCGCCTGAACGATTTCTTCCGCCAGCGTCAGTCCTTCGTTCAGGGCATCGTAAGTGACTTTTACACTTGCCTGAGCGGCATCGAGTGCATTTTTGCCGGAAGAACGTTCCAGCGCCGAGGCCAACGACTTCGCGGATACGTCATATGCTTTCTTCAGCTTGTCCGCCGCTTTGGCATAAGAGCCGGCCGCTTCCGTACGCGCTTTGATGTTCGCTTCGTACTGCTTCAGCACGGTGCTGTAATCCGCCGGATTAAACGATTGGATATCGTTCGCTTCGGCAGAACGCAGCAGGAAATATTTATAGGCCGACAAAGCGCCCGCTTCCGTAGAATTGGCGTTCAGGCGAGCTTGGGCTTCTCTCAGTCCTTGCAGCGCCAGCTTGCCGGATGCGTCCAGGTCGCTCTCGCTGCGTCCGTTTAGAATTTGGGTCTGGGCTTTGGCCAGTGCGCTCGCAATCGTGTTGGCTCCGCCAAGCGCTTCGTCGTTGTAACGGTCGATCGCTTCTTCGAGCTTACGCGAAGACGAGAAGACCCGGTCCGCCGGTGCATTCGGATCGGAGAAGACTTCGGTCGCCCGGTTGCGCGCTTCGATCAGTTTGATCGACTGCTTCTCGGCCGCGCCGAAAGCGAGGTATTGTTCGGTTTTGAGACTCATGATCTGCAGCTGGAGCAGTGCGCTGCGCGAAGCGGATGCCGATGCCTTCTTCGGATCAACCGAGATGATCGGCAGAACCACTTCGGCGTTACCTGCTGTCGAGCCGGAAGACGTACGGATTTGGGTCGGCTGAAGGTTCGGCGATACGGAAGACGTGTTCGTTAAAGACGTATTTACGGCTGCCGAAGACGGCTGCACCTTCTGCGCCGTATAGGCGGAAGACGTTTGCGTCTGCGCCGATTCCGTACGGGAACCGGCTGATTCGTCGGCGAATACCTGCGGCAGAGCGTACACGCCTCCTGCCGCTACGACCGTTGCCAATACGGCAAACGGCCACTTTTTCGCTTTTCCGGGCTGCTTGTTGTCCATCTTGATGCCTCCCTTATGTACAACTTCTGTACAGTAGTATGGTTCTACCTCCTTTAAACCAATAAAGTGGCCGCGAACCGAAAAAAGCCCCTTCTTTTCAGAAAAGGTTTGAAAAATTTCTTCAATAAAGTAACGTAGGACAGCCGGGTAGTCGAATCTGCAACCTTAAAGGAGGCGCCAACGTCAGAAAAATAACCGTAAAGGAGCTGATATTCGTATGAGAAGATCGCGTGCCCTCGTAGGCCTGTCTATGCTGATCGGGCTGGCCGTTTCCGGCCTGTCGGGATGCACGGAAGACAAGCTGCCCGTTGTACAGCCGCAGGTAACGCAGGAATCTGCCCAGCAGATCCCGGAGCAAACGGACGAGATGAAGATGCGCCAAATCGCTTGGAACGGTATCCATGAGAACTCCAAGGATACGCTGACGATCGATTGGCGGGAAGCGGAAGTGTCCGTTATCGACGGGACCGACGTTCCGTATCCTCTGATGAGATCCACCCTGAAGCAGGAGAACATCCCGTCCCGCGTGGTACAGGTGATTTTCCCGACAACGCAGGATGCGGTACTCGGGAAGATCATCGTGTATATCGATCCGTCCACCCAAGACACCATCGGGCTGGCGCCGCGCAAGTAATGGCTGGCAAAAACCCATGCGCGAGCGTCACTGCGACGGTCTGCATGGGCCTTTTTTTGGGGAAAATCAGTTGTGCGATCTGCCGGAATCCGAATCGGAAGCGTGATCGTCGGCATGCGTCTCGGCCTGGGACAGCACCGAACCCGCCAGCGATTTGGCCTTTTTCTCGGACGTTTTGTCGTGAAGCACTTTGGCCGCCAATGCGGACATCTTCTTCGAAGAATGCTTGCCGTCATGGTTGTTGGACATCCGTATCACCTCCCTATGCTAAGCAATAACCGGATTGGGTTGAGGGAAAACATGGAAGAGGGATTCTGGGATCGGAATTTTCCTTAAAATAATTCCATCTGTTTGGGTTTGCCTAAATAGGCCATCGATTCCGGTTCCAGATCTCGAAAATAAGCCTGATTCATACTCTGGTGCGCATCTACAATCTGTTTGCCTGAATCCCCTGCCACGTTTCTCAGCCTGCAGCTGTATAGAACTGGAAAGTAATCACGTAAGAATTTGCCTTCTGCATGCGCGGTCAGGGCAATCATCTGAAACCCTAATTGCTCGGCGATATAGAAAACAGGACTCAGTACGTGTTCGCTGGAAGCTTTGCCGAACGGATTGTCGAGGATCACGGATCGATGCCTTGCCATCTTGCTCTGAATCGGCTGCCGCTTTTCGGCTACGTAATTGAGCAAACCCAGGAAAAGCGCCATATTCTTGCTCCAGCGTTCGCCTCCGGACCAGGAGTTCGACGTTTCCCAGCTGTATGCGGCAGACGTTACCCGATTGTCATTGCTCACTTTGCGGCATTGAATACGGATCGCATTGTCGCCCAGTACTTTGAGCAGCAGCTGCCTCGAATCAAGCCACTTTTCAAGTTCCTTACGCACAAGTGCATCTTGAGGCTCCCCGTGCTCATCTACATATTTTGATCCTTCCAATTGTCGGCTGATCCACTCGATATGATCCTGGATTTTCTCACGGGCAATTTTCTCTTCCCACTGCGGAATTCGGAACGAATAAATTTCTTTGGTTCCTTCGCTTGTTTTGACTCTCGTCTTTTTCGGAATTTCGCCAAGCTCTTGGGCAAGCTGCTTTAAATGATCATGAATGTGAGTGATATAATGCTGCAGCTTTTTATCTTCGGCCTGCTTCTCAATTTCGGCAATCTGGCTGGCTCGCAGCAAGTTTCGCTTGAGAGATTGTTCGAATTCCTGCAGCTCAGTGTATTCTTGTTTATCGGCGACTCCGTTTTTGGCCATCTGACTTTGCTTGAGATCCGCAACCTGTTTGTCGCAAAAATCGATAAACCGCTTTTTGCTTGCTTCGGCTCTGCGCTTTTCTTCGTCGACTTTGCGCTTTTGTTCTTCAAGCCCATTTACAGCAGCTTTGCTGCGTTCAAACATATCGTACAACCAGTCGTTTTGTTCGGACAAAGACAGTTCGGCAGACTCCGTTTTTAGTGCCGGGTTTTCGATGTCATGCACCCGAAGCTGCGGCAGCCATACTTCGCGGGCTTTGGAAATACCGGCATGCTGTTTTCGGGCTGCTGCCATGAGCTCGTTCAGACGATCTTCCTCTCGCTCCAAATGCCGCTTTTCCTCGACTGTCCGTTCTTCCACGCGGCTTAACGGTTCTAGGAAACCCATCGGCTCTTGGCCGTCGAACTGCTCTTTATATCGTTGTTGCTCCGATTTCAAAATTCCGGACTGCTGTTGATAATCCTCGTTTCTCCGTTCTTTTTCCGATAAGAGTAAGGCTCGTTTTTCTGTGCTGATTTGAAGCTTGTTCGACAATTCTTCAAGATACTCCTCCGCGTACAAAGGAAGTTCAAGAGCCCGATCCAGATAAGGATATTTCTGAAGATTGCGCTTCATCGCTTTGTTCGCTTGCTCCTCCTCTATACGATAGCGCTCAATCTCCCGTTCTTGGTTAACTCGATCGGTCGCAACTTTGTCGCGCCGCCGCTCCAAACTCCGTCGGACTTCTTGAAGTACAGGCAAAGTAAATTCGTTTTCCAACGGAAATTCTGCTGCGACCGCTGTATAAAGCTCTTGCTGCCGCCAATATTTAAGCTCTACAGACAATTCTTTCAGATGCCCTTCCTTCTTTTTTTGCTCTTCTATACGTTCAGATACGATATTCTGCGCATCCTGCAAAACCTGTTCCTGCTGCTTGAGCTTGACGAATAAGTCTCGGCGGTTTCGCTCCAATTCGGCTGTTTTTCGTTCAAGTGTGAGGTAGCGATTTCCCTGATCCATCTTCCTTTCAAGAGCCATAACCTGCTGTCTGGCAATCTCCTGTTTTTGCTGAAGCTCTTTCTGCTCCTGTTCAGTGCGAATTTCGTCCGCCGCTTGAGCATCAAGACGTTTTTGCAGAGCATTTTCTCGGGCTGCACATTCGTTTCGACGCAGCTCTGACGCATGGCGCTCTTCGTTCGGGTAACGTTTCAGCAGCTCGGCAAGCCGACGCTCTCCGTCTCTCCACTCCTGAAGTTCCCTTTCTTTGGCTGTTCTCGCACGTTCTGCATGTCCCGCACGTTCTGCTGCCCCGCTTTTCCAAGCTTCGAATGAAGTCGGATTCTCAACCGAACGCCACAACAAGGGTTCGATCCAGTTTCCATCATCCGCATTAGAAGTTCCGCTTCGAATACCTCTGGCTTCGTCCACGCTGAGCACTCGAACAGGAAACTGAAGACGATCCGCGACCTCAAAGATTTTGTTCTTCAGCTTCTCCGTTTCATGAGTCGTCGTAATCAAGGTTAGCGCCCAGAGTTCCCCAACATCAGGTTCTTTGTGCTGCTGGGCATATTCGACCCCGGACTGCAGCAGCGAAAACTGACCGCTCCATCTGTGCAGCAGTTCGGAGGCATAAGGATCGGCGAAAAAAGATTCCTGCTCGCCGTAATCGTCCACATGACGCCGAGCCAACCGTTCCTGACGATACAAATCGTCTTTTTGCGCCGTTTTGGATTCAATCTCTCGCATCATCCGCTGACGAATCGATTCCTCTTTTTCCGGAATCGAGGTCAATCTGGCCCATTCGGGACGAAGTGAAGCCAGTACGTTCCGCACTTCTTCGTGATCTTCGGCGTAACGACGATACTCAGCTTTCAGCCGGCTCAGTTCCTGCTGAATCCCGCTTAACTCAGCCCGACCATCAGCCAGCATTACGCGAAGCCGTTCCCTCTTTTGTTCAAGTTCGCTCTGCTTGGCATGACCGGACAATAACTCCTGTTCCAAACAATTGTATGCTTCATTCCAAATCGGCAGTTGATGTTGGACCGATTCGGTCAGCGGATCATCCAGTATATCTTGGGCCAGCTCTTGAAGTTTCTGACGATCCTTTTTGATCTCTGCTTCGGCTTGTGTATTTTCGCTTCTCAACCGGTGCAAAATCCGGCTCTTTTCAGCGGCGTCTTTATTGAGTTCAAGAAGCTGCCGGTTGATTTGTTCCAATTGAAGTTGTTCTTGCAGCTCCTGCTCCAACAACTTTTGTTCATGCTTCGCGAATATCGCTTTCAACTGACGGGCGTTTTCCCGCCAGGCATTTTCGAGCTCCGCTTCGTCTTCCGAGATCTCCATCTGCGCCAAGCGGTACTCGGCATAACGCAAATTCTGTGCCGCTTCTCGCCTTTTCTCTCTTTCCTGCGCATATTCGATCGAGGCACACTCGCGCTCCAAATCTGCCAAGCGTTCGTTTTCCTGCTCCAACTCTTCTGCGGCTTCATACAGAAGGGTTTGAAGACTTTCTTCCTTTTCTTGCGCTTTGGCAATTCGAAGAGACATCCGTTTTTGTTCCAAGACTTCCCTGTCTTCTGTAAGCTTGGCCATATGACGATCCAGTTCATTTATACGCTCCTGCTGCCGAGCTTCCGACTGCTTGACATAATTCCATGTGTAAAAAGCGGACCGCCGCAGCTTTAGATACTCTTTTTGCTGTTCATCGTAAAAGGCGTATCCTTGTACATACCGCTCCAATTGCTCAATAATCCGCTGGTTGGTTTCAATCTTCAGCTTCAGCTCTCGATACTGCTTGAAGCCGTCACGCTGTGCTTGAAACAAATTTGCAAAGCTTTTCTGATCGTAGCCCTGCATCGAATTTTCGATGGTCGGAATAAGCAGTCGGTCGACCAGATTAGACGTCGTTTTACACTCTTCGAAAAAAGCTTCCACGCCGCCTTCGTTCGAATTGATCTTGACGACCGCTTCCCATTCCGTCGCCACGATCTGCAGTTCGTTTTCCAGATGATTCCGGTATTCGCCGATTTTATCGAACTGTCGTGCCTGAAGTCTGAACCGCTGAACCATCGAGTGATAATAGTCCTGCATTTCTCCTTTGTCGCTCGCCCGGGTTCCGCTGTCGCTTTTCCGGGTAAAAGGCAGATTCGTAATCCCGTGCTCGTCCTGATCGCCGTATTCATAGACATAACGATAAGAGTCCAGACTTCCCGAATTCATAAAAAGAGTCACGCAGGTGACGGCATAACGGCGGCGGGGCTTATCGGCCAGCAGCCATTCGACCGCGATATGCGCCGGCCCGTTTTCGAGCTGCAGCGTTTCGCGCATCCTACGCCCGGCCAGATCGGTATGCGGAATCACCGCCTGCAGCGCCGCCTGAATAAAGACCGTTTTGCCGCCTCCGTTCTCCAACACGATCGCGCTGTTGTGTCCGTCGAAGAAAAAGGTGGAGTCGTTATAACGCTTGGCTCCCGCCTCGTAAACCACATTGGTAAAACGAATTTTAGAAATCGCCGGCATGGCTCTGCTCCTCCTCTTCAGCCCGATCGGCATATCCGTATAAGAACTCGAGGATGCCCCGGTTATATTCCGTTTCCATGAAGTAACGCTGAACCACGATTTTCGTTTTTTCGTTCAGCCCCAGCTCGTTCACTCCGACTTCAAGCGCCAGCTCCTGGTGCAGCAAAAAGCGGCGAACGCTGTCCAGAAAGCTTAAACGGCTGTTCGTCTGTCCGCTCTGCCGCTTGGCGCCTTCCCTGATATCGTCGATGGCATCCCAGCGCTTGACGATCTCGCTCCAGCGATAGCCGTAATCTATACTGTCCTGCTCCAGCTGTTCCTCGCCGCGCTCCTTGATTCCTTCCATTTTGTCGCGCATCAGGTTCAGCCATTCATCTACGCTAAGAAAACTTCGTATCGGCTCGGCCGTCTGGTAGCTGTCGTAAAACGCTCCGATCCAGACGATCACCGCCACGTACAGCAGATAAAGATCGGCGTTGAGCGCACCGGCTTTCAAATAATTTCTCTTCAACGTGTCGTTGTTCATATGAAAAGGCGAAAGTCTAGCCAGAGGGATCAGCATGAGCTGTTCGCCCGCCGCAATGACCGCGCAGTCCGATTCCTCTGCGAAACGATCCACCAATCCTCGAATCCGGTCGTCATTTTCATACAGCTTAGTTTGTTCGGCTTCCGCACGCCCGGACTTGGCCAGTTCCACATAAATGCGGAACGCCTTCATAATCTCCTGCTCGTCAAATTGCATGATTCCCCTCCGTTCGCTCGATGATCATATCCTGAATCTCGTATCGCTGTGTCACGCGCAGTACTTCGCCACTTTCCGTGACATTTAAGGTCTTTCCCTGCAGTTCTTCGCCGATATCTTCCTGCAGTCCGCTGCTCCCTCTGGCCTCGCCGCCCGAGTCCGTCCATCCTCTATCCGAGATCGGGCTGCGCTGATGCAGGATCAGCCAGCAGTCGTAGAAACCGCGGCTGCTTAGCAGCTCTTCTTCTCCCTGTTCGCGCAGCCATTCGATAAATTGATTCAAATAAACGATTTCGCGATTTTTTTCGTCGAAAAAGGCCATTAGTAACCGAACGATTCGAACGATGCCGATCCTGCGCTGCTCCGCAAATGCATCTTCTTCCGCCTCGTCCATCTCCATAAAAGCGGCTTGTCCGCCGGATTCTTCGCCGCGTCCGGCCAACTGCTGCTGGGCAAACACGGTCAGCGGCGACCACAGCTCTGCCCGCTCCAACCCGATGAAAGGCGCAATCACTCCCTGCATGCTCTCGGGCGAAAGCAGCTTGCCGAAAATAAACGCGCCGACCTCCTGCTCGAAACTGAACGCGTTCATTCCGGTATAATACATCGACTCTTTGGCCGCCCGCAGCGCCTGATTGCTCAATTCGTAGCTCTTCTGCAGCAGGCGGGTATGCTCGTTATGGACGCCTTCCAGCTCTGTCCCGATCCGCAGAATCAGTTCGTAAGCTTTCTGATTACGCGGCAGTTCGCGGTCGGCGTAGATCCGCTCACGCGTTTCCCGCACGAATTCCAGCAGCTCCTTGAACTCCTCGCTTTCCCGGTTCAGACGAAGGTCGATATCTTCCAGCAGATTTTTGTAGCGTTGAAACGTATCTTCGGACACGATGCTTCGCTTGATCTCGCTCTCGATACGGGAAATGCGCTCACGCAGCGTCTCCACGTCGATATGCATCTCGTCGATCTGACGCAGTGCCCCCTGGAATTCGCCTTTCTCCAGCTGCTTGCGCAGCAGAAGCTGGTGGATCGAAAGCTGAAATTCCAGATAGAATTCCTTGGTCGCAAACACAAGCTCCAGCCCGTCTTCGTCCAGCGTGTAATACTGGGTAACCGTCTGGGAGTCGTGGCCGTCCGCTTTGAGGATCGAAGTTCGCGCCGTGCGTTCTTTCCCGGTGTTCAAATCGAAAAAAGTGAATTGGTGCCCCAAACCGTCCGCCGGGCGAAATACGCGGATGATGCGGCTGACGATGTCTTTGATATCGCCAGCCTCCAGCCGGTACAGCCCTTGAGTGGCTTCCGTCAGAAACTCTTCATGTTCTCTGGCGCTCGTCTTGCGGCTGCGAAGCAGCTTCTTCTCGAAAAAGAACAGCAGCGTCAGCATGCCGAGTTCCATCATGGCGATCGGCTTGCCGTCGAGATCGTTTTTTCGTTGACGGCCCAGCTCGAACAGCGGGTCGAATAACGCCAGCTTGTCCATACGCGAGGGGAAGTCCGCAAGAACCGCGTTCACATCGACGTCTGCCGCTATTCGTTCGCGCCGCGAATTCTGTTCCTGTTCTAGGTTTTGTTCCATACCGACATCCTTCCTATACGGTGCAGTTCTTCCGCGGACAACACTTCCTGCGGGATATAACGCCCTTCATTCAGCAGCTCGGTCAGCCGCTGGGCTGACTCGTCAGGCAGATGCTGCGAAAATGCGCTCAGTGCAGCGTGATCTCGTCGCTGATTAGACTTGCCGGGCACTGCCTCATGCTGCAGCGCCGCTATGTAAAACGGTGCAGCCAGCCGGATATGATCGTACCGCCGATTCAGACTGTGCCAGATCCGGATGCCTTCCCAGTCGAGATCGCCGAAATAATAAAAGGCATGATGAACATGCGGCAGCGGCACTTGCTTGGCAAACATCTGCAGGTTACCGACAATCTTGTTGCCCGAACCGTAGATCACGGTGGCAAAAGGAAGATCGTTCAACTTGCCGAGCAGTGCATGGAAGGTCGCTTTATTTTCTACAATGAGATGGGAAGCACTCGAGCCCGAAGTTGGAACGCTGCTGAATAGTTTCGGGTGGATCGCCAACATTAGAGGGTCGCTTGCCGGAAGAATGCGCATAGATGCCCATAATCCAATTTTCTCAAGCAGCTCTCGGCCGCCCTGTTCGTCAATCCACTTCTCGTCTCCGGTCAGCGCGAAGCTGCGTTCCGGAGCGGTGATCTCGTTTTCCGGCAGTCCGTACTGCGCCAGGTATTGATGAATTTGCCGGATGTGAGGCAGGTCGGTCTCCCATTCTTCGGATGTTCGTCTGTAGTAAGTGTCCAATTTGATCGCCGGGTGAAGCTGCTGCGCAGCCGTCTGGATGATCGACACCTGATCACGACGCAGCTTCTGCCGATGAATTCTATAGCGGTAGGCCAGCGAAGGAGTTCGTCCATTCCGGCCGTGCGATTTGACAGGAATAAGCAGCCCATCCTGTTCCAATTGGAGTAGGGCTTCGGCAAAGGCCGGATAGTCGACGGCTTGACCTGCCAAAGCGGATTGCAGTTCGGTAAGATCGATATTAGATTTCCGGTAGGATTCAATGAAGGAGAGCATGAATGTGACAATATCGGTTTGTGGCATGAGACCTCCCAAAATAAATTGGAGCGTATGTTCGTAATCTTACTGCTATCTAACTAAAGATATTATATAATAAATCCAGTTAAGGAAATGTCGGGAGGAGGGAATTTTTGTGGAGAAACCGCGATTGTTTATCGGTTCGGCGCGTGAATCGATGAACTATGTAACAGCGATGCAGGAACAGCTCAGTTATGACTTTGAAGTAACGCCTTGGACAGCCGGTGCTTTCGGAGCAATGGAGTATACGATGGAATCTCTTCAGCGACAATTGGACGAGCATGATTACGGGGCTTTCGTCTTTTCGCCAGACGATCTTGTCCAGCATCGCGGCCAGTTAGTGTTGGCAGCTCGGGATAATACGTTGTTCGAACTCGGTTTATT
Source organism: Saccharibacillus qingshengii (assembly GCF_013185195.1). Classification (GTDB taxonomy): domain Bacteria; phylum Bacillota; class Bacilli; order Paenibacillales; family Paenibacillaceae; genus Saccharibacillus; species Saccharibacillus qingshengii. Next base: position 70,562 of record NZ_JAAZWC010000005.1, read on the forward strand.
TTGGGGGAAGCTGGGGAGAGAACGCGTTTTTTGTTTAATTCCTGATTCTGTTCCTCAGCAGATCGAAGGACGGGAAATAGACGGCTTTCACTTGCCTTCGGATATGGAAGGACTCAATGTTCTTCGTTACGAAGTCCGACCGGATCGAAGAAACGATCAGGCTACAGTAAACGTGGCATGCGGAAAAATCACAGCCATCGGAAAAGAGCTAGGAAAAGTTCAACGTGTCGAGCAGCAGTTGGAAGAAGTCGTAGCACTCAGCGAAGTCAAAGACCAACTCATCTCCTTTTTGACCGATCTGATGGGTCCTGAGATTCTGCATAATCGTTATGAATCTCTTTACCTAGCGATCCGCAATGCTTATAGGCTCGATGTGCTGCCGGGATTTTCAATCTCTCAAGGCGCGATCTGGAAAGTAAAAGACAATGAGATTTTTCAGGTGGCGGGAGATGCAAGCAAGGGAAGAACTTATTCGCTTCAATATAACGAGGGTAAAGATGAGCAAGAATGGGCGCGTGTGGTAGAATGTCACCATACAAAAGCTGTTCAGTTTAATTATCATGCACGAATCGCGTTGAAAAACGTCTATCTTCTATGTTACCCTGTATCTAACAGGATGGTCATTTCCTTGCATCTACGCGGCCGGGAAGACGTATCTCAAGCTGATTTCGCGCGTCTCACAGAACTGAACGAGGAGCTAATGGGTACCGTCGATTATTTATATGGAGGGGATGAAGCATGAGACAAAAATCGAATAATCATAACCTCACTAGATCGGGCAGTTGGTCTCCCACAAAAGCGAGAAAGGTTCATGTACATGCGCGTTTGGGAAAAGTGAAATTCTCGCAGCCGGTCCAGCATAAATCCAAGTTGCTGTATCAGCAGCCGGCGGAGTATAAGGTGCCTGGGTTTTTGAAGGATTTACTGGAAGCCAAGTAAATGGTATGTATAAAAGCGTCTAATCAGCTGATTGAGCTGTTAGACGCTTTTTTACTCAATAACTTGTACCCTTTTAGAATACTTTTTCAATTTCTTCAAAGTACTTTGAGGAAAGTAAGGGGTTACTTGATCAAGTTGCTTTTTGTAATAATTTCTTGGAGCGATTTTTCTTAATCTAGCCAGATATCGATTATAAGAACAAACACCAAGACGTTTGCCGCACCCACAAGGACAAAGCATTTTATTTGCTTCTCTTTTATGAGATTTCATTGCGTTCAGAACCATCCATACTTGCTCAGGAGATTGCAATCCCCATAGCTGCTTATAATCGTCGAGTATTCCTTTAGGGCCGTGAGCGAGTTCACCAAAAAGGAACTTCCCACCATTTTTCAATTTATGCGACACACAGTATAAATAAGGAATCAAGCAGCTTTCTGCAAATTGAAGGAGATCAGGTTTTGCAGAAAGCTTTCCCAATAAATTTATAGGTGACTCTAAACATAAAGTGCCATCGGGATTCACATGATAGTCTCCATTATTAGGAATTTTTTATCTATTTCTTTTACTTCTGGTAGAACATATGGAAAGCCGCGAGACACCACAATACTCAACATGTATTCGTCATGAATTTGAGGCCCTCCAACTGCTTCAGATAAGGGCGGCCGTTGGTGGCAAACAGAAACGGAACGAAGTAATCGCCCCAAGGCTCCATAACCTGCTCGTCTCCATGCCGAACGACAAGCCTGGCATACTGCTTTGCCTGCTCGATATCCGACGGAATATCTTTGCTCATCTTTTTCGCTTCGACTAATCCGACCAGTTTCAGCCCTATAAACAAGGCATAATCGGCATAACCCTTTTTCAGCGGCCACTCGGCAATCGCGCGGTTTTTCCCTTTTTCCGGTCTGGCTCCATACGCATAACGCAGCTGCTCCGTATCCGCTTCCCATCCGGCGTCCCGAAGCTGCTCATCAATGAGCACGCGGGTTTCCCGTTCGGTCAGCTGCAGGTTGCTGCCGGTTCGCTGACCGACACGGCGGCGACGGTCTTTATCCGTGCTGCTGATTTCGACCTGTGCCGCACGAACAATTTCCAATTCACGTTCCATCTGCGAAAGCTTGTCTTCGTAACTTTGCGTGATTTGTTCTAGTTCGGTTTCGGTAATTACGGTGTCTTGTGCCGGTTCCGTATAGGTCGGGGCTTTGAAGCTGTAGTCTCCGTAAACCTCCATGAACCATACCGCAATCCGGAAAGACATCTGCAGCAGTGTCAGCGCTTCTCTTTCGGTCCCGTAATCCGGATTATGTGCAGCACTATTGCCTTTGGATCTTATGGTATGAAACAGATTGATCATCTCGAAAGGGACAATCTGTTCGTTTTTCAATTTTCTAAGCCGCTCGTTTTGATTGACAACACCGACTTCTTGGATTTGTTCAAAAGCCGTGATGTACTTGGCGATCGTTTCAGCAAAGGTTCGTATTTTCATAATTGCTGTATTCGGATCTTGATAGACGTTGCGTTCCGCCGCTTCGGCGACTTTATCGAGCACTTCCCATTTTTCCGCAAGAAAATTAAAGTTCTGAGACGCCATTTTGCATCCGCTCCTATTTTGGGTGAGTTCTGCCAATCGTCCAGATTTAGTGTATCAATGCTCGTAAAATAATGTCCAGCTTCTATGAAGATTGAAAGAATAAAAATAGGCCGCAACAGGCGGCCATACTTATTTCTATACTTAAATTTTCAAGTCAATCGAGAAGACATCACTACGAATCGATCCAATATCGCTCTCCATCGAACTCACATTGGAGTCAATCGTGCTTACATTTGAGTCGATTGTACTTACATTAGAATCGATTGTGCCTATGTCCAGCTTTATCGAATGCAAGGCTAAGTCAATTGAAGATACATCAGTGCTCATACCTGACAATTCCATTTCCACATTAGATACTCTTGCGTTCAGTTCGCGAAGTTCCGACAGAATTTCCGATAGCAGACTTACCATTTCATCTATACCGCTCACCTCCCTCCATCACGATAGCTCTATCTCAAATCCCCAAATAAATCTCCCGCTTCGTCTCTTCCTCCAAATACAACTTCAATCGCTCCACCTCATGCCGCCGGTTCTTGAACCACTCCTGCGACCAGATCCGGTAGATCTTCCAGCCCAGCCCTTCGAGTACCTGCTGCCGCAGCCGATCCCGGTCTCTTGCAACCTTGGAGCTATGATAATTGGCCCCGTCGCATTCGATGCCAATCAGATATTTGGTCTTATCGTCCGGATCAACGATTCCCAGATCGATCCGATAACCCGAGCAGCCGACCTGCGTATCGACGGTATATCCCATATCGGTGAGTACCCGATACACGTCTTCTTCGAACGGAGAATCGAATTTGGGAATCCCGCCTTCTCCTCGAATCATCGGCTGATAACCGTACATCACGTTCTGCATGTACTGCTTCAGGTGTTTCAAGCCCGAGTTGGCCTCCACCTTGGCTTCCGGCAGATCGTCCGGCGTGATGGAACTGACCAGCTTCATATGGTACTTCGCCCGGGTTACGGCTACGTTGAGTCTGCGCTCGCCTTTGGCTTTGGACAGCGGTCCGAAGTTGTAGTAGATCGATCCGTCCGCGGCCCGGCCGTATCCGACGCTTAAGAAGATGACATCGCGTTCGTCGCCCTGTACATTCTCCAGACTTTTCACGAAGAACTCCTCGCGCGACCCTTCCTGGAAGTACTGCTCGAATTCCGGCTGCTGACGGCGCATGATCTGCAGTTCTTCTTCGATTGCCGCGGCCTGCTTCTGGCTGAACGCGATAACGCCCAGCGATTGATGGCCATGATCCCGATAATGTTCGAACACCAGCTCGGCAACTCTGCGCGCTTCTGGCCGGTTAGTGCTGCTGCTTCCGCGGTCGTAGATGCCGTCTTGGACATGCACAAAGTCGGTACCCAGGTAGCTCCCGTTATCCGCGCTGGGGAAGGTGATCAGATTGTTATAGTAGAAAGCTTCGTTCGAGAATGTGATCAGCGACTCGTGCTTGCTCCGATAATGCCAGCGCAGATCCAGCGGAGGCAGGATGTTCGCGCATTCGTCGAGAATGCTCTCGTAATTCACTTCCTCTTCCTGCTCTTCGTCCGTATCGTAATCTTCTTCGATCCCGCTGCTCTGGAAAAAGTTTGTCGGCGGCAGCTGCTTGGTATCCCCGACGATAATGACCTGCTTGCCCCGAATCATCGCTCCGATCGCGTCTTCCGAGAAAATCTGGGAAGCTTCGTCGAAAATGACCAGATCGAATTTGATTTTGTGCGCATCGATATATTGGCTGACCGACAGCGGACTCATCAGGAAGCAGGGCTTGAGAGACTGAACGAAATCCGCCGCTCCCTGCATCAATTGGCGAATCGGAATATGCCGCTTTTTCTTGCCGATCTCGTGCAGCACCAGCTGCTTTTCTCGCAGGAACGCGGGAGCCGACAGCGCATGTTCCCTCTCGCTCTCCAGCTTCTCTTTGATTCGAATCACGTTCAGGTTCTGGCTGCCGCTGTCCAGCTTGCGGAACTGCTTCAGATCTTCGCCCGCTTGATGCGCGTCGAACTCCGCCAACAGGTCTTCCTGCTCGTACACGCGATCGAGCCACTGTTTGAACAGCCTTTTCTGGAACAGATCTTTCAACGAATATTCGCCGCTCTCGCTCATGGCCTGATCGACGAAATCTCCCAGCCCGCTCTCATACGCCTGCTTCTGCAGGTTCCGGTAGCGAATCCAGCTCTCCATTCGGTCCAAATGTGGCAGTCTGGAGTTCGCATAGCCATTTAGCATTTCCCAGGTGAGTTCAGCTTCGGACCGACCGGCGAAAGCAGCGGACAGGTCGAACTGTACGCTGAAACGGCTCGTCATATCCGTTAAAGCCATCTTCGATTGTTGAGCATTTTCGATCAGCCCTTGCAGAAGCGGTTTATTTTCTGTCCCTTCTGCGCAGACAAGCTGAAGCAGTGGATTCAAGGCAGCGTCTTCGCCCAGCAGCCCTTTCCATTCTTCCGTCCATGCAAGCGCATCGAAGATCAACGGCCAGTCCGTCGAAAAACCCTGAATGCGCGAACCGAACATCTGCTGCAAACGCTCCATTTGATGTTCCAGCGCCGATTCCCGTTGTTGAGCCTGCGAAGCCAGTTCCAGCTTAGCCCGCAGCTCGGCAAAGTCGGCAAAAGGCCGCTTGGCCGTCGATCGGATCGACAAGTACGCGGTGCGCCAACGCTGCATGCCGCCTACAAATTCGTTTAGATGTTCGCTTATCCACGTCAGCGATCGATCGTTTGCGTGGATTCCTTCTTCGTCCTGAATGACGGTCGGAATCTCGGCATCCAGCGTTTGAATAGAACGTTCCAGAGTATGAACATGCTGTTCAAGAGACTTTTGTCGATCGCGATAATCGTCGGTATTATCAATGGCAAACTGCGCGATTTGGGTCGGAATCGTGATGTTCTCCGCATGAAGGCGTCCGATTTCTTCCAGCGCCTCCTGCAGATCTTCCCAAGGCGTATCTTCTCCCTGAAATGCTTTGCCGAACGTATGGCGATAGTACGCTTCTTTGTCCTTCAGCGAATTTTGCAGTTCCCGCAAAGACTGCAGTCTGAACAGATCTTCCATCAGTTCGCGATATCGAGGCTCCCCATAACCGATACGGAAATCGACAATTGGCTTTATTCGCGAAACCAAAGATTGAATTTTGCCGCTGTCTTCCAACAAACGCGAGATCATCTGATCCAGGTTCCAGCTCTCCAATTCCGGAGCGAGCGAAGCATTCCAAATCTGCGGAAAAGCCGTTTTCAAACCCAACAGGCAGCGAATCAACGCTTCCGAGTTTCGTTTAAGCTGCCGATGGCGGCTTAACAGTTCTTCCGTTCTTCCCGAAGGTGCCACGAGAAGCTCCTGTAGAGCCGAGGATACCGGTTTGCCCTGATGCCAATCCACGATTTTTTCGGTCGTCGCGATCGAATCTTCGATGGCGCTCCAATCCGAGCGAAGTCCCAGATAATGACGTCCCATCAAGGCAGCCCAATGCGATTCCTGTTTTTTTAACTCCGAACGGTAATTCAATGTCCGCCTAATGGCGCGAATGTCTTTTAAGAAAGCCTGAAAATCCACTTTCCCCGCTTCTTTACGCTGCGCGGAGAGCCAACGCACATCTTTGCGATATCCTCCGCCCAACGCTCGTTTGACCGGCGATTGATATTCGTTCAGACAGCGGTTGTGCACCTGCTCGATCCGTTCTTCGAGACCCGGCTCGTCCAACAATTCATCCACATAGACAACCTGCAGCTTCTTCCGATCCTTTTCGAACTTCCCGAGCAGCTCTTTGGCGTTCTCCAGTTCCTGGCGTACTTTACGGCTGTGCGAAGAATCGAACCATCCGCGTTCCGGCTGCGGATTCACGGCTACAAGCTCCATGATTCGGCTTAATCGTTGGACGTCGGACGTCTGCGTCAGTTCAAGCTGGAACAATTCTTCGAACTCGATCTTAATCTCGCCCCACTGCTTGTACCATCCGAATAACTCTTCCAATGCCGTCAGAATTTGAGTCGAGTTATCGTACAGCGTTTCTTGAAGCAGGGAGTGGTCCGGGCTTGCAAAAATTTGAACGCCTGTGGTACTCTCGTTAATCTGCTTGATGAGCGTTCCCGCGTCTTGCCCGATAAAAGAAGTTTCGTACGCCGCGAGCAGCTGCTGCCGCATCTCCGACATCCGCTCATGATCGCTTTTCGCCAAATGTGCCTGTTGGATTGCGGTCTTCCAACTGCTTCTGACAAACCACGCGAATGACGGCTGTACTTTTAGATTAAAAAGCTTCATATAACGCGACAACCGACGGTAATCGTTTAAGCTCGATACCTGCTGCCCGGTCGCTTTGACCGTCTCGTCAAACAGTCGAAGCTGCTCCCTTACGCGCCCGAAGTCTTCCGCCGCCTGTTGAATCTTTTCGCCCTGATCGTCCAGAACCTTTAAACGTTCCTTTTCCGGAACCTGATCGAGGAAGTCCGAATCGCCGAATAGGGTCTCTTGCAGGTCCTGTACGGGAAGCTCCAGAATCTGTTCGTCGAAGCTTTGAAGCAGTTCGCCGCGCCGCGCAAAAAATTCTCCGACTTGTTCTTGATGCTCCCGCGCTTCACGGATAAGTTCTGAAACGTCCAGCGAAGTCAGCCATGCTTGCGGAGGACGAGGCGACACGGCCGCCAATTCCAGAACGGAAACAATCCGATCCAATTCCTCCGTGCGAGAAACTTGAAGTTCCGTCTCCGCAGAAAGGGTTTCCGCAAGAGCAAGAGCGTTTCGGGTGACATCGGCCGTATGCTGAAGCAGTTTTTGAACGTTGGCCTGCAGCTCGAACGAGAATCGGCCTGCCGACAAAGCTTCCCAAGGTTGCGAGTCTGCCTGTGAAGTTTGATTCCGGTAACGATCCAGGTCGGCCAGCAGGCGATAAATTTCTTCTAGGTTTTGATCCGCGGAAAGATGGACGGCCGACAAAATTTCAGGAATATCTTTTAATGGGTTAAGCAACCCTTGCACTTCGTAGACGCTTTTTCCGTAAGGTTGACGTACCTCGTGCAATTTTTCCGAATACGTATTCAGACGGTCGCGCAAATAATTCATCTGCTGGTAGATTTCTTCCGGAACCTTTTTGGCTGCAGCCGGCTTATTAATCGTATCCGCAAGCGAATCCAGCACCTGACGTTTGCCGGCTTTATGACTGTGCATTTCCAGACAGAATTCGCTTAATCCCCGTTCTTCGAGGCGGTCTTTAACGACGTTTAAAGCCGCCATTTTTTCGCTGACGAACAGAACTTTTTTACCTGCCGCCAGGCATTCCGCCACAATGTTCGTGATCGTCTGACTTTTTCCCGTTCCCGGCGGCCCTTGCAGAACGAAGCTCATCCCCTTCTTGGCTGCGATGATCGCGCGCTGCTGGCTCGAATCGGCATCGACCACATTGAAATTTTGTTCGGCCGGAACTTCTTTGTCCATGCGGCTTTCAGAAGGAATCAACCCTGCATCGAAATTCTGTCTGATCGTGTCTTCTCCGGCGGTACCGACAATTTCGCGGATCAGAGGATGGCTCTCGAGCAGATCCCGATATTGTTCAAGGTCTTTATACATGACCAACTTGTTGAAAGAAAATAACGACAAATAACAGTCTTCCTCAACGGTCCAGTCTTGAAGATTTTCGATTTTGTCATACACTTGCTCAAAAATATCCGTGAAATCCGGATTATCCGCTTCGAATGTCAGATCGCTCAATGTCAATCCAAACTGTTCTTCCAGCACATGGTTAATAAACGGATTCACAATGATTTCCTGCTCGTAAATATTTAGGGTAAAAGGAGAGTTAGCGGAGGTTTTCTTGATCATTACCGGAAGCAGGAGCAGAGGTGCACTGCTGGTTTGAGTAGAGTTGGTCCCTGTGCCGGGTTTCCATTTCAACAGGCCGAAGGTAAGGTAGGCGATGTTGATGCCCTGCTCGTTCATTGCGGTACGCGCACTGTTGCGGAGTTTGGTCAAAGCTTTCTTCAATTCGTTATGTTGTTCATTGATCCGCCCCTGGATGTTTCTCTCCCAATCTTCCTGGTGCTTTCTTCTTTGGGCAGGGTTCATCTTATCGCTTTCAGCCGAAGTGATCTCGTAAGACTTGCTTTGCAGCCGCCGAACCTCTTCAAGAAAAGGCGTTTCCAATTCTTCGAGATTCAAATACTGCTCGTCAAGAAGCTGCTCGGCCAGCCATGAAAGATTTTCCGACAATCTTAGGCTGTTTGTTTTTTTCGGTTTAAAATTGAGCAAAGGATTTCTTCCGCTGATATCGATTAAATCCGATTTCCATTTCTCGATTTTCTTATCCATTTTCTGTTTGCCTTCTGCTGTATTCATCTGCACAACACCTTCCATTAGACCCTGATAATTGCCATTATACCCCTCCTTTAGTCATTGGTCACTTGGTATTTTAGAACCTGTTATTTCTCCATATCTTCCCGGCTTACCACATACAAATTCCCCGTCAAGCGTTCACCCCGGTACTTCTTCCCAAGATCCAGATCCTTCTCCCGCACAAGCAGAACCACTTCCCGCCGCAGCTCTTTGTCTTCTTTTTCCGCTTCCGTACTGTGCTCCGAGATCGTTCCCTTGAATACCTGGAATCCCGACACGAAGAACAGCGGACAGGTCGCGATCGTATCGGTCTTCACAAATACGGCAATAATGAAGACAATCATCAGCAGCGATACGGCAAAATGGGTGATCGACGAATAATCGAGGGCCAGTCTCGGCAGCAGCAGCGTCATCAGGAAAAAGGTATAGTCGCTCGCCGGAAGCTTCTCGAAGCGGCGAATCGCATATCTCCGTCCGCCGCGGTTCGCACGCACTCTTTGGGCGGGTTTGCCCAGCAGCCAGACGATGACCAGACGATAGAGCAGCAGCGAACCGCCCAGAACCGCCAGCAGAAACAGCGCCTCCGCCATCCAGATCTGTCCGCCCAGCCGTTTCGACCATTCTTCCTCGCTCAACCCTTGCGGCAGCAGGCCGTTCCGGTACAGAAATCCGCCGATCATCAATGCAATCAGCGGCGCATAAGCAGTCGTCCAGAGGATGATCGGTTCTTTTTTGCTCCACATGATCCGGCTCCTTCCTCTAGGCGTGATCGCTTTCTTGTTCTTGCGTGTGATCGATAGAGTCGGTCAGTCCGAACTCTTTGGTCAGGAACGACTGTACAATCTTGTCCGCGAAAAAATGCAGCAGAACGGTAGGCCGCCGCCCTTCCGGATACACGACCCGCTCCCGCTCCAGATCGAGAAAATCGTACAATTCCCACAGCGGCGCATACATACGGCGGTATTCCTCCGCCCGTTCGGGATGCGTCGGCACACGTTTGCGGATCATCCTGAGTTCGCCGCAGCGTTCGCCGAAGCTTCGCTCGATCGCTTCCAGCTGCTTGCTTCCCATCTGTGCGAGGGTCCTTGTATAGAAAAAAGCGCCGCAGTCCCGTTTGAACCGGTCTTTGTCCGCTTTTTCCATCTCGAAAAAAGGCAGCGACGTAATCGCCTCCAGATTGTGTTCTTTGGCTTTGAGCACATGATCGCGGTAATCGAACACATTCTCGAACGTATCGAGTCTCGAAATATATAATTCGTTGTCCCACAATATGAATTCGATATTCCCGCCCAACTCGACCAGTTCTTCTTTGGCAAAGTCCAGTTCGCCGGAACGGCCGAAAGCGAGTCTTTTGCGGGATGCGCTCTGTTTGGGTTTGCGGTAAAAAAAGAAATGCAGCCGTTTCCCGTCAAGTTCCGTCTGCACGATCTGAAACTCGGTCTTGGCCGGATCGAGCAGCGGATCGGGGTTCGCCAGCGCGCGCAGCAGAGCCGTCTTGCGCTCGTACGGCAGTCCGATTTCCTTCTCCAGCTTCAGCCTGGCCAGCCGGTCGCGCTTTTTCACTTCCAGATGGTATTCGCCGATCTCGAAACGCCGCGAACCGTCTTCTTCCTTGATTTGCAGACGCCGTACTTCCTGCACGATCTGTCTTTTGAGCCATTCGCCCACTTCTTCCGACAGCGCAAATTCTTTGGCCCGGTAATAGCGATCCGACTCTTTCTGCTTGCGCAGCAGGAAGAATGCCAGATCGATGCCGCGCAGTTCTTCCGAGGCGGACAGGCAGCTGAGCCGGGTCAGCGGATGGTTGCGGTCATTGATCCCAAGATTCATGGACAGCCTCCTTTGCGATTTTTCCAACTTACCGTCAGGCTCCTGCTTCTACGCTCAAATCCGTTTCCCGTAATACCCCCACAGCGAGAAAAATACAATTAACATAAACAGCAGAGTACTCAGCAGGGTGATAAACGCCGTGGTATCGAGGAAACCTGCGATGACCGTAGCGACGGCGATGCCTACAAAAGCGATCGACGTGCCAAGCGCTGCGGCGCTGCGGATAATCGCGCCTTCCCGCTCGTCGTTTTCTTTAATATACATCTTTTTGAGCGCTTCCTCACTTTTGGAGCTTCGGATGTACTGCACCAAGAAACCGATAATAATCAGCTCCAGACCGAAGAAAATCCCTTGGTGAAACCCTTTTGTAAAACTGTTCAAGACGGGCAGCTCGAACCGATAAAACATAAATCCCGCGTAGATCAGAGCGATGCCTGCGGCCAGCACCCACAAGACGCGAATCCGAATTCGTACTTTCTTCTTGAATGTCTCCATGTTCTATTCCTCCACTTCGCTAAAATCAAACACTTCTTCGATCGTCAATCCGAAATAACGGGCGATTTTGTAAGCGAGGACCAGGGAAGCCGTGTACTTGCCCACTTCGAGCGACGTAATGGTCTGGCGGGTTACGCCGACGGCCATGCCCAGTTCCTCCTGGGAAAGCTTGCGCTGCTTGCGCAGTTCGGGAATTCGGGTTTTCAATAGGCGCCTCCTTACGAATTGCAATGTTGGCTTTGCACGTTAAGCATAGTATACTTTGCAAATAATGTACAGTTAACTTTGCAAAAATTCAAAAAAGAACTGCCGGAATGAGATCCGCAGCTCTTTTTGGGTTTGGGTTTGGGTTTTGTGGATTTAGGATCTTTTGAGGATCTAGGGTCTTTTCCCGAATTCATATCACAGCCCGGCTCAACACCGCTCCGATCCCCATAAAAACAACCCCGATGCCTATCGGAACGATCGCCAGCATCACATTCGCGATCGTCTTCAGTTTGAAACCCTGCGGTTCGTCCCGCAGATAATAGACGTTCACCTGCCTGCCGATCTGCCCTGTTCTCCAGGATGCACCGACTTTGCAGCGGCGCTCCAGCAGACCTTCCGATGTAGCGAAACGCACGATCGGATAATAGACGGTGGATCCGTCCGAGCCTCCGCTGTGTTCTTCCGCATATCCCGTAATCTCGCCCTGCGTCACTTCGGCGCGCCGCATAAATCCCAGATGGCGCAGCAGCACCCACACGCCGAGACCGGCCGCAAGAACTCCGACAGTCAGAAACAGCGGTCCAATCCATGAAATCACGCAAATTCCTCCTTATTTTTCGATTCTGACCCTGAACTGGGCCGAAGATCATCCGCCGCTACAGCTGGATCAACCCGTTCACCAGCAGCACCAAGCCAAACAGCGCGCACAGTACGCCGCCGAACGTTTTTACTCCGCTGCGGTGCCGGTCGTATTTCTTCGGCCAGATCACATAAATGCCGAAAGCGAGCAGCAGAATGCCCATACCGAGACTGAAAAAGTGCAGCGTTCCGGCCAAAGCTTCCGCTCCCTGCCGAACCGCTTCGTCACGTGGAGACGATTCCATGTGTAGGTCCTCCTTGGTCTTGGTTTTCTTTGTAATCGCTTGGGCTGCAGCCCGTATACTCCTTGAACACTTTGGAAAAATAATGCGGATCGCCGAATCCCAGCGCTTCGGCTACGTGCTTCACTTTCACTTCCGGGCCCGAGACAAGCAGGCGGCGCGCTTCGTCGATCTTCAGCTCCATATAGCGGTGGACAAAAGTACTGCCGGTATACCGTTTAACAAGGCGGCTGATGTACGAAGGACTGACATGAAACTGCTGCGCCGCTTCCGTGATCGACAGCTGCGCATACAGATTCTGCCGCAGATAGCGGTCGAGCTGCCCGAACAGCTCTTCCCCGCCGCGTCTGCTCGGCTCCTGCAGCTGATCGAAACGGCGTGCGCACCAAGCCTGCAGCGCCTCGGCAAAAGCTTCGCGGGTGCCTGCCGCAAACAACCCCCGGATCTCTTCGTCCCCGCATCCGGCTTCTCCCGGTTCTGCATCCGTACGGCCCGCTTCTGCGAACCCGTCCGCCAGCAGGCGCACGAACCGCTCAAGCCCGGCAAGCCGGGAAGAATCGCTTGTCCAGGAAGGCAGACTTTGGCGGAGCAGCAGCAGGAAGCGCTCTTTGCTGCGCTGCGCGATCAGTTCTGCCAGCTGCGCCTGCACCGCAAGTCTGGAAGCTTCGCCGCCCGGCGGGAGATCGCTGTCCGGATCGCCCGTTCCCGGCGTTACCAGCTGCCCGCTCAGCGTCAGCCGTTCGCGAAGCATGCGATTCAGGCTGCCGTACACGGCCGAGAGCGTCCGCAGTCCCACCGGCTCGAAAGCCTCCAGCACCGCGGCCGGAAGCCCGGCCGCTTGCAGCGCCTCCCGGACACGTTCCGCCAACAGTTCTTCCGGAACTTTCGCAGATCCCGGCACTTCCGGCTGTTCGGATTCAAGTTCCCGCTCCGGCCGGATCATATCCGCCAGCACCAGAAATTGTCCTTCGCGAAGCGCTGGAAGTACGATCGTCCGCTTCGCACCGCTCAATCCGAGCAGCGCTTCGGCGGCTCCTTCCACGCTCCATCGGTGTGTGAAGCCTCCCGCAAACGGTCTGCGCTGCACCAGCAGCAGTTGGTGTTCGCCGGCGATCCTGCCGGCATCCGGAGGCATATCCGCCAAAAATTCCGGCGATACCGCTCCTTCGAGCAGTTTGCGGTCGCTGCGCCGCTGCTCTTCGAGCTGCAGCAGCACACGCCGCAGCACATCCGTCACCTGCTGCTGATCCACCGGTTTAAGCAGATAATCGAACGCCTGCAGATTCAGTGCGCGCCGCGCATATTCGAAGTCGCTGTACCCGCTGATGAGCACCGTCTGCAGCCGCGGATTGAGCCGTTTGGCCTGTTCGATCAGACCGAGACCGTCAAGCTTCGGCATCCGGATATCCGTCAGCAGAATATCCGCGTGGCTCTGTTGAAGCTGCCGCAGCGCATCCAGGCCGTTCGAAGCCGTAGCCGTCACTTCGATCGGCAGACCGGCGGCCTGAACCAGCATCCGGATATTGCGCAGAATCGGCTTGCTGTCTTCCGCAATCAGGGCCTTATACATGCCGTCTCCTCCTTGCCGCTAATAAAAGTCTTCCGTCAGCGAAGCAATGATCTGTATCGCCGCTCCCCCTCCGTCGTCCGAATGGTTGTACATATTGAAGAACAGCCGGTTTTTGTACATCAGCTGCATCCGGCGTACCGTGTTCACGATGCCCATGCCGCCGATCCCCGTCTCCCCGTAAGCGGATTCCGAATTGCCGGGTCCGGCACCGGCCTGCTTGGGCAGTCCGTTTTCTTGATTTCCCCAATTTTCCGTCTCCCGGATCTTCCCGAGCACCTGCCGGATCGTCTCGTCGTCGAATCCGTCGCCGTTGTCTCGGATCTCCAGCGCCCACAGCCCGTTGTACAGCTTGACCCGGATCCTGATCCGCCAAGGCGTATCCGCTTCCTTGAACGCATGTTCGATACAATTCTCCACAAAAGGCTGGATCACGAGACGCGGCAGACGGATATCGTCGAACGCTTTGTCCCCGTCAAGGCTCCATTCCAGATCGTCTTCGTAATTGTGGCGCAGCAGCGCCAGATAGTGACCCGCATGCTCCAGTTCCTGGGTCAAGCTGACATGCTGATACGGCGAAGACACGATGTAGCGCAGACTGTCCGACAGATGCTTGCACATGTCCGAGACGACTTCGTTCTTGCCCTCCTGCGCGGCGATACTGATCAGATACAGCGTATTATGAATAAAATGTGGCGCAATCTGGGCCTGGAGCGCCGAGTTGCGTGCTGCCGCTTCCTCGTGTACGGCCAGCTTTTCCCGCTCGATCGAGATCTGCAGCCGGTTCAACAGACCCTGGAACGATTCGCTCAGCATCAGCAGTTCGTTGTTCGAAGACGGCGTCACCACCCGCGTATCCATATTGCTGTAATTGATCCGCAGGATCTGATTGCGCAATTTACGGATCGGCAGCAGAAAGTTCCGGGCAGAGAAATACATGTATGCGGCCGAAAAAAGAAACAGCGACGCGATCAGCAGCATCGAGATCGTGGTCACGGAATTGACCGGCCCCAGCACCACCCGCTTCGGCGTTACGGTGTAGGTGGTCCAGCCGGTCTCGCCCGACTGCGAGAACGCGATATAATCGCCGTTCGTATCCAGGTAGACTCCGCTGGATTCCCCGCCCGGCGGGATCAGCGCGGACAGATCTTCCCCGGCCTGCTCGTCGGATGTGTAGATCCGTTTCCGGTCGGCATCCAGCACGATCACATCGCTGCCCGAAGTGCCGGCCGCCGCCGAACGGCGCAGCATTTCCTGCCGAAGCTGAATCGCCATGTATCCGAAGACTTTGCCGTTCTGGTTCAGAATCGCCCGGACAAAAAAGACGCGGGTCGGACTCTGGCGATACAGCGCGTAACCGTTTTCATCCCAGCTCGCGTAGCGGCCGCTTTCTTCGAGAAAAGGCAGCAGCGACGAAGGATTGCCCGGCGCGCCGATAAAAGTGGTCAGCAGGCTGCCGCGCAGATCGTACAGCGCCACGTCTTCGATATTCATACTCGGGCCGATCGCCTGAAACATGATCTCCCTCAATTTGCGGCTGCGCGCCAATCCTTCCACCGTCAGACGCGAATCGCTGCCCGAAGGCATGAGCGTAAAGATCTCCTGGCTGGACAGGATCCGCTGCGACAGCTGGTTCTGCCCGTCCACATACAGATTCAGCTGATCGCCGATCTTGGCGGCATTCAAGCTCATCTCTTTCTCTGTCGTTGCCCGCAGCGGGCGGACCACAACCTGGTTGACATATACGCCGAAGCTGCCCATCACGATCATCAGGAGCACGGCGAAAGCCAGCAGAAACTTGGTCTGGAGACTGGCCTGTCCGCCGCCGATTTTGATTTTTTGCAAAAGCACCGCGGAACCTCCCATGCCGTGTTGATGATCATACTGTACAATACAAACCCGGAAATGGACAAGGAGGTTGAGGCGCGGGACGCGCCGTTTTCTCGGGCGAAGTCCCGCTGCGGCGTAATAACGGCGTGACGGCCTTTATTTGGACACGTGGGCAGTGTACGGCGAAAATAACTGTATGAGAACAGTTAAATGCGCCCAAAGAGCATGAAATGAGCGTTTTTCGGCAAAATAAGAGTCGGGGTGCCGTTATTCGTCGGATGACGGGTAAAAGGCGGGCATTAACGGTCCGGAGGCCGTTATTGAGTGAGGGATGAGTGAGGAACAACACGGGTAAAGAGCTTGGGGGAGTTTGGAGGGCTTGGGGGAAATTGAAAGGTTTGAAAGGATTAAGAGCTTGAAGGGCTTAAAAAGATTAAGAGCACGAAGAGCAAGCTTTCCAGGTTCAAAAGGTCGAGGAGGACTCCTCTTGCACCTTTTGCACTTCGCTTGCTCTTCGTTGGGCGCTGGAAAGACTGGGCGCCCGAAAGACTGAAGAACGGATGGTCCATCCGCTTCTTGGTCTTTCGGGCTGGGTTCAGGATATTACACCCAAAGAGTAAAGCCCAGCCATGTACCGCGTCCCTCCCGCCCTCTATAATTCATATTTGTAAGCGGATTCAGTGGTGGATCGCAAAGTCTCACTCGGCGGCAGGAAGAAGATCGATCATTCACAAGGGGGCGATAACATGAATCAAAAAACAAAAAAAATCGCGGCGGGACTGCTCGGAGGACTGATGGCGGTATCGCTGGCGGCATGCGGCGGAGGCAACGCTTCAACGGGCGGTTCGACGGCGGCCGGAGGCAGCGGAAGCTCAAGCAGCAGCGGCGGAAGCGGCACCACGATCGAGCTGGCTATTTCCAAAAGCTCGCAGGATTCGGCGTTCGTGCAGCAGGATCTGCTTGATGCTTTTGAGAAAGAAACGGGCATCAAAGTCAATCTCCAGCTGCTGCCGGCCGAGCAGACGGCGACGGTCCTTCAGACGAAACTCGCGGTCGACGAGACGCCGGATATCGTGCAGTATAACCTGGCCAGTGCGACCACCGATCTGAATCTGGAGCGCAATTTCGAGATTCTGGACGATCAACCCTGGGTCAGCCGCCTGGAGAACAAGGAAGTGCTGTCCGCCTACGGGCATGTCTACAGCTTCCATGTCAGCCAGGACACGGGCATGCAGGGCGTCGTATACAACAAAGAAATTTTCGAAGAACTGGGCTTGAGCGTGCCGACGAACTTCGAAGAGTTCCTCGCCGTCTGCGAGAAGATCAAAGCCGCGGGCATCACGCCGGTCTTCATGCCGTACAAAGACAACTGGGCCGCCAACGTCTGGCCGGCTGCCGCTTTTGCCGACTATGCGGACAAAAATGACCCGACCCTGTTCGAAGAAATCAACTCGGGCAAGAAAAAATGGGCCGATGTCCCGGCGTTCGCGGATATTTTGCAGCAGCAGTACGAAGTGTACGAAAAAGGCTATACCAACGGCGATGTACTGAGCGACAGCTACGATATGGCCGTAGGCAAATTCCTGGGCAAAGAAGTGGCCCTGATGTTCATGGGCGACTGGCTGATCCAGAATGTCGCCGAGAATGATCCGGAGATGAAGCTCGGTTTGTTCCCGATTCCCTACACGGCGGACGCCAAGCTCGGAGCGAGTCCGCTGGGCGGTCAGCTGTTTATTCCGAAAAAAGCCAAACACCTGAATGAAGCGAAGAAGTTCCTCGACTACGTAGTCCGCAAAGACGTGGCGCAGGCAATCGTCGACAAACAAAAATACGTCTCGATCTTCAGCGATGTGACGACTCCGGAACTGCCGGAATATAAACAGGAGATCGTCGACAATTATATTACGCCGAAGAAAACGATCCTGACCGTAGACGCCCACATGCTGGTCGACCGCAGCGAGCTCTACCGGCTGCTTCAGGATCAATTCGCCGGCGCCATCGACGCCCAGGGCGTATTGACCGCCTGGGACGAGAAGTTCGCCCAGCTGATGAAAGACAAAGAAATCGCAGGATTCTGATCCGGAGTGTGACACGATGAAAATATCCAGAAAACTGTATTCGTATTATCTGATTCTGCCCGCCCTGCTGATCTACTGCGTCTTCTTCGTCGTTCCCGCGCTGACGGGTCTGTACTATTCGTTTACGGATTGGCGCCTCGACCGGGTCGGCATCAAGTTTATCGGCTGGGCCAATTTCGAGCGGATCTTCACCGACAAGACGCTGCTGCTCGCGATCAAGAACACACTGATCTTCGCAGTCGCGACCGTGATCGGCAAGAATCTGATCGGTCTGGCGCTTGCGATCGCGTTGAACATGCGGCTCAAGACGCGCAATATTCTGCGGGCGGTCTTCTATTCCCCGTCTATTTTGAGCGTTCTGGTCATCAGTATCGTCTTCACGCCCATGCTGCGTTCGGAAGGGACGATCAACCGGATCTTCGAATCGGTCGGTCTCGGCTTTCTGAGTCAGAGCTGGCTGACCGATCCGCAGATTGTGATCTGGACGGTCGCCGCCGTATCAGTCTGGCAGCACGCAGGATTCCAGATGGCGATCTACCTGGCCGGCCTGCAGTCGATTCCCAAAGACTACTACGAAGCCGCGACGATCGACGGCGCCGGCGCATGGAGAAGCTTCCGCAGTATTACGCTGCCGCTGCTCCTCCCCGCCCTCAATATCAACTTGATGCTGACGCTGATCGGCGGCCTGAAAGTCTTCTCCGAAGTGTTCGTTCTGACCGGCGGCGGTCCGGGCAACGCTTCGCAGGTTGTCGGCACCATCATCCTGCGTTCGTTCGGCGAAGGCAGCTGGGGACTCGGTACCGCGGTCAATACGCTGCTGTTTGCGGCCGTGACGATTATCGCTATTCCGCTGCTGATCTTCATGCGCCGCAAGGAGGTATCCGAATAATGAATTACACCCGCAAAATGGCCTGGCGCAATGTTCTCGTCGAAGGTTTCCTGATCCTGGCTTCGCTGATCGTCATCCTGCCGATGCTCGTTATGATCTTCGGCAGCTTCATGAACAATATCGAAGTCATGAAGTTCACACTGCGCCTGCCGAGCGAATGGCATTTCTCCAATTATGTCACCGTGTTCCAAGAAGGCGGTCTGGCGAGAGCGTTCTGGAACGGCCTGCTGATCACCGGCGTCTCCTGCGCGGCCAATATCGTGACTTCTTCGGCCGCCGCCTTTATCCTGACGCGCCGCGATACGAAATTGTCGAACTTCCTGTACATGTTTTTCTTTATGGGACTGATTGCGCCGATGTCCGTCATCACCACGATTCGCGTCGTGCAGGCTTTCGGATTCTACGGCAGCATCACAAGCGTTATTTTCATTTACGCTTCGCTCAACACCGCTTTTAGCGTCTTTTTATACAGTGGTTTTATCCGTTCGATCCCCAAAGCGCTCGATGAAGTGGCTTTCCTGGAAGGGGCGGGTACGCTGAGCGTCTTTTTCAAAATTATCACTCCGCTGATCCTGCCGGTCAACGCGACGGTCGCGATCATGGTGTTCATGTCCGTCTGGAACGATATCACGATTCCGCTGTATTTCCTGACCGACAGCTCCGACTGGACGATGCCGCTCTCGGTCTACAATTTCTACGGAAAGTTCAGCCGCGACTGGAACCTGATCTTCGCCGATCTGGTGCTGACTTCCCTGCCCGTGCTCATTCTGTATCTGTTCTGCCAAAAGTATATCGTGAGCGGTCTCACGGCCGGCGCGGTCAAAGGCTGATCGAGCCTATTGACGAACGAAAAAAGGACTCCGATTGGATCATCGGAGTCCTCAGGCTGTCGAGAAAGTCCCATCCGTGTGAAAAGCTTGTCGGCTGCGGGAGAAATTCGTTTCGGTCGCGTGTTGAAATCGGGAAAAACGATCAAATTTCAATGGAATTTTCCCGATTTCAAAGGCGAACACTATCGTTCCTTCACTGAATTTCTCCCTCCGCCTCCTCGCTTCTCTCGGAATCAGACTTTCTCGACACGTTGAGGACTCCGATTGGATCATCGGAGTCCTTTTGATTTCTTCGAATCCGTGAAGGGAGCCGTCCTAATCCGCTGGGGATCTAGGATTTGACGCTGGCTTTGAATTCCTCTGCCGTGCGGTTGAGCTGGTAACCCGCTTCCATCATTTCGTCCGCCGTCTTATCGTTATCCAGCACACGCTGCGCATTATTGAGTGCCCGTTTTAACTTGCCGAACGCGGAAGCCGGATACTGTCCGGGCTGCGTGCCGCGCGGCGAATCGAGCAGCGGCTTCGCTTGGTCGATTCGTTCGGCCAGATTAGCCGAACGAATAAGCAGTTCACGGTAATTGAGCACATCGTTCACCGCGATTTCGTAGACGCCTGTCTCGTAGGTTCCGCTTAGCAGCGTCTGCAGGAAAGCGGCCGACCGGTCGAAATCCGCTTTGTTTGCTTGGTAGTCTGCGCCCAAACGCTCAAGCGTCTCAACCGCACTGACGGCCCGCGCCTGATACTCGGCCAATTTGGCACGATAATCCGCCAAATCTGGCGTTCTCAGATATTCCAACTTGGCAACCTCTACTTTGAAATACTGATAAGCATCCAGCGAGGAGCTGTTGGTGTCTTTCGTTTTTGCCATCATTGCGAAGGTTTGATCGACCACGTCGAGCACGGCAAGTTGGTAGGGAGTCAGATTCTGCCCTTCCGGCGGTTCTCCTCCCGTAATCGAAGCGTATGTTCTGGCCAGGTGATAACCTACGCTGGAATGGCTGCTGATATGCCGGTCGTCGTAGACTCGGGTCGCTTTCTCCAATTGGCGGGAGGTCGACTGCAGTTGGGAAGCCGAAGCGTTCGGATCGGCGATCAGTTTCAGCGCTTTATTCTGAAGTTCTACGAACACCCAGCCTTCTTCATGATCCGGCAGATTGGGATGAGTCTCCCAGGAAGTGAGCGCCGCCTGCGTAATGATGATCAGTTCGGCTTTGGCCGGAGCGGTCAGATCCAGCGCGGAAGCTGCCGGAGCGGACGACACCGTTTCGGCGGACGCCGAAGAGAGAGGCGTGAGAGCGGATGCTCCGGCTCCAAATACGAATGCGGATGTCAAAAGGACGGCGGGCACTTTTTTTAACAATTTGTGTGTAGAAATCTTCAAAGGGTTTCCTCCTTATGTATGTGAAAACAGGGATGGCGATTCTTTCCTTATTAAACGGAAAAATAAGGGAATAAACCGACTTCGAATAATAAAAACCCCCCCAAAAAGTCGCACTCTTCGTAAAGAAGAAGATGCCGACTTTGGGAGAGGCAGAAAGGAGAAAAAAGATCGACCGTGCCTGTTATTCCGCCCGATACCGCAGCGACAGCGCACTTTTGCGTTCCAATACGAAATTCAGCGCAAGATCTTCCGGGTCCGCGTTATCAAGTTCCGGCAGCGACAGAGTAATCCGCCGCGTCGTCTCCGCGTCATTGAACAGAACGATGGCGATCGAGCCGTCCGTATTCTCGAACGCTGCCGAGCGGACATCCGGCTCCGCGCAGGATGATCCGATTCGCACCGCGCCGGGACGAATAATGCGGCTGAAATGGGCCAGCGCATAGTAGTCGAGCGTATACGTCAGCTCGCCGGTCGACTGGTTCACCTGCACGATGCCGCGGCAGGTGCTCTGTCCGAAGCCCGGCACGGTCGGGCCGTTATGTTCGTCGAGTGCCATATTCCACAAGACGAACGATTGGCTGTTATGGCGCAGGATCTCGATCCCGGTGCGCAGCACGTTCGAGAAAGCCTCTTCGAACGGAGGAATCCACTCGCCGCCGGATCCTTCCGTGAAATGTACTTCTTTGCCGGGCACGGCCCGCAAGACCTCGGACTGGGCCGAAGCGTCGCCGCCGTACCAATGCCAGGCGACGCCGTCCACCCAATCTCCCGCGCCCGCCAGCACTTCCAATGGATAATCCGGCCGATCCCAGTTGTGGTCGTAGCACAGAATTTTCGATTGGATTCCTGCACGCTCAAAAGAAGGCTTGAGATAATCGCGGATAAAGACGGTCTGCGCATCGGCCGGCATCCGCATGCTCGGATAATGCAGCGGCTCATACAGCGCTTCGTTCTGCGGTGTCACCGCGTAGATCGGCAGCCCGTGCTCCGCATAGGCCTGAATATAACGAACGAAATAATCCGCGAACACTTGATAGCAGTCCGGCTTGAGACGCCCGCCCAACATGGAACCGCTTGTCTTCATCCAGCCCGGCGCACTCCACGGAGACGCCATCAGCTTGATATCGGGATTCAATTCCAGCGCCCGCTTGAGCAGCGGGACGATATCGGCTTCGTCGTGCGCGACCGAGAACTTCGCAAGTTCATGGTCGCTCTCGCCTTCCGGCAGATCATCGTAACTGTAGATGCTGCGGGCATAATCCGACGCGCCCATCGGATTGCGGAGAACCGACAATCCGATGCCCGCATGCGCGTCGAACAGTTTGATCATCAGTTCTTCGCGCTGCGCTTCGCCGAGCACCCCGTGGATCAGATAGGCGGACGAATCGGTAAACGAAGCCCCGAATCCGTCCATCCGCTGACCCCGTTCCCGAATATCCAGAGCGACGTGCACAGCCCGATCCGCTGATTCTGCGCTTCTCTCCGCTGTGTCCATAGGCGGTTCGTTTGTCAGCTGATCAAGACTCAGCTCCCGGAACAGGTCGTGTTCGTCCCGCGAACGGTAGATCGTCCATTTCGTCATCTTCGTTCCTCCATTCTGGGGCTGCGGCCCGCAATCGTTATTTGAGACCCAACTTTTCTTTGTTCGCCGCCATTTTCTCGCTGCGGATCTTCACGATATCGGCCCAGCCGTTCTGCTCCTGGAACGCTTTGTATTCGTTTAATACCGCATCAAAAGCCGCTTCGTCTTTGGCGCGGATCAGACTGACCAGCGTCGTGTTCCATTTAGTGTTGATCGCCGTCAGACCGCGGGCCTGCGGCGTACCTTGATCCGGGTTGATATTTTCCAGAATAAAGTGCGGCACCAGTTTCCCTTCGCCCCACTCCTGCATCTTTTTGACCGATTCAGGGAAGGCATCGTCGCTCAGCGCTTTGTGTTTGTCGTGGCCGAAGAACATGAATTCGCCCATGCGGTAGTCTTTTTTGTAGCGGTCCGCGTCGTCCGTCTGCAGCTTTTTGATCTCCGGCAGCAGTTCGACTTTTCCGTCCGCTGTTTTCTTGTACGTCTCGCCTTCGATCCCGTAGTTCATCAGCATCTGGCCTTCTTCGCTCAGCAAATACGTGTAGATCTGGATCGCTTTGGCCGGATCTTTCGCTTTCTTGGTCACGTAGGTCACCATCCAGCCGGTAATACCGGACTGATTGAGCGTCGGCTCGTGGCCCTGCGTGCTCTGCGGTCCGTCGATCGCCATATAGGCTTTGTCGGGGTTGGCAGTCATGAAGATCTGGAGGTTCCCGCTCTGCTGCGGTGTTCCGTCAAGCAGCATCGCCGCATATTTGCCGACCTTCACTTTCTCTTCGAAGCCCGTGCCATCGTCGGCAAAACTGTCGTCGCTCAAGCCCCCGGCGCGGTAGGCTTCGTTCAGCGTTTTGACCCAGGAGAGATAATCTTCGTCCAGATTGCGGTCGTAGAACCGGCCGTCTTCCGTCTGGAGCGGAACGCCGAGGAAGTCCTGGAGCGTATCGCCCAGCGATCCGGTGCCTTCGCCGATCGAATTGAACCCGAACGGGATCAATTCCGGGAACTTCTGCTTAATCTCGCCCATCACCTTCACAAACTGTTCGGGGGTGCCGATCTCCGGACTGCCGAGTGCTTCATAGACGTCTTTGCGAATGACAAACGCCGTCTTGGCCGGAATCTCGCCGCTGTCGTAATCCGCCTGCGTGTTGGAATAGTTCGGATAGCCGTAGGTCTTGCCGTCTTTGAGCTGGAACCAGTTCAGGGTATCTTGGGCCGCGACTTTGTTAAAATACGGATCGTACTGCTCGGCCAGATCGTTCAGCGGCAGCGCCCAGGTCGCGGCTTTCTGTGCGACGGCGGAGTTGGAATCGAACACGGTGATCAGATCGGGCATGTCTCCGCCGGCGAAAAAGGTATTCAGCTTCGTATCGTCGCCGGTAATAAATTTGATATCGACGTTAAGATCTTCTTTGATTTTTTTGGTCACAAGGTCTTTGCCGAAATCTGTGTTCCACCAATCCGCGTTCACGTACCAGGTAAGGGCAGTCGATTCGGCTTTTTTGTCCGCTTTCCAGGCCGGAGTCTCTGGATCCAGCGCGTAGCGGCCTTCGAGCGAGACCGGCTTCGCTTCTTTGCTATCCGACCCGCCGCCGCAGCCGCTCAGCATCAGCGCTGCTGTCAGCATTCCCGCACCCAATTTCCAGCCTGTTTTTCTTAAAACGTTTTTATTTTGTCGCATCTTTTTTGCCTCCGCTTCGAAAAGGTTGGGTGTTGCACATTTGGCTACTCTTTGACCGCGCCCAGCATCATGCCGGAGATGAAGTACCGCTGAAGCAGCGGGTAAATCGCCAGAATCGGCAGTGTGGTAATGACGATTGTCGCCAGCTGCACGCCTTTGGTCGTCGTCTCGATCACCACCGAACCGCCGATATTCTGCATGGCCTGCGTTTGCGATTGGACAATGATCTCGTACAGCATCATCTGAAGCGGATACAGCGCCTGATCGGTAATATACAGCTTGGTGGTCATGAAATCGTTCCACTGGCCTACCCCGTTGAACAAGGCGATCGTAGCCATGGCCGGCATCGACAGCGGAATAAAGAGGCTGAGGAAAACCCGCCAGTCGCCCGCTCCGTCGATCTTGGCCGATTCTTCCAGCGCATCCGGCACATTGCGGAAAAAGTTCATCAGAATCACGACATCGTAGTAGCTGAACAGCGCCGGAATAATGTAGACCCAGAAGCTGTTGAGCAGGCCAAGCGACTTGATCAGCAGATACGTCGGGATCATCCCGCCGGAGAAGAACATCGTAATGACGCCCATCGCC
Organism: Saccharibacillus qingshengii; assembly: GCF_013185195.1. Taxonomy (GTDB): domain Bacteria; phylum Bacillota; class Bacilli; order Paenibacillales; family Paenibacillaceae; genus Saccharibacillus; species Saccharibacillus qingshengii. The sequence goes on from NZ_JAAZWC010000005.1 coordinate 95,253, forward strand.
ACATACAATCTGCGTCCTCTCAGGTACTTTTTGCTCAGGCCGTAAGCGACCATGGCGCAGAAGAATACGTGCGTCGAGACGCCGACGATCGTTTTGGCGACCGAGATGAAGAACGCCTGCCAGATATTCGCATCGCGGAACACCGCCCGGTAATTCTCCAGCGAGAATTCCGACGGCCAGAAGACGAACCCGCCTTTGGCGAGCGATTGCCCGGAGCTGAACGAAGAGACGATAACGTTCCAGAGCGGAACGACGATCGCTACCGTGAACAGCAGCAGCAGCGTGATGTTGACCGTATCGAATACCCGGCTGTCCAGGCCGCCTTTGATTTTGGTTGACTTTGTCAGTATGGCCATGTCCGTTTGTTTCCCTCCCTACAGCACGGATTGATTGTCGTTCAGCTTGCTTGTGATCTTGTTGGCGGTAAGCAGCAAAATCACCGAGACGATCGAGACGCCGAGTCCCACCGCCGTCGCGTACGAGAAATCGCCTTGGGCAAGGCCCATGCGGTAGACGTACGAGTTGATGACTTCCGCTTTCTCCCGGTTCTGCGAGTTCATCAGCACCAGCGTCTGGTCGAGGTTCGATCCGAACAAGCCGCTGATCGTCAGAATCAAATTCAGGCTGATAATCATCTTCATATTGGGCAGCGTGATATTCCAGATCTGGCGCAGGCGGCCCGCCCCGTCGATCTTCGCCGCTTCATAGTACGTCGGATCGATCTTGGCCATGATAGCGAGATACAAAATCGTGCCCCAGCCGGATTCTTTCCAAATATCGGACAGCGTCGCGATCCACCAGTATTTGTTCGCGTCGAGCAGAATATTCTGCGCGTTCGAGATCAGGCCGAGGTCCAGCAGCAGCTGATTGAACAGCCCGGTCGTCGAGAACCACGTAATCATCATGCCCCCGAGTACGATCCAGGACAGAAAGTGCGGCAGGTACGAGACCGTCTGCACGAACTTCTTGAGGCGGCTGTGCCGGACTTCGTAGATCATGACCGCCAGCACAATCGGCAGAACGAATCCGATCGCAAGCTTCAGGAAACTGATCGCGAGCGTGTTGACGACGGAATCCCAGAAATACCGGTCGGACAAAATGATCTTGAAGTTCTCCAGTCCTACCCACGGCGCGCTGCTCAGCGTATCGATGACGGTATAACTTTTGAACGCGATGGTCAGGCCGTAGATCGGGACGAAGCAGAATACGATCATGAACAGGATACCGGGAATGACCATCGTCTGAAGTTCCCATTGGCGGACATAGTCGATCGCGAAGCTCTTGATTCGCTGCCGCATCGAAGGTTTGCCGCTCGACGGATGATCGGACGATGCCAGCGCGGATTTGGCCATTGGAAAAGCTCCTTTCGGATTGTAATTAAAACGTTTTTATTTTTTCTTAAAAAATTTTCGTTCTTCTTGCCTATAATGCGAGCGGTTACATTTCTCTTCAAAAAAAGAACCGGCGGGTCTGCGGCGTGTACGTCCGCGGTCTTTCCTGTACACGCCCGGCCGGAATGCCGGCCTACTCCGCGCGGTCGACCGGCACATGGCTGGAGCCGCGGACGATCAGCTCGCCGGTCAGCGTATGGCTCTGCCCTTCGTCTTTGCCCTGAATCAGGCGAACCAGATGATCGACGGTCAGGATCGCTTGGCGGGCGATCGGATTGCGGACCGTCGTCAAAGGCGGCGAGAAATACCGGGCGATGTCCACATCGTCGAAGCCGACTACGCTGACGTCGCCGGGCACTTCGTAACCGTGCGCCTGAAGCGCCTGGATACAGCCCATCGCACTGAGGTCGTTGCCGGCCAAAAAAGCACTCGGCAGCTTGTTTCCGTGCATCCGGATAAAAGCTTTGATCGCATTGAACGTGCTGTCTTCCTCGAAGTATCCCTGAATGATATAATCTTCGTCGAATGCCAGACCGTACTCGCGCAGCGCGGCCCGATACCCTTCCCGGCGCTGCACGCTGTCGAACATGGTGTCCACACCGGATATGTAGGCGATACGTTTGTGTCCCAGTCCGATCAGATATTTGGCCGCTTCATAGCCCGCCGCATAGGAATCGAACGTTACGCTGCCCATCGTCTCGTTGCCGAATTCGCGGTCCAGGAAGACGGCTTTGATCCGGTCTTTTTGCATGACCTCGATGTCCTGTTCGTCGATCTTCAGCTCTTCGTAGATGATCACCCCGTCCACGCGCCGGCCGAGGATATTGCTCATGATGATCGACTTGTCCTTCGTGACAAAGACGTTCAATCCGTAGCCGTGGCGTTCGCACTGCCTCGACATGGTCTCGATCAGCTTATAGAAATAAGGACCGGATACGCTTGTCGTAAAAAAACCCAGCATCATCGTCTTGCCCGACTTCAGCATCTTCCCGTTCAGGTTCGGTACGTAATTGAGACGCTCCGCGACCTGAAGCACATGCTGCTTCGTCGCCGGATTGAGGACATCCACGTCGTTGAGCGCGTTCGACACCGTGGAAATCGACACTCCGGCTTCCCTTGCAACATCCCGAATCGTAATTTTGGCCATGGTTTTGTTTCCTTTTATAAAAACGTTTTTATGTTTTTAAAAATAGCACAGGTTGATTGGAGAGGCAAGCTTAATTTGGAAAAGACAGCAAAAAAGGCTCCGCGCTGATCCACGAAGCCTTTCCTGACGCGACCTTTCGATCGGCTACCTTTTTGAGATTGCGGGGAAATTAGCCGTTCTTGAACAGCACTTCCGCTACCAGATGCGCAGCTTTGTCCGTACTCAGCTCGCCCATGCCGATCATCTGTTTGAGCTGGCCGGCGAGGCTGACCCCCCGATTGGACAAGATCACGAATCCGGACTGCAGGTCCCGGTTGAACGCGGCAAAGCTGCTCGCACCGTAGGTTCCCCCGTTATGCCAATGTGTGACGGTACCGTCTTTGCGCATGGAACGCATCCAAGCATACCCGATCCCGACGCCTTTGGAAGGCGCGACGGAAGCCTGTTCGTTCTGGCAGGCCAGCAGCGCCGGCTCGAACGCGGCCGCCGCCGGATGCTGCCCCAGCTGCGCTTCCAGATACGTTAGCATATCGGGAACCGTCGAACGCACGGCGCCCGCGCCGGCCATCGCGGAAGTAAAATCCCAATGCGGCACCGGACGTCCGCCGGGGGCGAAGCCGGGAACCAATACGGTAGACGCGGATGCAGCAGGTTTCTTGCCGCCCGGCGCTTTCTTCCGCGCTCCGGCTTCGGCCGAGACGGCACCCGCCGCGACAGACGCGGCTTCGGACTCCGATTCGGAGCCGGCCGTGTCCAATACCGGCATGACGGTCCCGCTCATGCCGAGCGGATCGAACAATTCCCGCCGCAGCGCTTCATGCAGCGGTACGCCGGAGATCCGGCCCAGTGCCCATCCGAGCAGACCGTAGCCATAATTCGAATATTCGTGCTTGGCCCCGCTGCGGAATTTCTCTTCCAGCACGGCCTCGAGCAGATGTTCTTCGGTATAGGCGGCGTACGGGTTGCTTTTGTCTTTTTTCATCGACATCAGCACCTGGTTCTTCGCCAGACGGGTCAAGCCCGACGTATGCGTCGCCAGCTGACGCAGCGTGGCCCGACGGGCAAAATCGCTGCTTTCCAGTTCCGGAATCAGCTTGGCCAACGTGTCTGCAGGTTCCCACAGTCCCTCCTGCTCTCCCTGTGCCAGACGAAAAGCGGTCATCGTCTTGGTGATCGAACCAATCTCGTACTGCGGCTTGCCTGCACCGGTATTCACGCCCGGCGTCCAATAAAACTTCTCTCCGCGCACGATCCAGCCAATAGCCGGAGCATGTTCGGGCAGAGCGGCCCAACGGGCGATTTTCTTATGGTTATCCAGCATATCCTTCACGGCATTCATATCGAAAGCCCTCCTGTTCTCTATAGACTGCGCATGCAGAGGGCAAAAGCTGCACGGAGTCCTGTACCATCCTGCGGCTGCTTCGCCGATTTAATCTTGGTTAGCTCGTTCTTTGTCTTTGCGCTTTTGCAGAGCTGTACCGAATATAAGCCCAAGCACCATTCCGAGCGGCATTCCAATCGCCAGATTATGAAGCATCAGCCCCAGCAGCATGCCAAACGACGTTCCGATCGCAAGCCCAAAACCGATCCATTTCTTGTCGTTTGTGTTCACCGCTTCGCCCTGCTTGTCGGATTGACGTTCTTCCCGATCATTTTGATTCATGTTTATTCTCCTTCCATGGATAAGCGAAAGGCTGGTACCTTGTCAACACTAAAGGTAAGGTTACGCTCCCCTGAGATTTCGTACCTGAAGCGTGTACGAAGTCTCCGACGGAATCGCACCTAAAGCGTGTGCGTTTCAGGAAAACATAAACCTCGGATTAAGAGTTGAAAGGGTACTAATACCTTGACCGATAAAGAGGTTAGTTTACGCCCCTCGAAAACCCACTTGAACCGTGCGTGTTTCCGATGAACGCAAACCTCAGATTTGATTCGGTCAAGGTACTAGGTCTGTACGTAAGCCTCTTCGCTCCCGCCAATCAAGAGCCGTCAATAGGCTGATCCGTGCTGTCCCACTGCTGTTTCAACTTTCCGTAAAAGAGTGCGGGCGGCGTGTCGTCCGGCAGTCCGGCCACCTGGCCGTCGCCAAGTTCCAGAACGATCCACGGCCCTTTTTTCGTTTTGGCAAAATCTATCGTGAAAAATCGGCTCTCCACCGACCGGATAATCTCCTCGAATTCGCCCAATCTCTCATTAAAGGCTGCGTCTTCGCCCGCTTCCCAATAGGTCGAGACGAATACCGGCTCGCCGTCAAGCACGAATACCCGGATCTCGCGCGACAGCGGCATGCCGCTCTGCGGGTGCAGGGACAATGCCTCCAGTTCTTCAAAAGCCCGGAACACCAAGCCTTCGCTGAACTCCGCGCCCTGAAGTTCCAGCAGCCGCCGCACCGTCTGCCGTACCCGGCCTTGGTCCGAAGCATCCGGGATATAACAGGCTTCTGTCCATTCATGCTTGCGCGATTTCACGTAATCCTTGACGATGATCGGCCGGTCTCCGAACCGCCGCACGGCTTCGACGGCCCGCGATCCGGCTTCTTCGACGGCGGTTCGATCTCTCACAGGGAACCAGACCGATTCCGGCGTGACCCCTTCGATCTTCGGATACGACTCCGGCAGGTAATGCGTATGCATATAATGCTGCGGCGAATTGATCAACCGCAGATTGCGGGTGAGCAGCGCCTCGTACAGCCGCGTGTAATCGCCCGGGCGCAGCATCCAGCCGCGGTACAGCGCAGGTCCCGGTTCGCAGCTGTCAGGCCGGCTCAGCCGTTTCACCGCCTGCTGCGGACTTGCGCCGAGCAGCAGCGGGTCAAGGTCGATCAGACCGACGAATAGACCGGCCGCCTGCGCACAGCGATACTCGTCCGCGTAACTGTCGTCCACCTCTTTGAGGTTAAGCGGCGAGGCCGCAAACAGGACCGTCAGGGTCATGATGGAGGTTCCTTTCGGGGGCTTCATTCCGGGCCGAACCGGCACCGCCGGTTTGCCTTCTATCTTTCATGGTAAAGTAACGCGGAGCGGTTTGCAATTTTGGGACAGGACAGACTGTTTGTCCAGAGGCTTGAGCGGCCGTTTTCTTCTATAAAGTACAGACAAACATAGAGCAAAAGTGCGAACCTCAAGCTCCCATGAAATCTCCGGGAGGTTCGCACCCCGCACCAATTAAGGGATAGAACGATTTGGCTTGTATTTTTGTCACTTTTTCGCTAGTCTGGTTTTGAGGTTCGCACTTTTGGAGTTCCGAAGCCTTGCCGGGCTTGGGCGGATAAGGCGAACAGTCGCACCCCGTGCGGGTGCGTGGATTGAAACTCCGCTTGCTCTCCGATTTATTGTGAACTTTTCAGGGTCGCACCCCGTGCGGGTGCGTGGATTGAAACATCTTGGCTCGTATCTGGTCGATCAGGTACATGTGTCGCACCCCGTGCGGGTGCGTGGATTGAAACCCGTTAATCGACCGGATCGTGAAGGATTACTTTGGTCGCACCCCGTGCGGGTGCGTGGATTGAAACAGGTCGCAGGCGACACGCGATCCAAGAGCGAATGGTCGCACCCCGTGCGGGTGCGTGGATTGAAACGCCCGACCCGTCGCAGGGATTGGATGCAACGAGGTGGTCGCACCCCGTGCGGGTGCGTGGATTGAAACATACTTTTCCCCATGAGAAAAGCCACCAGCATTTGTCGCACCCCGTGCGGGTGCGTGGATTGAAACACCCATGTCACCTTATTACCCGGGGTCGTTCTGCGTCGCACCCCGTGCGGGTGCGTGGATTGAAACCTGTTCTACGATACAGCTACAAGCTTCATAAAGGTGTCGCACCCCGTGCGGGTGCGTGGATTGAAACCCGTACTTATTAAAGATGGAGTCTGCGTCATACTTGTCGCACCCCGTGCGGGTGCGTGGATTGAAACGTCGAATCCTTCCTTTATCCACTTTGAAAAAGAGTCGCACCCCGTGCGGGTGCGTGGATTGAAACTCGATCAAATCGTCCAGTCGATGAACAATGAGTAGTCGCACCCCGTGCGGGTGCGTGGATTGAAACTGCAGCGTGCCGTCTTCGTTGAGCTGGCTGATTAGTCGCACCCCGTGCGGGTGCGTGGATTGAAACTCAAAGGCACGAAAAAAACCCGAATCCGGGCGCGTCGCACCCCGTGCGGGTGCGTGGATTGAAACGACTGGGAAACTTCCGCAAGCACAGATACCAAAGTGTCGCACCCCGTGCGGGTGCGTGGATTGAAACGGATCGTGAAGAATCATTTCGTCCAGGATCTCCGTCGCACCCCGTGCGGGTGCGTGGATTGAAACACGTAATCAACCCCTGGAGCGTGCTGCATCATCGTCGCACCCCGTGCGGGTGCGTGGATTGAAACCCGGCATATGAAGCAACCGGCGTGCAAGCGCGACAGTCGCACCCCGTGCGGGTGCGTGGATTGAAACTGTTCGACACGACCATATACAGCGCCGGAAAGCAGGTCGCACCCCGTGCGGGTGCGTGGATTGAAACATGCAGAAAAAGAAGACCGACAAGAGCCTGGCTCTCGTCGCACCCCGTGCGGGTGCGTGGATTGAAACCTTTTCTTCGATTCGCGACTCTACAAGCTCATCGCGTCGCACCCCGTGCGGGTGCGTGGATTGAAACCACGAACTGGGCCATGTTGCTAAGCACGTCGGCGTCGCACCCCGTGCGGGTGCGTGGATTGAAACCCGTAGCAAACCCGGTAGCCGCGGTCGGTGTCTTCGTCGCACCCCGTGCGGGTGCGTGGATTGAAACCTGTTCGATCGCCCGCGCCAGCGGCAGGATCGTTGTCGCACCCCGTGCGGGTGCGTGGATTGAAACATGGCATCCGCGATCATCGAGAGTCGAGCGGCGAAGTCGCACCCCGTGCGGGTGCGTGGATTGAAACAGTTCAGAGGGAATATTTCGGAAATTCCCGGAAGTCGCACCCCGTGCGGGTGCGTGGATTGAAACGCCTCCAATCCTTTCAGTAGCCGCGCATAGCGCTCGTCGCACCCCGTGCGGGTGCGTGGATTGAAACTCTCCGATCCGGTCCAGCGCCACTCCTGCAGCCGTCGCACCCCGTGCGGGTGCGTGGATTGAAACTTGGATTTGTGAATGTAGAATTCGAACCATTCATGTCGCACCCCGTGCGGGTGCGTGGATTGAAACTAGTTATCCCGTCCGTTATCCACATACTCACGACGTGTCGCACCCCGTGCGGGTGCGTGGATTGAAACCTCATCGACGATATGGGCCGGCCGCGGACAATGAGGTCGCACCCCGTGCGGGTGCGTGGATTGAAACGGATGGGCATATCACAGTCGGTAAAACGTCGAAGTCGCACCCCGTGCGGGTGCGTGGATTGAAACACTTCCGGGATTCCGTCCGACGACCGGATGCGTTGTCGCACCCCGTGCGGGTGCGTGGATTGAAACGTCCCAATCGTTTTCGGACATTCGCACGGCTTCATGTCGCACCCCGTGCGGGTGCGTGGATTGAAACGCCTTCTCGCGTATTTTTCGAGTATGGTGGATTGTCGCACCCCGTGCGGGTGCGTGGATTGAAACTGATAGAAATCGCAGATGAACCCGGCAGCATCCAAGTCGCACCCCGTGCGGGTGCGTGGATTGAAACCTCTTTTTTAAAATGTGGCAAAATTAGGGGCAAAAGTCGCACCCCGTGCGGGTGCGTGGATTGAAACCCGTTGGCGGCGAATGCACCGTGCAAGCTCAAACGTCGCACCCCGTGCGGGTGCGTGGATTGAAACGCTACTACCCCGCTAACATTAGCGAAGGGATTGAGTCGCACCCCGTGCGGGTGCGTGGATTGAAACTTGTGCTGTCCATTGTATCTGCTGATCGCAGATGTCGCACCCCGTGCGGGTGCGTGGATTGAAACACCCCCTCTCGTAACGAGCCAGATCCCCAAGCGGGTCGCACCCCGTGCGGGTGCGTGGATTGAAACCCTGCACAGTCCGCGCCTTATGTGGCCGCGACCTAGTCGCACCCCGTTCAGGTGCGTGAATTGAAACAGTCCAGTGATCTCCTTCAACTTGATAAACTCTATGATTTTCTGAAATTTTATCATTAATAGAGGTGGACACCCCTTCAAACGGGCACCCACCTCTATAGATTGTCCCTATCTCATACCTCTATAAATCACAGCCTACTTTACTCGCTTACAGCCCTTCCAGTACTTCAACCTTCAAGCCTTCCAGTTCGCCCAGCTCTACGGTATAATCCGCAAACGATCTGGGCTCGTCTGTGTGCGTGGTGAGTTGCAGGAGGCGATGTACTTTGGCGGAGGAATACTGGCCGAGCTTGGAAGTATGCTCCCACCAGTAGACGTGATTCACTTCCATACTGCCGTCCGGTCTGGCGGAAGAGACGTCATTGGCAAAAAGAGTCCGAAGCGACTCCTTGATCTTCTCGGCGTCTTCGAGCGTAAAGCCGGTTTTCTCAGCCAACTGTGTGTTGATACTGCCGTAACAGACATACACCCCAAAGTCGACCCGGTGCTTCATGCCCATCGTGTCCGATCCCCGGTCGCTGCCAGGTTCGGAGTTGACGCTTTTGGTAATCTGGGTGCTTGTAATATCGATCGGACTGACACTCGTTGCCGGATGCAGGGAGACCGGACCCCGAACGCCGACTGATACGCCTTCGCCTTTGGTGCCTGCCTTGAACGCAAATACCTGGCCGAAGCTACGGACATCCATCCATTCCCGACAAGCTGCCGCTGCAAACTCGTCCCCTGAACTGCCTTTTGTTTTCATCAATTTGTTCAATTCGGCATTCCCGTCAGCGCGTTCTCTCAAGCTGCCATACGTATCATTTTTGCGATCGTTCGATTGGACAAAGACAGATTCGCCGAGATCCTGAAGCCGGTTGCGGATTTTACGCTTAAGCGAAACGTCAGACATTTCTCCAAAACCGTCGTAATTTTGGCGTGGACGATTACCATTGAGCGGATCGCCATTCGGATTGGCTTTAGTGACCGAGAGTACGACGGCAAAGTCGATTTTATGATCCAATGTTGTCATTCGTGGTTTTCTCCTTCGTGTACCGAATTTGAGTGAAGCTCTGAATCAGCAAGGTTTTGTGTACCTGACTTGTCCCGCTTCTGGTACAAGTCATGACGTTGGCTGTAGAAACCAAGTAAGTATTTGCCGGTCAGCGGCTTGTTATTGAACTGTTCGATCGGAATGCGGGATGCCACTTCGTCAATCTGTATGGAGTAGTACAGCGCCTCCTTGCCAAGCCGGGCTTGATGGGGCTGAAGTGCTGCCTGGATCGTCTGCCATGTCCGTTCCGGATGACGGGAGAAGGCATTCATGTAGCGAATGGCATTAGTGGATCTTTTCTCTTCTTTGCCCAGTGCGTTGCGTTCCAGTACATCCGCGAGCGCCAGCAGACGTCCAAACAGATAGCTACGATCCTCGTTCTCTTTGTCCAAACCCAATGCGTAACCCTCCCTTTGATTAATCAGTGCGCAGGCAATACTCAGTGTCTTGTCCCATTCCCAACGATCCATAGAGACCGGATTGGACGCCCGATTCATGACGCTGCGCACAATGTCTTGAGGGACTTTGCCGCCATCGACGATACAAGGCAGCATCCGCTCCATTACTCCTTTGATCACCTTGTCTCCCGCCTTGGAGCCGTAAGCAGCCAGCGCAATATCCCGCGGGGCTGGCGCCCCATAAAAAACAACGCGCTCGCCTTGATCGTTCTTGCGATACTGATGCAGCCAAGCGCAGCTCGTATGCCACTCCAGCAGCCGGTCAAAATATTGCTCTTTGTTCATGCTTCGATAATACAAGACCGCCATGCGTCCGGTCGTTGCGGAATCCAGAATCAGAATATGAATCTGATCTTCGGACCAGTCCAGATCGCCCCGATACCCGGCAATTCTTTTATAGACTTCGCGTGCCAGATCTCCGCCGGTGTCTCCGGTTCTCTCCAGTTCTGCTGTGGGTGTCGCTTCCGATTCCACATGATCGTCCGCATCATGATCCTCTGCGTCCGATGAATAGCCCAATTGGGAAAGGGAGTATCCGTCATCCATAGGATCGGGAACACTGAGATCCTGGTAAGTCCAGACGAGAAAGACCCGGTTATCGATGATCTTGCTCTGCCGATTAATGAGCCATTTCAGCGCGTTATGTGCTTTTTGCGAAACATCGTATCCGATCGAAGCCGCGTCGCCGCTCTGTACAAATCGCCCACGAAACGTAAATCCACTCGTATCGTTAGAGGAAATCAGCTTGGCCTTATCGCCAGAGTTGCGAATTTTGTTCGCGTGACGCTCCGTAGCCGGAAGCTTGCGTCCTGTGACGTAACAATAGTCCTCCTCACCCAACTGCCGACTATAGTAGCGGATAAAGGAGTCGTACATCTCTTTGTCCCGCCACACTTTTTCTAATAAGCCATGCGGAGAATAAATGTTAAAACGCACTAATGCGCTCTCCTGCTCACCCGCCAGAACAGAAAATATACGGGGTTTTTCGCCATGCAACGCTTCGTACTTTTTATCCCATTTTCCGATCAGCTGCTGGTTTTCGTCGAGAAAAAGAACCTTTGCTTTCACTAAATCTTCGATAAGCCGACGCTGCCTCAGATAGGTATAGATACTTTTGACCTTGGCATGAGCATCCGGTGAGTCGGCCCACTTGCCTAGATCACGAATATAGGCGGCAAACGGCTCTTCCTTTTTGATCTGGCCGCCATAAGCGACAAAATCGCCCGCGACATAGCTAAGTTTATCGTGGAGTGGATACGGCGCTATTTTGGACCCTGCGCGGCTGGATGATTCTTCTGTACACGGAATGAGCGTATCGGCATGCTCTTTTTCCACCACTTCCGCACTGTGAAAAGTCCCGTCTGGTGTCAGCGTCACTTCGATATGGGCATTTTGCGTCGTATGGGCAATCGGCAGCAGTGTATACTCACGACCGTTGTTCTTGGTCATCATCTGTCCGACCTGTTGATCATTGGCTTCATAAGTCTTGTACAAATTCAGCAGCAAGCTCATAGCCGATCCTCCGCTTCCATCTGCGCAAGCAGTTCGTCCACCGTCTGGAACGTTTCATCCGAAAAGGACTTGGGCGTCATCTCGGCAATATCTCGAACTTGTTCACACTGCTCCGGACGAATAAAACGAATGACCCCGTTACGCATGACCGGTTCCCAGAGCCGAACTTCCAGTCGATTGCGACCGGTCTCGTCCGGATAGTTGAGTCCGTGTACCATCGTCCCGAGCGGAATCTCGTCGATCTCCTCGTAAAATCCACGCCCCTCGTGAAAAGCACAAGGTTCAACGTATGCCTGACACTCACGCGCACCGAGGAAAATATCCCGGCGACCGCCCGCATTAACGGAACGTTTCAGAATATTATGATGCTTGTGCTCGTTGCGGTCATATGCAAACTCAGGTCGATTCATATTAAACTCGAAGTGAGCAAGCACATGGTAACAAGGGTCTTTGAGGTAGGTGTAGTTCGCCAGCGTATTGCCTCCTCCATATTCCATAGGTCGGATGCCTTTGGACTCCATGCGAATCGGATTCATAATACGCACTTCGTCGATGTAATAGGTGATCGTCGGCTTCCAGTAAACACTTTCGCAAATTCCTTTGAGCGCTTGATACGTGGGGACATTATACGTCAGCTTTTCTCCTCCGATCTTCGTCAGCGGGTCCGTAAACAAGGCGTACTTTCCATACACTTTAAACTCAATGCTGTTACGCATACCCTCTCATTCCTCCTCTCGGTTCCTTCGATTGATCCTCCTCAAAGATTGTTTCCAATGAGAGAATCTACCAGTAGTCTAAACGATGTCAGATGGTTGGTCAATCATTTTTATGTATTATAGAATACTTGAACGTTGATATTGATTTTGCATTGGACTTTCTCTGTGGTAAAATTTCTGTGATTCGCTTCCATGTCGCTGCAAAGCGCGGATTGAAAAAAGTAGTCTATCATACGGGAACCCACCTATTCGTACACAGGCGGGTTCTTTGTCATGGATCGTTTTTTAGTTGTTGCCCAGATCAAGCCCGTAATCTTCCCGATATCCTTCTATGGCCAATACCTGTACGCGCTCATCCAAATAGGTCTTCAACCACCCGCGCTGTTCCAGATTCGCTCGCTCATACTCCCGGATGTTAACCGCGTACGCCTGAGCTTCGCACATCAACTTCGTCAGATCGGACAACATATAGCGAGCTGTCGCACTGGACTCCAACTGCTGAATCAGATTTTCCCCGTCTCCATAAGGTACAATTACGGAAGCCGTTTTTCCATCAATGGCTTCAAAATGTTGAGCGGCCGTTCCATAGCTGTTCAGCAAAAACAAAGGCGGTTTAGATTGACTTCCATGTTTCAGGCGATACGTCGGTACATAACTACAACCTTTCTGACCTGCTGACAACAAATCGGTCATATTGCGGTCAAGGGTCGGCACCGGATAATCAAGCACCGATTCAAACTCCTTATAAAATTGTCTGAAATACCGCTCCATCGCAGATGATGACAATAGATCCCCTCCGTAAAGGGCCGGATCCGATCGCAGATCTCGCAACATTTTCCCAGTAATCGTCCGGCCTGCCCGAACTTCTGGCAAGTAGCCCAGATTCTCTTCTGCATGTTCGACGAGATATACCGGACGGCTGGCGACTTCACCGTGTCGGTTACAACGTCCCGCCGCCTGAGCGATCGAGTCCAGACCTGCCAGTGAGCGAATGACGCAGTGGAAGCTAATATCGACACCTGCCTCGATCAGCGCCGTACTTACGCAAATGACCGGTAGCTGCTGCTCCAGACGTTTTTTTACGATTGCGAGAATGTCTTGGCGATGTGCCGGGCACATATGTGTGCTCAGATGATACACTTCGTCTTCCGCCCTTGTTTCGCGCAGCTTGCGGTACAGCTTTTTGACGACCGAACGGGTATTCAAAATGACCAATACGCTATGGACTTCTTCGGCGCACTCCAGGGCAAATTCGGCCAGCGTCTCGGTTTCCATCGCCCCTTCCCCGGTTTGATCCACAATCTCCACACGCCGAAAAGCTTCGGATACGGCGCTCAAGTCCGCTACAATCTCGGCATCTGGTTCAAGTTCCAGCCGATTGCGGACAAAGCCAAGCTCCGGTTGCGTAGCCGTACACAACAAAATACTGGAACCCGCCCGATGCTTCAAAAAATTGAGCGCATCATTAAATAAAGAAACACAGTTGGTCGGCACCTTCTGCACTTCATCGAAAACAAGGACCGCTTCTCCCAAATGATGCAGACGGCGAATACTTCGGGTTCCTCCCGCATAAAAAGTATTCAGAAACTGCACCATCGTTGTAAAAATGACCGGCGAGTCCCAGTTATCTTGAGTCAACCGCAATTTTTGCCGAATCGCATGGCCCGCTTCGTCCCACTCGTCTTCGGCTTCTTTTGCAGGTTCGGATACATTAGAATGATGCTCCAAAATATTCGCCGGGTCTTGTAAAATCGCACGTACTTCTGCTGCATTTTGTTCGATAATGGTCGTGTACGGCACAATATAGATAATGCGCTGCTTGCCAAACTTTGCAGCATGCTTCAACGCATAACGCAAACTAGCCAACGTCTTGCCGCCCCCTGTCGGCATAGACAACGTATAGATTCCCGAGGGACGGGCTGCAAAACTTTCACATTGCTTGGACATCTCCTGCCGCAGCGCATAAATCGGCAAACGGCTGCCCGAAGCTACCGGAAAAGCTTCGATCCGCTCCATCAACCGTGCATGATAACGTTCAAACAGCGCGGTGCGGTCCGAAGATATTTCCCTCTTATTTTCTTCAAACAAGCGGGAATTGGTGCGATCGGCGTCGATCAACACGCTGAAGAGAAACTTGCCCAACATCATAAGATTATGCTCGGGAGTCGAACGACTCCGCACCTTCAGGTAGACATCCAGTTCCTGCGCGGCTTGATCCACGTATCGGCGAAATTCCGCTTCTTGCATCACTTCCGCAAAAAAACGTTCCGGCATTTGCTCGTATTCGGAAATTTCCTTGTCTCTAACACGCCGCAAATAGGCCGATTCCCCGCTCGGGCCAAGAAAGTCGTGCAAATAGGCATGATGGGAAATAATCGTGTTCCCCACAACTTCAGCCAGAAGGCCAAGAATCGGCTTTTGGGCGGGGGCGGGGGCGGGGGCGGGGGCGGGGGCGGGGGCTGGATCGTGAAACAGATGAAACAGCCACTTCCCGCCCGCTGTGGAATGATCCACACTGCCTCTTTTCGGAGCGGTACTAGGCGCAAAAACAGCTTCGCGAATATACGTCTGGAACGCATCTGTATATTTTCCCAGGTCATGCAGCATCCCCGCCAGGCCTGCAAGATGCGCAGCGCCTATCGGTTTGCCAAATGTCTCTGCCAATTCCCGTACCTGGATCAAATGAGTGGCAAGCGCCTGTTCTTCTTTGTCTGATTGACGGATGTGCGCAATATAGTTCATATTCAATCTCCTTTTTAGTCATCATGATTTTATTTACGATGGGAAGGAACGCTCAACGAAATGTCGAATAGAAAAGATGAATCTATCCAATCAGTCGGATCAAGGAGGACTACATATGGCCCTTAGCAAAAAAGTCAAAACATTCAAAGCTTTGTTAAGTGACTGGAATGGAACGGTGCGCGGCCGACCTTATCGAAAGATTGCCATTCAACAAAATGCGACTCTCTCTGATCTTGCTGAAGCTATTTTGACCTCTTTTGATTTTGATATGGATCATATGTATGGATTTTATGATAACATCAAAAATTGGACACGCGCTTCAGAAGGTTATGAATTGTTTGCAGATATGGGTCAAGAGGACTTGTTTCCGGGTGTAAGAAAAAAGAAGATCACTCAAGTGTTCCGTGAACCCAAACAAAAGTTTCTGCTGTTGTTTGATTACGGGGACGAATGGCGCTTTATAGTAGAATTTCTAGGTGATGAAGAACCCGCTCCGGGTATGGAGATTCCGTATATTTTCCAAAGCGTTGGTGAAGCGCCTGATCAGTATGAAGAGGATAACGAGGATGAGCTCTGGGATGAAGAAGAAGATTTGGACGATCTGGACGACGAGCTGCAAGATGATCCGGTAGCAGAATCGCCCTTAGATGCCAAACGAGAAAAACGTATCCATTCGGAAATTATAGTCGATGCTTACGATCCGGAAGAACGAGCCATTAGCTGGTACACCTATTTACAAGACACGATGAATTTTCCATTTAACGCTCTCTGCACACATCCCGACGCGCAGTCCCCTCTGCTGATCCATGAAAAGGTTCGTGTCCTTGGATTGGCGGATGCCGAAGATTGCACAGAACGAATCCGCGTGCGCATTGAATGGGAGAAACGAGAGTTTACGGTTCCGTTGGAGCAGTTAAATCCAGTCCGCACCAACAAGCCGACCCGCCAAGCTATTGAAGATTGGGTGTATTGGCAGCAACAGAAGTACATATTTTAAAACACCCAAACAGATTTCTTTGTCTTTGTTGATCACAGTTGAATGTTAATGGAAAGACAAACATCAAAAAGAGCCTTTGCCTATAGGAATCCAGACAAAGACTCTTTTCTTATTTCCAGCATCCTCCGATTTCTTCAGCACCATCCCCTACAGCAGCAGCAACCCTTCCGGATCGTAACTCTCCTTGGCACCCACATGTTCCACTTTTCGCTTCCAATTCGCTCCAAGCATGTAATACCGTAAACTATCCGTCTGCGGATTCATTACGTCTTCAAGCTGCGTTCTGAGCTGCTTGAACTGCACCGGATCGACCAGACATTCAAATACCGAATTCTGCACCCGCTGGCCGTAATTCTGGCAGATCTTCGAAATAGAACGCAGCCGTTTTGCTCCTTCCGGAGAAGTCGTCTGTACATCGTACGTAATCAGCACCAGCATATCGCGCCTCCTTTCTCTATACCCACAGCCTTCCTTTCTCTTATAGGCGAAATGGGCGGCATGATGTAACCCTTCTCACTTCCACAGAAACGGAGGATAATCCGGTAGATCCCCGCGGATATGCCGGGCCAGCAGCAGCGCCTGGGCGTACGGCAGCAGTCCAAGCGGAATCTTTTCACCCAGAAAAGGGTGCGTGATCTCCTCCTGCTTACGCTTTTGCCAAGCTGCCAGTACTTCTTTGCGCGCATCGTCTTTGAGCAGCACCGCTCCATTTTCCTTGACGATAAAAGATTTTGCGGAGAGTTGGCGGCGGTTGATCAGCGACAGCACAAGCCGGTCCGCCAGGTACGGACGCAGCTCCTCCATCAGGTCAAGCGCAAGGCTCGCCCGGCCGGGGCGGTCCCGATGCAGGAATCCGACAGCCGGATCGAGTCCGACCGTTTCCAATGCGGACTGCACATCGACGCGCAGCAGGGTGTATAAGAAGGATAGCATGGCATTCAGCGGATCGAGAGGCGGTCTGCGATTGCGCGTATGCATATGGAAAAGATCTCGGTCCGCCAGGATCAGCTCGTTCATAACGCCGAAGTAAATCCGGGCCGCTTCGCCTTCTGCGCCCCGGATCGTATCGCCGCTTGGCATCTTGACGACCGACAGCGATAGACGTTTGAGCGCCCGAGCAGCTTCCGTTACTTTTGCCGCATCAATCTCGGAGGCATGATCCCGCACGGCCCGGCGCAGCACGCTGCGGGAATTAATGATCTTCGCCTGAATCAAACGCCCGGCTATATCGACTGCTTCCGGACCGTCCGCTATCCGATATTGACGCCGACGAAGCAGTACATTGCCGTTTACTTTGCCTTGAATACGTGCCTGAAATCCTCCATATTGATTCAGGAACGTCAGTCCGACACCGCGCTCCGCGCACAAGTGAAACAATGCCGGACTCGCGCCCGCGTATCCGAACGTGACGATCTGCTCCAGATTATGCACGGGAACGCGGAACTTTTCCTGCTGTTCTTTTTCGCCCATCAGCACCAGCACATTTTCTCCGTCCCGAGCCAGGTAGCTATCCGCCGCCGTAACATACAGCGTATTTAACAGCTTTCGCAAGACACCCTCCTCCTCCTATCTCCAAGTAACGGCTTCAATCGTCTGAATCTTCGTTCAGGTAAGACTCCATGTAGCGATCCACGCTCCCGGTCTTCATTTTCGGCAAACAGATATCCATGAGCGAGCATGATTTGCAGCCGGGTCGATAGCGCGCGGGCGGTGTCTCTCCCCGTTCGTACAGCTCCCGCATGCCGTACAGATACCCTTCTACGCGTGCCCGCAGACTTTCAGTGAACACCACTTCGACCCGACGCTCCCGTTCTCCGTAAAATAACGCGCCTTCCGCTACCGTCACACCGAGCATTTCTTCCAAACAAATTGCCTGCGCGCAGAGCTGCACCTCGTCCCAGTCGTCCGGCTTGGGCTTGCCGCGCTTGTACTCGACGGGAAAAGGAATCCATCTGCCGCGCCGCCCGACCAATACGGCGCTGTGCCCCGGAGGCGTCTCTTCGTCGGCGGCATGAAATTCGACCACGTCCGCTTTGCCGCTTAGACCCAGACGTCTCGAAACCAAAGGCATCGCTCGGGAGATAAGAAGCGGCCCGCGCTTTTCCGTCAAAGCCGGATTGTCCGCACGTTCATGCAGCAGTTGGCCTTCGTACGTCTTGATATTTTCTTCCCACTGCTGCTCGATATGGATCAGTGCCCATTGGCGCGTACAGAATGAATAGTGCTGAAGACCGGACAGCATCAGCAGTTCGTCGTCGCCGTAAGCCTGCTGCCCGATCATCGCTCGCTAACCGTTACGCCTTCGGGCAGATCGTCGGCATTGACGGAAATTTCGTAATCGGTGTACGCTCGGGCTGGAGCCTCGACGACTTTGCGCGCTGCAATCCGTTCGAACAAGCGGTGCGCCGGTGCGCTGCCAAGCTTGGACGCATGTTCGAACACGATCAGTTTGCGAAGAGCCATTTGTCCGCGGGAAGCGGAACGGTCATGCTCGAACATATTCACCAGCGACTCCCACAGCAGCTCCAGATCTTCCGGACCAAAATGGGTTTTCTCCGCCAGATGCCCCGAGACATAACCGTCCATCCGATACAGCGCGTAAGGCACGATATGTTTGCGGCCCATCTCCCGGTCTTTCTCCGCGCCTTCCTGGGTAACGGCCTGCCGGGTGATGGTCGTCTCCTGGGAAAAGATCGGGTCGATACTGCGCGCAAAGGTGAACTGGATCGGCCCACGTACCTGACCGCAGTTGACCTTGGTGGTCATGACGGCTCCAAACGCCCGGACATCGTAAAAGTTATCGCACATCCAATGGGTGAGCAGTGCCGATTCCGCACGGTCTTTGGGTTTAAGTTCTTTTAATTTGTCGACGTCTTCCTCCCGCACACTGCGATACGCTTTGCGATGCTGTTCATTCAGGACTGCACCTTCCGTCACGTAGATCCGATGACCTTCTCCTTGCTCGCGCGTGATCTCGATATAGTTCCGTACTTTGCGCTTCAGACAGACATCCGTTACAATACCATGTCCCGTCTCCGGATCGATCCGCGGCATATTGCCCATATCCGGATCGCCGTTGGGATTGCCGTTCGTTACATCGAAAAAGATCGTAAACTCGTGTCGGTTGATCGTTGGTACTGCGCCGCCTGCTGTCTGCTGTTCCTGGGCTTCGATTTGAATATCCGTCATTTCGTAACCTCCGTTTCGATTGTTGCTTCCCTTGCATGTTCAACCGTCTGCTCGGATACCTCGCCGCTTTTGGAAGGAGCGCGGTAAGCCGTCTGGTGATAGTAACCCAACATGAAGAGCCCTTGCTGCTTCAGATCCAGATGATTCGGGAACGCGTCCACCCCCTGCAGAATTCCGGCAATATCCCGATCACGGAAACGTCCGTATTCGGCTTTGGCCATATGATGCTGGGCAAGCCGGAGCAGAATCGGGAATACGGCAGCAGGCGTTGCGGAAGCCGATCCGAAATAACGGTCTTTGATCGTGGCGTTCAAACGTCCAGGGCCGCCTGCCGCATCCATCTGCGCCCGTTCCAATACCGAGAACAATCGTCCGAGTCGATAAGCCACTGATTGAGCTTCTTCATTTAACATAGGCGTTAATGCCTCCTTTGATTCGTGCTGCTGATGAATGCGTGCATGACGAGTCAGATAAGCCTTAATCACGGAAGCCCGAATCCATGCGCTCCGGCCATGCTCGCCGTAAGGCGACATCTGCCCGTCGACACGGGTCCGATTGACAACGGCCGAGAACACCGAGTAAGGCAGTGCCCCTCCGCTCAACATGGCCCGGAACCATTCGCTTTCCATGGCACCCGAAATACTTTGACGCATTTTGGATAGATCGCCTGTCTGCCGCACCGTCTGGAGCATAATATTAAACAGCGTTGGCAGATCGACCCGCTGATTGCCCGGACGCTCTACGGCCATATCCGATGCGTACAGACTTAATTTGCCGAACAATTCTTCGAAAGAGCTGCGCCAGAAAAAGCGTACGGCCAGCCGCGCATTGTTGCCGGACATCCCCAGCACATAGAAAGAAGCGTCTTTGGCCGGCAGCATATCCGCGCTCACGGTATCCGCATTTTTCACCCGCCCAAGCAAGTCTCCGATCTGGCGGGTCAGTTCCCGATGTTCTTCGCCTATAGGAAGATCAGCAGGCTTGGCTACCTTCTCTGAAGCAGGATCAACCGACTCTCCGTTCTCCTGCTGTGCCTGTTCGTTCCCGGCAGCCGAGTCCCCGAATGTCCCGTCAAAGAACGCCCCGAACATGCCCTCCTGCAAATCCCATTCTTCTTTCGCTTCGCCCGGCAGACGCTGTGCCCAGAAAACGACCGTCATATCGCCCATTCGGCGCAGACGGTTGCGTTCCGAGAGAATCAGGTGGTTGAGCGCTTTGGCATAACCGACCGATGCGGCTTCGCTGAACGGCGCGTTATAGCTTTGCTTTTTGCCGTAAGATTCGAGCGAGGGAAAGTTAAAAGAAACGATGCTCGCTCCCGAAGACTGCGCGTTCAGCACTCCTTTGATATTGACCTTGTGGATTTTGGCGATCGGCTGATCGGCAAGTCCCGTGACCAGACAATTTCCAAGTACTGCATCTTCACCGGATTCTGCCTGCGCAATCGCCAGATCCCACTCCCGCAGCACCTCCGAAGTTTCATGAACATAGCCCATTTTGTCCGACAACTGAAAAACAAGATTGTTATCTGTAGTACCCACGATGCGCAGCAAGTCGGCATACAACGGAGATTCCGGAAGAATCATTGCCTGAGGACTCCACTTTTCATAAAAAGCGACCACTGCCCGGGCTTCCGGCTCATTCGAAGAAGCCAGCAGACGCTTATGCAAGTCGGCACTGCTGGCGTATTTGGCAGGAGAGGATTTGATGCCCACTTCCTTATCCGCCAAGATGCCGAGTACATATTCCGCTTTGTCCGATAGAAAAAACGGCTTGATTCCACTTGTACGTACCGGATGCTCCGGCACCATCATGCGCAGCGGCATAAGCTTCTTGCCCTGCTGAACACGAATATCCACGATACTGCGCACTTCGCCGTCTTCGTCAATCTTCAGCACAAAAGAAACCTTATCCGAACTGTATCCCGGCTTGGACATCCCCGAATGCGGGTCCTGCAGCAGCTGTTCATACCGCTCGTATAGGGACTGCACGATCATGACCGCACCTCCCGCTGATACAGATCCGGCACGTCAATGACACCTTCGCGCATCACCGCCCGGAAGAACTTTGGCGATATTTCGGTTCTGTATTCCAGATCCCAGAGCATCCACTGCAAATCCCGCTCGGGCAAGTTCCGGTACACCGAGGTCGGCATCGACTTCTCTTCTTCCATCAGTTCAAAGTTGACCGGGAACTCCCGACACCCGAAATACGGCTGATGGTAGAATTGCCCCTGGCGTGCCCGCCTGGAGAAAATACTGTAGTGCTTCTCCGGATTATCCGTTTCGCCGGCGCTGTCGGTCATCTCAAAATGAGCCTCGATGATGTAGGCCACATTGCGCAGCATAACCGTCATCCGCTGCTGCCGCTCTTCTGCCGAGGCCTGATTCAGCACAACTTCCCGTCTGTTCATCGCCGATTTGATCTGCGACTGGGATACCGAAATTTTATTCTTGATTTCATTGCGCCGCACGGAATCGAACGAGATCTCGTTCAAGACGTGAATCCGATCCACCACCCAGCGTATCGCCGGTTTCCAGTGGATTGCTTCCAGAATGCCGCGTGCCGCCGAAGGTGTCATCACGTCGTAACTTACTCTTTCCGCCTTCATCTCCGGCCGCGTGAAGCATGCCCGATCGCCCCACACATGCAGCTTGATCCCATATCCCACTAGAGCCTTCCTCCTTTCATATTTCCTCACATGATCCACAATTCCCGAGCCGCGCTTTCTTGCGAATACGGCTTGATTCCCGTCTTTGCTTCGTACCAGGCGTTCGGCCGTGCAAGCGCGAAGATGCCTTCCCGTATCTCATCCAACTCTCCGGCACGGCGATACTCCCTGTATTCGTGTGGATACAGTTGAACCGTGTAAGGCTGGAGCGCGCGCATAATGGAACGAATGGAATAGGGATTGCTTTTCAACGCTTCAAGCAGCCGTCTGGCTTTACCTTTATAGGACGGATCGTCGGGATCTTCGCCCTGGGCCCATGCAGCCGCTCGTTCTTCGTCATCCACGTACGGAATCAGCAGCGTCTCCATCGGCGAGTCGATCAGTCGAAACTTCTCGGCTACCGTCGCAAAAGGAAACTCCATCTTCCTTGCGCCTTCCTCCAGCATCGGCAGAATGCCTTCGCTATCGGTCTGGTCGATCGTTTCATTTTGTCCGTAGAAAAAAAGTTCTGCAAAATATTCCCGAACGGCTTCAATCGACAGCGGACTTTGATCGTTCTCCCCGAACTTGACGAGCAAATTGCGGGCAATCGTACCCGTGCGGCTCATCCAGCCGTCCGGCAGTCCTTTTTCCGTTTCGAAGACGAGCACGTTTCCCAGGCAGGGCCGACCATTACGTTCGAGACGTCCGTTGCGATTGCAGCGTCCTGCCGCCTGCGCGATCGAATCGATACCGGCCAGCTCCCGATAGACGGAAGGAAAGTCGATATCGACGCCGGCTTCGATCAACTGCGTACTGACCAGCACGCAGGGAAGCCCATCCCGAAGCTGCATTTTGACCGTGTGCAGAATATCGCGACGATGCTTCGGACACATCCGTGCGCTCAGATGATACAATTCATCTTCGTCGTATTGACCGGACAGTACGGCGTACAGCTCTCTGGCATTGCCCCGCGTATTGACGATGCAAAGAGCCTGCCCACCGTTTTCTTCGACTTGTTCGGCCAATTCCGACCAATTCATTTTGCCGCCAAATCGCACTTGTACCCGTTCGAACTGTTCGTATCGGTGCTGCGGATCGGCTACCGTCTCCCGGATCGCGGCATGAGGAAGCAGTTTGGCCGCAGGCGGCTGGGTCGCGGTACAGAACAGCACCGAACAGCCGTAATTGCGTACCAATTCGTCCAGCGCATACAAGCAGGGCCGGAAAAAGCCGCCGTTCATCATCTGGGCTTCATCGAGTACAATGACGCTCCCGGCGATGTTATGCAGCTTCCGAGAAGGCGAACGCCGGGCGGCAAACAACGATTCGAAAAACTGGACGTTTGTTGTTACGATCAGCGGCAGCTCCCAGTTCTCCTCCGCCAACTTCTGGCGTTCCGTCGTCTCGAAACCCGCTGTTCCCTGCTCATGCGAATCGTGTTGAAAGTTGGAGTGATGCTCCAGCACCTGTTCCTCGCCGAGAATATCTCGAAACTCCTGCGCATTCTGCTCGATAATCGACGTGTACGGAATGACGTAGAGGATACGGCGAAGTCCGTGCTGGACCGCATGCTCCAGTGCAAAACCGAGCGAGACCTGCGTTTTGCCGCTGCCCGTTGGAAGAGTCAGGCTAAATAATCCTCTGGGGTCTGCAGCGCGACGGATTGTTTCCTCGAAAATCTCGGTGCGCCAACGATCGATATCTCCGCGGGGCGTGTGGAATTTGACTGCACGGTAATCATAAAATCGCTGCCTTAATCGTTCCCACAGAAGACACATACGCTCCTGCTCATTCTCCTCACGTTTGCGAAGGCTGTGTCTGGATGGATCTGAGAACGCTTCCGTATTGAGCGAATCGGCATCAACGAGACAAGAGAACAGCATTCGGGTGAAAAAAGAAAACTGGAATCCGGGAGCCGGTCCCGGCTTGATTGGAAACGTTCGCGGCGCAGCCGGTAGGACAATCTCCGTATGGAACGCGCTGTAGTCTTCAAGAACATAGGTGCCGGCGAGTCTTCTGCGCAGACAGGCATTATGGTCCGCTTCCGACGTTCCGAAGTCCGGCAGACCCGAATGATGTCCCGCGATGACGTAAGCGAGCAGCCGCGCGGCCGCTTGTTCCGTGCCGCTGCTCGACCACTGCTGCACAAGCGTAAGCGCTCCCGCCGTCGCATGATCGACCTTTTTCGTAGAACCGTCAAGGCGTTTCTGAAAAGCGAGCGAGTATTTACCAAGATCGTGCAACCGTCCGGCAGCTTCTGCCCAAGGCGCCGCCCCAAATGGCTGCGCCATCTCGCCAGCCAAAGTTCCAACCTCGGTGAGATGAGTTTTGAGCAGCTGCCAGATTGATTTGGGGCCCATCGATCCGTCTTCCAACTCTTTCGTATGAGCGTAGTAGGGCAAGGATCATCCTCCTTCGATGCGAATTCGATGTTATTCTGGGTGCTTGTTTACTAAGATTCGTCTTTATCCATAAATATCCTTTGCGAATATTTGTTTCAAGTGACTATTTTGTGTAGAATAACCCATTTCAGTGCCTCGAGGTCTAAAATCTCATTTCTATGGGCACACGCCTGTTGAACAGATTGAAAAGTGCGAACCTGAAGCTCTCATCAAATCCCTGGGAGGTTCGCACCCCGCATGGTATAAGGGCTGACACACTTTTCCTTGTCTTTTTGTCCGGTTTTAGATAGTCTGATTCTGAGGTTCGCACTTTTAGGGGATCCAAGCCTTGCGGGGTAAGGCCCCAAACAGCGAACAGTCGCTCCCCATGCGGGAGCGTGGATTGAAACGTTGAAGAGGCTGCAAGCTTCCCGAACGGCAAGCGTCGCTCCCCATGCGGGAGCGTGGATTGAAACTTCTTTGCTCATGTATTTGCTAATATACGCTCCGAGTCGCTCCCCATGCGGGAGCGTGGATTGAAACGTGAAGATGTACAGGAAGTTCGGGCACTGATTGCATGTCGCTCCCCATGCGGGAGCGTGGATTGAAACTGTAATGAATCCTTTAGTCACGTATGTTTTGAGTGTCGCTCCCCATGCGGGAGCGTGGATTGAAACCTTACGTTGTCGGCGGTGATACAGCTGGCGATGGATGTCGCTCCCCATGCGGGAGCGTGGATTGAAACGGTGGCGAACGGACGGATACACCGACGATGCAGGTCGCTCCCCATGCGGGAGCGTGGATTGAAACTGATGGCGAAGGACATCGGCAATTACATCGAACAAGTCGCTCCCCATGCGGGAGCGTGGATTGAAACTTCGGCAATCCGCAGCAGCGAGACGTACAGAAGCAGTCGCTCCCCATGCGGGAGCGTGGATTGAAACGCCAGTATCGCGTCACGGACAAGTGGCTTGCCGTGTCGCTCCCCATGCGGGAGCGTGGATTGAAACTACCGATGGAGACGCAATACATCCAGATCAGTATGGTCGCTCCCCATGCGGGAGCGTGGATTGAAACGACGCTCTGTTCAAGGAACTGGCCGCCTACCACGAAGTCGCTCCCCATGCGGGAGCGTGGATTGAAACGATTGAAG
The DNA here is from genome assembly GCF_013185195.1 of Saccharibacillus qingshengii. Lineage (GTDB taxonomy): Bacteria > Bacillota > Bacilli > Paenibacillales > Paenibacillaceae > Saccharibacillus > Saccharibacillus qingshengii. The sequence continues at coordinate 120,653 of NZ_JAAZWC010000005.1, forward strand.
GGCAGCGGACCCGGCTGAACAGTTATGGTCGCTCCCCATGCGGGAGCGTGGATTGAAACATATTCTTCGTTTGCCACTACCCAATAATCTTTGTCGCTCCCCATGCGGGAGCGTGGATTGAAACGGGGGAAGATCGGCAAGGAGGGAGCGATGATGTAGGTCGCTCCCCATGCGGGAGCGTGGATTGAAACATCCAAGAGTACCTCAAGGACTTAAACGCCACGCAGGTCGCTCCCCATGCGGGAGCGTGGATTGAAACCGCTGTACCCGAACAAGACAATCAGAGCGAGCAGGTCGCTCCCCATGCGGGAGCGTGGATTGAAACCGGTTTCGGTGGGTACAGCATCCGGGATATTTAGTCGCTCCCCATGCGGGAGCGTGGATTGAAACGTGGTACAACTCGGGCGATAATCGACCGTTTCAAACGTCGCTCCCCATGCGGGAGCGTGGATTGAAACGCGTTCGGTTTCCAGAGCGCGTAAATCCGAATGGGTCGCTCCCCATGCGGGAGCGTGGATTGAAACCGCGTATACCCGAAACTCTCCAAACCGCTTGCAAGGGTCGCTCCCCATGCGGGAGCGTGGATTGAAACAACCCATTGAAAGAGCAGGAATGAGAGTTCTGACCGTCGCTCCCCATGCGGGAGCGTGGATTGAAACAGATCGGGACGTTTGGAAATCACGAATTTATAATGTCGCTCCCCATGCGGGAGCGTGGATTGAAACTATTAAGTCAGAAGCTACTTTGAGAAGCGCATACGGTCGCTCCCCATGCGGGAGCGTGGATTGAAACCCGGATGAGAAACGCAGGGACTCGCACAACGCGCGTCGCTCCCCATGCGGGAGCGTGGATTGAAACAAACAAGCCGCTGACGACCTCTATACCTTCCAAAAGTCGCTCCCCATGCGGGAGCGTGGATTGAAACCTGCGGGCCGAGGAGCAGCAGAACATCAAAGCGGGTCGCTCCCCATGCGGGAGCGTGGATTGAAACGCTTGGTTTCACCGAAAGCGACCGTTTGGCTCTTGTCGCTCCCCATGCGGGAGCGTGGATTGAAACTTCCAACAGACGAAGCAACAAAGTCGTATCTTCTGTCGCTCCCCATGCGGGAGCGTGGATTGAAACCGACGCAAGCTGCACCGCCGATGTACCTACGGTCAGAGTCGCTCCCCATGCGGGAGCGTGGATTGAAACCTGCCAAGATATGTTATCTGGTAGCTCGGGCTGCGTAGTCGCTCCCCATGCGGGAGCGTGGATTGAAACTATTTCCGGCCCTTGTAGACAATGACATCGCCGGGATTATGTCGCTCCCCATGCGGGAGCGTGGATTGAAACTAAGATTACTCTGCACGATCCATCGACTCTTGAGTCGCTCCCCATGCGGGAGCGTGGATTGAAACCCCCTCTTCGAACCCTTCGGAGTATGTGACCAGTGTCGCTCCCCATGCGGGAGCGTGGATTGAAACATCGTCATTGTGTAGATTTTAGAGCAGACTCGGGTCGCTCCCCATGCGGGAGCGTGGATTGAAACAACCTCTTCGTGATGATCGGCACCGTATGCCTGGTCGCTCCCCATGCGGGAGCGTGGATTGAAACAAGATCGAAAGGTCGGGCATCCCCGGCTCATAGGTCGCTCCCCATGCGGGAGCGTGGATTGAAACCGCTGTACGATGACCAGATTTTCACGAATTGCTTGTCGCTCCCCATGCGGGAGCGTGGATTGAAACGTATTCCACCGGATGAATCGCAGCTACGTCCGGGTCGCTCCCCATGCGGGAGCGTGGATTGAAACCAGCATCCCGGTCGACCACGGATATTTGCCCAACGTCGCTCCCCATGCGGGAGCGTGGATTGAAACTTCGCTGCCCTGAGCGCTTCCGCCTCGGACGACGCGTCGCTCCCCATGCGGGAGCGTGGATTGAAACCCGCTCTGGAATCTTTTCATAGCCTTTGCGAGACTTGTCGCTCCCCATGCGGGAGCGTGGATTGAAACCCATGGGCGCGCCTGTATGCGGAGCTGGCGAAGGGGTCGCTCCCCATGCGGGAGCGTGGATTGAAACTTCGTCCGTTGTAACACCAGCTTCCAAAAGTCGTGTCGCTCCCCATGCGGGAGCGTGGATTGAAACTCGATGAAGCAGCCGTCTACTTTAACGCTCGTGAGTCGCTCCCCATGCGGGAGCGTGGATTGAAACTCGTATGTATTCTATCTGGAGAGTTTTCAGGCAAGTCGCTCCCCATGCGGGAGCGTGGATTGAAACGGAGAAGAGCCGGTTGCGAAGCGTCGGGTGGTAGTGTCGCTCCCCATGCGGGAGCGTGGATTGAAACGGATACCTTTGCCGCACATACCGGGCACATCCAGGTCGCTCCCCATGCGGGAGCGTGGATTGAAACCGTACGGGCAGACGCGACAGACGTGCGTGGGCTCGTCGCTCCCCATGCGGGAGCGTGGATTGAAACATTGGCGATCTGCTTGGCGTTCTGCAGCGTGCCGTCGCTCCCCATGCGGGAGCGTGGATTGAAACTTCTTCGCTACTTCTTCATCGGTCAGATCCTGAAGGGTCGCTCCCCATGCGGGAGCGTGGATTGAAACTCGGCGATCGATAGGCCCTTCCATACCCTGCCGGTCGCTCCCCATGCGGGAGCGTGGATTGAAACTTCGATGGCCACCTGCCGGCGCAGGATCCGGACTGTCGCTCCCCATGCGGGAGCGTGGATTGAAACGAGCCTCCCGGCCTTGCCTACGGGGATTGAGGTGGTCGCTCCCCATGCGGGAGCGTGGATTGAAACCAACCGATCCGGACTCAAGTTCGTCGTGTAGATGGTCGCTCCCCATGCGGGAGCGTGGATTGAAACAACCTTTCGTCTTTTGAAGCTATTCAGCAATTTTTGTCGCTCCCCATGCGGGAGCGTGGATTGAAACGCCTCCTTGATGATGTCGACGGCCGGGCCGCTTCCGTCGCTCCCCATGCGGGAGCGTGGATTGAAACCCGTGAGTCAGCTCGAAGGCTCGAACCGTTCCGAGTCGCTCCCCATGCGGGAGCGTGGATTGAAACCGTAACGATGCCGAGTTTGGACGCGTGGGCCATGGTCGCTCCCCATGCGGGAGCGTGGATTGAAACATCAGTGACGTAAAAAAACCGTTTATCGACACCTTGTCGCTCCCCATGCGGGAGCGTGGATTGAAACCACTTGCTCCTTCCGTGGGTGGCCAAACGTTACGGTCGCTCCCCATGCGGGAGCGTGGATTGAAACCGTGGGACGTCAAACGTCTCATTGATCTCATGGTGTCGCTCCCCATGCGGGAGCGTGGATTGAAACGGGTAAACTGTATGCCGGCGACGAGAGCAATGCCGTCGCTCCCCATGCGGGAGCGTGGATTGAAACTCAAAAGTACGTAAGCTGTCGGAGAACCATTTCCGTCGCTCCCCATGCGGGAGCGTGGATTGAAACAAACTGCCCAACACTTTCGAGATCCGCAGATGCCCCGTCGCTCCCCATGCGGGAGCGTGGATTGAAACCGTCCAGCCTTTGCCGCCATCTGAAAAGGCCATGCCTTGTCGCTCCCCATGCGGGAGCGTGGATTGAAACATGCAATCACCCCTTTCAAATCAAATAAAAAAGACGTCGCTCCCCATGCGGGAGCGTGGATTGAAACCTCGCGGACAAGACTTTGTTTATACGCCTACGGCTGGTCGCTCCCCATGCGGGAGCGTGGATTGAAACGGCGAAGACTCTTTTATCGAAGCTGAAAAAGAAGAGTCGCTCCCCATGCGGGAGCGTGGATTGAAACCTGCTGTCCCGGTCGGTGCCGTGGGAGTTGGTTCGGTCGCTCCCCATGCGGGAGCGTGGATTGAAACGGTTGTAACGCCATTCTAACATCATTGTGGTGTTAGTCGCTCCCCATGCGGGAGCGTGGATTGAAACGACGCACAGACGGGACACATCCAGACCGAGCCGCGTCGCTCCCCATGCGGGAGCGTGGATTGAAACGCAGCCATATTGATGCTGGCGGGGAATGTACTAGTCGCTCCCCATGCGGGAGCGTGGATTGAAACGATTTCCGCGTCATAAGCTTCGATTCCTTTCACGGGTCGCTCCCCATGCGGGAGCGTGGATTGAAACTCCACTTCCTCACCACCTTTGCTCACCGGATTCAACAGTCGCTCCCCATGCGGGAGCGTGGATTGAAACTTCTGGGCCAATATATGGCGCTCTGGAAGGTCGGTCGCTCCCCATGCGGGAGCGTGGATTGAAACTAGTCGACAGTCGGTCGCTTGTCAATCGAAAAAAGTCGCTCCCCATGCGGGAGCGTGGATTGAAACATATGCGTGATGATGCTACGCTTACTGACGATACAGGTCGCTCCCCATGCGGGAGCGTGGATTGAAACCTGCGGCGGGGTGCTTGGCTGCGGCGGCTGCGGGACGTCGCTCCCCATGCGGGAGCGTGGATTGAAACATCCATGCGCCTGCACCTTCCACGCAACGGTTACGTCGCTCCCCATGCGGGAGCGTGGATTGAAACCCGTTTTGGTCCGAGAAGACGATCAAAAGGGCCGTCGTCGCTCCCCATGCGGGAGCGTGGATTGAAACAGGCGCTTTATCCAGTTCCTTCACTGCGAACATAGTCGCTCCCCATGCGGGAGCGTGGATTGAAACACGTGATCGGGCTTAACGCTATCGAGGTAATCTTGTCGCTCCCCATGCGGGAGCGTGGATTGAAACATGTCAGCGCGTAAAGTGGCAAACATATATGAGGTCGCTCCCCATGCGGGAGCGTGGATTGAAACAAGCTGCCGCCCGGTACTGCAAAGAAGGCACACCGGTCGCTCCCCATGCGGGAGCGTGGATTGAAACTGGTAATGGGTGTTGTATTGGTCGCCCTTCTTTTGTCGCTCCCCATGCGGGAGCGTGGATTGAAACTAATTCTGTAATGCGCTCATACATAAAATCGTGCCAGTCGCTCCCCATGCGGGAGCGTGGATTGAAACATTTCTGCATAAGTTTTCATCGTAAGTTCCTCCTGTCGCTCCCCATGCGGGAGCGTGGATTGAAACACGACTACGTTTCCTTTTAGTTTGCCCTGGGACGTGTCGCTCCCCATGCGGGAGCGTGGATTGAAACCTGATTCACAAAACCAAAAAATAAAAAGTCGCTCGTCGCTCCCCATGCGGGAGCGTGGATTGAAACGGTGATGGCGTCTTATAATACGGCTGTCGCGGCCGGTCGCTCCCCATGCGGGAGCGTGGATTGAAACATGTCCGGGCGATCGACGACACCCAGGGAAGCGTGTCGCTCCCCATGCGGGAGCGTGGATTGAAACAAACGGTTTTTGGGCAAAAATCCGGGCTTGTCGGTCGCTCCCCATGCGGGAGCGTGGATTGAAACCAAGACGCAGTGTGGGAATTAGCCAAGGAAAACGACGTCGCTCCCCATGCGGGAGCGTGGATTGAAACACCAAGGATTCAACACTTTCTACCAAAACACGGAAGTCGCTCCCCATGCGGGAGCGTGGATTGAAACGGCTATTGCTTGGGCTGAACAAATCCTCAACATCGTCGCTCCCCATGCGGGAGCGTGGATTGAAACTCGAACTCTCGCAGCCAATCCGCACCAGTCGGAACGTCGCTCCCCATGCGGGAGCGTGGATTGAAACGGATACGAGCGGGATGTTTTTATTCGCCGTGAACGTCGCTCCCCATGCGGGAGCGTGGATTGAAACGCCTTCTTCGTACCCCGTGATTTCAAGGTCGTAAGTGTCGCTCCCCATGCGGGAGCGTGGATTGAAACCACCTAAAAAAGCTGATACCAAATCCGTAATGACCGTCGCTCCCCATGCGGGAGCGTGGATTGAAACCCAAAGTATTCGTTTAACATGTTATCCATGACGACGTCGCTCCCCATGCGGGAGCGTGGATTGAAACGCATAACAAAGACCGCGCCGATTACCGTACTCGAAGTCGCTCCCCGTGCGGGAGCGTGGATTGAAACACGAACCAGGAATGGCGCGAGAAGGTCATCATTGGTCGCTCCCCATACGGGAGCACGGATTGAGACGTTCTGTGGACAGTGTCAAGCGAGGAGGCGGAAGGAGAAATTCAGTGCAGGAACTAAAGTCTTTCGAAGAAATACATATCGTAAGCATCGGCTAACGAATTTCTCCTGCAGCCCGCCAAGCTGCTCACACGAATAGGAGTTTCTCCGCACTCCCCTGCGCAACGCAAAAAAAGGAAGGCGCCCACGGAATTCCATCCGCCGGTACCTTCCTTTCCTTTTCCTATACCAGATCGCTGCCTAATCCCATTCCTTAAGCTGCTCTAGGCTGCTCTAAGCTTCCTCGATCTTCACCGTCATCCCCTGCAAAGCCGATCCCGCCGAGCGGTTCAGCGTAATCGTGCGGCCGGCAAAAGCGATCTCTTCGCCGCCTTGGAAGCGGATGTTCCGCGCCACCGCATAATGGACGACCGAGAATGTCAGCTCGAAGATCTCGTTCCCGGAGCGCGGGGAGTTCAGCAGTTCGAATTCGTCCGAACCGAAGTCCGCCATCCCGTGCGTATAGGCCGCTCCGCCGGATTCGCCGCCGTACAGGCCGACGAATACCCAGAGATTCACGGGCAGTTCTTTTTCTTTTAGCAGCTCCGCACTCGCCAGATAATCGGCCCGGCTGACCAGCAGCGGCGCCGAATAGACCGCAAGTGCATTCTCGTTTGGCATCAGCATCGCCGCAAGGACCTGGGTCAGGAAGCGGTGGCCGCTCAGCCCGTTCGCCGCGTTGCGAAGCGTGACGAGCAGCTGCGCGGCATACCCGGCAATCTCCTGCTCCGCTTCCGGCCAGAGCCGGTTGTATTTGCCGTTGCTCTCGGCTTCGCCGTCCGGCAGAGGCGCAGGGATATATTCGGCCGTGACGGTCATCCCGCGGTAATGAATCAGCAGTTGGCCGTCATGCACGCCGCCTTCGACCTCGAGTCCCAGCGTGCGCAGAAACGGCAGACATCCGTCCAAAGACGGGGGCGACGGCGTCTTCAGCAGAATATGCCGCTCCAGCGTTACCGTATCGGGCCGTTCGTCCGGGACTGTGGTCCAGTCTCCGTTTGCGCCTCCGTGTTCCCGATCAGTCCGCTCCGGTCTGCTGCGTTCCGCGGCTTCCCTATTCGATTCGTTTGCCGGATCTTTTTTAAACCATTTTGTGAAAAAACTCATTGTTGTCGGCCCCTCCCTGTTTACATCAGATCGCTCATATACTGCCGGATCTGCCTGCGCCACCAGTTCCAATCGTGCTCCGAGTCGTATCCCCAGAACTCGACGCGGGCAGGAATGGCTTTTTGAAACAGCACTTCGGCGAGGCGAGCGGTTTCTTCCTGCATCTCGTCTTCCCAGGCGCCCTGCCCGCAGCAGATGATGATTCGGCGTCGGCGGTACTGCTCCAGCAGATGATCGTCTTCAAGCCCTGGCAGATAATCGAGCGGCGAGTTGAAATAGACCGCACCTTCCCGGTATCCGCCGAAGAAATGATTAACCGAATACACCCCGCTCAGTGCGAGCAGCGTATCGAAAGACTCCGGATGCCGGAAAAAGAAATTGGCGCTGTAATAAGCCCCCATCGAACATCCGCTGATCAGAATCTTCTGCTCGTCTCCGCCATTGTTCTGCCGACTCTCATGCAGGATTCCCGGAACCAGCTCCTGCATGATATACGCATCGTACTGTTCGTGGCGCGCGATCCGCTCCCCGATATTCCAGTGCGGCGAGAAGAACGTCTCTTCGTCGAGCGTATCGCACGCCCAGACCTGAAGCTTGCCCGCATCGATCCACGGCGCCAGTTCTTCGATCATCCCGGCATCTTCATATTGATAAAAGCGTCCGAGCGATGTCGGAAAAACCAGCATCGGCTTGCCCCGGTCGCCATAGACTTTGACTTCCATTTCGCGGCCGAGGGCCGGACTGTACTGCTTTCGATAATGCACCGTAACCATGCCGCGTCCCGTCCTCTCCGGTTGTATGGAAACGAACGATCCGGCCCAGGCGATTTTTGCCGGGCAGACCGTTCGTTATCGTATCGTTTCTACCACTCTGCCTGGATATAATCCGCAATCTCCCGTACGCGATCCAGCGAATCCGCGCGGAACTGATACGCGCGGTTGCCGCTGGCCCGGCTGAAAATCTCGTCGATCGCATCGTAGCGCACCAGCGCACCGCCCAGTTCGTTCCGAATCTCTTCGTGGCTGTGGCGATAATGCTTGCGGTCTTTGCGGCTTGCGTATCCCGTGTAATAGTGACCCGACGGGGCTTCGCCGATTCCTCCGTGGACGACCATTCGGGCCCACAGCGTATAAATATCCACTTCGTACGAATAGTTGATCGAATCCGTCATCCAGGCACCCGGAGGACGCATATTTACTTCGAGCGCGATCAGCCGCCCGTCCTTATTCGACTTGAACAGCTCGATATGGAAGAAACGCTCCCGAATACCGAAAGCCTCCAGAATGCTGCGGCCCGCCTGCTCCACTTCCGCATCGACGTCTTTTAGGCAGAAATAGCGCAGATGGTCGTCGTCGCTCACGACTTTCATGATGCTCTGCTCGAAACGGTGGCTGGCCTGGAAACGCACAATACCGCCTTGGTCGATCAGACCGTCGTAGGTGAGAATGATGCCGTCGATAAATTCTTCCATAATAAACTCGGTATCCGCAGGCGAAGTATGGAAAAAGTAATCCAGTTCGTCCTGATTGCTCAGTTTGTACGTGTGACTGGCTCCCGATCCCAGATCGGGCTTGACGACAACGGGGAAACCGTTCTCCGCCGTAAAGGCCGCCGCGCTTTCCCGATTCGGATTCTTGAGGAACCGAACCGTTTCCACGCCGCTTTTGCGGAAAAAGTCTTTCATTTTCGATTTGTGCTTGAGGTTGTCTATGAAATCCGCTTTCGTACCCTCGATATTGAAATCGGTGCGCATGCGCGCATCGCTCTCCAGCCAGTATTCGTTCAAGGATTCGAAACGATCGATCCTGCCGTATTTGTGGGTGAAATACCCCGCCGCACGCAGCGTCTCGTCGTCGCTTTCCATATTGTCGACGCGGTAATATTCCGTCAGCGCCGCTTGGAGCCGGGAATCAAGGCTGTCGTACGGAGCGTCGCCGATGCCCAGCACCGTCGCGCCTTCCTCATGCAGCCGAATCGCGAACTCGCCGCTGCTGGCAGGGAAATGGGGAGAGAAGAAAACAAAGTTCATAGCCGGACCGCCTCCATCGCAAGATTGTACCTAATTTATCAGTCTGAGGGTGTTTCGTCAATTTACCGATCATTTTCGTCTATGTAAAAACGCCGCCGGCAGAAGCCCGGCGGCGAATTCGTCGGCCCGAGAGCCGACCTGGAACGGGGATGCACGAACACGTCGGCCCCTGCGGCCTCCGCATCCGATCAAGCCCGCCCTACAACCTTTTCTCCAGCCGCACATTCGTTTTGATACTCGAAGCATGCGGAGCGAACTTGCGGTCGGCCAGACGAAGCATGGCCGGGTTGTCGCCCGAGACGCTGAGCATCTGGTACGCAAAGCGTTCAAACAACCGGTGCCGACGGGCGATTTCCAGAAACAGCGCGATTCCGCTCGCATGAATCCGATATTCGGGGCGCACATACATAGTGCGCAGCAGAAGCAGGTTGGAAGCCAGCTGCTGGATACCGATCCAACCCGCAATCCGGCCGTCGATCTTCATCAGCATACTGAATTCCGGATGCAGCAGCCGTTCTTCCTGCAGCGGATTCAGATCGGACGGCAGATTCATCGCGATGGCAGCCAGTTCGGCCCGCTCGGCTTCCGTCGCATCGAGCAGCGGCCGCAGTTCCGCGGAGATCGGCAGCGAAAGCCGCTTTTTCTCGGCTTCTTCCCTAAGGCTAACAGAACGCAGCGTATAGGTACGGTATAACAATTGTTCGGATTCATAGCCACGCTTGCGCAGAAAATCCAGTTCCGGAGCGGGCTTGCCCTGCCGCAGCGTCAGCGTGATCCGGCTGACCCTGCAGCCCAATTCGAGGATCTGGCGCTCGGCTTCTTCCAGCAGATGGCTGCCGACGCCCAGATGGCGAAACAGCTCCTGGGTATGCAGCACACTGATACTGCCCGTACCGGAACGGGGATGCGCGATAACCAAGGCTGTGCCGGCGAACAGACCGTCGACTTCGGCCTCAAGTCCGATCGCGCCAGGCGGCAGCGGATCGCTCAAAGACGGCAGATAAGTGCGGAATCTTTTGGCTTCGGCAGGAAGCTTATTGATGATAATCATGATGAACTCCTTCCGTTTGTCCGGCGGCTTGCGGCCGGCAGCGATAACGGGAACAATAAATCGGTCCGGCTAACTGGCCGGCAGAATTTGTTACTCGGCCGCTTCGGTAGGGGCTGCTTCATCTGAAGGCGATTCGTTCGAGGTTTCCGAATCCGATCCGGTTTGCTGCGCAGTGCCGCTCTGCGGCTCTGCAGGCGAAGAAGACGGCAGCGGCTCGAGGACGTCCGTTTCTTCATTGTAAGAAAGGGTTTCCGGGCTTGGAGCCGGCGACAGTGGATCCGAGAGTACGGTAGACGAAAGACTTTTATTATTTTTATCAAGATGATGTTCGGTTGCTTTCCAAAGATTGTCAAGCCGATTGTTCACTGTTTTTTGAAAGATACTCCAAGGTTCTGTTTGGGAGAGTTTAAGCAGATCTTCACTTGCCTGGATCGAAGCCTGCAAGGGTTCACGGCTGTTTAAAGTTCCCTCATGATCGATAAGCGCAGATTGGGCTTTCGCAACAGTTTCCTGCAGCGGCTCATAATCCCAGGCAATGATCTGGGCTTCGAGGCTCAGTTTCAACTTACTAAGTTCATTTAATAACAGGTATTCCGTATCGGGGTCGATCACGGCCGGGTCCGGATTGCGGACTTTCAGATCGGCCAAGCCGTTCCAGAACGTATCGTACGTACTCTGAGAAATCTGTCTCGGAGCGGTTCCGACTTGGTATACGGCATACTGCACGGTGGCAGAATCCAGAGCGCGTGTAATTTGCGTATGGTTTTTGGAATCGCGCAGGGCTTGAGTCGCCGAGACCAGGGTGCTTGCAGCCTCATTGACCGCGCTCTGCGTCGCGTCGGCGTCGTCCAATACCGCCTGCGAGCGGATCAGCACTTCTTTGAACTCCAATTGGCTTTTCTGCGGATAGGACTGGCCTACCAGGTCTCCGACCGGCAGTTCTTCCAGCGCCAGCTCGGCATCGGCCAGGGCTTGTCTCAGTCCGGCCAGATCGACCGGCTCGGCAGGCGGATTGACTACAGGAGGAGTCACAACCGGCGGGACCACTACCGGCGGAGCCGTATAGACCGATTCGGTTACCGGAACCGGAACGGAAGGTAAGGCAGTAGAGAACGGAGCATTATTCCACAAGGAAATCTGATTTCTGACCACCCCGAAATTCGTAATGAACGACATCGGATTGAGTATCGATGTGACAAGCAGATTATTGATAGAAGCGAAGCGGCCCAGCGTCAAGCTCAGCCGACCATCGGTCTGCATCATGATGACCGGTGCATTGAGATTAAAGAATCCTACGCCCGGTTCAAGCATAAGCTTGGGAATACGCACGCTCGAATCGCCTTCAAGCGAAGCCGATTTTTGCACAAACATCTCTTTGAGTTTCGAAGATTCAAGCAGTTCCACACGTACCTGCTCTTTGTTGAGGACCACGCTTTCGAGCTGCGCCGCACGGAACACGACCGTATGATCGTCGCCGCCAAGCACATGCGTGGTTCCTTTGACGATCAGACCCGTGCTCGAGAAGTCGTGCTGTACGGACGACGCGATCGTCAGATCACCGCCGATCTCCAGCGCATTCAGCGTGACAAAATCGCCGCTTACCGTTACCGCACCCGAAATCTTGGCGCCTCCGCCGTTCAAGGCGACATTGCCGCCGAATTCCGGCTGTCCCTGGGCCGCTGCGGTTCCCGCAGATTTGAGATCCAGAGTCCGGACGGCCGTCACCGTTCCGTTCGTGATCGTCAGATTGACTTTGGCTCCGGCCAGGGCAGGCGCATTGGCAGCCGTAAACAGCCCTGCCAGATCTTGCGAAACCTGGTACGCCACTCCGCCGATCTTCACGATTCCGTCTTGAACCGCTTCAATTGCCTGCAGCTGCAGATTCGAAGCGGCCAGCACTGCCGAAGCGGCTTCTCCGCGCAGGACCTTGCGGCCCGGCTCGATTCCCTGCGTATATCCTTCGAGCAGTCCCGCTTTGGCGGACTGCTTGAGTGCCGCTTGTGCCCAGACGCTTGCCGAAGCGAGCTGCGCATCGGACAGGGCGGCTGCTCCGTTTTCGATCGGCGAATTCGTCAGATCCAGCGCTTTCGCCAGTACGACGGCCATCTGTTCCTGCGTAACAGGCGCGTTCGGCAGGAAAGCACTGCCGCTTCCCTGCATCCAGCCTTTGGCGCGAAGCGCTTCGGCTGCAGGGGAAGCCCACGAAGAGGTCTTGAGATCCTTATAGGAAGAAGCCGACGGTTTGGACATGTCCAGACCGAACGAACGGGCGACGAGCACGGCAAATTCCGCACGGGTCAGCGCACGGTCGGCAGCCAGATTGCCCTGGGCATCGCCCTAGATCATACCGCGGGCCGCGGCGCGTTCTACATCACTGCTTGGAAGGTTTAGGGAAGAATCGGAAGCGGCTTGAACCGAGAAGGGGAAGGCGAGCGCGCTGACGGCAATAGCCGAAGCGGCGGCACCTTTGGCGGAGAAGAATTTCGCGGATGCTTTTGTCATGGAGGGCTCCTTATCGCGCGCCTGTTGGCAGGTCGCGGCGTCTACTGTTGGTTACTTAATGATAGTTTAAATTTTAATAAAAGCAATAGAGATTACTTCAATTCGACAAATTTCGTAACTTTCCTTACATCCGCACTGGATCGAAACGTTTATATTATGTTGCGGCCGATTTCCCAAGCCAAATCGCCGGGATTTCCTGAACGGAAACCCCGGCGATTAGATCTGACGATGTCATTGAGATTTGCAGACCTCCGGTCTGTTATTCGAGCGGAAGAACGACCCGAAACGTGCTGCCCGTCCCCGGGCTGCTGTCCAGTTCGAGGGTCCCTCCATGGGCCTCGGCAATCGACAGCGAAATCGACAGACCGAGACCCGCCCCTCCGCTGCGCCGCGAACGGGAATCGTCTCCCCGATAGAAACGCTCGAACACTTTGCGCTGAAGATCCGGCGCAATGCCCGGTCCGTTGTCCCTTACCGCGATTCGCGCGGCGCCTTCGCTCACATCCAGAATGAGCGCAATTGCGCCCTGCAGCGGATCCGTATGCTGCACCGCATTGCCGAACAAATTGAGCACGATCTGCTTCAATTTGTCCGAATCGCCGGATATTTCCGCCGCTTCGCCGGCCTTCGTATCCAGCGTAACCGTGCGATCTCCGGCCAGCATCCGCAGATGCGCTTCCAACTCGCGCAGCAGCTCCGCAGGGCGGAGGCGCATAAGCTGCAGTTCCGGCCCCCGGTCCAGCTTCACGAGCAGCAGCAGGTCTTCGACCAGCTTGGTCATCCGCTCCGACTCGCCGTGCATACTGCGCAGAGCGGCGCGAAGCTGTTCTTCGCTGATCCGGCTGCCGCGCAGCAGCACTTCGAGGAAACCGCGGATCGAGGTCAGCGGTGTACGAAGTTCATGCGAAGCGTCGGCAATAAACCGCCGCATCCGTGCCTGCAATTCCCGTTCGGCGGAGAAGGCTTCTTCCAACCGTTCCAGCATGCCGTTAAACGACAATGCCAGGTGGTCGACTTCCGCTTGGCCCTGCGAAGTCGGGAAGCGTTCGTCCAGACGGCCCGCGTCGATCTGTTTGACCGCTGCGACCATACGCGACAGCGGGGACAAGGAGCGGCGCAGCACCGGCCGATACAGAGCAAACCCTCCCGCCAGCGCGAGCATCGACAATCCCGCGAAGATCGCCAGCTGCCGCCACAAGATGGCGGTCAGCGGTCCGGTCGGCATTCCGATCTGCAGCATCGGAGCGCCGCTGCCGCCGAATCCTCCGGCGGGACGCAGCACCAACAGCTGCTCGGTTCCGTTCGCATCGTCCGCGAGCCTGTAATCGATACGGCCGGGCTGGACCGGTTTGCGCTGAAACGACTGATAGGCAGCCGGTGCCAGAACCGGCGCGGCCGTTCCGTATTCCGCGTTGAGGTCCGTCACTTGGCCTTCCCGGTCGATCGCGGCAAGCGACAGCCCATTCAGCAGAAAAGCCCGATGATCCCTTTTCCCTCCCCTGCCGGCAGCGGATTCCGACAGCTCTTCGATAGCTTCGGCGTCGGCCCCTTGTCCGTCCCTCCAGGACTCGATCAGAAAAGGAGGGATTGAGCGAAACTGGGCTTCCAGTGTCTCCGCCTGATTCTGATACAAAAACCCTCGCATCAGAAAATATTGAAAGCTCCCGATCAGCAGCAGCAGGGCCGCCAGCACAAACAGCGAGCGCGCCAGCAGCTGGGCGTAGAGCGTTTTTTGCGTCGGCCTGCCGGGTCCATGTCCGCGCGCCTTCACGACAAATCCATCCGATAGCCGACTCCCCGCAGCGTGCGGATCAACCGGTGTTCCTTATCGCCGAGTTTCTCGCGCAGAGAACGGATATACACCTCGACGATATTTTCTTCGCCTCCGAACTGATATCCCCAGACGCTGTCCAGGATTTTCGTTTTGCTCAGTACGATCCCGTGATTGAGGACAAGAAATTTGAGCAGTCCGTATTCCGTCGGAGACAGCGCCAGCGCTTCGGAACGATACAGCATCTCGCCCCGCCGCTCGTCGATCCGAAAAGGCCCGATCTCCACTCCGCCCAGCAGATTGGGGAACTGGTTGCGCAGTCTCGCCTGGATCCGCGCCAGCAGTTCCTCGAAACTGAAAGGCTTGATGACGTAATCGTCGGCTCCGAGCGTCAGCCCCGTCACCCGGTCGTCTACCGCGTCTTTGGCACTAAGCATAATCACGGCGATATTCTCCCCGGTTTCTTTTAACGTGCGGCACACCTCGAATCCGTTCATTCCCGGCATCATGATATCCAGAATCACAATATGCGGCCGAAACGACTCCGCCTGCCGCAGGGCCTCTGCGCCGTTATCCGCCGTACGCACTTCATACCCTTCTCCCGTAAGCCCCAGTTCCAGAAACTGCAGGATGTTCGGCTCATCGTCCGCCAACAGAATTTTGATCCCTTTTTCTCCTGCCAATAGGGCCTCCCCCATTCTTTTTCCGGCCTGCCGCCGGATCTCTTCTCCCGCCCATTATGCCCTACCCGGCAGGCTTTCAGCAAACATTCAGTTGGTGTTCAGGCCGATT
The DNA here is from genome assembly GCF_013185195.1 of Saccharibacillus qingshengii. Taxonomy (GTDB): domain Bacteria; phylum Bacillota; class Bacilli; order Paenibacillales; family Paenibacillaceae; genus Saccharibacillus; species Saccharibacillus qingshengii. The sequence continues at coordinate 135,995 of NZ_JAAZWC010000005.1, forward strand.
TCAGGTAAAAGCCCCACAATAACACTCACCAAGGTCCGCTGCCGAAATCTCTCCGCCGCAGCGGCTTGATCCCTGATGAAGGAGTGACTCGATTCGATGAAATTCCCAGCGAAATTTCGCATGGACTTCTGGCTGCTCGCTGCGGCGCTTACGGCACTGTTCCTGAACGGCTGGCAGATCTGGAGCGAAACTTACGCCAACACGTACTACACGGTCGCGGTGGCGAGCATGATGGAGAACTTTCACAATTTCTTCTATGCTTCGCTCGACTCCGCCGGATCCGTGACCGTCGACAAACCTCCGGTCGCGTTCTGGATTCAGACGATCAGCGCCTGGATCTTCGGCCTACACGGTTGGAGCGTCATCCTGCCGCAGACGCTGGCGGGTGTCGGTTCGGTGATTCTGCTCTCCCTGCTCGTGAAACCGTCGTTTGGCCCGCTGGCCGCAAGACTGGCTGCTTTTGTGATGGCCGGTACGCCGGTCGCCGTCGCGGTCAGCCGTACGAACAATATCGACAGTCTGCTGGTCTTTACGCTGCTGCTCGCAAGCTTGTTATTGTTCCGGGCGGTACGGCGAGGCAGCTTCTGGAGTCTGCTCGGCGCGTTCGCGGCAATCGGCGTTGGCTTCAATATGAAGATGCTGCAGGCGTACATGGTCCTCCCGGCGTTCTATCTCTTCTATCTACTGGCGGCCAAATACAGCTGGAAAAAGAAACTGCTGTCCTTGGCGGCAGCTACTGTCGTCGTCGCGGCCGTCTCCGTATCCTGGGCGGTTATCGTCGATTCCGTCCCGGCAAGCGAGCGTCCGTTTGTCGGCAGCAGCGGTACAAACTCCGTGTTGAATCTGGCTTTCGGTTACAACGGCGTAGCCCGCCTCACAGGTGATCGAAGTGCCGGAGCGGCGGACGGTTCGAATCAAGGGCCCGGCGGTTCAGCCGATCAGGCGGACGGATTCGGCGGATCGAACAGACCGGACGGATTCCCGGGCGGTTCGGGAACCGGCGGCGGCATGTTCAATACCGGGGAAGCCGGGCCGCTGCGGCTGTTCCAAGCGGAGCTGTCGGGCCAAGCCAGCTGGCTGATTCCGCTCGGTCTGATCGGAGCCTTCGCGATTCTGGCTTCCCTGCGGCGCCGGAACTTCACCGCCCGGCATCGGGAAATCCTGTTCTGGCTGGCCTGGCTTATACCGGTCGCAGGTTTCTTCAGCATCGCGGGTTTCTTCCATCACTATTATCTGATCATGCTGGCGCCGCCCGTATCGGCTCTGGCCGGTGCCGCGGCGGCCGAACTGTGGACTGCCTACAGCGGCGGCCGGGGCGGGCTCAAGCCCTGGCTCCTGCCAACGGCTGTGCTGGCAACGTCCGGGTTCTCCTGGTTTATCCTGCATCCGTACGATGGGACGATCGGCAGCTTCTGGTCGACCGCAGTGCTCGTGCTTGGTGCCGCGGCAGCCGTCCTGCTCGTTTGGGTTCAGCGAGGCAGCCGGCCCCGGCTGCGCCAAACCGCCTTCGCGGCCGCTCTGGCCGCTATGTTTATCGGTCCGTCCTACTGGGCCTTGACGCCAATCGTTTACGGGCAAAATGCGCAGCTGCCGGCCGCAGGGCCCGGCGGAGCGAATACGGCGTTCGGCGGGTTGGCAGGCGGGCCACCGAATAGCGCGAGCGGACGGGGCATGCCGGGCGATGGGAATTCAGCATCGGCCGGCGCGGATCGCGGAAGTGTTCCAGGCGGCGAAGATCCGGCAGCGGGTGGAACCGATCCCGGAAGCCCGGCAGGCGTCGGGTCGAACGGCGGCAGCGGAGGTTCCGGTGCAGATGCCGGAATCCGTGCAGCCGTTCCGGGCGGGATCAATCGCAGTCCCGGACGAACCGGAGACCACGAGGTGCAGGAGGCCGATCCGAATCTGCTCGCTTACCTGCGGGAACATCAAGTCGGAGAAGCGTATCTCATGGCTGTGACAAATTATACGACGGCCGCTCCGTACATGATCGACGAAGGAGAAAGCCTCGTCATTCTGAACGGATTCAACGCTTCCGACGAAGTTTACACGCCGGAGTCGCTTGAAGCGTTGGTACGCAGCGGCAGGGTCAAATACTTCCTGCTCGGCGGAGGAATGGACGGCGGCGGCCGGGGCGGGAATTCCGTTCTCACGGACTGGATTGCCGCTAACGGGACCGAGATTCCTTCTTCCGAGTGGCAGAACGAGGATCGCGCCGAACCCGGTTCTTCTCTCTCCGCTGCACAGAACGGTTCCGCCGCAAACGATACTCCGAAGCTGTACGAAGTGACGCTGCCCGAACAGTAAGAGGATATCCATCCATTTTTAAGGAGGCGATCAGGATGAACAACCCTACCCGGATTTCCGTCATCATCCCGATGTACAATGAAGAAGCGGTGATCGCCGAGACGTACCGCCGCTTGACGGACGTAATGCGCCGCACCGGTCACCTGTACGAGCTGCTGTTTGTCAATGACGGAGGAAGCGACCGTTCGCCGGATATCATCCGCGGATTTTCGCTGCGGGACGATTCGGTCAAACTGATCGACTTTTCCCGCAACTTCGGTCACCAGATAGCCGTAACGGCCGGCATGGACTATGCTTCCGGCGATGCCGTCATCATTATCGACGCCGATCTTCAAGATCCGCCGGAGCTGATTCCCGAGATGCTGGGCAAGTGGCGCGAAGGTTATGAGGTCGTGTATGCCCAGCGTATCAAACGCAGCGGGGAAAGCCTGTTCAAAAAAGCGTCGGCCTCTCTCTTTTACCGGATTCTTCGCGCTTCGGCCGAGATACCGATTCCTGTCGATACCGGCGATTTCCGCCTGATCGACCGCAAAGTCTGCGACGAGATGAACCGGCTCGGCGAACGCAATCCGTTCGTGCGCGGACTGGTCAGCTGGACCGGCTTCCGGCAGACGGCTATCGAATACGAACGCGACGAACGGCTGGCCGGCGAGACCAAATATCCGCTCAAAAAAATGATCAAACTCTGCCTCGACGGCATCACTTCTTTTTCCCACAAACCTCTAAAACTGGCGGGATACGCGGGCGCGGCCATGTCGGGGATCGGATTCTTGTATATGCTGTACGTCATCGCAATGGCGCTCTTCACCGATAGCACCATGCGCGGCTGGGCTTCGACGATCTGCCTGATGCTGATCTTCGACGGTTTTACCCTCATCATGCTGGGCGTTATCGGCGAATATATCGGACGGATCTACGACGAAGTCAAAGGACGCCCGCTCTATATCGTGCGCGAAACGTTCAATGTCCAGCGAATCGAGGCGCGCAAAACCGGTGTACGGCGTCAAGAAGCAGCCAAACCGTACGGCCGTAAGGTCGCTGCCGCTTATTCGGCGGATTCCGAGGTTTATGAAGCCCCCACCTTCGCCGCTTCAGCCCGGACCCACGAAGCCGGTTCTCCGGATCTGAAGCAGCGTAATGAACCGAGACGGTCGGAGACGGTTCCGCGTCCATTCCTGCCTGCTGTGCACCGATCGGTATCCGCCCGCTTGTCCAAACCGAACGCAAGCGACCGATTTCTTTTCCGGCTCCATTCCTCTTCCGAAGTCACGCTTCCCTCTGCTGCACAGATCCGGCATCCCGACACCGGAAAAAGCACGGAACCGAGGTAGAATCCGGCGATGAAAGGTCGGCTAACGGGGCGGCAGTAGCGATCGGGAGCTATTATCGTAGAAGGGGCCATTGTGTGGGCGAAATAACTGCACAGAGATCGTTATTCCGCTAAAAAAAGGACCAGTTGCTAAAATAACTGCAACGGGACCGCTATTTCCTCTACTTTCGCAATTTCCCGCCTCCCAGCGCCGAAATAACTGTTCCCTGGACGTTATTTGCCCGAGACGTGCGCTGCCTCTGCAAATAACGGTCTACAGAACGTTATTTGCAGTAGAGCGCCGAGTTCATGCAGATTCCCTTACCCTTACAAAATAGAAAAGTGCGAACCCCAAGCTCCCACGAAATCCCCGGCAGGTTCGCACTCCTTATGCCGTAAGGGATCTCGTGGTTTGAGTTGTCTTTTCTGGCGGTTTTGGTTAGGCTGTTTGTGAGGTTCGCACTTTTCGCTGTTTTTCTCCTTATGGAGGCGGCTTTAGAAAAGGGTGCAGTCGCTCCCCGTGCGGGGGCGTGGATTGAAACTGGATCTGATTACCGAGACGAACGACGACACCTTGGTCGCTCCCCGTGCGGGGGCGTGGATTGAAACGTGTAACTCCTCAAGTTCGAGCAGTTGGAGCAGCTGTCGCTCCCCGTGCGGGGGCGTGGATTGAAACGGAGATTGACCACTACAAGACCCGCGAGCGTGTCGTGTCGCTCCCCGTGCGGGGGCGTGGATTGAAACGTACACGACGAAAAAGATGTAAAGAAAAAGAACGGTCGCTCCCCGTGCGGGGGCGTGGATTGAAACAGTTCCATATTGAACTATATAGAAGTCTATCTATAGTCGCTCCCCGTGCGGGGGCGTGGATTGAAACCTTATCGACAAACTGGAGCAAAAGGTAAAGTAAGTCGCTCCCCGTGCGGGGGCGTGGATTGAAACGGAGTCAGCGCCCCATTTGGACGCGTAATAAGCCGTCGCTCCCCGTGCGGGGGCGTGGATTGAAACAAAATGATCGTGTTGTAATAGTCGGTAAAGTTAGTCGCTCCCCGTGCGGGGGCGTGGATTGAAACTGATCGTCTTGGCCTGCTTACCGGACCAGCTACGTCGCTCCCCGTGCGGGGGCGTGGATTGAAACCCTGTCGAGATCGTTACCGACGATGGAGAACTGGTCGCTCCCCGTGCGGGGGCGTGGATTGAAACCAGCTCCCGAAAGTTCGGCTGACGTCGAATATCCGGTCGCTCCCCGTGCGGGGGCGTGGATTGAAACAATCTTGATAAAGTCGGCGACGCGGTCAAAGAGTGTCGCTCCCCGTGCGGGGGCGTGGATTGAAACCGAACGTGCGCAAATCTTTGCGCAAATGACAAGGTCGCTCCCCGTGCGGGGGCGTGGATTGAAACTTTCCTTTAAACAAATTTTTCGCCGTGTCTTTGACGTCGCTCCCCGTGCGGGGGCGTGGATTGAAACTGGGTACGATTTGCTGTCTCCTATCGCGCAAGTGTCGCTCCCCGTGCGGGGGCGTGGATTGAAACGATATTGCGCAGAGTACGTTTACCCCGAAGGAAGCGTCGCTCCCCGTGCGGGGGCGTGGATTGAAACACGACCAGCGGCGTTTCGGACTCTGCCGAGAATAGTCGCTCCCCGTGCGGGGGCGTGGATTGAAACAAGTGGGTCGATCCCTTGGCTTGGAGTGGGGCGGGTCGCTCCCCGTGCGGGGGCGTGGATTGAAATATCGCTTCCTTGATGATGTTGTACTGCTTCGGTTGTCGCCCATGTAGGAGCGAGGGATTTCAAGCAAAACGCCCTACGCACCAAAAAGCCTTTTCGCCAAGCGAAAAGGCTCAACGTGTCGAGAAAGTCTGAATCCAAGTGAAGCGAGGAAGCGAAGGGAGAAATTCAGTGTAGGAGCGCCAGCGTTCGCCTTTGAAATCGAGAAAATCCAACTAAAATTCAATCTTTTTTCCCGATTTCAACACGCGACCTAAAGCCTTTCGAAGAAAGGCACATCGTAAGCATCCACTAACGAATTTCTCCCGCAGCCGACGAGCTTCTACAACGAATAGGACTTTCTCGACAACCTAAGCCTTTTCGCCAAGCGAAAAGGCTTTTTTCAACCCCTCATCCACTTCACACCAAACCATCCTCCTCAAGCGGACCGCTCCCATACACCGCCTAACCCACAATACGATCGTCCCGGTCGAAATAGACGATAGGATCCCAGTCCGGAAACCGTTCTTCTCCGTCTTCGGCCAGCCACAGTTCCAGGTCTCCATAATAATCGAAGATTACGAGGTCCAACCGAACGCCTAAGCAAAAAGCATCGAGCTCAAAAGCTTCGCGTTCTGCCTCGCTGCCTGCCCGCCATAGGTATTCCGCGGCCGCGCGCAGATATTCGTCAAGGCGGCCAAGCCGCCGTTTCACTGCGGGCAGCATCTCCTGCAGTTCTTCGATATTCTCGGATCGGCACAAGATTCGCGGTGCTTCTTCCCGGGGAACGGATAGATCGCGGACTTTGAGAGCGTATACCCCGCCGGCTTCCTCGTAGCTCCAATCGCCCGAAGAATCGCCCGTATAGACTTCCATCGTTCTTTTTTGTCTCGTCGGCAGTTCCAAGAAATCCTCTTCCAGTTGTATTTCATAGTCCGCATTGTTCGCTTCGCGGATCGGTCGGCGCCGCCGGAACTGCTCCGACGGCGCTGTCCATATTCGGCCGTCCGCCGCGGACAAGATGATCTCGTTTCCTCTCATGACTATACTTTTGATATGAAAAGAAACCGGGATCTCGATCAAACTGTCCAAGCCGATTCCTTTGTCCGGATGGATAGACAAGACGCCCTGCTGCCTTTGTTTGTCGGCATTCCACGATACGGCCAAACAGACTCCGCTGCGCTGCGCGAAGATCACGCCTCTGCGCTCCAGCTCGTCCAATGCCGCGGGTTCCCCTTGGGCAGCTGCGCGCATAAGCAGGGTGTCGCCGGGATTTTTCCGCAAATCGATTGGCATCGATGTTCTTCCTTTCGAAGCGGCGGACGATCCGTTATGCCGTCTATCCACCGCTGTTTCTTTTATGAAAAAGTATACCATCTACAGCACCCGGGGAAGAATCGACTTGCCGAAGCGTACGTCCCTTTCTATGCGAAGTCTTTTTTGTGAACAACGGCTTGTACCTATTGAACGAGAGCTGCAGCTCCGGTACAATTCATTTAGACATTTAACTAAATGACGAATTGAGGGATAGCCGTGGACCGTATTTTCAAAGCGCTGGGCGATCCCACCCGGATGAAGATCATCGATCTGCTCCGGGAAGGCGACCTGACAGCCGGAGAGATTGCCGAGCACTTCCACATCAGCAAGCCGAGTATTTCCAACCATCTGAGCATTCTGACGCAGACGGGCCTCGTTCATGTCGAACGCCAGGGGAAGTTTATGATGTACCAGCTCAATCTGACCGCTTTTCAGGAAATGTTCTACTGGTTGTCCAAATTTCGCGGGGAATAAGCGTCAGCGGTATTCTGTCGCAGGATTCGCCCAAGTAAAGGAGCAAGAAAATGTTCGTTCGGAGCCGAAAATTTTCATTTGCGCTTATTCTTGTTGTCCTTATCGTCACTCTCGCCGTCTATCCCGGTCTGCCGCATCAGCTTGTTATTCAGATCAACGATACGGGCTCTCCAAGCAATTCCGCTCCCAAATGGATAGGCGTCTGGATCGTTCCAATCGTCATGCTGATTCTCCACCTAACCCGCATTGATGCACTTCGCGGCGTTCCGGGAGCCAATCGCCGCGACGGGTCTCTCATCTCCGCCGCCGTTCAATTCATCCTCGCGCTCGCACAGATCGCAGGTCTGCTCTACAATTACGGCCATCCGCTGCTGCTAAAAGGACTTCTGCCGCTGGTATCGGGCGGTCTGCTGATTCTGATCGGCAACCTGCTGTTTCGGACCCGGCCTAATGTAACGTTCGGAATCCGCAGCAGATGGACGCTGTCCGACCCGCGCGTATGGACCGCCACTCACCGCTTTGCCGGGCTTTCCTTTATCGCCGCCGGGCTGCTGCTTATCCTACTGGCTGCAGTTAGTCCCGCCGTACACAGGACGCTCGAGATCCTCCTCGTGCTGGGGGCAGTCAATTACCTAGCCTCGTTTTTCTTTTACCGTAAATTCACGTCTCCTGCCAAACCGGGCCGCAAAACCTGAATTTACCGTTTGCCCGCACCCGACATCTGGGATACGATTCATACAGACTCTTCCGGCGATCGGACTAAGCGGCAGCCTGCCTCTGATACAGCCGCCGATCCGCCGGATACGAAAAGGAGACCGTTACCATGTCCAACCTGTACTACGATTCCGCTTATACCCGCGAATGGACAACCCGGATCGCGGAAATCGTCTCGCGCGAAGACAGCCTGTATATTCGACTGGACGAGACGGCCTTCTATCCGGAAGGCGGCGGTCAGCCGGGCGATACGGGAGCGATCGGGGAAGCCCGTGTGCTCGATACGATCGCCGAGAACGGCCGCATCCTGCACCTCGTCGACAGACAGCCCGGTGCCGCGGGAGACGAAGTCTTCTGCCGGCTCGATTGGGAGCGCCGGTTCGACCATATGCAGCAGCACACCGGCCAGCACCTGCTCTCGGCCGTGTGCCTGGACCTGCTCGGCGCTCCCACCCTCAGCTTCCATCTGGGTCAGGACTACGCCACGATCGATGTCGACAAGGCGGAATGGACCGATGCCGAACTGGACCAACTGGAACAGGAAGTAAATAAGCGGATTCAGCGCAATGTGGCGGTCAACGGTTATTTTGTCGAACCGGAAGAAGCCGCCCGGCTGCCGCTGGTCAAAGCGCCTTCGGTCGAAGGCCGTGTGCGGATCGTGGATATCGAAGGAATCGAATACAATGCCTGCGGCGGTACCCACGTTCGGACCACCGGCGAATTGGGGCTGCTCAAGCTGCTGCGGGCCGAGAAGCAGAAAGGCAATCTGCGCCTGACTTTCAAAGTCGGACTGCGCGCGCTTACCGAGTTTGCCGCCCAGCACCGGATTCTGGCCACGCTGTCCGCCAAGCTGAGTACGCCGAAGGAAGAACTGCCCGAACGCCTGGAGAAGCTGAACGCGGAAGATCGGCGCAAGCAGTCCGAGCTGAATGAGCTGCGCGCACGGCTCGACCGCTACGCTGCACGGGAACTGCTGGAAGAAGCCGAATCCCGCGGAAGTGCCGCAGCCAAGCTGTTCGAAGATCGGACGTTAAAAGAAGTGCAGCAGCTCGCCGCCCTCCTGACTGCCCAGACGCCGCTCCCGGTTCTGCTCGGTTCACGGCCGGAATGCAAATTGATGCTGGCCCACAGCGGCGAAGCGAAACTTTCATGCGGCGCTTTATTCAAGGAAATGCTGCCCGCTTTCGGCGGGCGGGGCGGCGGCAGCGAGACATCCGCCCAGGCGGCTTTTGGCTCGGAAGACGAATTGATCGCTTTTTACGACAAGCTTGTACAGCATCTATCCGGCAGTCAAACGGATTAGCACGGAAGCAGGTCAACCTTACAGCCTACCTTAAGCGAACGGCCGGGCATCCGCCCGGTCTTTTTTCCGTATTTCCCCTTGCCCGTTTGCTGTTCGGCACGCTATGATAGAGAATGATTCTCAATGGTTGGCGGTCCGGCAGTTTTTCCGACCTGTTCCGGCTGGATTTACAGGGTGTACATTATAGAGAAAAGAGGGATTGGCATCAACATATCGAAACGTTTCTTCGCTTTTTACAAACCTTACAAAGGACTGTTTCTGCTTGATTTTTGCTGTGCGGTATTTGCCGGTCTGCTCGAACTGACCTTTCCGCTTGCGGTCAACGTCTTTATCGACGATCTGCTGCCGGGACAGAACTGGGGCCTGATTCTGGTCGCCTCCTTCGCACTGCTCGGCATCTACGCGCTCAATACGGGGATGCAGTATATCGTGACCTACTGGGGGCATATGCTCGGGATCAATATCGAAACCGATATGCGCAAGAACCTGTTCGCCAAACTGCAGAAGCTGTCGTTCCGTTTCTACGACAACCATAAGACCGGTCACCTGATCGGGCGGGTGACGAACGATCTGAACGATATCGGGGAACTGGCCCACCACGGACCCGAAGATGTATTTATCGCCATTATGACCCTGATCGGTTCATTCGCGCTGATGTACAATATCAGTCCGGAACTTGCCGTCATCACCTTTGTCGTGATTCCGTTCATGGCCTGGATGATTATCTTCTTCGGCCGCCGCATGACCCGTACCTACAGCCGTCTGTTCGGCAACGTAGGCAACTTCAATGCCCGGATCGAAGACAATATCGGCGGGATCCGCGTCGTTCAATCGTTCGCCAACGAACAGCATGAACGCGACCTGTTCGAAGTCGAGAACCAGGCTTTCCGCCAGACGAAGCTGCTCGCCTACAAGACGATGGCCGGCAGCATGTCGGTCAACTACATGATGATGCGTCTGATCAGCGTGCTTGTTCTGATCTTCGGCGCGCTGTATTTTATCCGGGGCGAGATTCAGATCGGCGAATTCGTCGCTTTCCAACTGCTCGCGAACGTCTTCTTCCGTCCAATCGAGAAGATCAACGCGGTGATCGAGAGCTATCCCAAAGGCATCGCCGGCTTCCGCCGCTATTTGGAAATCATGGATACCGATCCGGATATCCAGGACGCGCCGGATGCCAAGCCGGTCGATTCGCTCAGCGGCGAGATCCGTTTCGATAACGTCACGTTCGGCTACGAGAAAGAACGGCCGATTCTGGACGGGATCAGCCTCTCGGTGCATCCGGGCGAAACGGTCGCTTTCGTCGGTCCGTCGGGCGCGGGCAAGACGACCATCTGCAGCCTGCTGCCGCGCTTCTACGAAGTGGATTCGGGCAGCATTACCGTGGACGGGATGGATATCCGCGGTCTGACACTGGAGTCGCTGCGCAAGCAGATCGGGATCGTGCAGCAGGATGTCTTCTTGTTCTCGGGCACGATCCAAGAGAATATCGCTTACGGCAAACTGGATGCCACGATCGAAGAAATCTGGGAAGCCGCCGACCGCGCGCATATGGCCGATGTAATCCGCGACATGCCGGAAGGAATGGATACGGTGATCGGAGAGCGCGGCGTGAAGCTGTCGGGCGGCCAGAAACAGCGGATGGCGATTGCACGCATGTTCCTGAAAAATCCTCCGATTCTGATTCTGGACGAAGCGACTTCCGCACTGGATACCGAAACCGAACTGGCGATCCAAAAGTCGCTGGCCGAACTTGCGGTCGGACGAACCACGCTCGTCATCGCCCACCGTCTGGCCACCATCAAAAATGCCGATCGGATCATCGTCGTGAACAAAGACGGGATTGCGGAACAAGGCAAGCACTCGGAACTTGTCGAAGCGGGCGGAATTTACAGCCGTTTGCACCAAGCACAGTTTGGCAGCTGACCTATTGAGGGTAATGGGAATAAGAAAGCCAATGGCTGCAGCCGACGAGGAGACGTGATGACCGATGGATGAGATGAAGAAAAAACGTGCGGCCCGAATTGTGGCAGGCACACTGGCAGGAGCCGGGGCCGCCTGGTTTCTGACCTCCCGCCTGGGTGCCGGTACCCGGCAGAAGATCCGGGATATCGCACAGCATACCAAAGAGCTCGGTATGGAGTTGGGACATGAAACGGCGGAGAAAACGCGCGATCTGATTTCGCTCAGCCGGGAAGTTTCCAGCGACGACGATTGGAAAGAAGCGATCGAGACGCAGGAACTCGATTCGGAGTCCAAAACTTTGGAAGCTTCGAACCCAGGGCCGGCTCCCTTGTCGGACAAGGAAGCGGCCGCCGCCGACATCGTCCCGTTTCCGCACAAACTGCCGGATCTTCGTTGATTCGGCAGAAGCCGGCGTCCGACCTGTACCGAAGGACGCGTCCTTAGCCGGGCGCGTCTTTTTTTGTGACAAGTGCCGGCTGACTCTGTTCAGAAACCCGAGTCTGGGTAATAGTAAAGAAGAACCTTATAGACAGGAGGCCTACATATGTCGAATCAAACCCTGAAATTCATTGCCGGGCTGGCAGCCGGAGCCGCCGCAGGCGGAGCTGTCGCTCTGCTGCTCGCGCCGCAGCGGGGAAGCGAAACCCGTCTTCTCCTGGCCGACACGGCGGTAGACCTGAAAGACAAAGGCCTTGTTCTCAAGGATCGAGGCGTTGCCGCTGCCGTCGATCTCAAAGACAAAAGCGTGGAAACGGCGCTCGACCTCAAAGACAAAAGCGTCTCCGCAGCGATCGACCTCAAAGACAAAAGCGTCAATGCGGCTTCCGCAATTCGCGACAAGAGCCAGAATTCGTTCTACGCCGCCAAAGACAAAAGCCAAAGCGCGATCGCCTCACTGCGCGCCAAAGGACAAGTCGCAGCCGAAAAAGGCCGCGAACTGGTCGAGTTCGGCAAAGAAGTCGGCGAAGTCGCCATGGAATGGAAAGTCGAGATCGAAGCGGCTGTCCGCGACCTCAAAGTGGAACTGGAACGTTTCCAGCGCGAACAGGAGAACGACACGCAGCTTCAGGACGATATCAACAAGCTGAAGAAACAAACCGAAGAAACGGCCGCCGTTATGCAAAAAGCACAGCAGCGGATCGCTAACGCAGGCAGCAGCAGCTGATCGCCGCTTCAAGGCAAAAGCCTCTTCCCGGAACTTCCGGAAAGAGGCTTTTTGCCGTGCTGCCCTGCTCTTTTTTGCCTGCTCTTTTTTCTCTGATCGTCCGTTTAAACAAGCGGGAACCTCTTGCGCCGGCTCAGCTCTCTTCCGAGGTCCGGGCGACCGGCCCTTGGTCCGAACGTTTGGCCAGCCGCTTCACGAACGACAGCACGTAACGGCAATCGTCGCGTTCAAATACCGACAGCACCGCCAGATAAAACGGAACGACGAGAATGCCCAGCAAGGCGGCCCATCCGAAGAAACCGGCATAAGAGACGATCGGCAGCTCGAACACTTCGCCCAGCGACACCGCCGCGACAAACAACACTCCGCATACCCCCCACTTCCTCAGCGTCACCCACGGGCTGCGCTGCAGCAGACGGAGATTGGCATACAGGATCATATCGATCGAACGGTAGAGCAGCGCCGCGATCGTACCGAGCAGTACGCCGTAAAGCCCCAGCCAAAAAACAAGACTCAACGATACGGCCAGATTGATCGCGGACTCCAGAATAGAGCGCGTCTGCGTGCTGCGAAAATGCCCGGCGATATCGATGACGTTATCCGCGGGAGCCCGCGCATTCATCAGCAGTTTCGATACGGCGAACAGCAGCGGCAGATAGATATCGATGTAGTTCGCATCCGTGACGCCGGCCGTATACAGCTTCATAAAAGGCAGGACGAGCAGATAGGCCAGCGTAACGACGGCGAATACCAATCCGATAAAATAGGTTTCGTACGCATTGTACAGCCGGTTGAATTTTTCTCTGTGCTGAAAAAAGCTCTGCCCGAGCGCGAACTTGATACTTCCTCCGAATGTCTGGACCAGACTGTCCACCACGTTGAAGATCATATTGTACAGCACATAGACACTGACGACTTTGAGATTCGTGAACAGCGTCAGAATCAAAACGTCCGTGTTGCGGAAAATGAGATAAGACAGCTCGTGAATCATCACCGAGTTCTTCTGGCTGATCGCCGGATAATCCGGTTCGACATTCAGTTTCAGCCAGCGGTAATGCCGCCGGATATAAATCTGATAGACGGCGATCTGCAGCAGCACGACCACAAAATAAGACAGCTGGACGGTCACGATACTGAAACCCTGAAGCAGCAGCACGATCCGCACCAGACTGCTGACGATCCCCCCGATCGTCAGCATCGACGATTCGATATAACTTTTGCCTTCGGCCAGCAGCAGCACCTTGAACTTGCCCTGGAAATAGTAATTGACCGCTCCGCCCATTCCCGTGAATACGATAACCGCAAATACCGTCAGCGCGGAGTATCCGCTCTCGACAAACATCGGGTAGACGGCGGCCAATACCAGCACGGCCACAAAATAATAAATCCCCGTCTTTTTGTAATAGGCGGAAGTGGCGGCCAGAATGGAATTGATCCGCCCGCGGTCTCCGTCCGCTACCGGCTTATACAGCGCCTGCAACGAAGCGGCTCCGACCCCGGCTTCCAGCAGGGCCAAATAACCGATAATCTGGGAAATGGAATTGACGAGGCCGTTCGTCTCCGAACCGTAACCGACCATGATCAGCCGCGGAATAAAGAAAGCCAGTCCAATGGTGATCACCTGGCTGAGCAGGCCCGTCAGGGCATTGAGGAGGGTACGCTTGAGCTTCAACGCGGTCCCTCCCCCTCAGCGCCGGATGGGATCGAGACCGGCTCGCCGGCAGAGCGTTCAGTCCGCCCGCGCAGAGCGGCGGAGCGTTTCGTACGGAGCAGCAGCGCATAGGCCGCGGGAGAAGCCGCAAACAAACGCAGCGACCTCGGCAGAGGGATCCCCTGGGCCCGGCAGGTACGGATACGTTCTTTCATCCGTCGGTGAAGGCCAGGATAATGCGTCTCGATATCGCGCATCAGAGCCGATATTCGGCCGTTTCCTCCTTCAAGGCAGGTCCGGATCGTATACAGATAATCTTCCAGCAGATAAGGACCTTCCAGCACCGCCGCGATCCGGTCGAGTTCGGGATGATTCCGTGTCCGCAGCTCGAGCGCGGTTCGCGCAAACGCATCGGCAAAGTCGAACTTGCGCACATTGTATGTATACGTCACCGACGAGCCGCGCTGCACATAACACAGCAGAGACTCGTCGATGAACCGGACGTCTTCCGCCCGGCAGAGCGCTTTATAAATGAATTCCTGATCTTCCCCGTTCACGCAGCCCGGCTCGTATCCCAGAGTGGCCTCGGTCAGCAGCTCCCGCCGATAAGCGATTCCCGCCGTATGGATCCGCAGATTGCGGTCGAAAAAGATTCGCTTCAGCACGTCGGGGCCGTTCAGCCGCTTAGGCAGCGGAGGCTTGCCTTGGAAAAAGTCCGCCTGCACGCTTCCGTCTTCCGCCACCTCGACAAAACGCCAGACCACCGCATCGGGAGGTCTCTCCCCGCTGGCGGAGAACCCTGTCGCTTCCGCGATCTTCTCAACCAGGCGTTCGTCGACATAATCGTCTCCGTCAAGAAACAGGACATAATCGCCCCGGGCTTCGGCAAGCCCCGCATTGCGTGCCCGGCTTACGCCGCCGTTGCTTGTGCGGATCAGCCGGGCCGCAGGCAGCCCGGCAAAATGCCGCTCCGCCGCTTCCCCGCTTCCATCGGTCGACCCGTCGTCGATAACCAGAACTTCGAAATCCGCAGCGGTCTGGCGCTGCAGGCTGCCAAGCGTCGTTCCAATATAGTGTTCCACTTGATAAGCCGGGATTACGATGCTCAGATTCATAAAGTTCTCATCCTTTTTCGCGGATTTTCTCCGATTTCACCTTTTACATTCGATTTTCAAAAAAATGAAGCCTGAACCGACGCTGCCTTTTTGAATCGGCCGGTGCTTCGCACTTTGCGAAGCGTCCGCGAAACACCGGACAACGTACGCAGCAGAAAGATTGCCGAGGTATACCGCCGCCGGGCGCACAGGTTCGCAAACAAGCGCATCGGCCGCCACACTTCGGGGTCCCGGGAAGCCGTTCTCATCTGGTCGTGGAAACCCGGATGCCGACTGGCCTGGAGCAGTCCGCTTCTCGCTTCGTTCAGGCTGATCCGGAATTCCACATCATGCACGCAGCTGTTCTGGACACGCTCGAAGAACAGACGGTTCAAGATCCGGCGATAGACTTCCCGGTTGTCGTAATCGGCGTAGAAATCCGCAAAACGGTCTACCAGATACAGCTCGCGCTTGAGATAATCCGGTTTCCAACTGCTCGTCAACGAATCGGGACGCTGAAAATAATGGTAAAAAGCGCCCGATACCGAAGCGAACACCGACGCATGGCGCAGGAAGCACAAGTTGAAAAGCACATCCTCGCTGAATACGCGGCGGTTCGATTCGAAGCGCAGTCCATACTCTTCGACAAGGCTTCTTCGGTAAATCTTGTTCCATACGACTACCGCATATTTCTTGCTGTTCCACAGCCGATCGAGCCCATACACTTCGATATCGATTCGTTCGGCTTCAAGCTTAAGTACATTCGATACCGAATCGTGTTCGTACGCCAGCGTATAGTCGCATGCGCAAATATCCGCATGGGTGCGTACCGCTTCCGCGTACATCGCTGCAAACATCTCCGGGTCTACCCAATCGTCCGAGTCGACAAAAGCGAGATACTCGCCCTTTGCTGCGCCGATTCCCGTATTTCTTGCGCCGCTCAATCCTTGATTGGCTTGATCGATCACCCGAATACGCTCGTCCTGCTCGGCATGCGTACGCACGATCTCCCGCGACGAATCCGTCGAACCGTCGTTTACCACCACGATCTCAATGTCCTTTAACGTCTGCGATGTCAAGCTGCTTAGACATCTGTCCAAAAATTTCTCCACGTTAAATACGGGGACGATGATGCTGATAAGCGGTCTCACCCTCCTGAAGCCTCCCTTTTCAATCCCTGAACTGAATCTGTCTAGGCTTTTTTTCTGTACAGTATGGATGCTTGTCGGACTTCGCTTCGGCACGGATCCGGGCAGCGTATGTGGGAGATTGAATACCAAAAAAAGAATATGTACAAGTTTAAGATCCGGCCATGAGGCTTATATAACCCACCGCCGCAAAAATTGAATCAGCCTTTTACTTAACCGGATTTGACTTTGGGGAAAGCGAATATTACAAAAAGACCCGTCCTGCCGGCTTGCGGCCGGAAAGACGGGTCGGATGCTGCGGGATTGCCCTAATTACTGCTGAGAAAGCTCACAGAGCCGGAGTTACGCGGCTTTGCGGGCCGTGATTTCTGCACGCTGGGCCAGCGTTTTTTTCCAGAGACCGAGAATCAGGCCGGAGATTACCGAACCGATGACGACCGTCAGCAGGAACAAGAACGCGTGGTTCGCAAGCGCGGCTACGAAGATGCCGCCGTGGGGAGCCGGAACGTTGATCGCCCACCATTGGGTCAGGCCGCCGGCTACCGCCGAACCGATGATGCAGGAAGTCAGGACGCGCAGCGGATCCGCTGCCGCGAACGGAATCGCGCCTTCCGTGATGAAGCTCAAACCGAGCACATAGTTCGTAACGCCGGATTTGCGTTCTTCGTCGGTGAACTTGTTCTTGAAGAACGTCGTAGCCAGGGCGATTGCGAGCGGAGGCACCATACCGCCGGCCATAACCGCCGCCATCCAGGCGCCGTCGCCTGTCGAAGTGAAGATCCCGATCGCGAACGTGTAGGCCGCTTTGTTGAACGGGCCGCCCATATCGATGGCCATCATGCCGCCGAGAATCAGACCGAGCAGAACCGCGTTGCCTGTGCCGAGGTTCTCCAGCACGTTGGTAATCCAGGTATTCAGACCGCCGAAGACCGGATCGATGATGTAGTACATAACCAGACCGACTGCAAGCAGGCCAAGAACCGGATAGATCAGAATCGGCTTAAGACCGTCGATACTCTTAGGCAGGCCTTTGAACAGTTTACGCAGACCGATAACAATATAACCGGCCAGGAAACCGGCAGCCAGACCGCCGAGGAAGCCGGCGCCGGACGTGGAAGCCATGTAGCCTGCAACGACGCCGGGCATGAGAGCCGGACGGTCGCCGATGCTCATTGCGATAAAGCCGGCAAGGATCGGAATCAGGAAGTGGAACGCGCTCTCTCCGCCGATATTCATCAGCAGTTTGAAGATCGGGTTATCCGCTCCGCCGCCGCCGTACTACTCAAACAGGAACGAGATGGCGATCAGGATACCGCCGCCGACAACGAACGGCAGCATATGCGAGATCCCGTTCATCAGGTCTTTGTAGATTTTGCCGCCTACGCTGACTTTATCGCCCGAATCCGTACCGCCTGCCGAGCCGCCTTCGTGACGGTAGATCGGCGCATCGCCGGTGACCGCTTTGCGGATCAGTTCTTCAGGTTTGCGGATACCGTCGCTGACTTTGCGCTGAAGGACCGATTTGCCGTCAAAACGGGCCATCTCCACGTTCTTGTCGGCCGCGATGATGACACCGTTCGCGCGGGCGATCTCGGCTGCCGTCAGCTGGTTGCCGACGCCTTCCGATCCGTTCGTCTCGACGCGGATATTGATGCCGAGTTCTTTGGCTTTCTTTTTCAGGGCGTCTTCCGCCATGAACGTATGCGCGATGCCGGTCGGACAAGCGGTAACTGCCACGACGAACTGATCGGAGTTCGGGTTACCGACGATCACGTCGGCCATGCCGGAAGCGCTGCCGCCTGTCGAAGAATCGGCTTGTCTGGCGGATTCCGCTCTCTTCGCCTGCTCGGCCGCTTCCGAAGCTTCGGACTGCGACTGTGCCGCGTTGAAGAGTGCGGTCACTTCGCCCGGAGTCTTCACTTCCCGAAGCCGGTTCAGGAAGTCCGCGTCCAGCAGCATGCGGGACAATACTTTGAGCGCCTGCAGATGCAGGTTCGATTCGCCTTCCGGCACGGCGATCATGAAGAAGAAGTAGGCCGGCTGTTCGTCGAGCGATTCGTATTCGACGCCCCGGGTGCTTTTACCAAACACGATCGTCGGCTGGTTGACCGCGCTTGTCTTGGCGTGCGGCATCGCGATGCCTTCGCCGATTCCCGTGCTGGACTGCGCTTCACGGGCCAGAATGGCCTGTTTGAACGCGGACACGTCGTTGATCCGGCCGCTTGCATTCAGGGATGCGATCAATTCGTCGATTACCGCTCCTTTGGTGCTGGACCGCAGGTCCATGATCATGACCGGTTCGATCATCAGATCCGTAATTCTCATCTTATTCCACTCCTCTGGAGGTGTCGTCGGTCCGCGGCTTCCGCGCACCGGTTATTCGTTCCCGGTCGCCTCTGCAGGCTGCGGGAGATACCGATCTATAGGGTCATGCGTTATACGGGATTGACTTGCACCTGCGGAAGCAGCGACTCGATCTTCGCTTTCTCGGCCAGATCGTCCGAGAAAGCGGTAGCACTGCCGGAAGCCGTACCGGTTCGAAGAGCGAATAGCGGATCGCCCGTCGTGGCGAGCGTGCCGACAAATCCGGCAATCATCGAATCGCCGGCGCCGACCGAGTTCTTCACTTCGCCTCTTGGCACGTTCGCATGGTAAACCTGTTCCTTCGTAACCAGAAGAGCTCCTTCGCCCGCCATCGAAATCAGTACGTTCTGCGCACCCATTTCCAGCAGCCTACGGCCGTATAGGATCAGATCTTCGCGGCCATCAATTTCGACACCGAACAGTTCGGCCAACTCGTGGTGATTCGGCTTGACCAGCAGCGGCCCGTACGGAAGAGCTTTCAACAGCGCGTCGCCGGTCGTATCGATTACAAAGCGGGCTCCGCGTTCTTTGATCACCGCGATCAGACGGTCGTAGTACCCGCCTCCCAGAGAAGGAGGTACGCTGCCGGACAAGACGACGATGTCGTCTGAGGTAAGCGTTCTCAGCTTCTCCGCGAGACTGTCGGCTTCGCCGCTTCCTATTTCCGGTCCGAGTCCGTTGATCTCCGTCTCTTCGCCGTGCTTGAGCTTGATATTGATTCGCGTATCGCCCTGCACGTTCACAAAGTCCGTGACGACCGATTCGGCGTTCAGCACATCCTCGATAAAACGGCCGGTGAATCCGCCGACGAATCCGAGTGCCGTATTTTCGATGCCGAGCCGGCTCAAGATACGCGATACGTTGATTCCTTTGCCTCCGGGAAGCTTGAGATCGCGCTTCATTCGGTTCAGGGCGTCCAACTGCAAATTCTCCACTTCCACGATGTAATCGATAGAAGGATTGAGCGTTACCGTATAGATCATGGTTTATCCCTCGATTATTTTGGTTTTTTCAAGAATGGACTTTCTCCACCGCTCCGGAATCGAATCCGTGATGATGGTCGCTTCCTTAAGGTCGAACAGTTTCGCAAACGCCACTTCGCCGAACTTGCTGGCATCCGCCAGTACGTAAGAGCGTTCCGACAGCTGGCGGGCCCGGCGCTTGATCAGCGCTTCTTCCGGGTCCGGCGTCGTAAATCCGAACTCGGCATTGACGCCGTTCGTTCCGATAAAAGCTTTGTCGAATCTGAAATTTTCCAGGTTCTGCAGGGCGATACTTCCGATGACCGCTTTGGTGTGGCTCTTCATCATGCCTCCGAGCAGGTAAGCTTGAATATTTTTGCTGACCAGCGCTTCGACATGCGACAACCCGTTGGTCACAACCGTGATGTTCTGCGCTTCGATAAAAGGAATCATGGCCAGCGTCGTCGTACCCGCATCGATGTAAATACATTCCCCGTCCCGAAGCTGCATCGCCGCCGCGCGACCGACTGTGTTTTTTTGATGAACGTTTTTGAACGTTTTCTCTTCCATACCGGGTTCTTCGCTCCGCCGGTGCAGCAGGGAAGCCCCACCGTGGACCCGCTTGAGCAGATGCTGCGATTCCAGGTCGATCAAATCGCGCCGTACCGTTGATTCAGAGGTACCGAGCAGCTCAACCAATTCCTGAAGTTTGACGATTCCCGAGACTTGTAAGCGCTGTAATATGAGTCGGTATCTTTCTTCTGTCAGCATGTTCGATTCCTCCATCTGCCACTCATTGTAACGCAGGTTTCCCGAAAAAACAATCATTTTTCTTCGAAATCATTCAAAATAATTCATTTTCATTTTCCGGATGTGAAAACCCTTTATCCTTTGCTGTCGCAGCGATGATAACGCTTACCCGATCTGTGACGCTTTGGCTGCAATTTCCTTCAATCCTTCAAGTTCCTTCTCTTCCATAGAATTGAATATCGGATAGAACACAGCCGAACATTAGCAGGCGAACGACTATTTATGCTCCTATATTTATCTTCTCTTTTCGGCGAAAACGGGAATTCTGTCTCTCCTGCTTGTCCTCTGTTTCTCCGATAATAGAAAGAAGCATAAATAGGGGTTACGGATCTTCTGTACCCAGACGATAAGGAGGCGCTTATGCCGTTACCGGATTTCTTCCGCAGTGCCGCTCCTTTTCCGGGTCCCGGCAGCGATGGCGAAGCCGTACTGCGAACAGCTCTCGATCTTATTCCCGACCTGGTCGTGTTGAAAGATCGAGACGGACGGTGGCTGTTTGCCAATCGGCTCGTGCTCCAGACCCACGGCTTGACCGAATCGGAATGCCTGAACCGTACGGATCTCGAGTTAATCCCGCTCAGACCGGAGTTTGAAGACCTGTTCCGCAAAAACGCTCGTTCGGACCAGGCCGCATGGGAAATGCGCAAACCGCTGACTCTGGAGAAAAAATCGACGGGGATCGACGGGATCACGCAGTATTGGGAAGTCGTCAAGACGCCTTTGTTCGATGCCGACGGGCAGCGCCAGTGTCTGATTGTCGTCAGCCGCAATATTACCGAACGCAAAACAAACGAAGAAGCGATCAAGGCGAAAGAATTCCATTACCGCTTGATTGCCGATCATATGACGGATATCGTCTCAATGCTGAATCGCCGCGGCGAAACCGTGTATATTTCCCCTTCGATCGAACGGGTACTCGGCCATGCTCCCGAAACTTTCCAAGGAGTTCGGGGATTCCCGATTACGCATCCGGAAGATCTCGACAAGCTGAACGCGCTGGTGCAGGAGACGGCCGACGGGCATCTGGTCGACGGACGCGGCGATATTCGGCTGCGCCACCGAAACGGCAGTTACAGCTGGTTCGAAGTGGTCATGTCCAAAGTCCGCCGGGAAGAAGAAGAATATGTGCTGATGACCACCCGCGATATCCGTGCCAAGAAAGCCGACGAACTGCGGCTGCAGTCGATGGCATACCGGGATTCGCTGACCGGAATTCCGAACCGCCGGTACCTGATGACCCGGCTGCAGCAGGAGATGGAGAAAGCCGACAGAACCGGCATGCCTCTCGCCCTCTTCTATCTGGATGCGGACAAATTCAAAGAGATCAATGATACGATGGGCCATGCGGTCGGCGACGATCTGCTGCTGCAAATCGCCCGGCGCATCGAAGGACAAATGCGGGAACAAGATATCGTCGCCCGGATCGGCGGGGACGAATTCGTGGTAATCCTGCCTAAAGCCGCAACTCCGCTGTGGACCGCTTCGACGGCGGAGCGTCTCTGCTCCGCTCTCGGCGAGACCTGGATCGTCGACGGCCGCGAATTGTCCACAACGTCTTCGATCGGCATCGCGCTGTATCCGCAGCACGGACAGACTCCCGCGCAGCTGCTGGATGATGCGGACCGTGCCCTGTACGCAGCCAAGAGGGAAGGCCGGGCCTGCGTCCGTTTCTATGAACCCAACAGATCCTGCGAGTCTTCGGATTGAAATCTTTTGCAGAGCCATAAGCAAACCGAAAACCTCCAGAAATTCCCCGAGACCTGAAAAAACCGCCGATCGGAAATATTCCGAAACGGCGGTTTTTTGATTTTAACCCGTATTTGGGCATGCCAGGGTTCATGCGGCACAGGACAGCTTCAGCCGATCGTCTCCACGATATTCCCTTCGGAGTCGCGCATAAGCGTCTTGACGATCCGGATCGTCAGCTGGTTCATGGTCTCAAGCCGAAACTCGCTTTCGATAGGAACCAATCTTCGGGACAGTTCCGCCGCCGCATCCGCGTTCAGATACAGATGGAGCCCTTCCTCCACTTCGGCCACCCGGTTCTGCAAATCGGGAAGCAGCATCACTTCGGTGTCCGGGCCGATCAGGGTCAGAGAACGATCATGCATCAGACGACCGGTCACGATTCGGGCCAGCGATTCGGCCTGTTTGGCTCCCAGCTGAAGCACATACGAATTGCCTTTTAGCAGATTCCGGTGTTCTTCCCACAGCAGACTGTCGAAATACAAATGTCCGGTACTCGATCCTTCGGTCCGTACGCCAAGTTCGGCAGCCGCCCTCAGTTCCGTATCCTGCAGCAGCGACTCCCGCTTCAGGTCTGTCAGATACAGCGGGAGACGCGCTTTGGCCAGTTCAAGAAAGCTGCGGGTATTCCATACTTTGATCAAGTCCAGCTCCTCGTGCGTAATACCTACGACCTGAACGAATCGGCTTTCGCCGAAAGGCGATTCAATCTGACCAAGTTCCGGATCTTCCACAAAAGCGATCGCCGTAATGGCCGTTTCCCGGTCCGATTCGATCGGCCCGTTCGCATCCATATGATGACCGGGCAGAAACGGATTCCCGCTGCTAAAAACGTAACGGGCCAGATTCTGCAAGAAGTTGATCGCCCATACCGGCGGTTCTTCTTCTCCTTCCGCAGCCAGCCGCAGCGTCAATTCAAAGCCAAAGCCGCTGAACTGCGTATTCTCCGATTCTTTTTCGTGCAGCTCGGTAAATCCGTACGTGACGTAATGCCAATGCGGAACAGGATCGGTCCGTTTGTATACGCTGACGCCGTCGAGCGGATCGGGTCCGCCCAGCCGATACGAGACCAGGGTTCCGTAATGAAAAGGTTCGATTCCCGGATAAACCCGGTTCAATGCGGCATCGATAGCCTGCCAACCCGGCGACTCCTCCCGTGCTTCCCCGCTTCGCAGTTCTTCTTCGTTCATCGTGGGTGCTCCTCTCCCTGATTGGACGCGGAACGGATCTTCCGCAGCTTCGCTTACCTGTATGCTTCTAGTTTACCCGAACGGAAGCTTCTTTGAAAATGCCCCAGCAAAAAGCCGGCTTGTCCCCGAGAGGACAAGCCGGCTTTTGCCTAGCGGAAAGAGGGAACGGCACTGCCGGATTACTGGGTCTTGAACTTGGCGATCCGGGCGCGCAGCTCGTCCGCGCTGACCGACACTTCGCCCGACAGATCGGAGATGCTGGCAATCGCCTGCGCCTGTTCCTGCGTCGACGAAGCCGCTTCTTCCGTACTTGCGGCACTCTGCTCCGCGACGGCCGCGATATCCGTCATGATCGCCGACACATGGTCCGAGCTGTGTTTCAGTTCTTCCGACGCGGTCGAAACTTCGTGGATCCGGCTCGTGATGCCGTCGACCGAACTGCGGATCACGTCGAAGGCTCCGCGTGTGGAGGCCGCTGCTTCGATCTGTTTGTCGACCATCGCCTGGAACTCCTGAATCTCGCCGATACTCTGGCGTCCCGCTTCCTGAACCCCCGCCAGCAGCGTATCGATATCCGCAGCCGAAGCCCGGGTCTGCTCGGCGAGTTTGCGCACTTCGTCTGCCACGACGCTGAAGCCTTTGCCGTGTTCCCCGGCCCGCGCCGCTTCGATCGCCGCGTTCAGCGCCAGCAGGTTCGTCTGTTTGGCAACCGTGTGAATCAGGCTGACCGCTTCGCCGATCTTGACCGTCTGATCGCCCAGACGGCGGTTCGCTTCTTCGACCCGTCCCGCCGAACTGCGGCTCGCTTCGGTCAGATTGCCCTGCGAAGCGACGGCCTGCAGGCCGCCTTGCATCGCTTCCGTGACATCGTCCGCACCGGCGGAAGCCTGTCCTGCGCTGCTTGCGATCGCGTCGATCGAAGCATTCATATCGCCCAGCTGCTCGACGCCCGATTGAATCGAGGACGCCTGATCCGTCGCGCCTCTCGCCAGTTCTTCGATCACGACGGCGATCTGGTCGGAAATATGCTTCGCGCCTTCGGCCTGTCCGTTCATATATTTGGCGGAGTTCTCTACGCCTTCGGCGGAATTGGCCGTCGCATGGATCAGCTTACGCAGACTGGCGGACATGTCGTTGAACGCCGTGCCGAGTTTGCCGATTTCGTCTTTGCCTTTGATCTCGACCGTAGCGGTCAGATCGCCTTCGGACATACGCTGCGCACTTTGCTGCAGCAGGATAAGCGGTTTAATGAGGCGGGCAGCCGCAAACACGGCGACCAGGGTCAGCAGGATTGCGAGCGCTGCGATCCCGATGATGAAGATATTTCGCAGCTGGATATAATCCGCAAAAGCGAAGTCTTTCGAGACCGAAGCGGCCACGAGCCAGCCCGTGCCTGCGACTTTTTGGTAATACAGCAGATGGGTATCGCCTTTGTATTCGTATTCGACACTGCCGGATTCGTTCTTGAGCATTTCGGCGGCAATCCCGGCATAGTCGGCTACTTCGCCAAGCGGCTTGTTGACGTTGTCCGCATCGGCATGGGCCAGCACTACGCCCGTTTTGTCGGTCATAAAAGCAAATCCGCCGTCAATCTTGATAGTGTTGATCGTCTCGGTCAAAGTCGAGAGTTTCATATCGCCGGCGACGACCCCGGCAAACGCGCCGTCTTTCTCGTGCAGCGGATATCCGATCGAGACGGCATACTCGCCGCTGATGAGATCCAGATACGGGTTGCTGAAGTTCAGCGCATTGGCCGCTTTGCCTTCCGTGTACCAAGGACGGACTTTGACATCGTAATCCGCTTCCGGCACCCAGCCGGAACCGTCGATCATGCGTCCGTCTTCCATGCCTACATAAATATCCGACAAATTGTTTTTGTTGGACTCGGCTGCATAAGCCTGCAGATGGCTTTCCGCGATACGATCCAGCGGAACCGACGATTCGATGA
Source organism: Saccharibacillus qingshengii (assembly GCF_013185195.1). Taxonomy (GTDB): domain Bacteria; phylum Bacillota; class Bacilli; order Paenibacillales; family Paenibacillaceae; genus Saccharibacillus; species Saccharibacillus qingshengii. Next base: position 161,167 of record NZ_JAAZWC010000005.1, read on the forward strand.
CTTGGGCAGTCGTTTCTACGACTTTGGCATTTTTGCCGACCCAACCTCCGATTTGTTCGGCCGTATTGCGAGCAGCCCCCTGCAGATTACTGTCGATGACCTTCTGAGCGTCGTTTTTCATCGTGCTCAACGCAGCCACACTGATACTTCCCGTACCGACAAGAGTGACAATAACAAGCAGCGCAGCCAATTTCATTTTCAAGTTCATCTTCAAGCCCTCCTTATGGGTCGAACCCTTCAGCCTACTCAAGTCTTCCGTCTTATAGATAGTGTTTTATACGTCTAAGGTGAGTTGTTTCGATATTTATCGACAAAATCAGCAGAAAATTTAGCAGAAAAAGGAGTTTGAACAAGAAAAAATGCGAAAGCGTAGGCTTTCGCATCATCGAAAAGATTGGTTTGACGGTTTGAGCGGAATAATCTTTTTTTCACGTTGTATAGGGAGTCCCTTAGAACGTCCGATGGCGCGTAAACAACCAGGCTCCCGCAATAAATACGGCGCTCAAGATCAAGTTCAGTCCCATACCGGCAATCAGGGAATCGTTGAACAGCAGAGCCAGGAAGAAATCCGCCACATGTACGCGAAGCGAAGCGATCGAGGTTCCGATCGGAATCGCCGCGATCAGAACCGCCCACAGGATCCAGGTGATCGGAGATTTCATCCGGGAGAACAGCAGATTGAACAGCGTCAGGACGAAGAAATAGAAAGCGGCCTGATACAGGAAAATCCCGACGGTCCCAAGGCGATCCCAACCGAAAATTTCAATCAGGTTAAACGTCTGGCTGTGCTCGCGGATAATATTCTGTTCGAACGGCCACCAGAGACTGTTGCACAAAGCCAGTACCAGAGCCGCACCGGCATAGATCAGCAGCAGGCCGACAAAATACCGTCTGCGCGAGTCGCCGAAGTTCATCATCGTCCGGAATGTTTGCAGCGGCAGGACGATCGCGAGCACCGGCAGCAGCAGCAGCAGCATATTGGCCGAAGAGACATTGACGTTCTCCATCTCCGACGGGACTTCGATCTGCAGCGAATCGTCTCCCGTCAGGTCGCGCAGCTCGCCGACCGCAGCCGCCACGTCCTGCGCGTCACGCTGCGGATCGCCCTGCAGCGCCGCATTGACCGTATAGTTGGCAATCGTCGACACGACAATGGCACCGATCACAAGCAGGATGGCCAGTCTCATTCGAAGCATGGATACCCGCAGTTGGACTCCCATTTTATTCATCCGCTTGTCCCTCCTCGATCAAATAAGCAAAAAATTTCTGCAGCGGCACGCCTTCGATCGTCAGTCCTCGGCTCTGCGCTTCTCTTCGTTTGTCGTCCGGCAAATCGCCGTATACGATAGCGACGCCCACATTCCCGTAACGTTCGCCGTGAATGACGCGTCTGCCCGCCGTAAAAGCGTCGAGCGCAGCGGTGCTGCCGCTGACCGTATGCGCGCGTTCCCGGATATGCTCGACTTCTTCCCGCATCAGAATGCCGCCATTTTCCATAATGAACACCTGCTCCACCACGGTTGCGATCTCGTCGATCAGATGCGTGGAGAGCAGGATGGTACGCGGATGTTCCGCATAATCTTCAAGCAGCGTACGGTAGAATTTTTCGCGCATCAGCACATCCAATCCCAGGACAGGTTCGTCGAAGATCGTAAGCGGCGCCCGGCTCGCAAGACCGATGATATTGCCGACCATCGACTCCATGCCGCGCGACAGCTGACGCATTTTTTTGCTCGGATTCAGCTTGAACGTTCCCAGAAGCGTCGAAGCCAGTTCGGAATCCCAATCCGGATGAAAAACAGACGCCATCTGCAGCACATCGCGGATACGCGCTCCGCTGGGGTAAAAGTTTTTCTCGCGGATATAGCAGACTTGGGTCGGCACTTCTCCTTGGCGGAGCGGACGTCCATGCACGACCACCTCGCCGCCGTCCGGAAACATCCCGCCCGTGATCACATTCAACAGTGTCGTCTTGCCCGCGCCGTTGCGTCCAAGCAGTCCATAGATGGTGTGCTCGGCAAGTTCCAGACTCAGGCTGTCGACCGCTTCCGTGCGTCCGTACGATTTGCTCAAATGCTTGACCTGCAGTACCGAGTTCATGTGCGCTGTCCCCTTTTCTCCCGTTTGATCATGTCGATCACATCTTCCATGCTCATGCCCAGCTTCTCCGCTTCCTCCAACAATTTGACGACCAAATCGCTGTAAAACCGTTCCCGGCGTTTGCCCATGATCTTCTCCTTCGCTCCGGCGGACACGTACATGCCAAGCCCTCGCTTTTTGTAGATAATGCCTTCATTCACCAGCAGGCCGAATCCTTTGACGACCGTAGCGGGATTGATCTGGAACATGCGCGAAAATTGCGTGGTCGAGATAATCTGGTCTTCCTCCGCATAGGTGTCGTTGAGAATGTCGTCTTCGATTCGATCTGCAATCTGTTGAAAAATAGGCCGGTTTTCGTCGAATGGAATCGGCATCGCGACCACCTTTCCGGTTTGTTAGTCATGTAACTAACCATAAAGGCAGCGCGCCACTTTGTCAACGGTCTTTTTGAAAGTTTATTACGAGCGTCCCCTGATGGCAGAACGACAAAAAACCGTCTTCGAAAAGACGGTTTGATGCTCATTTGCGCAGAGAATTCGGTTACTCCCGGCCGATCTCCCTGCGTTCTTCCCCCTGCCGCAGTCCCAGCAGGCCGTTCATCTGCTCGAGCAGGCTGCTGCCTCCGCTGAGCGAGATCGTGCCGATCTTTTCGCAGATTTTCTCCACGAATTCCAGTTCCTTGAGCCGGTACAGCGTCGCGTTCTCGTCCATCAGCTTGGCCGTGTTCAGCAGGCTGCGGGTCGATGCCGTTTCTTCACGCCGGGTAATCATATTGGCCTGCGCTTTTTTCTCGGCCAGCAGGACCGTATTGAGGATAGCGCGGATCTCGCCCGGCAGAATGACGTCTTTGAGTCCGGCCGCGAGGAATTCCACGCCGTAGTCCGCGCCGCTTGCCTGCAGTCGGCCCAATACGAAGTCGCCGATCTCCTGTTTCATGCGCAGCAGATCATCCAGCTTGAGCGTGCCGACGTATTCGCGCAGCAGCAGCTGCAGCTGGACGTACACCTGGTCTTCGAAGTTCTTGATCTCCGCCGCCCGCAGCGGATCGACGATCCGGTACTGGCAGACGAAGTTCAGGCGCAGCGAGACTTTGTCTTCCGTCAGAATCTCCTGACCGGTCATATCGAGCTGCTGACGGCGCAGATCGAACTTCTTGACCGTCACGGCCGCGGAACCGTTCCAGAAAAAGCTCCGCCCCGGAGACAGCTGCCGCTGAAACCGGTTATCGAAGTACAGCAGGCCGGTCTCGTGGCTCGCCACTTCGACCGTCTGCACATAGTTCGGCCCGATCTTTTCCAGGATTGCGCGTCCGATCTCCGGCCCGATCTCCGGAGTCTGAAGGTCGACGCGAATAAAGGTATGCTCGCGCGATTCGTTCCAGTAAGCGTAACGTCCGGTCGACAGCAGGTTTTTGAACCGTCCGTTCTCCAGATGCAGCGCATATTCGCCGTCGCCGACTTCCACCGTGCTGAGCTGCTTCATCAGCTCGGCATCTCCCGCATACAAGCGCACGTCCATGTCGGGAATGCCATTTGCGGTAAGCCAGCCGGGCACCCAACTGTCCATAGGATGATGTTCGAACGGCTCGGCCAGGCTTTTGAAAACCACTTTCCGGGCGCGGTCCGTCCAGCTCCAAAAGCGGTGGCGGCCCGGCATCAGCAGACGGACGTAGCGGGTATGTTCAAACAGCAGCGCGCGCTGGCCGTCTTGGACTTCGACGGTGCGCAGACCCTGACCGAGTTCAAGCACGCCGGGCACGAAGACCGATTCTTTTTTCGCTTCTCCCGGACGAACGTTCGGACCGGGCATCCCCGGAATTTTGCGGCCGTGCGGTACGTTTATGTTCGAATGATTTGAATTCATAGATGGTTCCTCCTTGGAATCTTTGCGGCGGAAGTTCGCACGCCCGTATGCGCGGAGCCCGGCTTGAGTCGGCTTCGGCTGCGCGCGGCAAGCGGGAGTCGAACGGCTGGGCAGCGCCGGTCCCGACTTCGGACCGACCCCTTCTCCGTCGTTCTTCGCTTGCTCGCCGCAGCTTCGGCCGGCGGAATCCGCCGGGGCTGCAAAGCGCGTTCGGGCGCCGGGCCCCAAGTAGGCGGTCCGCCGGAACTTCCTTCCCCAAAGATCATGATTTGTTGTAGCTCCATTAGAAGTGGAGTGCTCTACCAAGAGCTTGCGCCTAAGCAAGTGGGGCGTCGAACCCCAATAATCACGTACGATTATGCGAACGCTTCTTCCGGCATACCGCAGCGCAGCGCGCCCGGCACCGCCGGACTTTATCGATGTCCTGGCCTTACGGGGAAGGCGTTCGCGAATCCCTGCTTGGGATCTGAAGTCATTGTCGCCTATTGGGCGAGCAAGGAACAGGGCGGAACTATGGCGACCGGAATCTCTTTCTTTTTCGTTTCCAAACGCCGCCACACTCCGTCAGTGGGAGCCTCACAACCAAAAACGTATGGCTTGATATCGCATAAAGGGCAGCTTTATAGTGGGAGAAGAAGCGTGATCGACGTTCGTAAACGAGACAAAAAAGAGCGGCCTTTATAATAGGGCCGCTCAGATTGTCGAGAAAGTCTTATACGCTTTAGAAGCCTAACAGCTACAGGAGAAATTCGTTCCGGTCGCGTGTTGAAATCGAGAAAAGGATTAAATTGTAGTGGGATTTTCTCGATTTCAAAGGCGAACACTATCGTTCCTGCACTGAATTTCTCCTTCCGCTTATCCGCTTCACCTTCAATCAGACTTTCTCGACACGTTGAGCGGCCCTTATAGGGCCACTCCCTTTTTCTGACTGATCACCAACGTTCCCTCCGCCCTTCCTTTCTCCACGCCATATAAGCCAATCCCGCCGCAATCCAGCAGAGCATGAACACAGCCGTATACGTGATCCCCATATACTGCAGAAAGCTCAGATCGGTCCAGAAAAGGGGGCCTTCTTTTCCATTGATATCTGCTCCCATCAGACTCCACAGGCCGCTGAATCGATAGGCAAGCAGCAGGGCGACCAGCAGAACCGCCGCAACCAGCGTTCCTGTCAACAGGGCGGCAGCCATTTTGATCCGAAACAAACCGGTAGTTCCCGCTCTCGACGCCGCCTGTACCTCACCCAGTCCGACCCGGCGGTCTCCGATATGAATATGCATCACGAGCAGCGAAGTCATCAGCATGGCGGTCAGCGCAAGCCGGCTTAACAGATTTGTGGAATTATAACTGTTCGTAAAATTCGGAGGCAGCACCGATACCCAATCGCGGCTCTGGATGTCTGCTGCCCTTTTTTTCTCGGTTTCGTTAAGGCCAAACGTATTGACCGTTCTGTTTTCATAATATTCGATCCAACCCAGCGACGCTTGAAGTTCCGCGAACAGATCTTTTGCCGGACCCGCGTCGATGATGCGATTTAACGGAAGCGTCCCGCCGTTTGCCATCTGGGACCTTTTGACATAGCGGTCGTAACGGTCCAGATTGACCCGGGCAAAAGCGGGCGTCGAACGGATATATGCGTCTGCTTGCGCAATCTTCGGGACCAGCGACTGCTTGAATTGTTCCAACTCCGCCGCGTCGATTTGCAGTCCGTACTCCGCTTCCAACTGCACGGCGATAGCATTGTCCCAATCCTTGAATCTTTCCCCGGGATACAGAATCCGAAACGGATACAACCACAGTCCCCCCAGCAGCAGAACCAACACCGCAAGCCCTACCCTTTTCGGCATAAATAATCTCTTGAACTCCAGCCAGATCAATGGAATTCCCGATCCGCGATAGCTGTTCGACAAATGATTTTCAGCCGTTTTCATATCGCGCTGCCTCCTTCTCCGACCGCCCCGGCGAATGTACAGCCGTATCCCGGTATACGTACAGAAATACGTCTTCCAGCCCGGGCTTCATCGCCTGCCATTCCGGCATAGCCGATTGGGATTCCGCCGCAAAACGCATATGCAGCCCTTCCCGCTCTCCGCGCTCTCCGCGTTCGGCCAGAATCGGATACTGCCTGCGGAACTTTTCCGCTTCTTCGTATCCGATCTGCGTCTCGTACACCCGGCCTGCCAACAGCGAACAGACCGCCTCCGCCGTATCCTTGACAAACACCTGCCCGTCCTTCAGCATTACGATCTCATTTGCCGCCGACTCCACATCCGAGACGACATGCGTGGACAAAATGACGATCCGGTCCCGCCCGAGCTGTGTCAGCAGACTGCGGAATCTCGCGCGCTCTTTCGGATCGAGTCCGGCCGTCGGTTCATCCAGGATCAGCACGCGGGGATCGTTCAGCAGCGCCTGCGCAATGCCGACCCGCTGGATCATCCCGCCTGAGAAAGTCTTCATTTTCCGCCGCTTCACCTCGCCCAGCGCCAGCATATCCAGCAGCAGCTCGGAACGCTCCCGCGCGCTTTTGCGGTCCATGCCTTTGATTGCGGCCAGATACTGCATGTATTTCAGCGGCGTATCGTTGGGATAATAGCCGAACTTTTGCGGCAGATAGCCCAGCAGCTCCCGATATTTCTCATCCAATGCCGCAAGCGGCGTTCCTTCATAGGCAATCTCGCCCTGGGTAGGCGGCAGCAGCCCGGCCAGCATCTTTAGCAGAGTCGTTTTGCCGGCTCCGTTCGGCGCAAGCAGTCCGTAAACGCCATGGCCGAATTCCAGATCCAGCTTCTCCAGCGCTTGAAAATTCCCGTAACGCCTTCCGGCTCCTCGTACGGTCAGCATTCTATCCACTCCTTTTTCCTGGGATTCTCAAAAAAGTTTGGGCCGAAAAGTCGGCAGTCGCCGCACCTGTCCGAAGTAGGCGGCGGCTCCGAGCAGGATCAGCGCGCCATACGCCAAGACCGGCATATCGCTCAGCAGCGACAGATAGACGCCGGGCTTCGCTATCCACAACCCGGTATGGAGCAGGGGCCAGAGCGCAATCGGCACGTAACGTCCGAATCCCGTACGTCCGCGCAGCAGACCGTACAGGAAAGCGGCCGCAAATAAAAACAGAGACGAAGCGGACAGCATCAGCCCACGCAGCAGGTCGATATTCCCATAAAAAGCGGCGATCCAGCAGACGAACGCGATATTCAGGATCAAGCAAACGCCTGCAAAAACGAGCATACGCAGCGAGGCGAGCTGATATACGTTATAGCGGCAGGCCATCTCGACTTGGTACGTATCCCTGCGCTGCAGATCGGCGAAGAAGACGACCGATACGGCCAGATAGAGCAGCGGCGACACGATAAAAATAAAAGCGTAAATCCCCTCCCTATTCGTATTCTCCATCGCAAACAGCGCCATGAAGATCAGAATGCCCAATCCCAGCAGCAGCACGAAAGCGATCTCCGTCAAGTCCCGGAACAGATGGCGGAACCCGAGCTGACGATACATGCCCGCCACGTAAACGGGAAATGACGGAGGGGCCGGCAGCGCTTCATCGACGATCGAAGAGATCCGCATGCGCATCTCTTGTTCATCCGGGTAGTCGACGGTCAAGAGATCCACCGATCCGTCAAGGTTTGACGTATTTTCGCTAAATGTCCGCCGTGCGTCGCCCGCCCGCTTCGGTTTCTCCTGTTTGTTCATGGCGCTCCTCCTTGAATTGGTGTTTGATCCGGCGGATCGATGCGTAATAATTCGTTTTGACCGTTGAATCCGGCAGTTCCAACAGCTGTGCGATTTCGGCAAAAGTCCGCTGCGCGAACAGTTTGAGCCGGATAATCTCCTGCGCGCGAATATCGAAAGTCCGAATCAATTCCAGCACCCGGCCCACTTCTTCCTGCCGCACAAGCTCCAGTGTAAAATCGCCCTCTTCCGCCAGATCAAAATCTTCCAACGGCCGGCTCAGCTTCGTATCGCGGTGGCTGCGGGATCGAAAATGGTCGATGACCCGGTTCGTCGCAATCCGGTACAACCAGGTGCGAAGCGACGAACGGCTGCCTTCGAACGAACCGATACTTCGCAGCATACTGACGAAAATATCCTGTGTCAGATCGAGCGCATTCTCCCGATGCATCAGCTGCCGGTAGACGAATGCGTAGATTCGCGGTAGTAATACGACACCAGTTGGTCGGCGGCCTCGCGGTCGCCGCTGCGCTGAATCCGTCTAATCCATTTCGCTTCGTTTGGCATATTCGGCTTGGGCCGCCTCCTTTCGCTCTCCGGCATGTTGTCCGTCTATAGATATATGCGTTGGCAGGATCGAAAAAGTCGGAGGCCGCAGGAAATTTTTTTATGAAAGTGCGCGTTAATGAAGTGTAGGACAGAGCGACTTCTTATTTGCAGACGGTCAATATATTCAAGCTCAACGTGAAAAAAGCCGCTGCCACACCCTAATCGGGTACGGTAGCGGCTTTTAAATAGTCGTTCAAACAGTATCATTCTATATTGTGCATATCGCTTCATGAACATGATGGGACATGTACGATTTATCCGCAGCGTGTACTCAATGACTTCTTCCAGTGTAATAGATGGGGCTTTTTCTTTATTTTAAAAATCCCTCTAGTCCAAGATTCCAATCGCGACTATCATGCTTCCAACCTTCTCTTTTATACTGTTCAAATTCCTTACGATCGACGCGTACATGATGGTAATCCTTATCTATAAGGAACGATTGCATAATAAGTACTCTTTTTACTACGTCTTCATTAGGGCCTCTACGCAAACCTATTTAAGCCAAATCCGAATTGAAATTAAAGCTAAAAAAGCCTTGAACATGCTCGCTGTCTTATCGTAGCGAGTTGCTAGGCGCCTGTAGTTTTTCATTTTATTGAAAAAGCATTCGACGAAATGACGTTCTTTATACACCGTACGGTCGTAGGCGTGCTGCACTCGGCGATTCTTCTTGCTGAGAATCACAGCGATCGCATTTTGTTCCCTTAAAAGGGTCCGAATCGCATCCGTGTCGTAAACTCGATCGGCTAAAACCTCACGGTTTGACAGGTCGAACTGGGCGAGCATTTCGTATCCTTGGACGGAATCGTGAGCTTGTTCAGGTGTCAGCTCAAACTTGAGCGGATTTCCCAGCGCATCGACGACCGCATGAATTTTGGTCGTCAATCCGCCTCGGGAACGTCCGATCGCTTGCTTGTGCTGTCCCCTTTTGCGCCTGTTCCATGCTGATGAACCCGGACAATTGTTGTATCCAACATGATTTGTTCGAAATCAGGCTCGATCGCCACATGCTCCAAGATTTCCTCCCAAGTTCCTGACTTTTGAAGTCGCCAGAAAAAGCTGTAAGCGGAAGACCAAGGTCCATAATAATCGGGTAAATCCCGCCAAGCTGCTCTGCTACGCGCAACCCATAGGTGAACCGTAATCTTGATAAAGTCTTCAAAACAGAAAACCGACTCACTTTTAGCGGTCGGCTATCGATCCATTGAAGGGTAATGACCGCTATACCTTAACTTTCTTGCTTTGCTTATCGCAAAAAAGGACCCTTTAGTATATGGGCCCTTTAACAAAGGTATATTTTGAATAGATCAATTTAAATCATATTCCTCTAAAGCTTCATTTTTTAATTTCTCATGTACTGGATCTCCTTCAATCTCCAAAGCATTAAAGGAATTCTCTTCATTTTCATTCAAATCAAATGTTCCATTATTCATATTGATCACGCTATAGTTACCCAGACCATTATTCTTCAAGAAAACCAAATACTTTTCTCCCTGTTGAACTTCTTGATAATCCGCAATAGAGTAAATCACTTTCTGACCATTTTCATTCGTTACAATGGATATCGGCTCAATAAATTTTATCTTTTCATTCTGAACAGCTTGCTCAGGGTCTTTAATCACCTTTTCCACTTTGAAATCTGTTAAGGTGTAAAAATTCTGTATGAATCCGTCTTCATAATACGTAGCCTCATGTTCACGTTTCTCAAAAGGAAGAATAGGCGTACCTACAACGATCACATCGGCGTCATTTTCCAAGGCGTCTATATCCTCAAAACCAATATAACTCGCCTCCGCATTCACTCGTTTGAGTCCATGGTCTCTATCCTTTTTCTCTTTCTTTATTTCCGAATCGGGTATACTCTTACTCACAGTTTCATCTGCATAAGTAAGAGCATTAGTGGTTGTATATTGACGAATCCCAATGATCAAAACCAAACAAAATGTAGCTCCTAATGCCATTAGGATCCATGCTTTTTTCATTTTCATCATATTACTTCCTCCTTATAATATTAATTTCCCCATTTTCTTCTTAACTCACTTTTATCGTAATCTGTAGGAGGGTATGCGTAAAGTTGTTCAGATGGCCCTATCATCATACTGTAGATTTGGTGTGGACTATGATCCAGTCCTAAACTATGACCAATTTCATGAGCGGTTACCATTGAAACAATTTGTGGATCACTTAAACCCCAAGATTGAATTTCATTATGATAAGCGGATACTGATGCAAATTGCCAAGGCTCCGTGGTGAAAACTTGCCTAACTGTGCCGCTCACGTTTCTAAAAGGAAGCATTATTCCTAGTACATTAGCTGTAGGAGTTGTGCCTACATAATAGCGATCAGAGGTGGTGCTTGTAGAAGGAGTGTACAAAACTTTAACTTTAGACGATATATTATCCCAACTTGCCCTCCCTTGATTAAATAACGAATTATAACCATAGCTTGTAACAGAATTACTGTACCAAGCAGCTCTTTGACCAGTATTAGGTCCTCCTACATAAAGATCAGCATTAGCAGTTTTTGAAAAGGTGGATATCGTTAAAAGAGATAAAAACATAACCATAACCAAAGTTATTCTTATTTTCATTTTAATGCCTCCTTTTTTCATAATAATACCTTTTTAAACGTTAAAGTAAACTAATTAAAGCTATTATCTTGATGAAATCTATAAAAAAAGAACGGCTCGTGTTTGAGCCGTTCTTTTAGGCTTGCTTATAATGCTGGACATATTGAGCGTACAAGCTTTGCAGCAGATACAACGCGTCTTCTTTATCCGTTGGCAGGTAGCCTTCGTAAACGATGTTGGATCCGATCAGCTCGCGTACAAGCTTTTCAGAATCGTAATCCGGATCTTCCAGCAGTTCATTCCGTATATCGGCTACGGCCACATATTCCTGGAAAATAATATGGCCGTTTTTCGTTTCCGCGATGACATGATCGTCGCTATTGGTAATCCGGACTTGAGGATGCTTGCGTTTCTACGCTTTCAAATACCCCATAATCTCTTCAGCCGATCCGATCAGCTGCGTGGTAACGTCCATCGGCTTCGTAGCGATACCCCGAATACATGTCATTTCCCTCCAACGAATGGCAGAGGATCAACCAGACTCCCGTTGATGATGATTTCAAAGTGCAAGTGCAGCCCTGTACTGCCGCCTGTAGATCCGCATTCTCCGATCACGCTGCCAGCTTGTACAGTCTCGCCAACGCCCGTAATTAGTTTAAAAAGATGGCTATACGTAGTGACGTAGCCGCCGCCATGATCGATACGCACATACTGTCCATACCCTTTACTACGATCGTTCGCATTCTGTCAAGCACTGAAGATCATCTTTCCTGCTTTCGAAGCCGGTATAGGATCTCCTGTTTAACAACCTAGATCGACACCGGCATATTTCTTTTCTTTACCGATAGTCGGATGGATACGTAGTCCAAAAACCGAAGTAACCGGCCCACCGATCGGTCGAACGAACCCACTTGCCCCAGCTTGCGGAATCTCAATCACCTTGTATCCTTCTTCCACATACAAGGTCGCGTATTTCATAACTTTGGCTACATAGGCGCTATGTTTGTGGTGTTTTTAGATATCCCATATACTCGCTTTCCCGTCTCTATTCGAATTTACGCTGTACCCGCCATTCTTCGCAATCATAGCCGAGCTTTCTTTATCAGTGGCGGATTCCTACGGAATTCTCGCTGATTCGTTTGCTCGAACATACCAAAAAGACTCCGACGAAAATACCGTCGAAGTCTTTTAATCCCAGAATTGAACGCCCTACGAACCCGTAGGTCCGGTGGCGGCCGCATGGCCCCGAATCAGATCCCTTTGGTCTGCGGATTGAGCCGCATGCCTTTGCCTTCTTTGCCAGGTGAACCTTTGCCCTGCGGACCTTCGGCCTGCGTTTCTTTGTCGGAAGAGGATGCTTCCGAAGCCGCTTCTTCCGCCGCACTCCGAACTTCTGCTTTCGGTGCTTTGACCAGTACCGCGATCAGGAACGAGATCACGCACAGGGCGCCGATCACGAGGAAAGTCGGTTTGAATCCGCCGAGCAGCGCCGCGATAAACGAAGCGGACAAAGCGCCGAGGCCGAAGCCCTGGTAGATCACGCCGTAATTCTTGCCCTGGTTCTTCAGGCCGAAGAAATCGCTGACGATCGCCGGGAACACGGTGATATTACCGCCGAAGCAGAAAGCAATCGCCGCTACGCTTGCGAAGAACAGCGGGTAGGTCAGCGTCGCGAAGCTGAGCACCATAACGGCCGCGAACGTAACCAGCAGCGCGCCGGAGACGACTCTCAGACGGCCGACCTTGTCGGACAGAGGACCGAGGATGAGGCGGCCCGCCGTGTTGAAGATCGCGATCATGGCGACGGCATTGGCTGCGGTGGCGACATCAAGACCGGCCAGGCGTACGCCGATATCCTTGACGCTGCCGATCAGGTACAGTCCGCTCATGCAGGCGGTGAAGAAGACGACGAACAGCAGATACGCCTGCTTGGTCTTGAGCATTTCCTTGACGGTGTAGTCTTTGGCACGCACGCCGGAAGCGGATACCGGCGATGCGGTGTTCGAAGCTTCGCGGACCAGCAGCGAGCCGAATACCACCATCACAAGTACGATGATTCCCCATATCAGGAAAGCCTGCGAGACGCCGCGCGATTCGATCATCGCCCCGTTGATATACTTGAAGATCAGGCTGCCTGTACCGTAAGCGCCGACCGAGACGCCGGACATGAGGCCTTTATGCTTCGGAAACCATTTGATCAGGTTGGACAGCGAGGTCATATAGGCCGTGCCGTCGGCGTAGCCGACGATAACGCCGGCCACCACATACAGCAGACCGAGCGACGTCACCTGCGAGGAGAGCATGAGCCCGATGCCGAGCAGGATACCGGAAGCGGCGATCAATCTGCGAATGCCGAACTTGTCCTGCAGTTTGCCGGAGAACAGCGTTGCGAACGCAAGCGCGAAGCTGGTGATCGAGAACGTCACCGCCGTGCTGCCCAGTTCCCAGCCAAATTTGTCGGCGAGCGGCTGATTGAACAAGCTCCATGTATAGATAGTACCGAGGCCCATCTGGACGATGATCGTACCGATCACGATCCACAGACGGTTCGCTTTCGGCAGGGTTTGATCGGATGCGCTTTTCATGTCGATTCCTTCTCTCATTCGTTTTCGTTTCCTTATGGCTTCAGTATAAGCATTTCAGCCTTTATGAAAGCGTTTTTGGAATGAGATGCCGCGAATACGGAATGAAATGCTCTTCTGGCTCCATGAGCGTTACGGATGCCGCAAAAATGTGCTAGATACGCATAAGCTGCCGGAATTCTTTCACTTTGCTGCGGCTGACCGGCACCTCGGCATCGATATCGCGCAGTCTGAGCAGATACGTATTATTGAACCAGGGCACAATCTCGCGGATCTTCGACAGATTGACCGTATACGAACGATGGCAGCGGAAAAACTGTTCCCCAGGAAGTCCCGCCTGAAAGTCGGAAATGCTCATCGGCATGGCGTACTCTTCTTTGCGCGTATAGACGAGCGTCGTTTTTTCCTGCGCCGAAGCGTAATAGATATCGTCCGCGTCGACCACAATAATCTTGTCGTCTTTGTGCAGATTGATTCGGCGGTTGACCGATCGGCCCTCCGGAGCAGCTCCCGGCGTTCCGCCGGATACCGCAGATGCGGATGCCCCCGGTGCATGTGGCGCTGCGGAATCTCCGGTGCCGCCGTTTTCCCGTTCTTTTTTGGCCGCAAACATGCTTTCGAGCTTGTTCAGCATCGCCGCGATCCGCGGTTCGTGATACGGCTTAAGGATATAATCGAACGCCTCGATCTCGAAAGCTTCCGCCGCATGCTCTTTGTACGCCGTCGTAAACACGATATACGGTTTGTTCGCGAATTTGCTGATACTTTTGGCGAGCAGCACCCCGTCGAGCGACGGAATATTGATATCGAGAAAAATAACATCCACATCGCTGCTCTGCAAAAATTTCAGCACATCGATCCCGTCCTCGAATTTGCCGACAATCTCGACGGAACTATTTTTACCGATCAAATAATCCAGTTCTTCCATCGCCAAAAACTCGTCTTCCACGATAATCCCTTTCATCTTCATGCCTGATCCTCCTTTCTGACCGTGAACGTAATCACCGTGCCTTTGGATGCCCTGCGAATATCGACGCCTTGTCCATAGATGAGCTTGAGCCGTTCATGCACATTCGACAGACCGATCTTGTTCGACGGCATAGCGCCGCTGCGGATGTTCTCGATGATCGATTCGTCGATGCCCGCTCCGGTATCGGCGATCTCGAACCGCACAAGGTCCCCTTCATTTTTGACGCGTATGCTTACGGTGCCTTTGCCTTTTTCCTTCAAAATACCGTGTACGATCGCATTCTCGACGAGCGGCTGGATAATCAGACTCGGAATCTTCACGTTGGTCTCGTCGTCGATATCGTATTCCACCTGCAGCCGGCTGCCGAAGCGCGCTTTCTCGATTTCGACGTAGTCTTTCACCTGCTGAAGTTCACGATGCACGTCGATCAGCTCGTCGTTGAGTTCCAGATTGTAGCGCAGATACCCGGACAGATTGATAATCAGCTCACGCGCTTTGTCGGGATTCAGGCGGATCGACGAAGCGATCGCGTTCAGCGCGTTGAACAGGAAATGCGGGCTGATCTTCGTCTGAAGCGCCTTGATCTCGGCTTTGTCCGCCATCGCCTTGATCTGTTCCACCCGCGACACTTCCATCAGCGTGGAGATAATCTGCGACAAGCCGACCGCCAGTTCCCGCAGCGAATACGTAATCTGGTGGGCGTGACGGTAGTAAATTTTGAGCGCGCCGGTGACGACTCCTTTTTCCTGCAGCGGAATAATAATCATCGATTTGATCCAGTCGTTGCGATGGTCGGCGTCGTTGTTGCGAATCGTAATATTTCCGCTGCGGATCGTTTCTTTCGTCTCCTCGGTCATGATCTCGTGCCCGATATTGTAACGCTCCTGTCCGAAGCCCGAATAGGCCAAAATATGGTTCGTATCCGTAATCGCCACCGCATCCGCCCCGATTTTCTTTTCGATAATCTCGCAGATGCGCAGCAGCGACACGCTGTCCACTTTGCGGAAATAAGGCAGCGTTTCGTTGGCGATGTCGAGCGCGAGCTTGGCCTGCTTGGCTGCAACGTTCTCTTTCTCGTCTTCGACGCTCTGCACCAGCATGACAATCAGACCGATCATCACCTGCGCGAGGATCATCGGCACGGCGATCTTGGAGACGATGTCCGCTCCCAGTGCATAAGGCTCCGCCAGCAGCAGAATCAGTCCCATCGTCAGCAGCTCGCACAGCATACCGGCCGCGATCCCGTAGAACCAGCGTTTGGTCTTGGGCACGCGCAGATGGATCATCCCCGAAACGATGCCCGCTACGATACTTGTAATCAGACACGGGATCGCCGTCACACCGCCGACATCGATCAGATACCGGTGAATCCCGGAGACCAATCCCGTCACGATGCCGACCCAGGGACCGAACAGCAGCCCGCCTGACATAATCGCCACGATTCTCACGTTCACGAGCGATCCTTCCACGCTGATGCCCATGTACGTACCGAAAATGGCGAACAGGCCGAAGATCACCGTAACGGTGACGAGATCCTGCGGCCGATATTCTTCTTTTTGAAATACGGTTTTGACACGCGGAATCCGGGTCAGCACGAACAGGCACATCAGCAGCAGCGAACCGCGTTCAAACAGCTGCAAAAAAATCGTCAGTGGATGTGAAGGGTTCATCGCTTCTTGTACTCCTTTCCCGTCATACGGTTACTTGTCAGGCTTATCCATTATCTGCAAAAAGAAAACCGCCGGCATAAGTGCCGACGGCCGGGCGATCTTCAAAGCCCGCTGTTCGTATCCAATCCGCGTACTAGTCCCTTGACCGATAATGATGTTAGGTTACGCCCCTTGAAAACCCGCTTGAACCATGCGTGTTTCCGATGAACGCAAGCCTTGGATTTAATTCGGTCAAGGGACTAGTCGATCAATTCGCCGCGGAACGTTTCTTCTTTTTCCAGGCCGCTGCGCAGACTCTCGTAGCTCGGCGAAGTCCAGAAGAACGGATCTTCGACCAGCTTCGCCGCGTCGTCGCGCGCCTGCTCCAGCACTTTGAAATCGGCGACCATATCCGCGACTTTGAACTCCGGCAGGCCGCTCTGCTTGGTACCGAAAAAGTCGCCCGGGCCCCGCAGCTCGAGATCCCGCCGGGACACTTCGAAGCCGTCGTTCGTATCGGTCATGACGCCCATGCGCTGACGGCCGAGCTCCGATTTGGGATCGGCGATCAGTACGCAGTACGAAGCATGTTCCCCCCGGCCGACGCGGCCGCGCAGCTGATGCAGCTGCGACAGACCGAAACGGTCCGCGTCCATAATCACCATGAGCGTGGCATTCGGCACATCGACGCCAACTTCGACGACGGTTGTCGATACGAGCAGATGCGTCTCGCCGGCATAGAACTGGCGCATCATCTCTTCTTTCTCCGCCGCAGTCATCCGTCCGTGCAGCAGCCCTACCTTATACTCAGGCAGCGCCTGGCTCATCTGCATATGCAGGTCGATCGCATTCTGCACGTCGAGCTTCTCGGATTCTTCGATCAGCGGACAGATCATGTAGGCCTGCCGGCCCTGACTCACCTCGCGGCGAATGAAGCCGAGCACTCGCTCCATCATCTCGTGCTTGACCCAATACGTTTCGATCGGCACGCGGCCTTTGGGGCGCTCGGCAATCGTCGATACATCCATATCGCCGAACGCCGTGATCGCAAGCGTACGCGGAATCGGCGTTGCGGTCATGGTCAGCACGTCCGGGTTATAGCCTTTGCGGCGCAGCACGCTGCGCTGATTGACGCCGAAGCGATGCTGCTCGTCGGTCACGACGAGGCCAAGCGAACGGAAATTGACTTCATCCTGGATAAGCGCGTGCGTGCCGACCAGAATGTCGATCAACCCCATCTGCAGGCCGGCCAGCAGGTCTTTGCGTTTGCGTCCGGTTACGCTGCTGGTCAGCAGCCCGACGGTAATGCCGAACGGCTCGAACATTTGGGTCAGCGAACGGGTATGCTGCTCTGCCAGAATTTCGGTCGGAACCATAAGCGCTCCCTGGAAGCCGGAACGTACGGTAGTAAACAGGGCAATCGCGGCGACGGCCGTTTTGCCCGAACCGACGTCGCCTTGAAGCAGACGGTTCATGCAGGCTTCCGAACGCATGTCTTTGAGAATCTCCAGTTCGACGTTCTTCTGCGCGTCGGTCAGCTCGAACGGCAGGCTGCGCACGAATTCCCGAATCACGGCGTTGGGCGTCGTATGCAGCACGCCGTCGCGCCGGTCGCGGTTCAGCGAACGGTAAGCCTGAAGCTTGAGCTGGAACAGGAACAGTTCTTCGTAGACCATGCGCTTGCGCGCTTCCTGACCCTCGGCCAGATCGCCGGGCTGGTGCAGCAGGCGGATCGCCTGCGGCCGGGGCATCAGGTCATACTTGGATACCAGGTCTTCCGGCAGCACTTCTTCCAGAGCGTCGCCGTATTGGTCGAGCGCGCTGGCGATCGCTTTGCGCAGCGAGTTCTGGGTCAGATCGCCGCCGACCGAGTAGACGGGCTGGAGCGATCCGCTGCGAATCGTGCCCCGATCCGGAAATTCGGACTGCGTGACATTCATCTGCAGACGGCGTCCGTCCCATTTGCCGGTCAGAATAATCTCGCGGTCCAGCTCCAACTGGTCTTTGAGGTAATTCCGATTGAACCACACGGCCGTAAACATCGAATAATCCGCCAGCACTTTGCAGCTCAGCTTCGTTTTCTTGCCGAACCGCTGCACGATAGGCATGCCGACGATCTTCGCCTGTACGGTCGCTTTGTCTCCGTCCTTGACGTCACCGAGCGGCTTCTGCCGGTAATCTTCATAGCGGAACGGGAAATATTCGATAAGATCCTTGACGGTAAAAACGCCAACGGCGTGAAGCTCCTCCACCTTGCGGGCGCCCACACCGTTGACTTCTTTTACCGGGATTTGATCCAGGCGGTTATTCATTGCGTTCTCCCTTATTTAACGGAAGGCCAGATATAAATCGCGTTGCAGCCGAGCCCGACATGCGTGCCGACCACGGAACCGATATGGGAGTAGACCACATCGACGACTTCGAAATGCTGGCGCAGCAGCGCCAGGATCTCGTCGGCCGATTCCGGTTGGACCGTATGTCCGATCGCCACATCGACCCGCCGCGTATCGCCCAGTTCCTGCTTAAACAGCTCCACGACGCGGGCCAGCGCTTTTTTGCGCCCTCTGGCCTTCTCTACGGCGTAAATGACGCCTTCCTTGTCAATGGACAGAATCGGCTTGATATTCAGCAGCGTGCCCAGCAGGGCTGCAGCACGGCCGATCCGGCCGCCTTTTTGCAAATACTCCAGCGTGTCGACGAGGAAATACAGCTTGCGTACCGATTTCAGCCTGTCCACTTCGGCTTCGATCTCGGCCGTCGAAGCGCCGGCCTGCGCCATCTCCGCGGCCCGTACGACCATAAAGCCGAAACCGTACGAAGCGGACAGCGAATCGATCAGCGTGATGTCCGCCGCTTCGTTCTCGAGCATGGACTTGCCGAGCGTCGCGGACTGGAACGTACCGCTCATGCCGGTCGAGATATGAATCGAAACGATCGGCGCTCCTGGATGTTCGTCTTGTATCCGCTGGTACTCGGCGGTAAAGTCCGCCGGTGAAGGCTGGGACGTAGTCGGCAGCTTGGCCGCACTGGACAGACGCCTGTAGAACTCCTGCGCCTTGATATCGACGCCGTCGAGCAGCGCTTCGCTGCCGAACATGACTTTAAGAGGAACCACGCGGATGCCGAGGCGTTCGGCCAATTCCTCGGGAATATCCGATGTGCTGTCGGTTACGATAATCGGGTTCATGCTGTCACCGTCCTTTGAGTTGGGAGAACCGGCCCTCTGCAGGCCGGCTTCGGGCAGGAAACAAGATCAGGCTTCGACTGAGAACAGATAATCGTAGACCGGCTGGCCGCCGGTGTGGAATTCCACTTCGGCATCCGGATACTCCGCAGCCAACCATTCGGCAAGTTCGGCGGTCTCCGTTTCCGAAGCGCCTTCCCCGGCGAGCAGCGTGATGATTTCGTCGCCGCTCTCGATCATGGCGGCCAGCAGATTGCGGCTGGTTGCCAACCGGTCTTCCGCCGTCGCTACGATCTTGGAATTGAAGATGCCGATATAATGGCCGGCCGTAATGTCCAGACCGTCGAAGTTCGTGTCGCGGACAGCATGGGTGACCTGACCGGTCTTGACTCTCTTGAGAGCTTCGTTCATCTGCGATTCGTTCGTTTCGGGACTCTCGTCTTCCTGGAAAGCGAGCGCGGCCGCGATTCCCTGCGGAATGCTCTTGCACGGAATGACCGTAACCCGGCGTTCGCCTTCGAGCAGATCGCGGGCTTGTTGCGCGGCGAGTACGATGTTCGAATTGTTCGGCAGCAAGAACACATGCTGGGCCGACAGCTGACCGATCGCATTGACGAAGTCTTCCGTGCTCGGATTCATCGTTTGTCCCCCGGACAATACGATATCCACGCCGAGGCTTTTGAAGATTTCTTCGATCCCCGAACCGCTGGCAATAGCGATGAATCCGTAAGGCGCCACTTCGTCGGCCGGAAGCGAAGCCAGTTCCTCCGGAACCGGAGCGGGAGTCGGAATATCGGCGAACAGCTCCGGAGGAGCGGTTCCGTCCATGCCGGCATGCAGCAGGTCGCGATGCTGCTCGCGCATATTCAGAATATGAATCTGCGTGATCTCTCCGTAGCGCAGCGCAAGCGTCATGACTTCGCCCGGCGTCTTGGAATGGACATGCACTTTTACAATATCCTCATCGGCAATGATGATAATCGAATCGCCGTTGACGGATAGCGCTTTCCGGAATGCTTCTTCGTTGAACGAATCTCTGCGGCCTTCGCCCAGTCCGAGATTGATGAAGAACTCCATATCGTACAGGAATTCGATATTTTCGGTTTCCAGCTGCGCCTGCGCGGAAGCTTGGATATTCGGTGCATGCACCGCTGCTGCCGGCTGCTTCTGCGGAGCGGGAGCGCCGATACGGAGCGAATTGCCGGCATCCGCGGCACTGCCGTTCTCCAGATAATCCAGGAAGCCTTCGTAAATATAGACAAGTCCCTGGCCGCCCGAATCGACGACTCCGACCTGTTTGAGGACGGGAAGCTGGTCCGGCGTGCGATCGAGCGCATACTGGGCTTTGGCGAGCACTTCACGCATCAGCTCGACGACATCCGTCGTCCGGCGCGAGTAGACGGCCGCATGTTTAGCCGCTTCCCGGGCCACGGTAAGAATCGTGCCTTCCACCGGTTTGACAACGGCTTTGTAGGCGGTCTCGACGCCGACCTGCAGAGCAGCCGCGAACTGGATCGCGTTCAGCTCGTCATGCGAAGCCGCATAACGGCCGAATCCCCGGAACAGCTGGGACAAAATAACGCCGGAGTTTCCGCGCGCGCCCATCAGCAGTCCTTTGGACAAGATTGTAGCCGTCTGGCCGAGCGAAACCGAACTGCGTTCCCGAAGCTCCGTCACTCCTGCCGTCATGGTCAAATTCATGTTCGTTCCCGTGTCGCCGTCCGGCACCGGGAATACGTTCAGCGCATTGACATGCTCCGCCTGAAGCGAAAGCCTCTCCGCTCCGGCCAATACCATGCCTGTAAAATCTGTTCCGTTAATCGAACGCCTGCTCAATGAAAATTCCCCTTCCTAACCTGCTGGATGCGCAAACGCCAACAATACGCGGCGTTCGCTCTATTCGATGTTGAGGCCCGTAAGTTCACTCGCTGTATGCTCGCTTGCCGCTTTGCCGATCATGCGCGCATCGGAAACCGGGTTCCCGTTCTCTGCGATAACGTACAGGCCGGTGGCGGCCGTCTCTGTCATCCGCTTCCCAATCTATACGGACGAACCGGCTTTTAGTCCCATACATCATGAGCCTCTTGCAAAATCCGGGCAAAGTTTCGAAGCAGATTTTGCAAAAGGCTCCATCTAATATTGTACTATAAGCGACCGTAGAAATAAATAAAGTTTTTAGAACCGTTGACGGAGCTTTTTTTGATGTGTTATGATGATCTGAGTGTTGCTTCTGTATGTTTTATCTAAGCAAGGAGGTGTCATTCATGGCTCGCAGATGTTTTGTAACGGGTAAAAAACCAAGCTCGGGTAACAACGTTTCCCATGCTAACAACCGCAACCGTCGTACTTGGGGAGTTAACGTCCAAAAGGTTCGCATCCTCGTAAACGGCAAACCGAAACGCGTATACGTCAGCACCCGGGCGCTCAAATCCGGTAAATTGACTCGCGTTTAATTCCGGATATACACGAGAAAACACCTTCTGTCGAAGGTGTTTTTTAGTTTTAAATGTTCATTCGGATCGCTGTACGCAAAAGCCGAAAGTCACTCCGGCAGGAGACGACTTTCGGCTTTTTTGACATGCTGGGCTTTGGGCGGCTCGGATTCGTCCCGGTCCTAGACCAGTCCCATCCGATAGCGGACGGCTGCAATAAGCACGGTAAAGAACAAGAAGTAGACGACCGTCCAGATGATGAACGCGATCCGGGCGCCCCGGCCTTCGATTTTGCGGAAGTACCAGATGACCAGTCCCGCCGTCAGCAGACCGACCAGCGCATTGAACGGAGTCGGCAGAAAAGCGAAAACGGCGACCAACAAACCGGTTACCGAAGAGACCAGCGCCAGCATTAAGGTCGATTTGAAATTCATACGCCGCGCTCCGCACTGTCGCGAATCGCGCGTATGGCCGCAGCACGGTCGCTCGCCCCGTAAACGGCGCTGCCGGCGACCAACACGTCGGCACCGGCCGCCGCGACTCTGCCCGCCGTATCGGCCGCGATACCGCCGTCGACTTCGATACGCAGATCGTTCATGCCAAGCGAATGGGCCAGCTCGCGCGTCTCGCGGATCTTGTGAAGGGTCCGTTCGATAAACGCCTGACCGCCGAAGCCCGGATTGACGGTCATAATCAGGACCAGATCCAGATCTTCCAGCACTTCGCGGATCGCGGACACCGGCGTCCCCGGGTTCAGGGCCACGCCCGCTTTTACGCCGTGTTCCTTGATCAAATGGACAACCCGGTGCAGATGCACGCAGGCTTCGGCATGCACCGTAATGACGGAAGCGCCCGCCTTGGCGAATTCCGGGATGTAATTCTCCGGATTCTCGATCATCAGATGCACATCGAGCGGGAGCTTCGTCAGCGGAGCGATCGAGCGCATGATCGGCGCACCAAAAGAAATATTCGGCACAAAATGCCCGTCCATCACATCAATATGCAGCCAATCCGCTCCGCCTTGTTCCACTTCGGCGACGTCGGCTCCAAGCTTCGAGAAATCCGCGGACAATATCGAAGGAGCAATCCATACCATAGTTCAGTACCTCCGTTTTTTATCTTTCATTTCCTGATAAAACGCTTTGTAATGCTTGTAGCGGCTCTCGGCGATCTCTCCGCGTTCCAGTGCTTCGCGCACTTTGCAGTGCGGCTCATGGAGATGGGTGCAGCCGCGGAATTTGCAGCCGTCGGCCAGCGCCGCGAATTCCCGGAAACAACCCGGCAGTTCTTCAATTTCCATTTCGATGAAGTCCAGCTGGCTGAATCCCGGCGTATCGGCAATATAACCGCCGCTGCCGAGATCGACCAGTTCCACGTGACGCGTCGTATGCCGTCCGCGGCCCAGGCGAAGACTGATCTCGCTCGTAAGCAGATCAAGATCGGAGAACATCGCGTTGAGCAGCGACGACTTGCCGACGCCCGATTGGCCGGAGAATACGCTGATTTCGCCCGCCAGGCGCTCGCGCAGCCGATCGGCTCCGAGCCCCTGCGGCGAACTCGTCTCCAGCACCTCGTATCCGATCGACGTATACAGCGCCCGCGCGTTTTCCACTTCTTCGCGGGTCTGTACATCGTCTTCTTTGATCAGATCCATCTTTGTCAAACAGATCAGCGCTTCGAGTCCTTCGTTCTCGATATGTACCAGGAACTTGTCCAGCAGATTCAGGCTCAAGTCGGGTTCTTTGACCGAGAACACCAGAACGGCCAAATTGACGTTGGCAACCTGCGGACGAATCAATTCGGACGTTCGCGGCTTGAGTTCGGTGACGGTGCCTTCTCCGTTTTCGGTGAGTTCATAGACGACGCGGTCTCCGACGAGCGGCGGTTTGCCTTTGAGGCGGAATATGCCCCGGGCCCGGCACTGGATCGCTGTGTCTCCGGGTGCGGCTTCGCTGTCCTTGACGTAATAATACCCGCTTAACGCTTTGACGATGAGTCCTTCTGGCATGCTTCACCTTCCTTTGTCCGTAACGGGAGAGGGCCGGACTTGCGTCCGGCCGCTTTTCTGCCCTTTATTTTTGATGCCGATTTTCTTTATCTTCCGTTTCCGTTCCCATTTCCTTTTCCATTGCCGTTATTGCCGCCGCCGTTTCCCTGGTTTCCGCGGCCCGCTTTTTCGAGAGATACTTCCTTGCCGGGCGGAACGAAAGCGGAAGGATCCCCTTCCGTTTCGGTGCCCGTGCCGCCTTCGGCCGGTTCTTCCTGGCCTTCTTCCGGCGCCTCTTCGGCTGCGTTCGGATCGGCAGGGTCCGTATTCTCGACGTCCGCGCCGTTATCCGCTTCGCCGTCCGCGGCTCCGTTATCGGCCGGAGGATCGGCCGACGGTTCTTCTGCCGGCACTTCCGGCTGCTCCGGTTCTTTCTTCGGAACTTCGGGCTGCTGGAACGTGCCCCGGCTGGCTTCGGTATAATCGACCGGATACGAAATGATCAGCTCATCGTCCCGGTAGACCATAACCGCTCCGTTGAGATTCGGAGCCAGCACCAGCGACACCGGGAAAATCCGGAGCGAAGAAATCGTGTCGCGTCCCCACTCGATCCGTTCGCCGCGTGCGTCGCTGTACAGGATGCGGACTTTGGTCGCTACCCCTTCCTGCGAAGGCTCTACCGGTACTTGAACGGTGAAGTCGAGCGCTTCGGGCGGTTTACCCGAGCTGACGACGAACTTGACGGTTTCGCCGGGCTTGAGTTCGGTATCGGCCTGTGGATCCTGACTGATGACTTTGCCCGCTTCGACCGTAAAGCTCGGCTCTTCCGCCGACGAAGGCGCAAGCGCCTGGCCGTTGATCGCGTCGAGCGCTTCCTGCCGCGTTTTGCCGACGATTTCCGGAACTTTCTTGTTTTCGACCCCTTTGCTGACGATGAGGGTAATGGAATCCTGATCCGGGTCGAAATCTTTGCCCGCCTGAGGCGTCTGATCGATGACCGTATCTACGGCAGCTTCGCTGAACTGTTCTTCCCGCTTGATCCGGTCTTCGGTGACTCCAAGCGCCGTCAGATCCCGGCTCGCTTCGTCATAACCCAACTCGGTCAGTACCGGCATCTCGGTCAGCGGTTTTTTGGAACCTACCGTCAGAATCAGGGAAGCCCCTTCTTTGACGCTGAGCCCTTCAAGTTTGCTCTGCCTGAAGACCCTTCCCGCTTCCGTGGCCGGATCGTACTCGTACTTGACGCCTTCGACTTCGAGTTTGCGGGCGGCAAGCGTAGTCCGGGCATCGTTTTCGGTCATCCCGATCACGTTCGGCACGGTGGTTTCCGGTACGACAAACTGCTTGCTCCACAGCATGACCGAGATAAAAGCGATCGTCAGCACAAGCAGGGTCGCACCGATAATAATCGCCGGCTTTTTCCAATTCTTTTTGCCCGAAGGACCGGTTTTGCTCTTGCCCGACGCGTCTCCGCGCTGCAAATCCGCCGCAGGCGAAACATACGAGGAGCGAATTGCTGGCACGACCAAGGTACGATCCGCGTCATCCATTTCGTCGAACAGCACTTTTTGTTCGTCCCGGCGCGAAGGCAGCAGACAGGTATCCAGATCGCTCTGCATATCGGCCGCCGACTTGTAACGCTCGGACGGATTTTTGCGCATGGCCCGTACGATGATATTCTCTACGCTCTGCGGAATTACCGGATTGAGTTTGCGCGGTTCTTCGAAATCGTCCTGAAGATGCTTGAGCGCGACGCTGATCGGACTTTCGCCTTCGAAAGGCAGTGCTCCGGTCAGCATCTGGTACATCACGATCCCAAGCGAATACAGGTCCGACTTCTCGCCGGCGTTGACGCCTTTGGCATGTTCGGGAGAAAAATAATGAACCGAACCCACGACCGAACCGGTTTGGGTGATCGTCGTGGACGTTACGGCCCGGGCAATTCCGAAGTCCGTTACTTTGACGCGGCCGTTACGGCCGATCAGAATATTGTGCGGTTTGATATCCCGGTGAATAATCTGATTGGTATGCGCATGATCGAGCGCTTCGCAGATCTGCGAAGCGATTCGGACCGCTTCGTCGACCGGAAGCGGCGCACGTTCTTTGATGAGCTCGTCCAGATCGCGGCCTTCGATATATTCCATGACGATGTACTGGACTTCGCCTTCCTGACCGACATCGTAAATACTGACGACGTTCGGATGGGACAGCGACGCCGCAGACTGGGCTTCCCTGCGGAAACGTCGGATGAACTCCTCGTCGTGCACGAACTGCTGGCGCAGCACTTTGACCGCAACAAAGCGGTTCAGCAGCAGATCAAGCGCTTTGTATACAAGCGCCATTCCGCCGCCGCCGACACGCTCCATGATTTCGTAGCGGCCGCTGAACACCTGACCGATCATTGTACCCACTCCTTCGTCGCCGCATCCTGGCCGGCGCGTCCGTTTTCGAACAAGGCGACGGTAATATTGTCGTCGCCCCCCGAACTCAGCGCCATTCGGACCAGCTTATGCGCCCGGTCGTCCAGAGCCGCACCCGGCTTGAGCACCGTGCGCAGCATCTCGGCTTCCGCCACAAAGTTGCTTAATCCGTCGCTGCACAGCACCAGTGCTTCGCCCGGATTAAGCCGAATACGCCGCAGATCGACTTTGACTTCCGCATCGGTTCCGAGCGCCCGAGTCAGCACATTGCGACGCGGGTGGGAACCGGCTTCTTTTGGAGTGATCTGACCGCTCTTGAGCAGCTCGTTAACGAGCGTATGGTCGTCGGTCAGACGTTCCAGACCGGAAGAAGTCACTTGGTATGCCCGGCTGTCGCCGATATGGCCGATCACTCCGTCCGTACCGCTGAGCAGCACGGCCACTACCGTGGTCCCCATATTGTGATACCGAATATCCGACTCGCCTTTGCGGTAGACCACTTCATTCGCGTGGAGAATCGCATCGCTGAGCGCCGCTTCGCAGGCTTCGATGGACAGACCCGGCTCCAGTCCCCCGAGATCGGCTACCATCGTCTCTACCGTCAGACGGCTTGCCGTATCTCCGGCCAGATGGCCGCCCATTCCGTCCGCTACGATGCCCAGCGTATAACCGCCCGGTTTGATCCGGCCGACCCACGACAGGTCTTCGTTGACACTGCGTACGTTTCCGATATGCGTTGCATGAACGGTATGAATCGCCACCCTAGCTCACCTCGCAGCCTTTTCCTGTCCTTTTTCCATATGCTTGGCACGCAGCTGGCCGCAGGCCGCGGCAATATCGTGCCCTTGTTCGCGGCGAATCGTCGCGTTGATGCCATTCTCGGTCAAAATGCGCTGGAAGTTGAAAATATCGCTGCGCGAGGTACGGACGTATTTGCGTTCCGGCACGTGGTTGACCGGAATCAAATTGACGTGCGCCATACGGGTCTTCAGCACATCCGCCAATTCCTGGGCGTGCTCGGCCTGGTCGTTTACCCCGCCGATGAGCGCGTACTCGAAAGTAAGACGACGGCCCGTTTTCTCGAAATAATAATCGAGCGAAGCAATGACGTCGTCGAACGGATAACGGCGGTTGACCGGCATCAGCTTGGAACGCAGTTTGTCGTTCGGCGCATGGATCGAAATCGCCAGGTTGATCTGCGTGTCTTCGTCGGCGAATTTGTAAATGTTCGGCACGATACCGCTTGTCGAAACGGTGATATGGCGCTGTCCGATGTTCAGTCCTTTTTCGTGAATCATGATGCGCAGGAATGTCATGGTCGCTTCATAGTTCTCGAACGGTTCGCCGGATCCCATGATCACGATGCTGCTGACGCGTTCGCCGTCTTTGTCGAGCATCTTCTGGGCTTCGACGACCTGTGCGACAATCTCGCCCGCCGTCAGGTTGCGTTTCAGTCCGCCCAGCGTGGATGCGCAGAACGTGCAGCCGATCCGGCAGCCGACCTGGGTCGTCACGCAGACGCTGTTGCCGTAGTTGTGCTTCATGATGACCGTCTCGATTGCATGTTCATCGTGCAGACCGAACAGGAATTTCACCGTTCCGTCTTTGGACTGGAACTTGGTGATTTCATTCAGTGTGACAAAAGCAAAATGGTCGTCCATTTTCTGACGAAGCGACTTCGACAGATTGGTCATTTCCTCAAAGCTCGATACACGTTTGACGTACAGCCAGTCGAAGATCTGATCGGCGCGGAAAGCCGCTTCTCCGCTCTCTTTGACCCACTCGCGCAGTTCATCGAGATTATAATCGTATATGAAAGGTTTCATGTTGTCGGTTATCCCCTGTTCGTTGATTTATAGATTTTGTTGACTTTATCGATTTCCATCTTATCTATATTAGCACAAAAGCCGTTCATGCTAAAGAGGAACCCCTTCCGGCCCGGTTCGGGCTTCGGCAGAGGTTCCTCTCTGTTATCGGAAAATGACAGCCGATTCGTGCGCAAATGAGATAAAAAACAAAAGGCCGGGACCGTTCGGAGAAGCGATATACGGTGGACGAACAGCTTTCCCCTTGTGTTCAGGTTATCCTTCTTCGCTTGAAATTATCCTCTGCGGCGCAGTCTGGCGATATAGAATCCGTCCGAGCCGAACTGGTTCGGCAGAATTTGTACACCCGCTCCGCCTGCCTGAGGCAAATCGTTCAGAGCAGCCGCTTCGAAAGGTTCGTCGACAAACTCCGCATGATCGCGCAGGAACTCCGCAACCGCACGCTGATTTTCTTCCCGCTCAATCGTACATGTACTGTATACGAGAATGCCTCCCGGCTTGACCAGTCCGGCCACAGCGGCCAACATCTGCCGCTGCAGTTTCGCGATGGAAGCCGTATCCTCCGGCGTCTTCGCCCAGCGCAGATCGGGCTTGCGCCGGATGACGCCGAAGCCCGAGCACGGTGCATCTAGCAGCACACGGTCAAAAGAGGCCGGCTCGAAGCGATCTTTGAGCGACATGGCATCGCCGACACTCGTCTCGATACAAGTCAGACCAAGCCGCTCCGCCTGCTCGGCGATCAAGCCCTGTTTGTGCTCGTGCAGATCGTTGGCGACAATACGGCCCCGGTTACCCATCTTCTCGGCGATATGGGCCGTCTTGCCGCCCGGTGCGGCGCAGCAGTCGAGCACACTCATGCCCGGCTCCGGCGCCAGCGCTTCGGCTACGAGCATAGAGCTTTCGTCCTGAATACTGAAGCGGCCGTCGCGGTACAGATGGTCGTTCGCCATGTTGCCTCCGCTTTCGACGATAACACCCTGCTCCGCAAGCTCGGAAGCGCGGACGCTTCGGCCTTCGGTTTCCAGTTCGCGCAGCAGTTCGTCGCGGTTCATTCTCAGCGTATTGACGCGTATACTCGTCTTCGGCGCTTCGTTGTTCGACGCGCAGATCGCTTCCGCCGTTTCTTCGCCGTATTGGACAATCCAGCGTTCGACGAGCCACTGCGGATGCGAATGCTGCAGCGCGATACGCTCGGCCGTAGGCAGATCATCCGGAATAGACAAAGTTTCGCCTTCGCGCAGCACGCTGCGCAGCACGCCGTTGATCATCGAAGAAATCCCGGCATGTCCTCTTTTCTTGGCAATCTCTACCGCTTCGTTCACCGCCGCATGGGCCGGAATCCGGTCCAGATAGCGGATTTGGTACAGCGACATTCGCACGAGGCTGCGCACCCAGGGATTCAGGCGTTTGACCCCGCTCTTGATGAAGAGATTCAGGAAGTAATCCAGCGTCGCCTGGCGGGCGATCGTTCCGTAGACCAGCTCCGTGGCAAGCCCCGCATCGGCCGGGCTTAGCTCCGCCTGCTGGAGCGAACGGTTCAGCAGCAGATTGCTGTAGGCATTATTCTCCTCGACACCGGTCAGTACATTAAGTGCAACTTCGCGCGCCGTCAACTGGACCTTGCGTCTGCGCGGCTGAAACCCTCCGCTTGGGGCTGAGCCCTTGGCCGGAGCGGGAGCACTACTCTTCCCGCGCTCTTGCGAAGCGGCAGGCGGCCGCTGCGCGGAAATCGGCTCTTTCTTGGCCGCAATCCGTTCGGATGCGCTTGTCGGCCGGCTGCGGTGCTCCGTCTTCGCCGGAGGGTTGGCGGAAGATGCGGATCGGCCGATTTCGGACGATCCTGCGGATTTCGAATCGGCGGCGGCTTTGAACGGCTTAGCCGCCGTCGGCGCATTCTGCGGCTTGGAAGCCGGTCGGCCTCCCGCTGTGCGGCCCGAAGGAGAGGTGGTTTTTGACGTACCGACGGGTTTTGACGTGCCGGAAGATTTGGCCGCTCCGCCGCTCTTGGAGACCCCTCCATTTTTGGCCGCGATCCGTTTGGTTGCTCCGCTTGCATTCCGGCCGAGTTCACTCGCTTTTTTGCGGTCTCCGCTTTTTTTGCGGTCCGTCGGCTTTTTGCTGTCGGACGCTTTTGGCCGTTCGGCCGGTTTGTTCGGATCGAAACCGCCCGAAGGTTTGGTTCCGCCTCCAAACATGCGGATCCCTTGGTTTTCCGTACGTTTCCCGTTCCCTTTTTCTTCGCTCATCCGAGCACCGTCCCCGCCTGCATCGCCGTACCGCGGACAAAGTCGGACACCGGCATCGCTTTTTTGCCGGCCGGCTGTACCTTCGTCAGGCGCACCGCGCCTCCTCCGCAAGCTACGACGATTGCTTTATGATTAATATCAAGCACCGTTCCCGGAGCGGCTCCCGCTTCGGGGCCGTTTTCTTCCGGACGTTCGATTTCCCAGACTTTGAATACTTCCTCGTTCCACAGCGTATACCCGCCGGAAAAAGGAGACAATCCCCGCACCTGGTTGAATATGTCGCGCGGCGAACGCGTCCAGTCGATTCGTTCGTCGTCGCGGGTCAGATTCGGCGCGTAAGAAGCCAGCTCTTCATTCTGCGGCTGTGCTTGAACGCGGCTTTCGAGCAGACGCGGCAGTTCTTTTTTCAACAACGCAGCTCCGGCTTCGCCCATTTTCTCGAACAAGGTACCGGAAGTATCTTCGTCCGTAATCTCGATTTCCGTTTTTGCGATCATATCGCCCGTATCCAGGCCTTCCGCCATATACATGAGCGTAATGCCGGTCTTGGGCTCGCCGTTGATGATCGCACGCTGAATCGGAGCTCCGCCCCGGTAAGCCGGAAGCAGCGAGCCGTGCACATTGACGCAGCCGAGTTCCGGAATTTCCAGCAGCGACTTCGGCAGAATCTGGCCGTAAGCCGCCGTCACGATCAGATCGGGATGGAACGAAGCCAATTCTTCGACCGCTTCCTTGCTGCGCATCCGTTCCGGCTGCAGAACCGGCAGGTGAAGCTTGAGCGCCGCTTCTTTGACGGGCGATGGAGTCAGCACCTTTTTCCGACCCTGAGGACGATCCGGCTGGGTGACGACCGCCACCACATTGCATTCGCTCTCCAGCAGCGCCTCCAGACACGATACCGCAAACTGCGGGGTTCCCATAAATACGATTCTTTTCATTTCATTCACTCCTTTGCCGCACTTTCCTGGCCCGGTTCATAAATATTTTCCGCCACATCCGTAAACAGCACCCCGTCCAGATGGTCGATCTCATGCTGGAACGCACGGGCCAGCAGCCCGCTTCCCGTTACGGTGAACTCTTCTCCGTCCCGGTTCAGGCCTTTGACCGTCACCGTCATGGACCGCCGAACATCGCCGTTCAGGCCAGGAATACTCAAGCAGCCTTCCGGGCCGAACTGTTCGCCTTCGCGCTCCACGATTTCGGGGTTGATCATGCCGATCAGGCCGTTTTCGTCCCCGATATCGATCACGATAATCCGCTTTAGAATGCCGACCTGCGGGGCCGCCAATCCGACGCCCTGCGCATCGTACATCGTGTCCGCCATATCTCCGACCAGCTTTTGCACGTTGGGCGTTATTTTCGTGACTTCTTTTGCTTTTTTGTGCAGAACCTCGTCGGGCTCCGTTACAATCAATCGAATAGCCATTGCCTAGCACCTTCCTCGAACCTGTATTAGCCGCTGCAGCTGCTGTCCGTCCATGAAAAAGACGCGGAGGACCGCGTCACATCATGACCTGGGGATCTACGTCGATGCTGATCAGCAGCTCCTGCTCTTTCGCCGTATCTTCCAGTTCATCCGCGATTTCCCGCGCCAACAGGGCAGCGTCCATTTCTCCACGCCATTTTATCATACATTGAAACCGGTATCTATTTTTGATCCGGGGGATCGGCGACGCGATAGGACCCAGCAGGTCCAGTACGTTCGGAGCCAATTTGTCCATTCGGGCCAACCATCCCCGGGCCTGCGCTTTCTCTTTGACCATCGCTGCATAATTCTCGGCCATACGGACGACGACCGGAAGCTGCTCATGCGAAAAAGTAACCAGGATCAACCGGCAGTACGGCGGATATCCGAGTTTTCTCCGGTGCCCCAGTTCTTCGCGCACAAAAGAATGGTAATCGTGCTTCGAAGCATGGATGATCGAATAATGCTCCGGATTGTAGGACTGGATAAACACTTCGCCCGGCAGATGATGCCGCCCGGCCCGGCCGGCTACCTGGGTCAGCAGCTGGAACGTTTTTTCGCCGGCGCGAAAGTCGGGCAGGTTCAGAGCCGAATCCGCGGCGATTACACCCACCAACGTCACATCCGGGAAATCCAGCCCTTTTGCGACCATCTGCGTACCGAGCAGCACATCCGCTTTTTTGTCGCGGAATTTCTGCAGCAGCTTCTCGTGGGAGCCTTTCTCGCTTGTCGTATCCACATCCATCCGCACGACACGGATCGCCGGGAAAAGCTTGGCCAGTTCTTCTTCGACCCGCTGGGTACCCGTCCCGAAATAGCGGATATGCTCGCTTCCGCATTCCGGACAAGTCTCGGGAACCGTCTCGGCGTGGCCGCAGTAATGGCAGCGCAGGTTGTTGGAACGTTGGTGATACGTCAGCGAGATATCGCAGTTCGGACATTCCGCCACATAACCGCATGTACGGCACATGACGAAGGTCGAATAGCCGCGCCGATTGAGCAGCAGAACCGTCTGCTCTCCGCGTTCAAGCCGCTGCTCGATCGCTTTGTGCAGATCCCGGCTGAACATGGAACGATTGCCTTCCTTCAATTCTTCCCGCATATCGATAATGTTGACGCCCGGCAGCGAACTGCCCAGCGCACGAAGCGAAATTTCGGTCAGGATCGGAGAGAAATGCGGATCGCTTTGCGAGCGGGCCGCATGATACGTCTCAAGCGACGGGGTCGCCGAACCGAGAATGACGACGGCATTATGCTGCTCGGCTCTTTTGACGGCTACATTTCGCGCATGATATTTGGGGCTTTCTTCCTGCTTGTATGAAGATTCGTGTTCTTCGTCCATCACGATCAGACCGATGTCTTTGAACGGGGCAAAAATAGCCGAACGCGCTCCGATCGCTACCTGTACCCGGCCTTCGCGAATCTTGCGCCATTCATCGTACCGTTCCCCGCCGGACAACCGGCTGTGCATCACGGCGACTTTGGAGCCGAATCGGCTCTTGAACCGCTCCACCATCTGGGGAGTCAGCGAGATTTCGGGTACCAGTACGATCGCCTGGCGCTGCTGCGCAATGCAGCGTTCGATCGACTGCAGATACACCTCCGTCTTGCCGCTGCCGGTGATGCCGTGCAGCAGGAAGACGCCTTCTCTGCGGGCATTCAGCCGCTGCATGACGGCATCGTAGACCACCTGCTGTTCGTCGGTCAGCTTGGGCGCGATACTTGGTTTGAAGTTGCGCCCTTCGTACGGATCGCGAAAGACCTCTACGTCTTCCACACGCACCAGCCCTTTGTCTTCCAGCGACTTGATCGCGCTCGCCGTGACGCCAAGCACGCTCAGCACTTCTTTTTGCGCCATCGGAATTCCGAGCTCTACCAGAAAAGCAAAAACTTCTTTTTGCTTTTTGGCGCGGGCCGGGAAATGCTCCAGCTCTTCGGCGGCCCGCTGCGCATCGACGTTCACCACAACGGTTTTGACCGTTTTGCGGCCCATTCGGTCGCGGATTTCCTGGCTTTCAAACAGCAGGCCGCCCTTGATGAGCGCCTGCACGGCTTTTTCACGTCCGGGGAAACTCTGCCGGAGCTGTTCGGCTTTGACCTGTCCCCGGTTTCTGACGTATTCTAGAATTTCCTGGGCCGAAGACACATCGACCGCAGAAGATCCGCCGAACAGCGACAATTCGCCGCCGTCTTCCGGCAGTTCTTCGATCAAACGCCCGATCTCCTGCTCTTCTTCTTCGCCTTCCGGCTTCCGGACCGCATGAATAAAACGCTCGGCTTTGCCTTTGAGCGCGGCGGGAATCATAAGCTGAAGCGCCGTCGATTTATGACAGGCGTATTTGTCCGCAATCCAGCTTCCAAGCTCGACCAGATCCTCCGGCAGCGGAGGCACCAAGTCAAGCAGTTCGCGGATCGCTTTGATACGTCCGTGTTTATATTCGCTCTCATCCGACAATCCCACCACAAACCCTTGTACGGTACGTCCGCCGAACGGCACGCCGACCCGGCTGCCGACTGCGATCCATTCCTGCATTTCCGGCGGAATCCGGTAGTCGAACGGTCGGCTGACCGCCCGCACCGGAACGTCCACAATCACCCGCGCGAAATTCATCGCACGGCTCCCTGCCCCATACGGCGCGAAGCCTCGAGCAGAATTTCTCGGGCCGCTTCGTATTTGGACAGTTTCGGCAGGTCGGCGATCAGGCCTTCGGGCCCGAACAAATGCACGATATTCGTATCTGAACCGAAACCTGCTCCCGAACGGGTCACATCGTTGGCAACCAGCATATCGCAATTTTTGCGCTGGAGCTTCTCCGC
Organism: Saccharibacillus qingshengii; assembly: GCF_013185195.1. Classification (GTDB taxonomy): domain Bacteria; phylum Bacillota; class Bacilli; order Paenibacillales; family Paenibacillaceae; genus Saccharibacillus; species Saccharibacillus qingshengii. The sequence goes on from NZ_JAAZWC010000005.1 coordinate 195,561, forward strand.
GGCATATGTCTTGAGATCGTGCGTTTCCGCGGCAAACCCGATCAGGAACTGATGCTCTTTTTGCGCACCCAGCGTTTGCAGCACATCGACGGTTTTGACCAGTTCAAGCGCCATTTTTTCTTCGCTTTTTTTGATTTTTTGCCGCGCGCTCGATTTCGGGCGATAATCGGCTACGGCCGCGGCCATAATCAGCATGTCGGTATCGGGCCACTCGCCCAGGCAGGCTTCGTACATATCTTCCGCCGACTCGATCCGGACGATATCCACGCCCGTCGGCAGCGGAATCTGCACTTTGCCCGCGATCAGCTTGACATCGGCTCCCAGATCGCGTGCGGCCTGAGCCAACGCGGCTCCCATTTTACCGGAGGAGTCGTTGGTGATATAGCGGACCGGATCGATGCGCTCGATCGTTCCTCCTGCCGTCACAACCACTTTCCGCCCTGCCAAAGGACCGTTGGGCTCGGCCGGTTTGGATGATGAAGCAGCAGTCGCTCCGCTGCCCGCAAGGCCAAGTTCCGAAGCGCCTCCCGCGGTTGCAAACAGCGTTTCTCCCCCAATCTCCCCTGCATCGGGCGCCGCGAAGAACGGTTCGGGACCGGGATCCGAAAAGGCAGGTTCCGAAGCCCCGGGAGAACCCGCAGCCGCTGTCGACGACGCCAGGCTGTCCGCTTCGCGCGACGCAAAAAACTGCCGCAGCACTTCTACGATCGTCTCCGGTTCTTCCAGGCGTCCTTTGCCGACATATCCGCAGGCGAGCATTCCGTCCCCCGGCTCGATCATCATGACGCCGCGGTCTGTCAGGGTCTGCATATTGCTTACAACGGCGGGATGCGTATACATATGCACGTTCATCGCCGGAGCGACCATCACCGGAGCCGTTACCGCAAGCAGCGTAGTGGACAGCATATCGTCGGCAAGTCCGTGTGCCAGCTTGGCGATACTGTTCGCCGTTGCCGGCGCAATCAGAACCAGGTCGGCCCAATCCGCCAGGTCGATATGATTCACGACTTTCGGATTGCGTTCTTCAAAAGTGTCCGTATGCACCGGACTGTGCGTCAATACCTGCAGCGTCAGCGCCGGAATAAACTCCTGCGCCGACTGCGTCATGATGACCTGAACTTCCGCTCCCGCTTTGACCAGCTGACTGCACAGCGTCGCGGCTTTGTAAGCCGCAATGCCACCGGTTACGCCGAGCAGAATTTTTTTTCCGTTTAACATGCCTTATTCCTCCTTCTGAAAAAAAATAACAACCTTATCGGTTGTTAAAGATGGAGCCTTGCGATTTATTTCAATCTGTAGGGTCGGCCGGAGCCGCCGGATCTCGCAGCAGGGAACCTTACAGGTTCCGCTTGCCTTTTTGTTCTTCGACCACTTCGTTTTCGTCGCGCGCTTCGATTTTGAGGTAGTCGTTATAGATTTCTTCGAGAGCTACGCCGACCTGTTTGTGCGATCTCGGGTTCGGCATATCCGATTCCGAGCCTTCGCGCAGCTGTCTGGCCCGTCTGCTCGCCGCGACTACCAGGGAATACTTACTGTCTACTTTGGTCATGATTTTATCGATGGAAGGATACAACATATTTATCGTCCTCTCTGTGCTCCTTCGGATCGCGCAAGCGCGGCTTCGAAGAAACGGTCCGGTTCTCCGGCAATCTGGTTGTAAAAAAGCAGCCTACTTGACGATCCGGCAGTGTTCCGCCACGATGATCGATTCGATCCGCATGCAGGCTTTGTCGACTTCGTCATTGACGACCGAATAATCGTAATGACGCATCAGAGCAATCTCTTCTTCGGCCACCGACAAGCGGTTATGAATCACCGATTCCGTCTCCGTTCCGCGGCCGACAATCCGGTCTTTCAGTTCTTCGATCGAAGGCGGCGTCAGGAAAATGAATACGCCGTCCGGGAACGTCTGCTTGACTTTGAGCGCTCCCTGCACTTCGATTTCCAAAATAATATCGTTCCCCGCTTCGATCGTCTGTTCGACGAAATCACGCGGGGTACCGTAGAAGTTGTCCACATACTGCGCATATTCGAGCAGTTGGTCGCCCGCGATCATGCTGCGGAATTCTTCCTGGCTTTTGAAAAAATAATTGACGCCGTGCTGCTCGCCCGCACGGGGCGAGCGGGTTGTCGCCGAAACCGAATACACGAGTCCCGGCAATCTTTTGCGAAGTGCGCTGCATACGGTACCTTTTCCGACTCCCGATGGTCCGGACAATACAATCAATAACCCTTTAGACATAGTTCTCTCCATTTATTCGTCGTTATCGTCATCTTTGGTCGACAGGCGGTGGGCAACCGTCTCCGGCTGTACGGCCGAAAGAATGACGTGGTCGCTGTCGGTAATGATGACGGCGCGCGTTCTGCGGCCATACGTTGCGTCGATGAGCATGTGCCTGTCCCGCGCCTCCTGAATGATCCGCTTGATCGGAGCGGATTCCGGGCTTACGATGGAAATGATTCGGTTGGCCGATACAATGTTCCCGAAGCCGATATTGATGAGCTTGATTGCCATGTCCAGGTTTTCCCCCTAATCTAAGTTCGGTTCTTTTTCTGTAAGTCGGACTAGTACCTTGTCAACACTAAAGGTACGGTTACGTTCCCCTGAGATTTCGTACTTGAAGCGTGTACGAAGTCTCCGACGGAATTGTGATTTCAGGAAAACGTAAACCTATAATTAAGAGTTGAAAGGGTACTAGGCGCCCGGCCGTTATTCGAGATTGGCGGCCTGCTCGCGCATTTTCTCGAGCTCCGCCTTCATCTCGACGACATGGCCTCCGAGCGCCAAATGATTCGCCTTCGAGCCGATCGTATTGACCTCTCTATTCATTTCCTGAATCAAGAAATCCAGTTTGCGTCCTTTGGGTTCGGTGCTGCCCAGCAGTTCCGAACATTGGACGAAATGACTGCCCAACCTCGCCAGTTCTTCATCGATACTGCAGCGGTCGGCAAAAAGGGCCACCTCCATACCGAGCCGCTGCTCGTCCAGTGCAAAACTTCCGTCCTGCAGCTCGGCGAGACGCTGACGCAGTTTGGTCCGGTAGTCTTCGACCACCAGAGGAGCCAGCCGGACAAGTTCTTGATGGGCGGCCTGCAAATTCTCAAGCCTCAGGCGGCAGTCGCGGGCCAGATACGTACCTTCCGACCCCCGCATCGCTACAATCTCCGCAAGCGCCAACCCGAGACCCTGCTGAAGCACCTGTTCCCAATCCGTACTATCGCTGGGTTCAAGCGGCGCGGCCGCGGGAATCATGACGTCCGGCAGCGACAGAATTTCCGCCGCGCCCAGACGTCCGTCAATGCCGTAAGCTTGTTCCAACTCGCGTGCGGCACGGATATAAGATTCCGCCGCCGCACGGTTGAGCGTCATCGCGTTCCCCTGCGATTCGCTTTCCCTCGTGATGTACACATCAATCCGTCCACGCCTCATATGCTGCTGTACGAGCCGCCGGAGACCTTCCTCAAAACCGTTCCATTCCCGGGGCATCCGCAGTACGACTTCGCAGTAGCGATGATTGACGGACTTGACCTCAAATTGAATTTTGTATCCGCTCTGCTGGATGGCGGATTGACCGTATCCGGTCATGCTGTAAGACATCGTCATCACATCCGTTACCTTATTTTAATGGATTATGCAAACCGAAACAAGGGGGATCGCACCGGTTTGCAAATTCCGATTTGAAGCTTGACTATCTTCAATTCAAGATATATACTGAAATTAATAAAGCAACTTTAATATAAATAGTAATTTGACGATTTTTATTGCGACTTATTTAATAAGGAGAGGTTCACTATGCAGCTGCTCGGACAGCACCATGTCTCGCTGATGACCGGCAAAGCCGAGAACAATTTCGATTTTTTCACACGGGTACTCGGAATGCGTCTGGTCAAAAAATCCGTCAATCAGGATAACACGACGTCTTATCATCTGTTCTACGGCGATGCCGCAGCCAATCCCGGTACGGAGATTACGTATTTCGATTATCCGGGAATCGGCCCCTCTTATCAGGGGGTATCGAGCATTTCGTCCACTTCGCTTCGCGTGCCCTCGTCCGCCTCGCTCGAATTCTGGGCCGCCCGTTTCGACTCGCTCGGCATTGCCCACGGGGAGATCGGCAGCCGGGCGAACCGCGCCGTTCTTCCTTTTGAAGATTTCGAAGGAACCCGCCTGATTCTGGTCGCGGACGACGGCGAAACCGGCGTCGCTCCGGGGCAGCCCTGGCATGCGGAAGGGATTCCGCTGGAACACGCGATCGTCGGCTTGGGGCCCGTTACGCTGACGGTCGCCGATCCCAAACCTACCGCCTTGGTCCTGACTCAATTGATGGGCTTCCGCAAAGTCGGTACCTATCCGTCTCCCGCAGGCGACTTTGCGGATCTTGAAGTCTTTGCGACCGGCGAAGGGGGTTCGGGGGCGGAAGTGCATCTGGAAGCCCGTCCGGACCTGCCGAAATTCCGGTTGGGCCGCGGAGGCGCCCACCATGTCGCGTTCCGGATCCCGAACGAAGACGAATATGCCAAATGGATCGATCGGATCGCGGCGAGCGGTCTGCCCAATTCCGGCCGGGTCGATCGCGACTATTTCCGCGCTTTGTATTTCCGCGAACCGAACGGGATTCTGTTCGAGCTTTCGACCGATACCCCGGGATTCGATATTGACGAACCGCTGGAATCGCTGGGCGAAAAGCTCGGTCTGCCTTCTTTCCTCGAACCCCGCCGCGCCGAAATCGAAGCGAAGCTCCGGCCGCTCAAACTTTGACGCTTCCGCTTTTACGCATAAACCGCGATACCAAGACGCTTTTCCTTGACCGGAAAAGCGTTTCTTTGCGTCCTCCATGGCACCGCAAACAAAGCAAAAAACCGCAGATCCGCGGCGCTTGGTCTTTGCTTTTCTCTCCTCACCTTGAAAAGCAAAGACGGCTGCTCCGCGTTTGTGCGGTCTGTGAATTGGGATTCGCCTATTTATCGGTTAGTCGGTCAGTTTGCCCGTGTAGACAAACGCCGCCGGGCCGGTCATGTAGACATGGTTGTCGGATTCGTTCCATTCGATGAACAGATCGCCGCCCTTGAGCGAGACCGTCGCTTCGCGTCCGCTGAGTCCGTTCAGAACGGAAGAAACGAGCGTCGCGCAGGCGCCGGTTCCGCAGGCCAGAGTGGGTCCCGCCCCGCGCTCCCAAACGCGCATGTCGATCTGCTCCGGACTGTTTACCGTCGCAAATTCGACGTTCACTTTCTTGGGAAACAGCGGATGCTTTTCCAGAACCGGTCCCCATTTGGCGAGGTCGAAGTTGACCGCGTCGTCCACATAGATGACGCAGTGCGGATTGCCCATGGATACGGCAGTAAAGCGGAAGTTCTCGCCCAACGCTTCGATCGGCTGGTCGACAATCGGTTCGCCGTCCACCGCAACCGGAATTTTGGCGCCTTCGAGAATCGGGGCTCCCATATCGACGCGTACCGTCTGCGCAGCGCCGTTCTCGGCCTGAATCGTCAGCGGCTGAACCCCCGCACCGATCGTTTCGATCGTAAGGCTCTCGCCTTCGGCGAGCTTATGGTCGTAGACATATTTGGCGACGCAGCGAATCGCGTTCCCGCACTGCTCGGCTTCCGATCCGTCCGAGTTCATGATCCGCATCATGAAGTCCGCTTTTTCCGAAGGCAGAATATAGACGAGACCGTCCGCTCCCACGCCGAAGAAACGGTCGCATACCCGGATAGCCTGCTCCGCCGCATTGGCCGGAAGTTCTTTTTCCCCGTATACGATCACAAAATCATTGCCCAGTCCGTGCATTTTTGTAAATTCCATTACGCATTTCCACTCCTTATCGGTTTCGAGACCGGTACTCTCGTCCGTTTCGCCCGCTGCGAAAAGTTGACGAAAGTGCCGGCTTCGCTCAATATAGATCTTGCCGCGCCCATTTGCGAAAGCTACATTAACTAAGATACGCGAACCCCCGCGCGATTGCTATTGATTTTATGCGTGAAACTTTGTATTTTTCCGCGCGGCGCACCGCTTCTACAATTGGATGTTACAGAAAGAAGGTCGTTATAGATGGCATTGGATGGAATCGTTACACGCGCAATCGCTGCCGAGCTGGCTTCGCTTCAAGGAGCCCGGATCAGCAAAGTACATCAACCTTCGGGCAGCGATATCATTTTCCAGATTCGTTCCCGCGAAGGCAACAAGAAACTGCTGCTGTCCGCCAGCCTGACTTATCCGCGGATTCAATTCACCGAACAATCGTACATGAATCCGCCCGAGGCGCCGATGTTCTGCATGCTGCTGCGCAAACACTGCGAAGGCGGTTTGATCGAAAAAATCGAACAGGTCGGCATGGAACGTATTCTCCACTTCTGGATCCGCCAGCGGGACGAAGTGGGTGACGTATCGCTCAAAAAGCTTGTCGTCGAGCTGATGGGCCGTCACAGCAATATCATTCTGCTTGATGCCGCGACGGAGACCATTCTGGACGGCATTCACCATGTCACCCCGGCGATCAGCAGCTATCGGATTGTGATGCCGGGCATCCAGTATCAGGAACCTCCGCAGCAGAACAAGCTCAATCCGCTGGAGACCGCCGAAGAAACGTTCAAGCAAAAATGGAACGGGAATATCGTGGATGCGCCCGTGAACCGGCTCGTCGAGACCTATACCGGCCTCAGTCCGCTGATTGCCCAGGAAGTAATGAACCGGGCGAGCGTGTCCGTGGATGCGGACAGTTCGGCAGTCGAACCCGACGTGTCCGCAATCTGGCAGGCGTTCGACGAACTGATGACCGGCGTGCGCGAAGGACGCTTCGCTCCGTGCACCGGACTCAACGCGCGCGGCAAACTGGTCTTCTCCGCCGTTCCGCTCACCCTGATCGAAGAAGAACGCCGCACGTTCGATTCGATCAGCCTCTGCATGGAACATTATTACGGAGACAAAGCCGACCGCGACACGGTCAAACAAAAAGTCGGCGACCTGATCAAATTCCTGCAGAACGAACGCGGCAAAAATGTCAAAAAGCTCGATCATCTGGACAAGGATCTGGAAGAAGCACAGGACGCCGAGCAGTACCGGATCAAAGGCGAGCTGCTCTTCGCGTCGCTGCATCTGCTGAAAAAAGGCATGAAAGAGATTGAAGTCATCAATTTCTACGACGATGAGCAGCGCGAGATCAAGATTACGCTCGATCCGCTGATCAACCCGTCCGACAACGCCCAGCGCTATTTCAAAAAGTACAACAAATACAAAAACAGTCTGGCCGTCATCGACGAACAGATCAAAAAAACGCACGAAGAAATCGCCTATATGGACAATCTGCTGCAGCAGCTGAACGACGCTTCGCTGCGCGATGTCGACGAGATCCGGGCGGAACTTGCGGAGCAGGGTTATGTGCGCAGCCGCGTTCCGCGCGGCGCCAAAAAGAAAAAGAAAAACGACAAGCCGACGCTGCATCTGTACACGTCCTCGGAAGGCATCGAGATTTACGTCGGCAAAAACAATCTGCAAAACGAGTTCATCACGAACCGTCTGGCGCATTCCAGCGACACCTGGCTGCACACCAAAGATATTCCGGGTTCGCACGTTCTGATCCGCAGCGCGGAGTACGGCGAAACCACGTTGAACGAAGCCGCACAGCTTGCTGCTTTCTTCAGCCAGGCCAAGCATTCCAGCAGCGTGCCGGTCGATACGACCCAGATCCGCCACGTACGCAAACCAAGCGGTTCCAAGCCCGGTTTCGTTATTTACGATCACCAGAAAACGCTGTTTGTCACACCCGACGAAGATCTGGTCAAAGCTCTGCCAAGCACGGTTAAAAACGCCTGAAACGGACTTGACCCGGCGGCTTGAACCTCACCTTCCGCATACTTTCAAAAAAGGCCGGATTCCGCATCGCGGAATCCGGCCTTTTTTCATTTGTTCCCTATTGGCTATAGATGAATCTGCGCAGGCGGGCGGTCAAACCCGCCGGATATGGTCCCGTCCGAAGACGCTGACAAGCCCGCCGGCTTCAGCTTTCCGGAGCAAGCCGCGCGGAGCGAAGAGCGAGAACCGACTCTTCCCCCACCGTATAGGCGCCGAGCTCTCCGTGGAAGACTTTCCCTTGACGGACGCCGTGATAATCCGATCCCGCCGTGATCCGCAGACCGTATTCCCGAGCCAGCTTCCGATAGCGCTCCTCGGCTGCCGGGTCGTGATCGGGATGCCGAACCTCGATTCCCGCAGGCTTCGCTTCCTGCAGCACCTCGCGGACCAGCCCGTCATCGCCGTAAAGACCCGGATGGGCCAATACCGGCACGCCTCCCGCTTCCCGAATCCACTGCGCCGCATCCGAAGGCGTGATGCGCGGCGGCGAGACGTAAGCGGCCGCGCCTTCGGCCAGGTACTTGTCGAACGCGTCGCGCAGATCGACGGCATATCCTTTTCGAACCAGCACATCCGCCATATGCGGACGGCCCACACTCTCGCCCGGCTTCAGCGGACGGCCGCCGCGTTCCCGAACTTCCTCAAGCGTAATCTCGGCGCCGAGCTCCCGCAGCCGTTCCAGGATCAAGTCATTGCGCCGATCGCGCACGCCGCGGAGTTCAGCCAGGCGTTCTTCGAACTTCGGGTCCTTCGGATCGAAATAGTAGCCCAGCATATGAATATCCTTGCCGCCGGCCCGCGTGCTGATCTCCACACCCGGAATAAAATCCAGTCCCGCGATCAACGCCGCTTCCGCCGCCTCGGTGATCCCCGCCGTCGTATCGTGATCCGTCAGAGCCAGACCTACAAGTCCGCGCTCCGCGGCCAGTCTCACGAGTTCGGTCGGCGTACTCATTCCGTCCGAAGAGGTGCTGTGCATATGCAGATCGTACAATCTTGCGTTCTTGTCAGGGTTCGTCATGGGTACGCTCTCCTTTCACGGCCGCTTCTCCAAACTGGTGCTTCCGCAGAAAATCCAAAAAAGCCACGGCGGCTATAGGCAGCAGCGTCGACTTCAATCGAACCGAATAGAAGCGGCGCTTGAAAGACGCATCTTCAACCGAAACCGCATGCAGCAGGCCGAGTGCAAGCTCATGCTTGACCGAGGAAGGAGACAGCATGGTGATCCCCAGACCCGCTTCCACCGCGGATTTAACGGCTCCCGTACTGCCCAGTTCCATCACCGTCCGCAAACTGCGCGGGTCGATGCCTTTGGCCCGCCATTCGTCTTCCATCACCTGCCGGGTGCCCGATCCTTCTTCGCGCAGAACAAAAGGATACGCCGAAGCTTCGGCAAGCGTTACCGTCGTCCTTGACGCAAGCGGATGACCGGCCGGTACGATCAGGCGAAGTTCGTCGTGCATCACCGACTCGCTGATGATGTCGGGATGTACGACAGGCGCTTCGACAAGACCGAAGTTCAGCGTATGCCGGGCAATTTCATCTAGAATCTGCGTAGTGTTCATGACCTTCAGCGAAATCGCGATATCCGGATGCTGACGGCCGAACGGAACAAGCAGCGGAGGCAGCACATATTCGCCAATCGTATTGCTTGCCCCCAACTGCAGCCTGCCTTCGAGTTTGTGCGTGAAGCGGGCCATCTCCGTTTCCGTTTCGCGCATCAGCTCGATACTGCGCCTCGCGAAAGGCAGCAGGATCCGGCCGGACTCCGTCAGCTCGATTTTTTTGGTCGAACGGTTCAGCAGTTTCGTGCCGAAATATTCTTCAAGCGTCTGCATCTGCATCGTGACCGCAGGCTGGGTCATATGCATGGCCGCAGCCGCCGCGGAAAAACTGCCTTTTTCCGCCACGGTATGAAAAATATGAAGCTGGTGAAAGTTAAGCGCCATCGTTATCCTCCTCGCAAAAAAAGCGTGAAAATAAAATTTCCACGCCAGTCTTTCGTATTCGGTTGTTCGGCTTCGGTCGACTGCCGATTCCGGTATCTCTGTGTTACTTTCTTTTGCGTCCGTTCTTCATCAAAGTCATTCTCCGGGAATGCCGAAGCCACGAATAATACGATTTCAAATCGCGCAGCTCGATGGTTTCCGACATTTTCCCCAGAAACGTGACAATGATCATCTTGTGCAGCGGGCCGCCTTCGACCGGATAAGGCCCGGCCAATTCACCGAATTCCGCTACCACGACGATATCGTCATCGATCAGATACACATCTTCTTCTTTGCGGTAATACGAAACGATCCGCTTGGTCTGCAGACATTCCCACAACCAGGCGGCTATCTCCTCCGCGCTTTTCTCTCCGCTTTCGATCCGATCATCGTAGCGGCTTTTGGCATGATTCGTAATGACGATGTCTGCCACCTTTTTGTCGCCGAGAGCGATAAAAAAAGGTTCGTAAGTGCTCCATCGTTCCGTCGCCTTATCCCGCACCGTTTATCACTCTCCAGAGACTCGACTTGGTCTGTTTTTGACACATAGGCACCCTCGAACACGTTCGCTCCGCGGCGGAGTCGAACTTCTGCGCATATCTCTTCTCCGCGAGATGCCGGCTGTAGATCATGCTGCAGCTTGTGCATAGGTCTTTATGTCTATGTATATGTACCCAGTATATTACATCATGCCTCTAATTTATACAACCCATTCAAGAAAAGCTGATTTTCCGTCAAAAAGGTACAGAAGAAGCGGCCCGGTTCGGGCCGCTTCTTCCATAGGCGTCGGCTGATATCAGCTCGACAAGGCTTCGGAATCCGGAAGCTCCAGCGGAGCTTCTTCCGGAAACTTGCTGCCGTAATCCGTTTTGAGATCCGTTCGATGCGATCTTTCGATCTTACGAACATAAGAGAGCCTGCGCATATGCTTGGCCGTCTCTTCCGCCCGATCGGCATTGAGGTAGACGACGGCATAATGCATGCGGCGCGATACGTAATGAAGCGTACCGTATTTTTCCAAATTCCGCGCCGCTTTCAGGTCGTTGACCCATACAATATAACCTATACGTTCAGGAACCATGATGCTCGCACCTTCTTTCTGTAGTAACCCGCGGGCATCTTAGCCGCAGCCGCATGAGCCGCCGCTTCCGCAGCCTGATTTCGGCAGGGGATCGTTCCCCGGCACCTTGATACTCGAAGAAACCGAATAGGCGATCGTCTCCGACATTTCAAAGAGCAGATCGTCGAGAGCTTTCTCCGCCGACCTGAAACGCGATACCGCTTCGATCTGTTCCATTTCCCGCTCGACAAGTTCGACTTCTTCCCTTGCCGCATGATAATTCGGATGAAAATGTCCGAAGCGCTGCGTTTCTTCAAACAGCTCTTTTTTGGCGTCCAGTTTGCCGATCAAACGCCGCACTTCCGGATGCTCCTGCATCCGTTCGCGCCAATATAAGTAATCCGCAACTTCGACAGAACCGTTGATCATATCTCCCAATTCGTAGGCGCTCATCAGCACCTGGGCCATGTCGACTGTTTCAATCTCCGATACGCTCATTGTGTCATCCCGCTTCTGTCTTGAAACTCTACCCATCCCACCCGGGATGGGCAGGTACCGTTATCATAGCATAACCCTGTTCAGGATGTAAGCCTTTAACAGATAGAGGAGGAGATAGAAAGCCCCCGTGTCAGGTTCGCGTAAAACCCCGGTTCATACCCCGTTTTCAAGGGCGGATTCCGCCATGGCGATCAGCAGCGCTGCCGAAGCTTTCATAGCCGACTCATCAAAATCGAACTTCGGATGATGATGCGGGTAGACGAACCCTTTTTTGGAATTACCCGCTCCCACGAGCATGAAGCAGCCTGGACGTTCCTCAAGGTAATACGCGAAATCTTCGGCAGGCATCAGCGGGACCGCTTTTTCGACCGCAAAACCGGGCAGCGCCGCCGGGGCGACCCGGAAAAACCGCTCCGCTTCGGAAGCATGGTTGACGAGAGCCGGATAGCCGACAAGATAGTCGACCTCGGCCGACGCGCCGTAAGCTTCGGCAATCTGCCGGCTCATCTCTTCGATCCGTCTGCGGATCAGGGCGCGCGTTCCTTCGTCGAAAGTCCGGACCGTCCCCGTAATGCGGGTCTTCTCGGCTACGACGTTCTGCGCGAACCCTCCATTAATCGTTCCGATACTGAGCACCGCTGGGCGCAGCGGATCCACCGACCGGCTGACTACCGTTTGGAGCTGCATGACGAGCGCCGAAGCGGCGACGATACTGTCCACCGTTTCGTGCGGCATCCCGCCGTGTCCGCCGCGCCCCGTAATATCGATAAAAAATTCGTCCGTCGAAGCCATCATCGGTCCGGCGGTCGAAGCAACCGTACCGATAGGAAGCGGCGTCCACAAGTGTACCCCGTATACCGCATCGACGCCTTCGAGCGCTCCATGTTCGATCAGCGGCCGGGCACCGCCCGGGCACACTTCTTCGGAGGCCTGGAACAGCAGCCGCACTTCTCCGCGCAGAGTCGGTCTGTGTTCGGCAAAATACCGGGCAACCGCGAGCAGAGCGGCCGTGTGTCCGTCGTGGCCGCAGGCATGCATGATCCCGTCGCGCTGCGAGACATACTCCGCACGGCTTTCTTCCCAGATCGGCAGGGCATCCATATCGGCGCGAAGCGCAATTGTCCGGCCCGGCAGAGAGCCCCGCACCGTTCCGATCAACCCGTGGCCGCCGATATTCCGACGGACTTCGATTCCGAAGCTTTCCAATTTATCCGCTACAAAAGCGGCCGTTTCTTTTTCTCCATAGGACAATTCCGGATTGCGATGCAGATATCTGCGCCATTCCACCATCTCCGCAAATCCGCGTTCCACTGTTTCGTTCATCGTTTCAGGTCCTTTCGGTTTGGCTTCGCATCTGTCTGTAAATCCGGGCAAACGCCTGCTTGCAGCGCCTTTCCGTCATTGTAGCAAAAAACAAAAGCGCCGCCCACCGTTGTGACAGGTCTTGCACCCATCTTTCAAAGCGACTATGATGAAAGATGAAGTTTTAGCGTCTTTGTACAAGCCAGAAGTCGTCTTATCGGATATTCCGGTCATTTACACCCATAAACGGCGCTTCCGCAGCGTCCGCCGAAGGATTGAACTTACATGAGCACTATACGGACAGACCGAACAAATCAGACGGGCAAAGCGGGCTCCAAAACAAAAACCAGGCCGCCCAAAGCGCCGCCCGATTTCCAACTGCTGATTTTGACGCTGATTCTGACGGGCTTCGGCCTGCTGATGGTATTCAGCGCAAGCTCAAGCTTTACGCTGTTGAGCAAAAAATTCAGTTACAATCCTTTATTCTTTACGCTGTCCCAATTCCAGTATGCTTTAATAGGTATCGTGGTCATGCTGGTTACGATGAATATTCCCTACAAACGTTTCAAGAAGCTGTTTGTTCCCATGTTCCTGTTGACATTCGCCCTGCTGATCCTCGTTTTGTTCATGCCCGCCGTTAACGGAGCGCACAGCTGGATCGAATTGGGGCCGATCTCGGTCCAACCGACGGAATTGGCGAAGATCAGTACCATTCTGTATCTGGCCGCGCTGATCTCCAAAAAAGGCGAGCGTTTCCGCGATCTGCGTTCGGGCTTCATGCCGATTATCGTGATCGTCTCGGTAATTGCCGGCTTGGTCATGCTTCAGCCCGATCTCGGTTCCTGCGTGATTCTGGTATCGGCCTGCTTCCTCGTCATCTATGCGGGCGGAGCCAGTATCAAGCATATTTTGGGATCGGTTATGATTCTGGGTCTGATTCTTGCCTTGTTCCTCGGCGGCAAAGAACTGCTGACCCAAAAGACCGCGGACGAAGCGCAGGCTACTTCCAACTATCAGGTCGGCCGAATTCAGGCTTATCTGGATCCGTTTGCGGATCCGCAGGGTTCAACGCAGAATCTGCTCAACTCGCTGATCGCGATCGGCGAAGGCGGTGTGACCGGCGCAGGGTACGGACAAAGTATTCAAAAGCTCTCCTACCTATCCAATCCGCATAACGACTTTATCTTTGCGATCATCGGCGAAGAATTCGGCTTTATCGGAACGGCCGTATTCCTGCTGCTGTACTTGTATTTCCTGTGGAGAGGCCTGCTGGTCTCGCTGCGCTGCACGGATATTTTCGGTACATTGACGGGTGTCGGCATTGTCGGGCTGATCGGGATCCAGGCGTTCATCAATATCGGCGGCGTCACTAACACGATTCCGCTGACCGGCGTCACGCTTCCGTTTATCAGCCACGGCGGCACCTCTCTGCTGATTACGCTGTTCAGTATGGGAATTCTGCTCAGCATCTCCCGCGATTCCAAGAAAGCCGCGCCGGCCGTCAAAGAACAGACGACCGAGACGATAAGCGCGTCCGAACGCCGCCCGGCCCTGTACCGTTCCCGCTAACATACGGAGACGATACTTCCGAACGGCAGCAAAAAAAAGGTTCTCCCGGATCATTCCGGGGGAACCTTTTTGCGTGCGGCGCATCCGACTGACAGGTACGCCGTATCGCGAGTTTAGCGGATACGCGACGGCTCTTCGATCGAAATGTCATCCTTGAAAGCAACGCCTTCGACTTTGACATTGACTTCGATCACTTTCAGACCGGTCATATTCTCCACCGCTTCGCGAACATTTTGCTGCAGCATGCGGCAGACTTCATGAATCGGCGTCTCGTACAGGACAATAATGCGCAGGTCGATCGCCGTCTCCAGCTGGCCGACTTCGACGGTCACGCCTTTTTGCACGTTTTTCCCGCTCAGACGCTTGGCCCAGCCTTCCGACAAACCGCCGGACATCGCAGCGATCCCCGGTGTCTCGAGCGCGGACATTCCCGCAATTTTGGCTACGACATCGTTGGCGATTCGTACATTTCCATTGTCCAACTGCATTTGTTCGGACATGACCATCCCTCCTTACTTCATAGTTCTAGTTTAAAGGCTAACCCCCTTGCAGTGCAAATGCCGATTTTGACATTTTTCGCTCTGAACTCTGCAAATTGTTTCATCAGGTAGGGAAATGGCGTATATTTGGAATGGACTTGTTATCTTCATGTTTACATAACGAGAAAAACCGAATCGGTTACGGAGGTCTGAGATTATGAAAAAAATGCTTTCCCCCATTCTGCTGATTGTTACTTTCGCGCTGAGCGCGGCGGGACATCTGCTGCATTGGAATTCGACGCTTGAATTCGCGCTGTCGGCCCTTTCGGTCATCTTTGTTGCCGGATTCCTCGGGCGAGCCACGGAGAGCGTCGCGCATTATGCCGGACAGCGTCTGGGCGGTTTCCTGAACGCCACTTTCGGCAACGCGGCCGAGCTGATCATCGCGATCCTGCTTGTCAAAGAAGGGCTGTTCGATATGGTCAAAGCCAGTTTGACCGGCTCGATCATAGGCAACCTGCTGCTGGTTCTCGGTTTGAGCTTATTCGCCGGCGGCCTGAAATTCAAAGTGCAGCGCTTCAACGTGCCCCTGGCCGGCATGAACGGCTCGCTGATGATCGTGGCGGTCATCGCCTTGTTCGTACCCGCCGTCTTCTTGAACACCCATTCGATCGAAGGACAGCAGATCAACACGCTGAGCCTGATCGTAGCCGGCATTCTGATCGTGGCTTACCTGTTCTGGCTGGTGTTCTCGATGATCACCCACAAGAACTATCTGTCCGATCCTTCGGAATCGCCTGCAGCTGCCGCGGCTTTGACCGGCAGCGGCCTTCCGGCCGGCAGCGCCGATCAAGGCGTGCCTGCATCCGATACGCATGCTTCTGACGAACATGCGCCGGCCTGGTCCAAAAAGCGTTCGATCGCCTACCTGGTCATCGCAACCGTCATGGTCGCGTTTGTCAGCGAATGGCTGGTCGGTACGCTTGAGACGTTCACGACCCAATTCGGACTCAGCGAGCTGTTTGTCGGTGCATTCGTCGTCGCGATCGTCGGCAACGCGGCCGAGCACAGTGCGGCCATCATGCTGGCTATGAAAAACAAAATCGGCGCTTCTGTCGAGATTGCGGTCGGAAGCAGCCTGCAGATCTCCCTGTTCGTCGCTCCGGTCCTGATCTTTATCAGTTTCTTCATGGGCGGTCTGAGCGGCACCATGAATATCGTCTTCTCCACGATCGAGATCGTAGCGATCGCCGTATCGGTATTCGTGGCCAAATCCATCATCCAGGACGGCGAAACGAACTGGTACGAAGGGCTGCTGCTTCTTGCGGTATACATCATTTTGGGCGTCTCTTTCTTCATGGTCCATTAAAAAAAGGCGAAACGGCAAAAAAAAGCGCGTTCGGAGCGAAAACTCCGTACGCGCTTTTGTTATGTCGAAGCCCGGAAGAAACGGACGTACCGTTACTCTTTGTTGTTCAAGGCTTCGTAGAGAACCGCCAAATTGCGCTCAAGCTTGCTCACAATCTGTTTGCCTTCCGACTCGCCTACGAGACCTGCCCGGATCGCAAAATCGACTTGTCTGGAGAAACCGTACATTTGCGTATCCAGCACTTCCTCATAGAGAGGACAGTAGCGGGTCGCCAGATTCTCCATCTGTACTTCAATCAATTTCTCGATTTTATCTGCATCTTCTTGAAGAAGATTGGCTGCCTTGATTTGAAACTGTTCCTGCACATCAGATGAAGTCATATTTTCTCCCCCCTATGCCCGAAAGTGTGGCCGGCGTTTCTACTCTAATATTAGACGAATTTAAAAGGTAATACAAGAACCAGCTAACAAAATGTAAACGTCCACGAGCAAAAGCACCGTCCCTTTGGAAAAGGGCGGTGCTTGGCCTGACAAATTCCGTCGCTTATTCCGGTGCGATTACGACGTTGAGACCGTGCTTCTCGAAAACTTCGATCATTCCGGCTTTGGCTTCTTCGGCGTCCGGGCCGATGACATGAAGCTCATACTGCTGGTTGCTTACGAGTGTCGTAAACAAACCCAGGATGCTCTTGACGTCAATGTACTTGTTCTCCGCCTGCAGGACGATCGAAGAAGAGAAGCGGGATGCGGTTTGTGCGATTTCGACAACCGCTGCGTTGTTTTTAGCCATTAGTATCCCTCCGTCTAAATCTGAATGAATAACCGGTACTCACATGTTCCATGATAACTTGTATCCGCTTTCTTATCAACCGTTTTCCGCGTTTTTGAAACTTAATTTAAATTTTCAGGATTAAGGCATTCCAGTTCCGGCACAACGAAGATCCCGTCTTTGCGGATCAAACGGTCGTCGAAATAAATTTCGCCGCCGCCATATTCCGGACGCTGGATCAGCACCAGATCCCAGTGAATGGAAGAACGGTTGCCGTTGTCGGCGACCTCGTAAGCTTGTCCCGGAGTGAAATGTAGGCTGCCGGCGATTTTTTCGTCGAACAGCGTGTCTTTCATTGGGGTCAGAATGTACGGGTTGAACCCGATTGCGAATTCGCCGATATGCCGTGCGCCTTCGTCCGAATCCAGAACCTTGTTCAGCTTGTCCGTGTCGTTGGCCGTCGCTTCGACAATCCGGCCCTGCTCGAACCGGAAGGTAACATTCTCGAACGTAATGCCGTTGTAGACACTGGCTGCATTGTAGGCGATTGTTCCGTTAACGGAATCGCGCACCGGCGCCGTGTACACTTCGCCGTCCGGAATATTGGCGGTGCCCGAACACTTGATAGCCGGAATGTTCTCGATCGAGAACGACAGATCGGTGCCCGGTCCGACGATCCGCACCCGGGAAGTGTCGTTCATGAGCTTCTGCAGGGAATCCTGCGCACGGTCCATCTTGGCGTAATCGAGATTGCATACGTCGAAGTAGAAATCTTCGAACGCCTGCGTGCTCATATTGGCCAGCTGCGCCATGCTCGAACTCGGATAACGGAGCACGACCCACTTCGTACGCTTGACGCGCTGCTCGCTGTGCACCGGATGGTTGTAGAGCGCATTGTACATCTTCATCTTCTCTTCCGGAACGTCGGCAAGTTCATTGACGTTCTCGCCCGAACGGATGCCGATATAGCCCTGCATCTGCTTCATCTGGTTCAAGTCGACTTCCGCCCATGTCCGGATCATCTCTTCGGTCGCGTTCATCAGCAGGGTGCGCTGCACTCTTTTGTCCGTCAACTGCACAAAAGGATTCCCGCCCAAAGCGCTGATTTCTTCCACGACCGCCTGAAGCAGATCGCGTTCGGGGCCGATCATTTCGACGAGGATGTTCTCGCCCGGCTGGACATTGACGGAATAACCCGCCAGCGTCTTCGCCAATTTCTGTACTCTTGGATCACGCATGCTGTCAGTTCCTCCCGCAGTATGGGTTCGGCAGATACCGAAAACCCGCTTAAAATGAACGACGGTCCACAGACAAAGCCGCCGATAGCCTTACTATTGTAGCACTTCCGCCGCTTGAAGTCATCGCATGAACCTTTTCCGGCGTGCAAAAAAGTCCCGAACGGCCTCGGCCGTACGGAGCTTCCCCAAATTTTGCGTTCAATCGCCGACCGCGGCCCGAATCCGGTTGCGACCGCTGTTCTTGGCTTGGTAAAGAGCCATATCCGCGCGATAAAAAAGCGATTCGACACTGATCGTCATATCTTTTTGCGCCCATTCGGCGACTCCGCAGGATACCGTAACCGTCGGATGAGTCTCTTCTTCGACGAAACTGCGGATCCGTTCGGCTACGATCAACGCTTCCTGAAGCGCCGTTTCCGGGAAATACACCGCGAGTTCTTCGCCTCCCCAGCGGGCCGAGACATCCGTGTCGCGGATCGACTGCACAATCATCCCGCTCACCTGCTGCAAAATGGAGTCTCCGATCTGGTGACCGTACGTATCATTGACCTGCTTGAACCGGTCGATATCGATAACAAGCAGCGAGCCTTTGGAGCCCTGCAGTTGATGGGCGTGGATCCGCTCGTCGAGATAACGTCTCACGTACAGTCCCGTCAGCGTATCGCGGTTGGCCATGCGTTCAAGTTCCGCATGCAGGGTCGCATTGCTGACGGCCAGTCCGATATGCGTCGACAGCATCTGCAGCAGTTTGAAGTTTTCGTAAGAAAAATAATGGTGTTCGCGCTGAGCGAGCAGTACCGCGCCCATTGCTTTGCCGTTCGAGATCAGCGGAGCCGCAATCATCGAACGGGCTTCGGCCAGTTCCATAAAGCGCGACGGGATCGAAGACTCCAGATAATCCGATACGATCAGCGGTTCCTGCGTACGCAGCACGGTTCCCGCAAATCCGTAATCCCGGCTGAAGGAAGACCCTTGAAGTTCGGGAAGACTACAGGCCATCACATCGAAGCGCTGCTGCGCCGGATTGTCTTTGACAATGCAGCAGTAGTCCGCACGGAAAATGCCCACCAGCTCCTGAATGGCAAAAGCAAAAACGTCGCTGAGCTGCAGATTCTGGTTCAGACGCTTGGTCAGCTCGTTGATCAGCAGTAGTTCGCGAATCAGCAGATTGGACTGCTCGTATAACTTGGCATTCTCAAAAGCTTTGCCCGCCGTATCCGCGATCATGCCAAGCAGGCGCGTATCGAGACGGTCCGGCGGCAGATCCAGCGTAAAGTGGAACACGCCGTAGATGCCTTGATGCCCCGCCAGGGGAAGCGCCGCTTCGATCCGCTTCGGATAGGTCGGTGACGGAACCGCTTCGACTTCCACGCTTCCTTTCATAAAAGCCTCCATACTGATATCCTGCTTGCGCTGATCCAGCATGAAGGATTGAAGCTGCGGATTCGAGCTCTGGTAATCCTGCGTCATCAGAAGCTGACAGCGAGCCGACGGATACAGAACCAATACGATGCGCAGCAGTTCTTCCAAGACCCCGTCCACGTTGAACTTGTCATACAGTCTTCGGACCATACGAAATAGCGCCGAATCTCCATTTAACGCGGAGGCGCCGGCTTGCCGGGTGTACAGCGTATCGTAAACGAAGGAATACTCCAGCCTCTGGTAGAAACAGGTCCGGAAATGCGCGGCGGCCATCTCTACCAATCGCAGCATGCCGGCGGCTTCCTCTTCGGGAACCACGCAGCCAAGGACCGCAAAAACTTCGCCTCCGCTTCGGGTGAAGACCGGAACGGCAAAAGCCGTTCGCGTGCGCATATATTCGCCTTCGTGACGCACGGCCGGAACGAATACCGGCTCCCTTGTCGCCAGAGACATCCAGCCAGCATGTTCGGGCTGAGCTTTCAAATGGCCGATCAGTTCCGGATCGCCGGAAGCGGCTTCTCCTTCATGGCTGAACAAAAACCATTCCGCTTTCGATACGGGTGCGGCGTTTTGCTCGCGCCAGTCGGCAAAGCTTTCTTTTAGCAAAGGTTCTATATAAGGGAAATCGGCCGTGCCGATATCCACCAACTGAATCCAGAAAGACTGATCGCCGCGGGATACAACGGGAAACAGCGCTTGGCCGACTTCATCGCGCCGAATTTCCTCCACCCGGTTCTTCCCTGCGTGCTCGGACATAACTTCTCTCCTTTGCCGAAAACAATGCCTGTCGCTGCCGTATTGCAAAGCCCGGGTTTCGCAAAATGGAAGCTGTGCAAAAGCCGGGCTTGTATGCGTGTTCCTTATACCTTTTTCTTATATTACTCTTTTTGCACCACTTTTGCACCTTATTTTTCGGTATTTCTCCTTTTCATTGGGTCTTTCGGCTCAATCGATTTTTGCGTTTAAAAATTAAGTTTTTCATTTCCTTTTTTAGGCTTGACGAACAAAGGTTTATCCTATAAAATTTAGTGATGTATGAACGCCGGATACTTACGTATCTGGGTGTAACGGTGCGTCACCCTCACGCGTTTTGTTGCTATCGGGACAGCGGCTGAACTCTCCCGATATGAGTACGTTGATTCGTTTCCTCTCTATATAGAGAAGAGCGTCTCCGGCCTGCGTACGCGAAACAAAATACGGCGCACACGGTTCCCCGGCCATTACACATGACAAAGGAGTTTTTCCAATATGGCACGTTATACAGGCCCTAAATTCAAGCTCAGCCGCCGCCTCGGTATTTCCCTGAGCGGTAACGGCAAAGATCTCAAGCGCAACTTCCCTCCGGGTCAGCATGGCGCTAACCAACGCAGAAAACAAAGCAACTACGGCATGCAGCTCCAAGAAAAGCAAAAGCTGCGCCACATGTACGGTCTGGGCGAGAAGCAGTTCCGCACACTGTTTGCAAAAGCACAAAAAATGCAAGGCATCGCCGGCGAGAACTTCATGTTCCTGCTGGAAAGCCGCCTGGACAACCTGGTGTATCGTATGGGCTTCGCCAACTCCCGCGCAGGTGCGCGTCAGCTGGTCGCTCACGGTCACGTAACGGTTAACGGCAAAAAAGTCGACATCGCTTCTTACGCAGTAAGCCTTGGCGACGTAATCGGCCTTCGTGAGAAAAGCCGCGGCATGGCTTCCATCAAGGAAGCTATCGAAAACCGTGCACACATTGTCGGTTACATCGAGTACAACGAGACGGCTATGGAAGCCAAGTACCTCCGTCTGCCTGAACGCGGCGAACTTTCGCAAGAAATCGATGAAAAGCAAATCGTCGAATTCTACAACCGTTAATTCGGGAAGCCTCATCGAAATACCCGCAAGCTTTGCAGCTTGCGGGTATTTTTTTATGGATAACCTTCCTGCCCCTCTATTTTTCCCGGCTTGGAGTCTTCGCCTCCTCCTTCAGCCCCCCTCCCCATTCCTTATGCTGTTTTTCTTGATTTTGTGCTATAATAAGCCCTGTTCAAAGGAGGAAGATACGCCAATGGCAGATGAGAAAAAAAAGCCCGAAACGAAACCTTCCGTCAAAAAAAGATCGCCGCTTCGCAAAATGCTGACCTTCTTTAAGTGGGTCGTCATTTTGGGTTTTGCCGCTGTTCTTTTTGGGGGAGGCGCAGCAGCGGGGTATGTGACCTCCATCCTCAAGGATGAGCCTGTTCGCTCTAGAGCTTCGATTGAACAGGCAATCGACCAGAATTCGATTACGGGCTTTGCTTATTTCAGGGATAATTCCCCGATCGGCCAGCTTCGTACCGATGAAGACCGCAGACCTGTCGTGTACGACCAGATTCCGCGGAGCGTCATCGATGCACTGGTATCGATCGAAGACAAAAGTTTCTACGAACACCCGGGTATCGATACAAAAGGCACCCTGCGGGCTGTCAAACAAAAAGTGCTGAACGAACCTGTACAAACGGGCGGCAGCACATTGACGCAGCAGTTGGCACGCCGTGTATTTTTGAGCCTGGACAAAACAAACGACCGCAAGATCAAGGAAATCCTCCTGTCTCTGCGGATGGAACGCTTCCTGTCCAAGGAAGAAATCATGACCGCTTACCTGAACAAAATGCCGTTCGGCAAAGGTGCCGCCGGCTACAATCTGTTCGGGGTCAAAGCGGCGGCCAAAGGTATTTTCGGTATCAGCGATCCTGCGCAGCTGAATTTGGCCCAAGCCGCCTATCTGTCGGGGCTTCCCCAGCTTCCGACCACGTATTCCGCTTTTGACAGCCAAGGGGAATTCAACAAAAAAGGCTTCGACAATGCCGTCAGCCGTCAGCACCGGGTATTATCCAATATGCGGGCAGACGGCAAAATCACACAGGCCGAGTATGACGAAGCGCTCGAATTCGATCTGCAAAGTTCGCTGGCCGGCAAAATGCCGAAAGCTTACGCCACCTATCCGTATCTGATGGCGGAGGTCGAACGCGAAGCGACCAAAATCGTCATGACTCTGCAGAACCCGGGTGGAGATGCCGCTTCGGGCGAGAACGGTTCCTCTTATGAAGCGGCCAATCAGCTGCTGCTGACCGGAGGCTACCGCGTCTACACGACCATCGACAAAGACATTTACAAAACGATGCGCGCGGTCGCGGAAAATCCGGCAAACTTCGGTCCTGCGGATCCCGGCGGGCTTCCGCAGCAGCTGGCCGCAAGTCTGATCGACCAGAAGACGGGTGCCGTACTCGGCATGATCGAAGGTCGCAGTTTCGGTACGCTGGAGATGAACCTTTCCACGCAGATGGAACGGCAGCCGGGTTCGACCATGAAGCCGATTGCAGCCTACCTGCCTGCGCTCGATGCCGGACTTATCCAGCCGGCCGGCGTGATCGACGATGCGCCGATCATTCTGCCTTCGGGTTCATCCTACCACATTCCGAAAAATGCCAACGGCCGCTATCAGGGTCTGGTGACGGCGCGTTATGCGCTCAACCAGTCGCTCAATATTCCGGCGCTTAAGCTCTTCAACGAGAAAGTCGGCGTCAAGAACGCTTGGACCTTCTCCAAAAAGCTGGGCATTACCACGATCACCGACGACGACTACAAAAACACGACGGGCGTTCTCGGCGGTATGCGCGAAGGAGTTACCGTTCAGGAACTCGCGGGTGCCTACGGTTCGATCGGCAACGGCGGCGAGTTCAACAAAACGTATACGATCGAGAAGATCGTCGATTCCAAAGGCAATATCGTGTACAAGCACCAGGTCAATCCGAGCCGGGTCTTCTCCGAGCAGACCGCCTATCTCATGACCGACATGCTGAAGACGGTAGTCAGCGAAGGAACGGGCAACGCACGGGTAAGCGGCATACCGGGTCTGTTCAAGCAGTACGGCAATATCTCGATTGCCGGCAAGACCGGATCCACGCAAAATTACGGCGACGTTTGGTTTATGGGCTATACGCCGGACCTGACGCTCGGCGTATGGGCGGGCTACAACGAACCGGTCAACACGATGAACGATGACAAAGGACGCGCCCGCTTCCTGTGGGCAACGATCATGAATGAAGTGACCGCACTCAAACCCGAATTGTTCCCGACCAAGACGTTTGCGGAACCGAAAGGCATCGTGTCGAAAACCGTCTCGGGCTTCAGCGGCAAACTGCCAACCGAATTGACGGTGCAATCGGGCAAGTTGGTCACGGACATTTTCAATGAAAAATATGTACCGACCGATTATGACGATGGCCTCGTCAACGCGAAATATATCGTCTATAACGGAGTCAATTACGTGCCTCACCCGGAAACGCCGGACGATATGGTGCTGAAGAAAGTTACCGTCAACCGGGAGAAGCCGATCAATCAGCTGATTCTCGAACTCAAAAACGCATTGTCCAAAATGAACGACGGCCAGCCGCTCGAGTATTACATTCCTGCGGATGCGGGCGTCGACATGCCGAAGGAAGTCGATCCGCGTACGGACGATGGCAGCGTACCTTCCGCTCCGGTCAATGTGTGGATGGATAATTCGGGCAGCGCAATCGCCTTTACGGGCAATCCGGAGAACGATGTTGTCGGTTATCGCCTGTACAGCTCTTGGGACGGCGGAAGCTCGTTCCAATATGCCGGAACGGTTCAGACCGGGAACTTCCTGCAGTTCCAGATTTCTCCGAGTTCTGCCACCCACTACGTGACAGCTGTCGACGTAGCCGGCAGAGAATCGGCGCCTAGCCGCAGCGTAGGCGCGTCTTCATCGCCGCAGCCTCCTTCCGAACCGACGGCGCCGGCAGCGGAACCTACCGTACCGGAAGAAGGCGTAACGGTCGAAGGTATTGTGGTTCCCAACGATGCTATCGAGCAGCCAGCCGTGGAGACTCCGGAAGAAACGAAGCCGGAAGAAGAACAGCAGCTTGGCGAAATAGGCGAAGGCACCAAGCCCGAAACCGAGCAGCCCGAAGAAGAGCAGCCCGAAGAAGAGCAGCCGGAAGTCTCTGCCGAGGTCGTGACTCCGCCGCCTGCGGAAGAAGAACCTCCTCCGCCTGCTGCGGTTACGGCTCCTGCCGAACCGAAACAGCTTCAGGGTATGGCTTCGGCAAGCGGCGTTCAGCTCACGTGGAAGCCGACTGAAGGCGCCACCTCCTATACCGTCTATCACAGTACGGCAGCGGATGGCCCTTACAGCGCGATCGGCAGTACAGGCTCCGCTTCATTCAGTTATTCGGCCCAGGCTCCGTTCAAGGCTTGGTTCAGAGTCTCGGCTTCCAACGAAGCCGGGGAATCTCCTCCATCCAAGACGCTGCATATGGATAGTCCGTAACCGCTTCGCCAAGCGGTTGTATACAAAAAGCCCGTGATTACCGAAGTTTCGGTAATCACGGGCTTTTTATTTACGTTGGGAACCGCTTGGGCAGCGCGACCCAGATTAGAGTCAGCTCGTCTTATAGACCGGTCCAATGTTCAACCATTCCGGCTACAACGGCAAAAGACCGGGCTGAGGCTTCTTTGGTAAATTCGGCAAAGCTGCCCGGCGCTTCTCCGTTCGCTTTGTCGGACATGGAGCGGATGACCATATGCGGCACTCCGTTCATCCGGCAGACCTGAGCCACCGCCGCTCCTTCCATTTCCGTACACAGTCCTTCGAATTCACGGCTCAGCCGTGCGACTTCAAGGCGGTCGGCCACAAAGCGATCGCCCGACAAAATGCGTCCTGTGCGAAAAGAAATCTTCTCCGCCCGGCAAGACTGCTCGGCCAAAGCGACCAGTCGCCGATCCGAAGGAAACACGGATTCTTCCTGAAAAGGAATCACGCCCGGAGCAAAACCAAGCGGCGACGCATCCATATCGTGCTGCAGACTTTCGGAAGCAAGGACCAGATCGCCGATCGCAAGATCGGGATGCAGCGCTCCGGCTACACCGGTAAATACCAAAGCCCGAACGCCAAATTCGCTGATCAGAACCTGCGCAGCCGCAGCAGCGTTGACCTTGCCGACGCCGCATCGGCAGATCACCACATCCTGTCCGCGGAACATGCCTTCGGTAAACGTAATGCCCGCAGCTTTGCGGCTGCGGGCATGTTCCGTCTCGCCAAGCAGAAGCTTGACTTCTTCATCCATCGCGCCCATCAGGGCAATCGGATTTTTCATCGGATTATACGCGGGTTCAGTCGTTCAGACGAGCGACGGACAACCGGAGAATCGTTTCGTGCGGCAGAATAACCTGCGAATTTTCGACGTTCTCTTTTTTCATCAGCTTGGTCAGCAGACGCATCGCCACCGCACCGATATCGTACATCGGTTGAGCGACAGTCGTCAGCTGCGGACGTACCATGGAAGCCATACGAATATTGTCCACACTGATAATCGAGAAGTCGTCCGGCACTTTATAGCCTTCGTCCTGTACGCTGTGGATGGCTCCGATCGCCATTTCATCCGTTGCGGCGAAGATCGCGCTCGGCTTGCGTTTGAGGCCGAGGAAATACTTCATCGCTTCCACACCGGACTCATAGCGATAATTGCCGATACGGACCAGATCTTCCTGATACTCGATTCCCGCCGTTTCAAGCGCACGCTTGTAACCTTGGAAACGCGAGTAACCGTTTGCCGGATCCTGCAGCGTACCGCTGATCATCGCGATCTCGCGGTGACCGTGACGAACCAGAGTGCTGACCGCATCGAAAGCAGCCGCTTCATGATCGATATCGACGGCCGGAATCGTACCGTTTTCATCTTTGGTTGCGCAAAGAACGATCGGCACGGATGCCGTCTGGAACGCCTGGACGTGATCTTCGGTAATCGTGCCGCCCATGAACAGCAGACCGTCGACCTGTTTCTCCAGCAGGGTATTGATGACACGGATTTCTTTGTCTTTTTTCTTATCGGCGTTGCACAAAATAATATTGTAATGATACATATTGGCGATGTCTTCGATGCCGCGGGCAATCTCTGCGAAAATCGAGTTCGAAATATCGGGAATCACTACACCGACCGTCGTTGTTTTCTTGCTGGCCAGACCGCGTGCTACAGCGTTCGGACGATAGCCTAGACGCTCAATCGCCTCATATACTTTCTTGCGGGTTTGCGGCTTCACGTTGGGGTTGTTGTTAACGACCCGGGAAACGGTGGCCATCGAAACGCCAGCTTCGCGCGCCACATCATAAATAGTTACCGTCACATCTGTTCTCTCCATTGCCAGTAAATTTTTCAATCATGTTTCAATGAATTACATTCAAGCTTTCATTAGTACCATGATACGATAAATTTGTTTGGTGTGCAATGTTAACGCTTCACTTTTTTCCAAAAAAGGCGCCTGTCTTAAGACAGGGCCTCCTGAAGCGCGGAAGAAGTAATCCGGGCATGCGACGTGTTCCAGACCGCCTGTCCGTCTTTGAGCAGGATTGCCTGGGGCGACGCATGCTCGACACCCAGACGATCGGCCGCTTCGAGCGAGACCGGACGGTCTTCGACAACATGAATCAACGCATAGGCGGCATCCGGATTCGGCGAACCTTCCAAATAACGCTTGGCTTCCAAATAAGCTCTCGAACTGATCGGGCAGCGGGTGCTGTGCTTGAAGATCAGGACCGGCTTTTCACCGGATTCTTGAATAAGGGCTTCCAGCTGCTCACTGGTTGTAATCTGATTAAAAGTGGCCATAAGTCGTTCCTCCCGTTCTGCGATACATCCAAATTATTCGATAATACTGCACACAGATGTTCGCTTTCAGTTTAACAACACGGCAAATCGAAGTCAAAAAGAGCGTTTTCGATACCGTCACACGGAAGAATAACGGACTTCCTGCCCATTGACGAAGACTTTCTCGCTCAACTGGGCCAGCTGCGCCTCGACTTCGTCCATCCAAGCACGATCCCCCACTTCGCAGGCGCAGCGGTACAAATCCAGCAGCGTATTGATGCGGGTCGCGCAGCTGAGCCGAATCTCGGCTTTGAACGCTTCTTTGGTGTCCGCTTCGCTGCAGGTGAAAATGTGGTACACAATATGGGCCAGCTCGTTGAAATCCGTAAAATCGATCCCGTAGGGCTTTCCTTCGAGCGGCAGGCTGTTGAGCAGCGCAGTCAAATCTCCTTTGACCCAGTGCAGGACTTCTTCGTGTTCGCATTGCGGGCAGGCCAGAACAGGCACGTTTTCGATGCTGACCTGCTTTTTGAAATCGACGAGCCGAAAATCCAGATCGTATCTTTGTCCGCATTTGCAATGTTCCAGCATCCCAACAATCCCCTCCAATGTTGATAGTCAGAATCAGCGCGCTTGAACATCCAAAGCCCGCCAATAGGCACCTGATCCACAAGCAGCAGCACTTCATGCAATAGATTCGCTGTGTCTTGCGCAAATTCCTGCTTCTTTTACAAATTAATTAAGCGCTTTCAAAAAAACATTTTTGGTTTTTTGCTTTTTTGCGGTGCTTCTTTCATCCTGTTACAATAAAAGAGGTGAAACATTCGTAGCCCCTACAAACAAAGGAAAGGATCGGTGACTTATGCGTCTTGACGGAAAAAAAGTCATTGCATTGGTAGATGAGGAATTTGAAGATCTTGAGCTGTGGGTTCCCGTCTATCGCGTGCGCGAAGAAGGAGCCGAGGTCCATCTGGCCGGAGCGGAAAAAGGCAAAACTTATACAGGAAAATACGGCGTTCCCGCCGAAGCTGAATACGGATTCGACGAGCTGAGCAGCGCCGACTACGACGGTATTCTCGTACCGGGCGGATGGGCGCCGGACAAACTGCGCCGCTATCCGAAAGTCCTTCAGTTGGTGCGCGAGATGCATGAAGCCCAAAAGCCGATCGGACAAATCTGTCATGCCGGCTGGGTGTTGATCTCGGCCAAGATTCTGGACGGCGTTACGGTAACCTCCACGCCGGGCATCCGCGACGATATGGAAAACGCCGGCGCGATCTGGAAAGATGAAGCCGTCGTTGTCGACGGCCATATCGTGTCCGCCCGCAGACCGCCCGACCTGCCGCCTTACGGCAAAGCTTTCTGCGACGCGCTGGCCAATTCCAAAGCCGCCCAATAAAAACGTCTCTCTCGTTTTATGAACAGCCCGGAATCACGTGTCAAAACACATGCAAAAAACCGCTCCCGATCAAGTCGAGGGCGGTTTTTTGCTGTCCTGTAGGGTGCTGTAGATTAACAAGCCTTTATCTCTCCGCGACCGGGATCACGAATTCGGACAGCAGCCGTTCGATCTCGCCCGAGCGGCCCAGTCCGAAGCACTGGCGGCCCGTTTCCCGGGCCTCGGCCGCCGACGTGTTCAGCACGCGGTGCTTGACGCGCAGCAGCGACTGCGGCGACATACTGAGCTTGCTGATGCCGAGTTCCAGCCAGATCGGGATCGCCCGTTCGTCGCCGGCCAGCTCGCCGCAGACGCTCACTTCGATTCCCCGCTCGCGTGCCGCATTTACGGTCATGCGCAGCATCCGCAGTACGGCGGGATGATACGGATGATACATATGCGCAATCTGCTCGTTCATCCGGTCGACCGCGAGTACGTACTGCACCAGATCGTTTGTGCCAATACTGAAAAAGTCGACTTCTTCCGCCAGCAGATCCGCAATCGCGGCCGCCGCCGGCACTTCAATCATGATGCCGACCGGAATATCCGCGTTGTAGGCTTCTCCCCGGTCGTCCAACTGCTCCATGGCCCGTTTCAACAAAGCTTTGGCCTGCAGCACTTCATCCACCGAAGAGATCATCGGATACAGCACGCGCACCTCGCCGAACGCGCTGGCGCGCAGAATGGCCCGAAGCTGTGTCAGGAACAGGTCCGGCCGGTCCAGACTGATCCGGATTGCCCGGTAGCCGAGAAACGGATTGTCTTCTTCCGGAAGCGCGAAATAATCGAGCTGTTTGTCGCCGCCGATATCCAGGGTCCGGATCACGACCGGCTGCCCGGCCGCCCCCTGCGCAATACGGCGGTAGACGTCGAACTGTTCGTCTTCGCTCGGGAATTCCGAACGGTCCATATACAGGAACTCGGTTCGGAACAGACCCACTCCCTGGGCGCCGTGCTTGAGCGACGTTTCCAGTTCCCGCAGCGAGCTGATGTTCGCCGCAAGCGTCAAGTGCTCTCCGTCGCGGGTGACCGCATCGACTTGGGCCAACAGCTGCAGCTGTTCTTTTTTGCGCTGAAGCTTTCTTTGTTTCTCTTCGTATACGCGCTGCGTCTCTTCGTCGGGATCAATGAACACCACGCCTTCTTCGCCGTCGATGACCAGCAGCTCGCCGGTCTGGAACGGCTCTTCGCGCCTGCCTTCGAGGCCCGCTACCAGCGGGATCCCGATCGCGCGCGACATAATTGCCGAATGCGACGTCTTGCCGCCGATCAGCGTGACAATACCGAGCACATGCTTCGGATTGAGATGCACCAGCTGGGAAGGCGACAGTTCTTTGGCGACCAGAATATACGGCTGCGTGTCGGAAGGAAGTTTGATCTCGGGTGCTCCGAGCAGATGCTTGAGCAGGCGGTTGCCCACATCCTTGATGTCGGTCGCGCGTTCCTTCATATATTCGTCGTCGAGCAGGTCGAACATGGTGACGAAGTGATCGATCGCTTCCTTGACCGCCACTTCCGCCGCCTTGTACTGCCGCTCGATAATCCCTTTGATTTCGCTCATGAATACCGGATCTTCCAGGATCGCCAGATGGGCATCGAAGATACTCGATTCCTCCGGTCCGACCATTTCCTTGACCTCTTTTTTCATGTCCTCGATCTCGCAGCGGGATGTGCGGATGCCTTCGGTCAAACGTTCGAATTCGCGCGTCAGATCGACAACATCCATCTTCTGATCCGGCACATCCCATTCCCATGTCGGCAGAACGAAAGCTCTGCCGATCGCTACGCCGGGTGCGGCTCCGATACCGATTATCATCTTCCTCCCCCTCCCGTTTCTCTATCTTTATCGTACAGCACGACCGACATGACCGAGGCCTGTCCTTTTTTGACCGTTTTGAACGGCGCGAAACTCCAGGACCGTACGCGATCCGGATTCGTGATCAGCATGGGCGTGGCGAGCGATTTGGCTTTTTCCCGCAGCAGCGGCAGATCGAAACGGATCAGCAGCTGTCCGGGTTCCACGATATCGCCTACTTCGACAAAAGCCTTGAACGCGCCTTCGATATGCGAAGTATCGATTCCGATATGCAGCAGCACATCGACATCTTCGTTCGTCCGGATCCCAAGCGCGTGCTGCGTCGGATAAATATGCAGCACCGTGCCGGCTACCGGCGATACCAGCTCGTCTTTTTCAGGAATAAAAGCGACTCCGTCGCCGACCAGTTTCTTGGCAAAAATCTGATCCGGCACTTCGTCGAGCGGCATCATCCGGCCCTGCACCGGCGAAGCGAACAGCACGTGATCCAGCTCGCGGTCGATCAGCTTGTTGATCTCTTCGCGGATCAGCTCCGAGTACGTGCCGAAGACGACCTGCACATTACCGCCGCCAAGCCGGATCAAACCCGCGGAACCCAGCGATTTGAGCGCGTGTCCGTCGATCTTCCGATCGCTTTTGACGGTAAGTCTCAGACGGGTGATACAGGCCTGGACCTGAACGATGTTGTCTCTTCCGCCCAGCGCCTGCAAAATCAGCGGAGCGCGGTAAGGAATATTACCGGCCCAATCTTCAAGCGTCGAGCCTTCTTCGCGTCCCGGCGTCGGAATCTGAAATTTGCGGATCGCCCAGCGGAACAGCATATAATAGCCCAGTCCGTATACGATCCCGATCGGAATCAGCAGCCAGCCGTTTGTCGATAGATGGAAATTGAGCACGAAATCGATCAGCCCCGCCGAATACGAGAATCCGTGGTGAATATCCAGCGCGTAGGTCAGCCACATGGCAAATCCTGCGAGTACGGCGTGCAGGGCGAACAGGAACGGAGAAGCGAACAGGAACGCGAATTCGATCTGCTCCGACACGCCGGTCAGCAAACAGACCAGTGCGGCGCGAACGAACGTTTTGCGCACTTTCGGTTTCAAATCCTCGCGCGCTTCGTGAATTACCGCCATCGCCGTTGCGGGCAGCGCAAACATCATGATCGGGAACAAGCCCGCCATGAAGAACCCTGCGGTCGGATCTCCGGCGAAGAAGCGCGGCAGGTCGCCCTGCACGATCATGCCCGATGCGGTCTCGTAAGAACCGAATTGGAACCAGACCACGTTATTCAGCAGATGATGCAGCCCAAAAGCCGACAGCACCCGGTACAAAATACCGTATACGAACAATCCGAAGCCGCCTGTGGCCTGCACTTCGAGATGCATGAGATTGATCAGCGCCTGAAGCAGCGGACCGATCGCAAGCATGGCAAAAGCGAACAGCGCCGACAGCAGCCCCATAAACAGCAGCACGAAACGCGATCCGCCAAAAAACTGGATCGTTTCGGGAAGTTTGAGATCTTTGAAGCGATTGTACAGTGCGCCCGCGATTACGCCGAGCAGAATACCGATCAGCGTCGTCGGCTGAATCTGTCCGTTTGCAAAATGATCGATGACCCGCTCGTAGATGGTCATGCCCAGCAGTGCCGCCAAACCGGCATAACCCGCCTGATTGGCAAGGCCGAGAGCCACCCCTACGGCAAACAGATAAGGCAGATAGAGCAGAACGCCCGATCCGGCCACGTTTAACGCTTCGGACACGCTCGGAAGCCCCCAGACCTCCCAGGGAAGACTGCCCACACTGAGCAGAATGGCTGCCGCAGGCAGAACCATTGTCGGGATCATCACGGCCCGGCCAAGCTGTTGAAGCGAACCTAACCAATTCAAAGATGCCCCTCTCCTCTCTTCCTACAAATGTTAAGCTTTGAAGGATTGTTTGTCAAAGCATTTACGGCGTTTTTTCGCGCGGGAATAAGGTTCCTGCCCCAGAGCTGCAGCGCCTGTTCCCGAAGCGGGAAAACAAAAACGGCACCTCGCGATCGGGGATCGCTTGGCACCGTTTGAATCAAGCATTTGCAGAAGGCTGGTGTCAAAAAGTCGGGCTCGCCCAAACGCTGCGAAGTTCTCAGCGAAAAAGCAGGTTCAGCGCCGGGAACCGGCGCCGGTAACAGCGTCTTCGACTTTGATGCAGCGGTCCATGATGACGGTGAGACCGGCATCGCCCGCAATCTGCGCGGCTTCTTCGCTGAAGACGCCGGACTGGAGCCACAGCGTCTTCGCGCCGACTTCCACGGATTCGCGGGCGACGTCGGCGCAGAACTCGCTGCGGCGGAACACGTCGACGATGTCGATCGGCTCGGGCACATCGGCAAGCGAAGCATAGCAGGTCTCGCCGAGAATGGTGTCTCCGGCTGCCGTCGGGTTCACCGGAATGATCCGGTAACCCCGCGACTGCATCGCTTGGGCTACCATATAAGATGTCCGATCCGTCTTGTCGGACAGTCCGACAACCGCAATATTCCCGGCTGCCTCGAGCAGTTCGCCGATCCGTTCACGGCTTGGATTTTGAAAAGGCATGGCTGTTTCCTCCTTGGGTCCTGGGATAAGCTTTCGCTTATTCTTTTACCCATTCGACGTTGGCGCCAAGCGCAATCATGTCGTCAAAAAAGCCCGGGTACGATTTGGCAACGTGATGCGCATCCGTAATCGTAATCGGCTGCTCGGCGCGCAGACCCACGATCGTCAGCGCCATAATCACGCGATGGTCGTAATGCGAATCGATGCGGACGCCGCCCGCCACGCCCTGCGGACGCCCGTGCACGATAATCTCGCTCTGCGTTTCTTCCACATCCGCGCCGGCTTTGCGCAGTTCGGCCAGGTAATCGGTAATCCGGTCGCACTCTTTGTAGCGCAGGTTCTCCACATTGTAGAAACGCGAAGTCCCTTCCGCGAACACGGCCGCCGCCACCATGGCAAGCACGGCATCGGTCGCCGCGTCACCGTCGAACTCGACCGCTTTGAGTGCGCCGGTTCCCCGGACGACCACAATATCGTGCTCATGACTCAGCGGCGCTTCCATCATGCGCAGCACGTCGACGACGGCGCGCTCGCCTTGGCGGCTGTGTACGGCCAGGCGGCGAACCGTGACATCGGAAGGCAGCACAGCGGCTGCGGACAGAATCGCCGCCGATCCCGGGTAATCCCCCTGCACCGCGTATTCGCCGGCCCGGTAAGTTTGTCCACCGGGTACTCGGAAGCAGGAATAGTCTCCGTCGGCTTCGACTTGGATCCCGGACTGCTCCAGGACTTCAAGCGTCTGGCCGACCACGACTTTCGACTTCAAATCTCCCGTGACCGTAATTACGCTGTCTTCTTCAAGCAGCGGAGTCAGGAACAGCAGGGCACTGAGATACTGGGAGCTGACCTCGCCGGATACCGTGATCGCTCCGCCTTTGACAGGGCCTTTGACCGTAATCGGCAGTCTGCCGCCGTTATGGTCGATCTGCGCGCCCATCTGCTGCAGCGCTTCGATCAGATCGTCGTGCGGACGTTTGCCAAGCGAATCGGGATACGTATTGACGAAATGGACGTCTTCCGACAGCGCCGACACAGCCAGCAGAAAACGCAGGACCGCACCCGCGTTGCCGACATTCAGCTCGGCG
Source organism: Saccharibacillus qingshengii (assembly GCF_013185195.1). Taxonomy (GTDB): domain Bacteria; phylum Bacillota; class Bacilli; order Paenibacillales; family Paenibacillaceae; genus Saccharibacillus; species Saccharibacillus qingshengii. The sequence continues at coordinate 229,643 of NZ_JAAZWC010000005.1, forward strand.
ACCCGCTTGGGGTTCCGCCCGAACCCCTTGATGACGATCTTCTCGTCGTCTTCTTCCAGTTCCGCTCCGAGCTCCGCAATGCAGCGGCGCATGGCGTCGCTGTCTTCGCTGTGCGCGGGAAAGCGTACAATACTTGTTCCTTCCGCCAAAGCGGCGGCAAGCAGATAACGGGTCGTATAGTTTTTGGACGATAAAGCTTCAATGGCGCCTTCCAGTCTCTCTGTACGTCTGACAATCACATCCATGACGATTCTCCTCCGGGCTTGTGGGTTTGGATTTGACACAAGTTTTTGATATTGGCTATCATGAACATATCCCAACCGAAAGGCAGGAAAGCCATGAATCCCATTGCACAGATTGAACCTTCGGAGCTGCGCGAGCGGATCGAACGGGGCGATGCCCCGCTGATGATCGACGTACGCGAGCCCGAAGAAGTTGCCCAGGGCATGATCCCCGGTGCCGTTCATATCCCTCTCGGCCAACTGGCCGGACGATTGGACGAACTCGATCCCGACCGCGAAACGGTATTTATCTGCCGCAGCGGTTACCGCAGCGAACGCGCCTGCGAATATCTGGAGCAGTCCGGCTTCGACAAAGTGGTCAATATGACCGGCGGCATGCTCGAATGGAACGAAGAATAAGCACAGTGATGCAAAAAGAGCCTTCGGGCTCTTTTTTGTGCCTGCTGCGGCCAATCCGTCCCAATCGCATCGAATTTCCTTTTTCCACTATACACGTTTCCGCATGTCCATTCAATCATTAGACGCTGTAAAGCGCTAAATCAACCTTGGATACCGAAGCTTTCGCTGCCCTAGGTATGAAAAAGCAAAAGAAAAAGCGGCCGAGGGCAGTCCCGAAAGACGGCCCCCGCCGCTTTTTGTCGTTTGAAAAGTTCCCTTTCGGGCGCTTAACGAACGATGATTATTGGTTTTTGGTGCCCGGCAGATCAAGCGTACCGTTGTCCAGGTCGAGCCACTCGTGGTGGAAGACGCCTTCTTTGTCCACGCGCTTGAACGTGTGGGCGCCGAAGTAATCGCGCTGCGCCTGCAGCAGGTTCGCCGGCAGACGTTCCGTGCGGTAGCTGTCGTAGTAAGCCAGTGCGCTTGCGAAGCCCGGAACCGGAATCCCGTTCATGACGGCCGAAGCGATCACTTTACGCCACGAATCCTGGTAGTTCTCGATGACGTCTTTGAAATAATCGTCGAGAAGCAGGTTTGCAAGTTCGCCGTTTTTCTCGTAAGCGTCTTTGATGTTCTGCAGGAACTGCGAACGGATGATGCAGCCGCCGCGGAAGATCATCGCGATTTTGCCGTACTGCAGATCCCAGCCGTATTCGTCGGAAGCGGCACGCATCTGCGCGAAGCCCTGTGCGTACGATACGATTTTGCTCGCGAACAGCGCTTTGCGCACATTCTCGATGAACTCGGCGCGATCGCCCGAGAAGGCTTCCGTTTTCGGTCCGCTGAGCACTTTGCTTGCCGCTACGCGCTCTTCTTTCATGGCGGACAGGAAACGCGCAAATACGGATTCCGTAATCATGGACAGCGGAACGCCGAGATCAAGCGCGCTTTGGCTGGTCCATTTGCCTGTGCCTTTTTGACCGGCGGAGTCGAGGATCACGTCGACCATCGCTTTGCCCGTTTCTTCGTCTTTTTGCGAGAAGATGTCGGTCGTGATCTCGATCAGGTAGCTGTCGAGTTCGCCCTTGTTCCATTCGCCGAAGATTTGGTGCAGCTCGTCCGTGTCGGCGCCGACCACGTCTTTGAGCAGGTGGTAAGCTTCGCCGATCAGCTGCATGTCGCCGTACTCGATGCCGTTGTGCACCATCTTGACATAGTGGCCTGCGCCGCCGGGTCCGATGTATGTACAGCAAGGTTCGCCGTCCACGTGAGCCGAAATCGAAGTCAGGATCGGCTCGACCAGTTCATACGCGCTTTTCGGTCCGCCCGGCATGATCGCAGGGCCTTTGAGCGCGCCTTCTTCGCCGCCCGATACGCCTGTGCCGATAAAACGGAAACCTTGGCCTTCAAGGTCGTCGCTGCGGCGCTGCGTGTCCGGGAAGTAGGCGTTGCCGCCGTCGATGATGATGTCGCCCTGATCCAGGAAAGGAATCAGCTGCTCGATCGTCGCGTCCGTTGCAGGACCCGCTTGAACCATGATCAGGATCTTGCGCGGCACTTCAAGGGATTGAACGAATTCTTCCACCGAGAATGTGCCTACGAGATTCTTGCCTTTGGCTTCCTCGACCAGATCGTGCGTCTTCTGCGGGGAGCGGTTATATACCGAGACGGTAAAACCTTTGCTTTCGATATTGAGCGCCAGATTTTTGCCCATGACGGCAAGGCCGACTACGCCAATTTGCTGTTTCGACATTTTAGGTTCTCCATCCTTTGCGTATGAAATAGGGTTGCAATAATTTTCATTGTACTCGTTTTGTTTAGTAAAGTGAAGTCCTCGGAATTGCTCTTCATGAAGCCTTCATGATGTGTTCCACTTGCTTGCAGCCTTTCGCTTCGTGCTATAATGGCCGTTGAATCGCCTGCGGGTTCTCCGGGAACCGCATTTTTGAAAGGGGCATGAACATGAATCAAGGTTTTCACGAAAAAGATTTTTCCGTCTTCGAAATAGAAGGTTTGGAACCGCGCATGAACGCTCTGATCGAGAACGTCAGACCAAAGCTCGACGAATTGGGCCGCGGCATCGCGCCGTTCCTGTCCGCGAAATGCGGCGAAGAAATGTACCCGCATGTCGCCAAACACGCCCGCCGCACTGTCCACCCCCCGAACGACACCTGGGTCGCCTGGGCGACAAGCAAACGGGGCTACAAAGCGCTGCCGCATTTTCAGGTAGGGATGTTCGCCGACTACCTGTTCATCGTAATGGCCGTCATCTACGAAAGTCCGAACAAAACCGTTCTCGCCCGCTCGCTGCATACGCATGAACGCCAAGTGCTCGATCTTGTGCCCAAAGAAGCGCAGCACGAGTTCTATTGGTCGGTCGATCATACCAAACCGGGAGGCACGCCGCATACGGAACTCGGCCGCGAAGGGCTTCGTTTAATCGCCGAACGGCTCGGCACGGTCAAGAAATCCGAAGTGCTCTGCGGCCGTTTCCTGCAAAAAGACGATCCGCGGGTGAAGGACGGCGACATGCTGATCCGTACGATCGAAGATACTTTCGATACGCTTCTCCCGCTGTACCGGATGGCTTTCTAACAACAAGACGGGCCGCGGCGGCTTCTCCTGCACAGGGGAAACCGGCCGCGGCTTTTTTTGACTCTACATCCCCTTGAACGACCCTCCGTTTACCGGATATTCCGCACCGTCCGCATATTCCGCTTTGTCGGAGGCGAGGAACACGATCATCGCGGCAATGTCTTCGGGCTGTCCGATCCGGCCGACCGGAAGTTCCCGCACCTCGTCCACGAAAAAGTCGATGACTTCGTCCTTGGGCTTGCCGAACTTCTCGGAGATCGCATCGATCATCCCGCCCGGCTGATCCCAGATATTCGTATGGGTAGGTCCGGGAGATACCGTCTTGACCCGGATCCCCTGTCCGCCGAATTCAAGCGACAGCGCTTTGCCTAGGCTCAGCAGACCCGCCTTGAATGCCGAATAATCGACCGACATCGGCTGCGGCTGGCGCGCATCTTCCGAAGCGATGCTGATAATGACTCCTTTGCCCTGCGCCGTCATATGCGGAATGGCCGCTCTTGAGGTACGGACCATACTCATCAGGTTGTTGAGGTAGGTCTCTTCCCACTGCTCGTCGCTCGTGCCGAGAAATCCGTCCAGCCGCGAATGGGAAATGCCCGCATTGTTGATCAGAATATCGATGCGGCCGAACGTTTGGATCGCCGCTTCCACCAGTTTCTTCGGTCCTTCCGCCGTGCTCAGATCCGCTTCGACCGCAAGCACCCGGTCTTCGCCGCCAAGTTCGCGGATCCGGTCGGGATGGCGGCTTGCGCCGACCACCTTTGCGCCTTCTTCCAGAAAAAGCCGGGCCGCCGCCAAGCCGATCCCGGAACTCGCTCCCGTTACGACCACGATTCTGTCGTTCAGATTCAGCTGCATCTTCTATTCCTCCAGTCCTGCCGAATCGGAATCGATCCGACGAATCAAGCTGCCTTCTTTCTTTAACCGTTCCGGCCGCGTTTGATTGGCTTCGCAAAGCGCCGATACTCAAAAAGCCGCCCTCGGAGGGCGGCTCAACGTGTCGAGAAAGTCTGAACCCAAGTGAAGCGAGGAGGCGGAGGGAGAAATTCAGTGTAGGAACGATAGTGTTCGCCTTTGTGGTGCAAGTTCATCCAAAATCAGGATATGAACTTGCACCGTTAATCGGGGAAATTCTGCTAAATTTCAATCCCTTTCCCCGATTTCAACACGCGACCGAAACGAATTTCTCCCGCAGTTGACAAGCTTCTCTTACGAATAGGACTTTCTCGACAGCCTGAGCCGCCCTTGTAGGGCGGCTTCGGACTGTCGGGAACCTCTTATTCGTTGGCTGCGCAGAATAGGCGCCGATCCTCAAGCCGCCCGTGCGCGCCGGCGCGAAGCGCGCGACAGGGGAGCGTGAATCAGCAGCAGCAGACCCATCGAAATGGCACTGGCCCAGAACGGTGCCTGGGGACCGAGATGATCCCAGGTCCAGCCGCCGGCCAGGGGGCCCAGGACGGTTCCGACGCCCTGAAGCGTAAGAAACACTCCCCAGATCGCTCCGCGCTCTTTCTCGGGGACAAGCTCGGCCAAGAGCGTATTCCAGGCGGGCAGAATCATCGCAAACCCCGCACCCGCCGTCAGTACGAAGCACCAGACGAGCGTCATCGCGTGTGTAGAAGCGAGTCCGCACAAGGCGATCACGGCCATCAGGAAGCCGATATGCAGAAACCAGCGGGTGCCGAATTTGTCGACCATCCGGCCGGCCGGGATCATGCCGACTACGGCTACGCCCCCGCCGACAATCAGCAGGATGTTGAACTGCCCCGGCGTCATACCCAGTTCGTTGCGGATATAGACCGAAATAACGGGCGTCAGGATGCCGATCGCGAACGACTGGAGAAACATGGCCGGATACAGCAGCGGCGTCAGCTTCAGTGCGCTTAGCGCACGCAGCACTTTGCGTACGGAATATACCGAGCGGACCGTGTGCCGTTTGACGAGGCGGCGAACCTTTTTGGGAAAAGAAAATCCGGCATGCGGGCGGCGGATCATCTTCGGCGTCAGCGGGGCAAGCATCTGCCGCGGAAGCAGCAGGGCGGCGGCCGTTACGAGCGCCATTACGCCAAAGAGTACCCAGAACACGACCCGGTAAGAATCGCCCACCAGCAGATTGGATATAATCGGTCCGGCTCCGGTTCCGGCAAGCGTCGCGATCTGGATACTGCCCATTTTCGCGCCGGTCCCGCCGTTTAGATCCGCTTCCATGCTGATTGTGCTCATCACGACCGGCCAGATCGGCGCGGTCCCGATCCCAAGCAGCGTGCAGGCCACGATAAGCGAGACGCCCGTCATCGAAAAAGCGATCACGCCCACCGCCGCCCATGACAGCAGCAGGCCTCCTACAATGGTCCAGCGCAGTCCGACATGTTCGGCCAGCCAGCCTGTCGGACTGCGCAGCAGATTGTCGCCTACGTACTGCAGCGAAAACGCCAGGCTGATCGTAAAGGCCGGCAGCCCCAGCGTATCGTTCATATAAACGGGAAGCACCGTAACAAGCAGGGCTCCTTTGACGAATTCGGTCAAAAATACGATAATCCACAAACATCCGAATACGGAAAATCGTTTGGATGCCGGATTCAATCCAGTCAGACGGTCATTCATAATGTTCCCCTTTCGGGCCGGGTGCCTCTGAAGTGCAGGCGGCCTCTGCGCATGCCGCGTTCGAAGCCACGCGGTCTGCTGCCTGGTCTGTGCCAAATCTCATTCGCCAAGCTTCCTTAGCCATTATATAGATAGAGCATGCCGGAAGTCTAACGGCCCAAGCGGCGTTTCCGGTCGGCAATCCGCACCGGGCCTTGTTTCTCCCCTTCGCCGGCCGTCCGATTAAACAGACGTTCGCTCCACTCTCCGACCCCGCATTCGGCTTGATAAAAATTGCGTCCTTGCAATCCCGCCCCGTTTTGCTATACTCAGTTTGTTTGATTTTTTCATAAGTGCTTCAATTACTCTACGCACACGAAAGGTTGTGACAACCCTAATGGATCATGCTCGTACTCCGCTCTTCACTGCGCTCAAGCGCCATGCGGACCAAAATCCGGTACAGTTTCACATTCCAGGTCACAAGAAAGGAATGGGGATGGACCCGGAATTTCGTGAATTTATTGGGGAAAACGCCCTTTCCATAGACCTGATCAATATCGCTCCTCTCGACGATTTGCATCAGCCAACAGGCGTGATCGAAGAAGCCCAGAAGTTGGCCGCGGACGCGTTCGGCGCGACGCACACCTTCTTCTCCGTTCAGGGCACCAGCAGCGCGATCATCACGATGATCCTGTCTGTCTGCGGACCCGGCGACAAGATTATCGTACCGCGCAACGTGCATAAATCCATTCTTGGCGCAATCATCTATGCAGGCGCCAAACCGGTATTTATCGCCCCGGAACGCGACACCAATCTCGGGATCGACCACGGCATCACCGTCAGCTCGGTACGCAAAGCGCTGAAGCTTCATGCCGACGCCAAAGCCCTGCTCGTCATCAATCCGACGTACTACGGCGTGTGTGCCGATCTGCAGCAGATCGTCGCCTTGTCGCACAGCTACGGCGTTCCCGTACTCGTCGACGAAGCGCACGGCGTACTGATCCATTTCCACGACCAGCTGCCGCTCTCGGCCATGCAGGCGGGCGCGGATATGGCGGCCACAAGCGTGCACAAGCTCGGCGGTTCGATGACGCAGAGTTCCGTGCTGAACGTCAACACCCGCAACGGCTATATCAATCCTAAACGGGTACAGACGGTGATCAGCATGCTGACCACAACGTCGACTTCCTATATTCTGCTCGCCTCGCTCGATACCGCCCGCCGCCAGCTCGCGCTGAACGGTTACGCGATGGCCGAGCGCGCGCTCGATTTCGCCGACTATGCGCGGAGCGCCATCAATCAGATCGAAGGCCTGTACTGCTTCGGCGAAGAAATTCTTGGCAGCGAAGCGACGTTCGATTACGATCCGACCAAGATTACGATCCAGGTCAGACGACTCGGCATTACCGGTTACGAAGCCGAGAACTGGCTCCGCGACAATCATAACATCGAAGTCGAAATGAGCGATATGTACAATGTGCTCTGCCTGATCACGGCCGGCGACAATGAAGACACGATCCGGATCCTGCTGAACGCACTGCGCGAGATGTCCGAAGAATTCCTGAACCAAGGCAAGGAAGTCAAGGAACTGGTCGTCAAAATTCCGGATATTCCGCATTTGGCGATTCTGCCGCGGGACGCTTTCTACGGCGAGACGGAATCGATCCCGCTCCGGGAATCCGCCGACCGCATTATTGCGGAATTCATCTACGTCTACCCGCCGGGCATTCCGATTCTGCTGCCGGGCGAAGTCATCTCGCAGGACAACATCAACTACATCGTCGATCATGTCGAAGTCGGCCTGCCGGTCAAAGGACCCGAAGACCGCAGTGTACGCTTCGTCAAGGTTATCGTCGAACCGGGCGCGATCCGGTAAGAAGACGCCTGTTCGTTTCATCTTCGTTTCGTCAGAGCTTTTCACGGCCCGAAGACCGGGCCAGCGGCGGCCGCTTGAATGCGGCCGTCTTTTTGATTGTTTGGCCCGCACAGACAGACTTCGGCAGGAGATAGAAGCTGCGCCGGCCAAAGCGCCAACACAAAAACGGATGCTCTCGCGGAGAACATCCGTTTTTGTGTTGGCAATCGTGCGCAGCAAGCGGCGCGCGTCCCGATTACTCTTCTTCGCCCTGCGCCGCAACCAGCTCGTTATAAGCCGCTTCGACTTTGGCCCACTCTTCTTCTTCCTCGATGTTGACAAGAACGGTCTCGCCGTCTTCTTCTTCGAGGCGCAGAATAAAGCCGTCCGCTTCCGGATTATTGCGCTCAAGCAGCAGCGCATAAACGTCTTCGCCAACGTCGAAAGTCTGAACGAGTACCATTTCCTTCTCGTTGCCTTCTTCGTCGCTGAACGCGACTACGATTTCTTCATCCTGGCTATGGTCATGTCCGCAATCCTCACCGTGCTCGTGATTGTGGGCATGGTTATGTTCGTGTTCGCTCATTGTGAAACCCCGTTTCCTACGGCGTATGCGCATGCCGCATGTACGCCCTAAAATTTAATCAACAACGTTTATCCTACCACTTCGCCCGTAGGAGGTCAATTTGAGAAACTAGTACCTTGACCGAATCAAATCTGAGGTTTTCGTTCATCGGAAACACGCACGGTTCAAGCGGGTTTTCGATGGGCGTAACCCAACATCGTTATCGGTCAAGGTACAAGCCTATTTTCAATCGACGGCGTTGATCGTTTTCTGTGCGACCATCGAGTAGGGACTGCCGCTTTTTTTGATATAAAATTCGACGTAATACTTGCCCGCTCTGCTGAAATCGTAAGTGAAATCATAGGTCTTGAACCAGAAATTGTCCTTGCGCGAGCTCAGCTCCTGGGACTGGATATCTTTGGCTTCTCCGGCCGGATTCCGCATCACGACCTTGACGGCTTCGATATCGGTGTTCAGGCCGTCGATCTGCGAGAAGATATAGAACTTCAGCTTGCCTACGCTGACGTTGCCGAACGGCGTATCTCCTTTGAACAGAAAAATATCGACGTTTGGCTTGGTGAAGCTGACCGATTTGGTGTTTTCGTTGTATTCGGCCAGTCCGTCGAATTCGCGTACCGGCACGTAAGTCGTCCCATCGATCAGGTAACCGCCCGTGCTCACCGCATTCCCGTTGATGAGGACCTTTATTTTCTGTAGGGCCGAGTCAGCCAATACCGTGGAGCCGCTGAGCAGCGACAAAGCCAGCGCACAGACCGCAATTCTTTTCCACCTCATGTTCGGGCGTCATCCTCTCTCTATCGTTCGAATCTTCACAGGTCGAAGCTTTTCCCTCTGCAACGCCTGCCGGCCTTTTCTCAAGACCGTTCTTATCAATGTATACTCATTCCCTTCTGTCAAGTTGCGGTCCGTTTGTTGATTCCCGCCGGGAAATCGTCCATAATGATTCGAAAGAAACGGCCTGCATCCACTGCTCGCCGAATACGGAACTGGGGGCATGCGCAATGAACCTTCAAATGATCGGAACCGGCAACGCTTTTGCGAAAAAATACTTCAATAACAACGCGCTGATCGAACAGGATGGTTTCAAGCTGCTGATCGACTGCGGCATTACCGCACCGCTGGCGCTGTACGAGCTGGGAATCGGAATGGAAGAACTGGACGCGGTCCTGATCACACATACGCACGGCGATCATGTCGGAGGGCTCGAAGAATACGGATTCCAGATGAAATTCAAGCATGGACGCCGTCCGGTGCTGATTGTACCCGAATCGCTCGTCGATCCGTTGTGGCAAAACACGCTCTCGGGCGGGATGACCCAGGAAGGACTGGACAAACTCGAAGACGCGTTCGAGGTCCGTCCGCTGCGGGTCGGCGATGTGCAGGAGCTGGCGCCGAACCTCTGCGTCGAACTAGTGCATACCGAACATATTGCCGGCAAAAAAAGTTACTCGCTTATTCTCAACCGCGATGTGTTCTACAGTGCCGACATGACGTTCGATCCCGAACTGCTCACGACGCTGGTTCGCGACCGGGGCGTGCGCCGTATTTTGCACGAAGTGCAGCTGGAAGGTCCGGGAGCGGTGCATACGACGCTGGATGAACTGCTGTCGCTTCCCGAAGAGATCCAGGCGATAACCAAACTGATGCATTACGCGGACAATCGCGATCGGTTTGTGGGACGGACAGGCAAGATGGAGTTTCTGGAACAAGGCGTCGTGTATCCGATCTGAAGGTTTCGCGGCCTCCTATGCTGCGTCCCTATAAAAAATTCCTCACCAAAAAACCGGCGCAGTTTTGCGCCGGTCAGGCTGTCGAGAAAGTCCTATTCGTTGTAGAAGCTCGTCGGCTGCGGGAGAAATTCGTTCCGGTCGCGTGTT
>NZ_JAAZWC010000060.1 GCF_013185195.1 Saccharibacillus qingshengii
TGAGCTTCGTTTATTTGGCTTCGACGATGATTTTATTGAAATAGTTGGGCGGAATCGGGTTTTAAAACACGCCCTAATGACATCATCTTTTAATTTCTTATACTGGCTACTTTCAGGATCATTGCTTATGTCTGATGTAATAGATGATTCATGAATATTCGGGTTATTCAGGCTAAATTTTCCTTGTTCAAGAGCATTAATCCAATATCCTTGATCTTTTTCCCTCCAAACTAAAAAAACTACATATTTTTCACCTGGCACCATTTTAATATAATCTTCATAACTAAATTGAATGAGTTCATCTTGCACTTCCGCAGTATACGTAGGTTCCAAAATAGAAAGTTTTTCACTTAATTGTTCGCCATTTTTAGTTGTGAATACTTGATTCAATTCTACTTCAGTACGCGTATGACCAGACGGGTATCCATCTAGATTCTCAACAAAATTCTGTGAACGTTCAGTAGCTGTCACCTCTGCCACAACGTCCGAAGCTGCAAGAGCCTCTTCATAGTTTTCAAATATATTATGATCTGCAGAAATGCGGCTCGTTTTAATTTCTTTAGGTGCTAATTCAACATTTTTATTTGTTTTTGACGAATTAAGAGAAGAACTTTCACCTTCATTTGTATGTTCTTTATAAGCGCATCCGCTCAGGGCTGTAATACTGACTAGAGCGACTATACCGATTTTTGAGATCACCTGCTTATTCATAAGTCACCATCTCCATTTCGTTCTTAAATGTGCTAAATCAACACTAGTAGGTTGTTCTAAAGCGATTTTTCCAGACTTCATCCAATGATTTCCTGAATGTCCAGGCGGCTCTTCAAAATGATTTAGTCCTAAAACGTGTCCAATTTCGTGTCCAGAAGTTTTGTAGCGGTGTACATTTTCAAAACCTGCTGCATTTTGATTATCTAGGTCAAACCTTATGACACCTTGCTGAAAATTCGTACCATTCGTAACTTCATCAGGGGTTATGTTGCGCCCACTCAACATCCAATAAGTCGCTGCCCCGTAAGTACCGGGCGGAAGATTTCCCTTTCCGGCATAAATTTTCATACTCGCACTGGAAGAATTAACTACTTCAGTTATGAAAACGCCGGTTGAAGCATTATCCCATTGCTTTACGCCGTTTTCTACAGAGCCTTTAAAACCTAATGAGTTCACGGAATCATCTACCCAATACGTCATGTTACTCGCTCCGCCAGAAAGCGAGCCTTTTTTGATATGAGCTGTTCCTATATCAGCAATCGCTAGGGCGTGTCTTCAAAATTCACACACCGTCATTTTGGGTTAAAACGGAAGTATGGAAACCAATAATCGCTACGAACTTCGCGACGACCAATGGGAACGTCTTGTCCACTTGCTGCCACCGGAGCGAACCGGAAAGAAAGGAAGACCGGCTCACGACAATCGGAACATGGTAAATGCCATGCTTTGGATCAATCGTTCCGGCGCTCCATGGCGCGATCTGCCTGCCACTTATGGGTCCTGGAAATCCGTCCATACACGCTTTAGACGCTGGCGGGAACTCGGAATTTTCGAACGCATCCTGGAACAATTGGCGAACGAACCGGACGAAGAAAGCTGCATGATTGATGCCACTCATGTTCGGGTTCACCAACATGCCGCCGGCGCAAAAGGGGGCGCTTCAAGCAAGCCATCGGACGATCGCGCGGTGGATTGACCACCAAGATCCATGCCCTCGTCGATGCGCTTGGCAATCCGCTTTGTTTTCGATTGACGCCAGGAAACCAGGCGGATTGCACCATCGGTTACGAGATGTTGGCCGCTATCCATCTGCAAGGCAAGTTCGTGCTTGCGGATCGCGGATACGATACGGATCGGATTCTAAGACTGCTGGACCAAAAGCAGGCCATCGCCGTGATTCCAAGCCGAAAACACCGCACGATTCAACGAGATACCGACTGGTGGATGTACAAGGAACGGCATTTAGTCGAAGGCTTGTTTAACAAGCTAAAAAATTATCGCAGGCTGGCGACACGTTACGATAAATTGGCGACTTCATTTTCTGCTTTTTTATCGCTGGCTGCCATTGTTTTATGGTTAGCTTGAATTTGAAGACACGCCCTAGAGAAGAAGAAAAAACAAACAAAAAAAACGGTAAGAATAAAAATCTTTAGAATTTTTCTTGAATTAACCATTCTTTTACCTTATTTTAAATAAAATGGATATATATTCATTAACGTAACCTATCACCTTTTTGTTTCGAAATTTAAAATATTTAATTTTTATCATAATCTCTTGTTCGCTTTCGGCATACTGGAATACCCAAAAGCAACCTGCTTGGAATCCCTGCACCGTACATTCCCGAAGTCTACGCAGCACAAAAAAGCCCGCGTCCGCCGCGGGCTTCCTTTTCAAACCAAACCTTAAACCTCTTCCCCCGTGGCCACCGGATTATCGTCATACGAAATCCAGTCGCTCCAGCTCCCCGCATACAGCCGCACGCTCTTGAAACCGGCCTGTTCCAGCGCCAGGATGTTCGGAGTCGCGCTCACGCCGGAACCGCAGTACACGACGATCTCGGCTTCTTTGTCGATCGCTTCGAAGTGCTGCTCAAGCTCCTGCGTACTCTTGTACGATCCGTCTTCGTTGAACAGGTCTTTCCAGAAGAAATTGACCGCTCCAGGAATATGGCCGCCGACCTGATCCATCATCTCGTTCTGGCCGAGGTAGCGGTCGTGCGCGCGGGAGTCGATCAGGACGGGGGTGAAAAAGACTTTGGGATTCACGGCCGGAGGGATTTCGATATCCTGCACCGGGACTTCGCCGCGCTCATCCGCTCTGGCTTCTTCGACGGCTTCCATGATTTGCTCCGCTTTGAGCGTGCCGACGATGCGCTGGACTTCGTCCACGTCGGTCAGCAGATGAGGCTGCACGTTTGCCGTGAAGGTCGAAGGCACGCGTACCGCCTGCTTATCGTCCACCGGGAAGCCGGCCTGTTTCCAATTCGAGAATCCGCCATCCAGCACAGCGACGTTCTCGTGCCCGAGCCAGCGCAGCATCCACCACAGCCGCGCCGCGTTCATGCCTCCCTCGTCGTCGTAGGCGACGACGCGCGTATCATTGCCGATTCCGAGCTTCGCCAGACGTGCCGCGAACGCTGCCGGGTCCGGCAGCGGATGACGGCCTCCGTGGTCCCCGGCCGGCGCGGACAATATTGTACTGTAGATGATTTTTATGTATACGTCACGTAGTTGGAGCGTTTATAATAATATAACTAGGCGATACAGGACGGCCCTCCTATGAGAGGAGGTGAACCGTGAATTTTGAAACTTTTGGTTGGAGTGAGTTAATTGCACTATTGGGCATTTTCACTCCATTTATTATTCCAGCGATTCTTAGAAAGTTCAGCAAGCAACCAATACAAGATTTTTCTCTAAAAGAAAAAAGCAACCCTAAAGAGTTGCCTGCAGAAAAAAAAGAAAACCTTGGAAATCGAACTATATAAGCAGCCACTTATATGGTTCAACGGGATTGCTGTCCTGCCTGGTAATGAATCAGCTGCTAGTTGGTCTTCTACACCAACTAGCAGCTTTTCTATAAGCAAGAACATTTAAATGATGTATATGTCTATGACATACACTATTTTAATCCCTACCTAAATAATAGCTGTCGCGTCGACTTTAGGCAACGTTTATCTGTAGAATTTGTTCCATAAAATGTTGAGCACTGAACATTTTATACATATTATTTTGTTACCAAACTGCTGCCACAAAACTTAGTTCCTCACCTAATATAATGAAAAATAAAAGTTTAAACTATTTCCCACAACTCAAACGCATTCATAAATATGGTAATATGTAATTAGCTTGCTGTTTGACTCAGAAACATGCCCGCTTTAGTCAAAGCTATAGAAGGAGTTGGAATATTTGAAAGATCTAAAATTTTTGTACGATCAGATTGGCAAGCTGATGAGAGATGATCCTATCCAAAAAAAATCAGAAATATCAGAGTTGTTCGAAAAAGTATATCTGCTATCTTGGGATTTTCTTTTAACCACAAACCAAATTCCACTGATTTCAAAAATCAAAGAAAAAACGTATTTTTCTTTTCTACACCCTGATAAAGAAAATAAGATTTCAAGAGCCGTCAATAAAGAGTTGTTTATTTTTGATGCCCAACAAGTGATTGTAGGTTTTAGACATATCCTTGCAAAGGATTTTGAAAATTGCAACTCTCACTACATCACAAAAGTTCTTTATACAATTGCAATATCTTTTTGTGCCAACATAGATTTAAAGAAAGAAGGAGATCAAAAAACCCCCGGAACATTCTTTGAGTTCTTAATCAGACACATGTTCTCGCACATGCTAAATATTGAACCCAGGAACAGAGTTGACGTGCTAAACCTAGACATGAAAACTACTTTGCCTACGGATTTCATATACGATTTGGGTCCAGAAAGACCCAAAATTCATTTACCCGTTAAAACCTCAACAAGAGAAAGAGTAATACAAGTTTGGGCACATCAACGTGTGCTTGACGGAGTTTATGGGACAGGAAGATTTATGGGAATGCTTACATGTTTATCAGAAACCAAAGTTGATAAAACTAAGAGAGAAGTAACTGAGATTTGCCTGCCAAAGCAATGGCGGATTTATCAAATGTTTATTGCTCAGCTTCAAAGAGTTTATTATCTTGATCCGCCTACTCCATATCTTGAGCTAAATAATATATTTCCTCCAATTAATGTTCGTTCTTTTGGTGAATTTTTTACAGAAGTTGAAATCTTGCTGTATGAAAATAAGTTGTAAAATCACCTAACTTTATTTTAGAGACGGATTGTAAAATGAAGTGCAACACCTCGAACTGAATACAAAAAGGGCTCATGGCCGGATTCGTGTAGAATAAA
>NZ_JAAZWC010000061.1 GCF_013185195.1 Saccharibacillus qingshengii
GTTAAATCGTATCGTCGTCTCATGTCTTTAATTTAACAGATTTGAGGGCATTCTTGAAGTTTGCGTACAGGCCCTAGGATGTAATGAGATATACATAAGATTGTTATCCGATTCTAAACGTGTCATGTATAACATGGATACTTTAATAACCCTCTAAAATCTCCGTACTTCTAACCGATATATAGTATAAATCGAACACAGTCGGGGGTCGTTTGAAATATGAATATTCAATTTTCAATGACAACAAATGCTCCACAAGCAAACCAAACGGGAGCAACTTCAGGATTGGGAGAACTCGGCAAGATGGTTTCTGCTTCCCGTGGTTCTAAAGATCTCGATCGACTGGAACAACAGGGAACCATATCCGCATCGCTGGGCGAACAGCAATTGATTCAACGGATCGAACATGCCGTCAAGTCTTTGGAAGGCCCGCAGACAACTCTGGATATCAGCATACATGAGAAAACGCACGAAATCTTGGTTAAGGTGTTGAACAAAGAGACGGGAGAAATTATTCGAGAAGTACCGAAAGAAAAAACACTGGATCTCGTCGCTCAAATGATGGAGTTGGCTGGGATTTTATTAGATAAGAGAGTATAGAAAGGAGCGGGGAGTACTTATGGTAACAAGAATTAATGGGTTTTCCGGCATGGATGTCGATAGTTTGGTGAAGAATATGATGGCTACCAAACGTGTACCTTTGGACAAGACAACTCAAAGTAAAGACCTACTTCAATGGCAAAGAGATAGCTACCGTGAAGTGAATAGCAAATTATACGATTTCCGTAATAATAAATTGAGTCTTACGGGATATCGATCTTCTGCCGCTCTTAATACGCAGACCGCTGTACTCAAGGACGGCGTTGGAGCAATTGTAGATTCTGCAACTAGCGCAGTTAAGGCGACAGCAACAGCAACAGCTAATGGTGTTCCGATGAAGGTCAGTGTGGCTCAGGTTGCCACAGCTGCTTCTTTGAAAGTAAATAGTGCTTTAGGAAACGGATATAAGTCTTCACAAACGTTGGAAGATATTATGAAGCAGACGTATAAAGCCAATAATCCTAGCGATACCGCTATGACCGGCTTAACGGTTCCGGATAAGTTCGAACTGAGTTTGAAAGTTAACGGAGAAGAAAAAGCGATTAGTTTTGTAAAAGGAACAAGTTTATCGTCTGCAATTTCGCAAATCAATTCTGACACGACTCTAAATGTAAAAGCTTCATTCGACGAGATTACAGGGCAGTTTAAGTTCGATTCGAAAACGACAGGGTACACGAAGCCTCCTGAACTTGAGAAGTCTGTCAAAGTAGGAAGTGCGGGCAATTCTTTTTTGAAGCTTCTGTCTACAGATGGTAGCGGAAATGCAACCAGTACGGATGGGAAAAATGCTATATTTTCGATCAATGGTTCTGTTTTGAAAAGCCAAAGTAACACGGTCGTATACAACGGGATAGAAATGAAATTCGAAGGAGTGACCGGAGCATGGGCATCTACTGGAACCGATGCTGCGGGAGATAATACTTTTAATTTCAATACTCCTCCCGTGGGTGACAAAGCTTTGAATATCACTACAACGATCGACACTACCAAAGCATTAGAGAGTGTGAAATCATTTATTACCGACTACAATAATCTTATTTCTTCGTTAAATACTTCGATCAATGAAGAGAAATTCAAAAACTTTCAGCCACTTACGAGTGAACAACGCTCTGCCATGAACGAAACGGATATTACAGCTTGGGAGAAAAAAGCGAAAAGCGGTATGCTTAAAAATGATTCCATATTAAAATCTGTACTTAGCGATATGCGATCCACTATTTTGGATCAGCTGGGGCCTTTAAGTTCAATGGGAATTACAACAGGAAGTTATTTTGAAAATGGTAAACTTTATGTTGATGAAACAAAGTTCAAAGCAGCGGTAGCCGCTAATCCAGAGCAGCTGCTTACTACTTTACAAGGCACGGGTACCAACACCAAAGATTCTATTTTTGGTAAGTTTTCAACTGCGATGGATAATGCGATGGATACAATTGCACAACGCGCAGGTACTTCGAAATTTGATGGAAGTTTAAGTGCAACATTCAAAACTGAAAGTGTGATGGGACGTCAACTTAAGCAATATAATAGTAGAATTTCTACGCTGACGACTCAACTTTCTGCAACAGAAAACCGTTATTATAAGCAATACGCAGCAATGGAATCTTCGATGAACAAATACCAATCTCAGCTCTCCCAACTGACTGGCGTTTCAGGTTAATCACACATAAAACAAACAAAGGGTGAATAAAGAATATGATGTCTTCTCCATATGAAAAATATCGTCAAAGTGCCGTCCAGACGTCTCCTGCGCAGCTTCTCATCATGACTTACGACGGTGCGATCCGTTTCGTTAAAACCGCGCTCGAAGGGCTCGGATCTGGCGATAATGAGAAAGCCAACCTTTTCTTCGGCAAAGCGCAAACGATCATTGCCGAATTGACAACGACGCTTGATCGTTCGTATGAAGTATCGGAAAGCTTATCTGCCCTGTACGAATACATGAACCACCTGCTGATCGAATCCAACATCAAGAAAATCAAAGAACCGGCCGAAGAAGCATTGGGCTACCTGCGCGACCTGAAAGAAACCTGGATCGAAGCCAGCAAACTCGCTTCTGCAGCTCCGGCTGCTTCTATCGGAAGCGTAGTCTAATGTCTGATTCGATCAGGCTGCTCGAGGAGTTGTCGGCTGACATCCAGAGCAGGCTGGGTGCGCTGACTTACGAAGAGATCTCCGAGCTGATGGAACGACGGCAGATTATCGTGGATCAGATTGAACAAGAAGCTTCTGTAAGTCCGCTTATCGAAGAAGAAAAACAGCGGATCAGAGTGGTGATCGGCCAAGACGCCGCGATCCAAATGCGTATACATTTCTTGCGCAACGAAGCGGCGCATTGGCTGCAGCAGCGCAACCAGGCCAAAGCGCAGCGAAGCGCTTATGAAACGGCTTATACGCCCGACGCTTATATGATGGACAGCCGGAAGTAGAAATGAAAAAAGTTCAAGGGCATTTGTTCATGGAATAGTGATTCTCACTACTCTATGAATAAATGCCCGTCTTATTATTTCGAGAATAACTTGTATAATAAATACAACAAAGTTTAGCAGGAAATGATGAGTCATTTTCAGATGAAAGCTCACCACGGAACCGAACGTTCCACCGCTTATCAAATTCAAAGGGAAAAAAGTTTTTTGAGAATCGTAGGAGACGAAAAAGGGTACAAGAAAAAGTATTCGCACTATGGGATCGTGGAAGCGTAGATCGAAACGGAAGTGACTACCTTACTCGATTTAGATAGTTCTGCAGGCAGAGAAGAGTCTCATGTAGCTCGACAGCTATTTACTCGTAAACTCGAAAAAGAATCGTTGGGAATCCGTGTCGCCAGTAGTCGAATTTTCGATGGGAAAATGATTAATGGCTTATGCTGTGCGATTTCTTATCGGGTTGTCGTTCAAAGCATGTTTGTCCAACTTTCCAAAGATCGAAAGTTAAGAGTACAATCAAGAGTCCCTAACTGCAGGGTAATAAGTGTAAGAGATCCAGAAGCCTGCATTAAGTCACCCCGAGTGATTGAAGGAGGTCTTTTAACATGGAAAACACAAAAAATGGAGCTAATCCAAAATTATTATGGGCAAATGGACAGTCAGGAATTCAGAGAACATCTGACTAAAGCAGGATTTGAGATTCTTGAAGAACAACCGGGGGTTGTCATTTTCGAAGATGAAAGCCAAATCGACGAGTTTGAAATTGAGAGCTTCATTCCGACTGCAGTCTACTGTTCCCCTAAAAATAATTCTATGTGGGAAGTACAATCTGTCATCTTGAGAAATGTGGGGTAGAGACGAACCAGGAAAACGCACATGAACAGTCCAAAAGTTTTATTTAATTTGAAAATTACCAATTGAATGAATCTATTTTCGTTTTAAATCAAGACTTTATAGAGTCAGAAGAATCTATTCGATTAAAAACGCGATTTTCGATTAAACATGATTATAAAAATCCTGAAGAAGTTCGTGTCACTATTGTTTGCGAACTTCTTGAAGCAGACATAGCTAGTATTAATGCTCCGTTTTACCTAAAGGTTGATATGTCGGGTTGGTTTCTTCTCACTGAAGATCTCGAAGATGAGCAAAAACGTCAGACACTTCACGCCAATACAGTCGCCATTCTATTTCCGATGCACTTCTGAAACAGCAAGTCGAAGAATAATAATCAGGATAAGCCTGCGAAGAAGAGTCCGAGTCAGGGCTCTTTTTTTATTTAGACGGATTGTAAAATGAAGTGCAACACCTCGAACTGAATATAAAAAGGCCCACGGCCGGATTCGTGTAGAATGAAG
>NZ_JAAZWC010000062.1 GCF_013185195.1 Saccharibacillus qingshengii
GAGCTTCGTTTATTTGGCTTCGACGATGATTTTATTGAAATAGTTGGGCGGAATCGGGTTTTAAAACACGCCCTAGTATCCTTGTCTTCCTTCAGGTGCTTTAAGACGGTCAAAGTCAATTTAATTACGGGAAAAACTAAACCTGATGAACCCAAGTGACACATTTATGACGAGTTAGGGGAGAAGCGCCCCTGACTCTTTATTTGAAAGGATGTGTACATGTCCTTCGTTACTATGTCGTCGCGATTGTCGCATTTGCATTGACCAATTGATTAAATGGAGTGTAGCGACTTATTTGGATATCAGTCAAAAGATACCGCTGATTCCGGGTTTTATCCAACTGACATCTATTCGAAACCGGGGGTCCGCGTTTGGCATCTTGCAAAACCAGTGGCTATTTTTCATTGTGGTGACGGCCATCGTTCTTATTGGTATTATCATCTATTTGCGTAAAATCTATCGCAAGCAAACACTGCTCGCTTATGCATTAGCCCTGATTTTTGGAGCGGCGATGGGGAATTTTGTAGATCGGGGTCTCGCCAACATTTTAACGAAAATATACGCTAAGCCTTCGGATGTGTCCAGCATAGCGTTTTTTCTTACTCTAAGCCCCAAGGTCCAGGCTAACCCGGACCACCAGTCACTCAACCTCCTGTTGTTTCAGCGGTCGTAATGAATCAAGAGTTGAATTTTGCCTGAAATTGAATTTGTATTGACCTAAGAAATTGATATGCTCCCATCCAAGGGGGGAATTATGGTTTAGTAGTTCTTCCTGAAACTTACCTTGCTTTTTGCGGTGTTCTGTTGCTTATTGCAGATAAACCGTGTTCCAAACACTAATCGCATTGATAATTATGTTTAATGCACTTGCCCGTTGGAGTTGATCTTGTAGCGCACGTTCTCGCAGCTCGCCAGGTTTGCCGAAAAAGATCGCTCTGGCCAGCACGTTCATGGCTTCCCCTTTGTTCAACCCCCGATGGATTTTCCGCCGCAACGCCTCGCTCGAAAGGTAATCCAGGATGAAGATCGTCTTCTCGATACGCCCCATAGTGCCAAATCCTCGCCGTTAGATCCAAGCCGTGCACTGTCAGGTAAATGGATATCAAGCGTAATCGCTCCATCTTGCACGGTTACTTTGTTGAACTGGACATTTTTCCACAAGGACGTTTCTATCGAATTTTCATCCTTTTGGAGTGGCAATACTACAATAGAAATTCACGATTATATCCTTCGTTTAACATTTTTGATCACAACTTTACTATGGGGAATACTTGGTATACTGACCATACTGTAACTTAAATCCTGGTCAGGAATGTCATATTCCATTCGATTTGCTAGATAATCAAGGCTCACTTTCATGACCTCAATGGTGACCCACTCACCGGCACAGCGATGTCCCATTAAGTAATCGCCACCACCCTGAGGAATGAAGGTAAAGGGGCTGCCTTCCCACTCGGCAAACCGATCCGGACTGAACACATCAGGGTTCTCCCAAATTTTAGGATCATGATTGGTGCCATAAATATCCAGCAAAGTTAATGTTCCTTCTTCAAATTTATAGCTGTTCCAGGTGAAATCTTTTTTTACCAGTGCCGCGACAAACGGAAAAAACGGATAAAACCGGCGCACTTCCTGTACAAACATCTGAGCATATCTTTCATCGCCAGATTCAAGTTTCTCCCTCTCTTCCGGATAATGATGCACTGCTAGTGCAGTGAAATTGATGAATATAGCGATCGCCACGATCGGTCTCAAGATATTAATGACTTCCACAGCAGCGGTCTCGGTATCCAGAAGATTCCCTTCCAGATTGCGATGCCAGGAAAACGTGTGTAATGCAGTATTTTCAGGAGGATTCACTCTCCCTTCACGAACCTCATTAATGAGTTCTCCGATTGACTTCTCTACCTTATTCCGTGCATATCTCCCTAGCCAATGTTTTGGGCCAATTGCTGCAGGCGACTCGAACATCGCTACCAAATCTTTTGTCAGCTTTTTTACTTCATCTTCTTGTACCGGCACACCTGCCCACTGGCAGGCTGTCCTATACATAATTTCCTGTACTTCTTCATAAAGAATAATTTCATCTATTTGTTCCCATTTATCCACCGCCATTTCCCACTGATTTTTTGTAATGTCGGTCAGTTTTTTAAGTCCGTCAGGGGACATGATCGACATAAACATTTCTTTTCGATGCCTATGGTCCTGTCCATCTAACGCCTGAACACCATTCTTGCCTAACAATGTTTGCACCGCCCGATTTGGTGCTGCATCTTTCCTTCTGAATTTCTCAGTGTTATAAAAAACTTCCGCAGCTTCCTTTCCTCCCATGCAGATCGCTTTCTTTCCAAACAATCGGGTCTCGAATACATCAGAATTAAAACCGTGACGTCTGTTCAAAATGTACATATATCCTTCTCTCATAAGGCTCAAGGTATGGTCTATTCCTTCTTCCCGAGGCATTTGATTTGTATTTGACATATCATTCACCATCTCTTTTCATTAGTAATGGTCTTATTCTTTGCAAACTATTTCCAAATTATCCCCAAAACACTGAACCCTAAACTAATAACCTAAAAATGTCCAGTTTATGAAAAAAAGTAATTGACATATTCAGTTTTAATTAGTAAATACAGGCTCACCGGCTTAACGTACGAAATCTGCGTTTTGTTGGGCGCGACCCCATTTAGAAAATAATGAGAATTTACAGGAGGCGCTTATGAAGAAACCAGTCCAACTCGGAGTAGCTTTATTAGTTACGGTGTTCATTTTATCGGCCTGCACCAATTCGGGAAACGACAATGCTGCTAAAGCTGAGAATACGGTTCAACCATCAAGTAATACAACTGTTTCCGAAGTAAAAGCCGTGACTCCATGGATTTCCTCAAAAAATACGACGCGGATAAACACGGATAATCCCGTGGAAGCGGCGGTGTCGGTATCGCGAACGTTATGGATGGCAACCAGTGATGATAACCGTCCAGGGAGTATTATTCTTACATCTGCTGATGATTGGCAGAATGCAGTTGTTAGTGCCGACTTGATCCATCATCCAAGCAATGGCCCGATTTTGTTTGTCAATCAGGATGGTATTCCTGAAGCTACTGCAAATGAGATGAAAAGATTAAAGCCGAAAGGCGTGGAGAGTAACGAGGGAATTCAAGCGATCTTGGTTGGTGATCTTGATCAAAAAGTTGAGGATCAGGCAAAGGAACTCGGGTTCAAAACGGACAAACTTGTAGCCGATAATCCTGCAGCTTTGGCTAAAGCCATTGATGCTTATTACGCTAAAGTAGCGGGTGAAAATCCTTCTTCCGTCATCATTGGATCGATGGAAAGTCTTGAGTATACAATGCCGGCCATCAACTGGATCGCTCATATGCCTGAGCCCCTGTTGTATGTCATGAAAGATGAGATACCGCAGGAAACCAAAGAAGCGTTACAAACCCGGGGAGGAAAGGCCAATATTTATATTTTAGGGCCTGAATCTGTCATTTCACAGAATGTAGCCAATCAAATAAAGCAATATGGCAAAGTGGTACGTATTGCTGGCGATGATCCATATGCTAACGCTGTTGCCTTTGCTCAATATAAGGACAAAGCAACCGGATTTGGTTGGGGAATTACAACACCTGGGCATAACTTTTCGTTTGTAAATCCAGAAAATCCGGGACTGGCTATTGCGGGTGCGCCTTTTTCTCACTTAGGCAAGCATGCACCGCTTCTATGGACAACAAAGGACAGTATGCCGGATTCGGTGATGTCTTACGTGATGTCTGTCCAACCCAAATATGAGAAATCTCCAACAGAGGGACCGTATAACCATGCCTGGCTAACCGGCTCTCAGGCATCCATTTCTGCTGAAGCTCAGGGGCAAATCGACACCATGCTGGAGATTGTATCGGCATCAGGGATGGATCATGGAAGTATGGGTGGAATGAACGGCAATACGGAGGATATGCCCGGGATGAACCACTAACCCGAAGAAAAGGCAAAAAGGCTGTATAGGATTGTTTAATATGATCCATGCGGCCTTTTTATTAGACGAATTGTCAATCCAAGTGCAACAGTTCGTCCTGAAACGATTCGTGCGTCGACTTCCAGCCTAAACATTTACGAG
>NZ_JAAZWC010000063.1 GCF_013185195.1 Saccharibacillus qingshengii
TTTCCCCAAAGGCCACGATTTTGCGCAGGTGACCGATGCTGAACTCGAACAAGCTCTCGCCTTGATTAATAACCGGCTTCGTAAATGTTTAGGCTGGAAATCTACGCACGAATCGTTTCAGGAAGAAGTGTTGCACTTGGATTGACAATCCGTCTTTCAAAAAAAAAATAAAAAATACATCCTCACTTTTTAAAAAAGCATGGTTTTTTAATCGAATTCTTAAAACCATAACTTTTGTTCATTTAGTTAGTCTTTTAAAACAGCTTGCCCAGACTAATAGTTGCCTTTGTGTCTATACAGCTTCTGCTGGTTTAGGGTGTTTCCTATAACGTTCCTGTATTCACGACTCGACGCATGTCGAGTGTCCGGCGAATGCCGGATCAAGGGCGTATGCCCGCCGCGTGAATATTATGTTATAGGATGGGAACATCTTCTCTGAATTACCTATAAATCCTCTTTAATGTTTAACCTTTGTTTTTCAAAGCCCTCGTATTTAGGTCTGTATTTTAAATGCAAAAAGGCTTCAATTAAATTCAAAACAAATATCCCCAACGTAGCATCTATTAAAAAATCTATTCTTCTTGTATTAGTTTTAATCCATTCTTTAATAGTCGTTACATCAAGATTTAATTCTATTAATTTAGGATCGGCCAATAGTGACTTGGCTAAATTACTTTGAGAACTTTTAGGGTCGTAATGTTGACTGTTGAATCTCGCATTACTGCTAGGGCCAGCTTTACCTATCTTCAAAAATCTGTCTTGGTAAATAAAAGAGTATATAGCCATTCTGTCTTTAGGTAATGTTGAAGTTTTGTGAGGTACTCCTCGATC
Source organism: Saccharibacillus qingshengii (assembly GCF_013185195.1). Classification (GTDB taxonomy): domain Bacteria; phylum Bacillota; class Bacilli; order Paenibacillales; family Paenibacillaceae; genus Saccharibacillus; species Saccharibacillus qingshengii. The sequence continues at coordinate 832 of NZ_JAAZWC010000063.1, forward strand.
TAAGATCATAATTTGATTTTCATTAATTTCAGTTCCTGTTGATTTAATAATCTGAATTAACTGTTCTTTTAGTTCGTGCAAATTTTGTTCTTCCAATATTATTTTATACATGATCGTTCTGTTCCTTTCCTATAACGTTCCTGTATTCACGACTCAACGTATGTTGGGTGTCCGGCGAATGCCGGATCAAGGGTGTATGCCCGCAGCGTGAATATTATGTTAGATGAAGTTAATAAATCTACTAACCCATTAACATACAATGAGTGAAATCTTAAAAATTCAACCTAATCAAGAGACAATATATCTCCGATAACTAAGTAAGTATAAATAATATACCTTTCAGCTTCTTCTAATGTTACTTCTGTATGTGTACCTTTATTAGCTGCTTCATGAACACCATCTAAACGTTCACCAATAAACTTCAAGTGTGATCCTACTATTGATTTAAATTTGTTGCTTGTAGATTTACCTTCAATATACTGAATTAATCGATTAATATATTGGTCTTCTCCAATCTTTAATTTTTTCCCTCCAGTAAGCTCAATAATCTCATCAGATGGAGGGTACAAGGCGTCAGCCACTTCCTTGATAATCCTTCTACATGTATGCACAGCATTTGCCCAATCTTCAGCATTATCAGACTTTAAATTTTCATATACTGAAACAAATTTTTGAATAGCTTGGGGGCATATGTCTTTCAAACGAGTATCTACTGCGACTCGTTTACGTGAGAAAATATCATTTGTGATTTGACCAAATTTCAATTCATAATTAACATTTAAAATATATTGATATATTCTTGATTTAACCTTTTCGATTTTCTCGATATTTTCGTTTATTGTTTTAGTAAGGGTATTTCGTTCTCCTGCATTACCCGGCGGAATCGGTTGAAATGTAGATTGACTAGAAATTGAAATGTCACGATCATATGCAACTGCCATTCTAGCTCTTGCAGCACTTACTGCTGCTTCCATGACGGCAATAGTGGTTGTGGAAGCTCTTTCGACCTTTTTCTTTTTTTGAGTCTTACTTTCAGGATCATCAATAAAAAATCGTCTTCCAGACTTCCCTGCTGCTGCCCAGGCAGATGGTGTAAGGAAACCATCCTCATTCTTCTCAAAACCATTTGCTTCATGCCTAAGCCACTCTAAAGCTTCAATGTCATTAATAAGCCTAGCTAATCTTAAACATTTCAATACTACGTTTTGTAATGGAATTTCAGTTAATTCAAAATTCTTCAAGATTTCTTCCGATAATATTAAAGCTTCATCGGTACGCTGTTTCACTATTTAACCCCTCCATTGAATAAAAATTTATGAATTTCATCTAACGTTCCTGTATTCACGACTCGACACATGTCGAGTGTCTGGCGAATGCCAGACCAAGGACGAATGTCCGCAGCGTGAATATTATGTTATAGGATGTTCGGGCCTTCTTCGATATTGCTAAATTTTGTTTGATGATTATGGTGTTCGCTAGGTGTCCTTTGAAAAAATCAGAATATCATCTCTTTTAATCCATCCTGCATTATTCCAATATTGATTGCCTATTTTATTGTTTCCAAGAACCATTAAGTGACATTTAATAATTCCTGATTTCTTTAAGGAGTCCAAAGCACTTTCAACTAGTCTTTTTCCTATTCCGTTTTTTCTATACTCTTTTGAAATTGCTACATGATAGAGAAAACCTCTTCTTCCATCATGACCACACAAAATTGTACCAATGATTTCTTCTCTGTCCGTACATACAAAACTATGTCCGGCATTTCTTTTCAAGAATTTAGAAATGGATTCCTCAGAATCAGAATCACTTAATCCCATGCCCTCTGTATTTGACCAAAGATCAAAAACTTTCAAATAATCATTCAGGTTCATTTCACGAATTTTATACTTGTTCAACAAATCACATCCTATTTTTAATGTTTATAGGTTTTGCCCGAATTTCCTATAACGTTCTTGTATTCACGACTCGACGCATGTCGAGTGTCTGGCGAATGCCGGACCTAGGACGAATGTCCGCAGCGTGAATATTATGTTAGGCGATGGGCTTTCTTCTTTGCAAGATCTACGAAGATGTACTTTTCTCTTTAATGATGAACTGTTTAAAATAGTCTTTGAATATCTTATAAAAACCCTCTATCTCTTTAATTTCTTCAATAAAGTTGATCTTTATTTCTTCTTTCTGGTTGTGTTCAAGTTTTTCATCAAATTCATGATTTTTATATTCATTCAATAATTCATAAAAATAATCGCAATCCTTTTTTACTTCTTGAGATCCATCCGCATAATCCCCTGATAAACTCAAAAAACTAGCCCAAGATATTTCTCTCCTATCATATCTTAAGTACAAACATGCAATATACTGATCAAATAATTCACTTCTATAAAAATCAACAAATGGTTCTGAATACATATAGTTCTTAACGATTTCAATAGCGGTTGGTTGAAAGCGCACTGTTGCTAATTCAATGATCCAATAAGGTGGTTTAGTGTATTCAAGAATAATGTCATCGCAAAATAGCTGAAAATGCTTATACCAGATTAACCGACTCTCCAGCATGATGCTCAGCTTACATGCAAATTCCTTATCAAGTTTTATGTCCATTAAAGCCTCCTTGTTTAAAGCCTTTCGCCTAACGTTCCTGTATTCACGACTCGACGCATGTCGAGTGTCCGGCGAATGCCGGGCCAAGGACGTATGTCCGCAGCGTGAATATTATGTTAACTGATGTCCCTGACCTCTTGATTCCGCTTCTA
>NZ_JAAZWC010000064.1 GCF_013185195.1 Saccharibacillus qingshengii
GCGAGCATGTTCAAGGCTTTTTTAGCTTTAATTTCGATTCGGATCTGGCTTAAATAGGTTTGCGTACAGGCCCTAGAATCTATTTTTTGAATTTTCGCTTTAAAATCTACAATATTTTCTCCAGGAATATAATCTTCATCTACAGTAGATTGAGCCAAAAGCCCTTTATTTTCTTCACTGGCTAATTCTTTTCCGTAGTCGGGATTCACTGCAATCACAGTTTCATTTTCGATTTCAAATCGACCTTGGTACACACCGGAAACAAAATACAAAGATTCAATAGATGTATCGGATCCCTTTTTTAAAAAAAGTACGTTTTTTTCACCAATTGTAAAGGGAGGATCATCAGTTTCTACGGATACTCCTTCTTCTACTTTTAAAGGCGCTAATGCATTGATTACAATTTCTTTTTGACTTGGATTTCCTGAAATAACATCTATTACATTAGCTGTGTAACGAGCGAACTCTGCTTGTGGATTTTCTTTATGGAGTCCAGTGATTTCTACTTCAGCTATCAGATCTGCAGAGTTTGTAAGCTCTTCAAGAGAACCATAAAAATTGGCTACGCTTGTAGATTGAGAAACGCCTCCTTTAGATACTTGTTTGCTTTCAACTTTGGCTGGATTTGTTGGTGTTTCTTGATTATTAGTATTGTGATTATTCACTAAGATTCCAGTGCTTGCCGAAATTACTAGTGCTGCTGCTGTTACTAAAATTAATTTTTTCATAATAGATACCTCCTTGATTATTTATAAATAAAAGTGATCCCGTCTACATCGTCTTTTTGAGGCGTATATATCCCAAAAGTGTCGTATCGCGCTGAAGTATAACCATTCATCAAACTTGCGTATCCAGAACTCAAGTCAGCTAATCCTAAGATGTGCCCGAGCTCGTGAGTTGCCACCGATTCAGTTTTAGCAGCTGTGTATTTAGACGTGTGATAAGTGTTAAGCCAAGAAAATCCGCCATAAGCATTTTTTGATGCGTCAAAATAGGTAGTTGCTCTTCCATCGCTATCGATACTACTATTATAGACTGTGGACAAGCTTACCTTTCCGCTGGTTCCTCCATTTGTAAACTTAATAAGGTTAGTCTTGTAATTCCAATTGTTCACTGCATTATTCCAAACTGCATCTGCGCTACCATCCCTAGAGTAAGTAATGTTTGTTCTCGTAGAAGCTGGCCAAGAATGTCCTGCAAGCGACCAACCTCCTTGAGCAGCTGAAACTACTGGCTGATTGGCAAAAGAGAAGAATGTTGTTAAAGAAACAGCCCCAATCATAGCAGAAGTCAACAAAACCTTAATCATTTTTTTCATATGATTCCTCCTAAAAGTTTGGCTTCTCTATGGAGACGAAAGGTTTTTTAAAAAAGTTACGATTTTAATTCTTTTTTTTTCGACGGATTGTAAAATGAAGTGCAACACCTCGAACTGAATACAAAAAGGGCTCATGGCCGGATTCGTGTAGAATAAAGTCACCACAACCTCTCTACAAGGAGAATCCACCATGAGCTACACTCATTTTAGCATAATCGAACGCAACAAACTAGTACAGCGTCAACTCAAAACCACTGGATAAAGATGCTTTAATCGAGTTCGGGCATCGTCCGTTGTAAAATGCCAGCTCACCCCTTTTTGCTCCGCATTGCGCTTGTGTTCCCAAGCTTTCACTTCGCGTTGTAAGGTGTCCAAATCCGGCATTCGGGATTTCAGGCACTGCTTGCTTAACACACTGAGCTCAATTTCGGCAACATTAAGCCAGCTCCCGTGTTTAGGCGTATGGTGAATTTCAATTCGTTTCGCGAGTCGGTTGGCCGTCTCCGGATCAAAGGCCGCATAGAGCGAAGCGATCGAATGGGTATTCAGATTGTCCATCACGAGCACGATTTTCGGAACATGCGCGTATCGCCCTTCCAGCAGCGTCCGAACTTCTTCGGCAAAATCGATTCCGGTCCGTCTTGGTCGGGCCGACATTTGACGCCAACCGACCAAAGGTTCGGTAAACACGAACAAACTACAGGTTCCATTTCGCTTGTATTCGTTGTCGTAACGCTCGGGTTTTCCCGGTTCCATGGGCAGAGGCTCCCGGACTTCATGGAGCAGCTGCATCGGCTTTTCGTCCATACAAATGACGGGACATTCGGCATTGTAAGCTCTGGCGTATACGTCCAGCACATCTTCCATCGCGGCGACGAAAGCCGCATTTTGCTTGGGCGGAATGCTCCAGCATTTGCGCAGATGCGGCTTCAGTTCCGTTTTTTTAAAACGCGGCGAACCGCCTCATGCGAGATGCTGTCGAGAATTTGGAGCTCCACGGTTTTGTCCGCCAGAAGCTGAAGACTCCAGCCGGCAGATCCTTCTGGCGGCGTACTGCAACTCAGCGCGATGATTTTCGCTTCCACTTCGCCCGTAATCTTCGCGGGAACCGGAGGGGTTTGACGTTTTTTGCGATGAAGGAGATCGATTCCTCGCGTGGTAAATTCTTTACGAATCGCAAAAACGGTGGCGGGATGGATATGGAAAGAGGTCGCAATATCCACGTCTCGGCGCTTGCCGCCTGGCTGATTCAAGTCGGTAGCGAGCAGAATATGGGCACGGAGAATCGAACGGGCTGGCGCTTTTCCTTTCGAAATAAAAGCAAGAAGTTGCGTGCGTTCTTCTGAAGTTAGACAGACCGGATGGACGGTTGTGGTTCTGGACATGGAGAACACCTCATTTTTCGAGATTTTCTCTGAGTTTAACATACTTATGCTTTTAAATTTGATGCTGTACTAGAACTCTTGCTCAGCCAAGGAGCCGGGATTCGGGCTATTGGCCGAGCACTTGGAAGGTCGGCAGGAGCCGTCA
>NZ_JAAZWC010000065.1 GCF_013185195.1 Saccharibacillus qingshengii
CGCAAATGTCTAGGCTGGAAGTCTACACACGAATCGTTTCAGGACGAAGTGTTGCACTTGGATTGACAATCCGTCAACCGTTAGTAGGATCACCTATTACTACATCATAAGTCTTATTATTTGATGAAGCATATATTAAGCAATGACCAGCAGTGACCATAAATGCCTGATTATCTTTATAAGCAATGTAACCGCTGGTGCAAGTACTCTGTCTTGATTTATCAGCTTGTCTCCACACTCTTATTTCTTGTCCTCCACCCATATTTGTTTAAGGATAATCTCTAGCAAGTGTGGGTTCTGGATTAAGATCAGTATAGTTAAGATCAAGATTTTCCGACCCTACAATTTGAGTCAATTCAGAAACTTGATTCACATTTAAAATAGGTGCTGGTAGCAGCGACTGAACTTGAGGATCTGGTTCAGGCAATTCTACTTCAATAGCTTGGTTGATCACATCATAACTTACAGAAAACGGACCATCATAAACGCTATCAATATACTCAGCAGCTTGCTTTTGAATTTTTCTAAATTCAGTTACTGATTTTTTAGCCTTACGGAATTCGACTTCCTTACCTAGCTTGTTTTTCAGGTCTTTTCGAATTTCTTTCATTTCTTTAGCATCCTCTTTAGCCACTACAAAAATTACTTTAAGATCATCAGGATTGGTATTATCAAAATAATAATCTGTAAGATTATTCAATTTATAAGATTCATAAGTTTGAGTAAGACCTAAAGACTCTATACTTTCTTCACTCCCCAAATTTTTATTAAGAGTTTCTTCTATAATTGGTATGACTTTACTTTGAAACGAAACTATTTTATTGTATTCATCTATTTCTTTTTGGGTTGCTGTTTCATTGAAGGCCATTTCTGATTCAACTGGCTGAGAAGCAAGTATCTCTTCCTGTGTTATTTCTTCAGATGCTGGTTTAATTCCAGTTGAATCATTAGAATCAGAACTGAACGATTCTGAATCAATTGGAATTGAATCATCTACCATATTCGATTGATTATCAATTACTTCATTCGACTGATTTACATCTAAAGACTGTGCACTTGTTGAAGGAATCCCTACTCCGCCTATAGAGAATATTAACGAAGAAGCCAGCAAAGATTTAAAAATTGATTTTTTCATGTCTGCCTACCTTTCAACGTACATTTATTTGAACAACAACACTAGTTTACCATAAAAATCTAAATAAATTCATTTCAGCGACTTTACGGCCTTTTCAACTTCTTTTTCGTATTTTGGAAGAATAATATCATTCATATAGTAAAAAACTACGATATTTTTATTTCTATACTCTCTAACACGTGTTTCCGTTGTAACTGAAATTTGAGCTTCTCTCATTGCTTTTTTTGCTTCTTTAGAGGAATCAAAAACAAAAACACTTATACCATCTGGGTGCTTTTCACTAGGCGAAACAGCAAATGGAATAACCGTTTTATCTTTAATAACATTTGACTTAGATTCTGCCCTTTGTTCAACCTCAACACCCTGTTCAACAAGTGAGCTTTTAAAATGACTGAGAAATTCTTCTTGACTTATCACTTTATCTTGTCCACTACATCCAAAAATAAACCCCAATAAAATCAAATTCATAAAAATAACTATTTTCATTTGATCCCTCCTTATTCCTATATATTCATTCTAACGTATCCTATATGTAATTTGTTGCGATTTTTTCTATATTCAAGTTTTTTAACTCAAGCTAAATATAAACAAGTGTAAGTGAGGACCCGTGCTGCCGGCTTGTACCCTATCGCCAACGCCCGCAATCAGTTTGGAAAGATGACCGTAAGTTGTCACGTAGCCATCGCCATGCTCGATCCAAATATACTGCCCATAACCCCGCCCATGATTGTTGGCATTTTGCCAGGCACTGAAAATCACTTTCCCCGCTTTTGAAGCTGGAACCGGTTCCCCTCTGAAACAGTGGAAATAGGGTATCGCTTCCTGAAAGACTAATAAAAAAGGGAGTTTGGAAAAGCTTTTAAGGCAAAGGGGATTAAAAAAGATTGAGAAAGAGCTAAAAAATCATTGGAGAAAGACAAAAAGAAAGCATAAAATTGAAGAAGGAAAAGATCGAATGAGATTAAGAGAGTTTGGAAGATAACAGGCAGCATATAACATAATATTCACGCTGCGGACATTCGTCCTTGGCCCGGCATACGCCGGACACCCGACATGAGTCGGGTCGTGAATACGGGAACGTTATATGACATCTATAAATCTATAATGAATAAAACGCAATAAGTCAAATGATATTACCAACATAATAAGGAAGAAGGAATAGGTAGTGCTACGTGATATAGAAGAAATGTTGAACAAGGTGCAAAATTCAGAAACTAAAGTTTATATGTCTGAAGCGCTGAAGTGTTATAGTGCAGGATCTTATAAAGCGTGTGTAATCATGAGTGTAATATCTGCAATTTATGATTTACATATGAAAGTAAAGGCAATGGCACCGAGTGATTTAGCTTGTAAAGAACTCGATGATAGAATAGAACAGAAAAAACGTGATTTAGAAGTTTATGAGAAGTATCTCGTTGAACAATGTGCTACGGCTGAAATTGACATGTTAAATAGCAATGAAGCTAAAGAATTAATACGTTGTTTGGATACAAGAAATGATTGTGCACATCCAAATAACTTTGTATGTTCACCAGAAAAAGCTAGAGATATATTTACTTCAGTAATCGATATACTAGGGCGTGTTTTAAAACCCGATTCCGCCCAACTATTTCAATAAAATCATCGTCGAAGCCAAATAAACGAAGC
>NZ_JAAZWC010000066.1 GCF_013185195.1 Saccharibacillus qingshengii
TAGAAGCGGAATCAAGAGGTCAGGGACATCAGTTAACATAATATTCACGCTGCGGACATACGTCCTTGGCCCGGCATACGCCGGACACTCGACATGCGTCGAGTCGTGAATACAGGAACGTTATAAGAAATCCCACAAAATCAAACGATTAACATAAATAGAGAGGAAGAGCACAATAAAAAATTTAATAAATCTTAGAAAAATCGAAATCGATGATTATGAGACGGTTTTAGCATGGAGTAGGGATAAGCTATTCTGCTCATCAAATGGATGGGAACAGAATAGAGATGAACAAGAAGTATATCGATGGTGGGAGGCTTGTGTTAATAAGCCTTCAGATGATTTTATGAGAAAAGGGATTGAATATAAAGATGAACTTATTGGCTATACGGATTTGGCTTACATAAAAGATCAGACAGCAGAATTAGGAATTGCAATAGGTGCAAGTCATTATTGGGGGAAAGGAATAGGGCTTGAAGCAAGTAGAAGGATAATGGAATATGGATCAAAGAAATTTGGAATAAAATTATATCGTGCAGAAACAAGCGAGTATAATATTTCCTCTAGAAAAATGCTGGAAAAGCTAGGTTACAAAGAAGTAGGAAGGGAAGGACAAGAAGAGTACAGAGATAGAGAAGGTCAACTGATACAGTATGAATATAAAATAGCAAATGACAAGAATGTATAACCATTTAAAGAGTGTGGGACATCTTATAACATAATATTCACGCTGCGGACATTCGTCCTTGGTCCGACATACGTCGGACACCCGGCATTGCCGGGTCGTGAATACAGAAACGTTATACGTAATACCGGAAAAACATATTTAAAAACTAGACCAGACAAAGAGTTAATTGATTTAACATTTTGCGTTATACTATGAAGTAAGAATAGGAGGCGATTCCTCATGAGCCTGGAACAAAAATTGGTTAGCGACTTTTTATCTTTATCCCAAGAAAAACAAATGGAAGTCATTGATTTCGTAGAATTTCTAAAGACGAAAAATGCATCTCAAACAGAATCTATGATGGACGACATCATTAACGAGAATTTAGAAGCGCTTAAAGAACTCGCCAAATGAAATTGATTACGATTGACCAATTGCTGATCTATCATCAAAAGATCATGAAGGTAACGGGTGGAGCAGATGGAGTTAGAGATCAAGGATTGCTAGAAAGCGCATTGGGTAAAGCTGAACAGACCTTTGATGGTGAAGAGTTGTACCCAGGGCTAACAAGGAAAGTTTCTGTCGTGACTTTCTCCTTAATCAAAAACCATGGATTCGTGGATGGAAATAAACGTATTGGAGTAGCCGTTATGCTACTTTTACTTCGATTAAATGGATATTCTATTCGATATAGTCAAGATGAACTCGTTCAATTAGGATTAGGAACAGCAGAAGGAAAATTAAATGAAAATGATATTGAGGAATGGATAATAAGGCATCGAGAATAAAGCTCGGTGTCTTATTCTATATCTTCTTGAATATTCAAGAAAGATCGTTACTACGTATAAACCAGCTAATCAAAGTCAAGTCTTTCATAAAACAATCGTTGAGCTGTCTAAATGGAACATACTGAAATAAACCTACCTTGGAAGGCAGATAAAAAATGGATTCTATATCCAATTTCAGTGCTTAGCGAGTTTCAAAGACCGATCCTGAGTTCCACATGCCAAAAATAATGCGTAAAAGCTTATGTGAAGCGGCTACAATGGCGACTTTTGCCGGTTTGCCTTCATCCCGTTTTTGCTGATAAAATTGAAAGAGAGTCGAATTTCTCGGACCGTGAATCTGCTTGGAAATGCCGGCTACGGTCGCTTGATAAAGCGCTGTTCGCAGGTACGAAGAGCCTCGTTTCGATATTCGATTCTTCTTGGATTTGAAGGTTCCCGATTCGTGAACAGCTGAGTCTAGCCCTGCAAAAGCTGTTAGCTGCTTCACGGAAGGGAACCTTTTGATGTCTCCAATTTCAGCAATAAGCATGGCGGCTGTTAAAGGTCCTACCCCGGGAATGGTACGAAGCAGCGCGTAAGTTTCGATCGATTCGGCGAGGGATTGCATCGATCGTAAAAGGTCGTCCATGCAATCCTGGTAGGTTTGAAGAAGGTAGATATAGTGTTTGAGAATGGCCTTTTGAGCTTCGATTCCATGAAGATCTGGTAGGCTGTGTCTGGCTATTTCAAGCAGCAGCAGCCGCTTGGTTTCGTTCCAAGCTCGACCTCGACGGTTGCTTAGCAGAAGGTTCAATACCTCTTCCGGATCTGCAGCTAGAAGCTCGGTAGGAGTCGGGAAACGAGAGAGCAGCTCCAAAGAAGTGCGGTTGCAGACCTTTTGAAAAGCTTGATCGTAACCGGGAAAAAGGAGATCCAAAACGGCACAAAAATGAAGCTGCGTCTGCCCGTATAAAGCCGTCCAATGCTGATATTGTCGGCAGAACACACGGAGCTTCTGAACGGTCTCGTCCAACGGTACGTGAGGCTGAGGATCTTGCAAGTAAAAAACTTGGGCAATCCGTATCGCATCGATGGGATCTGTTTTCACCTTGCGTACCGCTTTTTGCTTCAGTTGGTGAGTCAACAACGG
>NZ_JAAZWC010000067.1 GCF_013185195.1 Saccharibacillus qingshengii
TCGTAAATGTTTAGGCTGGAAGTCGACGCACGAATCGTTTCAGGACGAACTGTTGCACTTGGATTGACAATTCGTCACCTAAAAAAAGGAGTTGCTCTAGTGAAACAAGCAACTCCTTAAAAGTTTTAACCATAAAATTAATTTTGTAAAATCAAATCATTTATCTTTCAATTTTTCTTCGACTTTTATGATAGACTCCAAGTAAAAGTCATAAACATTTTTTTGTACTTCAGTCTTGTTCAGTCTAGCGACTTGATGATCTAAAGCCAGCCCTGTATAAATCTCGCTGATGTCTTTTTTAATTTCTTTCACGTCAGGATTGTCATTTTTTTTATCCATGTATGCATTGATCGCAAGCATGTCAGATCTTGAGAAGTAAACTTGATTTTCTAATCTGTTCTTCATCAGTGCAACAATCTGTTTTGTCTCTGCATGATCATTAGTTGCATGATCCTGATTCATAGAAGCCTCATCCTTTCCAGAAAGTACACTCAAAACTATCATAAATGCTTTCACCCAAAAAACTATGTTTCCCATTCTTACCTCCGTTTTCCTTTGACGAATAGGTCTAAAACATTGTCCACCCCTATTGAATCTTCAAAAGGAAAATTAGATTTGATGTAGTTGTAAGCACCTTGTGTCTTAATCGATCTTCTAACTCCGTTATCATACCAATGAAACCCGTAAGCTAAAACTCCATTTTTTGGAGATACAATATTCATGTAAAGTGATCCATAAATCGGAATATCATCAATCTTGGAAATACTAAATCCTTTTTTAAGAGGTTTTGATGTATTTTTACTTTCAGATTCGTATTTTGCAAGTTGTTTATCTGCATCTTCATAATATACAGGCCCTACTAGATAGCTTTCTTTGTCCCACCACCCAAAGTCTTCTTTCCAACGTAAGGGCTTAACCTCCCACATATAATTGTTAGAAACAATATCCACGCGGTATCTATTCAAATCATATTCTACCGTTGTAGCGCTTTTGGTTTTCTCAAAAATTTTCTTGCCAGCTACAACTTGGGCAATTTGATGGAAAGCTAGATATATCCCGCCTTCTCCAGTTAAATCTATTATTGCTCCACTAAGTGCTTTAGTGCTTAAAGGTGTGCCCGCGTTGGTTTCACCTTTAGCATACTGACTTAAAAAAGCATTCAAACCTTCATAAGCTACACGACCCGTTGGATCCATATACTTCAATGGATTATTTTCTACATAGATATACGAATTCAAACTACTTGGGCAGTTGACATAGCCTTCAAACGTATCCTCTTGAATAAATCGTCCAATGCTCAGATCATACCAACGGCTTCTCAGATATTGTAGGCCTATATCTTCATCCCAGAATTCGCCGGAATAACCGAACGGATTGTCGACTTGGACGTCTGCGGTCAGTGGGTTGCCCCAAATGTCATACGTGTAGCGGTTCAGCGCAGTACCGTCGGCTTTAACCAGTCCGATGACGTCGCTGTGTCCATTGTGCTGGTAGTAGGCTTTTTGATTGCTGACGTCTTCGCGATAGATCAACTGCACGTGGCGCACGTAGCAGGCTTTAAACGTCTCGCTACCGTCCGTAGTAACCGTGCTTTTAACGATGATGTTCGCACCGTTGAGTAGTACCGGCTCGTGGTTACTTGTCCGTTTTTTATAATACTACGCTCTGTCATCAGGCCATCGCCATTGTACTTGTAATTGACTGAAGTCTGGTTATGCGTCACGTTGCTCAACGGTTCGACTTGTTTGTACGTGTAGTTCGCGTTGTCTTTATGCAGCATTTGGATGCTCGATTGCAGCGTCAGATGGTTACTGCGTTACCGTCAAAACGCTTGAATACGCGGCCGTTCTCTTAGCGCGGGACCTGCAAATCGTCTTGCCGAAAGGGAACGACGATTTTCGTTCTGGGCTGATCGTATCCATAACGTTCTTCGATGGTTTTCGGCGTGCCGTTTTCCGTCACTTCTTGCTTGATCGAAGTCGGATATGCGTGTTTGACGGCTACGTCGTACTCGATATCCGTTTGCTGCGTTTTGTCGTTCTCAAGTTGCTGCACGGCTTGTGTCACGTTGCCGTACGCATCGTGTTGGTACGTCATTTGCAGCATACAGGGCGATCAAAAGAAGACTTACCCTTTTTAAGTAGCAAGTCTTCTTCATATCAGAAATAAATGCCGATCCGTATTCCTCCTGGCAGCAAGATTCCAACGAGAAAGTAAACAGACTGCTTCGAAAGTTTTTCTAAAAGGGCATGACTTTGACAAAGTGACCGAAATTGAGCTTCAGCGCTTCACCTGATGAACAACCGGCCTTGCAAATGCTTGGGCTAGAAGTGGATACACGAATCCTTTTAAATGAATCGTTGCACTAGTACAGCGTCAACTCAAAATCACTGGATAAAGATGCTTCAACCGAGTTCGGGCATCGTCCGTTGTAAAATGCCA
>NZ_JAAZWC010000068.1 GCF_013185195.1 Saccharibacillus qingshengii
ACACCCATGGGTGGTTCAGTAAGTGTTCAAGTTTTTAGAGAAAAAGAAAATGTCAGGGTGCAGGTGCAGGATTCAGGGATTGGAATTTCCGAACAGGATTTACCTCACATTTTTGAACGATTTTATCGAGGAGATCGGTCAAGGAATCGAAAAACTGGGGGTAGTGGAATAGGGCTTGCAATCTGCAGAAAATTAGTTTTGGCTCATAATGGAGAAATATGGGCTACAAGTAAACAGGGAGCAGAAATTCATATTCGAATCCCGTTATCTTCATAACTTCTTCACATTTTTTGTTTAATCTAAATGAACAAAGATACTAGGGTAAAAGGAAGTCTGTATTATAAATAGAAAGGGAGTCTTTAACATGAATAAAGGATTAATAGGACTTGGAATTTTTTTAATGGTACTGCTTAGCGCTTGCAGTAATAGCAATACAGAGAATAATAACCAAGCAGATACGGGAACTGAAGCGACTATGGAGCACGGAAACATGGAGCATTCTGATTCAGAAGAACTTCCAGAGGGTCTTAAAGAAGCGACTAATCCTACATTTAGTTTAGAAAGCCAAGCGGTAATTACTGCCGATCATATGCCTGGAATGAAGGATGCGACCGCTACAATTGTCGGAGCTTATGATACAACTGTATACGCGGTATCCTATACGCCGACTACCGGAGGAGAACCCGTGAAAAATCATAAGTGGGTTATTCAAGAGGATATAGAGAATGCAGGGGATACTCCTTTTAAGCAAGGGGAAACAGTAGTTTTGGCAGCCGATCATATGCCCGGAATGAAGGGTGCTACAGCAACTGTTGATTCTGCTCAATCCACTACTATTTATATGGTAGATTATGTTCCAACAACAGGAGGAGATCCGGTTAGAAATCACAAATGGTTAACAGCTGATGAACTAACTGCTCCTTAAAATATAGCAAAGAAGTCAGGTGTCTTTTTCTCAATAAAAATACGCTAAACCCTAACGAATATAGGGCTTAGCGTATTTTTATTTTGAGTTTATTGGAACTAAGTGGTTGAACTTTATTATCTTTCCCCGTCATACTTTTTGAAAAGTGAAATGATAAAAAAGAAGATAGATTAACCCAATCGCTTTTGAGAGATCTAAGCGTTGGACGAATATTGTTGAAATAGATAATTCAAAGTTTCTCGGTCTGAGCGGCAAGGCAACTCAAATTGATTTTCATAATTTTCATGTCCTTTACCCGTAATCGCAATACAGTCTCCCTGCCGGGCTTGATCCCAAGCCCATTCAATTGCTTTGGTCCGATCTTCAATAAAGTAAAGGCAACCATTAGAACGCTGCTTTATCATCGTTTTTATCTCTTTGATAAGCTCAGTTGCATTGACTCCTTTGGTATCATCCAACGTTAATATAACAATGTCGCTAATTCCGCTTGTAATATTTAACATGCTTTCTCGCTTAGAAGGGTCACTATTTCCTCTAAAACCAAACAGATGTATCAATCGGCCCGTTTTGCGCGTCTGTAAGGTTTTTAAAAAATGATTGAAACCATCAGGAGTATGAGCGTAGTCGACAATACATTCTGCCCCGGCAGGATGAGCATAGACTTCAAATCGACCAGGAACGCCAGGAAACGTACGAAAAGCTTGTATAATAGATTTAGTATCCACTCCTATGCGTCGTGCTGTAGTCCAAGCTGCGAGTGCATTGTGAGCATTATATAAGCCTGATAAAGGCAGTTTCACCCTATAGAAATTATGCTGATCTTCACAGATCTCAAATTCTAAAGGTGATTCTGAAACCACTCGGCTGATTCTTATAAAATCATCAAGACTATTACCGTAAGTCCTAACAGGGGTACGGCTGGTTAGCAGCTGTTCACTTAGTTTCCTGCCCCAAGAATTTCCGCTGAATACAACAGCTTCGCCCTGTCCTTTTATTTGTTGAAATAAGCGGGCTTTTGTTGCAAAGTAACGCTCTAATGAATGATGATAATCCAAATGGTCATGCGTTAAATTTGTAAAGATAGCAAAATCGAAGTCTATACCGCTGGTACGTTCCTGGTCAATGCCGTGAGAGGATACCTCCATAATCACGACCTGATCCTGACTCATATCGAGCCATTGGTGTAACTGAAGCGCATCAGG
>NZ_JAAZWC010000069.1 GCF_013185195.1 Saccharibacillus qingshengii
TCGTAAATGTTTAGGCTGGAAATCTACGCACGAATCGTTTCAGGAAGAAGTGTTGCACTTGGATTGACAATCCGTCATAAACAAAAACGGCTTTGCAAGATCACTGTTAAAGTAATCTTACAAAGCCGCTTCTCTTATACCGGTGAAAGGACTCGAACCTTCACGGGTCTCCCCACTCGATTTTGAGTCGAGCGCGTCTGCCATTCCGCCACACCGGCAAAAATAAAAAAATAGATAAGTAACGCGCCCTAAGAGATTCGAACTCCTGGCCTTTTGATTCGTAGTCAAACGCTCTATCCAGCTGAGCTAAGGGCGCAAGCTGTATAAACATTTTTTGAAAATAAACTGGAGGCGCCACCCAGATTCGAACTGGGGGTAGAGCTTTTGCAGAGCTGTGCCTTACCACTTGGCTATGGCGCCATAAAATGAAAATGGAGCGGACGACGGGAATCGAACCCGCGACCCTCGCCTTGGCAAGGCGATGCTCTACCGCTGAGCCACGTCCGCTCAAAACTGATAAAAATGGCTGGGGGTATAGGATTTGAACCTATGCGTGACGGAGTCAAAGTCCGTTGCCTTACCGCTTGGCTAACCCCCAAAAAAAAGAAAAGGGCGATCGACGGGAATTGAACCCGCGAATGTCGGAGTCACAGTCCGATGCGTTAACCCCTTCGCCACGACCGCCAAAATACAAATGAATCTTTGGGTTAAATATGAAATTACTATGGCAGGGGCAGCAGGAATTGAACCCACACTAACGGTTTTGGAGACCGTTGTTCTACCTTTAAACTATGCCCCTATAACTGGTGGAGGCTGATGGATTCGAACCACCGAACTCAGAGAGAACAGATTTACAGTCTGCTGCGTTTGGCCACTTCGCTAAGCCTCCACAATTCAAGAAATGGTGCCGGCGAGAGGACTTGAACCCCCAACCTACTGATTACAAGTCAGTTGCTCTACCAATTGAGCTACACCGGCCAATTTGTTGATTGTGTGGATATTTGGTTATCAAATGGTGGCTCGGGACGGAATCGAACCGCCGACACAAGGATTTTCAGTCCTTTGCTCTACCGACTGAGCTACCGAGCCTCGCAGTTTTCCTACAACCCGATCACAAACATTTGAAGAAATAAAAATGGCGGAACCGACGGGATTTGAACCCGCGATCTCCTGCGTGACAGGCAGGCATGTTAACCCCTACACCACGGTTCCAAGCCATAAGGTGAAGCAATTGCGGGGGCAGGATTTGAACCTGCGACCTTCGGGTTATGAGCCCGACGAGCTACCGAGCTGCTCCACCCCGCGTCAGAGTGTATAACTATATGGTGGAGGCTGAGGGGCTCGAACCCCCGACCCTCTGCTTGTAAGGCAGATGCTCTCCCAGCTGAGCTAAGCCTCCATTTCACATACGCTTACTATATTAACATGTTAGCAGCCTTATGTCAAATGTTTTTTCGTGCTTCTTCTCTTTCGAAAAGAAGAATGACCCGTAGGGGATTCGAACCCCTGTTACCTCCGTGAAAGGGAGGTGTCTTAACCCCTTGACCAACGGGCCTTACTGCAAAAAATATGGCGGAGAGAGAGGGATTCGAACCCTCGAGACGCTTTAGACGCCTACACGATTTCCAATCGTGCTCCTTCGGCCACTCGGACACCTCTCCATATGGCTCCCCGAACAGGACTCGAACCTGTGACAACTCGATTAACAGTCGAGTGCTCTACCAACTGAGCTATCAGGGA
>NZ_JAAZWC010000006.1 GCF_013185195.1 Saccharibacillus qingshengii
TCAACACTAAAGGTACGGTTACGTTCCCCTGAATCGCACCTAAAGCGTGTGCGTTTCAGGAAAACGTAACCTGTGATTAAGAGTTGAAAGGGTACTAGGTTGAGGCTTCCCGATTGCAAAGGCGAACGTGATCACTCCTCCACTAAACTTCCTCCTCCGCCGGCTGCGCCTCCAAAAACAAAAGTGTTGCGCTTCGCTCTTTCGCACTCCTTTTTTTGAGGGGCGTATTTTTTACTTTTTTATAAGCAAAAAGCTTGTTAGCCAAGCAACAAAAAAGAAGCCGTACTCGGTTATCGAGTGCGGCTTCTTGATATGGGGAAATCGGTGTAAGCTTCGATCGGAATCAAGTTCTCCGAAGCCTCGCGCTCCTGATCAAACGAATTGGATTTTACCGGATGCAAGAAGCCGGAACTCCCTAACCCAGATTATGCTTCGACATCCACAGGACGCCGCTCTTGAGCATCCGCGGCACACGGCCGGTAATCGACGTATCGCCGATCACGTTCAGACCGAAGCCGGCTTTTTGGCCGAGGGAACCGAGCATGCCTTTGAGTTTCATCGGCTTGAGTTTCGGTTTCTCGTTTTTCCAGAAGGCCAGCAGCACATGGGCGATCTGCTCGCCCTGCGCTTCCGCGGCCTGGGCGCTCGGTGCGAACTCCAGGCTGGCGCAGTCGCCGCAGACGAACACTTCCGGGTGGGTCTCGACCTGCGAGTATTCGTTGATCACGACACGGCCCGAACGGTCTTTGGTGACATTCATCTTCTGCACGACGTCGACAGGCTGGATACCGGCCGTCCAGACGACGGCATCGGTATGCATCAGCTCGTCGCCATTATAGAGCGCGTCCTGCTCCACGCGGCTGATCGAGACTTTATGGCACACTTCGACGTTGTGCTTTTTGAACCATTCCTGCACGTAGCGCGAGATACGCGGCTGATACGACGAGAGCAGACGCTCTCCGCGGTCGAGCAGCGTGATGCGCAGATCGTGACGGCTTTCGCGCAGTTCGGCCGCAAGTTCGATGCCGCTGAGGCCGCCGCCGACGATATGCACGTGGGCGGACGGTTTCAGGCTGCTGAGCTTGTCGTTGGTCCGGCGTGAAGCATGCAGCGACTGGATGCTGAACGTGTATTCGTCCGCGCCCGGAACGCCGTGGTAATTGTCGGTGCAGCCCAGTGCCACGACCAGCTGATCGTAAGGGACCGGCTCATCGTTTTGCAGCAGCACTTTTTTGTTCTCCAGATCGATCTCTTCGACCGTTCCGAAATGCTTGGTAATCCGCGGATGATTCGGGAAAGCGATACGCAGTTTGTGATCGGATACGGTCCCGGCCGCCAAAGCGTAATATTCCGTTTTGAGGCCCATAAAAGGAAGACGGTCGATCAGGGTTACGTTTACGTCCGCAGGAAGGTGTTCGGTAAGAGTGTCAAGGATCGTCAGGCCGCCGTAGCCCCCGCCGAGAATAACGAGATTTTTCATATGCAGATCTCCTTGTAAGTGGAATGGTCAAGCGGCCGGCCCGAAGCCTTTACTCGTATACTTCGACCTCGTTATAGAAGGTGTCGCGTTCTACCGGAATACGCCCTGCGCCTTTGATCAACCAGATCAGTTCCTTGCGCGTCAATCCTTCCGGAGTCAGAGCGCCCGCGGCGTGGCTGATCCGTTCTTTGACGATGGTACCGTGGGCGTCCGAAGCGCCGAAGGTCAGCGCCATCTGGGTCAGCTGCGTGCCGATATTGATGAAGTACGCTTTGATATGGTCGATATTGTCGAGCATCAGACGGCTGATCGCGATCGTCTTGAGATCTTCGTAGGCCGAGTTGCGGCGCATGATGCTGGCGTTGCGGCTCTTCGGCTGCATGGACAGCGGAATAAAGACCATGAATCCGTTCGTTTCGTCCTGAAGCTCGCGGATCTGGATCATGTGGTTGATACGGTCTTCGTGGCTCTCGATCGAACCGTACAGCATCGTCGTGTGCGTACGCATACCGATTTTGTGGGCGGTACGGTGCACTTCGAGGTAACGGTCCACGTTGGCTTTGTCGACGCGCATCTTCTGGCGGTATTCGTCGGACAGGATCTCCGCACCGCCGCCGGTCAGCGATTTGAGGCCCGCCGCCTGCAGCGCACGAAGCACTTCTTCGATCGACAGACCGCTGATGCGGGTGAAGAAGTCGATTTCCGCCGCCGTATAAGCTTTGATCGTCACTTCCGGGAAACGCTCGTTCAGCGCAGCCAGGGAATCGACGTAATACTGGAACGGCACATTGTTGTTGTGGCCGCCGACAATATGGAACTCGCGCACGCCCGGCGTGATGTTCTCTTCGACGTAGCGGACCATCTCGTTGCCGCTCAGGGTATACGATCCTTCTTCGCCTTCGTCTTTGCGGAAGTTGCAGAAGGCGCAGTGCGCTTCGCAGACGTTAGTGAAGTACAGGCTCATATTTTCGATAAAATAGACCTTTTTGCCGTTCTTGCGCAGGTTGGCTTCGTTGGCCAGCTGGCCGATGGTCAAAATATCTTCGCTCTGATATAAATAAACGCCGTCTTCCAAGCTCAAACGCTGCCCGTTATGAACCTTCTCGGCGATTTCGGCCATGCGCTTATCCATGGTGGGATTGATGATTGTAGACATTTAGTAAGAACCTCCTCGTTGATCCCGAGGCGGCGCAACCGCACCGGAACGGGCCGGACCGAATAGGGCCGGATGAACTGACAAACGACAAAAACATGACCGCGTGCCGCGGCCCTTATCTGGCTGAAACGGACAAGCCGTTTCGGAAAGTGTGAAAAAAGTTACATCGGTAAGCTGGTTCGAATTCTTTACATCTTCGTGTCGAAATTCCGAAAATTTAAAGAGTCATTCTCCCCCATTATAAACCTACTCGCTAATCGGGGCAATACAGGACGTTTACGCAAAATCACCGTTTAGGCGGCGGCGGCGCAGGATTTACGCTTTGCAAAGCCCCCTTTGAAAGGCTTGAGTCATGCGGCGGGGAGGCGTATAATACATAAGAGAAAGCGTAAAGGAGGAAAAACCATGATCGAAATCACGGAAGCAGCCGCTTCGCGCATCAAGCAGATGCTGGAGCAGCAGGAAACGCCGGGTATGTTTCTTCGTTTGGGCGTAGCCAGCGGAGGATGCAGCGGTTTTTCGTACGCAATGGGCTTTGACAATGAGGAGTCCGACGCGGACGACGTATATATGGAGATACAGAATATCAAGCTGGTCGTTTCCAAAGAAGACCTTAAATATCTGAACGGCCTTCAGGTGGATTTTGAAGAGTCGGGCATGAGCGGCGGCTTCACCATCTTCAACCCGAATGCGGTCGCGACCTGCGGCTGCGGATCATCGTTTCGTACACGGGAAGAAGATGAAGTATTGGCGCAGCCTTGCGACTGATTCTCCATCATTCTCTCTGCTCGATCAGCACGACGCTTTCGGCTTGGATGCCATTTCCGGGTTGAAAGCTTTTTTTATTTTTTTAGGGGTCCGGCGCGGTTTTTTCCGTTTTGTCGGCCTGCAAGTTGTGAATTCGGGCGCAATCGCCGGGTAGAACCGCGGTCTATTGCTGCACAGGCGTACCGGATTCGATCTTACGATTCAAGGAGGAAGATCGGATGAAATCCGTTTCCGTAGCAGACATTGTCAAAGTGTTGAAATTGGAAGTGCTGGCAGGAGCCGAATATTTGGACCGGGAAATTACCCGTTCCAAAGCCCACCGTCCGGGACTTGAGTTCGTCGGGTATTTCGATTATTTTCCGACGAATCGGGTGCAGGTGCTTGGGCGCAAAGAAATCACGTATCTGCTCCAGCAGACGGTTGAAGAAAGAAAGCTTCATATCGGCAATATCGTCAAGTATCATCCGCCGTGTTTTGTCGTGACGACGGGGCAGCAGGAGATTCCTTTTCTCGAAATGTTCTGCGATCAGGAAGGTATTCCGCTGCTGCGCACGCCCGACAAAACGACCGAATTCCTCACCAAGATCGACGGGTATCTGCTCAAATCGCTGGCACCGGAAATGTCGATCCACGGCGTCTGTATCAACGTGTCGGGCATTGGCGTACTGCTGAGGGGGCGTTCGGGTATCGGCAAGAGCGAGACGGCGCATACGCTGATCGGCCGCGGGCACCGTTTTGTGGCGGATGACGTAGTCGTACTCAAAAAGCTCGGCCCGTCCACGCTGCTGGGCACGCACAATACGATTACGCGGGAGTTTCTGGCTCTGCGCAGCATCGGGCTGATCAATGTGGTGCGCCAGTACGGCCGTACCGCTTTCCAGGACGAGACCCGGATTGTGCTCGATATCGAGCTGACGCCGTGGGAAGACAAAGCGCTGAACAACGATCTGGAAGTGGCGGATCAGTTCACGGAGTACCTGGGCGTCAAGATCCCGCATATCGAAATTCAGCTGCAGCCGGGCCGGGATACATCGGGTCTGATCGAAGCGGCGGCGAATAACTGGTACTTGAAGCAGCTGGGGTACAGTGCGGCTGAAGAATTCATGAGCCGGCTCGAAGACGAGACGAATTGATCCTGTGCCCGGCCGTACCGGGCTGTCGAATCGTTGGCCGATAAGCGCTTTTTTTCATATTCAGGGCTTTCTTCCGCTTATGGAGAAGGCCTTTTTGACGTTCCTGATTACTGAAATTCGGCTGGGCGGCCGGGCGGGCAGCGGATTGGAACAGGCTGAATCGGTTATATGATCCGTAAAGGGGTTTGGAGAAATACGGATAAAAGAGGAGGCACACCCATGCTGATGCTGACTTTGATTCTGAAGATCGTGATTGGACTGGCGGCGTTGATTATCGTGGTGAGGCTGCTTGGAAAAAAGGAGCTGTCCCAGGCGACACCGTTCGATCTGGTCTATCTGCTGGTGCTGGGCGGCATACTGGAAGAATCGCTGTACGATGACAAGGTTGGTGTCGGGCATCTGCTTGTCGGGATTGTGTTGTGGAGCCTGCTGGTGTTCGCGATCGAAATCCTGGTACGAAAAAAAGAAAAAGCGCGTATTGCGATCAAAGGGCGATCGGCCATGCTGATGGCGGACGGCGAGCTGCGGGTGCCGATGTTCCTCAGCAACAAAATGGAAGTCGAACAGTTCCGATCGCTGCTGCGGCAGCAGGGCGTATTCTCGCTGAGCGATGTCTCTTATGTGATCCTGGAGACCGGAGGGAGCCTCAGCATGATCCGCAAAGACGAAGACCCGGTGAAGAAACCGTCTTATCTGCTGGTCAATACGGGCGAGATTGTCAAAGCCGATATCGACAAAGAAATGAACGAGAATTGGGTGCGGGAGAAACTGCGGGAAAAAGGCTACAACAATGTGAGAAGAATTTTCTGCGCGGAATGGTCGGAAGAAAAAGGATTGTTTGTCACGGAGTATCCGGACGGGGAAAAATAAAAAAAGCGGCCCGCTTCGCGATAGGCGGCGGGCTGCTTTTTTTATAGAGAAAAGTCGAGCGGAAAGCATAAGGCAGCGATCCAAAGGCGGCTCCCGGCAGTTCTAACCGAGCAGCGTACGGTCGTCGGCCATTTTCTTGCCGCTGATCCGCTCGAATTCGCTCATCAGGCGCTCGACGGTCAAGTTCTGCTTGTCGGCTTCCCCGATATCGAGAATAATACGTCCTTTGTCCATCATGACGAGACGGTTCCCGAGACGGATAGCCTGCTCCATATTGTGGGTGACCATGAGCGTCGTCAGGTTCATATCGCGGACGATCTCGTCGGTCAGCGAGGTGATCAGCTCGGCCCGGGAAGGGTCGAGCGCCGCGGTATGCTCGTCGAGCAGCAGGATCTGGGGACGCGTGAATGTCGCCATAAGCAGGCTCAGCGCCTGGCGCTCGCCGCCGGACAGCAGGCCGACTTTGGCGTTCAGGCGGTTCTCCAATCCGATTCCGAGGCGGCTCAGTTCGGTCTGGAAGATCTTGCGCCGTGCGCTGCTGACGCCAAACGAGAAGCCCCGGCGCTTGCCGCGCAGATAAGCCATGGCCAGGTTCTCTTCGATAGTCATGCGCGGGGCCGTGCCGGCCATCGGGTCCTGGAAGACGCGGCCGATCCAGCGGCTGCGGCGGTGTTCCGGCAGAGCCGTCACAGAGCGATCCCCGATGCGGATATCGCCGGTATCCGGTCTCATGACGCCGGAGATCATGTTCATCAGCGTCGATTTGCCCGCGCCGTTGCTGCCGATGACGGTAACGAAGTCACCCGGATCCAAATTCAGTTCGATTCCGATCAAGGCGATTTTCTCGTCGATGGTGCCGGAGTTAAACAGCTTGGATACACCCGATACATGCAGCATCAGCGGTCACCTCCTGCGGTCTCGAACGATTTGAGCAGTTCCGCGGAGCGGCGTTTGGCCGCGCCGCGCTGCTTGACTGCGCTTCGTACGGTCGGGAAGACCAGCGCCACAATCACGATGATGGCGGTAATCAGTTTGAGGTCCGATGTCTCGAAGCCTTTGATTTGCAGCGCCAGCGAGATGACAATCCGGTACACGACCGAACCGAGCACGACGGCAAGCGTCGCGCGGAACACGGTCTTGGCACCGAACAGCGCTTCGCCGATAATGACGGAAGCGAGGCCGATCACGATCATGCCGATGCCGGACGTGGCATCCGCGAAGGAGGACTGCTGCGCGATCAGCGCACCGGACAAGGCGACCAGCCCATTCGAGAGGCTGATGCCGAGAATGGTCGTGTTGTCGGTATTGGCGCCGAAGCTGCGAATCATGCGCTTGTTGTCGCCGGTCGCGCGCAGCGACAGACCGATATCGGTCTTGAGGAAAGCGTCGAGCGCCAGCTTGAAGATCAGCACGATCGCGATCATGAACGGGAACGGGGAAAAGGTGCCGAGCACCGTTTCTTCGCCCATGATCGATACATTGGGGCTGCCGAGAATACGCAGATTGATCGAATAGAGGGCGATCATCATCAGAATGCCGGACAGCAGACCGTTGATTTTGCCTTTGGTATGCAGCAGACCCGTACAGGCTCCCGCCGCCATACCGGCCAGAATGGCGGTCAGCGAAGATATCCACGGCGAAATGCCGTGCGAGATCATGACCGCGGCGGTAGCCGCGCCGGTCGTGAAGCTGCCGTCGACCGTCAAATCGGGAAAGTCGAGAATGCGGAACGTAATGTAGACGCCAAGCGCCATAAGGGCATAGAGCAGGCCCAGATAGATGGCGCCCGGCATTGAGCCGACGAAGTTTTCGAACATGGATGACGCCTCCTGTATGAAAAGGGTAGTCCCTTGTCAACACTAAAGGTAAGGTTACGCTCCCCTGAATTGCACCTAAAGCGTGTGCATTTCAGGAAAACATAAACCTCGGATTAAGAGTTGAAAGGGTAGTAGGGCAAAGAATTTGCGTGAAAAGAAAGGCCCCCGTAAAGCAAAACAGGATGAAGCCTAGGCTCATCCCGTTTGCATTCGGCTGGGGGTCCGGTCCGAGATCCGTCCGGCAGCATACGTTATCCGTTTGTGCGGGTCGAATCTTTTATTGAATCAGATTGTTCTCCTGGTCCTGCACTTTGCCCTTCATTCCGTCCGTTACCGTGATACCCTGGGCTTCGGCGGCTTTGAGGTTGAGGATCAGATCCAGTTTCTCCTGCATGGCGACCGGAAGATCGGCCGGTTTGGTTCCGTTCTTGAGAATATCCGCGGCCATCTCGCCTACCTGGTAGCCGTGGTCATAGTACTTGAAGCCGACCGTTGCAAAAGCGCCTTTTTCCACCGTGTCGCGGTCGCTCGAGAAAAACGGCAGTTTGTTGTCGTTGGCGATCTTGATAATCGTATCGACGGCGCTGACTACGGTGTTATCGAGCGTAATATAGAGGGCATCGACCTGTCCGACAAGCGATTGGGCCGCCTGCTGCACTTCGGAAGTATTGGTCGCGGCCGCTTTGACCAGCTTGATGCCGTGCGCCCCGAATTCCTGCTCCGCCCGGTCGGCCATGACCACCGCGTTCGGTTCGCCTTCGTTGAGCACCAGACCTACGCTTTTGATATCCGGCATTTCTTCGGCGATAAAATCGGCCAGCTGCTTGATCGCTTCCGGATTCGTATCCGACGCTCCGGAGATATTGGCGCCCGGTTTCTCCATGCTGGCGACGATCTTGGCGCTGACCGGATCGGTTACGGCGGCGAACAAGACCGGCGTTTCTTTGACCTGTGCGGCGACGGCCTGGGCGGAAGGGGTAGCGATTGCGAGTACCAGGTCGTTCTTGCTTCCGGCCAGCTTCTGGGCGATCGACAGGTTGTTGGTCGAATCGCCTTGGGCATTGTTGTAGTCGAGCGTCAGATTCTCGCCTTCAACGATTCCCGCATCTTTGAGTGCGGCGATAAAGCCTTCGCGTGTGGCGTCGAGCGAAGGGTGTTCCACGATTTGCGAGACGGCGACTTTGTAGGTTTTGGCTTCGGGGGTCTCGGATGTGCCGCCACCTTGCGAACCGGTAGCCGACTCCGTTTGGCCGCAGCCTGCCAGGGCGGCGAGTGACAAGGTCAGGACGAGCGGAAGCCATTTCTTTTTCAGCATAAATCGTGAACCCCTCTCTATAACTCTCTGTGGTAAGGCGCCCGACCGGTGCAGCGGACGAACCGAACGGGCTTTGAGGCCGGTGCCGTCCGCTTTCTTTTAATGGAAGACCGCGAAACCGCATTGTTGCTTCCATGTGATAAAGGATAAAAGCGAGTGGATCCGAAAAAAAGCGGCCGGCGAATGTTTTCTCCTATCTTACGTTGAGCATTTGCCGGCAGTCAATCCGAAATTGGATCTTTTGCAAATAAAAAGCGGCTCGTTCCCGAAATCGCGACGATTTCGGGAACGAGCCGCTTGGAGGACATGCCGGTCACGATCGGCGGAAGCTGCCGGGCATTCCCGCTCCGTAACGATCGACCATGCTGACGAGCAGCAGAGCGGCCGAGATCCAGTGACCGAACATGCCCCAGACCGGGACGGAGAACAGCAGGCAGGTGACGATCCCTGCCGCCGATCCGTAGAACGACTGCCGGTGCTGCAGCGACATCAGAAGTGTGACGGCGTGCAGAGCGAACATTACCGCGGAGATACCCCAACCACTGCCCATGACGACCATGCCGCCCAGCAGCGGAAGACCGAGGATGAGCTCGAACAAACCGCTGACTCCCTTAAATGTGCGTGCGAGCACCATATGATACTCCCCCAGATTCCTTATGTGTTTTAAAGTAAACAGTACGGTATAATACCCATCTTATTGGAAATTGAAACCTGAAGAAGAGTTGAACCGTCTTTCGCGGTGCTCAGGAAGTGATCGTCTGGAAAAAATCGACGAACCGGACATCCTCGATCTGCCACTTGATCAGTGCGATCACAGCCAGGTGAGCCGGGTAGAACGAACGCCACAGCCAGCGGGGCAGGCGTATTTCGGTACGGGTATCCGGAGCGGAGCCCTGAATTCCCGCAATAAAAAGCGTAGTTACGATACTGTAGAACTGGGTGACGCTCTGGGACACGATCAGATACAGGACGTTCAGCGCAAAATGCCCGCCTGCCATCGACCAGACATTCGGCATATACCGGTAGATCAGCACCAGCAGCACGCCGTAAGTGGCGTAATCGAACTGCAGCGCTTCCAGCGGCCAGTAGGTCAGCAGAACCAGCAGAATGCCGACGGTCCATTGAATCGCCGCCTGGTCTTTGAAATAGTCGATAGCCATCACGATCAGCAGCGCCACAAGCAGGGTTCCGATCACATTGACTCCGGGTATGACAAAAGCCATCATAAACGGGATCTGCGACAGCAGGGCCAGGCCAAGCAGCCGCAGGGCGTAGCGTTTCGGACTGCGTGTGCGCCGGTAGCCTACGACGAGCAGGTAACAGTAAATCGGGAAAGCGATCCTGCCGACGATACGCATCCAGCGTTCATCCGGAAAAAAGACATAGCCCAGATGATCGATGAGCATCGTAATCATGGCAATCAGCTGCATGCTTCAAGCCCCTTTCGCCGTCTATAGGAACTTGTCCTGCAGGCTCCACCAGGTCAAAGTCAGACATACAATCAAAAATACGGCAAAAGCGATCACCGGACCGAAGCGTTTTTCTTTCCAAAACTTGATGCCGAGCATAACCATAAAAGCGGCAATCATCAATAAAATAATGATTTCGACGATCGAAATGACCAAATAGAGATTACTGGCGAATCCTTCCACGCGGGTTCCTCCTCGTAAATAATAAAAACGGTGCTGTCTATAGATCGAACGGCAAGGATAAAAGGAGATTTGTCACGTTCGCTCCCATCATACCATGCCGGGGGCAAACACGGGAAAGCCGGGACTTGTGGATAAAGTTATCCCCAAATCCACAGCGTCATATGAAGCCTCTTTGCGTCTTATACCCACATTATACACAAACTGCCCACAGGAAACGGGGGATAACCGGGTCTTTTTAGGCAAACAAAAAGCCCGTCGTACCGGGCGCCGCGGCGCTGGGAGGCATGACGGGCATAAATATGGCGATTCTGTGGATAATTATCGTTTCATGTTGCTGCTGTGACCCGGGGAGAGTTTGGCTTCCGGATCGAAGTAAACTTTGGCATTGTTCACGGCCGTCGGCGCTTCGCCGAACCCGACTGCGATCAGCTTCAGTTTGCCCGGGTACGTCGTAACATCGCCTGCGGCAAAGATGCCGGGAATGCTCGTCTCCATGCGCGTATCGACCACGATCGAATGGCTCTGGATCTCGATGCCCCATTCGGAGATCGGACCGAGGGAAGAGACGAAGCCGAAGTTGACGATAACGTCATCCACTTCGATCTCCTGCGTTTCCTGCGTTTTGACGTTTGACAAGACGACGCGTTCGATACGTTCCTCACCGATCAATTCCGTGATTTCCGTCGGCGTCACCACATTGACCTTGGAGGCCATCAGGTTCTCCACGCTGTGTTCGTGCGCACGGAACTTGTCGCGGCGGTGGATCAGCGTCACCTGCTCGGCGATCGGCTCCAGCATCAGCGCCCAATCGACCGCGGAATCGCCGCCGCCGCTGAGCAGCACTT
Source organism: Saccharibacillus qingshengii (assembly GCF_013185195.1). Classification (GTDB taxonomy): domain Bacteria; phylum Bacillota; class Bacilli; order Paenibacillales; family Paenibacillaceae; genus Saccharibacillus; species Saccharibacillus qingshengii. The sequence goes on from NZ_JAAZWC010000006.1 coordinate 11,037, forward strand.
TGCGGCCCGCGAATTTGCTCAGGTCGCTGACGAAGTAATGCAGGTTCTGTCCTTCGAAACGCTCTGCGCCTTCCAGGGCAAGGCGGCGGGGTTCGAAAGCGCCCACGCCCGCGGTGATGATGACAGACTTGGCGTAATGGACGCCTTTGTCGGTCGTGACTTTGAAGCGCTGTTCTTCTTCCTTGTCGACCGCGATGACTTTTTCTTCGAGACAAATTTCCTGATCGAAATGATTCATCTGCTCGACAAGCTGGTTAACCAATTCCTGTGCGGTCACTTTCGGGAAACCGGCTACGTCGTAAATATATTTTTCGGGATAAAGAGCGGCCAACTGCCCGCCAAGCTGAGGCATACTTTCGATCAGCTTTACGGACGCCTGACGCATTCCCCCGTAAAAAGCGGCGAACAAACCGGCAGGACCGCCGCCGATGATTAAAATATCGGCAAGATGTTCGCCGTTATGGTTCTCTGTCACTGGATAAGCACCTCCGAAGGTATGAATCGTTATGAATCTATCGAAATGAATGGGTTTTTGCAATCTCACTCATTATAAACTCGTTTTTCCCCGGATTGCAAAGCGTATTCCCGGCTTTTTTCGCTGTTTCGGCCTTTGCGGGCAGCCCTGCCGGCCAATTGTCTGCCGCAGCTCGAGAAAAAGCCGTTCCGGGGCGCGTATTTTTTGGTTCTCTGACAAGTATGAATATTTTTTGTCCGTTTTGCGTCTGTTTTTCAAATTTTTCTTTGTATTATCAAGCGGAAAAGCGTACAATGTATGTGATAAAAGTCGCAGTCAAGATGCGGACGGGATAAACTTAAAATAGGGCGAGTTCTCTCCGTTTTTGTGTAACTTTTCACATGAGGCTCCAACCTTGCAAGAGGTTATCCCATAAATGACTATGAATCGAAAAGGGGTAAGGAAAACAATGAACAGCATTCCCAAAATCGTAATCCTGGGCGCAGGGTACGCCGGTATTCTCGCGGCTCAAAACCTGCAAAAAAAGCTCAAAAACAACGAAGCCGACGTTACACTGGTTAACCGTCACGACTACCACTACTTCACGACGGAACTGCACATGCCGGCAGCAGGCACGCAGCCGGAAGAGAAGACCTACGAGAAGATCTCCAACCTGGTCGACGAATTCAAGATCGACCTCGTGAAATCGAACGTAACGGAAATCAAACCGGAAACGCGTCAAGTGGTACTGGAAGACGGTACGCTGTCGTACGATTACCTGATTATCGCTCTGGGCGGCGATCCGGAAACGTTCGGCATCCCGGGCATGAAAGAGCACGCGTTCTCGATCCGCAGCATCAACTCCGTTCGCGCAATCCGCGAGCATATCGAGACGCAGTTCAAGGAATTCAAAAAAGACGGCGACGAAACCCGCTTGAACTTCGTAGTCGGCGGCGCAGGCTTCACAGGAATCGAATTCGTCGGCGAATTGGCGAACCGTCTGCCTGAGATGGCGAAACAATACGGAGTCGATCCTGCGAAAGTCGGATTGTACAACGTCGAAGCCGCTCCTTCCGCGCTGCCGGGCTTTGATCCGGAGCTGGTCACTTACGCGATGGAGACGCTGACGAAAAAAGGCGTAACTTTCCGCATCGGCGTACCGGTTAAAGCTTGCGACGAAAACGGCGTAACGGTTGGCGAAGGCGAACGTATCGAAGCCAAAACCGTTGTATGGACCGGCGGTATCCGCGGCAACCATCTGATCGAAGACGCAGGCTTCGAAGCCATGCGCGGACGCGTCAAAGTCGACGAGTACCTCAAAGCACCGGGCCACGACAACGTATTCGTTATCGGCGACGGTTCCCTCATGATCGGACCTGAAGGCCGTCCTTACCCGCCGACCGCCCAAATCGCCATGCAGCAGGGCGAGCGCGTCGCAAAGAACCTGGTCGCGACGATTCGCAACCAGCCGACGGAGAAATTCGTGTTCAGCAACAAGGGTACAGTCGCTTCCCTGGGCAAAGGCGAAGCCGTTGCCGTTGTAGCCGGCAAGAAGATCAAAGGCTGGCCGGCAGCCCAACTGAAAAAAGTGGTCGATGCCCGCTACCTGTTCGTGATCGGCGGCATGGGTCTGGTTCTGAAAAAAGGACGTTTCCTGTAAGCCGGGCTTCTATATAGAGAGTCGGGACAGGCCGGTCTTCCGGTCCGTCTGATAGACTCTGCCCAAAAAGGCGTCTCTGCCCCGTGTAAACGGGATGCAGAGACGCCTTTTTTGCTGAATAGCGTGATGAGGGTTCGTTAGGCCGTATGAATCGGAGAGGGATCTATTCCGCTCTCTCCGATTCGACAGCCGGATTGCAACCCGGCGCCTCGAATCCCGCGCGCAGCCGCGCCCCGGGCGATTGCGCAGCCAGCGCCCGATCCATTCCTTCCCACCCTCACAACTTGGGCGGGAAAAATCGAAGAGCCCCGGACGATTACAGTCCGGGGCTCTTCGCGTCAAGCTTTAAGTCTCCGCCCACACTCAACATGCCTGCGGGAGGCGAAGAGTTCGAGTGGAGAGCGGAGCGATCGCCTCTGCAATCGGGAAATCCCCTTGAAGCTTTTCCTGCAATAAAATTTCCCGATTGCAGGAAGCGACGGAACCGAACTCTTCGCCGGACGCACGCTCCTTCACCACGCACACATAAAAGAAGCGCTCCGACCACGACAATGCTTCGTCCGAAGCGCTCCTTCTCATAAGCTTTTTCCCGCCGAAAGTTACACCTTCAACATCTCGACAGCCTTTTCCCAATCCAGCAGATTCCCGACGTAGAACGCACCGAACTCTCCGTAGCGTGCGCTCACTTCGTCGAAACGCATTTCGTAGATCAGCTTTTTGAACTGCAGCGCATCGTCGGAGAACAAGGTGACGCCCCATTCCCAATCGTCGAAACCGACCGAGCCGCTGATGATCTGTTTGACTTTGCCCGCATAGCTGCGTCCGATCAGGCCGTGGCTGCGCATCATCGCTTTGCGGTCGTCCATCGACAGCATGTACCAGTTATCGTTCAGCTCGCGCTTTTTGTTCATCGGGTAGAAGCAGATATGGGCCGATTTCGGCAGTGCCGGTTTCAAGCGGGCGATGATCTGCGGATTTTGCATCGGATCTTCGCCTTCTTTGCCCAGATAGTTGCTCAGTTCCACAACACTCACATACGAATATTCCTTGGTCGTGAATTTGGCGAAGTCCGTCTTGTTGAACGCGGTCTCCAGTTTGTTCAGGTCTTCCAGCGTCTCGCGCAGGTACATGAACACGAAATCGGCTTTCTGGCCGACGATCGAATAAACGGCGGTGCTGCCGGTTCCGCTTTGGGCAGTCACTTCGAATTCTTTCATAAACTCTTCCAGATCTTCGATCGCGCCCGCGCGTTCTTCGTGATCCGCCGCTTTCCACAGCGTCCAGTCGATGGAACGGAAATCATGCAGACAATACCAGCCTTCAAGCGTCAGTGTAGCTTCGTTCATGAATCGATCACTCCCAAATCAGATTGTATGGTGGGGATTTTCACAAGGTTTCCTGTAAAGATCCATGGCTCATTCATCAGGGCATAAGGTCGTCGGGATGCAAAAGGAGGGCAGCGCAAAGACGCTTTGGCGTTCTTTCCGGGTGCTTCCAGTTTCCATTGTAACGCAGGGGCGAACGCAAGAGCAATTCGAGCGCCGGAAAAGTCTGTGCGGGCGGCGGGAACGGGTTCACAAAAAGCTAAGCATTCCGAAGCCCGGGCTCATGCGGTGGGGAGGCCGGTTCGTATTCGCATGATTTTGCTTTCTTTCCGAGCTTTCCTGACGGAGGAATTGTGGTAAAATGAAGGGGCTCCAACGAACCTGTCCAGAGCCAAGGGCGCGTTCCGCGGAGTACGTCTATTTTTACCTGCAATTTGCAAGGACAAGAGGGGGACATCCGCAGATGCGCATGAAGAGCCTGCTGCACTACACGGAACATCACCGTTATTATACGTATCGCGATTTCAGCCTGAGCAGTCTGGACGACCGCATGCTGACCTTGGTCTACCAGCCGATGGTCGGGGCATCCGCCGTCGCTTTGTACCGGCTGTTGGCCCAGCACCTGCCGTCTGAACAAACGGGATACTCCAAAACGGAACAACAACGAGGGCTCTTTCTTACGCTCGGTATCGAGCCGAACGACCGCGGGAGAACGCTGATGGTCGAGAATGCTTCCAAGCTCGAAGCGGTCGGCCTGCTGCAGACCCATCGGCTGTATATGCCGGAGCAGGACCAATATATGTACGAATACGAACTGCAGCAGCCGCTGCCGCCGTCCGACTTTTTTGCGACCCAGCATCTTACGCTGCTGCTGCGGGACCGGATCGGCAAGTTCGCCGTGTTGGCTCTGCAGGAGCGCTTCTGGAACGGGGAACCGGAAGAGCTCGGCGAAAACGGACGGGCCGCAAAAGAAAATATTTCGCAGCCGTTTTATGAAATTTTCGAATTGAACACGCATGTGATCGACTATGAGTTGGAACAGGCGCTGACCGAAGCTTCGCCGGCGCGCCGCCAAAGCAAAAATATGCCGGCGGAAGATCCGCTGTTCGATTATTCCGATGTCATTCTGCATTTTCCGCGCGGAGCCCGCAACCGTCCGTTCGTGGAAGGACTGCGTCACAACCGCGAACAGATGGGCATGATCAACCATGTGGCCCGCAAATTCGATCTGAACGTCGAAGATATCGTGAGGCTGCTGGACGAAGAAGGCATTTTCTCGGGCGACGGGGAGCTGCTGCTGGACAATCTTCAGAGCCGCGCCAATCTGACGTTCCGCCAGACCGCCAAACGGACCGAAGAGCGTCAGGTACGCGCGGCCCGCGCCGTGCGGCCGGAAGAACCGGCTGCCGAAGAAATGCCGGTCGAACACGCGGTGGAAATGGAATATTATCTCGAAGTGCCTTCGCAGTTCCAATCGAAGTGCGATATTCACCAATACAATATGCTGCTGCGAAACGAGCCGTATACCGGACTTCTGCGCAACTTTTTCCCGGGAACCGTTCCGGGTCCGTGGCTCGATATGTTCAGCAAGATCGATCTCAGCTACAAGCTGCCGGGGGAAGTCATCAATGTGCTGATCCATTACCTGGTGACCCTGCTCGGCAAAGACGGAGATCAGCGGATCAGCCGCAATTTCGTCGATTCGATCGCTTCGAACATGCTGCTGCGGCAGATCGATACGTACGAGAAAGCCGTTCGCTATATCCGCGACCAGGCCAATCCGAAGCGTCAGGCTGCCGCCCAGAGCGGCGGCACGCGTACCCGCACCGCAGGCAAAGCCGCCCGGGGCAAACCGGAACTGCCGATCGTCCAGAACTCGCCGGTCCAGACCGCTGTCAGCGACGAAGAGTTCGCCGAGTACGTCCGGATGGCCGAAGAGATGAAGGCAAGCAAAGCCAAGCCTCAGAAATAAACCGGCTGGACGCTTCTTGAATTTCCCGGATTCCGTGTCTGATGATCCTAAGATTCTTCACGCGAAAACAGCCGCCAACAGCGGCGCCTTTGAGCCTTGACGGTCTTTCGCCTTTGAACTTGAGCGCAGTTGCCCTGCCTGCCCTTGGGCCCTGCACGATCTTAATCTTTTACCACCAACCCCAGCGGAGCGATGTCGAGGGGCGGCGACTTTTGGATTTCCCGTTCCCCGAGAATCTCCGATTCGCAGGGAGGAAACCAACCGGAGCCGCCCCGGCATCGCGGAGCGCCCAGAGAGGAGGCCCCCAACCATGACCATGGATTCGATCGGCAACGTGCTGAAACAGTTCGGGAATTCCCGAATCCGTCAGCAGACGGAAGACCTGAAGAACCGTATTTTCAACGAACCGGAGGTTAGGCAGCTTCGGCTGCGGTATCCCGGACTGACGGAACAGGAACTGAGCCGCAATCTAAGCCGTTTGTACGAATACACGAAGGAAAAACAAAACTGCGCTAACTGCCCGGGTCTGGAGAATTGTCCGAACGATTTTCAGGGACATTACACGAAACTCAGCATCGACGAAGTCGGCGAACAGCTGCGGATCCGCGACCACAAAGCACCGTGCAATCTGCAGTTGGCCCACCAGCGCGACCAGCAGATCAGCAGCCGGATCCGCAGCTTTTACGTGGATGAACGCGCCCTGCTGGAAGGCTACGACGAAGTGGAGATCATGATGAAAGATCCGGTGCGTTCGCCGGCCGTCAATCGCGTGTTCCGCTATATCAACGAGACGAAGACCGTGGGACTCTCCGCCAAAGGGCTGTATCTGGAAGGGCCGTTCGGCACAGGCAAGACCTTCCTGATGTGCTATCTGCTGCACGAGCTGGCGAAGCAGGGACACTCGGGGGTTATCGTGTACATGCCCGACTTTGTCGAAGACGTCAAATCGATGATCCAAGATGGAGAGAAGCTGCGCGACACCGTCGAGCTGATGAAAGAAACCGACCTGTTGATCTTCGACGATATCGGAGCGGAAAATATGGGACCTTGGGTGCGCGATCACGTGCTGGGTTCCATTTTGAACTACCGGATGAACCGCAAACCGACTTTCTATACGTCCAACTATTCGCTGTCCGCGCTGGAGAAGCATCTCAGTTTCACCAACAAAGACGGCGAGGAAGCGTACAAAGGCCAGCGCTTGATGAACCGCGTCTCTCCGTTTGTGGAAGTGGTCCGGGTACTCGGCGATAACAAACGCGGATAGGGAAAGTTCTTCACCGAATCTTCACTTACAAAAGGTTAGATATTTATAAAAACATACAATTTATTGTTTCGGTAAGTCCAATTCCGTGTTATAATTGACATGTAGACAAACGCAAGTTATCTTTAACTATGCGATTACGGTGTGAGCATTCGCACACAGCCGAGATAAATCTTGAAGCACATAAGAAGCATATATAAGGAGGAATTTTCCATGGCTATTGTAAATGTATCCGACCAAACCTTCGGAACCGAAGTGGAAGCGGGCGAAGGTACCGTTTTGGTTGATTTCTGGGCGCCTTGGTGCGGCCCTTGTAAAATGCTCGCTCCGATCCTGGACGAACTCGACGGCGAAGTTGGCGCAAACGTCAAAATCGCGAAAGTCAACGTCGACGAAAACCCGGAAACGGCTTCGCGCTTTGGCGTAATGAGCATCCCGACCATGATCTTCTTTAAGGACGGACAACCGGTCGACAAACTGATCGGCGTAAACTCCAAGGAAGCGCTGAAAGGCGTATTGTCCAAACACCAATAATTGGATGTATCCGGCGCACGGACGTTTTTCACAAGACGTTTATACGCTCGGCAGCGAAAAGCCCCGGCCTATGCCGGGGCTTTTTTCGTTCGTTCGGCCGGATCCGCGAATAGGGAGAGCGCGTGTTCGGCTTTAGGTGTATGTCGGTTCTTTTTGACGTATAATAAAAAGGGTAATGCATCGAGAGAACTTTATCGCAGGGCAAGTATACAGGGAGGTCGAAGGCAGAGTGGATACGCACCTCGAAACGATTCAGGAGCAGGAGAAAGCGATCGCGCATATCCGGGACAAACTGGCGCTGCTGCCGGAACTGCCGGGCTGCTACCTGATGAAAAATAGGGAAGGCACCATCATTTACGTCGGGAAAGCCAAGATCCTGCGCAACCGCGTACGGTCTTATTTTACAGGCAGCCACGAAGGCAAAACGCAGCGTCTGGTCGTGGATATCCGTGACTTTGAATATATTGTGACCTCAAGCAACATGGAAGCGCTGATTCTGGAATGCAACCTGATCAAACTGCACCAGCCGCGCTACAACGTGCTGCTCAAAGACGACAAGACTTTTCCTTATATCAAAATTACCAACGAGCGGCATCCGAAGCTTGAAGTGACACGCCGCGTGCTCAAGGATAAAGCGCGCTATTTCGGTCCTTATCCGAACGCCTACGCCGCCCAGCAGACCAAGAAGCTGCTGGACCGGATGTATCCGCTGCGCAAATGCGGAGTCATGCCCAAGGAAGTCTGCCTGTATTACCATATGGGCCAATGTCTGGCGCCGTGCGTCAAAGACATCCAAAAAGAAGATTACGACGGCATTCGCGACGAGATCTCCCGTTTCCTCGGCGGCAGCCACGAAGAGATCAAGAAAGAACTGCGCCGCAAAATGGAAGAAGCCGCCGAAGATCTGTATTTCGAGCGGGCCAAAGAACTGCGCGACCAGATCCAGAATATCGAAGCGGTCATGGAAAAGCAGAAGATCAACGCCACGGACAAAAAAGACCGCGACGTATTCGGCTATTCCGTCGACAAAGGCTGGATGTGCGTACAGATTCTCTATATCCGCCAAGGCAAAATGATCGAACGGCACGCGTCGAGCTTTCCGTTCTACGGCGAAGCGTACGCCGATTTCCTGTCCTACGTGACGCAGTATTACAGCGATAACCCCGCGCTGCCGCAGGAGATTCTGCTGCCGGCGAACGAAGACGAAGGCGGCGCGGAAGCCGCCGGCGAAGCCCGTCCGGCCGCGGCGGCTTCGCGGGCCGATATCATGGCGGCGAACGATGCCGCCGACGCGGACGGAGACGACGAAGAAGCCGTTTCGTCGGATGACGCATCCGCGGCTGCAGAGGCGGGCGAAGCCGCAGCAGCCGCCCGGGCGGGGGCCGCGGCGGGAACAGGCGGCCTGATCGGCGCAGCCGAATCGGCAGCCGGCGAAGCGCTGCCGCAGGTTGCGGAAGCGAAGGCGGAATATACGGCTGCTTCCGCCGGGGGCGCGGACGCAGCCGCGCCGGAAGGGCCGCAGGCCGAAGAGGCCGCGCAGCCGGAAGACGGACAAAGTCTGTCGGGGCTGGGCGACGTGAACGGCGCTGCCGCGCTGCAGCAGTGGCTGGGCGTCAAGGCGCTCGTGCCCAAGCGCGGGTCGAAACGCAAGATGGTCGAGATGGCGTGCGAGAACGCACGGGTCTCGCTGGAAGAAAAGTTCCGCCTGATCGAGCGGCATGAAGAACGGACAAGCGGCGCAGCCGATCGGCTGGGCCATGCGCTCGGGTTCGACAGCCTGTACCGTGTCGAAGCGTTCGATAACTCGAACATTCAGGGCACGAATCCGGTCTCGGCGATGGTCGTGTTCCTGGACGGCAAGCCCGCGAAGCAGGAATACCGCAAGTACAAAGTCCGCACCGTCAAGGGAGCGGACGATTACGCGACGATGCGCGAGGTCATCCGCCGCCGCTACGAACGCGTGCTCAAGGAAAATCTGCCGATGCCCGATCTGGTTCTGGTCGACGGCGGCAAAGGCCAAATCTCGGTGGCGATCGATGTGCTGGAGAATGAATTGGGGTTGAATATTCCGGTTGCCGGTCTGGTCAAAGACGCCAAGCACCGGACCGCCCAGCTGATGAGCGGAGATCCGCCGCAGGTGGTGCCGCTCGCCCGCGACAGCGAAGAGTTCTATCTGCTGCAGCGGATCCAAGATGAAGTCCACCGCTTCGCGATCTCGTTCCACCGCGAGCAGCGGGCCAAATCGATGGTGACGTCGAAGCTGGATTCGATTCCGGGCATCGGCGACAAGCGGCGCCAGCTGCTGCTCAAGCACTTCGGTTCGCTGAAGAAGATCCGCGAAGCTTCGGTCGAAGACTTTCGTCCGCTGTCGATCGGCGACAAGCTGGCACGCCAGATTCTGGACGCCTTGAAGGAAGGGCCGGCTCCAAACCCGAACGAGTAAGTCCGGTTTCGGTGAAGCCCCGCTCTCGCCTGCCTTTACTTTTGCACAGGGGCTCGATATAATGGTCAGTAATTGTATAGGATTTACCCGGAGGAGCCTGCCAACAGCGGGCTCTTTTTGTGCTTTTTTAAAGACTTTTAAAGGGTAATAGACAGAAAATAACAAAGTGGAGGGGCTGCAAAGTGGAAATGGAAAATCAACAGGAAAGTATTCTGGTCTGTGTACATTACGGTCCGCACGGGCAGCGTTTGATCCAGCGAGGAAGCCGTCTGGCCCAGCTGCTGGGCGCGCCGCTGCGGGTATTGACGGTCGCTCCGGCCAAGCGGGAAGAATACAATCTGGAAAAAGAACGTTATGTGGCAGGTTGGCGCAAACAGACGGAAGAGTGCGGAGGCGAATTCCTCGTACGCGCATGCAGCGGAGGCAGCAAAGCTCCCGATGTCATTGCGGAAGCGGCCCAAGAATTCGGCGTCACCCAGATCGTGATTGGCCGCGCGATCCAGTCGTTCTGGCACGAAATCGCGCACGGTGATTTCGTCGACGAACTGCTGGAGCGGATCGGTGCGACCGATCTGCATATCGTGGCGGTGCAGCGTTATCCGGAACTGCTTGAAGAAACGCATGAAAAAGGCTTCCCTGCCTATCTGGTTCCCCGCAAAGGGCGATACACGCTCAGCAGGGAAGCTTCCGGAGACGACGCGATCCCGGGCATCTTTTTCCGGGAACTGGATACCGACTTCGACAGCGGTCTGTTCAAGACGAACCGGAACGGACAGGCCGAATATTTGAAAATCGTGCAGGGGGAATGGATCAAATCACAATCGTAAACAATCGCAATCGTGAAAGGAGGAACGCTTAAACGTGCTGCATGCCGCTATTTTACTTCCGTTTTTATGGGCCGCCCTGATTCCGTTGATGAAAAGGCTGCCCCGCATACACCCGGGTTGGGCCGTACTGCCTGTGCCCGCCGCGCTGTTCATTTTCTTTATCGGCCTGCTTCCGCGTACCCGAAGCGGAGAAGGAATCTTCGCCTCGATCCCCTGGATGCCGGGTCTCGGCATCGATCTGTCGCTTGTTCTTGACGGATGGAGCCTTCTGTTCGTTCTGCTGATTACGGGCATCGGAGCGCTCGTGGTCTGGTATTCCATATTTTATATGGGCAAAGGGATGGAATCGCTGCGCAGCTTCTACGTCTACCTGCTGATGTTCATGGGTTCCATGCTCGGCGTCGTGCTGTCGGACAATCTGATGGTGCTGTACGCGTTCTGGGAACTGACCAGCGTCGCTTCGTTTCTGCTGATCGCGTTCTGGTACCGCCGCGAGCGCTCCCGCTACGGGGCGCTCAAGTCTATGCTGATTACCGTATTCGGCGGTCTGGCCATGTTTGCCGGATTCAACCTGCTGTACGTGATGACCGGTTCGTACAGCATCCGGGAGATCGCGGCGCAGGCCGCGGACCTGACCGGCCATTCGCTGTTCCTGCCGGCGATGATTCTCGTTCTGCTGGGCGCGTTTACGAAATCGGCCCAGTTCCCTTTCCATATCTGGCTGCCGGACGCCATGGAAGCCCCGACGCCGGTCAGCGCGTATCTGCATTCGGCTACGATGGTGAAAGCGGGCCTTTATCTGGTCGCCCGGATGAGTCCCGTGTTCGCCGGCGCTTCCGAATGGTTCTGGATCGTATCGCTGACCGGTCTGGCAACGCTTCTGTACGGATCGTTCAAAGCGATCAAGCAGACCGATCTGAAGGCGCTGCTCGCCTATTCCACGATCAGTCAGCTCGGATTGATCATGTGTCTGCTCGGCGCGGGTTCGGCATCGGCCTTTTTCCCCGGAACCGAACAAGGGGTTTTCTTCAGTCTGGCGACGACGGCCGCGGTCTTTCATCTGATCAATCACGCCGTATTCAAAGGTTCGCTCTTCATGGTCGTCGGTATCGTCGATCATGAAGCCAATACCCGCGATCTTCGCAATCTGGGCGGATTGATGCGTCTGATGCCGGTCACGTTCACCATTGCGCTGATCGGTTCGTTTTCGATGGCCGGGCTGCCGCCTTTTGCCGGTTTTCTGAGCAAAGAGATGTTCTTCACGGCCATGGTCAATATCCGCAATTTCGGTTCGGCCGGAGCGGAGAGCTGGATGATTCTGTTTGCGATTCTGGCTTGGGCCGCCAGCGTGTTCACTTTCGTGTACAGCCTGATACTCGTATTCAAAACGTTCGGAGGGAAACTGCAGCGCGAAAAGCTGGATAATACCCCTCATGAAGCTTCGGTTGGCCTGCTGGCCGCACCGGTGCTGCTGGTCGTGCTGGCTGTCTTTTTCGCAATCATTCCAAACGGGTTGGCTTATGCTCTGATCGACCCGGCGGTGGCGGCTGTGAACGGCGCCGGATTGACGGCGTCCGAAGCCCATGTCTCGATTCATTTCTGGCACGGCTGGACCCCCGAGCTGTTTATGACGCTTGGCGTCGTGCTGCTGGGCGCCGTTCTCTATCGCACGTATACGCGTTTTCGGCTGCTGGACCGCGAATGGAGCGGCCGGGATACGTTCAACCGGCTCTATAACGGCCTGCTGAAGCTGCTGGAAAGCGGCGGGCGCCGCGGAACCGATTTGTATATGACCGGTTCGGTTCGCCGTTATCTGATTTATATCCTGCTGTTTCTGGTCGCGGCGGTCGGCGGTACGCTGTTCTTCTCGCCCGGCATCCGTTTCGGCATGGATGATTATGCCCCGATTACCTTCTACGAAGTCGGACTGGTGATCGTGATGCTGATCTCGGCTGCAGCCGTACCGTTTGCCCGTTCGAGAATGAATGCCATCTTGTTTACCGGCTCGGTCGGCTATATGGTCACCGTCTTGTTCTTGATCTTCCGGGCTCCCGATCTGGCGCTGACCCAGATGATCGTGGAGACGGTGTCCGTGATCTTGTTCCTGCTGTGCTTCAAATATCTGCCGAAGTTAAAAAAAGACCGGACGGAAAAACCCGCATTCAAATGGCTGAACCTGATCGTGGCGGCCGCGGTAGGCGTCACGGTGACGCTGGTTGCCCTGGCCGCGATGGGCAGCAGCCCGTTTGCGCCCATTTCGGAATATTTCCTCAAAGAAAGCTACGAGTCGGCCGGCGGCAAAAACGTCGTCAACGTCATTCTGGTCGATTTCCGCGGATTCGATACCCTGTTCGAAATCATGGTTCTCGGAATCGCTTCGCTCGGGATCTACGGCATGATCCAATTGGGCGTGAAGACCAAGCCCGATCCGGAAGCCGCGGAAAAAGCCGCGATGCGCAAACAGGGATTCCCGCTCGTCAGCAATGACGTTGTGCTGCGGACCCTGTCTAAAGTCATCGTCCTCATCATTATTACGTTCTCGCTCTACTTGTTCTTCGCGGGACACAACAATCCGGGCGGCGGCTTTATCGCGGCGCTTATGACCGCTTCCGCGCTTATCCTGCTGGCCGTTTCATTCGGTATGGATACCGTGCGCCGGGTGATTCGCGTCGATTACCGGCTGATGACCGCGATCGGACTGACGATTGCGATTCTGACCGCTTCCGGTTCGTTCCTGTTCGGGGTTCCGTTCCTGAGCCATGCTTTTGGTCATTTCGATCTGCCGATTCTGGGCGATACGGAATTGGCGACGGCGGTGCTGTTCGATCTGGGCGTGTACCTTGCGGTCGTCGGGGTTGTGATGAATATTATTTTCACGATAAAGGGGGAAGACTGACATGGAATGGATTATGGCTGTAGCCGTCGGTGTGCTGTTCATGATCGGCGTCTATCTGATTCTGTCCAAAAGTCTGCTGCGGATCATTCTCGGCACGTCGCTGCTGACGCACGGCGTCCATCTGCTGCTGCTGACCATGGCCGGTCTCAAACGCGGAGCGGCTCCCGTACTCGGCAGCGGTGGCGACGCTTATGCGGATCCCCTTCCGCAGGCGCTCATTCTGACTTCGATCGTCATCAGCTTCGGCGTGACCGCGCTGTATTTCGTGCTCGCTTACCGGGCATACCAGACCCGCGGCACGGATGAGATCGATGCGGCGGACGAAGTCAGCGGCAAGGAGGAAGAATCTTGAACAATTTGCTTGTGCTGCCTGTCCTTTTGCCTATGGCGATTGCCGTCTTATTGATGTTCTTCCGTACAAAAACACAGCTTCAACGGGTCATCGGCCTGCTCGGCGGGATTGCGAACGTCGGGATTGCCTCCATCATCGTGCTCCGGGTACGAGAGCACGGCATTCAGACGCTGCAGCTCGGCGGCTGGGCGCCGCCTTACGGCATTGTGTTCGTGGCCGACATGTTCGCGGCGCTGCTGGTGCTGGCGGCTTCGATTACGGGGCTTGCCGTGCTGATCTATTCGTTCTCGACGATCGGACAGAAAAGGGAAGAGCATTACTACTATACGTTCTTTCATTTTCTGCTTGTCGGGGTGTACGGTTCGTTCCTGACCGGCGATATCTTCAACCTGTTCGTTTTCTTCGAAGTCATGCTGATCTCGTCGTATGCGCTGATTACGCTTGGCGGTTCGAAAAAGCAGATGCGCGAAGCCCCCAAATACCTGCTGATCAACATTTTGTCTTCGACCTTGTTCGTGGCCGCCGTCGCTTATCTGTATGCGGCTGTCGGCACGCTGAATATGGCGCATCTGTCGCAGCGGATTGCGGAAGCCGGACAAGGCGGCGTACTGAATGTCATCGCCGTGTTGTTCCTGATCGTCTTCTCGCTCAAAGCCGGTTTGTTCCTGTTCTTCTGGCTGCCGGGTTCGTATGCGGCGCCTCCGTTCGCGGTGCGGGCGCTGTTCGGAGCCCTGCTGACCAAGGTGGGGCTGTATGCCATCGTACGCACCTTTACGCTGATCTTCCCGTACGATTCTTCGCTCACGCATACCTGGATCGCCGGAATGGCCGCGGCTACGATGATTCTGGGCGGGATCGGGGCGGCCGCTTACCGCGATATTCCGCGCATCTTGAACTACAACGTGCTGATCGGCGTAGGATTTGTGGCGTTCGGGTTGTCGACCGGCACGCGCGACGGGATGGAAGGCGTGGTCTTCTATATGCTGCACGATATCCTCTCGAAAGGACTTATGTTCGTCCTGGGAGGGATGTTGATTGCGGCGGCGGGCACGGATCGTCTGGACGGTATGGGCGGGTTGATCCGCCGTCGTCCGGGGCTGGGATGGATGTTCTTCATTTTGGCGCTTGCACTGACGGGCATTCCGCCGCTCAGCGGCTTTGCGGGCAAAGTGCTCATCGTCCGAGGCGGTCTCGAAGACGGTATGCTTACGCTGTCGCTGGTCGCTTTGGCTTCCAGTCTGCTGACGCTCTATTCGATCATCAAGATTTTCCGCGAAGCCTTCTGGGGAGTCGAGCCGCAAACAGAGCCCGAAGCGGAGATGTCAAAAGCCCGTCCGGGCCTGGCGAACGTATCGGCCGTTGTGCTGCTGCTGTTCGTGATTGGACTGGGCGTGGGAGCGAACGGCGTATACGGCCCCGTTTCGCAGGCCGGAGAAACGCTTGCCGACCCGTCGCTCTATATCGAAGCCGTATTGAAGGAGTAGATCGACATGCCTTTTCAAATTTTGCTGAATCTGATGATCGCCTTCTTGTGGATGATGCTGAACGGAAACTGGACGCTCCCGGGATTCGTCGTCGGATATACGCTTGGGATCGCCGTGCTGCTCGTGGTCCGCAAATTCCGTCCCGAGCCTTTTTATCTGGTCAGATTGTGGGCGGTGCTGAAGCTGCTGGGGATCTTCATGCGCGAGCTGCTGGTTTCAAGCTTCGTCGTCATGGGCCAGATTCTGCGTCCCAAGCTGAACCTGCAGCCCGGCGTTTTCGAATACCGCACGGAGCTCCGCTCTGATTGGGAAGTCACGATCCTGTCCTGCCTGATCTGCCTGACGCCCGGAACGCTGACCCTTGAAGTGTCCGGGGACAACCGGGTGCTGTATATTCATGCCCTGAACATTACAGATGCGGACGAGATGGCCGAGGGTATCCGTTCCACATTCGAAAAAGCGATTATGGAGGTGACCCGATCGTGATAACCGCTCTATTGACCGCTGCGCTGATCATTCTGGCGCTTGCGATACTCGGCTGTACCTATCGGCTGATCGCCGGCCCCAGCCGGTCGGACCGGATCGCTGCACTCGATACGATCGGCATCAATCTGCTGGCCATGATCGCCGTATTCTGCATGCTGCTCGACACGCGGGCCCTGATCGAAATCGTGCTGGTGATCGGCATTCTGACTTTTATCGGCACGACCGTGCTGGCGCGGTACATCGAGAGAGGGAGCGTGATCGAAGATGGCGACGATCGTTGAATGGATCTCCGTTCTGCTGGCGCTGGCCGGAGCCGTATTCTGCGCGATCAGCGCTTTTGGACTGATTCGTTTTCCGGATGTGTATATGCGCTCGCATGCGGCCACCAAAAGCGCGGCGCTGGGGGTTCTGTTTATTCTGGGCGGAGCCTTCCTGTATTTCTGGGCCGTGGACGGAGTGGTGGACGCGAGGCTGCTGCTGGCGATCGTGTTCGTGTTCCTGACCTCTCCGGTAGCCGGGCATCTGAACGGCCGATCCGCTTACCGTTCCGGCGTGAAGATGTGGAAAGGCAGTGTACGCGACGATTTCAAGGACGTGCTGGAGAAAGCGGGGACTCCTGCACCCGATGCCGCTTTTGAAAAAGAAAAGCCGAAGCTTCCTTGAATGTGTTCTGTGGATAATGCTCAATACAAACAGGCTTTGCCTAAGAAAAAAGGCAAAGCCTGTTTGTTTGCGTGGACGATTTCGGTCGGTTCCGGACTAGACGGAAGGGGGACGATCGTCTTTGGACAGCGACCAGCCCGGCGTGCGGCGGTCGATGCCGTTATCGGCCGGTACGGCCGGCTGCGGACGTTCCGCTTCCCGGTCTTGAAGACCGCCTCCGCCCGGCGAAGCGCCGCCTGCGGGACTCGGTTTGTCTTTGCGGTAGATCATGTAGATGACAAAAGCGACGATCGCCGGCATCACGATCGAGACGATGCCTACGATCACATAATTGAGGGTGCCCATGAAGATCAGGCTGAGTCCCATCAGAATGCTGTCGAACACCACGTGCGCGAACATGGCCGTGATATAGCCGTAGCGCAGGAAGATGAAGCTGAACAGCAGGCCGAGGAACAGCAGCTCGATCGGCCGCGTGATCACGGGATAGATCGGATACAGCGTATGGCCGAGCGCCCAGATCAGCGAAGTGATGATACTGGCCAGCACGGTGCTGCGCACCACTTTTTTGACCATGGGAATCCCGAACAGCCGGTAGATCGCTTCTTCGGAAATGCCGGCCATCCAGGCCAGGATCGGAAACAGCCACGGGTACATCATGTTATACGTGGACTGGGAATCGTCGGTCGTCGAGAAGACGCCGAGCGTACGCTCCAGTACGAAGAAGAGAACGGCCTGCACCGCAAGCAGGATAAGCGCCCACAGATAGCCGGTTTTGACCGATTCCCAGACGTGGCGCCCGTAGGCGGGTTCTCCTCGGCGCACCCACATATTGCGTCCCTGGCTGCGCCACATGGCGTCTCCCGCGACAAATGAGAAGTACAGCGAAGCCGCCATGAAGAGGCCGAACAGGACCTGGATCACCAGCGATACGATGAAGAGCAGATCGGAGTAGCTGGTGCCTTCGAAGTAAGGACGCGAGTTGAAGACGGCGAACACCGATACGGCATAATAGAACAGGGAAAGGAAAATGCCGCGCGTGAACGAAGCATACTTTTTGAGCACAAAAGCATAGATGATCGCCAATACGCCCAGAACGAACGTCAGCAGCATGTAGCCTGCGTACGTCATGATTTGCGCCCAGTCCGTCTGCTGCTTGATGTAGGCGGTATATTCGGCCGGTACGCCGAAGTTCGAACGGACCGAAGCGACCTGGTCGCCTTCGAAAGTGACGTTGACGTTCAACGCGCTGTCCCCGATCTTCACCGAAGGGGACGTATAGAACAAGCCGGGATCGCCGTCGAGGGTAACCCGTTTCAGTTCGGCCGGATCCAGACCGAGCTTCCTTATCATCGGCAGGGCGATGCGCTCTTTGTCTTTGGGCAGCAGGGACAAATCTTCGATCGGCGACGGCATCACATTCGCTTCCGTCAGCTCCCGGGCATAGGCAGCCGGAAGATCGTTGAAGGCGAGTACCCGTCCGGGATCTCCGCCTACGTCCACCGTCAGAATCCGTTCGATGCCCTGTTCCTCGTAATCGTAAGTCACGCGGAACATTTCGTACGGATACTTATCGAGATAGGTCTCGTCGTACTCGCTGATGAGACTTTCGCGCGACAGATAGCCGTACAGCTCGGATTCGCTTCGATAACTGACGGACGGATCGGCGAGGGAAGCGGAAATGCCGAGTTCGGAAGCTGCGAAATCCGATGCAAGCCGCTGCGCTTCCTGCTGGCTGACCAGCGAGTACGGCTCCTGCTGCTGCGTCATATCGCTCTGGAACAGGGATGTAAAGTTGAACAGAACATAGATGACCAGGCCGATCGCCGCGGCCAAACCGAGCTTCTTGTAATTGACATTCAAAATGCGCTGCTGCGGGTCTGTCATTTTCTTCCTCCTTGCCGAATTTCGTATCCCGTGCGGATACCTTTATCTAAAATACCATATTCCGAGAAGGGGATACCACAAAACGGCGTTTCGGATCCGCTTCCGCCGAAGTCGCTGTTGTAGGAAACGTACGGGTGCGGATATAATAGGACGACTGCTTGCACTTTGATCTTGTACGGAAAGGGGAGACGCGAACAAATGGCGATAGCGGTTCCCAAATTGAGATTTGCTCCGCCGCAAATTCTGGCGATGGGCTATGCGGTAATGGTGCTGATCGGCACGATTCTGCTGATGCTGCCGATCTCGAACCAAACCGGCAAACATCTGCCGTTGATCGACGCTTTTTTTACGGCCACATCGGCTGTCTGCGTGACGGGGCTGGTCGTGGTGGATACAGGGACTTTTTTTAATGCGTTTGGCCAGATGGTCATCTTGGTGCTGATTCAGGTCGGCGGCCTCGGATTTATGACGATGGCGACGCTGTTCGCGCTCGTCTTCCAGCGCCGGATTTCGCTGCGCGACCGGCTGCTGCTTCAGGAAGCGCTGAACCAGGGCACCGTGGAAGGGATCGTCCGCCTGATCCGGCGCGTGATTTATTATTCGCTGGCGATCGAAGCGGTAGGAGCGCTGGCGTTTACGCTGCGTCTATCCTTTGATATGCCTTTCGGCAGAGCGCTGTACTTCGGCATCTTCCATGCGGTTTCTTTTTTTAACAATGCGGGTTTTGATATTTTCGGCGATTTTCGCAGTCTGACCGGTTATGCCGAAGATCCGGTTATGAATCTGACCGCGATCGCGTTGATCGTATTGGGCGGCCTTGGTTTTATCGTGCTGTCCGATCTGGCGGATTTCCGCAGCCACAAGAAATTGTCCATGCATTCCAAAGTCGTCCTTTCGACTACCGGCGCTCTTATTCTGCTCGGCTTTGCCGTTATTCTGGCTTTTGAATGGGGCAATACGGGCACGCTTGGCCAATACGGCTGGGGAGGGAAGTTCTGGGGAGCTCTCATGCAGTCGGTAAGTCCGCGTACGGCAGGAGTCAATTCGGTCGATCTGACCGCTCTCCACCAGGCGACCCAGTTTCTGCTGCTCATCTTGATGTTTATCGGGGCTTCGCCGGGATCCACGGGCGGCGGGATCAAAACGACGACGTTCGCGGTCACGATCGGTGCCATGATCGCCATGATGCGGGGCCGCGAAGATGTCGTCTTTTTCCGGCAAAGACTGGCGCGCGAACGTATTCTCAAGGCGCTGACGATCATTCTGCTTTCTCTGGCGCTTGTGATCAGCGTCGCGATGCTGCTGTCGGCTACCGAAGGACGCGACTTCATGCTCATCTTGTTCGAGACGACGTCCGCTTTCGGAACTGTCGGCCTGTCGCTTGGTCTTACCCCGGACTTGTCGACATTCGGCAAGGTCATGATCGCGCTGACCATGTTTGCGGGCCGGGTCGGTCTGCTGACGCTGGTGTATGCGCTCAAGCCCAAGAAGAATTCCGAGAAGTACCGCTATCCGGAAGGCAAAATCATTATCGGTTAAGGAGGTGTGTCCGTATTGGGTACACAGCAGTTTGTAGTCATCGGACTGGGGCGCTTCGGCATGAGCCTCGGCATAGAATTGATCGAACTCGGTTATGAGGTTATGGGCGTCGACAGAAACGAAGAAGTCGTCCAAGAAGTCGGCGACCGGTTTACGTATGCGGCTGTCGCCGACGCGACGGACGAGGAGATGCTGCGCTCGCTCGGTATCCGGAATTTCGACTGCGGAATCGTGGCGATCGGGGAAAATATGCAGACCAGCATTTTGGCGGCGATCCTGCTCAAAGAGCTTGGCGTCAAAAAGGTCGTGGCCAAAGCGATCACCGTCCTGCACGGCCGGGCGCTGGAGAAAATCGGCGTCGACCAGGTCATTTTTCCGGAGCGGGATATGGGAATCCGTGTGGCGCACCAGCTCGTGACGCCAAACCTGCTCGATTATATCAAATTGTCGGACGACTATTCGATCGTGGAGATGCGCGTGCCGACCTGTCTGAACGAGAGGACGGTTGCGGACCTGAATTCGCGGACCCGCTTCGGCTGCAGCATTGTGGCGCTGCGTACCGACGCGGGAGTCACGATCGCACCTACGGCGCTCGACCAGATGCGCGAAGGCGATATCATGGTCATTGCGGGTCCGAACGACCGGATCGAACAGTTTGAACGCGAAGTGGTCAATATCGAAGAATGACGGCTGCCGGTTCGTGAAATGGGGGCCCAAGAAAGAAGAAAATGCGGAAAAAGCCGGCAGGAATCCGGCGGATTTCCGCATTTTTTCTGTGCCGAACCATGGAAACGCTTACTTGCTTGCCGGGCCAAAAAAGCCGCAGCGGTGCGCCCTGGAGACCGATTCAAGGCCTTCAGGACCGTTTAAGTCGTTGTTGAATCGTTAACCTTTATGTACGCTTACATATACTATGCAGGAATTTTTTGTTTTCAAAAAGTCGCCATATTGGTTCCATTCTACGAAAATTTGGGGTAACATAAAAAGGGAAGCCGCTTTGTTCACAAAACCCTAATAGGTTTGAAATTCCGGTCGTTCGTTTGCTTCGGCAGGCGGGTCGGCAGGGCGGCATTTTCCCGCGAGGGATTTATGAAAACGTTCTAAAATGGCATTTTGCAGCGCGCAGGAACTTGCTTCCGGGCAGCGGCGGAGTGCCGAACGATGAAAGGGGACGGTTGGGCAGATGAAAGGTTACTACGCCAGAAAGGTGCACTCGTTATTGGGGGTAATTCCGCTCAGTTTGTTCCTGATCGAGCACGCAATTACCAATTATGCGGCTTTCGACGGCGGGCAGGAAGGCTTCCGCAAGGCGGTGCACACACTCAACGATCTACCATTAGTTTTTTTCCTTGAACTGTTCGCAATCTGGCTTCCGCTGCTCTTCCACGGCGTATACGGACTTTATATTGCGTATCAGGCCCAGCCTAACCTGGGGCACTTCAAGACCGAGCGCAACTGGCGCTTTGTCCTGCAGCGTGTAAGCGGCGTGATCGCTTTCGTGTTCATCGTGTGGCACGTGTACTCGACCCGTTTCCAGATTACGTTGGGTAATACCACTCACGACGAACTCGGCGGCTTTATGCATAACATTGTTACGCAGCCGGGATTCTTCGTCTTCTTCCTGGTCGGCGTCATCGCCACGACTTTCCACTTTGCCAACGGCGTATGGGCGTTCCTCGTCAGCTGGGGCATTACGGTGGGACCGCGCGCACAGCGTATTTCTTCCTACGCCTGCCTGGGTCTGTTCGTGATTGTAACGGCCCTGTTCATGCTGTCGCTGTTCGCTTTCCGCGGAGAAGAATTTGCAAATACGGCCAGCGTGATGACCACGTTGAAAACAATGATCGGCTAAGGGGGACTTAATCAGACATGGCAAAATCCGGACTTATTATCGTCGGCGGAGGGCTTGCGGGTCTCATGGCAACCGTCAAAGCGGCCGAAGCCGGCGTTCCCGTAGAATTATTCTCCGTCGTTCCCGTCAAGCGCTCGCACTCCGTGTGCGCGCAGGGCGGTATCAACGGAGCGGTTAATACAAAAGGCGAGGGCGACTCGCCCTGGCTGCATTTTGACGACACGGTCTACGGCGGAGACTTTCTCGCCAACCAGCCTCCGGTCAAAGCGATGTGCGACGCCGCTCCCGGCATCATTCACCTGATGGACCGGATGGGCGTTATGTTCAACCGCACCCCGGAAGGCCTGCTCGATTTCCGCCGTTTCGGCGGTACGAAGTTTCACCGTACGGCGTTCGCCGGCGCGACGACCGGCCAGCAGCTGCTGTACGCCCTCGACGAGCAGGTACGCCGCTACGAAGCCGCGGGTCTCGTAACCAAGTACGAGAACTGGGAATTCCTCGGTGCGGTGCTGGACGAC
Organism: Saccharibacillus qingshengii; assembly: GCF_013185195.1. Classification (GTDB taxonomy): domain Bacteria; phylum Bacillota; class Bacilli; order Paenibacillales; family Paenibacillaceae; genus Saccharibacillus; species Saccharibacillus qingshengii. Next base: position 33,187 of record NZ_JAAZWC010000006.1, read on the forward strand.
GAAGGCGTCTGCCGCGGCGTGAGTTCGCAGAACCTGCGCACGATGGAAATCCAGACGTTCGTCGCCGACGCCGTCATTCTGGCGACCGGCGGACCCGGCATCATCTTCGGCAAGACGACGAATTCGGTCATCAATACCGGTACCGCGGCCAGCGCCGTGTATCAGCAGGGCGTTCACTATGCGAACGGCGAATTCATCCAGATTCACCCTACGGCGATCCCGGGCGACGACAAGCTGCGGCTGATGTCGGAATCCGCGCGCGGCGAAGGCGGACGGATCTGGACCTACAAGGACGGCAAGCCGTGGTACTTCCTCGAAGAGAAGTATCCGTCTTACGGCAACCTCGTTCCGCGTGACATCGCGACGCGCGAGATCTTCAATGTCTGCGTAGACCAGAAGCTCGGTATCAACGGCGAGAACATGGTCTATCTGGATCTGTCGCACAAAGACCCGAAAGAACTCGACGTCAAACTCGGCGGCATTATCGAGATCTACGAGAAGTTCATGGGCGACGACCCGCGCAAGATTCCAATGAAAATCTTCCCGGCCGTGCACTATTCGATGGGCGGCATGTGGGTCGACTATAACCAGATGACGAATATTCCGGGGCTGTTCGCCGCCGGCGAATGCGAGTATCAATACCACGGTGCGAACCGTCTCGGCGCGAACTCGCTCGTCTCCGCGATCTACGGCGGCATGGTAGCCGGTCCGAAAGCGGTCGAGTATATCAAAGGTCTCAAAAAATCGGCGGCCGATCTGTCGAGCTCGCTGTTCGACGCAAGCACCGCCAAGCACCAGGACAATTACAACCGACTGCTCGGCATGGACGGCGGTACGGAGAACTCGTACGTGCTGCACCGCGAACTGGGCGAGTGGATGACCGACAATATGACGGTCGTACGCTATAACGACAAGTTGGAGCAGACGATCAACAAGATCAAGGAATTGAAGCAGCGCTACAGCAAGATCAACATGATGGATACGGCCAAATGGAACAATTCCAGTGTCGCGTTCACCCGTCAGCTCTGGAACATGCTGGAGCTGTCCGAAGCGATGACCAAAGGCGCGCTCCTGCGCAACGAAAGCCGCGGAGCCCACTACAAACCGGACTTCCCGACGCGTAACGACGAGGAATTCCTGAAGACGACCAAAGCAGCCTGGACGCCGGAAGGTCCAAGCATTTCCTACGAGGAAGTCGATGTATCCCTGATTCCTCCGCGCGTCCGCGACTATTCCAAAGATTAATGTATAATCGCGTTTCGAAGAAACGCGCAGACTCAGCGAAGTTTCGCAGAAACTTGCCTAATCGCGTTTCGAAGAAACGCGCAGTATAGTTGAGAAATTCTGATCCGTAGTGAAGCAAAGAAGCGAAGGGAGAAATTCAGTGTAGGAACGATAGTGTTCGCCTTTGAAATTGAGAAAATCCCACAGAAATTCAATCTCTTTTCTCAATTTCAACACGCGACCGGAATGAATTTCTCCCGCAGCCTTTAAGCTTACAGAACGGATAGGACTTTCTCGACAGGCTGCACATTTCGAAGAAACGCGCAGCCTTGTCCATATCAAGTGAATGGGGGAGAAAACGACCATGGCGGAAACCACAACCGTGCCGCAAACATCTCAGAACACAGCCAGAAGAGTCAAATTTGTGATCACCCGTCAGGACACGCCGGAAACCAAGCCCTACACCGAAGAGTTCGATCTTCCTTACCGCCCGGGCATGAACGTTATCAGCGCCCTGATGGAAATCCAGCGGAACCCCGTCAACGCAACCGGCGGCTCTACCGCTCCCGTCTGCTGGGAGTCGAACTGTCTGGAAGAAGTCTGCGGAGCTTGTTCGATGGTAATCAACGGCAAGCCCCGTCAAGCCTGCTCGGCGCTCGTGGATCAGCTGGAACAGCCGATTCGCGTCGCTCCGATGGCGACTTTCCCGGTTGTACGCGATCTGGTCATCGACCGCAGCCGGATGTTCAACGCGCTGAAGAAAGTCAAAGCCTGGATTCCGATCGACGGAACCTACGATTTGGGTCCCGGACCGCGGATGCCGGAGAAAAAACGTCAATGGGCTTATGAATTGTCCAAGTGCATGACGTGCGGCGTTTGTCTGGAAGCCTGCCCGAACGTTAACGACAAGACGGACTTCATCGGTCCGGCCGCGCTGTCGCAGGTTCGCCTGTTCAATGCGCATCCGACCGGCGAGATGAATGCCGACGACCGTCTCGATATGCTGATGGAAGGCAGTGACGGCATCGAAGGATGCGGCAACTCCCAGAACTGCGTACGCGCTTGTCCGAAAGGGATTCCGCTGACCACTTCGATCGCCGAGCTGAACAAGCAAACGACGAAGAGAATGTTCAAACGCTGGTTTGCGCAGTAAGAAGCGCCCGGCAGACTTCTTCGACCGGGAATATAGATCCGAGAAGCCCGCTGCCGGGCTCCTCGGATTTTTGGCGTAACGAATGAAATGAAGGATGGAGTCTGATTGCCATGATTGTCGAAAAACCGTATACCCGAACATCGATTGCCGACGAAGCCCGTGCCCTGGGCGTTGAACCGGGATCGGTCCTGTTCGTACATTCGTCTCTCAAAGCGATCGGAGGATGGATTGCGGGAGGAGCCGAAGCTGTGATCCTGGGGCTGGAAGATGCGCTGGGCGACGAAGGCACGCTTGTGATGCCGACACAGTCGTCGGATCTGACCGATCCCGCGATCTGGATGAGCCCGCCGCTTGATCCGCTCTGGTGGGATCTGGTACGCCGGGAAATGCCTCTGTACGATCCGGATCTGACGGTTACCCGGGGAATGGGTGCGGTGCCGGAAACGTTCCGCAAACAGCGCGGTACGCGGCGCAGTCCGCATCCCCATCTGTCTTTTGCGGCGAGGGGCCCCCAGGCTTCTTACATTACGGAGCATCATCCGCTGGAATACGGGCTGGGCGAACATTCGCCGCTCGGCCGTCTGTATGAGTTGGATGCCTGGGTGCTGATGCTCGGTACCGGCTATGGAACGAATACGTCGTTTCATTTGGGCGAATACCGGGCGGCGTACCGCGGCAAAAAGGAACTGCGGCCAACGGCCAAAGTGCCCGGTGCAAACGGGCCCGAATGGGTGTCGTTTGCCGATATTAATTTCGATTCGGACGATTTCGAGCGAATGGGCGCCGATTTTGATACGGAGCGGGCTTCCAAGATTCGGCGCGGCCGAATCGGCCGCGCGGAATGCAGGCTTGTCCGGCAGTCCGTGATGGTCGATTACGCCGTAAGATGGCTGGAATTGTATCGCTGAGCGAAGAACGAGGGGAGAACAAAGGACATGGCGGACAAAGAACGAATTGCGGACAGCCTGCCCGAGTGGCTGCCGATCCGCACCGAACGGCTGGAGCTGCGTATTCTGACGCATGAGGATATCCGGAATTGGAGCCGAAGCGCTGACGATGCCGAAGTGAACCGTTATCTAGCTTCGGCGGGACGCACTTTCGGTATAGGCAATCCGGATCGCGTCTACCGGCAGATCGAAGAATCGTACCGGAGTTTAAGCGCTCTGCATCTAGGGGTCTTTTTGCACGGCGGAGACCAAATTATCGGCTTGTGTTCGTTCCAGCGCTGGGATGCGCGGGGCGGCAAAGCCGAGCTTGGGTTCGCGCTGTCGCACGAGTATTGGGGCAAAGGTTACGCGACGGAAGCAGCCGATGCCTTGGCGGCTTTTGGCTTTCGGTATTTGGAGCTGGAACGGATTCAGGCCCGCTGCTTCGTCAAGAACGCCGCTTCGCTTCGCGTTCTGGAGAAGATCGGCATGGAGCGCCAGCATCGGCCGGAGTTCGGTTTCGGAGTAAAGCGGCGTGACGACGAGTTGGGTGTTGTGGTCTTTACCCTGACCCGCGAGAAGCTGGAAGCCCAGGCCTGAAGCGGAGAATTTCTTTATTTCGCGGCAGATGGGCTTTGTTACACAATTGAAATATAAGCGAAATTGTTTTCTAACATGGATAGGGTATAAATAAGATATGACCCCCTTTTGAAATAGAAGTGATTAGACCCGGACGGAAGTCCGGGTCCCTTTTTTTGTTTAAGGGACGTTTAGGGGACGGTGGATAAGCTCTTCCGCTCAAACAAACAGACTTCGGGATTTTTCCCGAAGTCTGTTTGTTTGAGTCGTACACATTGTGCGCGGCACAGTTGGTCGCCGGGCAGCCCTGCCTTACAGGGGAACCGCTACCGGCTTGCGCTGTTTGACGTAGATCCATTCCTTGAATCCGATCTCCCGCAGCTTCGCGGCGACAGCCTCGAAGTCTTCGCCGACCCGCGAAGGTTTGTGGGCATCGGAACCGAAAGAAATCGAGACCCCGTAGTGCAGGGCCCGCTCGAGAATGGCGTCCGACGGATACCAGCCTCCGCAGTGCTTGGTGCCGCCGGAGGTGTTGACTTCGATCGCAAGACCGAGCTCTCCGATCGTCTTGAGCGCCGACTCTACGGCTTCTTGGGCCGGAATATCGGCGAAAGCCGGATAATAGCCTTTCATGGCATCGATATGGCCGAGAATCTGGAACATGCCGCTGCGTGCGGAAGCTTCGATCAGGCGGTAATATTCTTTTTTGGCTTCGATCGCAAGTTCTGCCGGAACGTCCTGCCAGCGGTTGCGGTCAAAGATACTTTTGCCGCCGCTGATATGCACGGAACCGATGACGTAATCGAACGGATAACGCTCGATCGCTTCGCGGTAAACGCGTTCGTGATCGATAAAATAATCCGCTTCGATGCCCAGCAGCACATCGATCCGGCCTTCGTATTCTTTTTTGAGATCCAGCACTTCTTCCACGTAAGCGCCGAGTTCGAGTCTCGACATGGCGACCGTCGGAACCGGATGGTCCAGCGGGCTGAATAAATGCGGCATATGATCGGAGATTCCGATCACGGACAGACCTTCTCGGATCGCGGCTTCGATATAATCCCGAATATCGCCGTCCGCATGTCCGCAGCGATAGTGATGGGTATGCAGGTCGAACTTCATGGACGGATGCTCCTTTGCTTCATTCAGATAGGCAGCTTTTATTCGGACCCGATGAACTGCGTTTCGGGCATTCCTTTGAGATCGGCCAGGAATTGGCGTATGGCGGAGTTCAGATATTTGCCCGACCGGTAGATGACGCCCACCGGGTGGCTGACTTCGAACTCGTTCAGCGGCAGCATGATCAGCGAGCCCTGACGCACTTCCCGCGCAATCGACAGTTTCGAGATGACGGCCGCGCCCAGATCGAGCTCTACCATCCGTTTGACTTCTTCGCTGCTGGAGAGTTCCATCGCGACGCGGGGAACAATCCCGTGCTGCTTGAACACCTGTTCGACGAAACGTCGCCCCACCGTATCCGGAGACAGCATCACAAGCGGAACGTCTTTTAAATCTTCGATCGAAATCTTGGACTTGTGCGCCAGTTCGTTCTTGGGCGAGACCACCAATTCGAACGTATCGTAATAGAGGACGGAGGTTTCCAGATCGGGATTGCGTTCGATCAGATAACCGATGCCGATATCGACCGAGCCGTTTTCGACCAGACTGTAGATCTGCGAAGAAGGCATCGATTGGATACTGGTCTGGATCAGCGGGAACTGGTTTTGAAAATAGGACAAAACGCGCGGCAGAATCTGCATGGCGATCGAAGTGGTCGTGCCCAGCATAATATGACCCTGGGGCGTTTCTTCGAGATCGGTCATTTTCTGCTTCAGCTCCTCCACGACGGAAAGCACGCGCTCCGCATGTTCGAGGAATACCAGACCCCGATCGGTCAGCGTCACCGGCTGGCTGCGATCGACGAGAACGGTCTTGAATTCGTCTTCCAGGCTTTTGATCTGTGCGGAAACGGCAGGCTGCGTCAGATTGAGCAGTTCCCCGGCTTTGCGGAAACTCATCGTTTTCGAGATGGTTACGAGCGTCTCCAGCTGACTCATATTCATGAAACTTCTCCTCCCACCGCGTACTTGATTCTTTAAATTATAGGGGAAGAACAAAAGTAAAAGCAATGAATAAGCCGAGCCTTCTCCGCAAAAGAATCAAGAGCTCCGAGTTTACGAAATGTCCAACCGGGACAAACCGTTCGGGATGATCGAATAAAAGAAGCGGATAGGTGCGTTCAGCGTTAAAACAGACAAAAAAACCCGACTTTCAAGCCGAAGCAAGCGCCATAGGAGTGAAAAAAGGCGGGAAGACCCTGTCTTTAGTCACAAAATTTTGAAAAATGAATCTTCGGCTATAAAATAAAGATCCCTTTCTGGCGATAAAAGAATAAGCCGAATACGTACAGAAGTTCATCAAGTTCGACGCCGGACGCCCGGAAGAGCACCATCTGCCTTCTTGTGCGTCTTTTACGTGTCAGATCTATGTCGAAAAACGTCGATAAGTAGCAGAAAAGCGAACAAAATAAACACTCAAAATAAGATGCTTTATTTTTCTCTCTCGCGTATAATTGGGATATTCAAGACTAGGACTTAAGGCATTGGATGCTAAAGTTCCAAATCTCAAACGACGTGATTCCGAAAACCTAGGCAGCAGGGGGCGAATGGATAGAATGAAAGCAGAAATAATCAACCCTTTTTTGGAATCGGCGAAGCTGGTCCTTCATCAGCTTATCCAGATTTCTCCGTCGACAGGCACACTTGCCGTCAAGAGCGTAAAGCCGGTCGCCGACCATATCTGGATTCAGATCGGAATGACCGGACAATTGAGCGGCAACATCATCTTCGGTCTGCATGAACAGGTCGCGATGCGGATCGTATCGGCGATGATGGGCGGATTTACCATTACCGAGATGGACGACATGAGCCGCAGCGCAATCTCGGAACTTGGCAACATGATCAGCGGCAATGCCGGAATTCTGCTTTCCAACCAGGGAGTGACCGTCGACATTACGCCTCCGAGCGTGGTACACGGGCAGGACTTCACCGGAATCATGCCGGACAAGGCTCTGACGATTCCGCTGTTGATGGATGGAATCGGCGAACTGGATATTCAAGTTCTGATTTCGTAAACTGAAAAGGCGAACTTACCGCGTTGACCGGGATTCGATCTCTTCAACGCCCCTATCCGGAATTCTGAAGGAGCATTCGCCTATATGCTGACCAACAAAATCGTATGGATTACAGGCGCTTCGAGCGGAATCGGAGCGCTTGCTGCGCGTCTGGCTTCGGAACGCGGAGCGATCCCGATCTTGTCCGCCCGTTCCGAAGACAAACTGAAGCGCGCCGCGGAAGCTGTACCCGGTCCGCACGGCATTCGCGTACTTGACGTGAGCCGCGCGGACTCGGTGCAGGAAACGGCGCGCTCGATCATGGAAGAGTACGGCCGAATCGATATCCTCGTCAACAATGCCGGCTACGGATTCTTCGAGACGGCGGAAGAGATGGACATGGCCGACTATGAAGGCATCATGGATGTGAATTATTTTGGCGTCGTGCGCTGCACGAAAGCGGTGCTGCCGCATATGCGAAGCGCCGGCGGCGGCCAGATCATGACGGTCGCTTCGATGGCCGGCAAATTCGCCACGGCGAAATCGGCCGGCTATGCGGCTTCCAAGCATGCCGCCGTGGGCTTCATGAACTCGCTGCGCCAGGAGCTGCGCGGGAGCGGGATTGCGGTCTCGACCGTCAATCCGGGGCCGATCGATACGCCGTTTTTCGAGACGGCCGATCCGGGCGGCAGTTACGTCAAAAGCGTAAGCCGCTTTATCCTGCCGCCGGAAAAAGTCGCGCGCGAGATGGTGCGAATGATGGAGACGCGCAAAGACGAGATCGATCTTCCGCGTTATTTGGGCCTCGCTGTCCGGCTGTACGGACTGATGCCGCGAACGGCGGACAAACTGGCGGGACGTTTTCTGAACCTCAAGTAGAAGGCGGACGGACGGTCGACACGCAGAGCGCTGCGGAATTCTTTTTCCCGATTGGAGGAGAAGGTTTTCGCGGGGCTTTTTTTGCGTTACATTACAAGAAAAGAAAGAAGAAGCGAACAAAGCGGTTTCCGGCGGAAGCCGCGGAGAAGAGGGGAGGAGAGAATCCAGTGGCTTGGGTAGCTTCGCAGCCTTATTATCAGGTAGAGCGGGAAGTCAGCGAAGGCGAGCAGAAACGGAGCCGGTCGGACCGTCAGATCGATCTGTATCACGACCGCATTACGACGCACCGCCGGGAGTTTTCCCTGACGCATGTGTTCGATATGTCGTATCGGCGGATCGGCGGGGGAATCGGCATGCTGTATCTGCACACAAGCATCGGCGTGTTCTCTTATACCGTTAATACCGATCCGCGTCCGTTTATCGATCGTTTCAAGTCGATGCCCGGGGGCACCGCACAACCTGGCGAAAAAATAGAATAGAGCAACGAGACCAGCCGGATCCGCGAGTTTTTCGCGGATCCGGCTTTTTTCTTGTCGGAAGCGGAATCCCATAGAAAATATAATCTAACGTTGACGTTAACGTTATTATGTAGTAATATTCATATGTAAATGTTGAAATATTAATGAACGTTCAGAAAAATCATGAAAAGACGGGAGGGTAAAGCATGAGCGATTACAAAATCGACGATGTGGCCCGAGAGACTGGACTGACCAAGCGGACGATCCGTTACTACGAAGAGATCGGCCTGATGCCGGCGCCGCAGCGCAGCGAAGGTGGAACGAGGCGTTACGCGCGCAGCCATATCGAACATCTGCAGCGCGTCATTTCGGCAAGGGATGTACTCGGCTTCTCGCTGCAGGAAATCCAGGAATATATGGCCTACGCGGAAGAGCTGACCGGTCAGCGCGAGCTGTATCCGCAGCTCAGCGAACCGGATCTCCAGCTGTCGAAGCTTCAGGAAATGGACGGAACGCTGGAGCTGCAGCTGCGCAAGCTTGACGAGAAAATCGGCAGGATTCTGCTGTTAAAAGAAGAACTGGAACAGTTTCGCAAGCGGGTACGCGGCGGAATCGCGCGGCTCGAAACGGAACAGGCAAATCGAACGAAAACCGACAACATGGAGGGAACGGAATCATGAAGAATGCATCAATGACCCAATCCGGACAGCGGCCTCCGGAAGGAAAAACGCTGAGGGAAGGCGGATTCCTGTCCCAACCCAAAGCGGTCTGGGCCGTCATGTTCGCCTGCATCATTTCATTTATGGGGATCGGGTTGGTCGATCCGATCCTGCCGGCGATCGCCACGCAGCTGGACGCGTCGCCGAGCCAGGTCTCGCTGCTGTTCACCAGCTACAACTTCGTGACCGGCGTGGCTATGCTCATTACGGGCTTCGTCTCCAGTCGGATCGGGGTCAAAAAAACGCTGCTGAGCGGGATCATCCTGACCGTCGTCTTCTCGGCGCTGGCCGGTTCGTCGGACACGATCGCCCAGATCGTCGGCTTCCGCGGCGGCTGGGGACTCGGCAACGCGCTGTTTATCGCGACCGCGCTGTCCGCTATCGTCGGTTTGTCGACTTCCGGTACGGCCAAAGCGATCATTCTGTATGAAGCGGCACTGGGTCTTGGTATCGCGGTCGGACCGCTGCTGGGCGGGGAACTCGGCTCGATTTCTTGGAGAGGACCGTTCTTCGGCGTCAGCGTGCTGATGGCTCTGGCTTTCGTGGCCGTCACCGTGCTGCTGCCGAAGATCCCGAAACCGAAAACGACGAGCAAGCTGTCCGATCCGTTCAAAGCGCTGGCTTATCCTTCGCTGATGACGCTCGGGATCGTCGCTTTCCTGTACAACTTCGGCTTCTTCACCCTGATGGCTTATTCGCCTTACGTGATGGGACTGGACGAACACGGACTCGGCTATGTTTTCTTCGGCTGGGGACTGCTGCTTGCGATCACATCCGTGTTTGTCGCCCCCCGTATTCAGGCCCGTTTCGGCACGGTCCGCTCGATGGCCGTCATGCTGACGCTGTTCGCGGTCGATCTGCTCGCCATGGCGATCGGTACGGTCATGGGCAGTCCGACCACCGTGATCGTCTGCGTCATCGTGGCCGGTGCGTTTCTGGGGATCAATAACACGCTGATTACGACGGCCGTTATGGAATCCGCTCCGGTCGAACGTTCGACCGCTTCGGCGGCTTACAGCTTCGTCCGCTTTATGGGCGGTGCGGTGTCGCCGTTCCTGGCCGGCAAGCTGGCGGAATGGTTCAGCGCGGAAATGCCGTTCTACTTCGGTGCGGTCATGGTCGTGATCGGCGTGTTCGCCCTGCTGCTCAGACGCCGCCATCTGTCGCATATCGACGAAGCGATCAGCCATTGATAGCGGAGTGAACCGGATGCGGTCAAGCAGCTCCGGTTCCAGTCCCCCATAGAAAGGAAGAGGAACTCATGAAACATATTCTGGTAGCGATAGACGGTTCGCCGGGTGCGGATCGGGCTTTGGAAGAAGCGATCCGGCTGGCTTCCGCATTGAAGGACGCTCCGGCGATTACGGTGCTGCACGTCGACCAGGCGCTCTCGATGAACGAGCCCGCGATCGGCTTCGATCCCGAAGCACGGATCGAGGCCGAAGGCCTGGTGCAGCTGCGTCCGGCGGAAGCGCTGCTCGCGGATTCCGGGCTGAATTATCAAACGGCCGTGCGCCGCGGGGACCCGGCGCGCGAGATTTGCGAGTTTGCCCGCCGCGAAGGCTGCGACCTGATTGCGGTAGGCACGCGCGGCCACGGCCCTGCCGCCGAACTGCTGCTCGGCAGCGTCAGCCACAAAGTCGTCCAGCATGCTCCCTGCCCGGTGCTCACGATCCGCTGATCCTTACGATCCGGCAAGCGTTCTCCTCTTCATCATGAAGCGGGAGGACGCTTTTTTGCGTATCCGCCTTTTGGATTTTCATTTGGGATTTGCGGAGATTCCCCCTATAATGGAGAAAGGACATGACTGAACATAAAGGTGGAACAAGTAATGACAAAAGAAATCGAACAATTTGCGCAGCTCGGCATCGGCGAAGCGCTGACGGCTGCGCTGCTTGAATACGGGATCGAAACGCCAAGCCCGATTCAGGCGGAAGCGATTCCGCCTATTCTCGAAGGGCGGGACGTATTGGCCCAATCCCAGACGGGAACAGGCAAGACGCTCTGTTATCTGCTGCCGCTGCTGGAGCGGATCGACCCGGAGAAGAAAGAAACCCAGGTGCTGGTGATTGCGCCGACCCAGGAACTTGCGATGCAGATCGTACGCGAAGGGGAGAAGTACGGAGCGGCTCTCGGGATCGGCACGATCGGTCTGATCGGCGGCGCTTCGGCGGCCCGGCAGATCGAGAAGCTGCGCCAGCGGCCCCATCTGGCCGTCGGCACGCCGGGACGACTGCGGGAGCTGCTGTCGACGCGCAAGCTGAAGCTGCACGAAGTGCGTACGATCGTGCTGGATGAAGCCGACCAAATCTTCCAGATGGGAGGCGCGGACGATGTGCGTTCCCTGCTCAAGGGAGCCCTGCGCGACCGTCAGCTGGTCTTCCTGTCGGCCACGCTCGGACCCGATGTCCGCGGCTTGGCCCAACGCGAAATGCGCGATCCCGTGGATGTCGGAATCGAACCCGAACAGAAACTCGTCAAGTTGACGCAGCATCTGTATTTCGAATGCCAGCAGCGGGACCGGATCGATACGCTGCGCCGCGTCGTCCGACATTACAACCCGGAGCGGGCGATCGTATTCGTCAATCAGGCCGATACGATTGCCGAAGTGGAAGCGAAACTGAATCACCTCGGCCTCGAAGCACGGACGCTCTACGGAGATTCGGACAAAGTGACACGGGCGACCGTACTGTCGCAGTTCCGTTCCGGCAAGTTCCGTCTGCTCGTCGCAACCGACGTAGCGGCGCGGGGGCTGGATATTCCGGGTCTTGAACTGGTCGTGCATCTCGATCCGGCCACCGACTCGGAGCATTACGTTCACCGCGCGGGACGGACAGGCCGGATGGGACGCAAAGGTCTGTCGGTCTCGATCGTGACCGATCGCCAGGCGTTCATCATGCGCAGATTCTCGCGCGAGCTGGGAACCGAGATTCAAGAGCGCGCCATGTACGACGGCGTCGTTCTCGATCCGGCGGAAGCCGACGAGCGCCGCTCGCGGCGGACGTCGAAAAGTCCTTCCGCGGGCCGCAGCGACAGCGCGAAAGCTCCGGCGAAGCCGGCTGCGCGCAGCGGCGCGGCTCCTTCGGCCCGTTCGGCCGAAACGCTTCTTGAAGGAGCGGAGCGTCAAGGCGCGGACGTAGGTCCGGCCGCGGTTCGGCCGAAACCTGCCGCCAAGCCTGCGGGACGCGGTCCCAAAGGCGGCAAGAAGCAGCCGAACAAAGACAAAGGCGCGCCGAAATGGCTGAAGGAAAAAAGGTCCCCGCAGGACCCTTCCTGATCCCGATCGATTCGCCCGCCAAGCTGCCGGATCTTCGGCGGCAGAAGCGCGGCCTGCTGCACCGGTACGTGCCGCATCAGACATAGAAGAGGTGAAACGCAATGAGTGAACAAGCCGCCCTGCAGGTAGCAAGGCTGACCGGCGGATACAGTATCAACAAGCCGGTTCTGCACGGGGTCGATTTTGAAGTCGGAACAGGCGAGATGGTCGGCCTGATCGGACTGAACGGAGCAGGCAAAAGCACGACGATGAAGCATATTCTCGGGCTGATGTCGCCCAAGGAAGGCGAGGTTCGGATCGGCGGCGCCCTGCTAAAAGACGATCCCGACCGCTACCGTGCTTCCCTTGCTTTTGTACCGGAGTCTCCGGTGCTGTACGAAGAATTGACGGTGCGCGAGCATCTGGAATTTACGGCAAGAGCCTACGGCGTCGACAACGCGGTATTTGAAGAACGCGCGGAGCGTCTGCTGAAGCTCTTCTATATGAAAGACAAAGAACACAGCTTGTCTTCGCATCTGTCCAAAGGCATGAAGCAGAAGGTCATGATTATGTGCGCCTTCATCGCGCGTCCGCCGCTGTACGTGATCGACGAACCGTTTCTCGGTCTCGATCCGCTCGGTATTCGCGATCTGCTGGACTACATGGTCGAAGTCAACCGCGAAGGCGCTTCGATCCTGCTCAGCTCGCATATTTTGTCGACGATCGAGAACTACTGCGACCGCTTCGTCATTCTGCACAAAGGACGGATTATCGTGCAGGGCACGCTGGAAGATATCCGCACCGCATCGAATATGCCGGGCGCTTCGCTCGAGAATATGTTCGATCGGCTCGTCCGGGCAGAGGGCGCCGGGGGCATTCAATGAGCGGGCCTCAGGAGTCCAAGCGCGGCGGGGAGGCACCCGTAGGCGCGAGGTTCGCTTCGCCGCCCGCTTCGGGCGGTCTTCCCTGGCCGGCCGGAACGATCGCGCCGATGACGACGGAAGGCATGCAGGCGCTGCGGGGCAAACGCCGCTCGGTGTTCCTCGGCCGCATTGTGCCGTATACCCCGTACATAATCCAGAGCGGTCTGGCCGTCACGGTCATGCTGCTGCTGATCCTGTTCTCGGCTTGGTATACGTCCCTGCTGCAGAATATGCCGGCGGATCTGCCGATCCGCTGGATCCTGCCGGCGATGCTCTTTCCGCTGACGGCGTGGAGCAGTTTCCGTACCTATCTGCAGCCGGCGGATACCGTGTTTCTGCTGCCGCTGGAAACGAAGATGCGCGCGTATTTCGCCCCCGCCTGGCGCGGAGGGGTGGTCTACAAGCTGCTGCTCGTCTGGTTGGTGCTGCTGGTCGCCTGGCCGGTCTACATCCGGGTACATCCCGGAGACCATGCCAACTTGTGGGCAAGCCTTACCCTGCTGCTCGGCTTGAAACTGCTGCTGGCCTATGGGGCCTGGCAGGAACATCGTTTCGTCTCCGCAAGGCTGGCCGACGGATTCATGCTGCTGCGCTGGATTCTGGCCGCAGGGGCCGTCGTCGCCTGGTTCCAGCTGCCGCTGCCTTACGCTGCGCCGGCGATACTGGTCGGCGCCGCTGTCTACGTACTGGTTCTGCGTTTCCCGGCCAAGCACCGCGTACCGTGGGAACGGCTGATCGCGGTCGAACGGGCTCAGGTCGGCCGCTCGATGCGCATGCTCGGCTGGTTCGTGGATGTGCCGACGGAAGATCCGCGCGTATACCGGCGGCGTTGGCTGTCGGGCTTCGGCCGGAAGATTCCGTGGAAGCAGGAAGAAGCTTACCGCTTCCTGTTGACCCAGTCGTTTATCCGCAGCGATCTGCTGGGCATGGTGGCGCGCCTGGTTATCGTCGGTTTCGTTCTGCTGCTGCTGGCCCGCGTATCGTGGTTGGGTATTGCTCTGCTGCTGCTGCTGCTGTTCATGATCGGCACGCAGCTGAACGGACTGCGCCGGACCCACGCCGATTCGCTCTGGTTGGCGCTGTATCCGATTCCGGAAGATTCGCGCCGCCGCGCCGGTCTGCGTCTGATGCTTCGCGTGCTGCTGGTCTCCGCTTTTTGCATGTGGCTGCCATTCCTGCTCACGCTTGCGTCCGATCCGCTGCTGGCTCTCGGCGCACTGGCCGCAGGTCTCGTACTGGCCTGGCTGATGCAGGGCTCCGCGCAGCGGAAATGGCGCAAGCTGGAAAGTGAAGACGATTGATCCCAAGTATCCGTCAAGTCTATCCCTTTTGAATCGGAGAGTGATCCCCGTGAAGCGGTTGAAACAGAAAACACTTCTGTCGACGATGTTATGCGGATTTCTAGTTCTGCCTGCGGCGTGCGGTTCTGCTGCAGAGCCGGGCTCTTCTTCACCGGTGCTTCCCCTGGACGAGATCCGAGAGGAAGCAGCCAAGAAAGCGCCCGATTGGGATACGTTCAACGAGTACACGCATACGGATATCGGCTCGGGCTTATATCTGTGGGAGTACGAAGTTGAAGGAGGGCGGAAATTGAGGATGGGCGGAGCTGATTTGAATGCCGCTCCGACCCAGGTTCAATTGATCGATGCCGAAGGCGAAACGACGGATCTGCTGAAATAAGCTTTGTATCTATCAAAAAAAGACCAACCTGCCCAAGTTTCCGGTAGGTTGGTCTTTTTATATGGGGATTCAGTAACGGCTCTACTCCGCTGCCTGATCTGTCAGTTCCGCTGCACCTTTGTACACCAGATCGAACAGATCTTCCAGATTCTCTTCGGCGATGCAGGAGAATGCGATACGCAGGTCGGTCTCGCCCAGGGCGATCGTGCCGACGCCGTATTCGTGCAGCAGGCGCTGGCGCAGCGCTTCCGCTTCGATACCCGGATTCAACTTCAGGCACATGAAGTAACCGGAATTGAACGGATAATAGGTCCAAAAGCCTTCGTATTTGCCGCTGTCGAGCAGGGCTTTGACCTTGTTGGCGCGGCCTTTCATAATCAGGAACTTCTCGTGCTTCTGCTCTTCGAACTCCGGCGATTTGAGCGCGTCCAGCACGAAAGTCTGCGACGGATGGGGACCGCTGGAAATCGTGGCGCGAATGATGCCCATCGTTTTCTGCTCCAGGCCCGCCAGGACATCGGCTTGATCCGAAGCAAACGTGATGAAGCCCACGCGGAAGCCCCAGACGAATTCTTCTTTGGTTGCGCCGTCGATCTTGATCGGCAGGATGCGCGGATGCACGCCGGCCAGCTTGCCGAACAGCGACTCGTGCAGCGAGTCTTCGAAGAACAGACCGAAATAGGCGTCGTCGCTGACGACCACCAGATTGATGCCGGCTTCCGCCGCTTCAATCAGCGCGGATATAATTTCTTCGCCTTCCGCTACGCTTGGCGTATAGCCTGTCGGGTTGTTCGGGAAGTTGAGCGGTACGATCGCTTTGCCCGCTTCTTTCTGCGCGAGCAGGGCTTTGCGGAACGCTTCGGTATTGAATCTCATGTCCGCGGTGAACAGCTCATAGTTAACGATCTTCGCGCCGCGGCGGATACCGAAGGTCAGCTCGTAGTTTTCCCAGTTTTTGTCCGGATAGACGACCGCATCGCCCGGATCGGCGAACAGATCGGCTACGATGCTGAGGCCGTGTGTCAGCGCATTGGTCGTGATCGGATTGCCGAACGCTTTGCCTTCCAGCGAAGGGTTCTCGCGGATCATTTTCTCGCGCCAGACGGCGCGCAGTTCCGGCTTGCCCGCAGGAGGCGCATAACCGTACAGATCTTTCGGGCTGTACGCCGAAAGTTTATCCTGGATCACGTTCAGGTGCATCGGTCCGCCATTCTCGGTTGCGATCCCGATCGTAGCGTTATATTTCTTGGCGTGCGTGGTCGCTTCGGCGGATTGGCTCAAGATGCCTTCTTTCGGGAAATAGATTTCCCGGCCAAGTGCCGACAGCATGTCGTAGACATGCGCATTTGCGGTTTTGATCTTGTCATTCCATTGTTCAGCCATTGGGTTCATTGCGAGTCGTCATCCTTCCAAACTGAATTGCGTCAATTATAGCATTCTCCCCTCGAACCGTCACGGGAAAAGCAAGGATTTTTCAGCTTTTCCCGCCTGCTTGCCCGCTTTGTGAACGGAAAAGTCGAAAGATGTCCCCGGCCTGCGCACGATCAAAATTCCCGGATGTTCGGGTGTCCTTGTCAAGTTTTTGTGCGGAACGGGAAGGGTCATGGATTGTCGGGTTGTGGGTACACGTTGAAGAAGCATTCCCTCGTCTTCCCACAGAGCAGTGTCCCATCGAGCGTCTTCCGAGGGTGGACAACGGTTCAATCGTACGGAAAAATGTGTACAATGGAAAATGAAGGCCAAGCAGCGCATGCTGACGTATTCTTTTTTAATCCGAGGAGGAATTTGGTTATGGGCATGATCGGTTATCTGAAACGCGTAACGGAACAGGCGCTGTCTTCCCTGATTCACGGGGGCCAGGACCTGTACGCGTACATTCACGGAGAACAAGGCGAAGAGCTGGATCTCGACAAAGCCTGGCAGGGTCTGCATTATCTGCTGTGCGGAGACCCTTACGGCGGAGAAGGTCCGCTGTTTGATGCCATAATGGGCGGTAAACCGCTTAATCCGGAAGAGGAGAGCGAAATCATCGTGCGCTATCTGACACCGGATGAAGTGCGCAACGTAGCGTCGGCGCTGGAGAGCGTGGGACCTGCGGAGCTGGCCAAAGGATTCGAGCCAGACGATATGAACGAAGCGGGCGTATATCCGTCTCCCGATTGGAACGAGGAAGGCGAACTGGATTATCTGCTGGGCTATTACGAGCCAATGCGCGAACATTATCGGGCGGCGGCCGCGGCGGGCGAAGGCATGCTGCTCTACGTTTCGTAAGCCGCGTCAGCAGGAATAAGGAAGACCGGAAGCCAGAGATCCGGCAAGGAGGAACGGACGATGCAAGATAAGCTCCATACGGCGAACGGACCGCAATCCCGGCTGAACGGCGCTCTGCTCGGACTTACCGCCGCGGACGCGCTGGGCGTGCCGGTAGAGTTCCGTCCGCGAACGTATCTGGATGCCAATCCGGTTACGGACATGTTCGGCTACGGCACGTACAACCAGCCTCCGGGCACCTGGTCGGACGACAGTACCATGATGTGGTGCACGGTGGAGAGTCTGGCGCTGCAAAAAGAGTGCGATACCGAAGACATGGCCGGACGCTTCGTGCGCTGGCTGACATCCGGTTATATGACCCCGCACGGGGAGCTGTTCGATATCGGCAATGCGACGCGCGAAGCGCTGGAACGCTACCGGACGGAAGCGGTCTGGGCGAGATTCGCCGGTCTTGAGCGGGAAAGCTCCAACGGCAACGGATCGCTGATGCGCATCCTCCCGATGGCTTTTTACGTGCGGGGAATGGAAGCGGCCGAGCGCGAACGGCTGGTGGCCGAAGTCTCGTCGATCACCCACCGGCATCCCCGCTCTATTCTGGCCTGCCAGATCTATGTGGAGATCGCCCTGCGGCTGCTGGACGGCCGCTCGGCCGGGCAGGCCTGCCTCGAAGCGGCTGCGGCCGTTCGGGAGCGCCATGCGGACCATCCCGAATTGGAAACGTTCGAACGGGTATGGAACGGGAGTCTGGCGGCATTGAAGCGCGAAGACATCCGTTCCAGCGGTTATGTGGTCGATACGCTCGAAGCGGCGCTGTGGTGTCTGCTGACGACAAGCAGCTACCGCGAAGCGGCGCTTAAGGCGGTCAATCTCGGCGAAGACACCGATACGACAGGAGCCGTCGTCGGCGGGCTGGCAGGGATCTTGTACGGCGAAGCCGGTATTCCGGCCGAGTGGATCTCGCAGCTGGCGAAGCTGAATGAGCTGCGGGCGCTTGGCGGACGGTTCTCGTCCATGCTTGCGGAACGGGAGTAAAGCCAGGCCAGGAGATAAGCGTCACGAAAAAGGAATGGGAAAAAGAGCGGGATCGCTGAAGCGGTCCCGCTCTTTTAGTCGTCGGCGTATATCGAGCATTTGTATGCCGCTAGGTCATACCCATTCCGGCATCCAAAGCTCAACCTGCCGCATCCTTGATTCGCCGCAGCAGCAGATCCAGCGGATCGCCGGCTTCGGCTTGGCTCATCCGGGCGCTGTACGGCTTGCGCTCACGGTGCAGCAGATCCAGCTTGGCGAGGAAAGCTTCGTCGCTCCACGAGTCTTCGTCCAGGCGTTCGGCATAACCCGCGCGAACGAACGAATCCGCATTCAGCAGTTGGTCGCCGCGGCTCTGCTTGCGGCCAAGCGGGCAGAGCAGCATCGGCTTGCCCAGCGACAGGAACTCGAAGATCGCGTTCGAGCCGGCACGGCTGAATACGAGATCGGCCGCCGCCAGCACATCCGGCAGCGGTTCGTTCACGTATTCGAACTGGCGGTAGCCCGCTCGGCCTTCAAGCTGAGGATCCAGGCCTCCCCGCCCGCACAGATGCACCACGTCGAAACGCCGCACAAGTTCGTCCAGGTTGCGCCGCAGGTTGCCGTTCAGCGCGCGGGAGCCGAGGCTGCCTCCGGCGGCCAGCAGCACGGGCTTGACTCCGTCAAAGCCCAGAAATTCGAGTCCGCGCGCCGCTTGTCCGTTCTTCAGTTCGGGCCGGACCACCGAGCCGATCTGCACGGCTTTGCCGGACTTGACCGAAGCGGCCGTCTCGGGGAACGTCGTGCAGAGCGCCGAAGCGAACGGCAGAGCCAACTTGTTGGCGAGGCCCGGCGAATAATCCGATTCGTGGATCAGGGCGGGCACGCGGTTCATCCAGGCGCCGAGCACGACCGGCACGGACACGAATCCGCCTTTGGAGAAGACGACTTTCGGCTTCAGGCGGCGGATCAGGCGCCGGGATTGCCCGACGCCTTTGAGGATGCGCAGCGGATCGGTGAAATTTCGCAGCGAGAAATAGCGGCGCAGCTTGCCGGTGGCGATCGCATGATACGAAACGCCGGGCAGTCCTTCGATCAGTTCTTTTTCGATGCCGGTCTCCGATCCGATATAGTCGATCGTCCAACCCTGCCCCCGGAGCACAGGAATAAGGGCGAGATTGACCGAGACATGCCCGGCCGATCCGCCCCCTGTCAGAACGATGCGTTTATTTGAATTGGAATGGGAAGTCATTGCGTTAGATTCTCCTTTGCTTCGGGTGATTCCGTCTTGCGCAAGCTTCATTATGCGCAAGCTCTATTGTACGTTTCACCGAAGCAAAAGCCAAGGCGCGTTCCTGGAACCGCCCAATCGACAGATCCCGGCTTTTATTTCAAAATGAGCAGCCGGTCGTCGTCCGCACCCGGCGACCCGCCCGATGTATTGTTCGTCAGCACGTAGATTTTCCCGCCATGCAGGGCTACGTCCCTGATCCGTCCTTCGCCGGTCAGCACGTCGGTCATCGTGCGCGTCTTAGGATCGAACAGCTTCAGGCTCTGGCCTGCCAGCGTGGCGACAAGCACTTTGTTGTCCGGCGCGGCCGCGATGCCGGAAGGGGCGATCGCCCGGTCGCCGGCTACATATACAGGCGCGGTCAGGCCGGGAGCGGTCTCGGTTCCCTGAACCTTCGGCCAACCGTAATTGGCTCCGCGCTTGATCACGTTAATTTCGTCGAGTCCGGTAAGATCGGTGCCTCCGCCCGGAATCGGTGCGCCGCTTGGACCATGGTCGGAAGCGTACAGGGTGCCGTCCGGCGTCCAGGCGAGGCCCTGGGAATTGCGCAGTCCGTACGCGTAGACGTACGAGTTCTTGAACGGATTGTCCGCGGGCACTTTGCCGCTGGTCGTCATGCGCAGCACTTTGCCTCCGGGACTTGAGAGGTCCTGGGACAATTCGCGCCGGTTCGTGTCGCCGGCCGTGCTGTATAGCATGCCGTCCGGACCGATCGCCAAGCGTCCTCCTTCATGGATACGGCCCCCCGGAATGCCGCTCAGCAGTTCTTTTTGCTCGCGCCAGACGCCATTTACGAGTTTGACCTTGACGATCCGGTTCAGCGCTTCGCCTTTTTCTTCATAGGCATGATAGATATAGGCGTACTTGTTCTTCGAGAATTTCGGATCGAGCACGAACCCGGTCAGCCCCGCTTCGCCGACGACCCGAAGCTTTTTCTTGGTCCGGACTTCCTGCACGGTCTGTTTGCCGTTTTTCACTTCGACAATGCCGCCGCCGCGTTGGGTGATGTACACGGTCTCACCGGCAAACTGGATCGACCAAGGGACTTTCAGTTTGGATGCCGCCACCTCGTACCCGCCTTTGAGCGAGTCGACCGGGGAAACGCCGGCCGGACTTGCCGCCGCGCCGACAGCAGCCGTTTTGACAGGGGCGGCCGCAGCCGCCTGAATCGACGAGCCGGCTGTCTGCTCGGTCTCGCGCTGGTCGGCTGCATACACGGAGATCGGCACGGCAAGCAGCAGGGCCGCCGTCAGCGTTTTGGTTTTCGTATTCAGTATGGACACGAAGAATCCCTCCTTCTTTCTTTTCCATTTTTACCCGGAAAGAGCAGGATCAATCGGAATCGAAGCTTAAGCTCCGTTTTTTTATAGCCTATTGCAAAATAAGCAGTTTATCATCATCGCCCTGCGGAGATCCGCGGCCGTCGGTATTGTTCGTAAGAATATAGATTTTCCCTTCATGAATCGCTGCGTCGCGGATGCGGCCTCCGCCGCTCCAGACTTCGCGCATTTCTCCGGTGGCGGGGTCGAACTCCGTCAAGCTCTCGCCCCGGAGGTTGGCGACCAGCAGCGTACCGTCCAGCGTGGCCGCAATGCCCGAAGGCGCGAGCGCGTCTTCGCCCGTGTGGTACAGCGGAGGGGTCAGGCCGTCTCCCGTCTCGCCGCCTATGACGTCTGGCCAGCCGTAATTGGCACCGGGCTTGATCTCGTTCATTTCGTCATGGCCGCCGGGGCTGCCGCTGGGTCCGTGTTCGGACGCGTACATCGTTCCGTCTTCCAGCCAGTCGATGCCCTGCGAGTTGCGGTGGCCGTACGAATAAACGTAAGACCCTTCGATCGGATTGTCGCTTGGCACTTCGCCTTCGGGCGTCATGCGCAGGATCTTGCCCGCCACGCTTTCGGTATCCTGCGCGGAGCTGTCGTCCTGCGCGTCGCCGGTCGTCACATAGAGCATCCCGTCCGGACCAAACGCGATCCGTCCGCCGTCATGGACGCGTGCGCCCGGAATATCGTCGAGCACCGTCGCCGTCTCGGTCCAGCTTTCCCCGGAAGGTTCTTCCTCGATCCGGATGACGCGATTACGCATTTCGTCGCCTTTGCCGTACGTGTGGTAGACATAGGCCGCGCGCGAATCCGCGAAGTCCGGCGCCAAGGCCAAGCCGAGCAGTCCGCCTTCGCCTTCTTCAAGCACGCCGGGATTCAGGGCGACCGGCTGCAGCGTTTGTCGACCGTCGGCCAGCTTGACGATCGAACCGCCGCGCAGGGTGAGATAGACGGTGTCTCCATCAAACTGGATTTCCCACGGGGTATCGAGATTATCGGCGAGGACCTGCAGCGCCTGTGCGGGCTTTTCCTCGGCGGGAAGCAATCCGGGAGGTGCGCCGGTTTGTCCCGAGCAGGCCGCGATCGGCAGCATCAGCAGCAGAGCGGCGGCTTTTCTGTTCCATGAGAGAGGCATAGCTTCCTCCTTTTTCAGTTTGCGCTTCGGAGGCTGGGCCTCCGGGCATTCCGTTTTTTGGGGTGTGATTCCGCTTACGGGACCTTACCCGTACGGAGCGGAATCCAAATCGCCTTCGGCTCTCCCGAACGCGCGGAACCCGATATTTTTGTGGGGCGGACCGTTTGGAGGAAGACCCGGAAAATGGTAAAATGAAGCGTGGCGTATACCAAACGGGGTCTGGTTAGGGAACGCCTTCATCAGTCAATTCGTAGGTTGGGGGTTAAAAAGATGTCCGAATTTGAACGGATCAGTGAACATATTTATGTGATGCACGCCGAACGCGAAACGGATCGTCCGCTGCTCGCGGCCGTGGCCGGAAGCAGCCGTACGCTGCTGATCGACGGCGGCAATTCTTCGGCGCATGCGGCGGCTTTTCGCGAGTATCTGGAACGAGAAGGCGTGCGCAAGCCGGATGTGATGGTGCTGACGCATCATCACTGGGATCACTCTTTCGGCGTGGCCGAATGGAGCCTTCCGGCGATCGCGCAGCGGCAGACGGCCGATATTCTGCGCGGTTTCGCGGGGCTTGAGTGGAACGAGGAGACGCTGTCGCGGCTGATCGCGGAAGGCGTCGTCAGCGAACAGACCCGAAACGATATGCGGGCCGAATACGGCAGCGATCTGGGCCTGATTCGGGTCGAAGAGCCCAATATCGTATTCGAACGTTTCATCGATGTGCATCTGGGCGACTTGACCTGCGAGATCCGCTATGTCGGCGGCGATCATTCGGCGGATTCATGCGTCGTCTATGTCAAAGAAGAAGGGACGCTGTTCCTCGGCGATGCGCTTGCTCCTTCCGTGTACGGCGGTCCGATGAAATACACGACAGGCAAATTCCTGGCGCTGCTCGACACGGTCTTTGCCTACGGGGCGGACGTGCTGGTCGAATCCCACGGCCGTCCGGTCTCCCGCGAAGATTTCTACAACGATGTGCGGCGGTATGAGCTGCTGGCACGCCAGGTGCTTCGCCACGGCCGCGACCGGGAAGCGGTTCTGCGCGATCTGCGCGCCGATCTGGGGATGGCCGCGGAAGAAGAGCTGCCGGAAGATTTGACGGAAGCGGCCGGTTATTTCATGAACGGACTGGTCAAATAAGCGGGCTTGCGGGCACGAATTCAAAAAAAGGCTTTACCCAGGGCGGACAGCGCCGGGTAAAGCCTTTTTGGTGCGGGCACGATCGGACAGGCCGTATACCCGAAGGAGTCGAGGTTCACAGGCAGTTCCGCGGTTTCCGGTTCAATAAGGTTCGGCCGGATACCATGCGGCCGCTTCCGCTTCCCGGTCGGCCGGAGTTACGCCTTCGATACCGGATCCGTCCGCCAAAGCTTGATCCAGCAGACGGATCAACTTCTCCGTATCCAGTACCGAGAAAGAACGCGAAGCCGAGCCGACGTAAAGTTTGCCGTTGTGCTCGTTCAGCAGCGAATCGCGGACCAAGGAGCCGTGCATTTCGGGATAGCCGAAACGGAATCCGTCGATCCGCCCGAGCAGGCGTCCGGTTTTTTTGTGAAAAGGCAACAGGTCCGTATCGTACGGCAGCAGCAGGTAATCGCCGAGCACGGTGAAGTGTCCCGCGCCGTACGTGAAGTTCAGGTTGGGATCCATCCCGTTGGTTCGCACCTGCCAGATCGTGCGTCCGTCTTCCAGCGACAGCGCCGCCGGAATTCCGTTCACGACGGCATACAGCGTGCCGCTGTCGATGCGGCCATGCTCGATTCTGTCGGGGAGGCTCCAGAGTACCGTTCCGTCCGAAGCATCCAGCAGCACCGTTTCGAAACTGCGGGCTTCGGTCCGACTGTTTCCGGCATCGGGATTCGCGCGGACCGCCAGCAGACGATTGCTGCCGAGGTCTTCGAACGATCCGCTTGCCAGCTCATCGGGCATGGCGTAACGGGCGAGCGTTCGGCCGTTTTCCAGGTCGATTTTGCGCCAGCCTTCGCCGTCGAATTTGATCCAGCGCGTACCGTCCGGTTCGGCAAACGGGTGCACGGCCGCCGGATCGTACGCTCGCGATTCGCCTACATCGATTATGCCCGATTCGGCCGAGGCGCTCCAGAGCGTCCGGCCGTCGGCCGGATCGAGTGCTCTGAGCGTTTTTTCCTGCGCCAGCAGCACATAGGGATCGCCGGAACCTTCGTTGAGCACGTCGAACGGTTCGCGGACCTGCTGCTTCCATCTTTGTTGGCCGGATTTCTCGTCCAGTGCGATCAAAGCGCCGGTATCTCGATTCGAAGCCGCTTCGCCCGACAGAATAACCGCGTCTCCCGCCTTATAAGACCGGGGTGCCGATAGACCCGGCCAGGCATACGTCCACAGGGTCTGTCCGTCTGCGGCGCGTATATGCGTATAGATGCCGGGGGCGGCTTCCGGCGAAGTCGGATCCGACCCGGTGCTGTTCAGCGTCAGCGTTCCGTCGTCCGAACCGGACACTCCGGGAACGGTCTCTTTGCCGAAGTCTTTTTTCCACAGTAGGCTTCCGTCACGGCGGTCCAGCGCATACAGGAGGGAACTGTAATGAAACCCGCTGAATCCGCCGTCGTCGCCGAGCACCAGCAGCACATTGTCGTTCACGGAGTCCAAATAGGCATAATCCGTATCTATCTTCGTCCGCCATTCAATCTCCGGTTTCAGCGACGGCAGCAGGGGCAGCGCTTTGTACAAAGTGTCGAACTCTCCTTCCTGCAGCCACCAAGGCCGCAGAAGCTGCTGGTCATAGCGGGTCAGCGGCAGAATCCAGTTCGCGCCGATCAGCTTGTTATCCTCCTCCGACAGACGGACGAGAAAATGGGCGTCTTGGCGTTCGTACCGCCATTCGCTGCCGCCGTTCCGCCATCGGTATTTTCCGTCCGTCCCCATGTCTTCGGGTGGCAGCATGCGTGCGTCCGTTACCGATACCGGTTCGCCGAGCAGTCGGCGCACTTCCCGTTCCGGCATGCCGGCGTGCAGCAGTCCGTCCAGCGCGGCGCGCACCGTATTCAGCGGCAGGCCGGAATCCGGCGCCAGCAGTCCTTGCTCAAGCGGTTCGACGTTCGACGCGTCGTTCGCCCTGATCCACAGCAGCATCGCGTGCGAACCGGGCCTGCTGCCGGACCTGCCGGTATCCGGCGAGACGCCGTACCAATCGCTGAAGCGCAGTGCCGAAACCAGCGGATCGCCGTCGTAGACCCAGGACTCTTCGCTGCCGGGAGACAGGTACAGCTTGGCGCCGGCCGAGGGCGTCAGCCGCAAGGCCGGTGTGTATTCGACCTTCGCGGCATCGCCGCTTGTGTACCAGGCCGGAAGCCAGCCGCTTCCGCTGCCGAGCTTGGCATGCAGCCAGCCGCCTTCATGGGCGAACAGCTTCAGGCTGCCGCCTGCGGCCGGGTAATGGTCGGCGGCGAGCGAGCGCCAGCCGGCTGCGGCTGCAGGCCTCGAACGCAGCAGCGGGGCCGCGGCCCGAAGTTCGGCCCTGCCGATCACGGCCGGGTATTGGGCAGGCTGGCTAACGTGGTCCGAAGCGGCCGGGGCGGTCTGGACCGCCGGTGCGCCGAGAGCGGTTCCGGGCAGGGGAAGGGCCGACAGCAGTACGGCGGACAAGGCATATAGGGCAAAGCGGCGGGCTTGGCCGCCGATCGAAAAAGTGTGCATCCGTTTACCTCCGCGTTTCTCGATATGGGCAGTCCGCCGAACCTGCACGGACTGCTTAATAGACCCCACGGCAGGAAAAAGAGTTGCATTTCCTGCCGCCGGATCCCGAAGCGGAACGTTACAAACGGGCGTGGGGGCTGTTCTCCAGCGCTTCCGCCATACTCTCGCCGAACGACAGACCGAGTGCTTCGTAAGCGGTCAGAACGGAACCCGCCGCCGGGGTCAGCCGGGGTTCCAGGTATTCGAACCGGCGGCCGGGCTGCGCGCAGATCAATCCCCGGATGCCGGCACGCATATAATCGCTGCCCGCCACGCTGCCGGTCAGCGACAGCGGGATATCGGGGCCGTCGAAGAAGGCGGCCAGCAGATCCGCGCCTACGCCGATCTGCCGCAGCGCGTCGTCGCAGACGCGGATGGCGATCGGGGAACCCTCCGCCGCTTCGCGCGTCACGACGGGAGCAAACAGACCGAACAGCCGATCCCGGCGGCCTTGCTCCAGACCGAAGCTTCGGCTCGCCGATTCGGTCAGTTCGCGCAGATTGGATGCGCGGAAGAAGCGCAGCATATCGCGCACCAGCGCGCTGTCGCCGGGACTTTCCCTGCCGGCGAGCACATCGTAGACGGCCTGGTAACCGAGGAATCGGGCTCCGCTTGCCGCGTAGTGGCCGAAGTCGTAATTGCGCAGCCATTGTCCGCTTTCCGTATGGGCAAGCAGAATCGAACCCGTGCCCGAAGCGACCAGAATGCCGGGACGTCCGGCGAGTGCGCCTCGGTGCGCGATGAAGGCGTCGTTGACAACGCGGCTCGAACAGTTCAGACCGAATCCGGCCACGAGCTTCTCGGCCCAGGTCCGGTCCGCTTCGTCGTCCAGTCCGGCGATGCCGGCAACAAGAAAGACGACATCTTCCGGCCGGCTGCCGGCCTGCTCGAGCGCTTCCTGCATTTGGGTCTGCAGCGGGGCGGTATCGGTCCGCTGTTTCGGCAGCAGATCCGTTTCGGTCTTGACGTAGGCAAGGATCTGGCCCGCGAGATCGGCGATCATGATCCGGATATTCGTGCCGCCCATATCGATGCCCGCGACGACGGAATCCGCAGTGATTTTTTCCAGCATGAAAAGCCTCCTTATGGCAGTGGGTGTACAGGTCCCGAATCGATTACTCGCATTGTAACCGTTCGCGGCGGGTTTCATCAAACCTTCATCGCGAAGACGCCGGAGTTCCGGTGACGCGGCGGATTTTTTGGCCTACAATGGGAAAGTGCGCGGATCGGCGGAAAAGGGGCCGAATTCCGTGCGCGGCGATTGCGTGGGAAGACCTCCTTTCTGGTATAATGGGAATGAATGTTTGGCCGCTGACGGCATCTTGCGATAGGAGGTCTGTACCGTGAAAGAAGTTCTTCGCGAAATCGAAGCGATCGCCCGCTGTTCCGAAGCGATCAGCAGTATCGAATTCAAGCATTTGAAGCTGTCGCGCGGACTGCATCTGTACCTGACATTCGTCTGCGAGAATCCGGGAGAGCCTGCCGGAACGGTCGCGGACCGGCTCAAGGTCAAGCGCGCCGCCGCCGCAAGGTCGCTGGAGAAGCTGGAGAACGAAGGGCTGATCAAGCTTCGGGAAGCGTCCGACCTGCGCAAGGATAAACGGGTCTATCCGACGGAATCGGGCAAATCGGCTTATTTGTTTATCCGGGAAGAAGGCGAATACGCGGATGGTTCTTCCCTGAGAGGGCTGTCTGAGGAAGAAACCGCACAACTGCTCGATATGCTGTACCGCGTGCGACTCAATGTTGAGAAAGACTGGCGTTTCGTCCAAAAAGGCGGCCGCCGTCCCTATATTCACGATTATTACAACCGTCTGATCGCCGGCGCGTCCGAACCGGGCATCGACGAGGCCGGCAGTCCTGTGGGCGAGGCGGACGTTCCCGGCCCGAATCCGAAACACCGTGATCGCCCGGATGACCGCGACCGCGAGGCCGCCGGCGAAGTCCGGCTGTGGAGCTATGAAGAAACGAAGGAACAAGCCAGGCTGCAAGCCCGAATCGACGAAGCCGCCGGGGAAGCCGAATGATCGCGCCGGGCGGCAAAAACCATTACTTTGACCTGAAGAAAGGAGCGGGTACCGTTGCTGAACGTGCCGCCATCCTCTTTTATCCTGACGCCCTACGTCGCGAAGATCGCGTGCGAACCGGGCTGGAAATGGCAAAAACGCGAGCAGCCGCTCCAGAATTACGATCTGTTCTATGTCTGGAGCGGAGAAGGGCGGCTGCTGCTGAACGACGAACCGCACGAGATCGGCAAAGGGAGCTGTTTCCTGTTCCGGCCGGGCGACCATACGAGCGCTACGCACAATCCGCAGAAACCGCTTGTGCTGACGTATATCCATTTTAATATTGAAGGAGACACTCTCGATATTCCGCGTGCCTACCGCGTGCTGGACGAGACGGTCGATTTCGAATATTTGCTGTCCCGCTACGTTCGCCTGCTGCTCAGCGGTTCGTATGGAGCCGAAGAAGAAGCGAAACTGCTGCTCAAGCAGATGATGATCCAACTGCTGCGCGGCGACCGCGAAGAACCGTCCGAGCGGCGCGGCAGCAACCATTTGTACGAAGTGGTGCACGAAGCGGCCAACTACGTCCGTCAGCATCCGAGCCTTGCCCACCGGGTCGAGGATCTGGCCGCGCGCGCAGGATTGTCGCCGAGATATTTCTCCGCCAAGTTCAAAGAGCTGGTCGGAGCCTCGGTGCAGTCGTATATCATCCGGATGCGGATCGAGCGCGCGCAGCATCTGCTCGGGCACGCCGGCATGAATGTGACGGAAGTGGCGGAAGCGCTCGGTTACCGGGATATCTTTTTTTTCAGCCGACAATTCAAGCAGTACACCGGCAAAAGTCCGTCCGAGATCCGTTAAGCGGCAGGAGAGGCGGAGCCTATTTATTTGGACCGATGTGTTTAAAGGCTGGCCCGATCGGGTAATGACCCGTTAGCTTTTATTCCCGAGACGCCAGAGCGCCGGGATCAGAAAGGAGGAGCCAGCATGATGATCAAACGTCGGATTCGCTGCGGCGCGGGGCGTACTGGGGGCAGTGCCATTTTCCGCAACCGTCTGCGTCGGTTCAAAGCCGCCGAACAAAGCGAACTTTGGTTCTAAGCGACGTTCCTGAATTTCCAATCGCCTATAATGAACAATGAATATAGATGCAGAAGATGAACGCGAAGAACCCCAAATACGGGAAGCCTACATACGGGAATTATGCAAAAAGAAGACGGCCACAAGGCCGTCTTCTTTTTGTGTCCATGCCGAATTAAGATTGCCGAAAGATCCGCAGCTTGAGCTGTAGGGAGAAAGAGGTTTCCTGTTCAAGTTACACGGAAGAAATTGGTACGACCACAGGCAGCTTCTCGTATTCGAGAAAAGGGTCGGGAATATCGATCCGGTAAGCTTCGGTATCGCTCGCTCCGACATACAGTAAGGCGCGGCCCTGTTCTTCCCGGGTCAGTCCGCCGCTGAAGATCACATCGACCAGGTCCGGACGTTTGGCCGGTCCGGGCGGGAAATCGCTGCGGACCGCGATAATCTTGAGCTCCGTTTTTTCCAAGGTCCAGGGGTTCAAAGCGAATGCCATAGCATGGTAATGCAGTCGACCGTCTTCGTCTCTTTGCGAGATGTGGCCGAGTACGCCCAGAATGCCGTTGGCCAGCATATGGATCTCGTTGGCACCGCCCCATTCTTCTTTGACAAACTGGTCCCGAAACAAATGCGCATACAGAAAAATGGTTTCGGACAATTCCTCGAACGATTTGATTACATTGAAGCCGATAACGGCAATATGTCCTTCCACGCCAAAAGGTCTCGAAAAGAATCCCACGCTGCCGTCCGTGAGTTCCGTCAGCCGGATGTCTTTCATATTCCAGGGCCCCGATTTGATATGTGTCAATTCGTGCAGCGTAGATCCGGAATACAGCACGGTTTTCCAGCCTTCGATTTTTGGCTCCGGTTCTTCCGAGAACTGCAGCTGTACGCCGCCCAAGATCCATTCGTTGTTGATTTTCGTTATAAAAGGGTCCTGCAGACGGAAGCGAGGCAGATCCGGATCGCACAACCAAGGTCCGTCTTTGCCTTGTTTCGCTTTGAAAAAAACGATTTCCGAATCTTCCGATTCCCGTTCTTCCACGCGGCCGGCGATATACCATTGGCCTTCGTTCCAAAAAGGAGCGGTAATGTTGTAAACGTCTTTGTCGCCTACGCCTTCAAACTGGAGACGGCTTCCTTGAATTTTGGCAGGGCGGTAGTTCCGAAGCAGTTCTTCGCAGGTCTGGGGTGTCCACTCGGTTTTCATCATCTGCTGGGCTCAGCCTTCCTTGGGTACGGAATTTCGGGCGAATTGTCGAACAGACGGCATGACGGACAGGACCGTACAGTAGGAAATAATATTCTCGGAACCCTGGTTTAAATTCAGCCCTTGGGCATGGATGCCATCGTAGCAGGCCCCGGTTTGGGCGTCGATCAGCGGCTCGCGCAGCGAATTGCCACCGTGGAACCATTCGCAGCAGCGTAAGGCGCGTTCGTAGTAAGCCGGTTCTTCGAACAAGACATGAGCTTCTAGGCAGGCGAGCATCGTTTCACAGGCTTCGATCGGTTGTTCGTCATAAAGGGCGGGCGATCCGCCTTTTGTATACCAGCCGCCGCTGCCGATCGGCTTGAAATAACCTTCCGATGCGAAAGTGCTGTCGATCAGAAAGTCCAGACTTTCTTTGGCGATCACAGCGTCTTCCCCGCGCCCCGGCAGACGAGAAGCTTTGAGCATCGCCCAGGGAATCATGGCATTCCCATAGGTCAGCGAATTTTCGTACCAGTGCCAATCGTCTGTGCGGTAAATTCGATAATTTTCCCGCAGGCGTTCCGCCATTGCGTTTGTAAGCGCTTCGATCCGTTCGCGGGGC
Source organism: Saccharibacillus qingshengii (assembly GCF_013185195.1). Classification (GTDB taxonomy): domain Bacteria; phylum Bacillota; class Bacilli; order Paenibacillales; family Paenibacillaceae; genus Saccharibacillus; species Saccharibacillus qingshengii. The sequence goes on from NZ_JAAZWC010000006.1 coordinate 63,731, forward strand.
AGAAAGTCCGGATCGGAAGGCTCGGCATCCGGATAGGGAAAGGCATAGACCAGGCAATCGGGCGCTTCGAGTATCGAAGTCAAGCCGATCAGCGCATAAGCCATCGCTCTCGGCGAACGAAGCCGTTCAAGGACCGGTAGAGCCTGATTTACCATATATTTGCAGGTGTTACGCAGATTATCCGGCAGCGTACTTTCCGCAATCGCGCAGCCGAGTGCCCAGATGCAGCGCCCCTGACAATCGTCGGACCCTATCTTTTCCGCGAATGCCCGATCGTAATTCATGAAGTTGCGGAAACTTCCGTCCGGGTTCTGCGCATCGTACAGAAAGGACAAATACGTATGGGACAGAGTCAGACTTTCTTCATCTTTGCGCTGCGTATAAGCCAAAGCGGCCGCGATAAGCGCTCTTGCGTTGTCATCCGACGTGTATCCTTTGGAACGGTCGGGAACGCCGAATTTGGTATGCTGGAAGATGCCGGTATCGTCCGTCAAACGGCGCAAATAAGAGAAGGAAAGAGCAATATCCTTCGAAGTGCCGTTCAAACGGCACTTCCTTTGGCCGAACAGGTACGCAGCAGCGAAGCGTATTCCCCCGCGATTTGGTTCCAGTGCATGCTGCTGCCGAGCAGCAGCGTCCTGCGTTCCATTTCCGCCTTAAGTTCCGGTTGATCAAGCACCTTTAGAATCTGCTGTTCCAGCGAAGCGGAATCGCGGAATTCGGCCAGAAGTCCTCTTCCTTCCGCCAGCATTTCCTGCGCATAGCGGTAAGGGGTCGAGATCACGACTCTTCCGTAGCCGATTCCGAAAGCAAGCGTTCCGCTTACGGCTTGATCTTTGCCGAGGTAAGGAGTCAGGTAAATATCCGACATAACCAGGGACTGAACGACTTCTTCCTGCGACAAATGCTTGTCTACGAACCGGACATTATCGCCCAGTTCCAATTCCGCTACACGTTTCTCAAGGCTTTCTCGGTAACTTTCCCCTTCACTGCTCTTGATGCTTGGATGCGTGCGTCCCCAGATTATATACAGGGCTTCGGGATGGAACTTCACTACGCCGCTCATCGCTTCGATCACGTATTCGATCCCTTTGCCCGGACTCAAAAACCCGAAAGTGGACAAAACCTGACGCTGCGCATAACCGAAACGCTCTTTTAATTCTTCACGGCTCTGCGTACGTACGGTAGGCACGCCATGGTGGTGCATCTCGATCTTACCGGGCGAAATGTCGTAAACGTCGGTCAGATCCGGGATTTTGTTGCGGGCCATCGTCACGACCTTGAAGCTGAGCGCAGCCAATTCTTTCATAATCCGGCGCTGTTCCGAAGAGGGAGAAGCGAGTACCGTATGAAAAATGACGATGAACGGAATACGCAGCGCTGCGGCAAAGTCGAGAATATAGCGTCCGTTCTCGCCGCCGTAAATCCCGAATTCGTGCTGAATAACGACGACGTCGGTATTCGTCTGATTCAATCGGGATGCTGCATCAATATAATGGCCGCGTTTATTCTGACTGATTTTCCTCACGACTTCTTTTCCGTAAGCATACGATCTGCCGTCTTCCAACGCTATAATGGTAGGAGGGGCGAAGTCTGGAAAAGTGCCGAGTTGAGTCATCATGTCATGGGAGAAGACGGCCAAACCGCACTGCCGGGGCAGACTCGTGCCTACGAACACAACTTTTAACCCGGAAGCGTCAAGAGTGGGAGTTGATTTTTTCATAATAAATGCTCCTTTTTCATATTTTTTACATAAGAGAAAATAAAAAAAGAAATAAAGTGCTCTTTATTTCGTCGAAGTGGATATATGGAGGAATAAGAGGGTCCGGTCAGAAGAAAAAGGGTCAAAAAGTGGAAAAAACACTATTTCGGCCTGTGTATATTAGCTTAAAGGTAACACTTGGAAAGCTTTGTGTAAAGCAATAGAACCCTGCATGTTAGATAAAATTACAATAAGTAGGATGGGATCAGGTGAAAACAGTGGATACGAAAAAAAGGAGTACGACCGGACGCTCCGAGCTTCGCACGGCACTCGTAACGGGAGCTTCCAGCGGGTTCGGCATGCACATTTGTATCGAGCTAGCCCGCTCCGGCGTCCGCGTAGCTGCGGGAATGCGTCGTCCGGAAGCGGCTGAGAAACTGTTCGCGGCAGTTCGGGAAGCGGACTTGGCGGCAGCGGGTGAAGAGCCGGCAGAGCTTGGAATCGGGCAGGCGGAGAGCCTGAAGGCGCTGGGGACAGGACCCGTATCGGGCCTGATTTTTCCGCTGCGTCTGGACGTATGCGACGATCTGCGGGTCAAAGAAGCGGTGGATACGGTACATGGACATTTCGGACGGATCGATATTTTGGTGAACAATGCGGGGCTGGCGATGGGCGGATTTATCGGAGAAGTGCCGATGGAAGCCTGGCGGGAGCAGTTTGCGGTCAATGTGTTCGGACTGATCGCCGTCACCGGCGCGGTCGTGCCCTACATGCGGGAAGCCCGCAGCGGCTGCATTATCCAGATGAGCAGCGTCAGCGGAGCGATCGGTCTGCCGGGCTACGGCCCTTATGTCTCGTCGAAGTTCGCGCTCGAAGGATTCAGCGAATCGCTGGCGCTCGAGACGGCTCCTTACGGCATTCGCACCTATGTGCTCGAACCGGCTTCGTACAAGACCGATATCTGGGAAAAAGGCTTTGCCGGTATTCACCGGGCGGAAGATTCGCCCAACGCGCAAGCGCTTGGCCGGATGCTCGAGATGTCCCGCGCCAGTGCGGAAAAAGGCGGCGATCCGCGCGATGTGGCCCGATTGGCGGCGGACCTGGCCCTCGGGCGCAAAGGGTACGGACGCTTTCGCTACGTCGTTCCGCTAGGGCCGGCCGTGCTTGTGGCTTTGAAGAAACGGCTGCCTTTCCGGCTGGTCCAAAAGGTGATGCTGCGGATTCTGCGGGGCGGATAAGTTAGGCGAAAATTCGTTATTGCGTCTCCGCCTGAAACTGTGTATGGTAAAAAGCAACTGCATAACGATACGGGGGTCCGGGAGAGCCGGGCTGAGATTGAAGCCGTTTGACCGCTTCTGACCGTTAATCTGATCTGGATCATGCCAGCGTAGAGAATTCGTATCCGTCCGTGAATCGGCGGCTTTCTGCGCATTTTTATGCCTGAAAGCCGCTTTTTTTGCGTCCGCGGTACCCGGCGAAGATTGGAAGAACCCTCGTCGTTAGCGCAGAACACGGGCTTTGCGGAAGCACGTTTCCCGATCGGGACGGACCGCTGAAGCTACATTCGAACAACGGGGAGAACGGAAACATGAGTGCAAACAGAACGGAAGCGGCTTCGCGCCGCAGGGGTTTGACGCTGACGGACGTGCTGGTTACGGTGGTGGTTTCGCTGGTGCTGGGCGTCGTGTATCATCTGTGGGCTTCGGTCTCGAGTATTGCGGGACTGCTCTTTATCCAGTCCGACGAGTTGGTCTACGGCATGTGGTTCGCGGCTTCGACGCTTGCGTTTCTCTTGATTCGCAAGCCCGGCGTAGCGCTGATCGCGGAAATTGCCGCGGCGCATCTGGAGATCGCTTTCGGCAGCGCCTACGGCATTCAGCTGCTCCTGTACAGTGTCGTGCAGGGCCTGGCGGCGGAACTGGTCTTCGCGGCTTTCCGCTACCGGAATACGAGCGCAGTCGCGGCGGGACTTGCCGGCGTGGCCGCGGCAGCGGGCTCGCTGTTGGCGGATATTTATTACGGCTACGTCACGGAATATGCGACCTGGCTGATCCTCTTCAAATATTCGCTGCGCGCCGTCAGTTCGTTCGTGATCGCGGGGTATCTTATGTACGGATTGGCCAAGCTGCTCGAGCGAGCCGGCGTAACCCAATCGCTGCGTCCGGTGGAACGCAAGGAATATGATGCGCTCGACGGTTGAGGCGAATGTTCCCGTGCCTGTACTTAAGGACGCGGCGAAGCCGGGCCAGCCTGCGGACAAAGAGCCGGCGCAGACGCAGGACCGGGTCGGTCCAAGTCGGGAAGAAGAGGAGGGAACGGCCGAATACGCGGCCGAGGTCCGGAACCTGCGCATGAAATTTCCGGGTACGCCCGACCTGCTGTTTCGCGATTTGTCGCTGAACATTCGCCGCGGCGAAAAAGTGCTGCTGCTCGGACCGAGCGGCTGCGGCAAGTCGACGCTTCTTCAGGTGCTGGGAGGCGTGATTCCGCGGGTGACCGAAGTACCGCTCAAAGCAGAGCTTCTCCAGGTGCCGGATTCGGCGGGACTGGTCTTCCAGGACCCCGATACGCAGTTCTGCATGCCTTATGTCGACGAAGAATTGGCTTTCGTGCTGGAGAATCTGGCCGTTCCCGCGGAAGACATGCGGCCGCGGATCGGGCAGGCGCTGCGGCAAGTGGGACTGGAACTGCCCGATCCGCATGTGCCGATCGGTTCGCTGTCCCAGGGCATGAAGCAGCGTCTGGCGCTGGCTTCGGTGCTGCTGCTTGAACCTGATGTGCTGCTGCTCGACGAACCGTCCGCCCTGCTGGATCCGGAAGGGCGGCGCACGATCTGGGACGCGGTGCGCCGGGCAGCCGGCGAACGGACGGTCATTATCGTCGAGCACCGGATCGAGGAGGTGCTCGATTGGGTCGACCGAGTCGTCCTGTTCCGGGGCGACGGTTCCATTCTGGCCGACGGACAGGCGGCCGAAGTGTTTGCGCGCTGCCGCGACCGGATGCGTGAATACGGCATCTGGCATCCCGAAGCGTGGAACGAAGCTTACGGGGAGCCTGCAGGCGAAGCCGCACTTGCGCAGCCCGGGGCATACCGGGCGGGCGGAGTGCTTGAACCGGAGGAGGCGGCGGCTCCGGGTACCGGTCCGGCCCGCGGGCGCTCCGCCGCGGCGCCCGTGCACCCGGCAGCGGAATCCGCCGCAGCCCTGCCGCTGCTGCGGCTCGAGAATTTCCGCGTGCTGCGCGGCGGGAAGAGCGTCTGCGCGGTGCAGTCGGCCGCCGTACTGCCCGGCGACCTGATCGCGCTGACCGGCCCCAACGGCGCCGGCAAAAGCTCGCTGCTGCTCGGGCTTATGGGCCTGCTTGCGCACGAAGGGTCGTGCGAATACGCCGGGAGCCGCCCTTCCGGCCGCCGGGCCATGCGCGAAGCGGCGGCGAAGCACGCCGCTTTCGTCTTCCAGAATCCCGAGTTCCAATTCGTGACGAACCGGGTGCTGGACGAAGTGGCCTTTACGCTGCGAAGCGAAGCGGAATCCGCGCTGAACGCTTCGCACAGCGGGGCATTTGCGCGCTGGTTCCCGCGCCGCCGGCCGCGGCCAGATGCCGGGGCGGAAGCGCTTATTGCGGCGCAGGCTTCGGCGTGTCTCGACCGTTTCGGGCTCGGCGGCTATGCCGAGCGCCATCCGTATCTGCTGTCGCTCGGCCAGAAACGCCGGCTCAGCGTCGCGTCGGCTATCGTCTCGGATAAACCGCTTGTGCTGCTCGACGAGCCGACATTCGGGCAGGATGCCCGAAATGCGTTTGCGATTCTGGATCTGTGCGAACGGCTCCGGGCGTCGGGCCATGCCGTGCTGATGATTACGCATGAGATGGAGATCGCCGAGCGGTTGGCGACGCAGATCTGGAAGATCGAAGACGGCGCTTTGATCTCCGCCGAATCGACAGGACGTTCGCCTACCGCCGCTCTTCGTTTGTCGAAGGAGGAACCGTCATGAGGGAGTTTTTTGTACCTACCCGTATCAACTGGCTGCACCGGGCGAATCCCGCGGTCAAGCTGCCGCTGTTTATTCTGCTGTTTGGAGTGACGGTGCTGACGCATCGGATCGACGCTTCGTTTTATCTGGCCTGCGTATTTCTGGCGCTGCTGTTTCTCGCTTCCGGTTATCCGCTCTGGAAAACGGCGCTGCTGGCATCCGGCTTCGCCCTGGCGTTTGCTTCCGCTTCGCTGACGATGATCCTGTTCGGCAAAGGCAGCGAGGTCTGGTGGTCGCTGGGCCCGATTTCCATTTCGAAAGAAAGCTTTTACCGCGGGCTGCATCTGGGATTTCGCTCGATCGCGTTCGGCTGCCAAGGACTGCTGTTTGTCCTGACGACCTCTTCGACCGGGCTGTTCTATGCGCTGATGCAGCGGCTTAAGCTGAGCCCCAAATACGCATACAGCTTTATGGCTTCGCTCCGTCTGATGCCCATGGCGCTCGACGAACTGCGGATCCGCAGGGATGCTTTGTCGGTAAGAGGCGCGGGAAGAGGATCTTCGGCGTCGCTGCTGCGCCTGCCCGAGCTGTATGCCCTGCCGCTGCTTGCCCAGAGTATCCGGCGCGCGCAGCGCACGGCGGTCGCGATGGAGGTCAAGCGTTTTGACGCCGGCAGCCGCAGAACGTATTATTATTCGTCTCCGATTACGCGAAACGACGGAGCAGCATTTCTGGTGCTCGCCGGAGCCGCGGCTGCGGCGCTCCTGCTGGCGCATCTGCTGCCTCTGTTCGCGCTCGGCGATATGCGGATGAACCCTTGAAAAAGGGGCCATCCGCTTTTTTTCTTTCTCCATTTGCTTTTCTCGCACGGAGTCCGCATCTTCCAAAGAGCGAAGTCAGCTTGTTCTCACTTTTTCAAATATATGGTATCATCAAGGCGAAAGAGGGTTTTTTCTGAATACTTTGCGTTAATTCAATCGTTTGCACGATTTCCCCGCCGCATTTCCTGCGTTTTCTTCCGGAATTTCCCGGTTTACCACGATTCCAAACCTTCTTCCGGGGTTAAAGATGTTTATGTGGTTTTTACCTGTCTCGCTTGTTGGAATTCCCGATTTCTGACCCTGGCAAGTCGCGATTGCCCCGTAAAGGGAACGCCTACACACCGGCGGACACCGCTCCGCCACGAGCACAGCCTTATATATTGCCAAGGAGGTTCGTCTGAATGAAGAAAAAAGAAATGATCGCCATGCTGTTGGCCGGCGGACAGGGAAAGAGATTGATGGGCCTGACGAAGTCGTTGGCCAAGCCTGCCGTTTACTTTGGAGGTACGTACCGGATTATCGACTTCCCGCTCAGCAACTGCACCAATTCCGGCATCGACACCGTGGGCGTACTGACTCAGTATGAGCCGCTTGTGCTTCATTCTTACATAGGCGTCGGAAGCGACTGGGACATGGACCGCAAGAATGGCGGTGTTTTCGTTCTGCCTCCGCACGAACGCGAAGACGGAAGCAGCTGGTACCGCGGAACCGCGGACGCCATTTCCCGCAACCTCAAATTTATCGACCAATACGATCCGGAGCATCTGTTGGTGCTGTCGGGCGATCACGTTTATAAAATGGACTACACCAAACTGCTCGACTACCACAAGGAAAAAGGCGCGGACTGCACGATTTCCGTTATCAACGTCACCTTGGAAGAAGCGCCGAGCTTCGGCATGATCAACACCCATGAAGATCTCAAGATCTACGAGTTCGACGAAAAGCCGAAGCAGCCGAAGAGCACGCTGGCTTCGATGGGCGTATACATCTTCAAATGGGATGTCCTGCGCAAATATCTGGTCGAAGATATCGATACCCCGGATTCCGAATCCGCGCACGACTTCGGCAAAGACATCGTACCGAAGATGCTGGCCGACAATCTGTCGCTCTACGCGTATCCGTTCCAGGGCTACTGGCGCGACGTGGGCACGATCCCGAGCCTGTGGGAAGCGAATATGGACCTGCTCCACGACGATCCGGAACTGAACCTGAACGATCCGGAATGGCGCATCTACACGCGGAACCCGAACGAGCCCGCGCAGTACATCGCCCCGAATGCCAAGTTGAAAAACTGCATGGTTAACGAAGGCTGCACCGTCTACGGCGAAGTCGATCGTTCCGTCCTGTTCTACGGCGTCGAAGTCGGCGAAGGCAGCGTCATCACGGAATCGGTCATCATGCCGGAAGTGAAGATCGGCAAGAACGTGCGGATTCACCGCGCGATCGTGGATCAGGGCAAAGTGATCCCGGACGGCACCGTGATCGGCACAGACCGCGGAGACGACAGCGAAATTATACTGGTTAACGGCGATACGCCCTACTGACCTTACTAGGTCACGAGCGAAGCTTATTGCCGGAAACGGCGATACGCCCTACTGACCTTACTAGGTCACAAGCGGAGCTTATTGCCGGAAACGGCGATACGCCCTACTGACCTTACTAGGTCACAAGCGGAGCTTATTGCCGGAAACGGCGATACGCCCTACCCAACAAACGATCAGCTCGACAGCATAAGCCGATTTTTCGGAATAAAGAAAGCAGAAAAGGGACGGTGGAACCATGAAACTTATGGGTGTAATCAATTTGGATCACGAGCTCGACCAGTTAAAAGAACTGACGTATTTCCGCGCGGGCGCGGCTGTTCCCTTCGCGGGACGTTACCGGCTGATCGATTTCGCCTTGTCCAATATGATGAGCGCCGGCGTTCAGGATATCGCGCTGTTCGTGCGGCGGAAATATCGTTCGCTGCTCGACCATCTGGGCGAAGGACGTCCTTGGGACCTCGACCGCAAGCGCGGCGGACTGTTCGTTCTGCCTCCGGACTGGCACGATCCGACCGATATTTCGTCCGGCGATCTGCAGCATATGCATAATAACCGGGACTTCTTTGATCGCAGCACGGGCGAATATGTCGTGCACTCAGGCAGCCAGCACTTGTCCAAAGTGGACTTCTGCGAGCTGGCCGAGCAGCACAAAGCGTCTGGTGCGGACGTTACGGTCGTCTACAAACACGTGGATCTGCTCGAACCCGAGCACGACGCCTGTTTCCGTGTAGACGTTGACGAGAACGGCTTTGTAAACGGCATTCATAACGAGAAGGGGAACCATAACCTCTACATCGAACTGTTTATTATGGAAAAAGGACTGTTCATGCAGCAGATGGAATACTGCATCGCTCATGGAGAAAGCTACTTTTTCCGCGATGCGATTCTGCGGAATCCGAGCGGCCTGAAAATCGCGGGCTACGAGTACAAAGGCTACCACTCGGTTATCAACTCGGTGGAAAGCTATTACAAGAACAGTCTTGAACTGCTCGATCAGGAGAAGTACAAGCAGCTCTTCTCGCCCGAGATGCCGGTGCATACGAAGATCAAGTATGAAGCGCCGACCAAGTACCTCGAAGGAGCGGACGTCAAAAATTCGCTGATCGCCAACGGCTGCCTGATTGCGGGCGAAGTGGAAGGCAGTGTCCTGTTCCGCGGCGTCAAAGTGGAAAAAGGTGCGAAAATCATCAATTCCATCATCATGCAAAAATGCGTGATCGAAGCGGGAGCGATTGTGGAGAATGTCATTATGGACAAAGACGTTCAGCTCTCCGAAAATCGTACGCTTGTCGGCGATTCGCGCAAACCGTATGTCATCGCCAAGCGCAGCATGTTGTAAACATTTTATGTAAAAATTCGACATGATTCGCAGCGAGCTCCTATTAAAAATTCGTTAAATCTACCGATATATATCAAAACCACGGGTCTTCTAGACCGCTTCCTTATCGGAAGGCGGTTGTGGAAGGCCTTTTTCTATCCTGTTATACTCATAACGATGCCACACGGCTGAGTCGTTTGTAGATAGCACCATACTTTATTCGTCCGCTGCCGGACGGAAGACCGGCAAAACGGGAAAGGGGCTCAACCCATGTTCACAGATAAAGAGCTTTTCAAACAGGAGTTCAAACAGCGGCTGATCGGCACGAGCGGCCGCCAAATGCACGAGGTTAGCGAAGATGACGTATATGCCGCGCTCGGAAGCATGATCCGCGAGCGCATCGGCCAGGATTGGGCGGCAACCAACCGTACCTATAAAGAGCAAGGCGAACGCCAGGTCTATTACTTCTCCATGGAGTTTCTGATAGGCCGCCTGCTCGGCAACAACCTGCTGAATCTGGGCGTGCTGAACCTGGTGCGCGAAGGACTCGGCGAGTTGGGCTGGGACCTTGAAGATATTGAAGAATACGAAGCGGATGCGGGACTCGGCAACGGCGGTCTCGGCCGTCTGGCGGCCTGCTTCCTTGACTCGCTTGCTTCGCTCGGCTATTCCGGGCACGGCAACGGCATCCGTTATAAATATGGATTGTTTGAACAGAAGATCATCAACGGCCACCAAGTGGAACTGCCGGACTATTGGCTGCAAAAAGGCAATGTGTGGGAAGTACGCCGCGACGACAAGAAATTGAATGTGCGGTTCTGGGGCAACGTCGAAGTCGTCGAAAAAGAAGACGGCAACTATGTCTACGAAACGAAAAACGGCGAGGATGTCTGGGCGGTGCCTTACGATGTTCCGATCGTGGGTTACGAAAACAAAGCGGTCAATACGCTGCGTTTGTGGAGTGCGGAATCGGCGGCGGATCCGACCAAAGGCTTCGGCGGTCCCGACGGCAGTTATTACAATTTCCTCGACTATAAGCGTTCGGTCGAGACGGTATCGGAATTCCTTTATCCGGACGATTCCCATTACGAAGGCAAACTGCTGCGCCTGAAGCAGGAATATTTCCTGTGTTCGGCCGGTGTGCAAAGCGTGCTTCGCACGTTCGACAAACTCGATCTGCCTTACGACCGTCTGCCGGAGAAAGTCGCGATCCATATCAACGATACGCATCCGACGCTTGTGATTCCGGAGCTGATGCGCATTCTTTTGGATGAAAAAAGTTTTGGATGGAAGGAATCGTGGGATATCGTGTCCCGCGTCGTATCGTACACCAACCATACGATCCTGAGCGAAGCGCTGGAAACCTGGCCGGAACAGATGGTTCGGGAACTGCTGCCGCGTCTCTACATGATCATCGAAGAAGTGAACAGACGTTTCTGCGCTTCGCTGCTCGAAGAGCATCCGGGAGATCAGGACCGGGTTTCCCGGATGGCGATTATCGCGAACGGGCAGATCAAGATGGCGCATCTGGCGATCCACGGAAGCCACAGCGTCAACGGCGTCGCCGCGCTGCATACGGATATTCTGAAAAAACGCGAGATGAAAGACTTCTACGAGCTGTATCCCGAGCGCTTCAACAACAAGACAAACGGCATCACGCACCGCCGCTGGCTGATGCATGCCAATCCGGACCTGATGAACGTGATCGACGATGCGATCGGTTCCGGCTGGAAGACGCAGCCCGATCAGCTGAACAACCTGCTCAAGTATTCCAAAGACGCGGTTGTCCAAGACAAGATCCGCAGTGTCAAACACAAGAACAAAGAACGTATGGCGGCTTATATCTATAAAAAGCACGGAGTGGCCGTCGATACGAATTCGATCTTCGACGTGCAGGTCAAGCGTTTGCATGCCTACAAGCGCCAACTGCTGAATGCCCTGCATATTATGGATCTGTACAACCGCATCAAAGACAATCCTTCGCTTGACCTGACACCGCGTACATTTATTTTCGGTGCCAAAGCGGCTCCGGGTTATTATATGGCCAAGCAGATCATCAAGCTGATCAATAATATCGCCGATACCGTGAACAATGATCCGCAGACCAAAGATCTGCTGAAAGTGTTCTTCCTGGAGAACTACTCGGTGTCCCTGGCGGAGAAAATCGTTCCGTCCGCCGACGTCAGCGAGCAGATTTCGACGGCGGGCAAGGAAGCTTCCGGTACCGGCAACATGAAGCTGATGATGAACGGAGCTCTCACGATCGGTACGCTTGACGGAGCCAATGTCGAGATGTACGAATCGCTGGGCGACGAAGGCATGTATCTGTTCGGACTGCGGATCGAAGAAGTCGAACAGTACTACCGCGAAGGCGGATATTCCGCCCAGTCGTTCTATCAGGGCGACGAGCGGATCAAGCGCGTACTGGATCAGCTGATCCAGCCGGGGCCTTTCTGCCAGAACGGTCAAACCTTCGATTCGATCTACCATTCGCTGCTCAGCCACAACGACGAATATTTCGTGCTGAGAGACTTCGCCAGCTATGCGCAGTCCCAAGAGCAGATCGGACTCGATTACCGGAACTCCAAGCTCTGGGCCGAGAAGTCGATTCTGAATATTGCCAAGTCGGGCCGTTTCGCGGGCGACCGTACGATCAACGAGTATGCGTCGGAGATCTGGGGAATCAAGCCGGTCGGCATCGGAAGCCCTTCGCGCATCCGTTGATCGCCGGATAGCCGGACCGTTTTTGCCTGACAGCCTTCAGGCCGCTCCTTTTGGGAGCGGCTTTTTGGCGTGCCGTGCCCGGAAGATCCGTCCAGCACTCAGGAAGGGTTGGAAATAACTTGCTTCTGTCGGCAGGGATTTGAAGAAGCGCGCCGAATCCTATACGCTTAACCTATTCGTTTTTGAAGCTTATCGACCGCTTACGAATCATCCCGGCCGCCACAATGCGGAGCGGGTCTGCCTTGTCGACTGAATTCTTTTGCAGAGGAGCTATCCCACATGAAGATAAGATTCGCCAGACCTGAAGATGCCGCAGGCATTGCACAAGTTCATGTCGACAGCTGGAAGACCACTTACAAAGGTATCGTTGCCGATGCTTATCTCGACAGGCTGTCTGTAGAAGAACACTGGAACCGTTGGGAAAAAAGATTGAAGCATCCCGAACCCGGGGAAGGCGTCATGGTAGCGGAGAACGAACGCGGACAAATTTGCGGATTTCTCGATTATGGCGTGGACCGCGAAACCGGGCGGGTGCATGAAGCCGAATTGTACGCCGTATACCTGCTGCAGAGCGAGCAGCGCAAAGGCATCGGAAGCGAGATGTTCCGTCAGATGTTGGAGGCACTCCGGACTGCAGGGTACCGTTCGCTCATGGTCTGGGTACTTGAGCAGAATCCGGCTGTCCACTTCTATCGCCAAGTCGGCAGCGAAGAATTCGAACGCAAAGAAATTCGGATCGGGGAAGAAACGTTTACGGAAATCGCTTTGCGTTGGAACGATATTGCCCGGCTGACGATCTGAAGGGAAGAGTGAGAACCGGCCATGATTTTTCATCTGGACCCGCAGACCGTCTATATTTCTTTGATCTGCGGGCATGTGCTTACCGTCGTGCTGCTGAGCGCGTATCACCGAAGCGAGAGCCGGGACCGCTCGATCTCGATATTCTTTACGGCCAAGCTGGTGCAGTCCGCCGCCTGGCTGCTGATGCTGTTCAAAGAAAGCCTCGGCGAATGGGCGGTCGTCTCCGCGTCCAACACGCTGATCTTTCTCGGAACGGCACTGGAAGCGGCTGCACTGCTCCGGCTGCAGGGCACATTAACCCGGCGGGTAAAAAAGATCGGCGGCGCCATCGTTCTGGCCGCCGTGCTGACATTCGACACGGTCATGCTTGTTCACAATACGGAAGAACTGCGCATCGTCGTCGCTTCCGTTTTTGCTGCTCTGCTGATTGCGCCTCCCGCATTGGGTTTGCTCGTGTTGAAGAACGCCACGATGCTGCGCAGAATGATGGGAGCGCTGTATACTTTTGTAGCGGCGATCCTTGTGATCCGAGCGCTGTCTGCGCTGTTCGCCGGCGAAACGGCCGCTCTTCTGTCTGCGGGCGTAACCGATACGCTGTTCTCGATCTCGGCTTATATGACCATGATGCTGGGCAACACCGGCTTCGTGCTGCTCGCCAAGCAGAAATCGGACGAAGAATTGTTCAAGCTTGCCAGCCTCGACGATCTGACGCAGATCTGGAACCGGCGCGCTTTTCTGGTCAGAGCGGGGGCGGTACTGGACCGCTTCGCGAAGACCGGCCGCCCGGTTTCTTTTTTGCTGTTCGATATCGACGGATTCAAAGGAATTAACGATACATACGGGCACGATATCGGCGACCGCGTGCTGCGCGAAATGAGCGATACCGTGTCGGAGCAGCTTGGCCCGGAAGATCTGTTTGGCCGCTACGGCGGCGACGAATTTGCGGTGCTGCTGCCCGATTCTTCCCGGGCGGAATCCACCCTGTTGGCGGAGCGGGTCCGGGTGGCGGTGAGAGGCTCCTATACGCTGAGTATCGGCGCCCTGACTTTTGTTCCCAAACATCGTTCCGATCTGGAACGGATCTACAAATGCTGCGATCTCGCTTTGTACGAAGCCAAGCGTGCCGGACGAAATCGGGTGCAGCGTGCCGAAGCCCATTTCGATTCGCCTGCCCCTGCGTCCGTAAGCGACCTGGAACGTGTAAAAGGATAAGGAAAAGATATTCAAAAAGGGAAATCGCTATGTTTTTCATATAATTTTCAGGAAATTTCAAAAAAGGGGCTGTATTTTCATCCTCGCCGTGCTAAGATACGTTTTGTTTTGAATAAACCAAACGATCGAAGGAGGGTGAAGAGATGAAAACGAAAAACGGGACCGCTGCGGCAAAACTTCCGCTGGAGCGTGAATTCAATCTGTTTCGTTTGACCTGGCCGATATTCCTGGAAGTGTTTTTGTTTATGTTAATGGGGATCACCGATACGATGATGTTGAGCGGAGTATCGGATGATGCGGTAGCGGCCGTCGGCGCGGCCAACCAGGTCATCTCGATCGCCATCCTTATTCTTGAAGTCGTAGGTAACGGCGCCGCTATCGTTATCGCGCAGTATCTGGGGGCCCGCAACCATTACGAGGCCGCCAAGATTTCCGGATTGTCGCTGACGCTCAATCTGATGCTGGGCCTGACCATGAGCGCGTTCTTCCTCGTGTTCGGCCATCATATGATGGTTGCCCTGAACCTGCACGGCGATATTCTCGTCTACGCCAAGTCGTATATGCATATCGTCGGCGGAGCGATCTTCCTGCAGGCGCTGATCAACATGCTGTCGGCCACGATCCGGACCTACGGACAAACGAAGCTGACCATGTTTGTGGCACTCGGTATGAATATCCTGAGCGTAGCCGGCGGTTACGTGATGATCTTCGGCCATATGGGCTTCCCGGCGATGGGCGTCGAAGGGGCCGCGATCTCGACGGTTATCAGCCGCGCCGTTGCGGCAGTCGTCTTGTTCTGGATGCTGTATCAGGTCATGGAAGTCCGGATTCAATTCAAGTTTTATATCAACCTGACCCGTGAATATATCATGAAAATTCTGCGTATCGGCGTGCCGTCCGCGCTGGAGCAGATTACGTACCAGTCGTGCCAGATGATCTTCTTCTTCTACGCGACGTTCCTCGGTGCCCAGGCACTGGCCGCGCGTCAGTACGCGACGAACATCTCGATGTTCATCTATCTGTTCGCGGTCGCCGTGGCGATCGGAACGGGGATCATCGTCGGCCGCCTGGTGGGCGCGAACCGCAAGGAAGACGCGTACCATCAAGTGTGGAGCAGCGTCAAACGGGCGCTCGTCATCACCGTGATCGTCGATCTCGTCGTGATCCTGCTGCGCCATCCGCTCGTGGGTTTGTTCACCGACGACGCGGACATCATCCGTATGGCGACGCAGGTGCTCGTGCTGAGCATCGTGCTGGAGACCGCCCGCACGTTCAACATGATCGTGATCGGTTCGCTCCGCGCCGCCGGCGACGCCAAGTTCCCGGTCTATGTCGGACTTGTCTCCATGGTCGGGATCAGTCTTCCGCTCGGGTATGTGCTGGTGTTCCAGATGAATATGGGACTGCCGGGCATCTGGCTGGCGATTGCGGCGGACGAATGGATTCGCGTTGCCGTCATGTATATGCGCTGGAAAAGCCGGGTATGGAAAAAGCATTCGCTTATCCAGCACAATGAGTCGGAGCAGGGAGAGCCGCACGCTTCTCCTGCCGCTCCATCGGCCTAAGCTCCTCTCCAGACCGCAAGTTTTATTTCATACAAACCCGCTGAATCTCCCGGACAACCGGGGAGTGCGGCGGGTTTTTTGGTTTCTATAGCCTGAAGCCCCGTTATTCCTGCATCCCGGGATTCCCGGCCTGGAGCCCCCGATCCAGCAGAAGCCGAACCTCGGATTCGCTTTTTCCCATTCGCCGTGCCATATGCTCGACCTGTTCTTCCGAAAAAACCGTAACGCCAAAAAATCCGTACGCATACTCGGTATAACTGCGAATCGCTTCTTCCGGACTGATCGGCCGCAGATGGACGACCCGCCGGGCCCGGAGATCAAGAAATCGCTCGCAGTAGGCCAGCACCGCAGACTCCAGCGCCTGCCAATCGAGATGTTCCGAAGGGGGATAGACTTCGATCAGACAGGGACGGACCCCATTTCCAGAATATCGCGCAGCCGGCTGTCGGAACCGACGAAGATTTTGGCCAGGCCTTCGCCCCGGTCGTCCGGCCGATCGTAAATCCATACGTAGTCGCCGTTCTCCGGTTCGTCCAACCCGTAGAAGCCCCACCACAAATTCAACGATGTCGTCACGATATATACCTCGGAGTTTGTCATCGCGCGCTCTCCTTTTTTTGGACTGCCGTATCGGATTTCCTTCATTATTCCTCGGGAAGGCTTGGAGATTCAAGCTTTTTTGCTTGTTTTTCTGCCGGCTGCGAAAAGAAATCCGGGCCATGCAGAGATAATTCGGTCATTCAAGTGTAATAACGTTACGTATACCCGAACTTACATAGCGGACGATCGCGATTCGAACGGAAAGCGCGTACGCTTCGGCCGCTGGATCAAGGAAAGGAGCAAACGAGATGAAAGTGTGGGTCATTTGCGAAGATCGCTGGCATCCGGCGGAGACGATCCGGCAGGGATTGGAGAAGCTGGACCGGACGGAATTTCAGTTTACGATAACGGACCGTGTGGAGGATTTTGATCCCGCGCGTCTGAAGGATTACCCGGTTGTGCTGGTCTGCCGCTCCAACAGTCAGTCCAAGCAGGAAAAAGAATACTGGATGAACGAATCGGTTCAACAGGCGTTCGAGCATTATGTGGAGCGCGGAGGCGGGCTGCTGGCCGTGCATGCGGGCACGGCCGGATACGACAAGGAAGAAGGGCAGTTTCGCCGTCTGCTCGGAGGCGTCTTCACGCATCACCCCGAAGCGTGCAAAGTCACGATTCGGCCGGACAAGCAGCATCCGATTGCCGAAGGGATCGAAGAATTCACGGTACACGACGAGCATTATTTTATGGACTGGGACGATCCGATCGCGGACCTGATTATGACGACCGTATCGGAGCACGGTGCGCAGCCCGGCGGCTGGACCCGCACTTACGGCCGCGGCCGCGCAGCGGTGCTGACACCCGGACACGAGCTCGGCGTATGGACGCATCCGATGTATCTGCGTTTGCTGCGCAATGCGCTGTATTGGTGTGCCAAGCAGGCCGAGCCCGGAAGCGAGAATTGAGCCGACAAACGAAGGAGGAAGCGATCATGAACAGAACCGCATGGATTCTCAATTTGCACGAGCCGTTCGGAGCCGCGTTGGGACGAGAATTGATGTCCCGCGGCTGGAACGTGATCGGCGGCGACCCGACCGGTCTAGACACGCAGGAAGGGCGTTCGGCAGTCGCGAAGAACGGCAGCGAAGGAGACCTGCCCGAGCTAAGGGCGGCCGACGACGGTTGGGGAAGCACGATTGCTCCGGAGTCCGTGTCTCTGCCCGTACCGGGAAGCGACCTTACGGATGAAGAGGAACGGCCGAGCGGCGTCCACATCGGAGAGAATCGCGATATTCCAACAGGAACCGGCAGTTCGGGGCTTGAAGATTTCGAAGGTTCGGTCGCTTTTGGACCGGAAAGCAATGCGAGGCCCAAAGCCGGGGAAACGGACCCGGCCTATGCCGAAGAAACGGAAGCTCCGTCCCACGGGGCGGATCCGAATGCGTCGAACGAAGCCGGAGCTTTCGTCCGGGCGGAACCGGAAGACGGGGATAGCGATCGAACCGGCGGTTCCGCTGCGGCTTCTTCCGAGGTCCGCACGTCGGATGCGGCGGGCCGAATCGACCTGCTGGTATTGAATGCGGGCGAAATGGCGCCGGAATTCGGCCAACCGTCCTCTCGTTCGGTTGAAGGAAAGGCGGATGAATCTTCGGTACCAGGTGGCTGGCCTGCAGGCAGCGCCGGACAGGAGGATACCCCAGCTAGGCGTCTGCAGGACTACGAGACGTACGCGCTGACCCCGCTGCGCGCCGTCGAGCGGCTGCTGCCGCGGATGAACGCAGAAGACGGGCTGAAGCGGATCTGCTTCATCTCGTCCCGTGAAGGCAGTATCTCGGTAGGCGAAGCCCATACGCCGATCGGCCGTGCCATGGCGCATACGGCTTTGCATATGCAGGCCAAACTGCTGTTTAACGACCTGCGCCGGGAAGGTTACACGTTCCGGCTGTATGACCCCGGTTTGAGGCCGAAGCTTGCGGGCGGTTCGAAGCCGCAGACGGCGTCATCGGCTTCCGATTCGCCGATGACGCCCCTGTCGGCTCCGATCGCGGAATCGGCGCGATTTGCCGCCGGACTGTTTGCCAATCCGCATGCCAACGAAGACAGACTTGTATTGACGGGAGGCCGCGGCGAAGAATGGCCGTTCTGAGAGGAGCTGAACAGAGATGAGTACTTATCACGCTGTGATTACAGGCGCCGATCGGGGATTGGGTTTCGCATTGGCCGAAGGCCTGCTGGAGAAGGGCTGGCGCGTGTTCGCCGGCAGCTACCTGCCCGACTGGCCGCAGCTCGGCGAACTGCAGGAACGCTACCCCGATCTGCTGATCGTTCTGCCGCTCGATGTCTCTTCCGATTCGTCCGTGCTTGCGGCTGCCGCCGCCGTGGAAGAACGGACGCGAAGCATTGATCTGCTGATCAATAATGCGGGCGTCATTACGGACAAGAACGAAGATTCCATTCGCACTTTGCAGGATTACGACGAGATGATCCGTCTCTATCAGGTGAATGCGCTGGGGCCGATCCGAACCAGCGAAGCTTTCCTGCCGCTGCTCGAGCGGGGCGAACTCAAGCGGCTCTGCTTCGTTTCTTCCGAAGCCGGCAGTATCGGCAAAGCCGAACGAACCGCCTGGTTCGCCTACTGCATGTCCAAAGCCGCGCTGAATCGCGGCGTCCGTCTGCTGTTCGACCGGATGCGTCCGGAAGGATTTACGTTTCGGCTGTATCATCCGGGCTGGATGCGCACGTACATGTCCGGCGAACGCAATACCGAAGCGGAACTGGAACCGTCCGAATCGGCAGCGCCTGCACTGGAATATTTCCTCGGCAGCGCGCTGCCTTGGGACGGCAAACCGCACGCGATCGACGAAGACGAATTGGTCATGCGCGATTGGCAGGGCCGGGAGTGGCCCTGGTAATCGTGGGAGCCGCGAATCCGATTCCAGACATCTATCCGCAAAAAAAAACACCGAAGCCCAGGGGCTTCGGTGTTTTTAGTCTGCTGCTTGTGACGACCGGCCGTTAGGATCCGGGCGTTCCCGAACCCTCATTTTATCGCCAGGCTGCCCGGTAGAAGGCCACGCTTTTTACCAGATGCTTACACGTTCTTCCGGAGCGACGTACATCGCGTCTTTCCCCGTAATTCCGTAGGCTTCGTAGAATTCCGCGAAATTGGCGATCGTGCGGTTGACACGAACCTTGTTCGCCGAGTGTGTGTCCACGGTAGACATATAAGCGGTGGTTTCGGGGTTCATTGTGGTACGCCAGATGGTGGCATAGCCTTCGAAATACGCTTGGTAATCCGGGCTTGGCATCTGCGAGAGCACCTGGAGCGAAGCGGCCATACCTCCAAGATCCGCAACATTCTCGCTTACAGTCAGCGTGCCGTTGTTCGTGACGCCCGGCATGACCTCGACGCCGTCGTAATAAGCGACTACCTGCTGCAGCTTCTGCTGGAATTTTTTATAATCGGCTTCGGTCCACCAGTTGGCGGCGTTGCCCTGCTCGTCGTAGGCCGAACCCAGATTGTCGAACGCGTGGCTGATCTCATGGGCGATGACCATACCGATTGCTCCCATGTTCGTTTCGCGTTTGGCTTGGATATCGTAGAACGGAGCCTGCAGGATGCCAGCAGGGAAAACGATCTCGTTGTTCAGCGGATTGTAATAGGCATTGACAGTATACACGCTCATGCCCCAGGCCTCTTTGTCGACCGGTTTACCCAGCGATTCGATCCCTTCCTGCTTGCCCGCTTTGCTGATGGCGATCACATTGTCGAACAGCGACCCGCCGTTTTTGATCGACACGATCGGGACGTTCTTCAGGCTGTCTTCCGCCTTTTCCGGATAACCGACTTTGACCTTCATCGTATCGAGCTTCTTCAGGGCTTTGGTTTTGGTCGTTTCCGACATCCAGTCCAGCTTCGCGATCCGCTGCTTGTAGACGCCGATAAACTGATCGACCATTTTCTCGACGTCCTGCTTGGCCTCGGGGCTGAAGTAGCGGTCTGCAAACTGCAGACCGAGATAGTCGCTCATGACGCTCTGGGTCAAAGCGACGGCTTTCTGCTGGCGGGTCTTCTCGCCGGTTACCCCGTACATCTGCGCTTGGAAGTCCTGGGCCGCTTTCTCGAATTCTTCCGTTAACGCGCCTCCCGTATTGCTGAGCAGGAGAGCTTTGGCATACGCTTTGAGCGCTTCCAGATTCTTGTCGGTGAGCATGCCGGACAGTTTCTGCGTCAGCTTCACGTCCGTCACGATCACTTTGTCGGCTTTTGCGAGTCCGAGTTGGTTAAGCATTTTGTTCATATCGATCGTTGGGAAAAGCGCTTCGAAATCTTTTTTCGAATAAGGATTGTAGTATTTGGTCACATCGCCTTGATCCTGAATGTCCATCGACGCGGCGGCAAGTTCTTTTTCCAGAGCGTACATCGTCTCGGCCTCCGCCTGCGCGGTTTTCTCGTCGCTGCCGCCAAGCTTGAACAATCGCTTCAGATAAGCGGTATATACTTCTTTGATCTTGGGATCTTCGGACATATAGCTGTTTTTGTCGAGCGAGAGAGTCAATGCACCGAAATAAAGCGAGTTGGCGCTGCTGTTCTTCGCGTCGTTGCTGATGCCGAACGACAGGAGCGAGCCGGTTGCCAGTTCGGTTTCCGTTTGCATCGTTGCATCAAAAAGCTGCTGGAC
The DNA here is from genome assembly GCF_013185195.1 of Saccharibacillus qingshengii. Taxonomy (GTDB): domain Bacteria; phylum Bacillota; class Bacilli; order Paenibacillales; family Paenibacillaceae; genus Saccharibacillus; species Saccharibacillus qingshengii. Next base: position 84,608 of record NZ_JAAZWC010000006.1, read on the forward strand.
CGTAGCCGCGTCGTCGATCGATTTCAGATAGCCTTTGATCGGCGTGATTCCCTGTTTGCTGCGATGTTCCACATCAAGCGCGTTGCCATAGAAATCCGCGATCTTCTGTTCGACGGAACCTGCGGTCTGCGGACTGGCGGCAATCTTGGCGATCATGTCGCTGAGACGGACTTCGTTGGCCTTGGCCAGCTCGTTGAATACGCCGTTGGTCATCTCGCCGGCTTCGACGGAAGAAGCATTCAGCCAGTCTTTGTTTATGTATTCGTAGTAATCGTCGCGCGGGTTGGAACCTTCGAGCGCCATGGCGCGCCGGGTAAAGGACTGAAGCTGCTCGTAGGTCACGGGATCCCCGGCCCCAAGCTTCCCGTCCGCTGTCCCGTTGACGATGCCCGCCTGTGCCAGGCGCTTCAATTCGCTCTGCGCCCATGCCGGTACGTCGCTAAAAGTCGGCACCGTTCCGATCTGGCGCAGATCGTTGCCGCTCGGCTGCGGAAGGTTCGGGAATGCCCGGCCAAGCATCAGCAGCGCTTCGATCCGGGAGATAGAACGCGCTTCGTCGGGCTTGCCTGTTCCGTCGCCTTTCAGAATGTCGGACTTGCCGATGCCCGGCGCGTAATCATCGGTGATGCCGAGCAGATACTCGACCGCCTGGGCGCGCGTGAGCGTGGATTCTTTCGCGGAAACGAGGCCCGGAGCGGGCAGCGCGGACAGCAGCAGAGATGAAGCGAGAATGAGTTTTGCGGCTTTTTTCACTTGATATCCTCCTAGAAAATGATGAAATGGGACGAACGGAAAAGCAGGGCAGTGCCGGGATGTTAGCTATCCGGAACTTGCTTGCTTCCTGTCGTCTATACGCTTCGGAGAAATAAGAGGTTTCGAAAAATTGATCGACAGCAAACAAGAGAGGGGAGAAATGGAAAACCCGTCCGCTTGTGCGGACGGGCAGGCTGTCGAGAAAGTCCTATTCGTAGGAGAAGCTTGTCGACTGCGGGAGAAATTCGTTCCGGTCGCGTGTTGAAATCGGGGAAAAGGATTGAAATTTAGTAGAATTTCCCCGATTTCAAAGGCGAACACTATCGTTCCTACACTGAATTTCGCCCTCCGCCTCCTCGCTTCTCTCAGAATCAGACTTTCTCGACACGTTGACCCGTCCGCTTATGCGGACGGGTTTCGGTGAAAAAGAATAAAAATAAAAAGGCGTTCGACCTTTGGATCTGCCGGATTCTTCTATTCCCAAGACGTAATCGTCGTCAATGTTCCTTCGATCGTATAAGGGCCGAATCCGGCCGGCAGGATGAAGTGATCGCCTTTGGCCAACTGGGATTCGCCGGATTCGCTGTGCAGGGTGCCTGCGCCGTCCAGGATGCTCACGATAGTGTAGCGCTCGCGGGCGTCAAACTCGGCTTTGCCGTCGACTTCCCATTTTTGCACGGTGAAAAAGTCGTTTGAAACGAACTTGGTCACGGTCACGCCGCCTAGGCGATCGGTCTCGTACGCGCCGCCGGTGTAGGACTGGGGCACGGTGGTCACTTCGATCGCTTTTTCCAGATGGAGCTCGCGGCCCTGTCCATTGGCGTCTGTGCGGTCATAGTCGTACACGCGGTACGTCGTATCCGAACTCTGCTGCGTTTCCAGCACGACGATGCCTTTGCCCAAGGCGTGAATGGTGCCGCTTGGGACGTAGAAGAAATCGCCCGGTTTCACTTCGATCTTCGTCAGCAGCTCGTCCCATTGACCGGCTTCGATCATCGAACGCAGTTCTTCGTGGGACTGCGCATTATGGCCGTAAATGATCGACGAACCCGGCTCGGCATCGACGATGTACCAGCATTCCGTCTTGCCCAGCTCGCCGTTCTCGAACTGACGCGCATAAGCGTCGTCCGGATGCACCTGGACCGACAGATCGTCGGAAGCGTCGAGAATTTTGGTCAGCAGCGGGAACACGTCGGACTGCGAATCGCCGAACAGCTCGGGATGCTCGTTCCACAGATCGCCGAGTTTCGCGCCCGCGTAAGGGCCGTTATGTACGAGGCTCTGTCCGTTCTTGTGCCCGGATACCGCCCAGCATTCGCCAGTCTTGTCGTTGGGGATTTCGTAGCCGAACAGCGTATTCAGCTTGGTTCCGCCCCAGATGCGTTCCTGGAAAACGGGAGTAAGGAAGATGGGTTCGTTCATGGGTTATACGCTCCTTTGGCTTGTGGATTTGAAGATTGCGGATTTGAACATCATGGACTCGAAGCTTGATTGCATTGTACCTGCCGCCTTGTTATTACCCACGAAAAGGGATCAATACGCCTGATGCACCAGCGAAGCCGCGCCGATCAGTCCCGCATTCTGGCTGAGCGCGGCGGGAACGATCACCGTGCGGCGTCCGGCCGGACTGAGCGCATGCTCCGAGACATAAGAGCGAATCGCGTCAAACAGCGGTTCGCCGATCTGCGACACGCCGCCGCCGATCACGAGCAGCTCGGGATCGAGCGTGTTGATGAGCGAGACGCAGCCCATGCCGAGGCGCCGATACGTGACTTCGATCAGCTGCTTCATCTGCGCGTCGCCGCCTGCGGCCAGGTCGAATGCTTCCTTCGTGCCGACCGGGCGTCCCAGCAGCTCCGAGGCTTGGCGCGCGATAGCCGTACCCGAGGCGATCTGCTCCCAGTAACCTTCGGTGCCCGCCGCGCCCGGTTCCACCATGATGAAGCCGACGTCGCCGGCATTGCCGGACGCACCCGTGATAAGCCGTCCGTGCATGTAGATGCCGGCTCCGATTCCCGTGCTCACCGTGATAAAAATAAAATTATCCGCATCCTGCGCCGCGCCCAGCCACTTCTCCGCCAGCGCCGCCGCCGTTGCGTCGTTTTGGAAATGGACCGGCCATGCGCCGAAATGTTTGCGCAGCTCTTCGACGACGCCGAAGCCGTGCCAGGAAGGCAGGTTGGGCGGGCTGTCGAGCCGTCCGTGTTTGGCGTCAAGCGGTCCGGGCGCGCCGACCCCGATGCCTTTGACTTCGGACGGGAGGATCTTGCACTGCTCCAGCAGTCCGTTTACCGCCGCCGCCGTTTCTTCGATCAGCGCGGTCGGCGTCTTGGATGGATCCGTCTTGAGCGACTGCTGCGCGAGTACGTTTCCTTGTTCATCGACAAGCCCTACCGCGATCTTGGTCCCGCCGATATCGATTCCGATTGCAATCATGCGTGTACCTCCCAGGGGTTCGAATAACTTGACAAAACTTGACGAAATTAAATAATGTAAAGTAATCTGAAACCAGCATAGCATATCTGCAGGCGCGGGAATAGGGTATTTATCAAGGAGGAATCGTCATGGCCAGACCGAAAAAAATCTCCATGCAGGATATCGCGGATCGGATCGGCATTTCCAAAAACGCGGTCTCGCTGGCTTTGTTGGGAAAAAGCGGCGTAAGCGAGCATGTACGGCTGATCGTTCGGCATACCGCCCAGGAGATGGGGTATGAACCGCCGGCCGCTGCCAAGCAGGCGGAGCGGGCGGGTCGGAATATTCTGGTTCTGGTTCCGGAGAGGGTGATCGGCCATACGGACCAGGAACACTTTCGCTTCTTCCATGACATGCTGTGGATTCTGGAAGAGAATATCCGTGCGCGAGGCTGTAATGCCGTTATCGCACGGATCGACCGGGAAATGGAGAAGCAAGGGATTCTGCCCCGATTGTACCGCGATGTCGAGCATGCCGGCGTCATCTTGTTCGGCATCGTGGACAAGTCGTATGCATGCATGGTGTGGGAGACCGGCGTTCCGCTCGTGATGCTCGACTCGTATTATCGCGACCTGCACTGCGCGGCCGCCGTATCGGCCAATACGGAAGGTGCAGAATCCGTGGTCCGCTGGTTGATCGGCCGCGGTCACCGGAAGATCGGGTTTATTGGTCCGGCGAATCTGACAACAAGCCATGAAGAGCGCTGGTTCGGCTACTGGCGGGCGATGCGCGAAGCGGGTCTGCCGATCTTGGAGGCACATACGCTGCTGGAAGCGGACGACTTCGACGAAGCGAAAAACGAACGGGAGATCGGTGATTTTCTGGATCGGATAAAAACGGGCGGAGCGGAGCTGCCCACGGCTTTTTTCTGCGGCAACGACAGACTCGCCCTGCTGCTGATTCGAAGACTGCGCGCGATGGGCATCCCTGCTTCGCAGCAGATGGAAGTTGCCGGATTCGATGGATTGAAGCAGGCGGAGGCTGCCAAGTCGGGACTATCCGTGACAGTACGCGTCGATAAAGACGGGCTGTGCCGGGCTGCGGTCGATCTGCTGTTGGGCGGATTCGCAGACAAGCGTCAAGCGATAAGATGGGCGGTCGAAGGGCATTTGGCGGTCTTGGACGGGTGCGGCAAACACGAATAAAGTCGGCTACCTTACAAAAGTTTTCCCGGAGAGTATCAGAACTGCAACTAAATGACCCCAAGAAAGGTTTATATATATAAGGTAGGGTGTTTTTTGCCGTATCCCAAACTGTACTTATAATGAGGAGGACGTTTGACATGAAAAAAATTCTGATCGCATCGCTGCTGGGTTCCGCCGTATTGGGGGCATCCGCTGCACAAGCCGCTCCGGCGACAATACCGGCAGCCGCGCCTACGGCATCCCAACCGGCTACCACAGCGACCGTATCCGAACCGGCTGCTACCATTTACGGCAACAACGGTGTCGTAAAACCGAGCGCCTATCCGTTCTTCATCAAGAGCACGCTGTATGCAACGTCCGACGTCATCAAGCAGCTCGATATCGAAGGTCTGAGCATCTCGTGGGACAAAAAAACCCAAACGTATACGTATACTCGCGGCGACCATACCGTCAAAGTCATGGCCGACAGCAATATGGCTTGGGTAGACGGCAAAGAAGTGAAGCTGCAGGGTTCGCCGACATTCAAACGCGGCGTGCTGCGCGTTCCGGTCGGCATCATCGTCAGAGGCGTAGGCGAGTCGATCAAATGGGATAAAACGACCCAAACCCTGTGGGTCGGCGATTCGATTAAGTAAACTCCGGCGTTTCGCAGCAGCCGCTGCGTAAACCGAAAACAAGCCCGCTTCCGCAAACTGCCTAAAGGCAGAACGGAAGCGGGCTTTTTCGTGGAGAGAACCAAGCATCGCATTCATTTCAATCCGAGTTCTCACTGCCTGCACCGGAGCGCTTAAGTGACCGGAATTTGCCCGTGCGATACTTCAGGCGGCTTGGCCGGCTGCGGGCGAAGACGCCGGGCGCTTAACCGTCAACATGGCCCGGACCATAAGTACCAGCTTGATTCCGCCTGTAATGAACAGCAGCCACGGGAGGGCGACCATGCCCCAACCGATGCCCGGTGCCCACGTGACGACGACATCCCACGGAGCCAGTCTCGATACGAAGCGGATCAGCAGCAGCGGGAAAGCGATATTGCAGAAGAACAGCAAAACGAAGTTAAGCGTGATTCTGCGTCCGGTCGGACGGAACGCTTTTCTCCAGCGCAGCAGGCTGAGCAGTGACCACAAGAACAGCAGGGCGATCACCGCCGCGACCCCGTCGGCGATCGCATACAGTTTGACGAAATCCGGCAGGCTTTCCTGGGAAGGCATACGTCCGTGCAGGATATCGTCGATACCCGGCATGATTCCGCTGTAACCGACGATCAGGGGATCGACGGAGTTTGCGAGTACGAAAATGCCGTAGCCGTCGCGGATGCGCATTTCCGAGTACGTATTTTCGGTGGTTCCGTTATGTCCGGCCGTATCGCCCGTGACGACCCAGCCCATGCCGTAAAAGGAACCGTCCCGCATATCGGCGGCAGGCTTGCGCATCTGTGCGATGTTATCGGCAGACAGCAGGCGTTCGCCTTCGAACGTGCCGCCTTCCGTCTGCATGATCAGATACTTCGACATATCTTCGGCCGTGGAGACGAGATAGCCCGACGGAATCGTTCCCGTATGGCTCGCCGCCCGGGTAGGTACGGCCCAGCCGAACAGGAATTGATGGCCGGAAGCGGGGCGCAGGTCGGATCGCTCGGCGGCGGCCGTTTTGGCCCGTTCCGGTGAAGAGAAGCTCTGGGTCATGCCGATCGGCGCGAAGATCCGCTGCTGGATATACTCTTCGTACGAGAGTCCCGATACCTGTTCGACGATCGCGCCGAGGATATTGTAATTCAGGTTCGAATATTCGTACGCCGTGCCGGCGGGCCGCTTCTGCGGAACGTCCGCCAGATCGGCGATATGCTGCATCAGCGTACCTTTTCCTTTGGCCAAAAAAGCGATCCCTTGGTAGGTGGACAATCCGCTCGTCTGGTGCAGCAGATCCGACACCGTAATAGCGGCGGACATCGACGGATCGGCCAGACGGAACGACGGCAGATAATCGGTGACCGGAGCCTCCGGATCGACTTTGCCTTCTTCGACCAGCTGCATGATCGCAAGCGCGGTAAACGATTTGGTCGTCGAGCCGATCGCAAGCGGCGTCTGCGGCGTCATCGGCCCCGCACCGGGACCTGCGCTGCCGTAGCCCTGGGTATACTGCACTTTGCCGTCTTGAACGATTCCGACGGCAAGTCCGGGGATATGCAGACGTTGCATGGCGGCTTCGGCATAGGTATCGATCTGCTCCGGTGTCCAGGACTGGGCGGGCGATACGGCGGATTCTCCGGACGGCGCAGCGGGGGTTCCGGCAGCATTCGCGTAGGCCGGAGCGGCATATACGGAGGAGAGAATAATGGAGGAGCCGAGCAGCAGAGCGCCCAGCAGGCCTCCCAAACGTTGAACCCTTTTCATGAATAGCCCTCTTTTCTGAATACGTTATCTTGTCTTAGTGTAAAGGACGACCGGCCTCCCCGAATCGGGCGTTCGCCCGGACTTGGTTTCCGCCCCGCGGTACCCGAAATCCTGGACCCGAGGCGGGGAGATGTAGGCATGCCGACCCGTTTAGGCAGGCCCTTTTGCGCGTGCTCCGAACTTTTCTCGTGCTTTGAAAGTCTGTAGTGGGAAAAGGAAAAGGAAAAGGAGGCGGACAGGATGAGGGTTTCTTTGGAAGGGATGGGCGGGCTGCTGTTTCTGGCCGTGTTGGCTGCCCATCTGCGGGAGCAGAACGAACGTCTGCGCAGAGCCGAAGGCTTTTTTTCGCAAAAAATTCGAAAGGTCCGATTCCGGGTACATAGGAAGAAACGGACCCTTCGTCCGAATCCGGAACTTGAGGAGGAGACCCGAATGTTTCTGCTGATCGGAGTCTTTTTGCTGCTGTGTCCGCTGGTGATCGCCCGTCCCGACCGGATTCTTCATCCGCTGCGCGATCCGGCCGGGGGAGAGCTGTATGAACCGGAGCGTTTCCAATCCCAGGCTTTTCGGGCTCTGGGTCTGCTGCTGCTGCTCGTCTCGCTGTCGCTCGGCGTGCTGATGATGCTCTCTGGGAGCTGAATAGGCGGATGACGGGGCGTTTCCTGCGGGAAGCGTCTTTTTGCGCGGGATTCGTACGGAAGGGGCAGGTTTGAAAAATCACGCTTATTCAGGCACACTGAACATACGGAAGAAAGAGGTCGGCCCGAACGATCGGGAAGACACAAGGAGGAAACGGAAATGAACGGACAATGGACGATCGACAATATGCCGGATATGAGCGGGAAACGGGTAGTCATTACGGGAGGAAGCGGCGGTCTGGGACTCGAGACGGCTTACGGATTCGCACAAAAAGGCGCGGAGGTCGTGCTGGCCGTGCGCAATATGGAAAAAGGACAGCAGGCCGCCGACGGACTGCGCAAAAAGTTTCCGCAGGCGGCCGTAGAAGTCATGCGGCTCGATCTGGCAGATCTGTCGAGTATCGAAGCGTTCGCGGCAGGTTTTATCGGCAAGTATGACGCGCTGCACGTGCTGGTGAACAACGCGGGCGTCATGATTCCTCCGTACGGCCGCACGAAAGACGGTTTCGAGCTGCAGTTCGGCAGCAATCATCTGGGCCATTTTGCGCTTACGGGCCGTCTGCTTCCCCTGCTGCTTCGTACAACGGGCGCACGCGTCGTAACGCTGAGCAGTATCGCTGCCAAAAGCGGTTATCTGTACTTCAACAACCTGGATGGACGTATCGGTTACAGCGCAATGAAATTCTACGGTCAGAGCAAACTGGCCAATCTGCTGTTTGCCCGGGAACTTCAAAAGCGGCTGTCGGCCGTAGGGGCGAACACGATCAGCGTAGCCTGCCATCCCGGCGTGTCGAATACGAACCTGATCTCGCGCGGATCGGGCAAACAGGCGGGACGGGCGGTCGCTTTCCTCTGGAGCTTGATGAGCCAGTCCGCGGCGATGGGCGCGCTGCCGACGCTGTACGCGGCAACCGAACCGCTGTATGGCGGCGAGTATATCGGTCCGACCGGCAAAGGCGGCCGCAAAGGATATCCCGGCTTCGACCTGTCCGTCGATCACAAGATGAACGAGGACACGATGGCAAAGCTGTGGCGCGTATCCGAAGAACTGACCGGCGTGAGCTACGATTTCAGCCGGGCCGAAGACGAAGAATGGGCGCGTCTGAATATTCGCATGTAGCCGCAGTCGCGTTCGAATCGGCATCCTGCATCTCCGAACCTGTATTCGATCCAAGTTCTGCCTAGCGGCAGGACTTTTTTCTTTTGCAAATAAATGTCCGGTCTGTCCGTTAAAGACGGCTTGGGTTGATCTTTCTCATATTCGCCGCTTCGTTACCGTGTTACTTTAGGAAATGGTGGGTTTGCAGAAAAAAAGAAAAGAAGGGTAGTCCAATGCTTAAAGGTCGGGGAAGGTTCGAAGGATACGGAAAAAAAGACGTGAAGCGAGATCTGATTGCGGGCTGTATCGTGGGCATTATTGCGATTCCGCTCGGCATGGCGTTTGCGATCGCTTCGGGGGTCAAGCCGGAGACGGGGATTTATACGACGATCATTGCGGGGATTCTGATCTCGCTGCTGGGCGGTTCCAGGTTCCAGATCGGAGGGCCGACGGGAGCCTTTATCCCGATTCTGCTTGCGATCGTGCTGCAGTACGGGTACGACAAGCTGCTGGTAGCCGGTTTTCTCGCAGGCATTCTGCTCGTGCTGATGGGCGTGCTGAAGCTTGGGGCGCTGATCGCTTTTATTCCGAAGCCGGTTACGGTCGGATTTACGGCGGGGATTGCGGTCACGATCTTTGCCGGTCAGATCGGCAGTTTTCTCGGCCTTGGCGGCTTGGAGCGCCACGAGAGCTTTCTGCTTAACATGAAAGAGCTTGCGGTTCATATCGGAACCTGGAATATCTATGCGGTGATTGTGGCGGGAATCTGTCTGGTTTCGCTGCTGGTGACGCCGAAGCTGCTGCCGAAGGTTCCGGCTTCCCTGGTCGGCCTCGTTCTGTCTACGCTGGCCGGCGTGCTGTTCCTGAACGGGAAAGTGGCTACGATCGGTTCGGCTTACGGCCGCATTCCGGCGGCGCTGCCTTCGTTCCGCCTGCCGGATCTGTCTTGGGATACGGTCACGCTGATGATCGGTCCGGCGATGGTGATCGCGCTGCTGGGCGGTATCGAATCGCTGCTGTCCGCGGTCGTCGCGGACGGCATGAGCGGCACGAAGCATGACAGCAACCGGGAATTGATCGGCCAGGGCATCGCCAATATGGCGGCGCCGCTCTTCGGCGGGATTCCGGCAACGGGCGCGATTGCGCGGACCGCAACCAATATCAAGAACGGAGCAGTCTCGCCGCTGTCGGGTGTCGTACACGGCCTGGTCGTCCTGCTGGTACTCGTCCTGCTGGCTCCTTACGCTTCGGCGATTCCTCTGGCCTCCATGGCGCCGATCCTGATGGTCGTCGCCTGGAATATGAGCGAACGCCGGTCGTTTGCGAAGCTGCTCGGGCTTCGCAGCGGCGATTCGCTCGTCCTGGTCGTCACCTTTCTCCTGACGGTATTCGCGACGCTGACGACCGCTGTGGAGGCCGGTCTGGCGCTGGCCGTGATCCTGTTCGTCAGACGCATGGCCGCTGAGCAGCGGCTCGACAAAGTGCTGCCCGACCGCGTAAACGGACGCGGCAAAGTCGCGCCGGAGCAAGTGACCGCGGACCGGGATTGTCCGCAGCTGAGCCTGTTCAGCGTGCGCGGCGCGTTGTTCTTCGGCGTGCGCAGCCCGTTCGGGACGCCGGAGTTCGCGGCGTCCCACGATCTGTCGCGCACGCTGCTGCTGCGCATGGGTGGGGTACCGCTGATCGACGCCTCCGGCGAAGCGTCGATCGGCGGCCTGCTGAAGGCGGTGCGCGCTTCGGGCGGCACGCTGATGCTCTGCGGTCTTCAGCCGCAGCCGCGGCGGATGCTGGAGAAGACGGGCCTGCTCGGAGAGCTGGGCGAGGACCATGTCTTCGCCCACACCGGCGAAGCGATCGACGCCGCGCTGAAGCTTCATATTGACGCGGACCGCTGCATCGGCTGCCAGGCGGCGGCGTTCCGGGAATGCGCGGAACTGTGCGCATCCGGCCGGGAAAGCGCTTCTTGATCGGGTCGGCGATGACAAAATTGAGAGCCGAAGGCCTCGGTTGGATTCCGCTTGCCTCGTATTCCGTATGGGCGGAGCGCAAGAGGGGAACGTAAGAACGGAACGCAAAAACTTCCGGTTCCTATAAGGGAACCGGAAGTCAACGTGTCGAGAAAGTCTAATCCTAAATGAAGCGAGGAGGCGAAGAGAGAAATTCAGTGTAGGAACGACAGTGTTCGCCTTTGTGGTGCAAGTTCATCCAAAATCAGGATATGAACTTGCACCGTTAATCGGGGAAATTCCGCTAAATTTCAATCCTTTTCCCCGATTTCAACACGCGACCGGAACGAATTTCTCCCGCAGCCGACGAGCTTCTACAACGAATAGGACTTTCTTGACAGCCTGAACTTCCGGTTCCTGTAAGGGAACCGGAAGTTTTTGTGTACAGTCCGGGAAGGGGCAAGAGGCTGCTCTTTTTTGGTAAATTTCAATTAAGCGTTATACTAACGAGAAAGAAATGTACCATTCCCAATCGAAGAGGTGAATCGAGATGAACGCAAATATTCATAACAGCGGCACGGTGCCGGGAACCCGAAGATATCTGATGACGGAAGAAGGAACCTGGAAGCCGGGGGCCTGTTCGTCGCTGCTGGTCTTCAGGCAGGAACCCGGCGAAGCGGCTGAATATCCGAATCTGCTGCTGGGCGTGCTGGGAGCGGCGGAAGACTTTCGCGACGAGTTTGCGGGATTTGGCGCATTTGCCGCGCCCGCAAGGCTGGGCGGTGTCCACGAAGCGGCGGCCGGCGACCTGCTGCTGATTCTGGGTGAGGTTCCCGGTACTTCCCATCCGGAAGCCTACCGGCTGGAGATCGGCGATTTCGTTACGCTGACTGCGGCAAACGACCGTTCGGCGCTGCACGGCCTGCGGACGCTGCGGCAGCTGCTGTGTTCCAGCGGCGGAGAGCTTGCCTACGGAGTTATCGAAGACGAGCCGCTGGTCGGCGAGCGTGCGCTGCATCTCGATATCGGCCGCAAGTTTTATCCGCAGGAATGGATTATGATGCGGATTCGCGATATGGCGGAATTGAAGCTCAATACGCTCCAGCTGCATTTTTCCGAACATGAAGGCTTCACCTTCGAGAGCGAGCGGCATCCCGAAATCATGTCGGAGTCTTATCTGACGAAAGAGCAGGTTCGGGAGATCATCAAGGAAGCGCGGCGGCACCGGATCACGCTGATTCCTTCGCTCGATTCGCCGGGGCATCTGGGCTGGGCGCTGCGGAACCATCCGGAGTGGCTGCTAACCCGGGCGGACGACGAACCGGCAAAAGGCGCGCTGGACATTACGTGTCCCGAAGCGGTCGCTTTCGTACTGGATCTGATCGACGAATATGCGGAACTGTTCGAAGGCAGTCCGTATTTCCATATCGGGGGAGACGAATTTATCGATTTCGGTACGTTCGCTTCGTATCCGCAGCTCGGCCGGTATGCGCGCGAGACGCTCGGGATCGAAGGCGGCACGGAGGTGGACGCTTATATCGATTATCTGAACAAGGTGGCGGAGCGTCTGGAAGCCAGAGGATTCAAAGTGCGCGTCTGGAACGACGGATTGTACCGGGAAGACCTGGAGCAGCGAGTCGCGCCCAAGCCGTCCATGCAGGTCGCGTATTGGACCAAATGGGACCGCAAGATGGCTCCGGCGCAGACGTTTCTGGATCAGGGACACGAGATCGTCAATTTCAACGACGCTTACTTCTATTACGTCCTCGGCGAACATGCGGGATACGTCTATCCGACCGGAGCCCGAATTTACGACGGCTGGCACCCCGGACTGCTTCCGCGCGCCGGCGAGCACGAACCGCAGGAATGGATACCGCCGTATCCCGAAGGCCTGCTCGGCTGTTCGTTCTCCGTCTGGTCGGACAAACCGGAAGCGCAGACGATCGAAGAAGTGGAACAAGGGCTCAAGGAACCGCTGCGCGCCATGGCGGAAAAAGCCTGGACCGGCGAACGGCGTTACGCGGATTACGCAGCTTTTGCGGAAGCCTGCGCGGCGGCGGGCCTGGATCGATAACGGACACGCAGGCGACGAAAGCGGCAAAGGTCCTTCGGGAAATTTGCTGCTTTTTGTATGGAAAGTGCATGGGGAGCGTGATTCGGAACGTCTATTGCCGGATAAGTGTTCCAAAACGGGGAAAAGGAGCTTTTAATCATGTATACCATTCTGATCGTGGAAGACGATCCCAAGATTGCGGAGCTGCTCCGCGGAAGTATCGAAAAATACGGCTACCGGGCTCGGGTCGTGAGCGATTTTGAACGCATCATGGAAGAATTCCGGGAATCCGGCGCGCAGCTTGCCCTGCTCGACGTCAACCTGCCCAAATACGACGGGTTCTACTGGTGCCGGCAGATTCGGGCGGAGTCCGTCTGTCCCATTCTGTTCATCTCGGCCCGCGACGGGCAGATGGACCAGGTGATGGCGCTCGAGAACGGAGCGGACGATTATATCACCAAACCTTTTCATTACGAAGTCGTGCTGGCCAAGATCCGCAGCCATCTGCGGCGCGCCTACGGGGAATATGCGGCGGGGCCGGAAGAGAAGAAGGTCGAAGCGGCCGGGCTGACCCTGTATCCCGAACGTTTCGTCCTGATGCAAGGGGAGCGGACGGCCGAACTGAGCCAGAAAGAATCCCTTCTGCTGGAAGCGCTGCTGCAGCGGGCGGGGCGAGTCGTCAGCCGGGACCGGCTGCTCGGGTTGATGTGGGAAGACCATCATTTTATCGACGACAATACGCTCAATGTCTATATCACCCGGGTCCGCAAAAAGCTTAAGGAACTGGAAGCGGAAGCGACGATCGAAGTGGTGCGCGGGGCGGGTTACCTGCTGAATTTCGCGGAAGACGACGAGCAGGAACCGTCTTCGGGGCGGCCTGACGCAGGCGGATCGGTCGAAGGGAAGGCCGGTGTGTCCCGGCATGGGTACGGCGATGACGGCGCGGCAAGTGCATCTCCGGGAGGCCGGCCGTGAAGCTGTTCTGGCGGGATCAGCTGCCGCTGATCCTGTTCTTTTTGCTGCAGACGCTGCTGGTGCCTCTGCTGTACTGGATCAGCGGCGAAGAACGGCCGCCGGATATTATCCTGTACGGGATGCTGCTGAGCGCAGCCGTACTGGCCGCCTATCTGCTGTTTCGCTACATCACGCTGCGGCCGCTGTATATCCGGCTGTCGCAGCCGCGCGTGCAGCGCGAGGATCGGCTGCAGCCGCTGGGAGAAGCGCCGCTTGCCGAAGCGGCATCCGAACTGATCCGCCTCTATGACCGCGAGTACGAAGAAGAACTGGCGGTACGCCGCAGCGCGATGGAGAGGCACGTGACGTTTATCGGGCGCTGGGTGCATCAGATGAAGACGCCGCTGTCGGTACTTCAGCTGTCGGTGCGCGAGCTCGAAGACGAGGACCTGGCGGACAGTATCGCCGAAGAGCTGGACCGGATGCGGCGGGGGCTGGAGATGGTCATCTATACGTCGCGCCTGGAGAGCTTTGAACAGGATTTTGCCGCGGAGCGGGTCCCATTGGCGGTTCCGGTGCGCGAAGCGTTGGCGGAGCAGCGCAGGCTGTTTATCAAGCGCCGCATCTCTCCGGTCATCGAGATCGACGAAGGGGCGGAGGTGTACACGGATGCCAAATGGCTGAAATTCATTCTGGGCCAGATTCTGATCAATGCCGTGCAGTATACCGAAGGGGCAGGCAAACGGGTATTTATTCGCGCTTATGCGCGCGGCCCGCATTATCTGCTCGAAGTGCGAGACGAAGGAATAGGGATTCTCAAAGAAGACCTGAACCGGGTGTTCAATCCTTATTTTACCGGGCAAAGAGGGCGCCAGTACAAGGAATCGACGGGGATGGGCCTGTATCTGGTCAGCGAAGTCTGCCGGCATCTGGACCAGGGTCTCGAACTGGAGTCCGAACCCGGAAGCGGCACGACGGTGCGGATTGTGTTCCGGGAAGCGCCCGAACAGAACCTTAACTGAAATGTAAGGCGGCATTAAGACGAATCCCTGGCCGCTTTTGCGGAACTGCTTTAGACTTCAGATCAGAAGCAGGAAAGGGGAGAAACACATGAACATTTTGGAAGCAAGCGGCTTGAATAAAGTCTATCCCGGCAAAGTGTCGACCCAGGCTCTGACGGATATTCATCTCACGATCGCAGAGGGCGAATTTGTCGGCATCATGGGCCCTTCGGGCAGCGGCAAAACGACACTGCTCAATATGGTCTCGACGATCGATACTCCAAGTTCCGGCACGGTAAAAATCGGAGGCAAAGATCCGTACACGATGCGCAAAAACGATCTGGCCAAATTCCGGCGCCGCGAACTCGGATTCGTGTTCCAGGACTTCAATCTGCTCGATACGCTGACGGTAGCGGAGAACATTGTGCTGCCGCTGACGCTGGACGGCGTGAAATTGAAAGAAATGGACGAGCGGCTGCATCGTATCGCGGAGCGGCTCGGCATCTCGTCGATCCTCAAGAGCCGCACCTATGAAATCTCGGGCGGCCAGCGCCAGCGGACGGCGATCGCCCGCGCCGTAATCACCCACCCGTCGATTCTGCTGGCGGACGAGCCGACCGGCGCGCTCGATTCGAATTCGTCCCGGATTGTCATGGAATCGCTGGAAAGTCTGAACGAGCACGAGCGGACGACGGTCATGCTGGTCACGCACGATCCGCAGGCGGCCAGCTACTGTCACCGCATTGTGTTTATCAAAGACGGACGTTTGGCCGCCGAGATCCATCGCGGTGAAAGCCGCCAGGCCTTTTTCCAGAAAATCATCGATACTCTTTCATTCTGGGGAGGGAACGCACATGAACTTTCCTCGATTCGCGTTTAACAACGTCCGGCGGAACGCGCGCGCCTATTTCGCTTATTTCCTGAGCAGCGCGTTTATGGTCATGATCTTCTTCTCGTTCGCGGTGTTCATTTTCCATCCCGCCATCGAAGGCAGCGAGATGAAACGGATGACAAAAGCCGGCATGCAGGCCGCGGAATACGTGATTTTCGCTTTCGCCTTTTTCTTCGTCCTCTATTCGATCAGCGTCTTCCTGAAATCGAGAAACAAGGAATTCGGCCTGCTGCTGATGCTCGGCGCCAAGCCGGGGCAGCTTAACCGTCTGGTTTTTCTGGAAAATATCATCATCGGAGCGGGATCGATCGTAAGCGGAATCGGCGGCGGCCTGCTGCTGTCGAAGCTGTTCCTGCTGCTCGCCGCCCGAATGACCGATACCGAAGAACTGCCGTTCTATTGGCCGGTCAAGGCCGCGCTGCTGACGACGGGGGCTTTCGCCCTGCTGTTCCTGAGCATCTCCGTGCTGACGCTGCTGTTCGTGCGCAAGCATAACGTGATCGAACTGCTCAGAGGCAGCGCCAAACCCAAAAAAGAACCCAAAGCTTCGATTCTGCTGGCGCTGTTCGGCATGGCGCTGCTTGCGGTCGGGTATATGTCTTTGCAGCGGGACGAACTGGAACCGGCTTCGATCTTTATCGCGGCCGGAGCCGGGATTGCCGGCACGTACTTCTTCTATTCGCAGCTGTCGGTCCTGTTCATGCGGCTGCTCAAGCGCAACCGGGCCTTCGTCTGGCGGCGGACAAACCTGCTGTGGATCTCGGAGCTGGCCTACAAGATCAAGGACAATGCCCGCATCTTGTTCCTGATCACCGTCGTCACCTCCATTGCTTCGATGAGCACGGGATTCGTGCTGTCGCTCAATCAGGAGACGCAGAGGCTGTATGCGGATAACCCGGTTTCTTTTGAACTGAACGTAAGCGAAGATGATGATCTGGCAGCCGACAAAAAGGCGGTAGACGCTTTCATCTCCGAGCGGGGAGTAAACGAGTACAGCGCGGAAGAGGTCCGGCAGATGTATGTGTATATCGAAGGCCGCCGAGCCACGGAAGCGATGGGCAATCTCATCTCGGCTTCGGATTATGCCAAAGTCTCTCCGATCTGGGGCACCCCTTCGTTTGAAGCGGCGGAACCCGGAAATATGCTGCTGCTTGCTCCCGAATCCCAATCCTGGAAAAACCGTCCTGCGCCGGGAGACGAGATCTCCCTCGTCGGAAGCGAAGCCTTGTTTGAAGTCACGGAAGTCGGAGGCGGCAAAACGTTCAACGCGGCGGTCGGTAGTCCGGTTCTCGTCGTCACGGACGAATCGTTCGACGCCGTTCGGAAAGCCGTGGGCGAAGACGCGAGCGTAAGCACCCATATCTATTACAACGTACCGGCATGGGGGCAGTCGGATACGCTCGACTCCGGCAGCCAGGAAGCGTTGATCGGCTCCGAAATGCAGCGTTGGTGGAGAGGAGAGAACCAGGATAGCAGCAGCGATCGTCCGATTTCGGGCTATATGAACGTTCGCAGCGCTTCTTACCTGGATTTCAAACAGCAGGTATCTATCTTCGGATTTATCGGCGTGTTTGTCGCTCTCATGTTCTCTCTGTCGTCCGCAAGCTTCCTGTATTTCAAACTGCATTCCGAATTGACGCGCGACAGCCAGATGTACCATTCGCTGTCCAAGACAGGGCTCAGTATCGGCGAGATGAAGAAGTCTGCCACGCTGCAGATCGCGCTGCTGTTCTTCATTCCGATTGCCGTATCCGCGATTCAGACGTTCGTTGTGCTGAATCCGATTCTGAAACTTATGAGTATCCAGAACGTGACGGTTCCGGTATTGATGACCACTGCGGCGTTCTTGGCTGCGCAGACGTTCTACTTCTTCGTCGTGCGGGGCCGCTACTTGAGCCGTCTCAAAAAAGTCATGGTCTAAACGATTGCGGGTCTGAGCGTGTTCGCCATACTTGCAGGCTGTTCCCGGGTCGTATGCAGGTCCATCATAGAAAGAAAGAAAACGCGTCTTCGGAAAGATTTTTTTCCGCGGGCGCTTTGTGAATGGAGGAATACGCGATGAAAAAAGCAGCGGCGAATACGGAGGACACGCTAAAAGGGAGCAGCGGCCAAAACGGCCAAACCAAAAAGCCGAACGCGATCCGCAGCCGAAAATCCGGCGATGCGGGGAGCCGGGAACACCGGCTGTCTCCGGCTGCCGACCTGGCACCGGATCTGCACAGCTGGACTCTCGTTTCGGTATCGCTTGGCCATGACGAACGTGCTTACGTACTGCTGATCGACGAAGAACCGCAGCGCCAAGAAGGTTTTGCGGCCGCCGGTTTGAAGCAGACGGTCCGTTACAAAGCGTTGACTGTCGAACTTCACGGAAGTCAGGTCCGGGAAACGATCATCGAAGGTGAAAACTTCAATTATCATTACCTTCAGCCGCTCGGAGACGATCTGCTGCTGGTCGGAGCGCGCTGCACCTATTACGGCCGAGATCGATACGATCTGAATGCCGCGGTGTTCAACCGGGAAGGGCAGCCGCTGCGACGCTTTCTTCTCGGCGACGGAATCCAGAATGTCCAGACGACGGCGGGCGGTCTGATCTGGACCAGTTTTTTTGACGAAGGGGTATTCGGCAATTACGGCTGGAGCCGTCCCGTCGGAGAGAGCGGATTGATCGCCTGGGACAGCGCTGGCATCCGGGTATTCACGAACAGCGAAGCGGATATTGCCGACTGCTATGCCCTGAACGTCGTATCGGACGAAGAAGTCTGGTTCTATTATTACACCAACTTCAAGCTGTGCCGGTTATCGGGTCCTGCGGCGCAGCCGAAGGTTTCGTTTCTTGATCCGCAGCTTGCCGGTTCCGCCGTATTCGCCGTGCACGGCGGCCGGGTTCTGCTGGATAACGGCTACGGCAAGCACGACGAATATACGCTGATGCAGCAGAGTGCAGAGTCGCTTATTCACATGGAAACCCTAATCTTCACCGACCCCGACGGCCGCCGCCTGGAATCGCCGAGAAGCGATGCCCGGGGCGCCAAGCTGCTGCTGATGGAGGACATGAAGCTGTATCTCTTCTCTCTGGAGGAGCATCCAAACGGCACGCAATCTTGACGCTTCTCCCGAGTTTGTGCAAAAAGTTTCCCCCGGATGTGCATTGTCTCCCGAATCGGCGAAAGCTAAAATGGGAAACAGACAATGAGAATGAAAATCAATTAGGGGGAAAGACAATGAGAGAGACAAGATTTACAGCTATGAAAATAGGCATTTTGGCCTTGATGATGGCCTGCAGTGCAGCTTTGGCAGGCTGCGGCGCAGGCGGAGAACCGGAAGCGGCGGCCGACAGCCAGATTTCTTCGGAGCCGAAGACAAGCGCTTCGAGTACCCCGACCGCCGGCAAAACCGAAGAAACGAAGAACGCGGAAGCCGCATCGGCGGAAACCCATACCGTACAGGGCGAGTTCGGCGAAGTGGTTCTTCCCGCTCATCCGCAGCGCGTAGCGGGCATCTATCTGGAAGACTATCTGTCCGCGCTCGGCGTAACGCCGGTTGTACAGTGGTACCATCCGAACTGGGGGATTCAGGATTATCTGAAGCTGGATGTGCCGCAGTTCGATACCAGTGGAAGCCCGGAAGCCCTTCTTGCACAGAAGCCGGATCTGATCATAGTCGACGGAGGTGTCGATCTGGCGGGTTACGAGACGTATTCGAAGATCGCCCCTACTTACCGTCTGCCGGAAAGTATGCTGCAGGACTCGAAACAGATCCTGCTTGCCGTGGCCGACGCGCTCGGTATTCCCGAAAAAGGCAAAGAAGTGTTGGCGAAGTACGAGCAGACCGTGGAGAAGGACAAAGCGCAGCTTCAAAAAACGGTCGGCAGCGAGACGGTCGCAGTAGTCCGCGTAAACGGGGGAGAAAAGACGCTTGCGCTGTTTGGGGTCAAGAACCGCTTCGTCGGCTCCCTTTACAGCGAGCTGGGTCTTACTCCTCATCCGTTGGTAGGAGAGATGGAAGATTATCAGCAGATCATCTCGGAAGAAGGTCTGGCCGATCTGGACGCGGACCATATCTTCATCTTCCCGGCCAACGGAGACTGGGATTCGGCGGAGAACACAGAAGCGCGCAAAATCCTGGACCGTCCGATCTGGAAATCGCTCAAAGCCGTACAAAACGACCAGGTCTATGTGGTTGAACGCTCCCATTGGCAGTCGGGCGGTATTCAGGCCAATTTGTTGAAGTTCGATGACGTGATGGAGCATCTGGCTCCGTAATCGCCGGAGGCCCTGCAGTACCCATTCCCGTCTATTCTCTTCTAAAGCGCCGAAACGTCCCAACGGACGTTTCGGCGCTTTGTGCTGTGTCTGTTCCGCTGCCGATCCCGATGTCCAAACGTTCCGTATGTGTTCGGATTGCCTGCGGAGTAGGAATCGCGTATACTAAGCGCCAGACTACAATGAGAAAGATTATCAATAGAAGGTGGGCTGGAGCGTGGAACGAATCGCCTTGACCTACATCCTGACGGATATCGGGTACGAAGAGATTGGACAGGAAGCGCCGGGAGCCGACCGCTGCGAAGAAATAGGCGGCAGACGGCGTGCAGAAGGGACTGCCCTGCATCAGCAGGCTGAACCGGGCAAAGCCGGAGCCGAGCTGTGGGTCGTTACCGGAGGCCGCGGATCGGTAGAGTGCGGAGGCGTCGGATATGAACTGGGCCGGGGCCGAATCCTGCTCGGGCCGCTAGAAGGGATTCGCGGCGAAGCGGCCGGATCGATCGGACAAACGCATAACGGGGAACGAACGGGGCAGCCGACGCAGCTTCTTCGCCGCGATCGGCCGGACACCGGAATAAGCGTACCGGGCTCGAAGCCGGCGAAGGCGGCAGACAGCGGGCCGCTGACGCTGTACCGCCTGGCTTTTCGCGCAGCGGATAGCACGGGAGCGCCGCTGCCGCCGGGCGAAGCGCTGCCTTTCGTGGGCGCGGCGGACTGCGCGCCGTTCTCGTTCTGCGCGGAGAGAGCGCAGAAGCTGTATGAACGCCGCGCGGAACCGGGCGCGGCTGCGCGAGGAAGCTCCGAGCGCTGCCGCCAACGCGGCTCCGGATAGGCGCGAAGCGGTGCGGCGTTCGATCGCGCGGATCGAACGCGATTACCGGGAGCCGTTTACGGTCGAATCGCTGGCCGCTTCGGCCGGGATCGGACGCTGGACGTATACGAATCTGTTCAAGGAAGCGACCGGAACCCTGCCGCTCGATTACTTGAACGGGATTCGGATCGCGCAGGCCAAGCGGCTGCTGCTGGCTACCGAAGACCGGCTGGGCGAGATCGCCCAGCGTGTCGGCTTCAGCAGCGAATATTATTTCAGCCGCCGCTTCAAACGGGAAGCCGGGCTGTCGCCCGGTCAATACCGGCGGCTGCACCGCCGGGAAGTGCGCGTCTTCGCGCCGTATCTCGAAGACGCCCTGCTCGCGCTCGGCATCATGCCGGTCGCCCAGTACAGCCACCGCGCCTGGGGCGTGCAGGAATACCTGCCGCTTGAAGGCGTGCCCGCGTTCGATATCGCGGACGGAACGCGCGAAGATCTGCTGCGCCTGAAGCCCGAGCTGATGCTGTTCGACGACGGCTTCGAACGCTGGGGCCTGGATCGGCTGTCCGGCGTCGCGCCGAAGCTGATCCTGCAGCAGCCGGGCGAAGCCTGGGCGGACAAGCTGCGCGGAACGGCCGCCTTGTTCGGCCGCGAAGCGGAGGCGCAGCGGGTTCTTCGCCGCTACGCCGAAGAAACGCGCGAAGCGGGCGCACGCCTGGCCGCAGCCGCCGGCGGAGCGGCAGCGCGAGGTTCCGTCGCTTGCCTGCGCGTCTCGGCGCGGCACATCCGGCTGTATGCGGAGCGAAGCGGCTACACCGGACCGCTGCTGTACGGCGACCTCGGTCTGCGGCCGCCGGAGATCCTGCGGCACCTGCCCCAAGCCGAGCGCAGCCTGCCGCTGCGTCCCGAACAACTGGCGAAGCTGGATGCCGATCATGTGTTTGTCATCTTCGACAAGTCGGAGAACCGTTATTCGGGCGAAGAACGCGAGCTGCTGGAGCATCCGTGCTGGCAGAGCCTGCCTTCCGTTCAGGCGGGACGCGTCTATGAAGCGGATTTCTTCGCCTGGATGAACTACGGCGTACTGGCGCATGAACGCAAGATTCGCGATGTGCTGAATGCGCTGGTCTAGCCCGGAAAAGCCCGAAAATCCGCAGGAGATCCTGTCGGTTTTCGGGCTTTTCCGCTTGCGTTCCTAAGGGCTGCAGCTGCCAAATATGAAGGGATGTCCTATTTCGAAGAGGCGTTCGGGCCGCGGCGCGGTTCGGCACCGTCCGCGAACTTCACCGAGACTTCGATATCGCGGTCGTAATTGCCGAAACCGCGGCCGAACAAACTGACGCCGCCGGGATGCCCGGCGTCCGAACGGCTCTCGATCCGCAGCGCGATTTCGCGGCCCGCGGAAGCGTTGGCCGCCGAATCGTTCGTAGGCCCAGCTGCGCCTGAACTGCGGCCTTCCGCCCCTTTGCCCGCCGCTGCACGGCCGTCCGGCTTTCCTCCGGCCGCAAGAGCGTTCATGGCCGAAATATTCAGATCGGCCGCGGTCACGTCCGACAGCTTCATGCCGTCCATGAACGTGCCGTCTTCGCGCACGGACAAGGTCTTCAGCAGCCCGTATTGGCTGCTGTGTTCGCTCCACCATTCGGGCGTATGCAGCCCGCGCCTGCCGCCGAAGTTGCCGGGGCACGTCCAGGTGCCCACATGCACGCCGCCGATCCGAAACGAGATATCGGACGGCCAGTTCGGGTTGTAACCGGGCGCTTCGGAGCCCAGTTCAAGCGTCACCGAGACTTCGCGCACAGTCTGCGCGCCGACCAGATAGTTCGGAATCCGGTACTCGACGTAACCGGAACCGAACCACAGATGCCGCGCCCCGACGTGATCGGGATCGGCGAAGTACCGCGGATCGTCCATCATGCCGATCAGCCGCCGGTCGGAAGCGAGGCCGCAGGTCGGACGGACTTCGTGTTCGGCGTATTGGCCGACAGGGATCGAGACCGCGTAGGCGCTGCGGTCTTGCTCCGAGGGGGACGATCGGAAATTCAGCGTCAGGCTGTCGACGGCGAGCCGGCACATTTTGCGGCGGCCGCGCGTGCCGGTGACGCTCTCGGAGGCCAGCAGTCCGGCGGTTTCCATCTTCTGAATATGCTTGGTAACGATAGCGGACGAGACGTTCAGTTCTTCCGCCAGCTCGCCGATGCTCATCGGACGTTCGCCAAGCAGCTCGAAGATGCGCACGCGCGTCTCGGAAGCGAAACATTCGAGCAGCGGCAGGTTTTCCAGGGTTACGGATCTTTGCATAAACTTCTCCTTCGGATGATTTTCTGTAGTTTGATTATATAACCGTGAAGTTAATTAATCAACTTATATTGACTTGATTGAGAGGATGCGGCATACTGTCCTCGAGAGATGTAAGCGTTATTTTTGTAACTCGGAAGTTAACAAAAAGGAGCGATAAAAATGGGCAACAATCCGAACAAGGCAGAAGCAATCAGCCGTCCGGAATATCCGCGGCCGCAGTTTGAACGGGAGCAGTGGGTCAACCTTAATGGCGAATGGGAATTTGCATTTGACGACGACAACCGGGGCGGCGAAGCGGGATGGTCGGGAGGCGAACAGGCTTTGGAGGGGAAGATCCAGGTGCCGTTCGCCTACCAGAGCCGGCTGAGCGGAATCGGAGAGACGGATTTCCATGACAATGTCTGGTACCGCCGCCTGTTCGAAGTGCCGGAATCGTTCGCGGATAGACAGGTGCTGCTGCACTTCGGAGCGGTCGATTACGCGGCCCGGGTCTGGGTGAACGGCGTGTTCGTCGCTTCGCACGAAGGCGGACACACGCCGTTCAAAGCGGATATTACCCATGCGCTGAACGGAGACGGAACGCCGAATACGCTGGTTGTGCAGGCGCTCGACGAGAGCCGCAACCTGGAACTTCCGCGCGGCAAACAGTTCTGGAAAAAAGATTCGGCCAGCATTTTCTATACGCGCACGACGGGAATCTGGCAGACGGTATGGATCGAGGCGGTGCCCAAGATCTACCTGGACAAAGTCAAACTCACCCCGGACATCGACCGCAAATGCGTGGAGATCGTGCCGCATATCGCGAATTTCGCGCCGGGCCGGGATTTGCGGCTGCGCGTCTCGGTTGCTTTTCAGGGCGTGCGCGTGACCGAGCAGACCTACGACGTCACCGGACGCACGATGACCCATACGATCGGACTGCATAACTTCAACGCGCAGGAACGCGAGACGCTGTGGGCGCCGGAGCATCCGAACCTGTACGATATTTCGTATACGCTGCTGGACGGCGGCACCGAAACGGATCGGGTGGACAGCTATTTCGGCATGCGCAAAATATCGGTCGAAGACGGCCGGCTGTGCCTCAACAATAGTCCGTACAAAATGAAGCTGGTGCTGGATCAAGGTTATTTCCCGGACGGGATTCTGACGCCTCCGAGCGAAGCGGCGATCCGGCGGGACATCGAATTGACGAAAGAAATGGGCTTCAACGGTGCGCGCAAGCATCAGAAACTCGAAGATCCGCGTTATCTGTACGGGTGCGACAAGCTCGGCCTGCTGGTCTGGAGCGAAGCGGCCAACGCGTACAGCTATTCGGACGAGTACGTGGAACGTTTCCAGCGGGAGTGGATCGAATCGGTCGACCGTGATTACAATCATCCGTCGATCGTCGTCTGGGTGCCGCTCAACGAGAGCTGGGGCGTGCCGGATCTGGCGCGGAGTCCGGTCCAGCAGCATCATTCGCTCTCGCTCGTCTACCTCACCAAGTCGCTCGATCCGATGCGTCCGGTCATTTCGAACGACGGCTGGGAGCATACGATCAGCGACCTGGTCACCATTCACGATTACGAGTGGCGGCGCGAAGTGCTCGAAGAACGGTACACGGCAGCGGAAAAAGCGCTCAGTCTGGTTCCCGGCGGCCATACGGTGATGGCGCAAGGCTATTCGTACAAGGGAGAGCCGCTGCTTGTGACGGAGTTCGGCGGGATCGGCTATCAAAAAAGCGAATGGGAAGGCTGGGGCTACTCCGGCGCAAGCAGCGACGAAGATTTCGAGGAACGTCTGCGGAATGTGATCGGGCCGCTGCTGGCGTCCGGGCTGGTGCAGGGCTACTGCTATACCCAACTGACCGACGTCGAGCAGGAGATCAACGGCCTGCTGACGTACGACCGGGTACCGAAGATTCCGCTCGAGAAGATTCGGGCGATCAACGAAGGCAGTTAAACGTGCTGCGAATAAGGCTCTATGGGATACTGGGAGAGAACCTCCCAAAAACCGAAAAAGATGCCGCTGTTTATAAAGCTTCAAAAGCAGCAGCATCTTTTTTTGAACTTTTCCGGACCAAATGGTCAAAATATATTTGACCATTTGGTCCGGAAATGATAAATTGATTTCAGTGCTTGATGCTGCAGCCTACAAAACGTCTGTTCACCAAATTCAAACCAAAAGGAGAGGGAACGCAATGACGACAATAGCACGGGAAAAAGCCGAGGAAACGATGTCTATTTTCAGAGAAAGTTTTTTGCAGGGAGATCACGAGGCCTTTCTGAATTTGTTCCATGAAGAAGTGAGTTTCGAATTTCCTTATGCGCCCGATCCTTATCCGAAAAAGCTGAACGGCATCGCGGAGCTGCGCAGCCATATCGAAGGTCTGGATAAGGTGTTCGTGATCCGCTCCTTCTCCGAACCGGTGATTCATCGTTCGGCGGACGGGCCCGTCTTCACGGCGGAGTTCGAGGCGCACGGTACGATGCTGCAGTCCGGCAAGTCTTACGATCAGCAGTACATTTCGGTTGTCGAACTGAAAGACGACAAAATTATCCGGTACCAGGATTACTGGAATCCGCTCAGTGTAGGCTGAACGGCATTATACTGTCGGTTCCCCTGCGCCGGACCCGTTCCATTTTTGTTTGATTTTCAATAGATTCTATTTCGATATAAGGAGCTGTTCCCATGTCCCATTCTTCCGCAATCCGAATTCTGCTTACCGGCGGGCAGGGCAAAACGTCTTCCCGTCTCGCACAGCTGCTGCAGAGCCGCGGTCATAAGGTCCGCACCGCCGGACGAAAAGCGCCGACGTCCCCTGACGGACCGTCGGAACACGTGATATTTGACTGGTACGATCCTTCCACCCATGAAGCGGCGCTCAAAGACACGGATGCCGTCTATCTGGTCGCTCCGCCCGATCTGCATCCGGAGAAGATGATGATTCCGTTTATCCGGCAGGCGCTGGAATCTTCCGTTCGACGTTTCGTTCTGCTTTCCAGTGCTTCCATCTCTGCGGACGATCCCGTGTTTGGCCCGGTGCACCGGGAACTGCTAAGCCGTGCCCCGGAATGGGCGGTTCTGCGTCCTTCCTACTTTATGCAAAATTTCAGCGAAGCCGCACATGCCTATACGATTCGCGAATCGAATCAGATTTTCACCGCGGCGGGTTCCGGCAAAGTCGGTTTCGTTGATGCCGAAGACATTGTGGCGGTCGCTGCCGAAGCGCTGACCCGCCTCGATCCGTTCAATGACGAACTGATCATCACCGGCCCGGAAGCTTTGAGCTACGACGAAGCCGCCGACAGGATTAGGGAATTGACCGGTCTGCCGGTGACCCATACCGCGATCACGGAAGATGAACTGAGACAGAATCTAATCGTCGCCGGCGTTCCACGGGAATATGCGGTCTTTCTGGCCGGCCTGGACACGCGAATTCGCACGGAAGGGATCGAAGATCAGGTCTCCGATACGATTCGCCGTGTGACCGGATGCGAACCGCGTTCGCTCGCCGACTTTATCCGGGCGAACCGCGCCTTGTTCCGTCCGGACGAATCGGTGGATCGAACAGTCGAACCGCAAATGTCCGGAAATCCGGACGCATGATCAACAAAAGCCGCCGGTCAAGTCGGGATTTCCGATTTGGCCGGCGGCTTTTTGATGAGCCGGAACGCCTGGGCGTTCCGGTATTTGAGTGTTGAAGAAGAGGCTGGAGGGCTTTATTCGGGCAGGTCTGCATTTGGAGCGTATCCGGCCGTATTCAGGTGCAGAACGGATAAAGCCATCGCTGCGAGATCTTCCAATTTGTGCCGATCCGCGCCCATTTTGGCACTCAGCACCAGCGCATTGCGCTCGTGGGCCAGATAACGGGACAGCTTGGCGATATCGGCGGCGGCGCTCAGTTCTCCGGCTGCTTGGCCCCGTTCCAGAAAATCGTAAAACGCTTGTTCGACTTCGAGATGGTTGGCCTGCATATACTCGCTCAATTCCGGGTCATGCGGCATATATTCGATCGCGCTGCTGATAATAAAGCAGTCCTGCCGCTGTACGGGGTCCGAAAGCACCGATACGATTGCGCTGAACGCCTGGCTGATACGCTCTTGCGTCCCACCTGTTTCCTGAAACAGGTCGATCATGTCGAGGTGCTTGCGATCCATATAGAATTTAACGGCAGCCAGGAACAGTTCCCGCTTGGTGCCGTAAGTATCGTATAAACTCTGCCGGGCGATGCCCAATCCTTTTAACAGATCTGGCAGCGAAGTGCCTTCATACCCCCGGGTTCCGAATATGCTCAAGGCCCGACTCAATACTTCATGGGGATCGAACGCTTTGGTTCTTGCCACGGTCCAACACCTCCTTCTTATTTTTATCATAGGGGAACGGAGGACGCTGTTCAATATACGGACGACATTCCCGTTCATCGAAATGCTTTTCGAAGAAGGCCGGGAAGCTTTTCATGTATAATGAAGGGAAAACGGACACCGCGTCCGGAACCGGAATCAGTCAAACCGGATACTGCTGCAGAAAACAGCGGATCATTCGCCGCATATGGGGGTACAGAGTTAGAAGAGAGCGATTCGCTTCTACGCGGATATGCTCGATCAGAGATAAATCGATATTTCGACGAAAAGGATGAGGCCGAATGTCTCCACACAAAAAAACAAACGAAACCGGCCGGAAAGGAGCGGGAGATCCGGCCGAGCGCAAGCTGCCCGATCCGCGCGGAATTCCGGTAGAGAACGAAGTGGCTGCGCCGCAGACCGACGTTCGTTTCTCGAAAGGTCTGGATATCGCCGAGATCCTGGAAGCCTCCGCTGCGGCCTTCATCACGGATGAAGGTTGGGTTCGCAAGACCGCCGGGGCTTCCGGTTCGGGACACCCGGCGAAGAAATCTGCCGGCGCCGCGAAGCCTGCGGCTCCGCCCGCCCGGATTCCCGAAGCGTTCTCCGCAGGCGCCGTTTCAGCCGCAAGCCGGGCAGAACCGCGGACGCTTTTGCCGGAAAGCGAAGAGGTCCCGGAAGCCCTGCCTCATCCCGATCGCGACAAACTCCGCTCGAATGCGGCCCATGATCGCGAAGAAATCAAGGACGAAGACCTAATCGAGCTGACGATCGAACAGTTCAAAGAGAAACTGCAGAGCGGTCGCTGGACGTGCCTGCAGCTGACGGAAGCTTATCTGGCGCGTATCGAGCGGCTGGACGGGAAGCTCAATGCGGTGCTGGAAGTGAATCCGGATGCCGCAGCGCTGGCCAAGCAGCTCGACGATAACTTCGACGAGTTGGGTTCGCTGCCGCTGTACGGTGTTCCGATCCTGCTCAAAGACAATATCGATACGGCGGACCGGATGACCACTTCCGCGGGTTCGCTGGCGCTTGAAGGGCGCCGGGCCAAACGGGATGCTTTTGCAGTCGCCAAACTGCGAGATGCGGGCGCGATTCTGCTCGGCAAAGTCAATATGACGGAATGGGCGAATTACATGTCGGAAGATATGCCGTCCGGCTACAGCTCGCGCGGCGGTCAGACAAACAATCCGTACGGCGATCATCCCGTCGGCGGTTCCAGTACCGGCAGTGCCGCCGCCGTCTCGGCCAACTTTGCGCTCGGGACGATCGGGTCGGAGACTTCGGGCTCTATCGTAAGCCCGGCTGCCGCGCATTCGGTTGTCGGCATCAAGCCAACCGTCGGTCTGATCAGCCGCAGCGGCGTGATTCCGCTGTCGCTGACGCAGGATACGCTCGGTCCGATTGCCCGGACGGTACTCGATGCCGCCTTGATTCTCGAAGCGATGGCTTTCGGCGACGAAGCCGACGCGTGTACGCTGCTGCCGCAGCGTCCGATGTCTTTTCTGCCGGGACGGATGGAACTGCCCGGCCGTTTGAAGGTCGGAGTCGTCTCGGCCTTCGCCGATTCGCTCGATGCGGAAACTACCGCCGTTTTCGAGCGGGCGCTCGGCGGATTGGAAGCCGCCGGAATCGAAGTGAAACGGGGCCTTGAACTGCCGGCCTATGAGGACGAATGGGACGGTACCGTGCTGCGGCGCGAATTCAAGGCGGCGATCGACGCTTTTCTGGCGGATCAGCCCGAAGGACCCGGCGATCTGGCCGCATTGATCGAAGCCAACCGGGCGAATCCGCAGGAGCATCTGCGCTACGGACAGAATTTGCTGGAAGAATCGGAGGAAGCGGGCGGCAGTCTCGAAGACGACGAGTATGTATCCAGCAAGGAACGGGGAGTCCGGCGCGCCGGCGAAGAAGGCATCGATCTTGCGCTTGAGCGGTACGGCGTGCACGCGCTCGTCTTCACGGACTATGCGGGATCGGACCTGGCGGCCCGCACGGGTTATCCGCTGGTCTCCGTCCCGGCGGGATATACGGAGTCCGGTCGTCCGGTCGGTCTGCTGCTGTCGGGTCCGGCTTTGTCCGACCCGCTGCTGATCGAGATCGCTTACCGTTTCGAACGGGCGACCCGCAAACGTCAAATTCCCAAAGCTTTTCGTTAGGTACCAGTAACCTTACTTTTAACTTGGTCAAGGTACCGGCCGGCCGGGCTCCAAGCCCCGCCGATCCGCTGCCGAGATAAGTACGCGGACCGACGATCCAACGGTTATACAGGTTTCAAGCAGGAAAACGCAATGCGGCGGCGAAGGTAGCTGTACGAGCGGACAGAAGAACGGAACGCCAAGAAGCCGGACTTTTTTAGAGGGAGGGGATAGAGATGGAGACCGAAAAAGAAACGTTCGTAGATGAAGCGGCTGCGGAAGTCCTGATCCGAACGCCGCGTCTGGTGATCCGCAGATTCGGCCAGGGAGAGTGGCCGCAGCTGCTGACGTATCTGCAGGACGACGGCGTCGCGGATTATTTCCCGGAAGGCGCCTACACCGAGCAGCGGCTGCGCGACATGACCGCCGATCCCTATCTGTATGCGCTGGTTCTGCACGATGACGAAGAAGTGATCGGCCATGCCTTTTCCCGTCCCGGCCTTCAGCCTTTGACGGGAATGATCGGGCTCGGGATCCGTTCGGATTACCGCCGATGCGGTCTGGGCAGCGAGACGGCCCGCGCTTTGTTCCGGCATGCTTTTACCGAACAGGGGCTGCACCGGGTTACGGTATCTTGTACGCCGGAGAACCTGGCGCTGCGCGCCATGCTGGAGAAGCTCGGCCTGCGCATGGAAGCTTTTTTTCGCAAAAGCGTGCCTACGGTAGACGGCGAATGGCGGGACGAATGCGTGTACTCGCTGCTGGAAGACGAGTGGCTGATCGGAGAAAGCCTGCTTGCGCTGCGCGAAAACGGTGAACGTTTCCGCCTGGAAGATCTGCTGGCACCGGCTTTGGAACAACCGGGCGCCCAGCCGCAGAACGAACGCAAGGAAATCGACGCGTATACGGGATCAGCCGGCGATCCGCCGGCGACGGATGAAGACGAAGATCCGGATTCTCCGAGCTGGCCGGAAGCGGCCGCTTTGGTCGATGAAGAACTTCACCATCCCACGGCCGAAGAAGAGACTTTTCCGGTGGCCGATCCGTTTGAAGAACCGGACTTTCCGCAGGTTACGGCTGCCATCGGCAGAACCGACGGCTCGATTGCCGCGCCATTTGTCCCGATCATGCCGGCTTCGGTCGTCGCTTCCGTGATCGAACCGGATACCTCGGCCCCGACGGTCGAAGGGACCGTGGTCGGCGTCGAATGGACGGCGGAGCCCGATCCGATGGACGGACTGATCGAACAGCGGATCGACGGCGTGCCTTTCGTGCTGCGCAGGCTGCACGATTTCAATTGGCTGGCGCCTTTTGGCCGGGTCTTTCGCGTGTGGGACCGTCAGGATTCCGGCAATCTCTCGTTCGGACTCGAGATCGAAGATCAGCATGTCTTCATCAAATACGCCGGAGCATCGACCGCGGATTATGCCGGCCATCCGGCCGATGCGGTGAACAGGCTGAGAGAAGCGGCGGATCGGTATGAAACGCTGCGCCATCCCGCACTGACCCAGGTACTCGACCATTTTGAAACGCCAGGCGGGTATGCGGTGCTGTTCGAATGGGCGGAAGGCCAACTGCTGCGTCCCGGCGCGGACGAAGACGGCGATACCGTTGTTTCCCGCTTCCGCAGGCTGCCGATCGCCGAGCGGATGGAGGCGATGGAGACGGTGCTCGAATTTCACGCCCATGTCGAAGCACTCGGCTATGTCGCGATCGATTTTTACGACGGCAGTCTCATGTACGACTTCTCGACCGGCCGGCTGACGATCTGCGATATCGATCTGTACCGGCCCGCTCCGTATGTGAACGAAATGGGCCGGATGTGGGGTTCTTCCCGCTTCATGTCTCCGGAAGAGTATGAACTTGGCGCCGTTATCGATTCCCGAACGAATGTGTACACGATGGGGGCCATGGCGTTCTGCCTCCTCGGCGGAGAACGGGACCGTTCGCCCGAGCTGTGGGACGCCGGGGAATCGCGCTATCGACTGGCGCTCCGCGCCGTCTCGCCGGACCGCGAAGACCGCTTCTCTTCTGTCCGTGAGATGGTAGAGGCCTGGAGAACCGCCGGCCCGCTTCGATGACCCAAGAAGCACGGCCGTTCGTTCGGCCGTGCCTGCTGCGTCCTGTCTTCTATCGCAAAAGATCCGGTTTCTCCGGGTGTTCGAATCCGATCCCAAGCGCAGACGGCGCAGGGCGAATTCGAAAACCGATCGGAGAAACCGGATCTTTTTGGTGCATCACCACAAAACGACCGGACCGGACACCTAAACAACAGAAGAATAACAGCGGAAAAATACGCTTATTCGATGTGCCCGGCCGCATGCCCGGAAACGATCATCTCGTCCGCTACCTGACCGATTGTCGTCGCGCGCAGATGCTCGTCCATTTTGCGTTCGGATTCCCGCATGACCGCATCGACGAGGCAGCCCGGACCGTTGGAGTCGCAGCCTTTGAACAGCGGCGTTGTGCCTTCGATCGCCTGAATGATGTCCAGAAACGAAATTTCGTGTTTGCCGCGGCGCAGACAGTACCCGCCTTGGGCGCCGGAATAGGAATCGATCAATCCGGCTTTGGCCAGCTTGGTCAGGATTTTCGACAGGTAGGTGGGAGAGACATTTTGTTTGGCCGCCAGCTCCTGTACGCCGACCTTGAGTCCGGGCGTTCGCGCCGCAAGATCGAGCATGGTGTGCAGCGCGTAGTTGGTACCTTTGGAATAATTCATCGTTTATCATCCTCAATCCTGAATTGGAATACCGATTGCAAGGGGTTGACCCGGCGGAACTTGACCCGGAATCGCTCTTTTTCTATTGTCGCAAGCCTGAGATTCCCCGTCAATCATCTTTGAAGCGGGAAAACATTTGCCGGGGGACTAGGTGACGGCGGTGCGGAGTGATATAATCTTGGAAACTACGAAGCGGGAGGCGTTTATATGACCACTATCCAGTATCTCGACAGTCTTGAATCGATCCAGGAAGATTCGTTCGCCGAAGGCTTTTTCGACGGTTGGCCGAATCGGCCGAGTCCGGAGACGTTTGTACGTATGCTGCACGGTTCGGCTTATGTGGTCCTTGCGCAGGATTCGGACACCGGGAAGATCGTCGGGTTTGTGAATGCGCTTTCCGACGGCGTATTGAGCGCGTACATTCCGCTGCTGGAAGTCGTGCCGTCGCATCAGGGTCAGGGAATCGGGCGCGAACTTGCACGGCGTCTGCTCAAAAAGCTGGATGCCTATTACATGGTCGACTTGATGTGCGATCCGGAACTGGAAAGTTTCTACGCCCGGCAGGGCATGCGTCCGGCGAACGGCATGACGCTGCGCAATTACAAAAATCAAAAAGGCATCTCGTGATGGACGCTTATCCCGTCGTATTTTTTTGTTTGGCTATTACACTCCACAATATCGAAGAAGCCATTTGGCTGCCCCGATGGTCACAGCAAACTTCGAAATTTCAAAAACCGGTTACTTCCGGTGAATTTCGTTTTGCCGTTATTTGCATAACTGTCCTGGCTTATTTGTCGGCTTTCAGTTTTGCCTATAGGCCGGAATCGGATGCAGCGAAATGGATGTTTGCAGGGTTTTTGGGATCCATGATTGTGAATGCTATTTTTCCGCATCTGATTGTGACTCTTTTGACGAAAAAGTATGCACCCGGACTCTTGAGCGGCTTACTGCTCAATCTTCCAATAAATTCATGGGTGATCTGCCGGATGTTTGCGGACCATTCCATAACATGGAAAGAGTTGGTTCTATCCACACTCGGAGTAGGGATCGGTTTATTGACCTTGATTCCTGTATGGTTTAAAATCGGCAGACACATCGCTTCTTCCGAACCGGTAGATTGAGTCATCAGTATGGGCGAACAAAAAAGGGAAACCATTTGCTCCGGTTTCCCTTTTTTTGTATTCAATTATCGATATGAGCTTGTACCAGAGTGCGCTTATCGTTGTAAAAAACGGCTAAATGCTTACTCGTGCACGTAACGTCCGCCGCGTCCCGCGGCGAGTCCGGTCAGCAGGTAGACGGCGACGATGCCGAACATGACATAGTACGGAGTCTGCCAGCCGCCTGTCGCGTCGTGCAGCGCGCCGTACAGCAGCGGGCCGCAGCCGGCGAGCAGATAGCCGACCGATTGGGCCATGCCGGACAGGTCGGCCGCTTCGGAAGCGCTTGTGGTGCGCAGCGAGAAGAACATCATGATCAGACTGAACGAGAATCCGCCCGAGAGGCTGAAGAAGACGATCGAAGCGATAATCAGCGGCAGCGATCCGTTGGCATACAGGAAGCCGAAGATGCCGACGATGTAGCAGGCTGTCGTCATGATGACGAGCGAGCGCTGGTCTCTCATTTTGGCGGCGATGATCGGAGCGATGAAGTTAATCGGGATCATCAGCATCTGAAACAGCGACAGCATGTATCCGGCAACCACCGGATCGAGATGCTGGGCATGCATCATATTCGGCAGCCAGGCAACCATGATGTAGTAGATGGACGACTGCATCCCCATATTGACCGTCACCGTCCAGGCCAGCGGCGAACGCCAGATACTGCGCTTGGGCACATCGGGCGCATTGGAGAGAACGGCGCGGGTATGGCGCCGCAGCTGCGGCAGCCAGGCGATCAGGCCGATCGCGGACAGGATCGTCCAGATCAGCAGCGCGCCGCGCCAGCCCAGGCCGGTGCTGGCGACCGGTACGCTGATCGCCGCCGCGACCGAAGCGAAGATGCCCATCATGATCGAATACAAGCCGGTCATGACGCCGATCTTAAGCGGGAATTCGCGCTTGATGATACTCGGAAGCAGGACATTGAAGACGGCTACGGCCAGACCGATTAGGAAAGTTCCCGCCATCAACGGAACGATACCGCCGAACGGACGGAAAAGGCTGCCGATGACGATCAAGACAAGCGAGACGAAGATCAGCCGTTCGGTTCCGAAGCGCCGGGCCCACTGCGCAACAAAGGGAGACAGCAGCGCAAAAGCCAGCAGCGGCAGGGTCGTCAGAAAGCCTGCCATCGTATTCGACAGCGAGAGAGCGTCCCGGATCGTATCGATGATCGGGCTGAGCGAAGTAATATGGGTGCGCAGATTGGCCGCAACCAGCAGAATGCCGGCGAGCAGCAGATAATAGACGCGGTTCGACACGTCCTCGGTGCGCGGGATTTCGGTTTTTTTCATGGTGGACAAGACTCCGTTCCTGCCGCCCTGGAGGTGGCATCAGATAAATTCACTGCGGATCGTGCGGGGCTTTGAAGCGTGCGATATAATCGTCGACGGCCTGAGCCGCGCGCTTCGCGTCGCGTGCCCGGATCGCGGCGATCAGCTCGGGGTGGCCGACTTCGTAGCGGCTTCCGACTAGGCTGCGGTTAACCTCGATCGAAATCTGCAGTTTCTCGAACAGGCTCTCGTACAGATCGGCGAGCAGACTGTTGCGCGAAGCCGCGATTACGGCGCCGTGCAGATTCCAGTCGGCTCGTTTGAACAAATCGTGGTCTTCGATCTCGCCGCCCAGCGCTTCCTGGCATTGGGCACTGAAATGTTCCATCCGCTGCAGATCTTCCTCCGTGCGATGCTTGCAGGCCAGTACGGCGGCTTCCCGGTCCAGCGCATGCTGGACTTCGAGCGCTTCTTGAACAGACGAACGGCGCATGCGTTTGTTCAGGATCGCGCTCAGTTCGCTGCTGGCCGTGACGAAGGTTCCGTCGCCCTGCCGGGTCTCCAGCAGGCCGACCTGCACCAGACCCCGAATCGCTTCGCGCAGCGTATTGCGGCTGACGCCGAGATGCTGCATCAGATCCGCTTCGCGCGGAATACGGCTGCCGATTTCCCAGGAGCCTTCCTTGATCAGCGTTTCGAGCCGGTCGTAGACCTGGCCGGAAAGCGTTTGTTTCTCCAGTTTCTCGAACATGCAGAGCTCCTTTTTCAAAGGTAGGATGATTGGATGTTTCACTCGGCTCAGTATAAAAGGTTTGGTTAAGCTTGTAAAGACAAAAATGCCCTTTGACGCACAAGGCGCAAAGGGCTGGGCGGCTGCCGCTGGGGGCTGCCTTTTTTATCGGTCGCAATCGGATCTTTCACAGAACCCTGCGTTTCGAAATTATTTCTTTTTTTGATCAATCTTCACAAGGCGCGAACCTTCCGGGAAATCGCCGACTTTCTCGCTCACATCCTGGAACAGACCGAATTTGAGCAGGGTCAGCTGTTGTTCGGGCAGCGATACGGCTTCGTAACGTTCATCGGGCAGAACGACAATTGCGGATTCCGTCAGTCTCAGATTGCCCAGGAAGTAATCGCCTGCATAACCCAGGTTGGCCGGACTGCCGTTCAGGGGGAAGCCTTCTGCGACCGCTTGGTCTTTGTCGGCGGCAAACAGCAGGCCTTCTGCTTCTTCCGGGCGGATCGGCAGCTCGGCGAGCGCTTCGCGCTTGTCCGCGCTCTTGGGCGCTTTGCGCAGAATCAGCTGGCGCTGCGTCCATTCCCGGGCCGTCGTTTCACTGACGATCAGCGTTTTTTCTTCCCATTTGACCGGATAATCCGAGCGTTTGTCCTGCCCGGCATCGACCTTTTTCACGTCGGCTTCGATCTGTTCGCCGCTGCCGACCAGCAGAATGCCGTTCGCCCGGTCATTCAGTACCGGAACGACAACGAAGAAGTAGACGACGGGAAGGGTGACGAGAACAACCAGGCCCGCCAATAGGATAAGTACAGGTTTTTTCATCGAAAATCTCTCCTCTGTATGGGGCGTCTGGCGCCTCCGAATACCTGTATTGTACGGGGAGGAGAGAAAGGGCTCTATCGATCTGTCTTAACGCAGCCTTACATTGTCGTTAAGGATCGCGCACGGCAAAAAGGAAGCCTCCGCGCGGAGGCTTCCTTACGTTTGGCGATGAGGCGTTCCGGCTTCAGGCCGTGGATCGCCAACGCCTATTGCGGTGCGCTTCGGGTCCGAGGGTCGGACGCTACTTCGCGCTTCGCTTGCCCATCGACTGGAGCTGCGACATCAATTTGGTACGGGAGTCTTTGTTTCTGAGCAGATAAGCAGCTCCGAGTCCCACGGCGGCGGTCATCAAAGAAGATCTTTTCATCGTAAATTCCTCCTCAAAGTCTAAGTTGTGGATGTTGATGTTGTACCTTGTTCAGAATTTACCCGCCTGTGCCGCGCTGAAACCTTTTTGTATTCAAAAGAAATCGGATGAGGTATAATAGAACGTCTTGACGGAGTTTCGAGTAACAAATCACCCTAACGGTTCGGAGACGATACCCATGCCTATAGATGAAAAACAGAAAATTGCCGCATACGGCGTTTTTTTGAGAAAGTTCGCGGGTCTACGGACCGGTCGGACTTTTTTTGTTTCCTTGGGGCAAGAAAAGTGACGGAGGGAAGAAGAGATGGAAGAGGCGAAAAAACAATCGATCTTCGCAGCCTGGATCAGTCTGATCAGCAATGTGCTGCTTACCATTTTGAAGACGGTGGTCGGACTGCTGTTCAACAGCCAGGTTCTGATTGCGGACGGGGTGCATAACGCGGGAGACGTGATCGCCTCCGCGGCGGCGCTCGGTTCCATGCGTATTTCCAGCCGTCCGCCCGACGAAGACCATCCGTACGGGCACGGCAAAGCGGAAGTGATCGGCGCAAGCGTCGTGGCAACCATTCTGCTGCTGGCGGCGCTGTACGTGGGCTACCACTCGATCGCGGCGCTGCTGGCTCCGATCCCGGAAGCGCATGTCGTGGCTCTGGTCGCGGCCGCATTGTCGCTGATCTGGAAGCTCGTGCTCTACGTGTATACGATCAGAATCGGCCGCCTCGCGAACAGCAAAGGTCTGATTGCGACGGCGCAGGATCATCTGGCGGATGTCTACGCATCGGGCGCGGCGGTTATCGGAATCGGGCTTGGGCTGCTCGGCCAAATGCTGAATATGCCGGTGCTCGCTTATGCGGACCCGCTTGCGGGGATCGTGGTCGCGGTGCTCGTCTTGAAGCTGGCCTGGGACATGGCGCGGGAATCGATCGATATTTTGATGGAAAAAGCGATCAGTTCGCATGAACTTGCCGCACTGGAGCATATTGTCCGCGGAATCGAAGAGGTCAAGCGGATCGACCGTATCCGGGCACGCGAGCACGGGCAGTACATCATTATCGATCTGCGGGTCGGGGTCGATGCGCAGATGACGATCCAGCAGGGGCACGACGTCATCCGCAAGATCAAACAAGCCATTCTGTC
The DNA here is from genome assembly GCF_013185195.1 of Saccharibacillus qingshengii. GTDB lineage: Bacteria > Bacillota > Bacilli > Paenibacillales > Paenibacillaceae > Saccharibacillus > Saccharibacillus qingshengii. The sequence goes on from NZ_JAAZWC010000006.1 coordinate 122,009, forward strand.
TGCCCACCCCAACGTCAGCGAAGTCATGATCCATCTGAATCCCTGGTATGCAGGCGCTCCGGAAGCCAGCGAAGCCGAACCTTCCGTAAGCATCGGGGATTCGGGCGGGGTACGAGTCGAAGAATAAATCCGGATAATCCGGGCCCTGCCGGGCCGACGTCCGGACAGCCCGCTGCCCAAGGTTGCAGCTCAAGGGCCAAGCGGGCCGCTCTGCGGCTAAGGGGGTCGGATCGTCGCCGAATCGTTCTTTCTTGAGTAGAAACAGGCCGTCCTGCGGTTCAATTTAAAAAAGCCTTCCGATATCCGCTTGGGCGGGTATCGGAAGGCTTTTTGCTATGCGGTGTGCGATTCGGGCGCAGGATCGTCTAGCGGCGCCGGGCCAGCGCGGAACCCACGACGCCGGTCAGAATGGCCGCCGCGCCGACCAGAGCGGCCGGGCCGACCTCTTCGCCGAGCAGCAGCGCACCGGCTGCAAGCGCGACGACGGCGGACAGGCTGCCGAATACGCTCATCCGGGAAGCTTCGATCCGCGAAAGCGCGTAATTGGACAGGTACGAAGTCGCCAGCGAAGAGAGGACGCCGAGGTAGAGCACCGCGGCCAGGAAAGAAGGCGAAGCGAGCGGCGCGGCAAGTTCCGGCAGCGTGCCGGCTGAAGCATGGCGAATCAGCGCCAGCAGCCCGAACGTGACGAAGCCGAGCAGATTCATGAAATAGGTCAGTTCCTTGGGGCTGTAGCTTCCGCTCAGCCTGCGGGCCAGCACGTTATAGCCGGCCTGGGAGAAAGCGGAGCCCAGCAGAAGCCCAATGCCGATCAGGCTGGCGGAGAACGCCGCGCCTTCCCGGCCTGCGAACAGACAGGCGACGCCGATAACGGACAGCAGCGTAAAGGCTTTCTGCATGGAGCTCGACCGTTCGCCGAGCATAAGTCCGGCGAGAATAAGCGTGAACACGGGTACCGCGCCCTGAATCATGCCGGCTTCGGCCGAGGAAGCATAGAGCAGGCCGAACGTCTGCAGGCTGAAAAAGGCGACGGGGTAGAAGATCGTGACCGGCAGAATGCGCAGGGCGCCGCTGCGGATCTTGCGCAGGCCGCTGCGCCCGGGGAAAGCAAACAGGGAAGCGGCGGCAAACGCGAACAGGAAACGGTAAGCGAGAATATCGAGCGGGTCGGCGGTTTGGAGCGCGATTTTGACGAATAGAAAAGAAAATCCGATAATCAGCGCGTTCAGAATCGCAGCCGCGTAAGCCCGATTTGCAGGGCGGGTAGGCATGGGCAGTCAACCTCCGAAGCGAAAATTTCCGAGGGGCGAAAGCGGGTACGGAGCCGGCGTTTATCCGGATACTCGGGAGATCGGGAAACGCCGGGCATTCCCGGATTCGTACGATCTCGGCAGGCAGTGCGGCCGCATCTGCACTTTTTATTCTAAACATCGCCCCGGCATGCTACAATAGACATAATGATGATCTGTACCGGTACAGATGGGGGAGGAGGAGGCGCAGTATGTATAAATATATGGAGCTGCTGAACGAGCTGGAAGGGATGATCGCAGGTTCCATGAAAGAAGGGGACAAGATTCCTTCGATTCGGACCCTCTCCGAACGGTATGTCTGCAGCAAGAGTACGGTGATCCGCGCCCTGTCGGAACTTGAACGCACGCATCTGATCTACGCTTCGGCCAAAAGCGGCTATTATGTGCTCGGCCGGGCCGCGCAGCCGGAGCGGCGCAGCCGGACGATCGATTTGGTCCATTCCGCGCCGGACCCCGAAATTTTCCCGTACCTCGATTTTCAGCAGTGTCTGAACAAAGCGATCGATACCTACCGCAACGATCTGTTCCTATACGGAACGCCCCGGGGTCTGCCTTCGCTGATCCGGGAAATGCAGCGCCATCTGGCGGGGTATCAGGTATTTGCGGAGCCCGAACGCATCTTCATCACTTCCGGTGCGCAGCAGGCGCTGACGCTGCTGGCCGGTATGCCGTTTCCGGGAGGGGCGGAGACTGTGCTGGTCGAACAGCCGACCTATCCGCTGTTTATCGCGTATCTCGAAGCTCACCGTATCCCCGCCGTCGGTATCCGCCGGGATGCCGACGGTATCGATCTGGATGAACTGGAGCGCATCTTCCGCGGAGGGCGGATCAAATTTTTCTATACGATTCCGCGCTTCCACAATCCGCTCGGCAGTTCGTATACCCGGCGTCAGAAAGAGCGGATTGTGCAGCTCGCCGCACGGTACGGCGTCTATCTGGTCGAAGACGATTATATGGCCGATCTGGAGCAGGATGCCAAGTCCGATCCGCTGTATGCGTACGACCGGGAAGAGAGAACGATCTATCTGAAAAGCTACTCGAAGATTCTGTTCCCCGGCCTGCGCGTCGGAGCGGCCGTGCTGCCCCGCGAACTGTCCGAATCGTTCGGACGCTACAAGCAGCTGCTGGACATCGACAGTTCGATGCTCTCGCAGGCCGCGCTGGAACTGTATCTCAAGAGCGGCATGTTCGATCGGCACCGGGAGAAGATCCGCGCACGCTACAGCCGGCGTTCCGAACTGCTCGGCACCGCGATCTGCCAAGCCCGCGAAGAGTATCCGGGCGTCTTCACGGGTCCCGCGCCTTCGCCCGGAGGGATTCATACGCATCTGCTTCCGCGGATGCCCGCCGCGCTGCCTGCGGCTGTCGAACGTCTGGGCCGCCGGTGTATCCGCGCGGAAAGCGCCGCCGCCCATTATCTGGACGGCTTCCCGGCTGAAGCCATGCTGAAACTGAACGTATCCGGGGTGCGCGAAGAAGAGATTCCCGGCGGGGTCGCCGCGGTTGCCGAAGAGCTGGCGCGGGCCGTACGCCGACTTCTGCCTTCGTCTCCGGCCCGAACGGCCGACTGAGCACGGACACTCTTGGGCCGCTGCCGGATTTATCCAACGAACGTGACTGCCTATCCCATCAAAAAGGAGCAAACGCCGAATGGAGCTTTTTATCAGTATTCTGTTCATGCTCGCGATCATCGGGCTTTCGAATGTGATCAACCGCTTTCTGCCTTTTGTGCCGGTTCCGATCATCCAGATCGGTCTCGGTGTCGCGGCCGAACTGCTTCCGCCGCATATTCATGTGCCGCTGGAACCGGAACTGTTCCTGGTTCTGTTTATTGCTCCGCTGCTGTTCAATGACGGACGGATCATTCCGCGCGGCGAACTGTGGAACCTGCGGGCTCCGATTCTGCTGCTGGCGCTCGGCCTCGTTTTTGTTACCGTCGTCGTGTTCGGCTATTTGATCCACTGGGTGATTCCGACCATTCCGCTGGCTGCGGCTTTTGCCCTGGCGGCGATCTTGTCGCCGACGGACGCGGTGGCGGTCGGCTCGATTGCCGGGCGAATCAAACTGCCAAAAGATATTATGCGGCTGCTGGAAGGCGAAGCGCTGGTTAACGACGCTTCGGGCCTCGTGGCCTTCAAGTTTGCCGTAGCCGCCGCCGTAACGGGCGCGTTCTCGATTTATCAAGCTTCGCTGAGCTTTCTGCTGATCGCGATCGGCGGACTGCTGATCGGCGCCGTGCTGTCTTTTGTCATCATCCGGATTCGGGTATTCCTGCGCCGGCTCGGGATGGAAGACGAAACGCTGCATGTGCTGATCCAGCTCGTCACGCCGTTCGTGCTGTATCTGGTCGCCGAGCATCTCGGACTGTCCGGTATCCTGGCGGCCGTATCGGGCGGCGTCGTGCATGCGATCGAACGCGATCGGGCCGAATCGGTACGGGTCAAACTCCAGGTGGTCTCGAACAGCACCTGGTCGGTATTCCTCTATGTGCTGAACGGCCTGGTGTTCGTTCTGCTCGGTCTGCAGCTGCCCGAAGTGCTGGGCACGGTCTTCGCGGATCCGGCGATCAGCAGCTTCGGCGCCCTGTGGCATGTCACCTGGATATCCGTCGGGCTGATCGTGCTTCGTTTCCTGTGGATCTATGCCTACTGGTTCTTCACAAGCCGGGGAGGCGGACTTGGCCGCACCGGGAAGTCGCTGTTCCAGGCGGCGCTGCAGACGGCGCTGTCCGGTGTGCGCGGAGCGGTCACGCTTGCGGGTGCATTCTCGATTCCGCTCGTTCTCAACGGAGGGGTGTCGTTCCCCGAACGAAATCTGATCTTGTTCCTCGCGGCAGGAGTCATCTTGTTCACCCTGCTGGCGGCGAGTGTCCTGCTGCCGCTGCTGTCGGGCAAGGAAGCCGCCGAGACGCCGCAGGCCGAGCAGCCGCTGAAGCGCCGCATCTTGAGTGCGATTGCGCAGCGGATCGGCCAGGAAGAGCTGGCCGAAGGCCGTTCGGGCGTCAATGCGGCTGAAATCCACGATTTCACGAAGTACCTGCAGCGGATGGAGGAAGCGACAAGTGCCTACGCTTCCGATCCCGAAGCCCCGCGCCGCGAAGCCGACCTGATGTACGCCGGTATTCGTGCGCAGCGCCGGGAACTGAGCAAGATGGTGCAGGACGGTGATCTCGGCCAGGAAGAAGCGACTCCGGTGTTCGAACATCTGGCCCGGATCGAAGAGAGTATTCCGGGCCGTCTGGAAGCCCGGGTTACCGCGCCGGCTGCCGATATCGGCCGCTTCGCCGCTGCTTTGTTCGCCCGCGGCCGCCGCGGGGAACTTACCGACAAGCATGCGTTCTGTTCGCTGCAGACAGCCAAGACGCGTATGGCGCAGGCCGCGATCGAAGCGATCGACAAGCGGACCAACGACTCCAACCGGGCCGAAGCGAAGCGCCTGACCGACGGCTACAACCAGCTGATCGGCCGGCTGGCGAAGACGGATTTCGGCCTGCTGGGCGAAGAGACCGCGGAAGAGCGCGAAGAACGAGAAGAACGGATGCAGGAGCGTCTCTCCGCTATTCAGGAGCAGCGCGACCATGTGCAGCGTCTGTTCGAGAAAGGCGAGATCTCGCGCGACCTGGCCGGCCGGCTGCGGCAGTTTATCCGCTACCTGGAGACGGACGTGCCGGAAGAAGAGAATTTCGGGCATTGATTGCGATCGATCGAATTCCCAACGCCAAAAAGCGGGCCGTCCCTGGTGGACGGCCCGCTTTTTTTATCGCTCATTCGGATCGGCCCGGCGTTTCCCGAAGGCGGTCGGTCCGTTAGACGGCCCGGGCTCCGCTGCCCGATTGTCCGATCATCTGCCGTTCGATCTGCTTCATTTCGTAGAAATAGCCGCGGCTCTGCATCAGTTCGTCGTACGTGCCCTGCTCCACGATTCTGCCGCGGTCCACGACGACGATCCGGTCCATCCGCTCCAGTCCGGCAAGGCGATGGCAGACCATCACCAGCGTATCGTCTTTGGCTTTGTCCAGCAGCGCTTCGAGCACGCGGCGTTCGGTCACGTAATCCAGCGAGGAGGTCGGCTCGTCGAGCAGCCACAGCCTGCCGCTTTTGAGCAGCGCGCGGGCGATCGCCAGGCGCTGCTTTTCGCCGTCGGACAGATTCTCGCCTTTTTCCAGCACGGGATCTTCCAGCCGCTTATTCGGCAGATCGACCTGCGCCAGTACGTCCAGCAGTTCGCGCTCGCTCTGCGTATCGTCTTCGAGCAGCAGATTTTCGAGAATCGTCCCCCGGAAAAAGTGGCCCTGCTGGAGCACGACGTTCGTGCTCTTCCATAGGTCTTCTTCGCTTAGTTCGCCGATCGGACGGCCGTTCACAAGGACCCGGCCTTCCGTCGGCGCATGAAGTTTGAGCAGCAGCTCCAAAATGCTCGTCTTGCCCGAGCCGCTCGGCCCGACGATCGCGGTCTTGGAAGCCGCTTCGAAGCGGAGCGAGACGCCGCTTAGTACCGGCCGCCAATCTTCCGCGTACCGGAAGACGACCTGGTCCAGTTCGGCGGAGATCGCCGCGTTCGCTTCCAGTTTTCCCTGCGGCTCCGGGCCCGGCCCGCTTACGGATTCGGCGGCGAACGTTTCGTTCAGACGCTTGGCGGCAAATTCGCTGTCCCGCTTGTAAGCGGGCAGGGTCGCCATCGCCGCCGATTCGTCGAATACGGTCATCGAAGCCATGATCAGCATGGCGAGGAATACGCCGGCCATAGAGCCGTTCGCAATCAGGAGAGCGCCGAGCACGAGCACGCCCCAGGAAACGAAAAAGGTCATAAAGCTGTGCAGCGATTGTCCGCGCAGCAGACGCAGCGCGTCCGCCTGCTGGGCCTGAGTCAATTCCGCGGATGCGGCAGCGAGATGTTCTTCGCGGGATTTCAGCCGTCCGTAGACTTTGAGGTCGATGAACCCGTACAGCATTTCGGTCGCTTCGGCAGACAGGTCCGCGCGGCTTCGGCGGACCTGTCCGTTCGTTCGGCGCTGCCCGACCATCACGACGGCGGGAACGGCGAACGCCGTCACCAGCATTCCGATAACCAGCAGCAGCGCAATCCACAGCGAGAAGAACGACGCGAAGACCACGGTAGCCAGAAAGACCGACACGACAATGATCGGCGGGTAGGCGACTCGCAGGAAGTAGAACTGAAGACTTTCCACGTCTCCCACAATCCGTGCGAGCAGGTCTCCGCTGCGCTTGCGGTTCAGGATACCGGGGGTGAGCGGAATCAGTCTGCCGAAGAAATCGGTCCGCAGCCGGCTGAGCAGGGAGAACGTGGCCCGGTGCGAAAACAGCCGTTCCCCGTAGCGGCTCGCCGCGCGGGCCAGACCGAGAATTTTGACCAGCGAGGTCAGCAGAATCAGGGTGTACAGCGGCGGCACGAAGACCGTTTTCGCGATCAGGTAGCCGCTGGTCGAGAACAGGACAACCCCTGCGATCCCGGCGAAAAACCCGCCCAGAATCGACAGCAGAATGTCTTTGCGTTCTTTGAGCATCGCTTTGGCAAAAATGGAAAGTTCGTTCACGCCGTCACCCCTTCGCGCTGAATATCGACCATTTCGGCGTACTGCGGCAGCGTGTTCAGCAGTTCGTCGTGGCTGCCGCTGCCGATCAAGACGCCCTGCTGCATAAACAAGATGCAGTCCGCATGCCGGATCGTATGCAGACGGTGGGCAATCGTCAGCACGGTTGCCCCGTGCGACAATTCCGCGATCGCCCGCATCAGAATCTGTTCCGTATGCAGATCGAGACCGACGGTCGGTTCGTCGAACAGCAGCACGGCCGGACGCTTCAGAAAAGCCCGGGCCAGCGCCAGACGCTGCTTCTCGCCTCCGGACAGTCCGCGGCCGCCGTCTCCGATCAATGTGTCGTAACCGTGTTCGAGCTCGGCTGCAAGTTCCGACAGCCCGGCCGCTTCGGCGGCACGGACAATCTCTTCGCGCGAGACCTCGCGGCCTGCGCCAATCGCTATATTTTCGGCAAAAGTGCCGGTGAACATATACGGATGCTGCGTAATATAGCTGACATGACGGAACCAGGAATCTTCATGGGCTCGGGTCAACCTGCGTCCGCCGACCCGGACTTCGCCCGAAGAAGGAGGAAGAAGTCCCGCGATCAGATGCAGCAGGGTCGTCTTGCCGGAGCCGCTGCGGCCGACGATCGCGATCTGCTGGCCCGGCTCGATCCGCAGCGAGCCGGCCTGCAGCCGGAACATATCCGGGCCGTAATTGAAGTCCAGGCTGCACAGCTCAATCGAAGGCGCTGCAGCCTGCGGCAGGGCAGGGAAGATTTCGTCCGCGGCTTCGTTGTCCGCGGATGCTTGGCCGGCTGCGGATTCCGTCAGCGCCGTTTCGATATTGCGGATAGCCCCGAGGCTGGTACGTCCGCCGTGGAAAGCCGTACCCATATTTTTGAGCATATTATAAAATTCGGGCACCAGCAGCAGAATCAGAAAAGCGGCGTGGAACTGCATGCTGCGGAACACGACGAGCTGCAGGGCCAGTTCGAGCGCCACGATCCCGATGCCCAGCATCACGATCGTCTCCAGCGCAAACGTATTGGTGAACGCTACCCGCAGAATGTCCATGGTCGCATCGCGGTAGGATAGGCTGCTTCGCTCGATCTCCCGCTCCTGCCGCTTGGCCCGCCCGAACAGCTTGAGCGTAACCAGGCCTTGAAGCGAATCGAGAAACGTACCGGAGAATCGGGCGAGCTGTTCGAACTTCTCTTCCGATTTCTGTTGGGTCCGGATACCGACAAGCGCCATAAACAGCGGGATAAAAGGAGCCGTGAACAGCAGGATCAGTCCCGACGGTACATGCAGCACGAACACGGCGGCCAGAATCAGCAGCGGCACGATCGAAGCTTCGATCATTTTGGGCGTATATTGGCTGAAATAAGCGTCGGCTTCGTCTACCGTATCGAGAGCGAGGCTGACTTTGCCGCCCGTCTGTCCCTGCCGGGACGCAATCAGCGGATTGGACGCAAGCGTCCGCAGCAGCTTCGCCCGCAGGGTCTGCTTGGCGTCCGCCGCAATGCGCAGGCCGATCCTTCCGTTGGCATAAGCGAGCAGCGTACGGACAGCCATAACGCCCAGCAGCATGGCGAAAATGGCGATCATCGAAGCCGGCACCGCTTTTTCCACGAATACGCGCTGCACCGCTTCGGCCATCAGAACGGCCTGGCTGATCGTCGCGGCCCCGAGTCCGAGCGTCAGCAGCCGGATAAGGCCCGTTCTTTTTTTCTGCGCGGCCATCAGTTCGGCCAACAGGCCGCTTTTTCGATTTGTGCGTCCGGATTTATTGGTTTTCATGGCCGTCCGCCTCCTCACTTTTTGCCTTTGACATAATCCGCATCGAACAGGAACAACCGGAAGACCAGCGCCAATGACGGAATCAGCAGCAGCAGGCCGGCAATAAAGACGACCACGAGCGCGATCCCCATCGCTTCCTGCGTAGCCCCGCCCTGAACGGTGATGTACGGATCGAGAATATACGGGTAATGACCGATGCCGTAAGCGAAGAAAGCGCTCAGGAACTGCAGCATCAGGCCGATAAACGCCAAGCCGTAGCGGCGGCCTTTGAACAGCAGCCACAGCACGATCAGGAAAAAGAACACGGACAGTCCGAGCAGCCACCACAGATCCATCATGTTCTGGAAATGGCGGTTGTTATGCTGGCTCAGGTACAGCACGGACGTGAACGCGGCGATGATCGTCGGCGTGCTCCAGAACAGCGCGTAACCGCGCATCAGTTCCAGCGCCGGCTGATCGTCCGCCCGGGAAGCGTAGAAAGCCAGGAACGACGCGCTGATAAACAAAACGGAAGTCAGGGCAAGACCGACGATGCTCCACGCGAGAGGGCTGGTGAACAGCGCCAGATAGTCCAGTGTCACAATGCCGTTGGTTTCGCTAATAAATCCGCCTTCGGACAGCACCAGCGCCACGGACAGCGAAGCCGGAATAAGCAGGCCGGTCGCGCCGTACAGAAACAGAAATACGATATTTTTCTTGGAGCCATAGTTCTCGAACGCATAGAACGAGCCGCGGATCGCGAGCAGGATAATGGCGATACTGCCGGGAACGAGCAGCGCCGATCCGTAATAATGCGCCGCGTCCGGGAAGAACCCGATCAGACCGACGAAGAAGAAGACGAAGAACACGTTCGTGATCTCCCAGACCGGCGACAGATAGCGCGAGATCAGCCGGTTGATCAGATGGTCGTTGCCCGTCAGGCGCGCATAGAAAGCGAAGAAGCCCGCGCCGAAGTCGATCGAGGCGACGATCAGATAGCCGTACAGAAAGATCCACAAGACGGAAATGCCGAGAATTTCGTAGCTCCAGCTCATGCGAGGCCACCTTCTTCCGATGAGTTGTCGCCCGCGAGTGCCTGCTGCTTGGTTTTTGCGATTTTTTCCAGTTCGACTTCGGCCGGGTTATCCCGGAACAGCCGCCGCAGAACGAATACGCACATCGTACCGAGCAGGATATAGAGCAGCAGGAACACGAAGAACAGAATCATGATGCTCGGCGAAGTCGTAGCGGCTTCTTCGACCCGCATATAGCCGCGAATCATCCACGGCTGCCGTCCGACTTCCGCATAGAACCAACCCAGCTCGACGCCGAGGAAAGCAAGCGGCACGCCGAATACGATCGCGCGCAGCATCCAGCGGTTGAGTTCATTGCGCTTTTTCCAGAGCAAGAGCAGGAAGAACAGCGCCGACAGCGCCAGCAGCGCGAAGCCGACTCCGACCATGGCATCGAACAGATAATGCACCAACAGCGGAGGCTGTTCGTCGACCGGGAACTCGTCGAGACCGGTCACTTCCGCGTTGAAATCGCTGAAAGCGAGGAAGCTGAGCGCTTTCGGAAGATGCAGGGCGCCCATAATCTCGCGTTCCGCATTCAGCCAGCCGAGGAAGATCAGATCGGCGCCTTGCTCCGTCTTGAAATGCCATTCGGCCGCGGCGAGTTTCTCCGGCTGATGCTGGGCGAGGAACTTGGCCGACGTATCGCCCGCAATCGCGGTCAAAAAGCTGAACAGCAGCAGGACGCCCATCATCAGCTTGAGGCCTTTTTTGGCATAATCGGTCGCGCCTTTCTTGAGAATGGAGAAAGCCGCGATCCCGGCCAACAGCGCGGCACCCGTCATGTAGGCGGAAGCCAGCACGTGGAATACTTTGGACGGCGTCGCTTCGTTGAACATGGCCTGGAGCGGATGCACCGCCATGAATTGGCCCGCTTGCAGCACGAAGCCGCCCGGCTGGTTCATGAAACCGTTGACCGACGTGATGAAGAACGCCGACATGGCGGCTCCCAGCACGATCGGTACGGTCAGCAGCCAATGCAGGTACGGATTGCGGAAACGGTCCCAGGTGTACAAATAAATCCCGAGGAAGATCGCTTCGAAAAAGAAGGCGAATACTTCCATGAATAGCGGCAGGGCGATGACGTTGCCCGCCAGCTGCATAAAGTTCGGCCAGACCAGCGCCAACTGCAGCGCGATAGCGGTGCCGGTGACTACGCCGACCGCCACGGAAATGACGAATCCCCTTGTCCAGCGTTTGGCCATCAGCGTATAATGATTGTCTTTTTTGCGGATCCCTACGAATTCGGCGATGGCAACCATCAGCGGAATCGCGACTCCGATCGTAGCGAATATAACGTGGAACGACAGCGTGAGCCCGGTAACGAGCCGGCTCCACAGTACGGTATCGACGACCATGCGGTAATCCCCTTTCCTGTTCTCTCTGTTTCATTTTCTGCAAATGAATTGAGTTCAGTATATCGGGGGTTTTTGCCGGATTAGAGCGCAGAACAAGCAGTTTCAAGAAAGGGTCAAAGCTTTGCGTCGATTTTGTGAAAAAGAAAACAAATACCCGAACGAGCCATTGTTTCTCGAAGAGGGATGTGGTATTCGAAACTTTTTATCATAGCAGGGTTAGTGGGGTGGAGGATGTGAGATAGATCACGGGGTGGAGGGGAGGGGCGGAGGTACATGCAGGCACTGCCCGCTGCTCCGGCTTCCGGCTGTACGCAAAAAGCCTGCCGAAGCGGCAGGCTTGCATACGGGATTGTGAGGAGGCGGAGAAAATCCGGCAGGGAAGCGAAACTTACAAATGCTCGTCCATCCATCCCGCGATATACGACAGCCGCGCCACCCGCAGCGATGGGTGGCCGCCGCGGGACAGGTCGTGGCTGGCGCCCGGGAAGCGAACCAGCCGGGTCTTGCGGCCGAGGCGCTTGAGCGCGATGAACAGCTGCTCGCCCTGTTCGATCGGGCAGCGCAGGTCCTGCTCGCCGTGCAGGATCAGCAGCGGCGTGCGCATCTGCTGCACGTAGGCGAGCGGCGAATGTTTCCAGAGCAGTTCCGTGTCCTGCCACGGATCGCCGCCGATCTGGTCTTTGGTGAAGTACGGGCCGATATCGCTGACGCCGTAGAAGGAGATCCAGTTCGAGATCGAGCGCTGCGTCACGGCCGACTTGAAGCGGTCCGTGTGGCCGACGATCCAATTGGTCATGAAGCCGCCGTAGCTGCCGCCCGTTACGCCAAGGCGCGTCTCGTCGACGTAATCGTAGTTCGCCAGCGCGTAATCGACGATCTCCATCAGATCGCGATAGTCGCCGCCGCCGTAATCGCCGCGGCAGGCGTTGACGAATTCCTGGCCGTAGCCGTGTCCGCCGCGCGGATTGGAGAAGAGGACGGCGCAGCCTTGGGCGGCAAGCAGTTGGAACTCGTGCATGAACGTATGGCCGTACATCATATGCGGACCGCCATGGATCTCGAGGATCGTCGGTACTTTCTTCGGTTCCGAAGAAGAGTCTGCCGCACTGAAGCCGACCGGCTTCATGATCCAGCCCTGGACTTTGAGGCCGTCCTGCGTGTCGATCCAGAACGATTCCGGCGCGCTGAGTTCATGCTCCCCCAGCCAGGCGCTGTTAGCGTCGGTCAGACGCGTTTCTTCTCCCGTATCCGGCGAGAAGCGGTACAGATCGCCCGGATTCAGCGGATCGGAGATCGCCACAACGAATCCTCCCCGGTGGTCCGGCGTCAATTGGTACACGTCGCGATCGCCTTCCAGCAGCACTTCGTGACCGGAGCCGTCCGCCGCGAAGCGGGCCAGACCGGCGCTGCCGTGACGCGTGAACAGCGCGTACACCGAACGGCCGTCTTCGGCGAACAGCGGTTCGGGCGAACCGAGCCCCGAGCGCATATCGCCGACGACAAAGTTGCCGATCAGCAGATCGCGGTCGTCCGCCAGGCAGACGATGTCTCCGCCTTCGGCCGGGATACTGTACAGCCGGTTCAGCGTCGCATTGTGATAAGAATGGTCGCTTGCGAAGAACGCGATCTTCGAACCGTCCGGCGAGAAAGCCGGCTGCCCGACGCTCCAGCTCGAATCGGTCAGCTTCCGGCGGCTGCCACCGGAAGCATCCGCGACGTACAGATCGCTGATCCACAGCAGATCCGGATCGACCCCGTCTTCGCCGTCTTCCGGAATATAGGCGGTATAAGCGATCGTTGAACCGTCCGGCGACCAGGCGAAGCTGCCGATATCGAACGCGCCGGAGGTCACCGTCTTCGCTTCGCCGCTCGCGGCATCCACGACGAACAGATGATTCCGTCTGCCGTTCCACAGTCCCGATCCGTCGCCTCGGTAGCGGATCCGGTCGACTACCACTTCTGCGAGCGGCTTGTCCGGTCCGGACACGTCTGCGTTCGGTTCGGTGGCCGATCCGCTGCCTGGATAGGGAACTTCCTCGTCGGAGCCGCCGAGCGCTGCTTCGGACTGCGAAGAGACCAGCAGTCTGGAACCGTCGGGAGCCCAGGCGAAGTCTCCCGCGCCTTCGGGCAGATCCGTCAGCACGCGGGCTTCGCCGCCGTCTGCCGGAAGCAGCCAGATCTGGCGCTTGTCGCCCTGTTTGCGGACAAAGGCCAATCGGCTGCCGTCCGGCGACCAGCTCGGGGAAGCATCCTGCTCGCCCGATGTGAATACCGTGTCTTTTGAGCCGTCAGGCGAAAGCACTCGGATTCGTGTGTGGTAGCCGTCTTTTGCTGCGTTGACCGTCCGTTCGGTGTAGACGATGCGTCCGTCCGCTTTCGAGACGTCGGGTGCGCCCACCCAGACGAAGCGGTAGAGATCTTCCGCGGTCAATCCGCGTTTTTCGCTCATGGTATAGCCCTCCTGTGTCGGGTCTGCCCTGGTACCTTATCAACACTAAAGGTAAGGTTACGCTCCCCTGAGATTTCGTACTTGAAGCGTGTACGAAGTCTCCGACGGAATTGTTAGTTCAGGAAAACGTAAACCTCGGATTAAGAGTTGAAAGGGTACTAGGCAGCCGGCAAACTTTCTTTATATGATAAAGCAACCGTCCGCGATCGGCAAACCGGACCTGACGCGTATTCCGGCGAAAAGGGAGGGGCTTTTTTATTTTCCCGAAAACGTGTTCTGAGACCATTGATTCATTGGCTGTTGGTTAAATATACAGTAGAATCTATATCAATCGGCAATTGAAAATGGAAATGCTCACTTTCGGAAAGCGGATGGGCCGATCCGAAAGGGAAGGGTGAATGGAAACTCGAATGAAGGCGACGGAAGAAATTTTACGGGTATGGAAACGTTTTGATGAGTTTCCGATGGAGACGATCACGAAAGCCTGGCTGCATGCGAATGGCGAGCCGTTCAAGCCAAGAAGCGTAGCTCGAATGCGCGAACACCGTATCCAGTACGGCACATCCGGGAACTGCTTCGATCTGGCCCTGTGGCTCATGGACGAGCTGCGGAGCGAAGGGGTCGTGTGCTACCCGGTCGGCGACCACCTGGGTACCGAAGACGCGCATGCGGCCGTGATTGCGATGGATGGAAGCGGAAGACGGTATTTGTGCGACCTCGGCGACCAATGGCTTCAGCCGATACTCGTCGATCCGGATACCGAAGGATACAGCGAATCGCCGCTTTCCGGCTTTTTTCCCGGGGCGGATATCGCGGTCGCTTCGGACGGCGGCAGAGCTCTGATTCGCTACATCCGTCCGGGCGGCAAAGAAAGCCATGCGGAATTCAATCTGAATCCGGCGGGAGAATCGGAATTTCGGGAAGCCGCCGCTTACTCGCAGAGTCTGCTGTCGCTGCCGCTTGTGGAACGGCGTATTCGCCTTTGTAACGACCGGGTCGTGCATTGGGAGTATGAGAACGGTCAATCGCAGATCAGCAGCGACCGTGGATTGTTCCATGAGAGCGATCCGTTCGGGGACGAGACCTGGGCCCGGCGCATCTCGCGGCGGTCGGGGATCGACGAGCGGATCGTGCAGACGGCGCTGGACCTGTATGCGGCGGAAGGTCTGCTGTAGACGGACACTTATCTAGGGTTCAAAAAAGGACGGAACGCGGCAGGGGGCCGCGCTTTCCGTCCTTTTTTGTCTGGGAGCCGCGCGGCCTTCGCCGCGTCTTGGTTAAGCTTCCGGGATGACTGCCGCGTCTTGGCCGATCTCGCTGCGGCGGAATTCTTCCACAAAGCCGGCGAGCCAGTCTTCGCCGAAATCCAGGGCTCCGTCCCACATCGGCGCAAGCTCCGCGTCGAGCCCCATGGTCCAGAAGCGGCGGACGAGCGCGAACGTTCCGACAGCCGCTTCATCCGCTTCCGTGAACGGACGGATAGAACGGTAGCCTGCCAGGAACGCCTGCCACAGCGGTTCGATCTGCTCGGCAGACTGCCGCTTGCGGTTCTTGACCTGAGCCAGATCCCAGGCCCGCCAACCGGGTGCGGCAAACTCAAAGTCGAAATGCGCAAACCGATCCGCCTGCCGCAGCGCGTTGTTGTTGCCGTGCATGTCGCCGTGGCACAGTCCGAAATCCAGCCCGTTCGCCGCGGCTTCGGCAGCAGCCGTCTCCAGCCCCAGCGCATAGCGGCGCAGGAAAGGAGCCTCCGGATGATCTTCGCCGATATAGCCAAGAACGATCCGGAGCGGGCGGCGGAGCAGCATATCCAGGTCTGCCGGAGCACGCGGCGGCAAAGGTTTTCCGTTGGCGCCGTCCGCCCCGGTTCCGGCGGACAGTCTGTCCATCGCTGCGTGGAGAGCGGCGGCGGACAGGCCGAATGCGCGGCAGGCTTCTTCGCTCTGCAGCGGATCTTCCGTACCGTCCGCTTCTTGGAACAGCGCCGCAAAGCGGATGCCTTCCGGTGCCTGCAGCGCCGAGTACAGCCTGCCGTCCGACAGTCTTACCGCAGGCGAAGCCTCGGCTGCCGTGCCGGACAATTCGCTTTGCAGCCGCTCAAGCAGTTCCAGCTCAAAGACGATCTCTTCTTCGAGCGCTTCGGCTCGGTATACGCGCAGCATATAAGCGCCGCCGTCCGCGGTGCGCACCCGGTACGTATCGTTCAAGCCCCGCAGCCAATAGCGGCACTCGCTCCAGGGACCGAGACCGTACAGAGGCTGCAGTTGGCGCTCCAGATAAGCGGAGCGCAGGATAGATCGGCTGGCGATGTTTTCCTGCTGGATTTTTTTCGAATAGGATGAAGGCATGGTTCAAGGTCTCCTTTGTGTGCCGTCGTTCTTTTTCTGTTTACCGCCGGTATAACGTCTTCCAGTACGTCCAGGCTTCCAGGTAACCGGCCAGATCGTGCGGATGATGCTTGACGCTGAGCCCGGTCCGGCAGTACAGCTGGATCAGCGTTTCTTCGATCAGCCGCGAGCGGTCGGCCGTGCCCGGTTCCAGTTGTTCGTAAGCGTTCATCAGCGTCTCGATATTCAGATCGTCCGGCGACGAGCAGAACGCGTACAGAAAATCGTACAGGATCGGCCCGACCATAGGCGAAGGATCGATCACGCCGACCAGCGCCTCCTCGCGGTACACGAAGTTGTGGACGCCGGTGTCTCCGTGCAGCAGGTATTTTCGGCCTTGGCCGGCATCGTGTTCGAATAACCGCTCCGCGGCGGATAACACATCCTCGTAATCTTCTTGCGGCAGAGTACCGTTCAGATGGATCCGGGCTTCTTCGATGCCGAAGACGTTAAACTCTTTCCAGGTTCTTCTCGGTCCGTATCCGATCCGTCCCCACGGAGCTTCCTGTTCGCATTCTTCATATCGGTTCAGCAGTTCTTTCGTCAGCCGCGCCATCCAGTCTTTTTTGGCTCCGCGATTGAAATGGGTCGTGCCTTCCATGAATGTATAAGCGAAATAAGAGCCGTCTTCGGCCGTGAACAGAACCTTGGGCAGCAGCGGCGATCGCTCGTAAGCGCGAAGCAGCCGTTCGACGGTGCGGATCTCGCCGGGCGTTTCGAATTTTAGAATATAAGATTCGCCCCGCTCGGCGTCCAGCTTCAGCACAAGGCCTTCGGTCGTCCCGGACAGCTGACGGATATGGGTGATTTTCTCATTGATTCCGTGTTGTTGAAAAAGCGCACGGATATCGTCCAAGGTAAGTTCGTTCATGGGTCGTGCTCCTTCAAGGTCTATTGCAGAGATCCGGTCGGATCAGCCCGCAGCCGAACATCCTCTCGCCGCAGTAAACGGCCAGGCTGGAGAAGCCGTGCAGGAGCTGCGCTTCCGCGATGGAATAGACGTTCAGCGCCGCAAAATAGTTTTGTTCCGGTGTGGCAGCAAGCTCGTTTTGAACAGAATGAGGCAGCAATGGCTTCTTTGTCGTGTGGCTAAACGTCTGGCAGCGGCCGGATCATATGAATATCCAGCGGCTCTTTCGCCAGCATGTCCGGATCGGGGTCCGATGTATATTCGCTGCCCATGCTCCGATAAAAACCGACGGCCGAGCTGGTTTCGGTAGAAGAGATATACAAGGACTTCGCGCCGCGAGCGGACGCTGTGCGGCTGAGCAGCTGCATCAATCTCGTAGCGATCCCGCGCCTGCGATAAGGCCGACCGACGTACATCAATTCAAGCGTCAGCATATCGGCCTGGAATCCCGGAGGGCGGTGGCCCAGCAGAGCGAAGCCGGCCAGCCGTTCCCCGTCGTAAGCGCCGACAGCCGCGCCTCCGCGTTCCAGCTCGGAGAGGAAGCGGAGCCGGAGTTCGTCAAGCTGTTTTTTATCCCAGCCGAGGCACTCGTGTCCGGCTTCGGTCCAGATTTCGCGTCCGTTTTCGATGCGGCAGATTCGCTCGATCTCTTCGGAACGGTCGATATCCGCGAGGCGGCCGACGTCGTCGCTTCCCATCGTGCGAAAAACGATTGCCGGACATTTGCGCGGTGACCCGTTTGGCGTTGTAGCTTCCAGAGTAAAAGGCGACGATCCATCATGGAGAGCATGAGCATTCAAAGAACGGGTGTCCATCGAAAATTCCCCTTGTCTATCCAAAGATAAACGCTACAATTCCACCGCGTAACGCTGCTCTTCGGTCTCGATCTCGAAGCCTGCCGCCTGGTACACGCGCAGGGCGTCTTCGTTGAGCGCTTCGACGTCCAGCTCGGCATCCGCGCAGCCGCGCGACCGAATCTCCGACAGCGCCCGGTTCAGCAGAGCCGAAGCCAGGCCGCGTCTGCGATGCTTCGAGCGCGTCAGCACTTCTTCGATCTCGCCCGTCTCGCCGTCCGATACCCAGTACATGAGGCTTGCGGCCGCCTTACCGTCCGCGTGAATCTGGAGCATCCGCCAGCCGCTGCGCGACGACAGATCGCCCAGTCGATCCGCCCCGATCGGCGTTTCCGGCCAGATCTCCATGTCCAGCGCCAGATAGTCATCGGCCAGTTCGCTGCTCAATACGTCGTATTCGCGCCAGGTGTAACCGTCCGGCAGAGGGAAAGCATTTGTAGACCCCTCCGTGCCCACGGTTGCGTCGGCGTCCGGCGAGCGTCGCTCCGCGAATGTATGGCACATCCGATACTGCCGCTTCAGCGGCGAGAATTCCGGGCGCGAGGTGAAGTAACCGGTATTGGCCGCTTCTTCCGCGTAGTTGCCGAAGCCCAGCAGCGTGCCGTGCGTGTCGGGAAGAAGGGCTTTGAGTTCCAGTGCCCGGGCATGCAGAACCTCGTACATCGCGCCGAGCAGGTTCGTATCGGTTTCGCGTTCAGGCAGCGTTTTTAAATTGAAAAAGATCCGGTGTTTGCTCGACGGTTTCGCTGTAGGCGGCATGGTGCTGAATACGTCCACCTGGCCTTTGGCGATGATCTTGTCGTCTTCGAACGCGCAGTAGACGTTCGGCCAGTTCTCCGGATCGCCGACCCACCAGAAGGTGACGCGCCGTCTTTCGGCCGTTTGATTGTAAAAGGCACCAAGTGCCGGGAAGTCGCTTTCGCGAAAATGTCGGATCGAATAAGCGGAAGCCGTAGGTTGCATGGAAATGAAGTCCTCCTTAGGAACATCTGAATTTGTGGAATGGGATTGCATGGAAATGGAATCCTCCTCTCCGGCGGGCAGCCCGCCTGCTTTCAGTATGCCTCAGAAGAGCAGGGAGAAATGAACCGTTCTTGCGCAGATCGGAACAAACGAGCGAGGAGCGGGATCGGAAAACGGACACGGAACGGGAATACTTGGCTGCGGATCTTCAACGCCTGCACGTAAAGTGCGGGCGGTATCGAGTTCCGGCCGCCCAACGGCATAAGCAAATACGCGCGTCTGATAGCCCGGGGGCCATCAGACGCGCGCTGCATGTGAAGGTAAATTGCGGTTGGGGAATCGAGTGCGGCCGGTAAACGGCGCGAGAGACGAACAGAGAACGAAAGGGCGACCGCCGGAACAGAGCTTCAGACCGACCGCCGACCGTCAATCGGCGGTCGGTCGAATCTCCGCCGCGGCTTCCGGGTCGCGCTCGTACACGCGGATCTCGATCAGTTCCGCATAAGGACTGCCGTTGGTCGCTTCGACGACCAGGCGCAGGCTGCGGAGCGGAACCGGCTGCGCCAGCTTATGGACGATTCGCCGGCGGCGGTTGCCCTGCCCGGAAGCGAGCGTCGTCCATCTTGCGTTCGAATCCTGCGTATCGTCCGTTTGGGCGGCTTCAAGCCGATAATCGCGAATCAGCTCGGGGATCACGTCGAAATCCGTGCGGTGGTGATGCAGGTTCACCAGGTCTTCATTGACGTCGTCGTTGAACGTCAGATGAATCTCGGCGACGTGCTGCGGCTCGTCCCAATCGAGCCGCAGCCAAGGCTCGATTGGCGGTGCGGAAGCTTGCTGCGCGCCCGGGTTCACGCCGCCGTCCATCCGCTCCGACCGCCACATCTGCGGTCCGGCGAACGGGCGGTGATAACCGTTCACTGCGCGCTCCGGCGCATAGGCTTCCGTCGCCGATTCCAGGCGGAAGCAGAACGGCTTCCGCGCCATGCCGTGCATCTGCCATTCGACGATCGGCTGGTCGGCCAGGCGGTCCTCCAGATCCTGCGAGACCCGCGCCTCGCCGCCGCGCTCGAAAGCCAGTACCCCGCTCAGCGGCTCGGCCGACCGGTACAGCCGCACGGCCGTATTCGCCCGTACGATCAGGAACGCGTTGCGCGGCGTCTCCGGCCGCCCATTCAGATCGAAGCGCACCCAGCGCGCTTCGCCGCCTTCGACGGAGACGGTCGCCGCCGCCTGCCGGGTATGCGGCACATAGTTCTCGCCGCGGCCGGTGTCCCACAGCTCGGCGGTCACTTCGGCGTCTTCATCCGCCGACAACAGCAGGGACACGCCGGACACGCCGGGGTCCGCCGGGAAGAGCAGCGCCGCGTCGCGCGCAAGCGGATGCGCTTCGCCGGGCGTCTCCAGCGCGAGGCGCCGGAGCGCGCCGGACGCCGAGACCGCCGCGCCGCGCGCCAGGTCCGCTTCGTCGCCGCTTCGCGCGCCGACGATCGAGGCCCCGCGCCGGATCAGCGTCCGGCGCAGCAGATCCGTGTGCCGCGCGCGCAGCTCGCGCGGCGTCACGCCCAGGGCCGAGCAGAGCGCGGCCCCCGTGCCCGCGGCCTCGCCGATGGCCGCGCAGGTCGCCATCACGCGCGTCGTGCCGAACGCGACGTGCGAAGCGCTGATGTTGCGGCCCGCCATCAGCATATTGGATACGTTCGCGGAATACAGCGAACGGAACGGGACGTGGTACACGCCGTCCATATGGTAATGCTTCGAACCGCTTTCTTCGGCATACATGCCCTGCGGCGGATGCAGGTCGATCGACCAGCCGCCGAACGCCACGCCGTCGTCGAATGCCCGCTGCGCGACGATATCGTTCTGGTTCAGCACGTAGTCGCCGACGAAGCGTCGGTACTCCCGTTTGCCCGGCAGCGAACCGACCCATTCGAGCGTCAGATTGCCCGCATCGAACCGGCCGGAGTTTTTGATATAGTCCCAGATGCCGTAGATGACCGAAGCCAGCTCGTCGCGAATCTGCTCGTTATCATGTACGGTGTCGTGCTCGCCGCCCCATTCGATCCACCAATAATGGCAGCCGGAATCCCCGCTTCGGATCATCCGTTTGAGCGGGATGGACGTCTGCGAGATGTCTTTGGCAAAAGACGGCGGAACAAACTTCACCGGCCGGCCCGCGTCCTGGGTGTAGAAGAGCATCGTACTGCCCAGCGTGATATCGTCTGCGATCTCCGGCGCCCATTCCTCGTTATAGGTGCTGCGCGCTTCGCGCCCGAGCATGTACCGGGCTCCGGCCAGAAAACCGAGCAGGCCGTCGCCGGTACAATCCACGAATACCCCGCTCCGGAACGCGATCCTGCGCTCCGAACCCATCATCCATCCGACCGCCGAGACGATACGCCGGTTTTCTTCCGGTCCTTCCGCTTCGACTTCGTGCACGTCCGTATTCAGGAACAGCGTCAGATTCGGCTCGGCTTTTACCGCTTCGAGTACGACCAGATCCCAGAGATACGGATTGCCTTCCGGATTGCGATACTGGTTCTCCAGGAACAGTTCTCCCATGATGCCGCTCTCGCGGGCATAGCGGTTGAGGCCGTGCGCCGTCGCTCCGCATACCCAGACGCGCACTTCGCTGCTGGAGTTGCCGCCGAGTACCGGACGGTTCTGAACCAGCGAGACCGATCGCCCCAGCCTCGCCGCCGCAATCGCTGCACAGACCCCGGCCAGTCCGCCGCCTACCACCGTAATATCGCTTTCTATCGTTTCGTTTCGCATGTCTTCACGCTCCTTTTCGATTGGGGGATATCCATAGTTTCAGCATAGGAGGAGCAGAGAAGCTTTTACATGCAGAATTCAGGCGCATGGCTTATACTTTATTTCAGTTATCCCTGCGTTAAGCGAAACGGAGCAAAGGAGGCGAGGAGATGCGGATCGTCGAGCATGTTTACTGGAACGGCAAAGTCCGTTTCGATCTGGCGGAAGACCGCTACGGGCTGTGGACGATGTTTGTGGTAGAGGAAGGCACATTCCGGTTCACCGTCGAGAGACCGGAGATTCCGGCCAACGAAGCTCCGCTGCCGGTTCTGCCGCTTGACGGCGAAGCGGGGTTCGGTTCGGCCGTGCTGTGTCCGCCCGGAGGGAGGCTGCGCCGGGAAGCGATCACCCCGCTGACGTTCCATTACGTGCAGTTCGAATGGGAAGCGGCCATCGACGGACCCTGCGGATTGGAGCCGGGGCTGATCGCGTTCGAAGACGTCCGGCGTCTGCGCTCGACCTGCGCACATCTTCGGGAGGCGTCCGAGCGGAATCCCAAGGCCGAAGGCCGCTGGGTCGCCCATCTGACGCTCGACCTGCTGCTGCTGTACGAAGCCGAACGCCGCCGGGCGGTCCGCCCGGAGCGCCGCTTCAGCGAAGACGCCCTCATGTCGCGGGCGGCCGCCGCAATCGAAGCGCGCGCCGGAGCGCCGCTGCTCCTGGAAGCGCTGGCCGCGGAACTTGGCCTTAGCCCCGTCCGGCTGACCCGCCGCTTTCGGGCGGCGTTCGGCGAGACGCCTTCGCATTATTTAAAAGCCGTCCGGCTGCGCGAAGCCCGGCGTCTGCTCGATGATACCGAATTGACGCTCGCCCAGATCGCCGAACGCTGCGGCTACGAGAACGGCTTCTATCTGAGCCGCGTCTTCACGCAAGACACCGGAATGCCCCCGTCGGAGTATCGGCGCCGGCGCCGGATCTGAGACGTCCGCCTTACGCCTGCTGCCGGCTGCGCCGCGGCCGGATAGAACAAATCTACGCGGTTTTCGAATGTTTCCTGCCCGTGCCAGTGCCTCGTGTCCGCCTTGTTGCACATATCCATGCAATTTGAGACGAATCCGGCCCGGCCGCCTTCCTGCCGGCGGCCGGGTGGTATAATGTAGGCAATTCCCCGTTTGTGAAGGAGCGAGACGCCGATGTACAGAAAGCCTTTGCCTGTCCGGCTGCGCCGGGCGTCCTGGAAATCGCTGATGCCGCAGAAATTGAAACATCGGCTGTTCGCCGCTTTTGTACTGCTGATTCTGGTGCCGTTTGCGCTGCTCAACGTGTACAACTACCGCCAGATCGAACGGCTTGTCGAAGAGAAGATCAGCCGGCAGAGCCGGGAGCAGCTTGTTCAGCTCAACCGGATGCTTGAAGACCAGATGAGTATCGCCTACAAGACGCTTATTTTTCTGGAGCAGGATTCCTCGGTTCGCAGTGCGCTCCAGCATCCCGAAGCCCGCACGTCGCTCGACAATCAGGCTTTGGTCGAAGAAAAATTCAAATCGCTCGGCAACAGCTTCTTTCTCTATAATCCGTATGTCTATTTCACGCTGCTTGATTTTTATGATAGCGTTTACACTTCTTATCCGCCCCGCAAACAGCTTGAATACGCGCCTTACCGGGAGCTGTTCGTTTCCCAACTGGGCGAAGCTCCTTCGGTTCCCGGATCGCCGGGCGGGACTTCGGCCAAGCCGTTCGTTCCCGGCGAACTGCCGGCCTCGGATTCCGCCGCGCCGGGCGGTCTTTATTACCGCTGGGATCCGCGCGACGGGAACAATATTCTGCGCGAAATTTCGTCGGGACCGTACCTGCTGTCGCTGTACGCCTATATGCGCGACGACAGCGGCAGGCCGTACGGCCTGGCCCGGATCGCGATCGATTATTCGTCCTGGTTTCGCTCCGCGCTCAAGGAATCGCCGGGCGGACAGGAGTATTTCCTGATGACGGGTACGGGAGAGCGCCTGGCCGGTTCGACGGAAGACGCCTTTTTGACGGAATCGGTCACGAAGGCGATTCGGGCGGGAGGCCCGCAGCGGTATGTGACGGACCGGGACTCGGGGATGCTGGTCAACTATGTTTACGTCGAACCGCTGGACTGGTACATGGTAAGCCGGATTCCGCTGGATGTGCTGTTTGCGGAAATTTCGGAGCTGAAAAGCCGGTATTTTCTTACCTTTTACGGACTGACCGCCGTGTTTATCCTGTTTGCGTTCATGATCTCCGCCGCATTCACCCGTCCGCTGTCGCTGCTGCAGGATCGTATGAAAGAAGCCGCGAGCAAAAATCTGCGTGTACGGATCTCCGAGGAACGCAGCCGCGGCGAAGTGCTGGAGCTGACGCGGACGTTCAATACGATGCTGGACGATACGCACGAGCTGATCCGCCGGCTCAAAGCGGAGGAGCGCCAAAAAGAAGCCGTACGCGTGCATATGCTGCTGGCCCAGATGAATCCGCATTTTCTGCTGAACACGCTCAATACGATGAAATGGAGTTCGATCCGCAGCGGAAGCGACGATATTACCGAAATGTGCGTCTCGCTTGGCAAGCTGCTGGAAGCGAGTCTCGCCTCCGAAGTGGAGCTGATCCATCTCAAAGACGAGATCGAGCTGGTGCAGGCTTATCTGCATATCCAGCGGATGCGCTACCGGGACGCTTTTACGGTGACCTGCGAGTTCGACGAAGAACTGGAGTATGCGCTTGTGCCGAAGCTCAGCCTGCAGCCGCTGGTGGAGAATGCGATCCGGCACGGCGTGGCGAATCTGCCCGCACGGGGCGAAATCGGGATTCGCGTGTACCGCGAAGACGGAAGACTGACGCTGGAAGTCGAAGACAACGGGATCGGGATGGAGCAGTCGCGCCGGTTGAAAAGGGCCGGAGAGCGGCAGGGAATCGGGCTCCCGAACCTGAAAGAGCGCCTGCAGCTGCTGTACCGGGGCGAAGGCGGTCTGGAGACGCTGCCGGGCAGCTCTGCCGGCACCCGTGTCCGTGTCCGGATTCCGTTTCTGCTGTCGACGCCTTACCGTTCCGGCGCCGAACCGTCCGGTCCGATTCTGAGCGAAAGGGGAGAAGAACATGTGGACCGTACTGCTGGTGGAAGATGAGGTCTTTGTCCGGGAATCGGTACGCGAGATTATCTCCTGGGAAGAGCTGGGGTTCCGCGTGATCGGGGAGTCCGGCAACGGGGAGGAAGCGCTGGATATCATCCGCCGCGAACGGCCGGATCTGGTATTGTCGGATATCGTCATGCCCGGGCTGGACGGACTTGAGCTGCTCAAGCGCGTCCGCGCGGAAGGGGTGCGGAGCAAGTTCGTGATGCTGACCTGCATGGGAGAGTTCGAATACGTGCGCCAGGCGATGGAATACGGGGCGTCCAACTATATTCTGAAGCTGTCGATGAGCGTCAATTCGCTGCGCGATACGCTGCGCAAAGTGGGCGCCGAATTGA
Organism: Saccharibacillus qingshengii; assembly: GCF_013185195.1. Lineage (GTDB taxonomy): Bacteria > Bacillota > Bacilli > Paenibacillales > Paenibacillaceae > Saccharibacillus > Saccharibacillus qingshengii. The sequence continues at coordinate 146,874 of NZ_JAAZWC010000006.1, forward strand.
CCGAAGCGGCGGGCGAGATCGGCGGCGAAACGTCTTCCCCAAGTCCGGAGGCCCTGCCGGAAGACGGTGGAGAGCGTTCGTACCGGGACACGTTCCGGCCGCAGCACGAGAGTGCGATCGCCCATCCCGAAGTGCGCCGGATCGTCGAGTATATCCATACGCACTACGAGAACGATATCACGGTCAAGTCCATGTCGCGGTATGTCATGATGGGCGAGAATTACGTCAGCGCCCTGTTCAAGAAGAAGACCGGTTACACGCTGATCTATTATCTGCACGGCGTCCGGATTGCCCGGGCCGCGGAACAGTTGAAGGAAACGGATCTGCCGGTCCACGAGATCGGCCAGCGGACGGGTTTTGCGAACGACAACTATTTCATCAAAATTTTCAAAAGATGGACCGGCGTCACGCCCAGCCAATACCGTCATCTGGCCGCCGCGGACGAACGGACCAGCAGCGGTAAAATCGGCCGATAGAAGAAAACGCAGTGCCGACGCCGCTTTCCTTTTTCGCAAACTGCACAGATTTCTTCCGCCCGAAACGTGGATTTGTCACTAAAAAAGGAAGCGCTTCCCTGATACATTGAAAAGGAAAGCGGCAACCACTTCGAGTCCAGGGAGGTCGAGAAAATGAAGGGTATGGCGAAAAAAGGATGGGGCGCCGCGGCAGCGGGCATACTGCTGGCGTCGCTGCTCGGAGGTTGTGTCGGTATGGGATCCGGACAGCAGGCGGCAGGAGCGGGCGGTCAGACGGAGAAAGCAGCCGACGGGCCGGTCAAACTGACGATGTGGGGCGGCGTGCCGGCGGAGAACGGGCCGCAGCAGGTGGTGGACGACTGGAATGCGCAGAACCCGGAGATCCAGGTGGAGTATGTGCGCTATGTGAATGACGACGACGGCAATCTCAAGCTCGATACGGCGCTCTCCACAGGGCAGAACGTCGATTTGTTCGTGAATTACGCCATGTCCAATCTGGACAAACGGATCAAATCCGGCGTAGCGCTCGATATGGCCGAATTCCCGGATTACGATATCGACAAGATGATCGGAGAGGAAGCGGCCGCCTGGAAGATCGAAGGCAAGTATTACGGTCTGCCGACGAGCAAGAACACGACGTTTTTCGCTCTGAACGCGGATGCGCTCGAGCAGGCCGGCCTGCCGGTTCCGCAGCAGTGGACGTGGGACGAAGCGCGCGAATACGCACGCAAACTCAAAGAGTCGGGCTTCAAATACGGATTGGTCCAGCATACCGCGTCGTTCTCCGATCCGCTGGATTCGGTTATGGTGACGGACGGCTATACCAAAAAAGACGGAACGTCGAACATGGATGATCCGCTTGCGATCCGGTGGCTGGAGACGCTGAACGCCATGATGAGCGAAGATGCTTCCAGTCCGCCGCTCGGCGAGCAGCTGACTTCCAAAATGCCGGTAGAGAACATGTTCCTCGGCGGCGAGGCCGCGATGCTGAATATCGGCGGATGGCTGCTGCGCAGCTCGAACAATATGGACGAGTTCCCGCGGGACTTCAAGATCGCTTTTGCTCCGGTGCCCCGGCTTGTGGATGACGAAGCGGATTATGTAACCAGCGGCGGCGTGGGCGATTTTATCTCGATCAATGCCAAGTCGGCGCACACGCAAGAAGCCTGGAAGTTCCTTCAGTGGTACGCCGACGGAGGCATGATGCCGATGGCGCCGGGCGGCCGCCTTCCGGCTTCCAGCGCCGCGGATCCAAGCGAAGCGCTGAAGCGCCTGCTCGGCGAGCATGCGGATACGTACGACAAAGCTTCGCTGGAATACGTGCTGTTCGACAGCAAGATCCCGACCTTTACCCGCGAGCTGTCGCAGGAGATGGTCGATATGCGCGCCCAGGAATACGAGAAATATTTCCTCGGCGATCAGACGGCGGAGCAGGCGGCGGCGAACATGGTCAACAAACACAACGAATGGCTGAGCCAAAACAAGTAATCGGCCCGGCAGCTTTGGTCCACATGTTCAAGCGGCGATGGAACGAATCCATGCGCCGCTTTTTTGTGGGACGAACTTGGTTTTGGCGCCGAATTGAGTGTTTTTGTCGCATGAATTCCGGGGTTCTGTTCCTTCCGGGCCGACGTCTCGAACCGTATGCTGGAGGAAGAACACAAGCGGAGGAGTGAGCGAGATGGGCAAATCATGGCTGAAACGCCAGAGTCTGCTGGGATACGCGTTTATCGGACCGAATATGCTGGGCGTGCTGTTGTTTTTTATTCTGCCGGCCGTTTATTCGTTTTACCTGATGTTTACCGACTACACCTTTATGAATCCGGCGATCTCTTTCGTTGGCTTCGCCAATATCGAGCGGATGCTGGGGGACGAGCAGTTCTACACGGCGCTGCGCAATACGCTGATCTTCCTGCTGTCGGTGCCGGTCTCGATCCTGCTGGCTTTTCTGGTGGCGGCGGCGCTCAACAAAGCGGTCTATTGGAAAAAGACGCTGCGCGCCCTGTATTTCATGCCGTATATCACGAGCGGCGTAGCGGTTGCCTTTGTATGGATGCTGCTGTTTCAACCTACTTCGGGTCCGATCAACGGCTTTCTGCGTTCGATCGGGATCGACCATCCGCCGGGCTGGCTGTCCGCGACGGAAAGCGCCATGTTTGCGATCGATATCATCTGGATCTGGTTCATGCTCGGCTACAACATGATTATCTATCTGGCTGCGCTGCAGGAAATTCCCGAAGAACTGGTGGAAGCCGCGCGGATCGACGGAGCCCGTCCCTGGGCGATCCTGCACCGGGTCATCTGGCCGCTTGTCAGTCCGACGACGTTCCTGCTGCTCGTCACCGGGCTGATCATGTCGATCAAGACATTCGGTATCATTCAGGCGATCACCCAGGGCGGACCGGGCGACAGTACGACCGTCTTGTCGCTGTTCATTTACCAGAACGCTTTCCGCTATTACGAGATGGGCTATGCTTCCGCGATTTCCTGGGCGCTGTTCGCGATCATTCTGGTGTTCACCGTGCTCCAATGGATCGGACAGAAGCGCTGGGTTCACTATTAAAAGGAGGCTGATCGTATGGAAAACGTCAAAATCGATTCGGCCGGCCCGGTGCCAAGCCGCTCGGACGAAGCCAAGCGCCGCGTCCGCCAAGATAGCGGAATCAAGCCGGGGCGCGTCCTGCTGACCCTGCTGATGTCGGGATTCGCCCTGCTGATGATTATGCCTTTCGTCTGGATGATCGGCACTTCGTTCAAGTCGCCGGCCGAAGTGTTCGTCTACCCGGTCAAATGGATTCCGACCATCCTGAACTGGGAACATCATATCCGGGTCTGGACAGGTCCCGCAGGCTTCGCCACCTACTATCTCAACTCGCTGAAAATTTCGCTGATCAGCACAGTCGGAGCGGTGTTCCTCTCGTCCCTTGCCGCCTACGGCTTTGCCCGAATCAAGTTCAAAGGCCGCGAGCCGCTGTTTCTGCTGTATCTGTCGATGATGATGGTTCCGCCGCAGGTGCTGTTCGTGCCGAAATTCATCCTGTTCGATGCGATCGGCATTTACAATACGCACCTTGCGCTGATTCTGCCCGGCATGTTTACGATCTTCGGCGTATTCATGATGCGGCAGTTCTTTCTCTCGGTGCCGGGCGAGATTACCGAAGCGGCGTTTATCGACGGAGCGGGGCATTTTCGGATCTTCTTCCGGCTGATGCTGCCGCTCGCCAAGCCTGCGCTTGCGACGCTCGCCATCATCGATTTCTCCTGGCACTGGAACGATTACGAGAATGCGCTGGTCTTCCTGCTCGACCGCAATCTGTTTACGGTCCCGTTGGGGCTCCAGAATTTCATTCTCGAGAACACCGTGGATTACAACGGAATGATGGCGGCGGCGACAGCCGGGATTGTGCCTATGCTGCTTGTCTTCGTGATCGGGCAGCGCTACATCATTCAGGGTGTGGCGGGAAGCTCAGTCAAGGGGTGACCCAATCCTCCCTGCCGCAAAAGGAAATCTGAACGCCGTAACAGCCCAACGCCGAAGCTGACGCTTTCGGCGTTTTTTGTTAGGATAGAAGCTGTAAGGGAGCCCGGCACGCAGCGGGACAAGGCCGAAAGAGAGAACGGGAACATGAACGAGAGAGCGCAGCCTCATCAACCGAACAGTCAAACAAACCGGACAAGCGAACGGGAACCGCGCAGCGTCCTGCCGGAACCGGCGGACAGCCTGCAGCTGGTCAACCGGGGGATTCCGGGCGGGACCGAGACGCTAGGGACGATCGAACGCGTGCTGGAAGAAGTGGAACGCCGTCTGGCGGACAAAATCGTACTCGACGAACTGGCGGAGCATGCCTACTTGTCGAAGTTCCATCTGCACCGCTTGATGCGCGCGGCCACAGGGCTTCCGCTGATGGAATATATTCGGACCCGCAAGCTGTCGGCCAGCGCGCATGCCCTATTGGAAGCGGGAGAAGGCCGAACGGTGCTGGATACGGCGCTGGCGTACGGTTTCGATCACGAACAGTCGTATATCCGCGCGTTCAAACGGCAGTTCGGCGTGACGCCCGCCCAGTTTCGCCGGGGCACCGAAGAGATCCGGCTGGTGGAGCGCTTCGATCCGTCGGTACTCAAGGAAATCCGCCAAGGCATCGTATTTGAGCCGACGTTCGTCATGAAGCCGCGCAGTTTGTATGCCGGACGCAAAGCGAATATTCCGATCGCGGAAAATTTCGAGCGTTATACGGCGAATGCGCACGGCGTAAACTTTTTCTACGGAGAGTATGCGAAGATTCCGAATAAAGTGAAGCCCGGCGTCTATATCGGACTGACGCTGTATCCGCCGGAGTGCAGCCCGAAAACGACGGATTATCTGACGTCCGCCGAAGTGTATTCGCTGGAAGGCCTCGCGCCGGAGTGGGACACCGCCGAGATTCCGGCCGGCAAATACGCGGTATTCAAATATATCGGCCGTTTTCATCCGGAGCATCTGACCATCTTGCAGCTGAACGAGATCTGGAATTACATGGACGAATGGATTCTGAACTCGCCGTACGAGCAGGCTCACGGCCATCACTTCGAATATATCGATATTGCGCTGGCACGTGCCGATTACTGCGAAGCGGACTTGTATGTGCCGATCCGGGACCTCTAAGCCGCAGGCGGGAAGCGGCTGGCATTAGGCGGATTCGGCACGGGTAAATGAAGGATTCGACATTTTTCTCATCGATTTCTAATGTGCGGAACTGAAACCTCATCCGGTCATGCGGAGTATGTAACGCAAACAGACGCGAATCCCCGCCGCCGCTGCGCGGCGAGGCGGAAAGGTTCGCGCAACGAGGAGAGTGCATGCACCATGAAGAAGATCATCTTGGCCCTGACCCTGTTCGCCGTTCCGCTTGCGGGCTGCTCGGCCGTCGAAGAAGTGAACCGTTCCGTCGGCTATACGAGCGACGCCGTCGCTTATATCAACGATGCGTCGCAGTGGGCGCAGGATATTCCGCAGCTGGCGCAGAATGCGGTCAACGATCCGCAGGCCCAGGAGAAATTGTCGCAGGAGCTGGATCAGGTGCAGCAGAGTATCGCCGATTTCGGCAAGACTGAGGTACCGGGATTTGCGCAGGGACTGCATGAACAGCTCACCGGCTATAACGCCAGCCTGAATACGCAGGTGGACGAACTGCAGCAGCGGATCGAAGCGGGCGAGTTCACGCCGGAACTGCTGCAGAATTCCGAAGTGATGCAGACCATCCAGAATATCCAGGGATTGATGGATCAATTCCAGCAGTTGGGGCAGTAACATCCGGCCGGGTTCCGCGATAGGCGGAATCCGGTTTTTGCGTATGCGTTTTGTTATGAAAGGTTTTTTTGCAAGTCATAAAGTTTATTGCGGTATTTTCTTGAAAACCCCTGTACGAGTCATTTATTTTCGGTATAATCTTTCATGTAAACCGTTTTCGTAATCGGAAAGCCTAACGCCTAGCGGATCAAGCGGCCAAGCCGCTTCCGCCTAACGCGTGTACGGATACAGGGAAGGAGGATTGAATACCGTTTGAAAAAGCTCGTCTGGATGGGCAGCCTGTTCTATCTGCTCATGGGATTCATCAAAGTTACCGTCGCTTCGATCATCACCGTCCTGCTGCCGCTCTACGATCGCGTCTATACGGACGCGGGCGCACTGATTTTTATCGAATTCGGCGCTTCGATCTTCGGTATGCTGATCCAGCCGTGGCTGGCGAACCGCATGTCCAAAAAAGCGATGCTGCATATCGGCGCATGGGGCGTGGCGGCTTCCTACCTGATGATCGCGTTCCTGCCGTCTTGGCCGCTTCTGCTCGCCGGATTCGCCGCCGCCGGATTCCTCGGAGGCATTATCGAATCGGTGATTGCGGCCGTCATCTTGGAAGGACTGCAGTCCAATGCGGCGATTGCCATGAGCCGCCTCGAAGTCGCTTTCGGCGTCGGCTCGCTGCTGCTGCCGCTGACTATCGGCATGCTGATCGTCGGCGGGTTGTGGAATTACGCCTTGTTCGGCATTGCGGCTTACTGCGTCTTCTTGTCCGTGTTCCTGCGCTTCACCCGCTTCGGCGACGCGGAACCTCTGTTCCGGCCGGCACATCAGAACGAAGTGCCCAACGCGGTTCCGGCCGGTGCCGCTTCATCCGGCCCGGTCGGGGCGGTCGTGGCCGCCGCGGCGACCAACCATCCGTCGGCACGCCTCAAGCGGGTTCTGCGCTCGCCGGGTGCGCTGATGCTTCCGGCTTTCGTTCTGCTGTTCTTCTTCTACGGCGCTACGGATATCGGACTGGTCAATTACCTGCCTTCGCTGATGCTGGAGACGGGCATGGCCGACGCCGCAACCGCCCCGATCAGTGTGACCGTGTTCTGGGGAGCGATGATCGCAGGGCGGATGTTCGCGGGTTACGAAGCCGAGAAACTGGGCTACCGCAAATATCTGTTTATCCATTGGGGCGGCATGATCGTGCTGCTGTCGCTGTTTGCGCTCAACCGCAGCGCGGCGGTCGGCTACGTCTTGATCGTCCTGCTCGGCCTGACGCTGTCCGGATTGTATGTCGTGACGCTTGTGTATGCCAAGACGCTGATGCCGCGCAATATCGCGCGCAATACCAGCATTCTGATGGCGGGCTGCGCCGTCGGCGGCGGATTGTTCTCCGTTACGGCCGGCCGCATGCTCGACGCGCTGCCGCCGTCCTACGTGCAGTGGACGATGGCGGGAATCGCGCTGCTGAGTCTGCTGGTCTACGTGTTCTACGCCAAGGAACGCCGGGCGGAGGCGGCTTCGGAACTGGCGCAGGCTTAATCCGGCGTGTGCCGCAGTGATCGTACGGATTGCGTTTCAAACGAACGCGCATCAAGCCGTTTTGTCTTTCGGGACAAGGCGGCTTTTTTGCTGCCGGCGTATTTCTTATAATGAACAGAGAGACCTGAGTCGGAAAGGGGTGCTTGAGCATATGGATTATTATTTTCTGGAATCGCAGTATCCCCGCAGCGGATTTATCAGCGGGGGTACGAACGCTCGGACTACGGACGCAAAGCGGTGATCGCCGCTTCCGTGCATCAGACGTCCCGTAAGCCGGTTAAATTCCTTTTCAAACTTGTTCTTGATCCCAAGAAAATTGGCGGACACGAATTTTTCCTGCTGGATCATGTCAATACGTTAAAATTGATCATCTCCGGCGACTTGTACGAGCTATCCCGAAAGCACAAGTTGAACCTGCGTGTGAGCCCAATATAAATTTATACTACTAAAATTCAAAATAATTCGTCATCCCCATACCCCTCGCTGCCGCTCTGCGTTACAATGAGGGAATGATTCAAAGGCAAACGGACGTGTTAAGCATAAAACAATCGCATCCGCGGAACTTTTTCCCGGTCCGTACCTACAAAATTCAGGCGATAGCGGAGGTCGACATGGAAACAGAAGCTCTTAGAAACGTAGAGTTATTGGCACTCAAAAAGCACAAGATTTACAAGCAAAGCGTCGTCCGCTATATCCTGCGCTCTATTCTGGCCAGTATGTTTATCGGCTTCGGCGTTATCGTGGCTTTCCGCGCGGGCAGCTTCTTCTACCTGGTGGAGTCGCCGATGGCTTATCCGATGGCGGCGATCGCGTTCGGGGCGGCAATCATTCTGATCTCGTACGGAGGCGGCGACCTGTTTACGGGCAATACGTTCTATTACACGTACGCCGCGCTGCGCAAAAAGATGAAATGGACCGAAGTCTTCAAGCTGTGGGGCATGAGCTATGCGGGCAACCTGATGGGAGCAGCACTGTTCGCGGGATTCATTTTCCTGACGGGGCTGTTCGCTTCGCCGGATATCAACGCCTTCCTGCTCAACGTCGTTCAGCACAAGATGGAAGCGCCGACGAGCCAGCTGTTCTTCCGCGCGATTTTGTGTAACTGGCTCGTCTGTATGGCGTTCTTCGTGCCGATGTTCATGAAAGAAAACGGAGCGAAAATGTTCGCGATGATGCTGTTCGTCTTCTGCTTCTTCATCTCGGGCTACGAGCACAGTATCGCCAACATGTGTACATTCGCGATCGCGCTTGTCGTCGAGCATCCGGCCGAAATCTCCATGGCGGGCGTCGTGCACAATCTGGTTCCGGTGACGCTCGGCAATCTGGTCGGCGGCGCCGGACTGATGGGCTTCATGTACTTCTACGTCAACAAGCCTTTCCTGAACGAAGAAGATGCGGGCAAGCACTGATTACAGTCTGTCTGTGAAATGGATGTACGGAAATACAGCACGCAAAAAAACGACAGGCCGGTTAACCGGTCTGTCGTTTTGTTTTTCAGACCAAAATGCGGCTGGACCAAGCCGGAATCTTCTAGTTTGAAGCCCTGCGAACGTTATTTCAAGCCGCCTGTGCTGCTTTCAGTCAGATTTTTAACGAATTGAAGAGCTTCCGCCCGGGTGAGCGTCCGGCTTCCGTTAAACGAAGCGACCGTCTTCTCGGTTTTGCTGCTGCCTTTGGCAATGCCTACAGACAGAACATAACGGATTGCCTCGTTGCCCGTAAGGCTTGAGCCATTGGCCGCTGCCAGCATTTCAACGACTTGAACACGCATCAGATTCTGGCTGCGGGCCGTTTTGGACGTATAGCCTTTAAGCGGCAGATTCAACTGCTTGGCACGCTCATAGTACGTATTCGACCATGTTCCTGCCGCGGCGTTTTTAATTTGGGGTTCGAACGCGCGAATCAGGATCGCAAGGAATTCGGCTTCGGTTACGGTCGCGTTTGGTTTGAGTTGGCCGCTGCCATACCCTTTGACCAGACCGCGTTCATAAGCCCAAGCGACTGTCTCACGGCCCCAGAATGTCGGAGCGACATCGGTGAAAGGCAGAGCGACAGGGGCTTTGACCGTTGTCGCCGGAGCAGGGGTTACGATTGGTTTGGTCGGAACCGCGGCCGGAGCCGACACGACTGGAGCAGGTGCTACGCCACCGTCACCACCACCACCCGAAGGAATCTGTGCGCTGCCTCCCGAAGGGGCCGGCGTCACGGTGACAGGAGCTTGAACAACGGCAGGTGGAGCATCCGGAGTCGGAACGGGTTCACTCAAGGTCGGTTGAACCGGAGTCTGAGCTATTTCGTTTTCAGCCGGAAGAAGTTGTGTTCTTCCGGAAACGGTAACGCCCAACGATTCGTTGCCAGCGGTATCCACTGTGGTGAGACGGAACTGATAAGCGGTATCGGGAGTCAGGTTTGTCGCTTGATAAGTGACGCCTGTTACAGTAGTCGGCTGGATCGAAGATCCGTTATATACGCGAACTTCTTTGAAATCGTAATCGGCAGGAAGCGTCCAGCCCAGTGTCAGGCTATCCGAAGTGGAGGAGATAACGTCTGCGCCGCTTACTTCATTCGTTGCCTTCGTATCAGTTGTCGACTTAAACGTCACGAAACCTTCTCCAAACAAGCGATCGCGGCCAGAATCTCCGAGATCCACCGTGTAATCTTTCAACAGTTGGCGCAGAACGTCAGGAGAGGCGGAAGGGTTTTTCTCCTTGAGCAGAGCCAGTTCGCCGGCGATATGGGGAGCCGCTTGCGAAGTCCCGCTCATTCCGCGATAAGAATAACCGAGAGCAGCCGGATACGTCGATGCGATCGCCACGCCGGGAGCGGAAAAGTCTACTCGCGGTCCGGCCGACGAGAAGGCTGCATGATCCAAATTCGGGTCAACTGCGGCTACCGAAATAACACTCTCATATTTGGCCGGATAGTTGACCGTATCTTCATTGATGTTCGAAGCCGTTCCGCTGTTGCCGGCGGAAGCGACGACCACGATCCCTTTATTGTAGGCTTTATCGACCATATCGTGCAGAGCTTTCGAATCATCGGGAGTACCGAGCGAGAGGTTGATGATATTCATATCGTTCTGGATTGCCCAGTCCAAGCCTTCCAGCACATCTTGGAGCGTACCGGTGCCGCCCGAATCCAATACTTTAACGCCGTAGAGAGAAATGCCGGGAGCAACACCAGTGACCAGGCCTTTTCCGCTGTCGGCTGCGATAATGCCGGCAACATGCGTGCCGTGGCCGTTATCGTCCGCGTAGTCAGAGTTTGTGCCGGGTCCGACGGAGGACATGCCGCCTGCGATCTTCAACTCCGGATGAGGAGAAATACCGGAATCGATAACGGCGACCTTGACGCCCTGCCCGGTAAAGCCCTGCTGCCACATCATATTAGGGGCAACGGCTTGATAGTTCCAACGCGACTGTTCATCGAAGTTTGCGGAAGGAGTTGTACTCATTTCTTCAACGTTGGTCGTCCGAAACGAAATATTGCGTTCGATATAGGCGATATCCGGATTCTGCGCGAGATCTTGGAGTTCTTCCGGACTGACGGCGGCCGACACGGCGGGAACCGTCTCGAATTCGTGCCGGATTTCTTCGCTTTGTTCGAGGGCGGCGTCTTTGCCGTCTTCGTTTTTATAGACAATCACGACTTCCTGATCGGGGCCGTCTGCGGCAAAAGCCGTTGGAGTCGACGGTGTACCCGACGGAGCCAGTAAAGGCAGAACGAGCAGGGAAGACAGCGCGACAGACAGATGCTTTTTATTCATGGATGAGGTTCCTCCCTAATCTTGGATAGATAAGCGGTTATGCCGCCGGTCGGCGTGCACGTCCGCAAGTTGAGCTATCTCTACGTATCGGCACGCAATCCCGATGAGCTTAGAGGAGATTAGGATTTGAGGCAAAAATGTAGCAGATTGCAGAAAGGAGTTGACTGAAAGCGCTTTTAACCGTACTGTATAATCACATATGACCAAAAGTTAATCAATACATCACAGAATCATTCGAAACATTCAACCTATCGCAAAGGGGAAAGGTTATGAACGAACAACATATCGCCTGGGGAATCGCGCCGATCGGCTGGCGTAACGATGACATGCCGGAGATTGGCGCGGGCAATACGCTGCAGCATCTGCTGAGCGATATTGTCGTAGCGGGCTTCGAGGGAACCGAAGTCGGCGGATTTTTCCCGGAAGCCCGCCTGTTGAACCGGGAATTGGAACTTCGCAAACTCCGGATCGCCGGTCAATGGTTCAGCAGCTACCTGCTGCGCGACGGTCTGGAACGCGTGATCGGTCCGTTTCGCGAGCAGTGCGCTTACCTGCAAGAAGTCCAAGCCGACGTGATCGTGGTTTCCGAGCAGACGGGAAGTATCCAGGGAACGGGGCATAACGTTTTTGCGGAAAAGCCTGTGTTTGACGAGGAAGAATGGGTTCGGCTGTGCGCAGGATTGGAGACGCTTGGGGAAATTGCCGGGGAATACGGACTTCGCCTCGTGTATCACCACCATATGGGAACAGGCGTACAGACGGCGGCCGAAGTCGATCGGCTGATGGAAGGAACCGATGCTTCCAAGGTTGCACTGCTGTATGATACCGGCCATATTTTCGTATCGGACGGTGACTATATGGAGCTGCTGCGCAGACAGATCGGGCGGATCGGCCATGTTCATTTCAAGGATGCGCGCCGGGACGTGCTCGACGACTGCCGCCAGGAAGGCCGATCGTTCATGCAGTCGTTCCTGAGCGGTATGTTTACGGTGCCCGGCGACGGCTGTATCGACTTCAGAGAAGTCTACGCCGAACTGATCGCAAGCGGGTACCGGGGCTGGATCGTGATCGAGGCCGAGCAGGATCCCGAGGTGGCGCACCCGCTGGAGTATGCTTTGATTGCCCGCCGTTATATCGACGAACATCTGCTGACGCAGTCTTGACCAACGAACGCGAGGAGGAACAAAGGATGGTATTGAAGATCGGAGTTATCGGAACGGGCGCAATCGGCAGAGACCATATTTGGCGTATCGCGTCCAATTTGTCGGGAGGACAAATTACGGCGGTCACGGACGTAAACCGGGAAGCGGCGGAAGCGGCCGCGCAGAGCTTCGGATTGAACGCCTCGGTGTACGCGGACGACCATTCGCTGCTGGCCGAAGGCGATGTCGACGCGGTGCTGGTCACGAGCTGGGGCCCGGCACACGAAGGCAGCGTGCTGGCCGCGATCGAAGCGGGCAAGTACGTCTTTTGCGAAAAACCGCTGGCGACGACCGCCGAAGGCTGCCGCCGGATCGTCGATGCAGAGATCCGGCATGGCAAACGGCTCGTGCAGGTCGGCTTCATGCGTCGTTACGACAGCGGATACGTCCAGCTCAAGCAGGCGATCGACGAGCGCTTGATCGGCGAACCGCTGATGATCCGCTGCGCGCACCGCAACCCCGAATCGTCTCCGACCTATACGACCGATATGGCGATTACGGATACGCTGATCCACGAGATCGACGTTCTTCGCTGGCTGATTGCCGACGACTACAAATCCGTTCAGGTGTCTTATCCGAGAAAAACGCGCCATGCGCTCAGCCATATGCGCGATCCCCAGGTCGTGATGATCGAGACGCAGGGCGGAGTCCTGATTACGGCGGAGATCTTCGTCAACTGCCGCTACGGCTACGATATCCAGTGCGAAGTCATCGGGGAAGACGGGATCGTCAAGCTGCCCGAGCCTTCATCGATCTCTTTCCGCAAGGAAGCGACTTACGGCACCCGGATCCTGATGGACTGGAAAGACCGCTTCATCGAAGCGTACGACCGCGAAATTCAGGATTTCATCGATTCGGTCGGCCGCGGCATGCTGCAGGGACCGACCGCCTGGGACGGATATGTAGCGGCCGTTACGGCGGATGCCTGCGTCAAAGCCCAGGAGAGCGGCGAGCGCGAAGAGATCGTGTTCGATACGAAGCCTGCGCTGTATGAGGAGAGAACGCTGAGCCAAGCCTGAGCCAGGGGCAGCTGTCTGCCTGATCCGGCAGGGAACGCTGCGCGGCGCGGCGCCGGATACGCCGCTGCAGCGTTTCCCGGGAAATAAGCCGTACATACCAAAACGTTCCGATTTCCCGTTGGGGAGAATCGGAACGTTTTTTTGTTTTTGGCGAAGTCGGAATAGAAGGCGGCGTCTGTTCCTGTAGAAGAGGCAGACGCCATGGATTCACGCCTGCCGCAGCGCGATTCCATAGGTCCGGCAGTAATCCGCATACTCCGGAGGCAGTTCCCGGGAAGTGACGAGAACGTCGAGATCCGGAAAGTCGGCGTACGTCAGCAGGGTCGAACGGCCGAATTTGCTGGAATCCGCCAACAGAATCAGCTGCTCCGCCCGGCCGGCGACCGATTTCTTGATTTCGTGTTCCAGCAGATCGGAATTGGTCAGCCCGTGCACCAGATTGACGCCGGTAGCGGACATGAATGCTTTGTTGACGTTGTATTTCTCAAGCGTCCGCAGATCGTCCACGCCGACAAAAGACCGTGTACTGCGTTTGTAGGTGCTCCCTACGACCAGCAGATGGACATTCGGCATGGCCGAAGCGCCGTTGATGACATCCAGGCTGTTGGTCAGGATCGTCAGATGCTTGTCGGGATCCAGAAAATCGATCAGATTGCGCGTGGTAGTACCGGAATCGATAAAGATCAAATCGTTCTCTTCCACATACTCCGCGGCCAGGCGTCCGATCTCCGCTTTCTCGGTCCGGTATTCGATGTTCCGGTTTTCGAACGAAATGAGCTTTTCGGCCGAGACGACGCCTCCATAGACTTTTTCGATCGAGCCGCTTTGCAGAATTTGATTGATATCGCGGCGGATCGTGTTTTTGGATACGTCGAAGACGAGGCACAATTCGTCCAGCGTTACGTTTTTGCGGTCATGAATATAGTGTTCGATCTCCTGAAGCCGTCGGACTTTCATAGGCATTCTCCTGTACGGTTGATACGCAAAATTATAAATAATGTCCAAAACATAATCAATAGTTAATTAAAAAAGAACAAAATCTGTTTTTATCGTATAAATTCGAGTGCGTATTTGAAATGATAACGGATACAATATAAACTAAGCAGGAAGAAAAGAGGCCGCGATCTTTGCAAAAATAGGTTGAATCCCGGGTTTGAAGCGCTTATTTAGACTTGACGGGCATGTTTGGTTTGGATATCATACAAATATAATCAAAACATGACCAAAAGTGACAGCGGTTTTGGCGAACAGCGTTGCGCGCCGGACACGACTGCGAGAGGAGCCACACCATGTCCACCACCCCGACTGCCGCAAGAAAGCTCAAGAACTATATTGGCGGCCAATGGATCGAGAGCCGGACGACCCAATATGAAGACGTTTACAATCCGGCTACCAAAGAAGTGATCTGCCGGGTACCCCTGTCCACGAGAGCGGATACGGATCATGCGGCGGAAGTCGCGCAGGCGGCTTTTGAAAAGTGGAAAAAGGTGCCCGTTCCCCGGCGCGCCCGCATCCTCTTCAACTACCAGCAGCTGCTGAGCCAACACAAAGACGAACTGGCCCGGCTGATCACGCTCGAGAACGGCAAAAGCCTGAGCGAAGCGAGCGGCGAAGTACAGCGCGGCATCGAGAACGTCGAATTCGCGGCCGGCACGCCTTCGCTGATGATGGGCGATTCGCTCGCGACCATCGCGACGGATGTCGAAGCGGCGAACTACCGGTATCCGCTCGGCGTGGTCGGCGGCATTGCCCCGTTCAACTTCCCGATGATGGTGCCGTGCTGGATGTTCCCGATGGCGATCTCGCTCGGCAACGCGTTTATCCTCAAGCCGTCCGAGCGCACGCCGCTGCTGACGGAGAGACTGGCCGAGCTGTTTACCGAAGCGGGCCTGCCGGACGGCGTGTTCAATATCGTGTACGGCGCGCATGACGTGGTCAACGGCATTCTGGAGCATCCCGAGATCAAGGCGATCTCGTTCGTCGGGTCCAAGCCGGTCGGCGAATACGTGTTCAAAAAAGGCAGCGAGAACCTCAAGCGCGTCCAGGCGCTCACCGGAGCGAAGAACCATACGATCGTGCTGAACGATGCCCATATCGAAGACACGATCACGAACGTCGTCTCCGCGGCGTTCGGCTCGGCGGGCGAACGCTGCATGGCGTGCGCGGTACTGACCGTCGAAGAAGGCATCGCGGACGAGTTCATCGCTCGGCTCAAAGAGAAGACGCTTGGCGTCACAATGGGCAACGGATTGGACGACGGGGTGTTCCTCGGCCCGGTCATCCGCGAAGAGAACAAGACGCGCACCCTGTCCTATATCGAAAAAGGACTCGAAGAAGGCGCGACGCTGCTGACCGACGGACGGGAGCGGATGTCGGACGACGGCTACTTTATCGGACCGACGATCTTCGAAGGCGTAACGCCGGACATGACGATCTGGAAAGACGAGATTTTTGCGCCGGTTCTGTCCGTGATCCGCGTCAAAAACCTCAAGGAAGCGATCGAGATCGCCAACAAATCGGAATTCGCCAACGGCGCCTGCCTGTTCACCGGCAATGCGCACGCGATCCGCTACTTCCGCGAAAATATCGACGCCGGCATGCTCGGGATCAATCTCGGCGTCCCTGCCCCGATGGCGTTCTTCCCATTCTCGGGCTGGAAATCTTCGTTCTACGGCACGCTGCACGCCAACGGCAAAGACAGCGTCGATTTCTATACCCGCAAAAAAGTCGTGACGGCGCGTTACACGGAACCGACTTTCGAATAAACGAACAGATAAAACAGATCTATTAAACATACAAACCGTTGAATCCGCAGCAAGATCGCGGGAAAAGGAGGCCTGCACGTGGTCAGTCATTTACAGCGCAAACCGCTTAACGAACAGCGCGGGGAAGCGAAGATCATCCAGGAAGTGATGAAAAAGGATTCCGGCCTAGCGTACGTCGGTTTCCGATTGATCGGACTCGAACCGGGCGCGGCGTACGAAGAGACGCTCGCCGGCGACGAATGCTGCATCGTAGCGCTGACCGGACGGATTACGGTGACCGAAGGGGAACATGTTTTTGCGGATATCGGCACCCGGGAGAGTGTGTTCGAACGCAAACCGACCGACAGCGTGTTCGTGTCCGGAGGCAAGACGATTCGTGTGGAAGCCGCGACAGCGGCGCAGGTAGCGCTGTGCTACTCGCCGTCGCTGCATCCGCTGCCGACCAAGCTTATCGCGGCTCGGGACGTCGGGAGCGAGCAGCGCGGCAAATACCAGAACCGGCGCATGGTACACAATATTTTGCCGGATTCCGATCCTTCGGCCAGCAGCCTGCTCGTCGTCGAAGTGTATACGGAGAGCGGGAATTTCTCCAGCTATCCGCCGCACAAGCACGACCGCGACAATCTGCCGGACGAATCGTTCCTGGAAGAAACGTATTACCACGAACTCGATCCGCAGCAGGGCTTCGTGTTCCAGCGCGTGTACACGGACGACCGCAGCCTGGACGAGACGATGGCGGTGGAACACGGCGACGTCGTGATCGTGCCGGCCGGCTACCATCCGGTGGGCGTGCCCGACGGGTATGCGTCCTACTACCTGAATGTAATGGCCGGACCGACGCGCGTGTGGAAATTCCACAATGACCCGGACCATGCCTGGATTCTGGACCGCGACTGATGCGGCGCACGAACAGCGAACAAGCAATAACCCAGAGCGAATAAGCGATAAGCCAAAGGGGCTGTGAACCAATGACCAGTGAAGCAAGCGGCAGCAAGTTCGACCTGATCGCGATCGGGCGGGCGTGCATCGACCTGAACGCGACCGAATACAACCGCCCGATGGAAGAGACGATGACGTTTACCAAATATGTCGGCGGCTCTCCCGCGAATATCGCGATCGGCTCGGCCAAGCTCGGCCTCCGGGCCGGCTTCGTCGGCAAGATCGCGGACGACCAGCACGGACGCTTTATCCGCGGCTATATGGAGCGGGCGGGCATCGACGTGTCGGGCCTGACCGTCGATACCGAAGGACATAAGACGGGGCTCGCTTTTACCGAGATTAAAAGTCCCGACGAATGCAGCATTCTCATGTACCGCGACGACGTAGCCGATCTGTACCTGAGACCGGACGAAGTGGACGAAGATTATATCCGGCGCGCCGGCATGCTGGTCGTGTCCGGCACGGCGCTGGCGCAGAGTCCGTCGCGCGAAGCGGTGCTCACGGCGGTGCAGGCAGCCAAAAAGCACGGCGTGAAGATCGTGTTCGAGCTCGATTACCGGCCGTACACGTGGAAGACGCCGGAAGAGACGGCCGTCTATTATTCGCTCGTCGCCGAGCAGGCCCATATCGTGATCGGCACGCGCGACGAATACGATATCATGGAGAACGCCGTCGTCGGCGGCGCCAACGAAGCCACGACGGCGAATCTGTTCAAGCACGCGCCGGAGATCGTCGTGATCAAGCACGGCGTCGAAGGTTCGTACGCGTATACGCGCGAAGGCGGCACGTTCCGGGCGCACGCCTACCGGACGCAGGTGCTCAAGACGTTCGGCGCGGGCGATTCGTACGCTTCGGCGTTCCTGTACGCGCTGATCCGCGGCAAAGACCTGGAGACGGCGCTCCGCTACGGCAGCGCTTCGGCTTCCATCGTCGTCAGCCGGCATAGCTCGTCGGACGCGATGCCTGCCGTCGAAGAGATCGAAGCGCTGATCGCGGGGCAGCCTGTGCCGCACGCCTGACGCACACGTTCCGACAGGCGGCTCCTTCTCTGAGCGGAAGGCGCCGCTTGTTTCCAATCCAAGAAGCAAAGGTGGATATCCCTATGGGCCAGACCGTTCGATTGACGACAGCGCAGGCGCTGATCAAATTTCTGAACCAGCAGTATATTTCTTTCGACGGGGAAGAGACGCCGTTCGTCGAAGGCGTGTTTACCGTGTTCGGGCACGGCAACGTGCTCGGGATCGGCCAGGCGTTGGAGCAGGACCCCGGCCATCTGAAAGTGTTCCAGGGCAAAAACGAGCAGGGCATGGCGCATTCCGCGATCGCCTACGCCAAAGAAAAGCTGCGCCGCAGCATCTACGCCGTGACCGCGTCTTCCGGCCCCGGTTCGGCCAACCTGGTTACGGCGGCCGCGACGGCGCTCGCCAACAACCTGCCCGTGCTGCTGCTGCCGGCGGACACGTTCGCTTCGCGCCAGCCCGATCCGGTGCTGCAGCAGTTCGAGCAGGAATACAGCTTCGCCGTCACGACCAACGACGCGCTGAAGCCGGTATCCCGCTACTGGGACCGGATCACGCGCCCCGAGCAGCTGATGAGCAGCCTGCTGCGGGCGTTCGAAGTGCTGACCGATCCGGCCCGCAGCGGTCCGGCGACGATCTGCATCTGCCAGGACACCGAAGGAGAAGCGTTCGATTACGACGAAGGCTTTTTCCGCAAAAGAGTGCATTACATGGACCGCCTCCAGCCGAGCGAACGCGAACTGGACGCGGCGGCGCAGTTGATCCGGGCCAGCCGCAAGCCGCTGCTGCTCGTCGGCGGCGGCGCGAAATATTCCGGCTCCCGCGAAGAGCTGATCGCGTTCTCGCAGGCGTACAACATTCCGCTCGTCGAGACGCATGCCGGCAAATCGACGGTCGAGTACACCTTCGCCAACCATCTCGGCGGCACGGGCGTGCTCGGAACGTCGGCCGCCAACGCCGCGGCGCGCGAAGCGGATCTCGTGATCGGCATCGGCACCCGGTACACGGACTTTACGACCTCGTCCAAAACGGCGTTCGACTTCGACAAGACGTCGTTCCTGAACATCAACGTCAGCCGGATGCAGACGTACAAGCTGGAAGGGCTGTCTGTCGTCGCGGACGCCAAAGCATCGATCGCGGCGCTGCACGAACGGCTCGGCGGCTACGAGAGCGAGTTCGGCACGCGCATCGCGGAACTGAAGGCCGCGTGGGACGCCGAACGGAATCGCCTGGGCGGCATCTCGTTCGAGCGCGAAGGCTTCGATCCGGAGATCAAAGGCCATTTCGCCCAGGAGACGCTGAACGAATACGCCGACGCGCTCGGCACGGAACTTGCGCAGACGACCGCGCTGATCGCGATCAACGAAGCGGTGAGCCCGGACAGCATCGTGATCTCGTCGGCCGGCTCTCTGCCCGGCGATCTGCAGCGGCTGTGGAATGTGAAGGTGCCGAATACGTACCATCTGGAATACGGGTATTCGTGCATGGGCTACGAAGTGGCCGGCGCGCTCGGCGCGCGTCTGGCCAAGCCGGACCGCGAAGTGTACGCGATCGTCGGCGACGGCAGCTTCCTCATGCTGCATTCCGAGCTGGTGACGGCGCTTCAGACCGGCAACAAGATCAATATTATGCTGTTCGACAACTCCGGCTTCGGCTGCATTAACAACTTGCAGATGGGCAACGGCGGCGGCAGCTTCCAGTGCGAATTCCGCGACCACCGGGGCGCGATCATGAACATCGATTATGCCAAAATCGCCGAAGGTTACGGAGCCAAAGTCTACCGCGCGAACACGGCCGAAGAAGTGCAAGCCGCGATCGAAGACGCCAAACGTCAGGACGTCTCGACGCTGATCGAGATGAAAGTGCTGCCCAAGACGATGAGCGAAGGTTACGACAACTGGTGGAACGTCGGCGTCGCCGAAGTATCGGGCAGCGAAGCCGTCCAGGCCGCGTACGCGCGCCGGGCGGAGATGCTCAAGACGGCGAAGCAGTATTGAGGGGTGGGAGTTGGCGGTTTGAAGGGGTGAGCTTGGAGCGCCGAGTGGAGTGGGGCGCTTGAGGCGAAATGTTGACTTTTCGACCACATTTCAGGCGGGAAAAGACCGAATCGGCGAAAAAGTGATCCTTTTGATCACATTTTTCGACGTTTTTGCCGGAATGAGTGTCTTTTAAGCAAAAAAGTGATCATATAGGCAGCATTTTCGGCAGTAGAGCCGTTTTGACGTGAAAATGTGAGCGAAATGATCACATTTAGCTCGGTTTAGCTCGGTTTAGCTCGGCCTATGCCGCACTCGCTCGCAAAGTCGGGCTGCGCTGCGGCAATCGGGCCGGTCCATGCAAAAAGAAGCCTCTGCGTGAAGGATACTCCTTCCGCAGAGGCTTTTTGGCGTATGCATAAGTACAACATTAACTTTTTTCAGTAACTCTGCCGTACCTCACATCCGACCGGCACCGGAAGACGGCCAGCCGGACCGGAAGCAGAAAACTGCCCGAATCGGCTCGATTTTCCCTGTACCACATTCGTCCCAATCTTCAATGGTTTCTCGTGTATCGGATTCGCCCGAACCCGCACGATTTTCCTCGGTACCGCATTCGCCCGAACCCGCATCGCTTTCCCTCGCTCCGATTTTCCCCGCACCGGATTCGACTCTCCTGTTCAAGGCGTTACGATCTGCACCTGGTGTTCCCGCGCATACTGCATGTAAGCTTCGCTCGGCACGCTGTTCGTCACGAGCACGTCGATGTCGCTCAGCATGCAGAACGTGGTCAGCGCGTACTTATCGAATTTGCTGTCGTCGATCAGGAGGAACACGTTCAGGCTTTTCTGGACCACGGTCGCTTTGAGATCCGTCTCCAGCGGCGAGGAATTGGTCACGCCGTTCGTGAGCGAGACGCCGGTGGAGGCGACGAACGCTTTGGTGATATTGTATTTTTTGAGCAGTTCGATGCTCTGGAAGCCGACGAACGAGTCTGTTTTGCGCTCGAACATGCCGCCTGTGGAGAAGATCGTCAGTCCCGGATACGGCTTGGCCTGATGGATAAAATCGAAATTGTTGGTGACGACGGTGAGCTGTTTGTGGCTGATGTAAGGCAGCAGTTCGAGCGTCGTCGTGCCGGAATCGACAAAGATCACGTCGCCGTCCTCGACATGCTGCGCGGCCAGCCGGCCGATCTCCTGCTTTTTGGTCAAGTTGCGGTCTTTGCGTTCGTCGAATACGACCAGCGTGGAATGGTTGACCGACACGCCTCCGTACACTTTGCGGAACAAACCGGCGTCCACCAGGTCTTTGACGTCCCGGCGGATCGTATTCATCGATACGCCGAAGTGCTGCACCAGCTCTTCGAGCGAGACGGATTCATGTTCAAATACGTATTCCTTGATTTGGTTGAGGCGCTGCGATTTGATCATCTATAGGTCTCCTAGGTCGAAATTTTATAAAGTGTTGGTGAAGTTCATTATCTTTTATTGTATAGGCAAAAGCGCAAAACCAAAAGGAATCCCGGTGAAATTGTTGACGTTTCCCGTCGACGGATGTGCGGCTGGAACTTTTTTTGCCGAATTCGTAACTTGCTGGTTGGAGCGGGCGTTTGTCCATATAATTGGTCCATATCATAGATAGCTAAAAGGAGGCGAAGGCATCGATGCTGATCTACAACGATCCCAAAGGCGAAGCTTACCGCAAGTTGATCGATTATATGAGCGCCCGCGCCGCTACGTTTTCGCTCAAAGGACCGCGTATTACGAAGGTGAGGCACCCGGAAGATCCCCCGCTGCCGGAATGGCCGATCCTGGAGCAAATCCAACCTTACTTCGCACACGAAGAAGTCTATCACTGCGAGAACGGCTACGAAGACGACGAGGGCATCTATCAGGACTGCTCGTACGACGATTTGTTCTGGCATTACCGGTGCTGCCCGGAAACGGCCGACTTTTTGAAGGCGACGACTTCGCATCTGTTCGGGTGGATTCATCCGGAGCTGCCGGAAGATTTGTGCTTTTGGGACGACGACGGGAACTGTCTGATACACAGCATGTCACATGAAGATACGGCCGGCATGGATGCGACACCCGAAGAAGCCGAACGATTGTATCGCGAAATTCCGGGCGTGTTCCTGATTCCGCATACGCCTTTTCGAGATCCGCTCCAAATGCTTGAATTGACCCGGCATCATCGTTACGATCTGCTGGAATTGATGGGGCCGGGAGCGGCCGAGGCACTGGAGCGAGTCGGCGAGCTCCCGTGGCTGCGGACTCTCGAGGTGCATGACGAGACACTGGAACATCTGCCGGACGCCCTGTTCGAGGTTGAGCGGCTTCGAAGCCTGATCTTATGCATGCGCAATTTGAACAGCATCCCCGCGGGTATCGGCCGTTTGCGCAATTTGCGCGGGCTGGAAATTTCTAACGTGCCTCTGCTGCCACACAGCGCCCGAAGCCACAGATCGACAGCGGGTCCCGAAGGTTGGAAGCTGCTGCCCAAAGAACAATTGTCGCTGACGTCGCTCCCGCCCGAGATTGGCCAGTTGAAGCGTCTGCGGTCGTTAAGTATCCATTATACGGGGCTGCGGGAACTGCCGGAGGAATTTGCGGATCTGCGCAATCTGCGCACATTGAATCTGTCGGACAATCTGCTGATCGACGAACAACCGGAGCTGCTGCGCAGCATGCCGAAGCTGAAGTCCGTATATACGGTGCGCGACAGCGGAATCTACAGCGGACCGTACAGCTCGCATTATTTTGACTAAAAAGGAGCCGCCCATGAACCCGGCAAGTGGAACAAGCGGTGCAGTAGGTCATGTAAGCCGAATAGCTTGAAAAAAAGCGGTCATGCAAAAAGGAGCAAGTGAGGGGGATGACATCTGATGCGGGAGATCGCCGCCGCATATTCTAACGGAACGTAGAGACGCTAAGAGCGCGATGTTCAGGTTCTTGGATTTTTAACGGATCGTATGTCCGTTAGATCCATTTTTATACGGAAAAAAAGCGGTTTTCTTTCCTTTCTTATCGCTAAGCGTCCGCTCGTTCCGTTAAAATTTCGGAGCACGCCAAAAAAAGCTTCTAACGGCAGGACGATCCGTTAGAGCCTGGCGGAGCTGAACAAAAAGACTCAACCCCAAGCAAAGATTCCGTTGAAGCGGGTCAAGTCGGGCTTTTCGGATGTTCGCTTTCGAGCCATGGAGAGGTTTTATCTGGGCTTGCTGGATCGGCCTTACAGGACCTAAATAGCAGTACAGCTTATCGGAAACTGAAGCAAAAGCGGAACCTGTCCGCCTGATACCGGGCTGCATCGCTCTTACTACCGCCAGCCGATTAGCGGTTTTGGTGATCGTGGCTTTCGCTTTTATCTTCGTGTTCCTTCCCGCCCGCCTCATGCCGATACCGGTTCAGATCGATCCGGCCGCCTAGGCCGAATTCGATGCCTTCGGCTTCCAGCCGAAGCTGCTGCTCGCTCCCGCCGCCGTCTTCGTCCAGCGCGATTTCGCCGCGGATATTGACGACTCTGTGCCAGGGGAGGGAATATTTGCGGCTAAGCGTATGCAGAATGCGCACAACCTGCCGCGCTCCGCGCGGACTGCCGGCAGCGGCGGCGGCCTGACCGTAGCTCATGACCTTTCCTTCGGGAATGGCGCGGATCACTTCGACTACGGCCCGGGTGAACGGAGCCAGGGCCGCGAGGTCATCCTCGGCGGAAACGCCGCTTTGTTCGTCGGCTTCCCCCGATGCTTCGGCCGCCGCCAGATCGCTCAGAAACGCCGCGTCGAATTCCGCGCGGAGCTTGTCTTTATCGTTCATCTCCGACATTCCTTTCCTTGTTCCTCTACGCTTTCGCCTCTCAACCTTTGGCAATCTGCGCATTCACCTGCTGTTCGATCCGCTCATACGTGATGTCCCAGTGCGAAGCATGCCATAACACTTTTCCGCTCTGGATCAGCAGGAACTGCGGCGATTCGTGCTTGATCCCGAGCTTTTCTTCGATGTCGTTCGAGACGGGGCGCGATTCGATCACTTTGACCAGCGCGCAGACAATCGGACGCTTGGGTTTGCGGGTATAGACTTTGAACTCTTTGAACGCCGCACCGCTGATCGGACAGGCTGTACTGTGCTTGAGCAGGGCAATGGCCTGTTCGTGCGACTGTGCAAGCAGCGCTTCCCATTGTTCGATCGCATCGATCTCCAGGTAATTCGGTTTCATGGCGGTAGTGCTCCTCTGCTGCGTGGTTTTGCCGTTTGCGCGGATGATCGGTCGAGGCAAACGGCCTGCTTCTTCATTATACCCATTTTGCCGTCTGAAGAAGGTCTTCGGGGAGAGCGGAGTGATTTTATAGGAAAAGTATAGAAAATTCGCCGACGAACTCTGCCCGGAATGATATGATAGCGAAAGAAAACGTTCAAGAAACGAATCGCCGGGGGGAATCATCATGCGAAGCCATACTCGAACCCGTATTCTGGCCTTTTTTGTCGCGGCCGGGATGCTGCTGGGTGCAGTGCCGGGCTATGCTTTTTCGGATATTACCGATGACAAACAGGCTTCTATCATTCAATCGCTGCAAGACAAGGGCTTGATCCAGGGGGTAACCGCCGACAAGTTCGCTCCGAATGCCAAGCTGACGAACGCGCAGGCCGTGCAGCTGATCGTGGATGCGATCGGACTGGACGCCGCCAAAAAGAAAACGGACGCGCCTTCGTGGTTCGTATCCGTGCCGCAAAATGCCTGGTACGCCCCGGCGTTAAAAACGGCGCTGGAGCGCGGAGTTACGGTCGACGGGACCTG
The DNA here is from genome assembly GCF_013185195.1 of Saccharibacillus qingshengii. Classification (GTDB taxonomy): domain Bacteria; phylum Bacillota; class Bacilli; order Paenibacillales; family Paenibacillaceae; genus Saccharibacillus; species Saccharibacillus qingshengii. Next base: position 171,644 of record NZ_JAAZWC010000006.1, read on the forward strand.
GAATGCGAACGCCAATCCGACGCGCCAGCAGTTCGCCAAACTGCTGTATCTCGGCCTGCTGCAAAAAGGCAATTACGCCAAAGTCAGCAAATACACATCGATCACGGATGCCAAACAAATTGCGTCCAAGAACCGCGTCGCCGTCGAATACCTGCTGATGACCAAGGTCGCTTCGCTCGACAGCAAGAAGAATTTCCGGCCTACGGCTGCCATCACCCGGATGGAAGCGGCGGAGATGATCTATTACGCCGAGCGTATGGTCAACAAAAGCTACGCTTCTTCCGGTACGGCTACGGTGACCTACAAAGTGGAGAATGTCGATGCCGACTTTAACAAAGTCACGCTGACGCGCACCAATCTGCCGGGAACCGGCTATGGACTCAAGGTTCGCCGGATCGACTTCGTCTCGGATACGGAAGCCGTCATTGTGTACGAAGCAACCTCGCCCAATGCAGGCAGCGCCAATATTGTCTATTCGGCGTCGGCGGTCGTCTATGTGCCGGTTGTGTACGACATAACGGTTCAAGCGCAGTAGAGCAGCGGCGCGGAAGATATCCCAAGCTTATCCGCCACCGTGCTGATGAAAATGTAAGCAAATAAACAATTTAGTTGAAAATAAGTCCGCGGATCAGTATCCGGCGGGCTTTTTTTGCGATCATAAAAGCCGTGGTTGTGCGGTTTGAGGGATGATATCTAAAATTGAAAATATTTCTTGACCCCTGTCTGTTTTGTCATATATAATGCAAAAGCAAAGTTTAAAACAAATGTTTTAAACGATAGTTTAATCGGGATCCGCAGAGCGGAACCGGGAATAGGAGAACCGGATGGGACAGGTATTCAAAGCCTTCTTAAAGCTGCCAACAACCAAGGTCGGGATTATTACCGCCGTGCTGTTTCAGCTGATTTTCACCGTAATATGGATGACGGGGTACCAGGGAATGACGGATCGGATCGATCGTCTGAACGTTGCGATCGTAAACGGAGACGAACAGATGGGCGCGGCAATCGTGCAGAATCTCAAAGAAAACCTGCCGGTCGGCGTCAAGACGGATATGACGCTTGCCGAAGCGCAGGACATGCTGCAAAATCGCGAGGTGCAGATGATCGTCGAGATTCCGGCGGATTTCGCATCCGCGGCGCAGTCGCAGGAACCGGCGGTACTGAACTATTTTATCAACGAGTCCAACCCGGTCATGATCAAGAACATGATGACTTCGGTCGCGGACACGATCACGGGGGGCGTCAACAAGCAGGCGATCGCGGGAGGCCTGACGGGTATCCTGTCGACTCAGGGCAAACTGCCGGCGGAAGCGGCGCAGACTGCGGCGGGCGTCCTGTCCGAACGCGTCGTGTCCAACGTCGAGTCGGTCAATGTCGTTGAAGGAATGAATAACCAGATGGTGCCGATGATGATGGTGCTGGCTTCGTACGTCGGGGCGATGATCATGGGACAGAACTTCCAGGTCTCGTCGATGGCGCTTGGCGCCCGCTTCGGCCGCTGGCAGCGGATGGCGGTCCGCCTGATCGTAACGGCCGCCGCATCGGTAATCGTCTCGCTCGTCGGTACGTCGCTCGTCGCGGCGTTCGGCGGACAGATGGCACACGGCTTCCTCGCACTCTGGGGCTTCCAGGCCCTGTTCCTGCTGACCTTCATGTTCGTCGCCCAGATGTTCCTGTTCCTGTTCGGAATGGCGGGCATGCTGTTCAACATTCTGGTGCTGTCGGTGCAGCTCGTCTCGTCCGGTGCAATGATGCCGCGCGAGCTTCTGCCGGACTTCTATCAGAGCATCGGCAGTATCTTCCCGGCTACCTATGCGGTCGACGGACTGATGAATACGCTGTTCGGCGGACCAAGCGCCGGCGGAGACGCCGCTGCGCTGCTGCTGATCCTGGCCGCCGCTCTGGTGCTGATTATCGGTTCGACGGCGCTTCGCCGCGACAAGGCTCCGGTACCTCCGGTTGTAGCGGCAGCCGAAGCATAATGGTATGATTGAGATCTGAGCGTACGGAACACAAGAACGAAGCATGCCAGGCCGCCGCGGATGCGGCGGCCTTTTTTTGAAGCGTCAATCGACCGGGATCGAAGCGTCGGAGCGCTGGACTTCGGTATATTCCGCGCGCCGTTACGCAGACGATTTCTAACGGGAGAAAGGGCGGGCATGGGCATGGAAGAAGAACATGTAAAAGCAAGAATCGTACGGGCGGCCAAAAAGCTGACGGCACAAAAAGGCTTCGAAGCGACGACCGTGCGGGAGATCTGCGCGGAAGCCTGCGCCAATCTGTCGCTCGTCTCCTACTATTACGGAGGCAAGGAGCATGTGTACGAAGCGGTGCTGGATGCGTTTATTCCGATCGGCGAAGCAAGCCGGATTCTGGAAGAGATGCAGCTGGATCCGGTTGAAGGCGTCTGCACGATGGTGCGGGAGATTGTGCTGTTTCGCAGCGCCGACCCGGAAATTTCGCGCATTATTCATCAGGAGATGGTCCGGCAGACGCCCCGTACGGCGCTTGTCCAGCAGCGGGTAACGCCGGCCTGGAAGCTGATTCGCGGCTTTCTGGAAAAAGGACGGGAGCAGGGCGATTTTCATTTCCGTTCGCTCGACATGACGATGGTGCAGCTGCTCGGGAGCGTGCTGTTCGGGGATAACCGGAGCGGACTGACCCCGATCATGGCGGAAGAGTTTCCGGATACGGAGACTCAAATCGAAGATGTGCTGACCTTTATCCTGCGCGGGATCGGGTACACGGGAGATGTGCGCTTTGCGGGCGAACCGATCCTGCAGCGTCTGAAGATCGGCGAAGCTTCGTGCTGCGAGTCGGCGGAGCGAAGCGGGCAAGAAAATCCGGAAGCGGAGGAATGAGCGGACGGTATGAACACCTGGGACCAACTATCCGCCGCGCTGCCGGGCGGTCCGCTTCCGTGGATCGCGCTGGGCGCGCTGCTTCTTCTGTTTCTGCTCGCGTTTCGGCTGGCCGCTCTGCGCCGGCGCCGGATTCTTCGCCAGCTCGATCCGCGCCGGATCACGCTCAAGGATATCGACGGCATGCTGGACGGATCGGACTTCGAGCGCTATCTGCATCGGCTGTTCGGCGAACTCGGCTACCGCGAAGTACACAAGACGACCGCAAGCGGAGATTTCGGCGCGGATCTGGTGTTTGAAGATCGTTACGGGGCGAGAACCGTGCTTCAGGCCAAACGTTACGCGATGAGCAATCCGGTAGGTTTGTCGGCGGTGCAGGAGGTCTACGGCTCGATGCGCGTATACGGGGCGCAGCGCGCGGTCGTGCTGACGTCCGGCCGATATACGGCCGCCTGCCGCAAACTCGCCGCCTACAACGGCGTGGTGCTGCTCGACCGCGAAGATCTGGAAGAGATCATCGCGGCGTTCAAATCCAGGAAGCCGGAAGACGCGATGGAGACGATCGAACGCGAGCCGGAAGATGCCCCGGACGAGCTGCGGATCTAAGCCGGCTTGCGCCTGCATTTCTCTAGCGAATAGGATTTTCCGGACAGCCTGAGGACCTCCCTTTACCGGGAGGTCCTCAGGCTGTCGAGAAAGTCCTATTCGTTGTAGAAGCTCGTCGGCTGCGGGAGAAATTCGTTCCGGTCGCGTGTTGAAATCGGGAAAAAGGATTGGGTTTTAGCGGAATTTTCCCGATTAACGGTGCAAGTTCATATCCTGATTTTGGATGAACTTGTACCACAAAGGCGAACACTATCGTTCCTTCACTGAATTTCTCCCTCCGCCTCCTCGCTTCACTTGGCAGCAGACCTTTCTCGACACGTTGAGGACCTCCCTTTACCGGGAGGTCCTTTTTTGTCCACAAAAAGATCGATTCAACGAGGAGCAGCGGAATCTATCCGTTCACAATTTAGACACATTTTTTTGAGCCGCGATTAAAGTCCATTTAAGTTTCTTTTATGTTTTCCGGCCTATAGTGAGAAAAGTTTGGACGCCTGCTTGCAGGCCTAGGCTCTACATAAAGAACGAAGAAGGGATGAAGCGCAGTGCTCGAAGTGAAGCGGGTAAGCAAAAGGTATGACGGCGGACGGGGCGTGCGGGAGATCGATTTTTCGATGCGGCGCGGCGAGATCGTCGGTTTTCTCGGGCCGAACGGTGCGGGCAAAACGACCACGATGCGCATGATTACCGGTTATCTGTATCCGACGGAAGGAACGATCACGGTCGATGGCCTGTCCGTCCACGAACAAGCGAGGAAAGCGAGGTCCAAGATCGGCTATCTGCCGGAAACGCCGCCGCTGTATCCGGATCTGACCGTCGAAGCGTATTTGAAGTTCGTCGCGAAGCTGCGCGGCGTTCCGGCGCGGGAGCAGAAGCTTCGGACGGCGGAAATGGTCGCAAGGCTCGGCCTCGGCGGGCGGGAACGGCAGTCGATCCGGCATCTGTCCAAAGGGTACAAACAGCGGTTGGGATTGGCCCAGGCGATTATTCACAAGCCCGATCTGCTCGTGCTCGACGAACCGACGTCGGGCCTTGATCCGAGCCAGATTATCGAGATTCGCAGCCTGATCCGGGAGCTGGGCGAGAACCATACGGTGCTGCTCAGCACGCATATTTTGCAGGAAGTGGGCGCACTGTGCGACCGGGTGCTGATTATCAACCGCGGCGAACTGGTGATGGACGGAGCGCCGGACGAGATCGGAGCCCGGATGGAGAACCGCTTCGCGGTAACGCTGGAAGTCTACGGACAGCGCGAGCGGATCGAATCCGTGCTGAGCGGATGGGCCGGATCGCGCGGAATCACGGCCGAGATCCGTTCCGTTCCTGAACCGAAAGGACAAACGTCGGAAACCGAATCGTTAGAGAGTAAACAGTCGACTCACCAACAGTTGGCTGTCGAACGAACGTCGGTCGAGAACGGCACCGACCCGGCGGCACCTTCGCATGAACTGCTCGCGGAAACGGAGACGGCCGCAGAAATAGAGCCGGTCGCCGCGCTGCCGCAGAGCGTTGATCTCTTCGCTTCGTCGTCCGAAGTGGTACGCGCCCTCCTGACCGCGGACGGGCAGGAAGATTTCCGGCTGGATCTGTTCCGGCTGCTGGCCGAGGCCGATCTGCCGATTCTGGAACTGCACAAAGAAAATCTGACCCTGGAAGACGTATTCCTGAAGCTGACAACCGAAGACCAAGCGGACGGCCTTGTCGGCAAGGACGGCCTGGGTACGGACGGCAGCGTCCGGGTTGAAACGGATACGCAGAGCGGGGAGGAGCGCGCATGAATCGTATTCTGGCCATTTCGGGCAAAGAACTTCGGCTGTATTTTTTGACGCCTACTTCGTATTTCGCATTCGCCATTTATATTCTGATGTCCAGCTTCATGTTCTATGTGGATTTCGTGACTTTTCAGCCGAGCATCCTCGATTACCGGCTGATTCTGAGCGACATGCTGTTCATGCTGCTGATCGTGATTCCTATTCTGACCATGCGGCTGATCTCCGAGGAGTTTCGCCAGGGCACGGACGAGCTGCTGCTCACCTCCCCGGCCAGCGTGACGGAAGTCGTGTTGGGCAAATATCTGGCTTCGCTCGGGGTACTGACGATGCTGCTGGTATGCAACCTGGTCTATCCGGCGATCATGTCGCTGTTCGGAAATCTGAATCTGATGACGCTGTGGCTGTCCGTACTTGGCGTATTTCTGATGGGGGCTTCGATGATGGCGATCGGACTCTTCGCTTCGTCGCTGTCGCAGCATCAGATGGTATCGGCCGTGGCGGGTTTCGTGCTGCTGCTGATGTTCTGGCTGGCCGGTTCGATGACGTCCCAGAGCGAGAAGCTGTCCGCCTGGATCGAGCCTTTTTCGCTGCCGGACCGTATTTCGAATCTGACCAAAGGCGTCGTGAACGGTCCGGACGTGATCTTTTACGTGTCGCTGGCGGTGCTGTTCGTCGTGCTCAGTATCCAGGTGATCGAACGGAAACGGTGGAGGTAGAACAATGAACAAACAAACCGGATCATCCCCAAACCAATCGCGGCGTCTGCTGCACCATGCGAATACGCTTGTCGTGGCGCTCGTGTCGATCGGCTTGTTCGTGCTGCTGACCGTCGCTTTGACGAAGGCATCGGAATTCCAGCTCGATCTGACCGCCAACAAACAGTACACCCTGTCCGAGCAGACCCACTCCGTGCTGGACAGACTGCCGGGCAAGGTCAAGCTGGAGGTCTTCACGAACCCGGATACGGACGGCGAACTGGTGACGCGCGAGATTACCGACCTGGTGCAGGAATACGCCAAAAAAAGCGGCAAACTCGACGTGCATACCTACAGTCTGGTGCAGCAGCCGGAACTGGCCCGTCAATACAATCTATCGTCGAGTTCGATCGTGCTGACCTACGGCGAGAAGACGCAGAGTATTCCTTTTCAAGAAATGTTCGGCTCGGGCGACAGCAGTTCCTATACCTTCCTCGGCGAATCCAAGCTGACCGGAGGATTGAACTCGCTGATCTCGACCGAAACGCACAAAGCCTATCTGCTGGCGGGTCACGGCGAGTTCGATGCCTCGCATCTGACGCAGCTGACCGCCGGTCTCAAAGCCGACAATACCGAGATCGAACCGCTGCAGCTGTATCAGGCGGGCCGGATTCCGAAAGACGCCGACCTGCTCATGATCGTGGCGCCCGAGACCGATCTGAGCGCCGAAGAGCTGAAGCTGATCGAGACTTACTTGGACGGAGACGGGAAGCTGTTTCTGTCGCTCGGCTTTAACCCCGATATGAAGACGGATTGGACGAATATCGATGCGCTGATGAAAAAATACGGAGTAGTCGACGAGCATGCGATCGCGGTAGACAAAAACAATACGCAGCTTTACGATCCGCTGACCGTCGTACCGGGCTATGAATCGCATGCCATTACGGAAAAACTGCAGAGCGGCAAGGTCTATCCGATGACGTACCTGTCCGTTGCACTGAGCGCAGCCGAGAAAGCGCCGGAAGGCCTAACCGTCTCGCCGCTGCTCAGCACCTCCGCCGAAAGCTACGGGGAAACGGATCTCGCCGGGCTGCTGCAATCCCAGAGCGAATATGCGGAAGGCACCGATCTGAGCGGACCGCTGCATCTCGGTTATGCCGTGGACGACGCGGAAGGCAAGCCCAAAGTCGTCGTGATGGGCACGTCTTATTTCCTGACCGACGACCAGATCGGCGAGCAGGGCAACAAAGACTTTGCGCTGAACAGCCTCAATTACCTGAGCGGCAATCAGAACGATCTGACGATCCGTGCCCGCGAACAGCAGCAGTACGAGACGGCTTATCTGACCGCTCCGCAGGCCCGCTACATTCTGATCGCCACGATGGTTGTGTTCCCTCTGGTATTCGTTCTGGCCGGCGTGCTGCTCTGGTGGAGAAGGAGACGTGTATGAGAAAATATATCCCGACGCTGATTCTGGTACTGCTCTTCGCCGGCGGTCTGGGTTATGCGATCTCGCAAAAATGGTTCGGCGCGGAAACGGAGCCTCCGGCCGCCAAGCTGACCGATGTAGAAACGTCCAAGATCGCCGGTATCCGGATTGCCAACGGCGATCTGACCTATCAGTTGGCGAAAAGCGGCGGCGAATGGGCATTTACCGAACCGGACAAATATCCGGTGAATCACTATGCCGTCGACGCCTGGCTCGATACGCTGACATCGGCCGAGCAGGGCGGCGTCGTGGAAGAAGCTCCCGCAGATCCGGCCAAGTACGGACTCGACCTGACGAAAAAAGGCATCACGCTGACGCAGGAGAACGGCGCCGCCTTGACGATTGCCATCGGCGATTCGCTGCCGACCGGAAGCGGGAATTACGCCCGGCTCGGCGGAGGTGCGGTGATCCGGCTCGATGCCAACGCCGCATCGTCGCTGCTGCCGAGCATCACGACATGGGTCGATACGTCCCCGTTCCAATGGGACGACGCCGACTTGAAAGAGCTGGCCTACAAGCGCGGATCGGCATCCTGGACGTTGAATAATTCGGCTGCGGCCGGCGCTTCCCCGGCTTGGACGCTGGACGGCAAAACGATCGAAGACGTAGAGGCGACTACCGTATCCGGATCGCTGAAGTATATCGTCAGCGACCGTCTGCCGGTGAAGGCCTCGACACTCGTTTCGACGGAGACCGACTTTACGCTGAAGCTTGTGACGACGGAAGACGGTGCGGACAAGACCCGGAGCTTTACCGGCAAAAAAGACCCCGACGTCGATACGCTCGTCTGGGTTGTTCAGGAAGGCAGCGAGTGGGCGTACGCGGTGAAGCCGGAAGATTTGCAGAAAGCGGAGTCGCCGGAGATTCCGCCTGGGAAATGAATGCCTCTTCTTGAACGTTTTCCCGAAATAACTGCAGGAGAGCCGTTAAAGATCGCGTCGAGCGCCGAGGGCAGCCCTTTTTCGTGAAATAGCGGTTCGGTTGCAGCTATTTCACGCATTCACAAGCTGCCCATATAAATAACGGTTCCTGCGCAGCTATTTGCTTGGGGAACCGGCGGAACCATTTTGGATGAATCGATCTGCCAAGGAAACAGACAAAAGAAGCCGGGCCTCTGCGCACACAGAGACCCGGCTTCTGAGCAGTACCTTGAGCGTCCTGGGAAGACCGGGGCGCTTTTTCCTTGGCAGGCTTCGAATGGGATTCGTTGGGATCAAGCGTCTTTCTCGGACGTTTGATCGTTGTGTATCGGGCGCGGTGCGGCTCCGAGCTTCAGAATAAGCTTCTCGATCGACAAGCCCTGGATCAGCAGCGAGAACAGCACCACGCTGAATGCCAGTACCAGGATGTCTTCACGGCCTTCGAATTCGATCGGCAGACTGAGAGCGAGTGCAATCGACAGACTGCCTTTGAGGCCGCCCCAGTTCAGAATATGCTTGAACTTGTTTTCGAATCCTTTGACCCCGGCCAAGCTGAGATAGACAGCTGCCGAACGCGCAATCAGCACAATCAGGATCGCGAGGAGCAGGACCGGCCAGCGTCCGCCGAAATCGATATTGCGAATTTCCAATCCGATCATCAGGAAGATCAATGAGTTGGCGATGAGGGCAATCGTATCCCAAAACGTATCGATATTGGTATGGGTGGTCTCGGACATCCCGACTTTACGTCCGTAGTTGCCGAAGACCAATCCGCCGACCACGACAGCGATCACGCCCGAGACATGCATATGCTCCGCGATAAAATAACATCCGAAGAAGAGAACGGCCGACAAGGCCGTTTCGAACGGATAGTCATCGTAATAAACGATGATGCGGGAGAAGACAAAGCCCAGGATCAATCCGACGATCGTACCGCCGACCGCAAACTGCAGGAACAGCAGCAGGCCGCTGCCTACGCCTCCCCAGCCCATTTCCATATAAGACAGCAGGTAAATGGAAGAAATCTGGAACAGAACGACGGCGATACCGTCATTCAGCAGCGATTCGCCTTCGATCACTGTCGTCAGTTTCTTCGGTACGCCGAGCGACTTGAAGATCGAGATCACGCTGATCGGATCGGTGGCGCTCATCAGCGCGGCGAACGTACAGGCGACGACAAGCGGCAGCCCCAGCAGATAATAACCTCCCAGCGCGATCAGCCCGAAGGAAATCAGCGTCCCGCCAAGCGCAAGCGCAAGAACCGGTTTGGAATGTTCGCGCAGGTGCGAGAACGGCAGTTTGAGCGAAGCGTCGCCGAGCAGGATCGGCAGAAACAGCGAGATCACAATGGCCTGAAATACATTGCTCTGCGTAATATACGTTTCGGCCTGCTCGAGCACGGGGATATGGATCATGCCGAGCAGCAGTCCGACCAAGACGAGAGCGATCGAATAAGGCCGATTCAGTTTCTGGGCGATGCCGATCACCGCCAGCGCAATCGCGAGCAGGATCAGAATCTGAATAAAAATTTCGTTAAAATGATGAACCATGACAGACCTCCTGTACGAGTAAGCTTTATCCGAACATTACCCAAATACGCACGAACAAGCCCGGCCCCCTAAAGGTAGGGCCGGGCTTTGCGTCTTTCTTGTTCCCCGGCAAATGAGCTATGATGGAAACATCAGGAAGCGTATCGGGAGCACGAAGAAGAAGCATACAGAAAGAAGGACGATCATGACCGGAGTGGGCGTTATTGCAGGGGCCATGCTGATTATATTTGCCGCAAGCTTCACCCAGAGCCTCACCAGTTTCGGTTTCGCGCTGATTGCGCTGCCGCTGCTCAGTTTGTTTCTCCCGCTGCATCAGGCGGTGCCGATCATCGTCATCTTGAGTCTGCTCGTCTGTCTGACGGTCGTCATTCCGAATCGCCGCGACGTGAACGTCAGGCAGGTCTGGCTGCTTATCCTGGCTGGCATGGTCGCGGCGCCGTTCGGCACGTATCTGCTGCTCGTCGTCAGTCCGTCCGTACTGAAATCCGCTACCGGTATCCTGATTACGGTGTTCGCCGCCCTGATGCTGCTCGGGCGTTCGGTGCCCATTCGCAGCGAACGGACGGCTTTTGTGACGGCGGGGCTGCTCAGCGGCCTGCTGAACGGCAGTATCTCGGTCAGCGGCCCGCCGCTTGCGCTGATCCTGTCCAATCAGGGGATGAGCAAGCAGGCTTTTCGCGCCAATCTGGCTTTGAACGGCGTCGTCTTGAATATCGTCAGCGTTCTCTCGTTCGCGGCGGGCGGGCTGCTGGATTCGGGAACGGGCCATTTTCTGCTGTGGACGCTTCCGGCTATGGGGCTTGGTGCCTGGGCCGGCGCAAGAGCGGTCAGCCGGTTCGACGAAGCGCGGTTCAAGCAGGTCTCGCTCTGGCTGATTCTCGTTTCCGGCTTATGGACGGCGCTCAGCGGGCTGGGGATCGTATAAGCGGCGGATCGGATGTCTTTTTTGAGGAACGGAGGGATCTTATGACGCAAATGACGAAGCGGGCGCTGGCTGCCTCGCTCAAAAAGCTGCTGTCGCAAAAAACGCTCGACAAGATCACGGTCATCGATATTGCCGAAGACTGCGAAGTCAACCGACAGACTTTTTATTACCATTTCAAAGACATCTACGATCTGATCGACTGGATCTACACGCACGAAGCTTCCAAAGCGTTAAACGGAAACAAGACGTACGAAACCTGGCAGCAGGGTTTCTTGCATATTTTTGAATATATCCAGAGCAACCGGAACTTTGTGCTGAATACGTATCATTCCGTGAACCGCGAACATCTCGAGCGCTATCTGCATCAGGAGACGCATGCGCTGCTGATCGGCGTGATCGAGGAAAAAGCGGCCGGCCGCAGCGTGCGCGAAGACGACAAAGCGTTTATCGCCCATTTCTACAAGTTTGCGTTCGTCGGATTGATCCTCGATTGGATCGGCCGCGGGATGCGCGAAGAGCCGAAGGCGATCGTAAAGCGCCTGAGCGTATTGATCCAGGGAGACTTCGCCGGTGCGCTGGAACGATTCGAGAGCGGTGCGCACCCGGGAGGGACGCGTCCGCCGTCCGGCTGAACGGATCAGCGTACCGCTTGCATCCGGCGTTTGTAGACTCGCATTGCGAGGGCGTACGCGACGACCAGAATCCCCAGGCACCAGGCGAGCGCGGTCCAGATCTCCGCTCCGACCGGCTGCCCGCCAAGCAGGGAGCGCAGCGCTTCGACGATAGCGGTGACCGGCTGGTGTTCGGCAAAAGCACGCACCGGTCCAGGCATCGATTCCGTCGGCACAAAAGCGGAACTGACGAACGGCAGCAGGATAATCGGATAGGAGAAAGCGCTCGCTCCGTCCACCGATCCGGCGGACAGTCCGGCGATGACGGCGATCCAGGTCAGCGCCAGCGTGAAGAGAGCGAGAATGCCGATTGCGGCGAGCCAGGCCGGTACGCCTGCCGGCGAGCGGAAGCCGATCAGCAGCCCCGCAGCTACGATAACGACGAGCGAAATGGCATTGGATACGAGCGAAGTCAGCACATGCGCCCACAGCAGGGAAGACGGAGCGATCGGCATCGAACGGAACCGTTCGAACAGCCCTTCCTGCTTGTCGATAAACAGGCGGTAAGCCGTGTACGAGATGCCGGTTCCGATCGCGATCAGCAGGATGCCGGGCATCAAATAATTGACGTAATGGCCCGTCCCGGTATGGATAGCACCGCCGAATACATAGACGAACAAGAGCATGAACGCGATCGGCATGACGGTTACGGTGAGGATGGTGTCCAGGCTGCGGAACGTATGGCGCATGGAACGTCCCAGCAGTACGCCGGTATCGCCGAGAAATCCGCTTTTTACGGTTTGCATTTACTTCGCCTCCTTGGAGCCGACGATCGAGAGGAAAATCTCTTCGAGCGTCGGCTGTTTTTCGATATATTCCGTTCGGGCGGGCGGGAACATCCGCTTCAATTCGTCGAGCGAGCCGTTGGCAATGATGCGTCCCTGATGCAAAATGGCGATCCGGTCGGCAAGCTGCTCGGCTTCTTCCAGAACCTGCGTGGTCAGCAGGACCGTTGTGCCGGTATCCGCGAGCTGCTTGACGACCTTCCGGACCTCGATTCTCGCTTCGGGATCGAGCCCCGTCGTCGGTTCGTCCAGAAACAGGATATCCGGCTGCCCGATCAGACTCATGGCGATATCAAGTCTGCGCCGCATACCGCCCGAGTAGGAAGCCGCCCGCCTCCCCGAGGCTTCCGTAAGCCCGAAACGTTCCAGCAGCTCGTCCGCCGATTGGCGCGGCTGCTTCAACCGTCGCAGCTTGGCGATCAGGATCAGATTTTCGCGTCCGGTCAATACGCCGTCGACCGCCGCGAACTGTCCCGTCAGGCTGATCGATCGGCGCACCGCATCGGGCTGCGAAGCCGGATCGAATCCGTTGACGGACACGCTTCCGCTGTCCGGACGAAGCAGCGTAGAGAGAATCTTGATGGTGGTGGTCTTGCCGGAACCATTGGAGCCGAGCAGCGCGAAGATCGAGCCCCGGCGCACTTCGAAATCGACGCCGGTCAGCACAGGCAGATTCGGATAAGACTTGTGCAGGTTCTGCACGGAGATGGCCGTTTCGTGAATAGACATGGAAATTCCTCCTTCAGGGGTCGATCAGAGTGATTCCGCTCAGATCCGCTTTGCCGCTTTTCAGGAACGAATACGTCAACCGGTCTGCCTTGCAGTCGATAAATCGGACTTTCTTGAGGGTTTTGTTCTTGAAAAAGGTTCGCGTAAGCGTCGCATTGCGGAAGGTGACGTCGGAGAAGGCGCAGTTCTCGAACGAACAGCCTTCGAACATGCCTTCCAGCACAAGTCCGGTAAGATGGGTGCCGTGAAACCGGGTGCGTGTCCAGACGACGCCGGTCAGCGTACAGTTCTGCAGCTGTGAAGATTCGAAGCCTGTTTCCGTCAGGTTGGCGCCCGACAAATCGCAGCCTGCCAGATGGCTTCCGGCAAAGACCGTTCTCGTCAGGGAAGCGTTCAAAAACAAGCTGTTCGTCATGTGCGTATGCTCGAAGCGGCTGCCGCCGAGTTCCGCGTTCGAGAAGTCGCATTCTTCCACATAATTGCTTTTGAGCAGCAGATCCGGAAGATGGGCCCCGACAAACAGCGAACGCCGGATAAAGGAAGAACCGAACTGTTCGTGCAGCCCTTCCAGACCCGAGAAGTCCGCATCCACCCAGCTTCCTTCCGACATGTTCCAGGCCGGCGCGGCAGTTTCCGGGAGGGAATCCTGCGGCTTTGCCGGTTCCGCGGTCGAAGGAGGCTCCGCAGCAGTCTGCCGGAAATGCTGGGAGAAATGGTTCAGGTCCAGATCCAGAATTTGGGCGAGGCGGTCCAGCGTGAGAATATCGGGCAGCGACTCACCGCGCTCCCATTTTCCGACTGCCTGGGGACTAAGCGACAGCTGGCGGGCCAACAGGGCCTGGGACAAATTTTTGGCTTTGCGGGCTTCCGCGATTTTGTTTCCGATCTCGATCGGGGTGAACATGAAGGCACCTTCTTTCTTGGAGTTTCGTCGACGCCATCAGCTTAACCGGATTCCCCGGGGAAGGAAATGAAAAACGCGCAACCGCCGGTTGTTTTTCCGCTACCTTTGGTAGGATGCCCGTTTTCCGGGCGATTCAGACAGGCAAACAGGCGGGAAATACCCCGAATATAGACAATCCCCGCCTTGTGTCCAAACTTCCGACATGAGACGGGGATTGTCTATGTTTGCTGTTCGATAAGAAGCCTATGCTGAAATCAGCTTCAGAGTGCGTTCAAAATCCTGGAAATGTGGAGGGAATACTCATGTACTACAGCAGCGGCAATTACGAAGCGTTCGCAAGACCGGTGAAACCGGAAGGCGTGGACGGCAAGTCGGCGTACCTCGTCGGAGCGGGACTGGCCTCGTTGGCGGCAGCCTGCTTCCTGATTCGCGACGGACAGATGAAAGGCTCGCATATTCATATCCTGGAAGAGTTGAAGATGCCGGGCGGCGCGCTCGACGGCAGCGAAGAAGCAGGCAAAGGGTTCGTCATCCGCGGCGGCCGCGAGATGGAAGACCACTTCGAATGTCTGTGGGATCTGTTCCATTCCATTCCGTCGCTTGAAGTCGAAAATGCGTCGGTGCTGGATGAATTCTATTGGCTGAACAAAAAAGACCCGAACTATTCGCTGATGCGCGCTACGGTCAACCGGGGCGAAGATGCGCACACGGACGGCAAATTCACGCTCAGCGAAAAAGCGTCCATGGAGATCGTCAAGCTGTTCCTGACCCGCGACGAAGATCTGTACGATCTGAAGATCACGGATGTGTTTACGGAAGAATTCTTCGCTTCGAACTTCTGGCTGTACTGGCGTACCATGTTCGCGTTCGAAGATTGGCACAGCGCGCTTGAGATGAAGCTGTATATCCAGCGGTTTATCCACCATATCGGCGGACTGCCGGACTTCTCGGCGCTCAAGTTCACCCAATACAACCAGTTCGAGTCGCTTGTCCAGCCGATGCTGAAGTATCTGGAAGAACACGGCGTGCAGTTCGTCTACGATACCCGCGTCACCAACGTGGTCTTCGAGCAGCACGGCACGCGCAAAGTCGCGGCGAAGATCGAATGTATGCGCGGCGGACAGCCCGAAAGTATCGATCTGACGGAAGACGACCTGGTCTTCGTGACCAACGGCAGCTGTACGGAGAATTCGTCGCTTGGCGATCATCGTCATCCGGCGGTACTCAAGACGGAGCCGGGCGGCTGCTGGGAGCTGTGGCGCAGCATTGCGGCCCAGGACGAATCGTTCGGCCGCCCGGACAAGTTCTGCACGAATATCGACGAGACCAAATGGGAATCGGCGACGATCACGACGCTGGATGACCGGATTCCGCCTTATATCGAGCAGATCTGCCAACGCGATCCGTTCAGCGGCAAAGTGGTTACCGGCGGGATCGTCAGCGTCAAAGATTCGAGCTGGATGCTGAGCTGGACACTGAACCGTCAGCCCCATTTCAAGAAACAGCCCAAAGACCAGCTGGTTGTCTGGTTCTATGCCCTCTACACGGACGTGCCGGGCGATTATATCAAGAAGCCGATCAGCGCCTGTACCGGGGAAGAGATCACGGCCGAATGGCTGTACCATATGGGCGTGCCGGAAGCGGATATCCCGGAAATGGCCGCGAATTCCGCCAACTGCATTCCGTGCATGATGCCTTATATCACGGCGTTCTTCATGCCCCGCACGGCGGGCGACCGGCCCAAAGTCGTTCCGGACGGCTGCGTAAACTTCGCCTTCATCGGGCAGTTCGCCGATACCGAGCGTGATACGGTATTCACGACCGAGTATTCGGTGCGCACGGCGATGGAATCGGTGTATACGCTGCTTGGCGTAGACCGCGGCGTGCCGGAAGTGTTCGCGTCCGAATACGATATCCGCGTCCTGCTGGATTCGACCTCGAAGATGATGGACGGCAAGAAGCTCACCGAACTCAAACAGCCCATGCTGCTTAAGCTGCTGGAACAGGGAGCACTGAGAAAAGTATCGGGCACCGTGGTCGGCGAGCTGCTGAAGAAGTACGGGATTGTGTAACGAGTACCTTGTCAACACTAAAGGTAGGAATACGCTCCCCTGAATCGCACTAGTACTTTGACCGATAACGATGTTAGGTTACGCCCCTCGAAAACCCGCTTGAACCGTGCGTGTTTCCGATGAACGCAAACCTCAGATTTGGTTCGGTCAAGGTACTAGAAGCGTGTGCGTTTCAGGGAAACGTAAACCTGTGATTAAGAGTTGAAAGGGTACGAGACCCCCGGTTCTTCCTGAAATCCGAATAAAGCACCTGCAAGCATGGCCCGATTTGGCAAAGCGTATTTCGCGCTTTGTCGAACAGAGGGTCATGCTTTTTTGGTTTTTTGTCCAACTTTTGCGGAATTGGCGGCGTTTATATATAGAAGAAATCACAGAAAAAGAAAAATGCAGAGAGGGAGCTTAACATGCAGCTCAAACCGGAGACCCCGTTCCCAATCAGAGCCTGGATCATCATCGTACTGCTGATAGGGAGCACCGTCCTGACCTTGACATGGATTGACGAGAAGAAACAAGCGAAGAGGGTCGTTTATCAGCAGACGGGGGCAGTCCTGTCCACGCTGCAAAGCGCAAGGTCGGAGCTGTATGAAGCCGCGCGCACCCTTGAAGGAGGCGCGGACGCTGTCGACCTTCTCTATGAAGTGGACGATGTTCGAATTCTCTTAAGCGAAGCCCGAGGCAGGTTATGGACGCTGGCTGCGCCGGAGAACCTCTATTCCTGGTTGGCAGCGACGATCGACTTCGACAGGTACCTGGAACAAGAATTGACTTCCAAATGGCGGGAAAACCCTTCGGTCCTGCAAGGCGAAGCCAGGCAGCGTGCAGCTGCGGACCTGGAGGCGCTTCACGCCGATCTGGATGAACTGCTGCGGCAGATCGAGCCGGATGAGCACGGGCGCTTCGAGATGGACAAGCTGGGACCGGACTGGGAACAAACCCTGAAGCGGCGGATCCTCGAGAATCCCGACTCCGATCTGCATCGGTATTTGAAAGAACGGCATAATCTGTAACCGGCCGTATACACATCATGAAAGGAGCATACGCAAATGAAAAATAACGAGCGCAAACTTCTATGGGGGCTGCTGATTACCGTCATCGTCGTATTGATTGTACTGGGCGCCCTGCAATTTCTTAAGGAGGATGAGCCGGGTACGTATCAAAGAACCGATGGGCAGACCGGGCAGACGGAAACGATTAAGCAGCCGGAACCGGGAAAAAAGCCGTCCTGACGATGAGCGGCTACCGGGAAACGGAATCGGAGCGTACAGTATAATCAATATGAACAATGGCAAATTCAGTCCCGACCCGGAACAGCGCCCGATTCATATCAAACTGCGGCAGGCGGTCTTCGCCAAGTACGGATTATCCCAGTCGTAACGGGCTGCGGCCCCCGATTATTTGACGCCCAGACGCATCCGGTAGCTGAACAGCACATCCCGCTCTTTTCCTGCGAAAAACGTATCTACGGCCCGGCCGAAAGCTTCTGCCTGGGCTGCGACGTCTTCCGCGCCGCGCTTGATCGCGCTCTGCATCCCGCCCTGGCTGAGCGCGATATTCGTATAGCGCTCCGCATCGCAGACTTCCCGGTTGTGGAATAAGACCTCCCGCGTATAACGGAACAGGCCGGACTCCCGGATCTGCCGCAGATGGTCTTCTTTGGGCCACTTGTGCGCTTGCTGTTCTTCCGGCGCCAGCTCCGCCGCGCGGCGGTCGGCCAGAGCGGCGAATTCCGCGTACGCCGCTTCGATGTCCGCGTTCAATACCGGCGGCCAGTCGCAATCGTAAGCGGCGAAGACGCCGCCCGGGCGCAGCACGCGGGCGAATTCCGCCAGCGACGGCTGCGGGTTCATCCAGTGGAACGACTGCGAGCAGGTAACCACATCGGCCCATCCGTCTTCGAGATCAAGCGCATCGGAATAACCTTCGCGGAATTCGAGCTGGCCAGGCCTGCCTGCCGCTTCCCATTTCGCTTCGGCAATACCGCGCATACCGGCACCCGGTTCAATCCCGACGATTTGCTGTGCCCGGTCCAGCCACAGAAACGTCGACAATCCCGTTCCGCAGCCGACATCGGCTACGCGGCGCGGCGTTTCCTGCAGATAGGTTTCCAGAATGCGCACGACTTCTTCCGGGGCGGAAGGACGGCTGCGATCGTACAGTTCGCCGAATCCGGCAAAGCGTTCGACATTGTTTTTGCGGATATGCTCCATTTTATTCGTTTCGCTCCTTTGCTGTTCGTCTGAATCTTATTATGGCACAGCCGGAACTCCACGGGGAATCGGATGGGAACATGCGAAAAGCACGTCCCCATCGGCGTGCAAAAAGGAGGACTTATGCTCATCTTTATCCTATTGGGCGTCATGGCGCTGTTCGTCTGCGGGGTCATTACGGCCGCGCTGGGGACCCGGATGAAACATCCGGGCGTTCTGATCGCCAATCTGCTGCTGATCGGAGCGATCTTCTGGTTGGGCAATGCCGCATCCGCTGCTCCGGGATCGCATTCGGGCAACGGCAATCCTGGTCTGATCCTGGTTTTTCCGCTTGGCGCGCTGGTCATCGTACTGATCGGCCAGCTGTATGCCTGGGCCCGGCCGCGCCGTTTTCGTCCGATCGTCTTGGCGGCGCTGCTGATCGGCCTGATCGCGCATCAGGCGGCGGGGTTCGAACTTCAGCGGATTCGATACTCCGGGCTGCGTGAACGTATTATCGAAGCGATGACGGCAGAGGGGATGCGCGATGCCCGGAGCTTTGCGGATGCCGTCACTTCGGGGCCGGGCTCCATGCATATGAACAGTCACTTTTTTCATCTGAATACGTACTTGATGTTCGTGGGCTGGGCGGCGATTGCCGCCGTTATTTTGCTGCTTGTGTTTCCGGTTTCCGCCGGCAGACCGCATCAGGAGGAGGACTTGGCATGAAACCTATAGATATTCCTTATCGCCGGCTGCATCTCTTCGGCGCGTCGGGTTCCGGTGCGACCACGCTCGGACGCGCGCTTGGCGAACGTCTGCCGCATACGGTGCTGGACGGCGACGACTATTTCTGGATACATAAATTTGATGCGGCCTATCCCCCGGAAGAGCGGGCGCGCCTGCTGGGCGAAGAAATGAAGCGGCATGACCGCTGGATACTGACCGGTGCCGTGTGCGGCTGGGGGGACGGTTTTAAGCCTGACTTCGACTTGGTGGTCTTCCTGCATGTGCCTCCCGAAGAGAGGCTGGCCCGTCTGAGAGCGCGCGAACTGAAGCGGTACGGCGAAGATGCGCTGCCGGGAGGACGTCTGTATGCGCAGTCGCAGGCTTTTCTGGAATGGGCGGCGCTGTACGACCATCCCGGCGAGGAAGTGCGCAGTCTGGAGCAGCATGAGCGCTGGATGGCGGATCTGGAATGCCCGATTCTGCGGCTCGAGGGTAACTCCGGTACGGAGGAGCGGGTAGAGCGGGTACTGGCCGCTTTGCGGGAGATTCGGTAACAAGCCCGGATGTGAAGAGATTAGAAGAGAGAAGGATGAGGAAGCAGATGGGGAAGACCGAACGCGATACGCAATATTGGAACAAAGCTTACGCCGATCCGTCGTTCCGGGCAGATCACGATGGCTGGCTGAAACGTTATGAGCCGCTGCTCGATCCGGCCCGCGGGCAGGTGGTCGATCTGGGCTGCGGACTCGGGCATAATGCCCGGGTGCTGCATGCGGCCGGGTTCGATGTGCGGGCCTGCGACTTGTCGGAGCGGGCGCTGGAGAGGCTGCGGCAGGAAGAACCGGGAATCGGGACGCTGCGGTTGGACATGGCGGAAGAACTGCCTTTTGAAACGGGAACGCTTCAGGCGGTGGTAGCGGATTTGAGTTTGCACTATTTTACCGACAGCACGACGCGCCGGATTATCGGGGAGCTTCACAGGTCGCTGCGCCCGGGCGGCCTGCTGCTCTGCCGGGTAAACGCCATGGGCGAGCGGGAGGGCAACCGCGACAGGGAATCGGCAGACGACCCGTATCTGTACGAGAGCGAAGGAATCCGGCGGCGTTTTTTTGACGAGAAAGAGATCATAAAGTATTTCTCCGAAGAAGAGTGGGAGACGCTGGAACGATGCGAGCGTACGTCTGGAAGATACGGGAAAGAAAAACGCTTGTGGGAAATCGGGCTGAAGAAGAAGTGAAATGGACAATCCCTCGACTTCGATCTGCACCATTTTGAAGAAAATTGGAATCGCGTCGTAAAAAAGCGTCTGGCCGAAACACCGGATTCCGGTCTGCATGCTATAATAGGCGACGACTATCCTTGAGAAGCAGGCGGACCTGCACAAACGGTCAAAATAGAGGAGACGAAGCGAAATGGACGATCGATCGGCATACGGGTACGACCCGGGCAGGGAGAACTACGCTTCCATGCCGAAATACTGGGACTTTCTGAAATATCATCTGCTGCTGTTCGCGCTTCCGGCGCTGATTACGATCGTACTGCTGTACGGCCAGCTGTATGATTTGTTCCTGATTCTGGTCTACGGGCTTCAATCGATGGCCGGCGCGGGCAGCGAGATTACGACGGGAGAATGGGGAGCGGTGCTGGCGGGGGTATTCCAGCTGTTTGCTTACGGAGCGATCGCCGGGATCGTGATCCGCGTGCTGTCCGCCGGTCTGTTCTTCCTGCCCACACTCGCGCGCAGCGGACGGATGAACCTCTCCACCATTGTGAAGACGGGGCTGCGGCATTTTTTCCCGACGCTGTTCGTGCTGATTCTGGTTGGTCTTGCGATCGGGTTCGCCAGCAGTATCCTGTCGTTTATTCCTCTGCTTAACTTTGTCGCGGGAGTCGTCGTGCTGTACGTCCAGGCGATGGTCAGCATCTATTACGATTATTGGTTTTCCTATAACGAAGCCGAAGGGCGTCCGGTCTACAGCGGGCCCATGGAAAGGCTGAGCGTACTGTACGGAGGCAAGGACGGAACATTCCGGATGTATGCGCTGCTGCTGGCCCTGTCGTATCTGGTGCTGGCTTCGACATTCGTCAAACCCTATATCCAACTGAAATTGACGGAACGGATGGGGATGAGAGCAGGTTTGCAGAACCGGTAGAGCGGCTGTACGGCCCGGATCGGAGAACACCGAAACTACGCAGGCCGCCCTTCGGGAAAGTTTTTCCGAACGGCGGCTTGTTTCGTTTATCTGGAGATTCACCGAATGTTTATGATACGATGTTGTAAACGTTACCAAGCAGATAGACAAAGGGGGCTCGGGAATGGAGCAGGTATGCAGGATTCTGATCGTGGATGACGAGGTGCTGGTACGCCAGGGCATCAAACATTATTTGGATTGGGAGCAGTACGGTTTCCGCATAGTGGGGGAAGCTTCCAACGGCAGGGAAGGACTTGAAGCGATCGAACGCGTTCGGCCCCATATCGTGCTGACGGACATCGTAATGCCGATTATGGAAGGAGAAGAATTTACCCGGCTGATCAAAAAAAATTACCCGGAGATCCAGGTGGTGGTTCTCAGCAGCTACGGGGAATTCGATTACGTGCGTTCGACGTTCCAAAACGGCGTGGCGGATTACATCCTCAAGCCGAAGCTTGAGACGCAGGAGCTGCTGCGCGTGCTGCAGAATACGGCCCGGCGGATCGCTTCGATCCGCTACACGGGCGAAGGCAGCGGCGAAGGGCCGGATGCCGAGACGGTGCTGGAGAAGCTGGCGTCCGGCTACGGCGCCGACGAATCCGCTTCGCCCGCCGTGCTGGCGGAGCTGTTCCCGCACGACGAGTTCGTGCTGATCGGCCGGCTGCGCACGGCCGTCCGGGCCTACGCCGGCGGCTTGCGCGCCGGCGAGAACGGGCAGCCGCTCGCCGAGCGGCTGCGGCAGGCGCTGTCGCCGGGCGCGCCGCACGCGGCCGCCCTCGGGCCGGCGCGCGTGTACGGGCTGCCCGCCGCGGCCTCCGGCGCCGCGGCGGGCAGCGAAGCCGCGCTTTTCGGCCTCGGCAGCGGCCGGCGCGCGGCTCTTCTGGCCGCGCTGCGCCAGTACGCCGCCGCTTCGTCCGGTGGTGCGCCTTCGGCTGGGCCCGGCGCCGCCGAAGCGGGAAGCGAACCGGTGTCCGGCGGATCTGCGCCGGATGCCGCCGATGCCGCGCATAGCCCGGCCGCCGCGGGCTATGCCTGGGCCGCCGGAGCGGCTTTCGCTTCGCTCGGCGAGTTGAGTACGGCTTACCGGCAGCTCGGCGAGCTGCTGGAGACCCGGTTCTACTTCCCCGAGCGGACGCTGATGCTGCCCGAAGAACTGCCGCTTCCCGCCGAACCGCTGCCTGCGTTTGACCTCCGCCTGTTTACGGAAGAGATCAAGCGCGAGCATTTTACCGAAGCGTTCCGTGACCTGCGCCAGTACACGGCGCGGATGGCTGCCGATTACCGGTCCACGCCGGTCGGACTGAAGTCTTTTCTCGGCAATATCGTGTTCAATCTGATCACGCTGCTCGGCAATATGGAATACGACGCTTCGGATCTGAACGAAGCCAAATACGGATTTTTCCGCGAAATCGAAGAAGCGGACAGCGCGCCATCGGCCGCTGCGCTGCTGGAACAATTCCTGGGCAGGGCGGAAGCGAAGATCGCCGAACATGCGGGACAGTCCGGCGGAGCCAATATGAAGAAACTGCTCGCCTATATCGATGAACATTATGCCGAGCCGCTCAGCCTTACGGGTCTGGGCCGGCATTTCCATTTCAATCCGTCCTACCTGTCGAGCTACTTCACGTCGCACAACAAGGAAGGATTCAGCGAATACCTGAACAAGATCCGCGTCTCGCGGGCGGAAGAGCTGCTGCGCGAAGGCGAGATCAGCATTTCGGAGATCAGCGGACGGGTCGGGTATTCGGACCCGGGCTATTTTACCAAAGTATTCAAGAAACAGACCGGCCTCTCGCCGAGTCAATACCGCCGTCAATATATGATCGGGCGCTGACTCAAGATGACCGGGAAGTCAGAAAATTCCGGCCGCGGCATCAACTGAAGGAGGCTTTATCATGAGAGCATACTGGAGCCTGTTCCATGCCCAGCGTTTGTTCGTCAAACTGTTTCTTGTCATGGTCGTCGCCACGGTAACGGTCTGCGTCGTCACGTCGCTTGTGACCATTCGCATGTCCGAGCGCCTGTTCACCGAGACGTTCGGGATTACCAATTCCAAAGTGTTGAACCAGATCCGCACCGGCATGGAGTCTTTTAACGATTCCGTCGTCAATGCTTCGGCTTACGCGGCGCAAAACGGCACGATTAAGACTTACTTAAGCGGAGGCGAATCCGATTCCAGCCGGATGGCGGGGACGTATTTCGGCATGAATCAGCAGATGAGAAGGGTCAAATCCAACGTCGACGCGTACAGCGTCGGCGTAACGGCGGTTGGCGTGAACGGAAGGAACTATTCGACGGATCGCAATTACTGGCCCGTGCCCGAAGACCGGTTGATCGGCCATCCGCTGTCCCAACGTACGAAAGCGGAGCCGAAGCGGCTGATTTATCAGTACGACATGGAACGCGGCGAAGGCGGCAAGGCCGTTCCGTATATCGTCGCTTCCAAAGCGCTGATGGAACGCACGACCGGGTTTATCTACGGAGATTTATACATTTCGATCCGCGAAGACGAATTCCGGCGTTTCTACGGCAATTTCACGAGCGCAGGCAACGATGTCGTGATTTTGGACGCTTCGGGACGGATCGTGTCCAGCAATCGGACGGAGTGGATCGGTACCGTATCGAAGCAGCTGCTGGGTTATGCCGAACCTTCCGCGGAAAAAGAAGAAGTGGTAAGCCGGAACGCCGACGTATTCGGTCGGAGTTCCATTTTGCTGTCCAGTTATATCCCGGAATACGATTTTTATCTGGTCAATCTGATCGATCGCGACTACGCAGGAGGGAAGATCGTTAATTTGCGCGATCTGGTGCTGGTCGGCGGATTGATCGTCGGCGCGGCGCTGCTGCTCGTATTCCTTATCACCCGCCGCCAGACGCGATCGTTAACCGTGCTGGTTCGTCAGATGTCGACCGTCACGGAAAAAGACTTCGACAATTATGTGCGGGTTACGGCGTCGGCCGGCTACGAAGTCCAGGAGCTGAGCCGCGCGTACAACTATATGCTCGACGAGTTGAACAATTACATCGCGAGACTGCTGGAGACGCAGAAGGAACGCCGCAATGCGGAACTGGCGGCGCTGCAGCGGCAGATCAATCCGCACTTTTTGTACAACACGCTGGCTTCGATCAAGATATTGGTGCAAAAAGGAGATAAGGAAGCCGCCGCGGAAACGATCAACGCCTTGATTTCGCTGCTGCAAAACACGATCAGCAACGTCAGCGAGACCATCACGATCGAGCAGGAGCTGGAGAACATGCGCAACTACGTGTTCATCAACCATGCCCGTTACGGCGATCGGATTCGAGTGAACGTATTCGCCGCGCCCGATTGCATGAACTACCGGGTGCCTAAACTGATCATCCAACCGTTTATCGAAAATGCGTTTTTCCATGCGTTCAACGAGAAGCAGAGCGGTATGATCTACGTGCTCGTCTCGCAAGCGGATGGCCAATTGGTTTGCGAAGTCAGCGACAACGGCGACGGTATGGACGATGTGGGCGAATGGAGCAAAGCCGAAGGCGGAACGGTGCTCCCGAATTCAAAAAGCAAACGCCAACTCTTCACCGGCATCGGCGTACGCAACGTGCACAACCGCATCCTGCTTCTCTACGGCGACGAGTACGGCGTATCGATCGACAGCCTAAAAGGCCAAGGCACCAAAATCAAAATCACGCTGCCGCTGATCACGGAAGAGTCTTGAAGATCGTCTGCGGAGCTGCCAATCGCGGTACGTCTAAGGAGAGCAGGCCTGTGCAAACAGAAGGCCGCCTCCTGAAAACGTATCCGCTTTTTCATGCGCCGCAGCGGTTTAACGTATTTTTTTCGCGAAGCCTGTTTATGGGAAAACATTAAATTTTACGTATATCCAAATTTTTTACCAATGATAACGCTACCATTTTTGCGGCATGCAATGATTTCCCTATTCCGTGCAAAGATATTCCTAACCTCATGGCTTGCTGCGATGCTAAGATTATTCTCGTAAAGCAACCGCTTACATCACCGATTTTCACAGAATCATTACCTCGTCAACGATAACGGTAAGGTTACGCCCAACTGAAACACACCTAAAGCGCGTGCTTTTCAATCGAACGTAAACCTCCGATTAAGAATTGACAAGGTTAGGGAGTCCAATCACTATCAGCTATGGGGAGATGAAAAGATGAAAAACTGGAAAAAGATTTTGCTGCCTTTGGCGGCATCGGCATTGATGCTTTCTGCCTGCTCGGGCGGCGGAGGCGGCACGACAGCTGCGACGAACGGCAGTGGTGGTGGCGATACAGAGAAAAAAGAAATCACTATCTGGGCATGGGACCCGAACTTCAACATTGCCGCACTGAACTTGGCGAAAGAAAAATATGCCAAAGATCACCCGGACGTCACGATCAACATCGTGGAAAACGCGCAGGCGGATATCGTTCAGAAACTGAACACGGGCCTGAACTCGGGTACGACAAAAGGTCTGCCTAACGTCGTACTGATCGAAGACTACCGTGCGCAAAACTTCCTGCAATCGTATCCGGACGCTTTCCGCGACATGTCCGACAAGATCAAAGCCGAAGACTTCGCCGACTACAAAGCAGGTCCTACAAGCCTTGACGGCAAACAATACGGCATTCCGTTCGACTCCGGCGTAACCGGCTTCTACGTTCGTACGGACTACCTGGAACAAGCCGGTTACACGGTGGAAGACGTAACGAATATCGATTGGGATCAATTCATCGAAATCGGTAAAAAAGTCAAAGCGGCAACAGGCAAAGCGATGCTGACTCAAGATCCGAACGATCTCGGTACACTGCGCGTCATGCTGCAATCGGCAGGCTCGTGGTATCTGAAAGAAGACGGCGTAACGCCGAACATCGCAGGCAACGCGGCTTTCAAAGAAGCTCTCGAAACCTACAAAGCCATGTTTGACGCCGACATCGTAAAATTGAACTCCGACTGGAGCCAATTCGTAGCCGCATTCAACAGCGGTGACGTTGCTTCCGTTCCTACAGGCAACTGGATCACGCCTTCGGTCAAAGCCGAAGCTTCGCAATCCGGCAAATGGGCAGTCGTTCCGATTCCCCGCCTGAAAGATACGGCGAACTCCATCAACGCATCCAACTCCGGCGGCAGCTCGTGGTACGTGATGAACGTGGACGGCAAAGACGCCGCAGCTGACTTCATGGCAGAGACTTTCGGTTCCGACGCTGAACTGTATCAAGACCTGCTCAGCAAGATCGGCGTACTGGGCACACTCAAAGCAGCTTCCGGCGGTACAGCTTACGAGCAGCCTGACGAGTTCTTCGGCGATCAGAAGATCTACTCCGACTTCGCGAAATGGACAACGGAAGTTCCTAAAGTCAACTTCGGTCTGCACACTTACGCTATTGAAGATATCTTGTCCGCAGAAGTTCAGAACTACCTGAACGGCAGCAAAGACGTTGACGCGGTTATGAACGATACGCAAACGCAAGCTGAAGCTCAACTGAAATAAGAAGCAGCAGGCAGTCGGTAAGGAGAGCGCGAACGCGAAGCGCCGCGTCTCTCCCTTACCGCTTTCCGCGCCCGGCAGACTTTCGGCAATTCGTTCCCGCCCCTTTGCGGACACGGAATTTTGCCGGGCATTCTTGTTTGACCTGACTCGTACACAATCAAAAGCAAGCGGCGAACTCCCGCCTGCGCGTTATGCATTCAAACCCTGTTTGAATGCACAACACGGGCGCGGGGCTTCTTCCGCCATATCTCGTTATGTGAATCCAAGGAGGAATGCCGGATGAAGACCGCAAATTCCGCAGCCGGTCCGGGCAAAAACAGCAACGTCTTTCAATCAAGCCGCAGTCGTCGTTTCAAAGCGGGTCTGGTCGGTTGGCTCTTCGTAGCCGCGGCCGTAATTCTGATCGCTGCCTTTTACTTCTATCCGATGATCCAGGCTCTGATCCTGTCGTTCCAAACGGGAACAGGCATCAACATGAAATTTAACGGCCTCGGTAACTACCAACGGCTGTTCACGGATAAAATGTTCCTGACTGCCGTTGCCAACACCTTTATCTATCTGCTCTTCCAGGTTCCGATCATGATCATTCTGGCCATGTTCTTCTCGGTTCTGCTGAATGACCGCAAACTGAAATTCAAAGGCTTCTTCCGTACCGCGATCTTCTTGCCGGCGATTACGTCGCTCGTTGCGTATTCGATCGTTTTCAAGTACCTGTTCGCGCCGGACGGCCTGGTCAATGCCATGCTGCTGAATATCCATCTCATCAACGCGCCGATTCAGTGGATCTCCGATCCGTTCTGGGCCAAAGTCACGATTATTATCGCGATCACGTGGCGCTGGACGGGTTACAACATGATCTTCTACCTGTCGGGTCTGCAAAATATCGACCAATCGATCTATGAAGCGGCACGGATCGACGGCGCTTCGGCGATTCGTCAGTTCTTCAGCATCACGATTCCTCTGCTGAAGCCGATCATCTTGTTCACGTCGATTACTTCGACAATCGGTACGCTCCAATTGTTCGACGAAGTCATGAACATTACAAAAGGCGGTCCGGGTAACGCGACGACCACCATTTCGCAGTACATCTACAATCTGTCGTTCGAATATTCGGCCGACTTCGGTTACGCGGCAACCGTGTCGTATTCCATCGTAATCATGGTTATTATTCTGTCGTTCCTCCAATTCAAAGTGGCAGGTGATCGCAATGCTTAAGGCGAAAAGAGCCTCGATGTATCTGTTCCTCAGCCTCGCGGCGTTCGTCTCGATCTTCCCGTTCTTCTGGATGATCGTCAGCGCCACCAACCTGTCGGTCGACGTTACGAAAGGACGCCTGCTGCCGGGTTCGCATATGCTCGATAACCTGCGCAATCTGACAGCGAGCGTCGATATTTGGAACGCGATGGGCAACTCGGCCAAAATCTCGATCACGACGACCATTCTGGCGATGCTGATCGCGTCGCTGGCCGGTTACGGCTTCGAAATCTACCGCAGCAAAGCGAAAGACATCGTCTTCTCGATCCTGCTGCTGTCGATGATGATTCCGTTCGCCGCCCTGATGGTACCGCTCTACCGCATGTTCGGTAAGATCACCAATTTCTTCCCGACGTTCGGGATCGATACGCCTGCGGCGGTCGTCATCCCGACGTTCACGACGGCGTTCCTGATCTTCTTCTTCCGGCAAAGCACCAAAATGTTCCCTCGGGAACTGCTGGAAGCCGGACGGATGGACGGATTGTCCGAGCTTGGATTGTTCTTCCGCATTTACCTGCCGACAATGAAAACGACGTACGCGGCTGCCGCGATCATTACGTTCATGTCGAGCTGGAACAACTACATGTGGCCGCTCGTCATTCTGCAATCGCCCGAGAATCAGACGATTCCGCTGCTCATCTCGAACCTTGGTTCGGGCTACGCGCCGGACTACGGCATGATCATGATGGCGATTGTCATCTCTACGGTTCCTACGGCGCTCGTATTCTTCCTGATGCAGAAGCACTTTGTAGCGGGCATGGTTGGATCGGTAAAATAAACCGTTTCGGTTGTGTTTCGGCTAGGGAAACATGGGCGGGCGTGCGGGGAGATATCGTTTCGGTCGCGTGTTGAAGTCGGGAAACTTTGATGAGGTTAAAGTGGGAGTTTCCCGATTTCAAAGGCGAACGCTTCGCTCCTGCACGACATCACCCCTCCCTTCCTATCGTTTCCGGGGAACAACCTAAAAGTCTTTTCACCTTTGGATAAAGGTGGAAGGGCTTTTTTATACAGCCTAACAGCTGCGCAAACGATATATTTAGCCCAAAACCGAGAGCTCTAAACCGAAATCCAGAACTGGGAAAGTTTAATTTATTTTTTGTTTATTTTGCCAAAGAGCGGGTACAAATTCAGAGAAGCAAGATGCAAGACCAGACAGGCGGCACAATTCGAAAAAGAGATTCGAAACGTATTCAAACCCCTTGGAGGTGCATCGAGATGGCAACGAAGGAACTGGCTCTGCATGAGAAACTCGAGATCCATGAATTGTTGATTCTCAAAACATCCTGCGTCACAAAAGCGGTAGCGATGTCGGGATTGGTGCAAGATGACAAGTTGAAAGCGCTGATGGAAGAAGATATCGAGAATTCCGTACAGGCCGTCGACGAACTGAAAGCACTTTTAATCAGCTGAGGAGGGATTACCGATGACTACGCCAAAATCGATGACAAAAGAAACGCTGGTCAAAGCCGTAACGCCGATGGACGATATGGCGATCGCGACGGATATGCTGCTGTCCGCCAAAACGGCGGTGCGCTCGTATGCGGTAGCGCTCACCGAAGCGGCTTCGCCGAAAGTGCGCAAAGTGCTGAAATCCCAGCTGGATACGGCAATCAAGACCCATCAGAAAATTGCCGATTATATGATCGAGAACGAAATGTATCATCCTTACGATATCGACGAACAGGTCGAGCACGATATGAAGAAGTCCGAAATCGCACGCAATCTGGTGGAAACGAAGTAAAAGCGTTTCTGCGCAGGACCTGTCCTTCAAAAGACGGGTCTTTTTGTTGTGAAGAGAGCTGCGGATCGGGTATGGGTTTGACAATTGAACGCACAAGGCCGGTCTTCTTTTAATAGAAGATCGGCCTTTTTTCCATTTACAGAAGATTAACACGAGGCTGATACCAGTCTGATTGTTTCCCTTTAGGATGAGGAAGTGATGTGGGAACGGTCCCACAAGAAACGATCCGGAAGGCGGTACAACCTTATGGAACTGCTCGATCTCCAGGGAAGCGCGGTACCGGAACAATCCCGGACGCATATCCGTATTCCTTTTGAACTGCAAGCAAACGTAGACCGGCTGCAGATCCGGCTCGAATACGCACCCAAGATTCTGGAAGACCGGGAAGCGGCGCTGAATCTGCTGCAAGAAAGCTATGAGCTGTACATCCTGCCGGAGCAGCGGGAGCAGGCGATCGCCCGCGCCGACCGGCATCTGCCTCTGAAGAATCTCATTACGCTGTCGCTGGACGATCCGAACGGCTACCGGGGAGCCTGCCATCGTCACGACCCGGTGCAGGAACTGTTTCTCTCCCGGGAATCGGCCTCGCCCGGACTGATGAGCGGGGAACTCGAAGCGGGCGCCTGGATCGCAACGCTCAGTCTGCACTGCATCGTGACGCCGACCTGCGATTACCGCCTGCGGATCCAGGCAGCGGAAAAGGAGGGATCGGCATGACCTGGATCGCCTGCGAACTGCATACGCATACCCTGCACAGCGACGGAAGACAGACGCTGCGGGAATTGGCCGAAGGGGCGGTCAAGCTCGGCTTCGGCGCTATCGCGCTGACCGACCACAATACGATGTCCGGCCTGGACGGCAAAGAAGAGATCGAGCGCGAGTTCGGACTGACGATCATTCCCGGGATGGAGTGGACGACTTTCTACGGCCACATGGTCACGATCGGAATGAGCGAATTCGCCGATTGGCGGCAGGCCGGGCGAAGCGATATCGACCGCGGCATTGCCGAAGTGCATCGGCTCGGCGGGATTGCGGGATTGGCCCATCCGTTTCGGATCGGAAGTCCCGCCTGCACCGGCTGCTTCTGGGAATACGAAGTCGGCGACTGGAACGCGGTCGATTATATCGAAGTCTGGTCCGGGACGTTTCCTTCGATCCAGACGGATAACCGGAGAGCGTTCAAGCTGTGGACGGCCAAGCTGAACGAAGGCTATCGGATCGCAGCCGTCTCGGGCCGGGACTGGCATGCGCAGGAAGACACGGACGAACCGATCTCCGTGACTTATCTGGAGATCGAAGATCGGTCCGGCGAAGCGGAAGAAGAAGCCGGGGCAAGCGGAGATCAGGAGGCAGGCACGGAAGCCGAAGCATCGCTTCGCGAAGCCCGGCTGATCCGGGCGCTTGGGCAGGGGCGGGCCTGCGTCACGATCGGCCCGCTGCTGACGATGACGCTGGAAGCCGGCGGCAAGACCTGGCCGGTCGGTTCGGCGGTGCCGGCCGCTCTTCCGGGCACAGGCGGCACCGTGCCGGAAACGAACGAGGCGGTCCGGGTCAAGCTGTCGCTGGACTTTACGGTTAGGAGCGGGTTGTGGTCGCTTCCGGGGCAGATGTTCAGACTGAAACTGTGCTCCAATCTGGGCGAGGAAGTGAATCTGGATCTGCCGTTTGCGGGAAATCGTCCGGTGGAACATGAACATGAGCATGAACATGAAGAAGACGCGAGCTCCCTGTGGTTTGAACGGGAAGCGGAGCTTCCGGGATCGGACACGGCCGCGCCTCGGATCTGGCTTCGCGCCGAACTGTGGGGAACGGTGCGAGGCGCGTATACGCGGATTGCTTTTACCAATGCGGTTTACTTCGATTCGGAGAAAGAAGGAGGCGGCAGTCGATGAAGTCTTTTCCGTTAATCACCGCCCATACGGGCTGCATGGAACATCCCGCCCACTCGCTCGAATCGCTGTGCGCCGCGCTGAAGCTTGGGGTCGATGTGTACGAAGACGATATTCGCGTAACCGGGGACGGGACGCTGGTGCTGGCCCACGACGACGAGGTTCCGCTGAGGGGCGGACGCCGGGGAAGTCTTGCGGAGCTGACGCTGGATGAACTGGAAGCCGATTCGCCGACTTCGTTTCTGCTGCTTGCGGATGTGCTGGCCTGGGTGCGTACCGCGGGGAAAGTCATGAACCTCGATATCAAGACGGACGGAGCGCTGGAGCCGGTATTTGCCCTGGTGAAGCAGATGGAGATGGAAGACCGGGTCTTTCTCAGCGGCTGCGAATACGACCGGGCGATCCGGGCCAACCGGATCGGGCCGAAGCTGCGGAAACTGCTGAACGTGAATATCGACAGCTTCCGCAGTCTGCGGTATGAAGACGCTGTTCGGCAGGCCTGCCGGGAAGCGAGAGCGGCCGGCTGCTTCGGGCTGAATGTGCCGTATCAGGCGGTCCAGCCGGAACTGCTGGATACCGCGCGGAGCGAAGGACTGGACGTGTACGTCTGGACGGTGGCGGAAGCGGAAGATATGCGCCGCCTGGCGCAGTGGGGCGTCGATTCGATCACGACCCGCGACCCCGATAAGCTGATCGCGGTTCGGGGCGAATCGGAAACGGCGGAGGCGGAAGCGGATTGAATACCAAGCTGAACCATAGTCTGCGCGAGCTGGCGCAGTTGGCCGGCGTCTCCAAGTCGACCGCGTCCCGGGTCATTTCCGGCAACGGTTATGCCAGTCCCGAAGTCCGCGAGCGTGTGCTGCGGGCGGTGGATGAACTTCGCTACAAGCCGAGCGCGGTTGCCCGGGCGATGGTCGCCCGGCGAACCTACAATATCGGCGTGATCGTGTTCCGCGACAAGCTGCCGATTGTGTCGCATACCCTGTACGGCCGTATCATCGACGAGATTCTGATGGCCGCGGAAGAGCTGGGCTACTCGATTTTTCTCAAGACGGACCGGGAAATGTCGCTGCGCTCTACCGATTACATGCTGGAGCAGCGGGTCGACGGACTGATTCTGATCAGCCGCCTGCAGAAGAACGTGATCGATTACGTCAAGAATTTCAAGATTCCCTATGTCATGGTGAACGGCTCGACGGAAGATCCGGACGTGGTACATCTGGTGAGCAACGATGAAGCCGGAGGAGCGAGGGCGGCCGAACATCTGTATGAACGGGGCCACCGCAGACTGTTCATTCTTGCGGGACCGGGCGAACACCGCAGCCATTCGCTGCGGCTGGCAGGTTTTCTCGACCGGATCAAGCAGCTTGGGCTGCCTGTCCACCGTTCGCCGCGGACGCTTTCCGACCCAGCACACGGAATCACCGTCGTCGAATCCCCCGAGTCGGGCTTCGATTCCGGCGTCCGTCTGATGACAGAGCATTACGGGGCGTTTCGCGCGCAGGGCTGCACGGCGGTATTCAGCACCAACGATATGCTGGCGCTCGGCGCGATGAAGGTGCTGCTGGAACACGGCGTGCGCGTCCCCGAAGACGCTGCCGTTATGGGTTACGACAATATTGAACTGGCCGCCATGTACCATCCGCCGCTGACGACGGTCAGCGTGGACGCGGCCGGGATCGGACGCGACGCGGTGAAGATTCTGGACAGGCTGATCGGCGGAGAAGGGGATGTGCCGCGGCTGAACGAATACGCAAGCGAAGTGATTGTCCGTCAATCGACCACAAGAAAGGAAGACGAGGCATGCTCTGGTATTGGAAACACGTAGGGCGAAGACGAATCATCGAGTTTGCGCTGCTGACCGTATTCGCGATCTTCTTCGCCGGTCCGCTGGTCAATCTGCTGGTCCTGGCTTTCAGCGAAAAATGGAATTACCCGAATGTCCTGCCGCAGCAGTGGGGATTCAAATGGTGGACGTTCGTATTGGCCAAAGACGATATCGTCTCGTCGATCTCGCTGTCGTTCCTGATCGCGACGCTTGTCACGGTGCTGTCCATTGTCGTCTGTATCCCGGCCGCTTATGCGTTCGCCAGACTGCAGTTCCCGCTGAAGCGGATGTTCCTGTTCTCGTTTCTGCTGACGAATGCTTTTCCCAAAATGGGGCTGTACGTCTCGATCGCGGTTCTGTTCTACAAGATCGGATTGATGAACACGCTGCTCGGCGTTGTGCTGATCCACATGATTAACGTGCTGATGTTCATGACCTGGATTCCGACCGCCGCTTTCCGCAATGTGCACCGGGCGCAGGAAGAGTCGGCACGCGACGTGGGAGCAAGCCCGTTCAAGGTGTTTCGCAGCATTACGCTGCCGATGGCGATGCCGGGAATCGTCGTGGCTTCGATCTTCACGTTCTTGAACTCGCTCGACGAAGCGCAGGGCACGTTCCTCGTCGGCATTCCCGATTACAAAACGATGCCGATCGTCATGTATTCGATCATCTCCGACTTTCCGAGC
The DNA here is from genome assembly GCF_013185195.1 of Saccharibacillus qingshengii. Lineage (GTDB taxonomy): Bacteria > Bacillota > Bacilli > Paenibacillales > Paenibacillaceae > Saccharibacillus > Saccharibacillus qingshengii. The sequence goes on from NZ_JAAZWC010000006.1 coordinate 205,602, forward strand.
AGCGCCGGCGCCGTGTTCTCGATTATCCTGACCCTGCCGACGATCATTCTGCTGGTCGCGGCGCAGCGGCTGGTCAGCGCGGATGTACTGGCAAGCGGTTTTCAAATGAAATAGATTGCGAAATGGAGGAACAGGCATGCAGTTGTCCGTACGGGAATTGTCCAAGCGTTACAAGACCGGTGACGGCGTCAGCGGGATCAATATCGATATTCAAAAAGGCGAACTGGTCACGCTGCTTGGGCCTTCGGGCTGCGGCAAGACGACCGTACTGCGCAGCATCGGAGGATTTCTCGAGCCGGATTCCGGCGATATCCTGATCGAAGGCCGGAGCGTGATCCAGCTTCCGCCCGAGAAACGCCCGACTTCGATGGTGTTCCAAAGTTACAACTTGTGGTCGCATATGTCGGTCTACGAGAATCTGGCGTTCGGTCTCAAGATCCGCAAAAAGTCCAAAGCGGAGATCCGGGCCTCGGTAGACGAAGCGCTCAAGCTGGTCCGGCTGTCCGGTTTCGAGAAAAAGGTGCCCGCGGAACTGTCGGGCGGCCAGCAGCAGCGGGTCGCGTTGGCCCGGTCGCTGCTGCTTAATCCGGCGGTACTGCTGCTCGACGAGCCGTTCTCGGCGCTGGACGCCAAACTGCGGCACGAGATGCGCGAAGAGCTGCGGGAGATCCAGATGAAGACGGGACTGACCATGGTCTTCGTCACGCACGACCAGGAAGAAGCCCTGTCGCTGTCGGATCGCATTATCGTGATGAATCACGGGCGCATCGAACAAATTGCCCAGCCGCAGCAGATTTACGATGAGCCCGCTTCTCTATATGTCGCCGGTTTTATCGGCAAGATGAATTTCATGGAGGGGGTGGCCGACGGAGCGAAGATCCGCCTCGGAAGTCTGGCGCTGCCGAACGTCAAGAATCTGCGCGGCAGAGTGACGGCGGCGGTCCGGCCCGAAGACGTACAGCTTCGCGAGCGGACGGATACGGAAGGAACGCTGACGGGAAAGGTCAAACAGGTGATGATTCTGGGCCATTACGCCGAAGTCACCGTCGAGCTGGCGGAGTTCGGCATCATTCGGGCTTTTCAGAGCAAGGAAGTTGTACAGCGGCTGCAGCCGGGTCAGGAAGTTGGCGTCTCGATTACCCAAATGACCGGGTTCCCGGTCGACGAAGCGAAAGCAAACTAAGGAGGAACCTATTCATGCGTACGAAAAAGAGGTCCTGGTTCACGTTGTTGTCGGTTGCGGGCGTGTCGATGTCTTTGCTGGCCGGATGCGGAAACGGGGGCGGCGGCGAGAACGCAAGCGCCTCCGCCGAAGCGAGCGGCGCCGCGGCATCGGGCGAGAAAACTTCGTTCAATTTCTACTTTACCGGTTCGCAGAACGTCAAAGATCTGTGGGATTCGCTGGAGCCGATGTTCGAGAAAGAGCATCCGGAAATCGATGTGAAAATGGTCTATATTCCGTCCGGTACCGGCGCTGAACCGACGTATGACCGGATCATGGCCGCCAAACAGGCGGGCAAAGGCTCGGGCGATATCGATCTGTACGAAGACAGTATCGCGTATGTCTCCCAGGGGACCAAAGACGGCGTCTGGGCGCAGCTCAGCGAGAAAGAGGTTCCGAATCTTGCCAACGTCAATCCCGACGTGCTGAAAGACATCGACACGTATGCGGCTCCGTACCGTTCTTCCGCCGTTGTGCTGGCCTACGACAGCAGCAAAGTCGCCCAGCCTCCGACCACATTGGACGAGCTGCTGGACTGGATCAAAGCCAATCCCGAACAGTTCGCCTACAACGACCCGTCCACGGGAGGTTCCGGCAGTTCGTTCGTCCAGACGATGGTGTACAAGGATCTGCCGGAAGAAGACATCCACAATTCCGATCCCGCGATCATGGCGAAGTGGGAGACCGGCTTCAAGACGCTCCAAGAAATCGGACCTTACGTCTACGGCCAGGGCATCTATCCGAAAAAGAACCAGGGAACGCTCGATTTGCTCATGAACGGCGAAGTCTCGCTGATTCCGGCCTGGTCCGACATGGTGCTGCAGCAGTTGAACGAAGGGCTGCTCCCCGATACGGTCAAAATGCAGCAGATCACGCCGGGCTTCAACGGCGGTCCGACCTACCTGATGGTCAACCAGGAATCGGACAAGAAAGAAGCGATCTACACGTTTATCGATTTCGTACTCTCGCCGGAAGCGCAGGCCGTGGTGGTCGACAAGATGAACGGCTTCCCGGGAATCGAGCTGTCCAACATGTCGCAGGAGATGCAGGATAAGTTCGCCGGAGTCTCCGAAGGCTTCCGCACGTTCAACATCGGGGATCTCGGCACGGAAATCAACAAACGCTGGCAGAGCGACGTCGCCGCGCAATGAACGCCGTGAGTACGCGCAAAGCGGCCGGAAAAACATGGAGCAAAGAAACCCGGCAGTCGATGCTGGGTCTGGCGATGGTGCTCCCCTCCTTCGCCATCCTGCTCCTCACCGTCATTATTCCGATTTTCCAGTCGTTCATCATGAGCCTCACCAACGACTCGGGCGGATACGACTTGAGCCGCTATGCGTATCTGTTCACCGACAAAGGCATGCGCGGCAATATCCTGTTCACGCTGCGCGTAACCGCTATTACCTGCATGCTGGTGCTGCTGGTCAGCTACAGCTTGGCGATCTACATGCGCTTCAACCAGGGACCCGTGGTCGACCTGATCCGCCGAACCTACATGATTCCGCTGTTTATTCCCGGCGTGATCGCAACTTACGGCCTGATCAATCTGCTCGGCAACCACGGCTGGCTGTCGCGGATGCTGGAAGTGATCGGCGTGGAGCTGCCCCGGATCATTTTTGACGAAAAAGGGATCATCATCGCGAATCTGTGGTTCAATATTCCGTTTACGACGATGCTGCTCAGCTCCGCCTTGTCCGCTATTCCGTCATCCGTGATCGAGAGCGCCAAAGACGTCGGCGTAGGCCGCCTGACGCTGTTCACGAAATTCATTTTCCCGCTGTCGTACAAAACGTTCCTGGTCGCCGTCACGTTCGTGTTCATGGGCGTGATCGGCTCGTTCACCGCACCGTTCCTGATCGGAGCCAATTCCCCGCAGATGCTGGGCGTCTCCATGCAGCAGGTGTTCAGCGTGTTCCAGGAACGCGAGCAGGCCGCGGCGATCGCTTTCTTCTCGTTCCTGCTGTGCTCGGTGCTGGGTGCGTTCTATATCCGGTCGATGGCGGTGGAAGAGAAAGACAAGATTTAGAGGCGTAGAGAAAATCCGGTGCGTCCGCCAAGAGACAAGCATTCGGATCGTGTTGAAAAGGCTGCCGGCATTGTGCCGGCGGCCTTTTTTGCTGCGAATGGGGGAGAGCGGGAGCAGGAGCAGGAACAGAGCAGAACCAGAACCAGAACCAGGTGCGGTAGAGGTCGGCGCTTCTTCGCTGCTCTCGCCGACTCACCGAATTTCTCTAACGGATCCCATATCCGTTAGAAGGGGATTTGAGAAGCGTTCCGCTTTTTAACGGATCAAGGTGACGCTTAGCAGGAAAAAGACAGCCGACAGCCGCAGAAATCACCCGGTTTCCTCGGCTAAGCGTCGTCTGAATCCGTTAGAAATATAGAAACGTGCGAAATCGCGCTCTAACGGTTCTGTCGATCCGTTAGAGCGCAGCGATACCGGTGTCTTCGCTCACAGCTCGTCGATCAAGCGCAGATAATGGTCACGGAGCCGTTCGCGGAGCAGAGCCGGTTCAAGAATCTTGAGCGAAGATCCGAATCCGGCCAGATACGTCACGATAAAGTTGGTTTCCGGCGGTTCGTAAGTACCGGAGAGGATCAAGCCGCTGCTTTCTTCGGTCAGTGTCATGGAGGGGTAGAGACGTCGGCGCAGGCGGGCAGCGGCTTCCGGCTGTACCCGGCAGCGGAACGCGATCGCATCGTCCGACGGACGGCGCAGACTCTGCGCATCGCGGAGATCGAACGATTGCAGCTCCGCGATCGGTTCGTCCTCGCTCGGCTCCGCCGAGAGGATGCGGTCGCAGCGGAAGACGCGGTAGCCGTTTTTGTCCAGATCAAACGCCCGGCAGTACCAGAATCCGTCCGCCGCGTATACGGCAAACGGCTGGATACGACGGATGGCGGAATCGGAAGCGGAATGCCGGTGGGGCGGCAGAGGAGCGGGAGGTTCTTCTCCGGCGGCGGAAAAAGCGTTCTGCCGTTCGATCCAAGGTTCCGCGCGTTCCGTACGGCTTGGTTCGTCGATCGCCTGATCCGAATCCGCCGCCTGCTTCTGATTCGGAGTACGGCTTCCGGGATCCATCGTCTCCTGCTGCGGCTCCCGGGGCGAAGCATAACGGATCGCCAGCACTTCGCCGCGGACGGCGGCGTGCAGCAGCTCTTCCAGATAATCGCCGGGCTCGGCGGATTCGTGCGGATCGAACGCGATCCGGTGCTCGAAGCGTTCGATCTGTCTGCGCTGTTCCTCGGACACCACATCCAGAAACTTGGCCCGGATCGAAGCGAACGATACGCGAAAAGCTTCGCCCGACCTTCCGCGCAGCGCCTGCATGGCCATATACAGCGACAGCACTTCGCCGTTCGTAAACGATACGGGCGGCAGCGAAGCGGTATCCAGCAGCCGGTAGCCGCCGAATCGTCCGTGCTGCGCAAACAGCGGCAGTCCCAGCTCTTCCAGCGATTGAATATCGCGCAGCGCCGTGCTCCGGGAAATCCCGAACTCGACCATCAGCTCGCGCAGGGTGAATTGGCGGCGACGGTAGGCGTAGCGCTGCATGCGGTTCAGGCGTTCGGCTTTGCTCATAAGGGAAATCTCCTTTTAATGTAGGGATTCTTTTTACGGATAGGTTTCATAAACTGACACCTTTTCCGTTTATGCTCTAAGTGTAACCTACATCCGAGGAGGAATCGATTATGGAAAAAAACGAAAACAGCCGCAGCTCCGAAACCCCAAGCGCCGACGTTCAAACGGAAGTCATTCCGTTTCTGTCGCTGAATGGGCGGGCGGCGGAAGCGATTGCTTTTTATGAACAGACGCTGGGCGCCGAAGTGCTGCTCAAAGTCAGTTATGCGGATATGGCGGGCCGGGATACAAGCTTCCGATTCGAAGCGGGACAGGAGAATTGGATTACCCATTCCGTGCTGCGGATCGGAGCCAACAAGATCATGATCGCCGAAGAAGAGCAGGATTCGACCCGCCCTTGGAGCCGGGGCAATGAGTTCTCGCTCTGTATCCAGTCGCGAGATCCCGATTCGATCCGGCACGTTTACGACCGGCTCACCGCCGACGGACGAACCGTGATCCTGGCGCCGCTTGCGGCCAACTCGTTCAGCAGCGGCTACGGGGCGGTGCGCGATCCGTTTGGCGTCGTGTTCCAGTTTACGGTGACGCGGCACGCTTTCTGATCGGATAGAGGCCGTCCGTCTATAGGCGAACGCTCCATACAAAAAGGCCGGACAAAATGTCCGGCCTCAGGCTGTCGAGAAAGTCCCATTCGTGTGAAAAGCTTGTCGGCTGCGGGAGAAATTCGTTTCGGTCGCGTGTTGAAATCGGAAAAAACGATCAAATTTCAATGGAATTTTCCCGATTTCAAAGGCGAACGCTGGCGCTCCTACACTGAATTTCTCCCTTCGCCTCCTCGCTTCACTCGAAAGCAGACCTTTCTCGACACGTTGAGGCCGGACAAAATGTCCGGCCTTTTCCTGTCTGTGAGGCGCCTGTTCAGCCGATCTTGTGTCCCGCGGCCCACACGCCGCGCAGTTCCAGTTCCTCGTCCAGCAGCACGAGATCGGCGCGTTTGCCCGGCTCGATCGAGCCGGTCTCGCCGTAGATGCCGGCCTGCCGGGCCGGTGCGGCGCTGGCCGCGTGCGAAGCGCGCTCGATGCTCAGGCCCACCTGGCGGACGAGGAAGCGGAATCCTTCGTCCATCGTCAGTCGGCTGCCTGCCAGCGCGCCGCCCTGCGTGAGAGCCACGCCGCCTTCGACCTTGACCGGCAGATCGCCGAGGAAGTAATCGCCGTCGCCAAGACCGGCAGCGGACATGGCATCGGTGACCAGCACCAGATTGCCTTTGGTTTTCACCTTCGCGAGCAGCGCGATCGCGCCGGGATGGACATGGATGCCGTCCGCGATAACTTCGGCCGTAATCGCATCGGTGCCCAGTACGGCACCGGCCGTGCCCGGCTTGCGATGGTGCAGCGGCGTCATCGCATTGAACGTGTGCACGGCATGGTTCAGCCCGGCGCCTACGGCCGCCAGCACTTCTTCATAAATGGCGTCGGTGTGCCCGAGCGCCGCCGTAATGCCGTTCGCGCGCAGCCACGCGATCGTCTCCAGAGCGCCTTCGCGCTCGGGCGCCAGCGTCAGCTGGCGGATCAGACCTGGATAGCGGGCTTCCCAGTCTTCCAGCCAATCCGTGCGCGGCAGGGCAATATGGTCCGGGTTCTGCGCCCCCGGCCACTGCGGGCTGATAAACGGCCCTTCGAGGTGCACCCCTTCGATGCTCGCGCCGGATGCCGCGCCCGGCATCTTGCTGCGCTGCCTGTAGGTCCAGACGGCTTCGAGCACGTCGTCGATCATGTCGTGCGTCGCCGTCATGGTCGTCGCCAGCATCGACGTCGAACCGTGCGAGCCGTGGAACCGGGCGATCGTCTCCAGCACGCCGGGTTTCCCGGCGTCCATGAAGTCCGCGCCCATGCCTCCATGGACGTGTACGTCCACGAAGCCCGGCAGCAGCCAGCCTTGGTTCGCGTCGACGACCTGGATGTCGACGCTCTTCCCGGCGCTATCTTCCGCGCCGATACCCGCCGCATCGTCCGACCGGACCGACACGATGCGGCCACCGGACACGACGCAGCTGCCGCGGGCAATTACGCCGCCCGGCGTCACGATCCGCGCGTTCACGAAGCGGATCGCCGCGGGAGAAACTCCTTCGGGGGGAGCGGCCTGATCGGAATCGCCGCTGCCGGGCAGCTGGATATTCAGTTCCAGCTGTTCGACTTTTTCGTCGTCAGCATGTCGTTCGCCGCTCATTTCGTCCACGCTCCCGCCGCCTCGTCCAGCAGCACGACCAGATTCGGATGCAGCTGCAGCAGCGAAGCCGGACACCGGGTCGTGATCGGGCCGGTCAGCGCGCGCTTGGCAATGTCCGCTTTGGACGCGCCGCGCACGACAAGCATGATCTGGCGCGCCTTCATGATACCCGCGACGCCCATGGTGATCGCCTGCTTCGGTACCTCGTCGATCGAATCAAAGAAGCGCGCGTTCGCTTCGATCGTCTGCTGCTGCAGCATGGCTGCATGCGTGCCGGGAATCAGTTCGTCGTCCGGTTCGTTGAACCCGATATGCCCGTTGTGGCCAAGTCCGAGCAGCTGGAGGTCGATGCCGTCGTCTTCGATCATGGCGTCGTAATAGGCGCATTCCTGCTGCAGATCGACGGCAAGTCCGTTCGGTACATGCGTATTCGCGGGATCGATATCGATCTTGTCGAACAGATGCGTGTTCATGAAGCAGCGGTAGCTAGCCGGATGGCCGCCGGACAGCCCGACGTATTCGTCGAGATTGTAGGAGCGGGCTTTGGCGAAGCTCACGCTGCCGCTGTCATGCAGCTTGACCAGCTCGCCGTAGATGCCGATCGGCGTACTGCCGGTGGCCAGGCCGAGTACGGCTTTGGGACTTGCCTGCAGCAGACTTGCGATCAAGCCGGCTCCTGCGCGGTTCAGATCTTCTTCGGTACGGAACGTCAACAAATTCATGATTTGGCACCTCCGGATGGGTTCAGATACTGACGGACGTTGTGATAAGACTGCTCCAGCATGGGGACGTATTCGTCGAAACCTTCGCTGAGCATGCCCGTGAACAGAATGTCGATCACGTGCAGCTGGGCGATCCGGGACGCCATCGCGCCGCGCCGCACGCCTTCTTCCAGCGACGAAGTGAACAGCGGAATATCCGCAAGACCGGGCAGGGGGCTGGTGCCGTAGCGGGTCAGCGACAAGGTGAGCGCTCCGGCGTCTTTGGCGCAGCGAAGTGCGGCGATCGTCTCCGGCGTCTCCCCGGAGTACGAAATGGCCAGTGCCACGTCGCCTTCTCCCAGCGTGGACGCCGAGGTAATCTGCATATGCGAATCGGCGAACGCGGTACAGCTTTTGCCGATCCGGATCAGCTTCTGGTAGAAATCCTGCGCGACGATCGACGACGTGCCCATCCCGTACAGGTCGATCCGCCGGGCACCGCCGAGCGCCGCAACCGCCCGTTCCAGCGCTTCGGGATCGAGCAGCCGGGTCGTGTCGGTGATCGAGGAGAGATGGTTGGCTTCGATCGCGCGCGCGATTTCCTGCAGCGGCCGTCCGGCGACGATATCCTGATACGTCGCCGCTTCGGACGGACGCGACAGTTCGCCGACCAGGCGCATTTTGAAATCGGGGAATCCTTTGAAACGCAGCGATTTGCAAAAACGGGTCACGGTCGCCGGACTGATTCCGCAGGCGGCGGCAAGCTCCGTAATTCCGAGACGCTGAACCTGTTCGGGTTGTTCCAGAATATAATCGGCCAACCGTTTCTCCTGGGGAGAGAAGCGGTCCAGGCCTTCTTGAATCAGCAGCAGCGTAGCGGACATGACAGCACTCCTTCGGCAAGCGGCACTCGAACGGATAAATAGGCCGCTTTTCATGAAAAATATTTTTATATATAACCAATTATAATAGAAAATTATTTTCTTGCAACGTCATTCTGAATAAATCCGCCACATCGGGACCATCTTCGCTTGGCTTCGGGTCACAAGGTTCGGGCTCCCCGTGGGCCTGCGCTTCAGCAAAGACAATCCCTGGGCACCGGTATCGGTATCGACGGCTGCGGCCGCTTCTGCCTGGCTCAATCGGGCTTGATCGGGCTGCGCCGCTCCAGAAGCGCGTCGCTATCGATCGCTCCCGCTGCTTGGATCAGCATCAGCAGAGAGTGAACCACGCCGTGATCGTTCTCTTGGTGCAGCAGCTTTGTCAGATCGGGAACTTTTTTTCGCAGCGTCTCGGTCGGCATGTAGGTCTGGAGCAGCCGAGCCGCCACCTGGCGCTCTTCCGAACGCGGACTGTTGTGCAGAACATCCAGCAGATCATTCTCCACATAAGGGTAATCGGCCTTGGCGAGATGCTGCAGCGTCACAAGGGCAAGCGGCGTGTACGGCTCCGTTTCCCGAAAAATATGGCGCAGCCGCGCCGTCGTACCCGGTCCGAGCGCCGGGATCTTGAACAGTCCGCGAAGGGCTTCAAGCCGCAGCTGGTCATCGTCCGTTTCGTCGAACAACGCCAGTAGTTCCTGTTCGCTGCCGCCGGGCAGCCTGCCGAAGCGTTCGACGCTGCGCCCTGCGATCAGTTCGTCGAGCCAGCGTTCGTACCAATTCAGGAAGTTCTTCTCGTACGCAAAAAAAGGTCTCTGTTCATCGCGGTCTATATACACAATCCTGCCGCGGTACGGTCCGTTGAGAATCAGCACCGTATCGTGCGTCCAGCCCTGCGTCCCGATACACAGCGTTCCCTGAAACATCCGTTCTCCGCCCGCTTCGCATCCTTCGTTGGCTTCTTCCGCCTGCTTTTCGTATAATGCTTCCAGCTCCCACCATTCTTCCTCGGTAAAATCCGGGCGCAGGATACAGGGTTCCGCCAGTCGGGCCGATTTCTGCTCCATCTGTTCAAGCGTGTACAGGCCATGATACGGACCGGCTCCTCCGCTGCCGACTGCCGTCAGGAAATCCGTCAATTCTTGAGGCAGCGCAATCCCATGCTTTTGCTCGAAGGCTTCGACCGCCGCGGGGGAGATAGGCTCGTGCAGGATATACTTGTGGCGGCTTGCGCCGAAGATCTGGAGAAGGTTATCCTGGCGGGCAGCCTGCGCGAGCTTTTCCCGGATTCGCTGCAGGGGGTCGGGGTGTTCCGTGTGTTTTCTTTTCCATAATCGCATAGATTAGATCCCCTCGCTTCGTCAAAAATTCCGATCCGCTTCCGCCATCGGGTAAAGCTTTTGACTCCGCCATCATAAACGAACCTCCTGCGAGAGACAACCCTTTTCCGTCACTCGGACGAGGAACCATTTTTGCAGGAACACGCGGCGGAGGAGAGAAGAGATCCTGTATAATGGAAGCAGCTGTTATTCGGTATAAAACGGAGGATGATCACGCATGAGCGATCCGCAAACCCATCCCAAAGTCGACGCTTTTCTGGAACGTTCCGAAGCTTGGCGCGAAGAGTTCGTGAAGCTGAGAAGTCTGGCGCTGGACAGCGAAATGAAAGAAGAACTGAAGTGGGGGCAGCCCTGCTACACGATCGAAGGCGGCAATGTCGTGTTGATCCACGGGTTCAAGGAATACTGCGCGCTGCTGTTCATCAAAGGCGCCCTGCTGCAGGATAACGAGCTCATGCTGATCCAGCAGACGCAGAAAGTGCAGGCGGGCCGCCAGCTGCGTTTTCGTAATCTGGAAGAGATCGAGCAGCAGGAAGAGCGGATTCGGGCGTATATTCGCGAAGCGATCGAGATCGAGCGGGCCGGCCTCAAGGTCGAGCGGAAGCCAAGCGAAGAGTACGCGATTTCCCTGGAACTTCAAGTTCGCTTCGACGGCACTCCCGAGCTGAAGACGGCGTTCGAAGCGCTAACCCCGGGCCGCCAACGCGCGTATCTGCTGCATTTTGCCGAACCCAAGCAGTCCAAGACCCGGGAAGCGAGAATCGACAAGCACGCGCCGCGGATTATGGAGGGCAAAGGATTAAACGATCGGTAAAAAAAGGCCGGACCGCCGAACGTAACAAGGACAAAGCGCGTTTATTCAGCAGACCTATTCGTAATCAGGCGGGAGGCGGTACCCAACATGAACAGTAAAAAGCTGCAAATCGCCATAGTTGCGGCAGCCGGAACAGGAATCGTATGGACTCTCGCCGCAGGCGTGCTGCTTGTGAATACGGACGGGTGAACGACGCCGAGTCATAAACGCCATATTTCTACCTCGACATATGGATCGTTTCAAATTTGAGAAGTAGGCGGAACATCCGTTAGAATGGAGAAGGAACCAACCTTTTAGGACGTTTGCGCAAGCGTATCGGTGAAGCTTTACCGCCGTTTACGCAAACGCCTTCACCATTCGAAGGAGGCTGACATGCTGAAGACCGTGCTCGGAAGATTCAAAGTGATCGGGTATATGGAAGGGGTCTCGTTTCTGCTGCTGCTTCTCGTGGCGATGCCGCTGAAGTACGCCGCAGGCGTCGATATGGCCGTGACGATCGTGGGAGCGGCGCACGGCGCGCTGTTCGTGCTCTACATTCTGGCATCGTTCCACGCGTTCATCGCGCTCAAATGGGGCATGACCAAGTTGTTCTGGGCGCTTGTCGCGTCCGTGCTGCCGATCGGGACTTTTGTATTCGAATCGTATTTAAAAAAAGAGATCCAGGCGGGACGCGCTTATGCGACGCCGGAAGAAGCGCGGCAGGTTCGCCGTGCGGGGTGAAACCCGAAAGCCTTGGCGGTAAAAGAGTGACAGGATTCAGAATGCTACACGTTCCGAAAGCATCGGGACCTTAAGATGGATACCCTCTTGAGGTCCTTTTTTGATGCATAAATTCACATTTCCAAATTTTCCAGCGAATGATAAACTGAGGGGGCAAGCTGAATGAAGATTGAGCTGTTGTATCGGGATGAACGGGTACTCGGGGTGAAGCTGCAGCGGTACGGGCCGGACGAGCTGACAGGGATCCGATCGGTTCCGGGGAGAAAATGGCAGCCGGAAGAGAAAGTCTGGACGATTCCTTATACGCTCTCGGCTATCGGGAAGCTGTTTGAAGCCTACCCGGATAGTCGGTTCAACTGCGACGAATCTCTCACACGGGAAGATCCCGAGCTAGCCGTCAAAGCTATGCAGCATGATGAGCAGGAGCAGAAGGTACTGGACCCCGGAGAATCGATTTGGTGGAATACGAAGCGCTGCGCCGAACTGCGGGATGCGCTTAGAGCGAGAGGATACAGCAGCCGGACGATCAAAGCCTACGTTTCACAAACCCGGCGCTTCTTCGCCGGCATGGCTGAATCGGAAACGGAGATCAATGACGCGGCTGTGCAGAAGTATGCGCTGGCGCTGCTGGATAAAGGTCTCTCGCACGCTTATGTCAATCAGGCGATCAGTGCGCTCAAGTTTTATTTTCGCCATGTGCTCAAACGGTCGGCAGCCAACAGTTATATTCGTCCCAAAAAAGAAAACAAACTGCCGGATATCCTGTCTCTTGGGGAAGTCGCCCGGCTGCTGAAAAGCTTGGACAATCCCAAGCACCGAGCCATGCTGTATCTGACGTATACCTCCGGTCTGCGGGTGAGCGAAGTCGTACGCCTGCGACCGCAAGACTGCGATCGAGAGCGGAATGTCGTGAAGGTGAGACAGGGAAAAGGGCGCAAAGACCGTCAAACGCTGCTCTCCGAAGCGGCAGTCGCTGCCTTGGAACGCTACGTGCAGGAAGAACATCCGGAAGAATGGTTGTTTCCCGGGCAGCGGGAAGGCAGGCACCTGACCGAGCGCTCCGCTCAGAAGGTATTCGAAAAAGCATTGGCCCAGGCGGGCATCGCCAAGCAGGTGAGCATTCATTCGCTGCGGCATTCTTTTGCGACCCACCTGCTGGAGAACGGAATCGATCTGCGGTATATCCAGGAGCTGCTCGGCCATCAGAGCGTGCGAACGACCGAACGTTACACCCATGTGAGCAAGCGCGATATCGGCCGTATTCAAAGCCCTTTGGATCGATGGGAGTCTTGATCGGGAGAAAGATGGGGAGTTCGGGAATACGCCAAATCGTGCGGGTTATGTGAAGTTCAGGAATCCGCGGAAGGGGAAGGATTGGCGAAGTTCGGGAATAAGACGTTATCTGAAATACAAGAAAGGAGAAAAGCATGAGTGGAGAATATTCAGAGAAACTACCTTCAAGTGTAGGTAAA
>NZ_JAAZWC010000070.1 GCF_013185195.1 Saccharibacillus qingshengii
AGCTTCGTTTATTTGGCTTCGACGATGATTTTATTGAAATAGTTGGGCGGAATCGGGTTTTAAAACACGCCCTAGTGTTAAAAGAATTTCTTAACGAAGATAAATTATCATCATGTATAAGCCTTTTTAGTTCATTTAATACTTTTTCATGAACTAAAAAATCAATTTGTTCAGGATCTGTATACACGTAAATTCCTTCTGCATGTAGAATTTCCATATCTCTATGTGCAATTTCTTCTTCATGGCCATTCAAGTCATTAAAATCTTTTGGGTATATCGAACTTATAGTATCGCTGTATAATAATGTTTTCTTCATCCACTCACTAGGTATAACAATTCTCGGATAATACATGATGTTTTTCATAAGATATCCTCCATTTTAAAGGTTTCGTATAACGTTTGGCATTCCTGACGTTCAAGCAGCTTAAGTGACCAAAGGGAACGAGTCGTTAGACTTAGCTGGTTGAATGTATCGCCTGAATATACTTCTTGGAAATCCTCCTTAGCGATCAAGGGCGAATGCCCGCAGTAGGAATGCTTTGTTATATGACGTCTATTTCTTTTGTGCTTTTCTTCAATGCAATGTTCAATAATTATAATTTTAACTTCTCAGTTATATAATTTAAATCCACTTCATCTCCACTATAACTCCATTCTTCTAACTTCTCGATAACACTACTAACTAAATCTTCTTCATTTTTTATATATGATATTGTCACATCTCTATATTTTTCATTAAGATTTACTATCACTGCTTTCTCATTTTTAAACGAACCATTGGATTCGAATAACTGCTCTATAAATCCCCTGATCAATTCAGGATAAGAGTGAGGTAATTCATTAAACAGGTCTATACAACTGTGAGATCGATACCCATCTTTTAAAGCCTCTCGTACAATGGCTGAAACTAACTCATATTTAGAATTATTTGAAACTAATTCTAACCAAATTTCTTTATCTATTTCCTTGAACAAGTACACAGCTTTGTTTGCAATATTAAAATCCCAACGACATATATTACTACTTATAACGTTAATCCAATGTTCGAATTGCGCCTTATCCCTCAAAGCTATCATTAATTTCATAAGCTCATTATCTTCATAGTGATCTAATATAAAAATTTTTCTCATTTTGATTTTTAATGTCTCATAAAAATCAGTATTACAATTTTCATTTATTATTATATTGTAAATAAAATCGTATCTTACACGATTCACTCTAGATGCATTTTTGAACTTAGTAAGCATTGATGATATTTGCTCATAGTAATTTTTATTGTCTTGTAAACGCGAAGATAAAATAATTTTTATCCAGCTGTCTCTATTCGCTACTTCAGTAGCATCTAAATTAGCATTCAACTTAAATATTAATTTATCTATACTGCTCTCATTCAAATGATTTATTATTTCAATATTCTCATGTAACAACTCAAGTAGTTCAATTTCATACTGATCCTTTTCAACTAATGGAGATATAATGCTCTCATACTCATTTTGTAGTTGTTTCAAAGAGTAGGCTAAAAAATAAATTAAGTTTTCCTTGTGAACAATTGTCTTCGGAGCAATAATACTTTTGCATACTAACTTTAACAAGGAACTGAATGCTTTTTGATGAAATCTCATTAATTTTTCTTCTACAATTGTTTTTATTCGACGGATTGTAAAATGAAGTGCAACACCTCGAACTGAATACAAAAAGGGCTCATGGCCGGATTCGTGTAGAATA
>NZ_JAAZWC010000071.1 GCF_013185195.1 Saccharibacillus qingshengii
ATCCGGCGAATGCCGGATCAAGGACGAATGTCCGCAGCGTGAATATTATGTTATACGTAGTTACGTTCTTCCTTGAGCCTGCTACATAAAATCGTTCTTAGGTTTAATGTCTTAATCCGCTTTATTCTAATTCTTTATTCCATGTTTCCTGTTTTTAAAATGTCATTTCCCACTGTTTTCGTTTTGAATTTCACTTGGTTTTAAATACTTTCCCTCCGAGGCGTTACCTCTTCGATTCCGCTTCTTCTTCCAATCGTTCTTCAATCCAAATTTGCTTTTGCCTTTACCTATTTATTATCTGTTTTTGATTTTCCCATTTTATTTTTCCAATTCGTTTTCTTCGAGCCGATCAAAGGGCTCGCCACTCAAGAAAAGATTGTCACCCAAATGCTCTTAATCAGCCCTTCGTAATTACGTATAACGTTCCCGTATTCACGACCCGGCGTATGCCGGGTGTCCGACGAATGTCGGACCCAGGGCCGCATGGCCCGCCGCGTGAATATTATGTTATATGTCGTGAAATCGACGGGCTTCGAAGCTCTTCCCGCAAACTCCAATCCAGTCTGCTTCCGTATGGAAGCGCACCTTCTTCCTTCAGTCAATCCGCATTCTCTTCTCGATGGATCAGTTTCCGGATGGAAACGTTCCTTCTTGGCGCTTCTAAACTTCTAATCCAAGATTCGCATAGAATCAACTTCCCGTTCTCTTCGATCTTCACCTGTTCTTGCTCTTCCGTCGAATTTCATGTTCTTATAACGTTCCTGTATTCACGACCCAGCGTATGCTGGGTGTCCGGCGAATGCCGGATCAAGGACGAATGTCCGCAGCGTGAATATTATGTTAGGTGATGTATTCGGCTTCTTCGAATTACATTCAAATCATCAGTTGCACTATAAATCCTTATACCTATATTCTCTGTAAGTTATAAATCCACTCTTGTCATAAAAATTCTTTGCAATTTCATTATTCACCCAATAATCCACTTCAATCTTGCTAATCTGGTTTTGGGCAGCGATCTCATAGGCTTTATTCATTAATTGTTTTCCAAGACCTTGATTCCGATGTGCTTTAATGACATTTAATTGATGTATATATAATGACTTATATGATTTTCGAAATGGGTTTTCTTGATGTTCCTTTATCTCCATCCATATGTAGCCCTGTTCTTGTCCTTGCTCCTCAACAATATAAAATTGATAGTTAGGATTCGTCATGATTGATTTAAAAAAATCACTTACTGCTATGTGATCATGTTCTTTAAAATGATTCGGATACATTTGAGCATGAATATGTTGTACTTCTCGGTTAAGTTCACTAATTAACTCATGATTTTGAGTTCGAATAATATCCACGTTTTGCTCCTTTCATTCTTTTATATGATTTTATTTAATGTATTTCCGAATATTTCACCTAACGTTCCTGTATTCACGACCCGGCAATGCCGGGTGTCCGACGTATGTCGGACCAAGGACGAATGTCCGCAGCGTG
>NZ_JAAZWC010000072.1 GCF_013185195.1 Saccharibacillus qingshengii
GCTGCGGACATTCGTCCTTGGTCCGGCATTCGCCAGACACCCGACATGCGTCGGGTCGTGAATACAGGAACGTTAAGTGCAATCCCAATTGGTTGAAGAGACAAAGCATCATGAGGAACGTTTCCATACGGAAACTGACCGATCTCAGAATAAATGCAGATGGACAGAAAGAAGAGGAACGTTTCCATGCGGAAACTGACTGATCTCAAAGGAAGTGCGGATGGACAAAGAGAGGAGGAACGTTTCCATGCGGAAACTGACCGATCTCAAAGTAAATGCCGATGGACAAAGAGAAGAGGAACGTTTCCATACGGAAACTGACGGACTAGAAGATGTAGAGAAGACTCGAAGAAGACCAATTGGAACAACACTTAACATAATATTCACGCTGCGGACATTCGTCCTTGATCCGGCATCCGCCGGATACTCGACAGTCGTCGAGTCGTGAATACAGGAACGTTATATGCAACCTGAAAGAATGGGAAACCATGAGAGAAAGAATAAGATGACGATGCACCGAGTTCCCTATCGGCGTTTTTCGCGTAGGTTGAAAGCATTTAAAAGATTAAAGAATTTAAAGAGATAAGCACGATTAAAGCATGCTTTTTAAGATGGTTACTTTCGTAAATTAAAAATCATTAAATACAAGCCCGATTATTCTCTTGAAAAAAGCCTTACTCTTAAAGAGTAAGGCTTTCGCTATTCATATCGAATACATTAGATTAGATTTTATTGTCCTTGCATTCTTGAAACTGGAATATCACTTGTTGAGGTGTATTGGTAGATTGCTCCTAATAAATTGTTAGCGTACCAAGCTGGGCTTGACCACATTGTTTTGCTATAAGATTTATCTTCCCATTCATTACCTATACCTTTAATACCAGATTGTACACCAATTAAAGCATTATCTGAAGCTCGATAAACTGTTGATCCACTATCTCCACTTCCTGCCACTGCCTCATAAGGAGTAATATAAAATTGCCTAGGAATCAATTTACCAGTACCAGATACCAATTCTGACTCAATAGCTAAAAGACTGACACCATTAACTTGATCACCGTACGTGGCCCAAGTTCCTGTTTTTGTGACGGTAGAGGATGTAATTCCAGTCGTATTTCCTGACTTTTTAATAACTAGTCCTACTTTAATCCCTTGTTCTCCAACAGTAAGGTATTGTTTGAGTTGACCATTAATTCCTCCACCATTTGCATCTGTGTAGAAGCGACTGGTAATATATTGATTTGGATTCGTCAATCGAATTAATCCCATATCCAATTTTGAAGTATTGTTATAGCCAGACCAGTGTTCATACCCTATGCTTTTATAACCGACGGATTGTAAAATGAAGTGCAACACCTCGAACTGAATACAAAAAGGGCTCATGGCCGGATTCGTGTAGAATAAA
>NZ_JAAZWC010000073.1 GCF_013185195.1 Saccharibacillus qingshengii
ACAGTTTAATCTTCACTCGACTGAAAAAAAAGGAGGAATTGCTATGTCGAACGAACAACTTCAAAATTGTATTGAAGAATGCTTGAAGTGCATGGTCATCTGTAATCAGTGCTACAAGGCTTGCCTTTCAGAAGGCCATGCAGGTCATATGAGTCGATGCATTCAGCTTGATCGTGATTGTGCAGACATTTGTCAGCTCGCTGCTTCCATGATGGCACGTGGTAGCGAGTATGCCAAACAAATTTGCGAACTATGCGCCTCTATTTGCGAAGAATGCGGCAATGAGTGCAAAAAGCACGATATGGAGCATTGTCAAAAATGTGCTGAAGCCTGCTTTAAATGTGCAGACATCTGCCGGCAAATGTCTGCATAAGCGCTTTTTTCAATACAAGAAAGAGACCGTTTTAAGACAACGGTCTCTTTCTTGTATTAGAATTATGTTGAATAAATCAAAATTCTTTGAAGGCGCACGGAAATCCTATTATCTGCTCTTCGTTTTTATGATTGGGTCATATGCTGATAAGTGCTGGTGCTTGTTACTCTTCTGGCTGTTACATATTTATTTTTGAAGTATCCTTGATTCATCGGACTAATTCTCACACCTTTACTACTAGAGGAATGAGCAAATTCGCCATTGCCTACATAGATTCCGGCATGTGAAATGCCTTTACCGAATGTATTGAAAAACACTAAATCCCCCGGACGCAAGTTTTCTCTGGAAACCGGAGTACCAGCTTTCGCTTGGTCTCTGGAAACACGGGGTAGATTAATATTAAAATGATCGATTACCGCAAGAATAAAACCGGAGCAGTCCATACCGCTTTTGGTTGTGCCTCCCCATTTGTAAGGAACACCGATATATTCATTAACACTTTCGCTTAACGATTCACTTGCAGAAACCGAAGACGCAGAAAAAGAAGAAAGTAAAATGGCTCCCGCTAAAACCAAAGAAATTTTTTTCAAAACAATATTCCCTCCAGAGCCTACGAGGTTAGCTGATTAGGTTCGGTTGGAGTTCCCTATAATTTCTGAAAAGACAGAAATTAATTCACCTGAATGGTTCCCCCGCTTCTAAAATAAGAATTCGGCATTTTTTAAAATAAACAACTTTGACAATCATACAATACACCAAGTAAATAGTAAAGAAAATGTAACCTAAATATAAGATACTCTTAAATCGAAATTCACTAAGGGTTTTTAGTGAAATAACAAGTTCTAATTCCCATTTTTCTTCTGTTCACTTCCTTCTTTATCGATCTTTCTCATTATTTTATTTAGAAAAATCTCAAAAAAAAGATTAAACAGAGAAAAAAATGTAACCTTTAATTCTTATTCTTATTTAGATTTAAATTTATTTATGAAGGTAAAAAGTGAAGAAACGTATCATATAC
>NZ_JAAZWC010000075.1 GCF_013185195.1 Saccharibacillus qingshengii
CTTTTTGTGTACAATAAAGAAAAAAATGAGCGGTGGTCGAAACCAATGTCTAAACAATTATTCACAACTAAACAGCAGAATGAGCTCCAAAAGAATCCTCATGTGAAACAGGTCAGTGACAAAGCCATCACTTACACGGATGCGTTTAAAGAACACTTCATCCAAGCTTATGGGCAAGGCAAGCTTCCTCGTGAGATTTTTCAAGAGGCTGGCTTTGACGTAGACATTTTAGGAATCAAACGGATTCAAACCGCTTCTCATCGCTGGCGTACGGCTTACGAGAAGAAGGGAATCCTCGGTCTTACGGACGCGAGAAAGCAGGCTTCTGGACGTCCTTCCACACGTGAACTCAGTCCCCAAGA
The DNA here is from genome assembly GCF_013185195.1 of Saccharibacillus qingshengii. GTDB lineage: Bacteria > Bacillota > Bacilli > Paenibacillales > Paenibacillaceae > Saccharibacillus > Saccharibacillus qingshengii. The sequence continues at coordinate 363 of NZ_JAAZWC010000075.1, forward strand.
ACAAATCGCTCGACTGGAAGCTAAACTGGAATGGCTCGAAGTGGAGAATGAATTTCTAAAAAAGCTCGAATGGCTCGAAAGGCAGGCGAAGAAACCGAAATCCAAGTAAGTACAGGGCAGAAGTTCGAATGGATTCAGCAGATCACGAGTCGTCCTCGGTTCAAACGTAAGGTACGGTGGCTGTGCGGGCTCGCTCAAATCTCCCGTTCCGGCTACTACGCGTACCTGAGCGAGCAGGCCGTTTTCCGTAGACAGAAGCAGCACGAGCAAGACGAACAAGCCTACCAGATCCTGCTGAAAGCGTATCGGTATAAGCGGCGAAAGAAGGGGGCACGCCAGATTCAAATGACGCTGCAGCTTCACTTTGGCCTCACTTACAACCTCAAACGAATCCGTCGGCTGATGAAAAAATTCAATCTGGTGTGCCCCATAAGACGAGCAAATCCCATGCGCCGGATCGCCAAAGCGACGCAGGAACACCGCATGTGTCCAAACACCTTGCAGCGGAAATTCAAACCCGGGGTAGCCGGCCAAGTCCTCCTCACGGACATCACGTATTTACGTTATGGAACAAACCGACGGGCTTATTTGTCGACGATTAAAGATGCCCAAACCAATGAAATTCTCGCCTACAAGGTCTCGGATTCGCTGGGATTAGATCTCGCACTGGATACGCTCAAGCAATTGAAGAAACACCGTCATCTCACGCCGAAAGCGTTCATTCACTCGGACCAGGGATTCCACTACACGCATCCGACCTTTCAAAAGCTTGTGAAAAAGATGAAGCTCGGACAATCCATGTCACGAAGGGGAAACTGCTGGGACAATGCGCCTCAAGAATCTTTCTTTGGCCATTTGAAAGACGAAACGGATTTAAAAGCGTGCC
>NZ_JAAZWC010000076.1 GCF_013185195.1 Saccharibacillus qingshengii
CTAGTACAGCGTCAACTCAAAATCACTGGATAAAGATGCTTCAACCGAGTTCGGGCATCGTCCGTTGTAAAATGCCAACTCACCCCTTTTTGTTCCGAATTGCGCTTGTGTTCCCAAGCCTTCACTTCGCGTTGTAAGGTGTCCAAATCCGGCATTCGGGGCTTCAGGCACTGTTTGCTCAACACGCTGAGCTCAATTTCGGCAACATTCAGCCAGCTCCCGTGTTTTGGCGTATGGTGGATTTCAATTCGTTTCGCAAGTCGGTTGGCCGTCTCCGGATCAAAGGCCGCATAGAGCGAAGCGATCGAATGGGTATTCAGATTATCCATCACGAGCACAATTTTTGGAACATGCGCGTATCGTCCTTCCAGCAACGCCCGAACTTCTTCGGCAAAATCGATTCCGGTCCGTCTTGGCCGGGCCGACATTTGACGCCAACCGACCAAAGGTTCGGTAAACACAAACAAACTACAGGTTCCGTTTCGCTTGTATTCGTTGTCGTAACGCTCGGGTTTCCCCGGTTCCATAGGCAAAGGTTCCCGGACTTCATGGAGCAGCTGCATCGGCTTTTCGTCCATACAAATGACCGGACATTCCGCATTGTACGCTCTAGCGTAGACGTCCAGCACATCTTCCATCGCGGCGACGAAAGCCGCATTTTGCTTGGGCGGGATACTCCAGCATTTGCGCAGATGCGGCTTCAGTTCCGTTTTTTTAAAACACGGCGAACGGCCTCGTGCGAGATGCTGTCGAGAATTTGGAGCTCCACGGTTTGGTTAGCGAGAAGCTGAAGACTCCAACCCGCAGATCCTTCCGGTGGTGCACTGCAACTCAGCGCGATGATTTTGGCTTCCACTTCGCCCGTAATCTTCGCAGGAATCGGAGGCGTTTGCCGTTTTTTGCGATGAAGGAGATCCATCCCACGCGAGGTAAAGGCTTTGCGAATCGCAAAAACCGTAGTGGGATGGATATGGAAAGAAGCGGCAATGTCCACGTCTCTACGCTTGCCACCCGGCTGATTCAAGTCGGTTGCGAGCAAAATATGGGCACGGAGAATCGAACGGGCTGGCGCTTTGCCTTTCGAAATGAAAGCCAGAAGTTGCGTGCGTTCCTTGGAAGTCAGGCAGACCGGATACACCGTTGTGGTTCTGGACATGGAGAACACCTCGTTTTTGAGATTTTCTCTGAGTTTAACATAATTATGCTTTTAGGGTTGATGATGTACTAG
>NZ_JAAZWC010000077.1 GCF_013185195.1 Saccharibacillus qingshengii
TGCTCAGTTGTGAAATGCCATTGGATCGATTTTTGGTTCTGGTTACGCTCGACTTCCCAAGCCGTGACTTCCCGTTGGAGTTCTTCCATCGAACCGATTCGACGATCCAAACATTGAATCGTCAACGCGCTGAGTTCAATTTCAGCCATGTTCAACCAACTCCCATGTTTGGGTGTGTAATGAATTTCCAACCGTTGAGCGAGAGCCAATGCGACTTCAGGAGCAAAAGCTTCATACAAGGAGGAAATCGAATGGGTATTCAAGTTGTCCATAACGAGTCGAACACGCTTCGCTTGAGGGTAGTGGAGATCTAAAAGTTCTTGAATTTGGTGAGCCCAATCGACTTTGGTCCGTCTTGCGCTCACTTGAGCATGACGCCAACCGGCTAGAGGCTCGGTGAACATAAAGAGGCTGCAACTGCCTTTTCGCTTGTACTCGTAGTCTTCGCGTCGAACTTTTCCCGGCTTCATCTTTTCCGGCGCATAGACATCGTTTAATAGCTGGATCGGTTGCTCATCCATACAAATGAGGGGAATGGAGGAGTCGTAAGCTCGACCGTACGTCTCTAGGATGTCTTCCATTCGCGCGACAAATTCGGCATTCGCTTTGGCTGGAATGCACCATTGTTTCTTCAGGTGAGGCTTAAGTTTCGTTTTTTTAAAGCTTGACGAATCGTTTCACGTCCTACGCTCTCCATGATGTTGAGTTCAATGACGCGATGCGTCAACAACCGAATGGTCCAGCGCGCATAACCTTCGGGTGGCTCGGAACAAGCCAGAGCAATGACTCGAGCTTCTTCTTCACCCGTAAGCGCAGCCGGACGTCCGGGATTGGGGGATTGGCGATAGGAAAGGGTGGCTTCAAGCCCGTCGTTCACGTAGCTTTTCACGGTATGATACACGGTCACGTCGCTCACACCTACGCGCTGAGCGATTTCCAACTGTTTCGGAATCGCTCCCTGACTTTCGTCGGCCAAAAGTAAAATGAGGCAGCGATTGCGAAGACCTTTGGCGATTTTAGGCGCATGAAGAATTTGGTTGATCTGCTCGCGTTGTAAATCGTTTAATTCCACTTTATATTTTTTATTCATCGCTTAACCCTCCCGATTTTCGGTTCGATAAGGAGAGGATAAAGCTAAAATGTTAAGCGGTCAAGG
>NZ_JAAZWC010000078.1 GCF_013185195.1 Saccharibacillus qingshengii
TGGTCCTGCCGGATTCATACGGGGTTTCACGTGCCCCGCACTACTCGGGATCCGTCTCGGAGGGGGCTTGCTTTCGGCTACAGGGCTATCACCTGCTGTGGCGGGTCGTTCCAAACCTCTTCGCCTACCAAACCCCTTTATCACTCCATGTGAGACGTCCCACAACCCCAGAGAGCAAGCTCTCTGGTTTGGGCTGTTCCGCGTTCGCTCGCCGCTACTGACGGAATCACTATTGTTTTCTCTTCCTCGGGGTACTTAGATGTTTCAGTTCCCCCGGTCTGCCTCTGCCGAGCTATGAATTCACTCGGTCAGTAACTGGGTATGAGTCCAGCTGGGTTGCCCCATTCGGAAATCTCCGGATCAACGCTTACTTACAGCTCCCCGAAGCACTATCGCGGTTCGTCGCGTCCTTCGTCGGCTCCTGGTGCCTAGGCATCCACCGTGCGCTCTTACTTGCTTAACCAAACTTCAATTGGATTACTTGCTTCACCCTCGCTGACAAGCAGCTTGGATAGAAGAAGCATTCCAGACGCAAAGTTTTTCGTTTCGGTATCCAGTTTTCAAGGAACAACTTTTGGGTGCATCACTTCGTGTGGATCAAAAGTGGTTCCCGCTTTAAGCGAAAGCTTTTGATCTCCCCTCGAAGGAAGCAATTATGGTGGAGCCAAGCGGGATCGAACCGCTGACCTCCTGCTTGCAAGGCAGGCGCTCTCCCAGCTGAGCTATGGCCCCATAAAAGGAAATATAATGTTGGAAATGGTGGGCCCTAGTGGACTCGAACCACCGACCTCACCCTTATCAGGGGTGCGCTCTAACCAGCTGAGCTAAGGGCCCATAAAAGGATGCGCTTGGCAGCTTCCTACTCTCCCGGGACCCTGCGGTCCAAGTACCATCGGCGCTAGAGGGCTTAACGGTCGTGTTCGAGATGGGTACGTGTGGAACCCCTCCGCCATTACTACCAAACGCATATTTAATTGAAAGAGTTTCCTCTCTCAAAACCGAACAGTAAGTGAGTCTCTGATTTTTAACTCCCGAGAGAGACGGGACTGAATGTTTCCGCTATCCGGAAACGATTCTCCATAGAAAGGAGGTGATCCAGCCGCACCTTCCGATACGGCTACCTTGTTACGACTTCACCCCAA
>NZ_JAAZWC010000079.1 GCF_013185195.1 Saccharibacillus qingshengii
TGTAACCTTTAATTCTTATTCTTATTTAGATTTAAATTTATTTATGAAGGTAAAAAGTGAAGAAACGTATCATATACATAGGTTTGAGTGCTTCTACATCACTTTTCTTTTTTGCATTTTATATTCGAGCACCTCTGATAAGTAACATACATAAACAGAAAAAATGTTGTTAATCCCATTTCTGTTTTGGTATAGCTGTCCATCAAAAAAGAAAATGAACGTAAAGTTAACAGTGGCATAGGGATTAGTCCTGCCCTTTTTGAAGTTCCTCTTATAGGGCCTATTCCTAAAGGAAAGCAACTACAAATTGCTCCTTTACTATTTTTTAAAATAATCTGCTATAACTAAAAGATGTAACAAATGAAAATGATATTTTTCTCTTGTTCAATTTACTTTTAAACAGCCTTCTTCGGCTGTTTTTTCTGCAAAAAGTTAGTAAAAGCATGCTTTTTTGAACATAAAGGTATTTAGCGTTTATACCTGGTAACACTTAAATCCTAACTATTTAACAGCATTGACTAAACAAAAAAATCACTCAAGTCTATTGAGTAGACTTGAGTGATTTATCGTTGTAAACTCAATCTCTAAGAGAGAGGAATTTGGGGGCGAGTGTATTTGTCCACTTGATCTCGCTCTCCGACAAAAAACTCAATCACGACTGTATCGTACAATCTTTCACCTTCTCCATCAACGCCTCTTGAACCTATTGTTTGAAAATGGATGGATTTATTTTTATCAATTTGAGTACGTTTCCCGTCTGTATTTATATAATAAAATTCATCAGAAGCGATGCCATAAGAAGGTTCTACTGTAGAAATTTTCAACTTTCCATCATCACCAATCTCAAATATCTCTTTGGAATCTTTAACTGTAACTTCGGGCGCCCCTTTTTGACCAAAAGCAATTTGTACCCATCCTTGATATCCTTCCGGTATCAAATAAACACTTGCTGGTCGCTTTCCTGAATCACATGCACTGACAACAATTAATAAGCATACACTAATCAATATTAGCATTTTTCTTTGCATAGTAATCTCCCCTTTATCTAGGGCGTGTTTTAAAACCCGATTCCGCCCAACTATTTCAATAAAATCATCGTCGAAGCCAAATAAACGAAGCTC
>NZ_JAAZWC010000007.1 GCF_013185195.1 Saccharibacillus qingshengii
GTGAGCCGTTACCCCACCAACTAGCTAATGCGCCGCAGGCCCATCTGACACCGACAGCTTGCGCCGTCTTTCCTCATCTCCTCATGCGAAGAAACGATGTATCCGGTATTAGCATCCGTTTCCGGAAGTTATCCCAGGTTGTCAGGCAGGTTGCCTACGTGTTACTCACCCGTCCGCCGCTAAGTATCCGAGAAGCAAGCTTCTCATCCACTCCGCTCGACTTGCATGTATTAGGCATGCCGCCAGCGTTCGTCCTGAGCCAGGATCAAACTCTCCATTAAGGTGGTGACCAAAGTCACCGTTTAAAAGAAAGCACCATGTGCTCGTTAAAACGTGGCGATTCTTGATTGCTCAAGAACCTTTATTCTCACGATGATCTGCATCATCTATTCTCACGATGATCTGCATCATCGCGACTCACTTACTGTTCAGTTTTCAAGGAACAAACTCGTAATTCTCGTTTCTGCCGTTTGTGTTTCTCTCGCAGCAGCAACTCTTATATATTAGCACGTTCGTTTTCGTTTTACAAGTCTTTTTTTGAAATCTTTTTGTCAGCTTCTTGCGAAGTTGAATTATCAATTTCATGTAAGACGTGCTTCCCGAACTCAAACGCCCGGTCAAGCCTCAACTCGACTGGACTTTTAGTATACCATCGCTCCGTTCACTTTTCAAGCCTATTGCCAATTCTTTTTACATCGGGCAACTTTCATGCCTTAAGGGAATAGATTTGCCACCCTGCTTCAACACAACAAAAAGGAGCGCCTGGCGCTCCTTCCCCCACGTGTAATTTTGGATACTCACAATACGAAGGTATTCTGCCTATACTGGCGTTTGCATGCACTTCCTTGTTTCTGCAAGCACTCTAGACTTCGGTCTCTCCCGACTCGTAGGGGTAACAGGAATACGAGCCGAGAATCCGGACCTGACAGCCGAGCGCTTCGATTTCTTCGACGGCTGCCTGAAACAGGATCGAATCTCCCGCCACCAGCACATCGATATAGAAGTAATAATTGCCAAGCTTCTTTTTGGTTGGACGGGATTCGATACGCGACAGGTTCAGCCTTCTCCAGGCAAAAGCCGACAGCACTTGATGCAGGGCGCCCGCGTAATCTTCCGGCAAAATGACCTGCACGCTTGTTTTTTCATGTTCACTTTCCTTGGACAAATGCAGCGGTGCCGGGCCGATCAGCACGAAGCGGGTATAGTTATTATTGTGATCGGTTACCCGCTGCGCCAAAAGATCCAGACCGTAACGTTCCGCACCGAGCCGGGTAGAAAAAGCCGCCCAGCCGCTGCCCGGATGAGCCGCTGCCTGGGCTGCTCCTTCCGCGGTACTGCTGGCATTCTCCAATTCGGCATGAGGCAGATACTCGGAGATGAATGCCCGGCACTGCGCAATGGCGACAGGGTGGGAAAGTACTTTGCGTATTTTCGAAAAATCGAGTTCCCCGTCTGCATCCGTAAATTCTTCCCGCCGTCCCACCAGATTCTGGATCGACGGGTATACCCATTCGGCCCGCATCGGAATATCGACTTCGTTAACGAGCCAATCCATGTGCAGACTGACGGAACCCTCGATTGTATTTTCGACCGGAATCACCGCGTAATCGGCTTCACCGTTCACCACGGCCATAAACACATCGGAAATGACTTTGTAATGAAGAAGTTGAACCGGTTCATTTGCCAGCAAATAATCGACCGCTTCGTGAGAGACCGAACCGGCAGGAAGAAGAGCAATACGTTTCATGATGAAAGATCTCCTTTGACCCTAGGCAAAAAGGATTCCGAAGAAATTCCGCTTTCGCAAACGGCACCTTCCAGATCGGGTTCAAGCCACAGGGTACGCGCCTCGATGCCGTTTTCCCGCATGACATTCTTCATAAAGGATTCAAGTTCGCTTTGACGTGTACTCTCACGGTCGACGAGCGCGAGCAAAGTGGGTCCCGCTCCGCTCAAAGCCGCTCCGAGTGCGCCGTTCAGTGAAGCTTCGGCCAATATCTTTTCCATTCCGGGAACCAAAGCGGCCCGGTAAGGCTGGTGGATCCGGTCGCGCATGGCGAATTCCAGCAAGTCGAGTCTTCCCGATGCCAAAGCGGCGGTAAGCAGCGAAGAGCGGCTGATGTTATAAACGGCATCCTGCAGGCTCAAGTGATCGGGAAGTACCGCGCGCGCCGCCGAAGTGGCCAATTCGAATTCCGGAATAAGCGCCAGCACCCGAAGGTTCCGCGGCGGCTCGATCCGGACATAATCCGCGTGCTCGCCATCCCACGCCGCCGCAATAATACCGCCGAACAGTGAAGCACCGACATTATCCGGATGACGCTCCAGTCCCGTAGCCAGGTCAAACAGACGGCTTTTGGAAAGAGGAGACTCCACGAGGGCATTCGCCGCTACCATTCCCGCAATAATTGCGGAAGCGCTGCTGCCCAAACCGCGCGTCAGCGGAATATCCGAACGCATTGCGATCGCAAGCTCCGGCACTTCTTCTCCCGCCGCTTCAAACACGAGACGGGCGACTTTGTAAATCAGGTTTTCTTTGTCGGTCGGAATCCCTTCGAATCCTTCTCCTTCAAAGCGGACGCTTGTTTGCTCCGCCCGGCTCATTTCGATCCAAATATACAGGGACAGCGACATTCCGAGCGTATCGAAACCGGGTCCCAGGTTAGCCGTACTGGCCGGCACTCTTACACGTACCGACCCGGCGCTTGCATTCTTCATCTTTCCGCTCCTTCCGACGACCGCGTGTTATCCTTCTACCCGATAGACGCTGACCACTCTGCGAACCACTTCAAGTTCTTCAAAGCGTCTCAACACTTTATCGATACTTTCCTTGCTCGCCTTATGCGTGACGATGACGATTTCCGCATTCGGGTTAAGCTCATTGGGCTGCTGCACCACGGACGCCAGACTAACCTCGTACTCGGTGAAAATCTGCGTAATCCGTGCCAAAACTCCCGCTTTATCGTCTACATGGAGCAAAATGAAGTTTTTGAACGAGATTTCCGTATCATTCTTGAGCCTTTTCGGTTTGTGCGGCGCAATATGCTTCAGTCCGTTGACGCCCAGCCGCAGATTTTTGATCACGGACACCAGGTCGGCGACAACCGAAGTGGCAGTCGGCATCTCGCCTGCGCCCGCTCCGTAGAACATCGTTTCCCCTACCGCTTCTCCATGCACATAAACCGCGTTGAAAACACCGTTGACGGATGCGATCGGATGCGAGGCTTTGACCATGGTCGGCTGGACGCTGATCGAGATCGCATCGTCTTCGCGGTCGGCAATGCCGAGCAGCTTGATGACGTAACCGAGATTTTTGGCATAAGCGATGTCCGATTGACTGACGCCCGTGATGCCTTTGACGCTCACATCGGCCAATTCCACGTTCGTACGGAAACCGAGTGTTCCAAGAATCGTCATCTTGCGGGCCGCGTCGAGTCCTTCGACATCGGATGTCGGATCGGACTCCGCATAGCCGAGCTGCTGCGCTTCAGTCAGCACATCCTCGTACGATACGCCTTCTTTGCTCATTTTGGTCAGCATGTAATTGGTCGTTCCGTTCACAATGCCCATAATCTTCGTGATCCGATCCGACGAGAATCCTTCGATCAGGGTACGGATAATCGGAATCCCGCCGGCTACACTTGCTTCATAAAAGACATCACATTTCATTTCCTGCGCTTTGGCCAGAATCTCCGTGCCGTACAGCGCCATCAAATCCTTATTCGCCGTTACGATATGTTTCCCGCGGGCCAACGCTTCGAGAATATAGGTACGGGTCTGCTCGACGCCGCCCATCACTTCCACAATCACGTCGATCTCCGGGTCGTGGATGACTTCCCAAGGATCGTCGGTCAATTTGGACGGATCGATTGGAATGTTGCGCACCTTTTCCCGGTCCTTGACCGAAATCTTTTCGATGATGATCGGCGAGCCCACTTGTCCGCTCAAGTCTTCCTGATGCATATCCACGATCCGGACGACACCTGTGCCTACCGTGCCGAGACCGAGCAGTCCTACCTTTATCGGTTTGTTACTCACGTACATTTTCCTCCCCGTCCCTGTGCAGTTTCTGATTCGGTTCCTGTTTCGCCGTATCTGCTGCCTGTTCCGATTTCCAAACGATTGCCTGCCGGCTTATCCCTGCCCGATCACGACGACCCGGCTGACGCCCGCCAACGATTCCAGCGATGCCGTCAGTCCGCTCAGTTCATCGTGGAGCCGGGACGTTTCTACCGATAATACCACATTTGCCGTTCCCTGCAGGGGAATGCTCTGATTGATGGTCAGTACGTTCCCTCCGCTTTCCGCAATCAATCCCAATACTTTGAACAATACGCCCGCCCGGTGTTCCAGCAGCAGAGACAAGGTTACCAGTCTTTCCCGATCCAGCTGATTGACCTGATGAATCCCGTCTTTGTATTTGTAAAAAGCGCTTCGGCTGATGCCTGCGATCGCTACCGCTTCGTTAACCGTCTTCGCCTGGCCTCCTGCAAGCAGCTCTTTGACATGCAGGGTTTTCAAAATCGCTTCGGGCAAAATGTCTTCTCTAGCCAAATAATAACGCTCTTTCATATAACGTCCTCTCCTTAAAGACTGATGTTTTCATATAGCGGACATTATATCGAAGAAACCAACTCAGCGTCAACCCTTTACAGCAAAAAAGTTACACGGCACGTTATCCTTGCAGAAAAACATCAGCCTTTTTCAATAAAAAAGCGGAAGCCAGTTCTCCGGGAGGGAGAAGGCTTCCGCTTTATTTTTTGTTTGTTTTTGATACATCCCGATCGCACAGCAGCCATATTGGGCTGCGCCTGCGATCTTCAGGTTTTCATCGCACAGCGGCCGAGTTAGTTGGGCCACGCCTGCGATCTTCCGAGGTTTTCATCGCATAGCGGCCGAGTTGGGCCGCGCCTGTGATCCCCTTACGCTCCCCCACCCTAACAGCTGTGGACAAAAAAAGCCGCCCGAATCTCTCCCCGAGCCGTATAGGAAGGCGAGGGAACTTCTTCCCTCTCCCCACCCCGGCGAGCGGTTTGCGATTGGAGCGACTTTTGGCTTTCCCCTTACTGCCGGACTGGATTAGAGTCCGCAGCGGAAAACAACCCGGAGCGACAAGCGCAAACCGCTCGCCTGCTCAATAGTAACTGCTGCCCTCAACGAACTCGAACTCGAAGTCCGCGATCCGAACGATCGTGCCGTCCTTTGCACCGCGCTTGCGCAGCTCTTCGTCCACGCCCATGTGGCGCAGGGTACGTGCCAATTTAAGAATCGCATCGTGCGTAGTCAACTGCATCCGCTTCATCATACGCTCGATTTGGACACTTTCCACGACGAACATTTCGTTCTCGCGTCGAACCGTGAAGCCTTCTTCTTTGGCCTCTTCGGCCCGGTAGACTTTGCGTTCGGTCTGATCGGTGGCTTCTTCAATAGCCGGAACATCCGAAATCGAATCCAGGACATCGACTGCGCGATACATCAATTCCTTCACGCCTTTACGGGTCAGCGAAGAGATCGACATGATCTCAAGATCCGGATTGATTTCCGCCACTTTTTCTTTGAAGATGCGCAGGTTTTCTTCCGAATCCGGCATATCCATTTTGTTGGCTGCGACAATCTGCGGACGCTTCACGAGTTCCGCATTGTACAGCTTGATTTCTTCGTTAATCTTCAGCCAGTCGTCAAACGGATCCCGTCCTTCGGAACCGGACATATCCACGACGTGGATAATGACGCGGGTCCGCTCGACATGGCGCAGGAACTCGTGCCCCAGGCCTACGCCTTCGTGAGCGCCTTCGATCAGACCCGGCAGATCGGCCATCACGAAACTCCGGCCTTCGTCGATCTCGACGACCCCGAGGTTTGGCGTAATAGTTGTAAAGTGGTAAGCGCCGATCTTCGGCGTTGCTGCCGATACGACGGACAGCAGGGTCGATTTGCCCACGCTCGGGAATCCGACCAGACCGACATCGGCCATGACTTTAAGCTCAAGCACGATATAGCGCTCTTTGCCTTCTTCACCGTTCTCCGCAAGTTCCGGAGCCGTATTGTTCTGCGTGGCCAATTTAACATTGCCGCGCCCTCCGCGTCCTCCGCGAGCGACGACGATTTCCTGACCGTTACGGGTCATATCCGCCAGAACTTCCTGGGTATCGTCATCGATAATCAGAGTACCGGGAGGAATCCGGACAACCAAATGTTCGGCGTTCGCTCCGTACTGATTCTTGTTGCGTCCTTTTTCTCCGCGCTTGGCTTTGAAATGGCGCTGGTACCGGAAGTCCATAAGGGTACGCAGACCTTCGTCAACGCGGAAGATAACGTCTCCGCCTCTACCCCCGTCGCCGCCGGCAGGTCCGCCGTTCGGCACATATTTCTCACGCCGGAACGCCACGACACCGTCTCCGCCGTCGCCGGCTTTTACATAAATCTTCGCTTTATCTACAAACATGAATGTCACCTCTTTTAAGTTTGAACAGGAAGCTTCCAACGGATCAGTGTGCCACCTTCGGCAGATACCGTCAGCAGCGAGTAGGACTCGAGTGCCTCCTGAACCGCACGATGCAGTACGGGCACAGCCTGCGGATCATTTTCCGGTTCGATGAACAAAGTCGCTTCCCCGCTCTCTTCGCCGAACACGATCCGCAGCGCCGGTTCCGAAGCTTTGGCTGCCAGCCCCGAATAACGGTAAGCCGACAACCCCGCGCGCACGGCGCGAATCAATCCTTCTTCCTCTTCCGGCGTCAGACTTCCGGCATAACACAGTTCTTCGTCCGCTTTGACATGCAGGGCCACTTCCCGATTCTCTCCCTTGACGGTCATCAAATAGAAAACAAACTCGGGCAGACCCAGCTTTGCAATCCGGCTTTCTTTATGCATTTCTCCGCTGACCCGCGTAATAATCTCTTCGATCCGGTCGGTTTTACCCATCCGGGAATAGCCAAAAATCAGTTGAAGATCATTCATCCAATCATGCCGCTGATGACTCAAAACATTCAGGAAAAAGTTCTGCAGCGATTGTCTTAAACGGTGAAGCTCGTTTTCCCTGCGGCGTTTCTCCTGTCTAGGCAGCAGGAAAAATACAGCAGCGAGCCAAAGCCCAAGCAGGACAAAGGTGAACGTTCCCGGAAAAACCCAAGCCAGAATCCAAGGAATTACAGCAGACAGCGGCATCAATACGGATAAGTCTCTCCACCTTCTCATCGGCTCTCTCCGTTTCTGATCGTAGTAAAAATGACTTTGGGCCCAGCGATTTCGGCGGAAACGGCTCAGTTTGAGTATACCCAGAATCCGAAAAAAAATCCAAGGTACCGGATCTTCGTTCCGTTCACCTCAAACCTGCGCCTCTTCTACCTTTGAACAAAAAAAGACCTTCGGTACGAATACCGAAGGCTTCTTGATTACCGGTTAGGTCTTAGGCCTCTACGGAAGCTGCTACTTCAGCAACTTGCACCGGGTAGACGCTGACTTTTTTGCGGTCGCGGCCGAGACGTTCGAATTTCACAACGCCGTCGATCAGAGCAAACAAAGTGTCGTCTTTGCCAATACCTACGTTCGTTCCTGGGTGAATCTTCGTTCCGCGCTGACGGAAGATGATTCCGCCGCCGCGTACGGCTTGACCGTCCGCACGTTTAGCGCCGAGGCGCTTCGAGTGGCTGTCCCGTCCGTTTTTCGTCGAACCTACACCTTTTTTGGAAGCGAATAACTGGAGATCCAATTTCAACATGATGGTCTACCTCCTTCTTTGCTTATTTTGTAACCTTATCGATCCGAATATATTCACTGTAAGAAGTCACGATTGTTTCCAGCATGACCACCATCGATTCGAGAATCAACTCGGCTTGGGCCTTGGGTTCGTCCGATTTGAACGGCGGAAGGGTTCCGCTGAGAAAACCGTTCTTCATCCGTGTCTTCATCACCGCTCCGGTAAGGACTTCGACTGCATTCACCGTACCGACCGTAATGGCCGAAATGGCGGAGCAGACGATGTCTTCGCCGCGATTGGCGTAACCCGCATGACCTTCGACTTTAAAACCAGTAATTTTCCCGTCCGGCGATCTTACAATTTGGACGATAACCAAGTTATCAACCTCAATTATGCTTGGATTTTTTCGATCGTTACTTTAGTATACGGTTGACGATGGCCTTGTTTCTTGTGGTAGTTCTTTTTAGGCTTGTACTTGTATACAACAACCTTTTGGCCTTTACCGTGCTTCTCGACTTTTGCCGTTACGGTTGCTCCCGATACAATCGGTGCGCCGATTGTCAGTCCGTTTTCTTGGGAAACGGCCAGAACACGGTCAAACGTCACGCTTTCGCCGTCTACGGCTTCAAGCTTCTCGATGAACAATACGTCGCCCTCTTGGACTTTGTACTGCTTACCGCCTGTTTCGATAATTGCGTACATCTTCTTGCACCTCCTCATGTCTCAGACTCGCCTGGTTCGGGTGGATCTTTCGCAAAGCGAAGATCGCTTTGACCCGGCCTGTGCGGTTACAGCATGTTGTGCAATGTGAAATACACCGGCACACATACCAACGTATCTTAGCATGCTTTACGATCGAAGTCAACGATTATCAGCGAATCATAATTCGCCCCGTTCCTTCGCAAGTCGAACAGGGTTCATAAAACAGCCCGGCCCCGCTTTCCCGTACCTTTTTGCGCGTCATTTCCAGCAGCCCCAGCTTGGTCCAGCCGACGATATGGGACTGGGTCCGGTCTTTCGACAGCTTTTCTTCGAGCCGGCCAAGTACGCGCTGACGGTTGCTCTCTTCCTGCATATCGATAAAATCGACGATCACGATGCCGCCGACATCCCGCAGGCGCAGCAGGCGCGCAATTTCTTCGGCCGCTTCCAAATTCGTATCGGTTACCGTCGTCTCCAAGCTGCCGTCCGCTCCCGTAAATTTCCCCGTGTTGACATCCACCACCGTAAGCGCTTCGGTCTGATCCCAGATAAGCGTACCGCCACCCGGCAGCCAGATCTTGCGGCCGAAGTCCCGGTGCAGCTGACGCTCGACCGGATAAGTCTCGAATAACGGCGTCGGATCGCGATGCAGCCGCACCCGCGGCTGCACGCCCGGCATCATCCGCTGCATATAGAGACCTGCGCGTTCGCGGGCCTCGGCATCGTCCAAGATCAATTCGTCCGCGTTCGGATTAAATACATCGCGGATCATCCGCTGCGCAAGATCCAGATCCCGGAACAGCTCATGCGGCGCTTCGGCCGACTCGGCCAAGCTGCGGATGGAGTCCCACTGACTCCGCAGTCTTTTCAGTTCCTCGCCCAGCCTGTCGTCGTTTCCGTCTCCCGCCGCCGTACGCAGGATCATGCCTTCGCCGGAACGGCGCAAATACTCGCCAAGCGACTTCAATCGAACGCGTTCCGGCTCGGGTTCGATCTTCCTGGAAACGGCCACGTAATCCGCTTCCGGCATATAGACGATATACCGTCCCGGCAGCGAATAATGCATAGTGACCCGTGCGCCTTTGCCTCCAAGCGGCTCTTTCGTGATCTGCACCAGCACCTGCTGGCCTTTGCGGGCAATTTGTTCGATCGAAGGCTTGGTATCGGACTGTTTGTCCAGATGCGCGGGCAGCATATCGTCGATATATAGAAAAGCGTTCTTTTTCAACCCGATATCCACAAAAGCGGCCTGCATGCCGGGCAGCACATTGACGATGCGTCCTTTGTAAAAACTGCCGGCCATGCCGTATTCCCGCACGCGTTCCGCCGCAAATTCGATCAGCCGTCCGTCTTCCAGCAGTGCCGTCTCGGTCCACTCCGCTTCGTTATGCACAACCAATTGTTTCATGCTTCACCTCTTGCCCGGCATGCCGCCGGTAATCGGCGCAGTACGCGTATTGCGTCCGCCTCTACAGCACTAGACGCGCTTCCTCGTCGAAAAGTTTCGCCTTTGCCCCTCAGATGTAAAAAAGACCCTCCGCTTGAAAGCGGAAGGTCTTGTTGGTTAAGCCGGTTCATTATCTGCCGACACCAAAAATTTTCTTGAACAAATTGAAACGCCCCTTCTTCTCGTCAAGCTGCATCAGGGGGACGGTGTCTCCCTGTATACGGCGGGCGATATTCCGGTAAGCGATCGAAGCTTTGGAATCGGGATTCATGACGGTCGGCTCGCCGGTATTGGCCGCCTTGATGACCATCTCGTCATCCGGCACAATCCCAAGCAGATCGATATTGAGTACCTGCAGCACTTCATCCACATCCAGCATCTCGCCGGCTCTGACCATATTCGGCCGAATCCGGTTAACGATGAGTTTGGGCGAACCGATATGCGAACTTTCCAGCAGACCGATAACCCGGTCGGCGTCGCGCACAGCCGCATTCTCCGGCGTGGTGACCACGATCGCCTGATCGGCGCCCGCAATGGCATTCTTGAAACCCTGCTCGATGCCGGCCGGGCAGTCGATCAGTACGTATTGAAATTCGTTCTTCAATTCGAGAATGATATCGCGGATCTGCTCCGGCGACACGGCGTTTTTGTCCTTGGTCTGCGCGGCCGGAAGCATGTAAAGCTCTTCGAAGCGTTTATCCTTAACCAGCGCTTGGTGCAAACGGCATCGGCCGTCGGCCACGTCGCAAATATCGTAAATGATCCGGTTCTCCAGCCCCATCACGACATCCAGGTTGCGCAGGCCGATATCCGTATCGACCAGACAAACCTTTTTGCCAAGCAGCGCCAGCGCCGTTCCGATATTGGCCGTGGTCGTCGTTTTGCCGACGCCGCCTTTTCCCGAAGTGACGACTATAGCCTCTCCCATTCTCTACACTCCTTTGAACACATTCAGATCCCGGCGCAGCCGGGCAATATTCGCCATCTTGTCGATCTGCATCTGCCCGTCCAGGAGATAGGCGAATTCCATCTGCGTCTCGTGCGGATGGGAACTCTCCTCTTCGCCGCTGTCGGGCGGACGGCTGATCACTTCCGCAATCCGCAGCTGTGTCGGCGCAAGGTAGGAAGCGCCGACAATCGCATGTTCGCTGCCTTCCGAACCGGCATGAGCCATTCCGCGCAGTGCTCCGAGAATATAGATATCTCCGGTACAGACGATCGATCCACCCGGATTGACATCGCCCAGAAACAGCAGATTGCCGTCGTGTGTGAGCACCTGCCCGGAACGAACCATGCCGCTGATGGTCGTTACGGGTGTACGAAGCGCCGCCGTCTCGCGGACTTCGACCGACTTGAAACCTTCAATCGAACGGACAAGCAGATTGCGTTTGGTTCGCAGTATATCCAAAATTTGCAGCTTTTGTTCGTCCGCAAGCTGGCGTCTGCCGAACTGTACATCGATCGCGACGAGCGGGCCGCTCAAGATCGCCTGATGGCTGTTCTCCAGCATGTCCTGCAGTTCAGCCAACAGTTCATCGAAATCGCACTGTTCGTCCAGACGGAATACGAGGCCGTCCTTGATTCCCTTGATTGTAATGAGACTGCGTTTGATGGACATCTCCCCCGCTCCCCCTTCGACTGAATCTTTTCGAGACGAAGGTCCCTTTCTCCTGCACGAATCGTATAAAAGTTGCCGCCGCGCCTATTTGTTGTCTTCTTTTTTGACCCGCAGCGGCATCTTGTCGAACTGCCGGCGGATCGGCACATAGACGATCAGCGCAAATACCAGTCGGAACAGCAGATCGGGAATAATGTACTGGATAAGCGCCCAATCGTACGTCTGCTCGTTGAAATCAAATACCGTATAAATACCGAACAGCATGCTGTCCAAAATGAAGCTGCCGAGCATGACTACGCTGAGCATTACCGGCAGTGGAGCTTTTGGAAGAGAAAAAACCAAGCCGAGCAAATAGGCGGTAAAGCCCATCGTAAACGCATAAGGTCCCAGCATGGCTCCGTAATACACGACATCGTGCAGCATCCCGAAGACGACACCGAGAGCCATCGCCGCATAGCGGTGACGGTATACGGTCACAAACAAGATACAGACGAACACCAGATTCGGCATAAGATGCGGAATCCAGGACTGCGGCATGAACCAGGGGAGGACGCTGCCTTCGATCAGAAACAGAACGAATAACAGCAAGGCGAGAATCTGCTTGCGCCAGGTCATGGCGTATCGTCTCCCTCCGCAGGCTCCGGTCCCGGAACAACGACGAACAGGTCTTTCCATTCTACAAAGCTTGCTGTAGGGAGGATTTTGGCCGTCTTCGTCAAACCAAACTCGCTCGATTCGATCGCTCTGACTTTACCCAGCACGATCCCGGCCGGGAATACGCCGCCGCTGCCCGAAGTCACGATGACATCGTTAACGTCAATGACCTTCTTCGGATCGTCGTTTTTGATACCGGTCATGACCAGACGTTTTTCTTTGACATCGTAACTTTCGACAATGCCGAATGTTCCGGGCTTGCCGGTTGCGGTGGCTGAAATGGCGTAGCTGTCGGGCGACGTTAAGCTTAGGGAAGTAATTAGCTGAATAGTCGACGTGTAATCGGTCGTAGTGCTGATAATGCCGACCATACCTTCGATGCTCGTTACCGCCATGCCCACAGCGACGCCGTCTTTGGCTCCGACATCAATATTGACGGTTGGATTGTTGACATCTTCGTTTACCGAGATGACTTGGGCAAACCGGTAATGCTTGCTCGAGTTCAATTTCTGCTTTTCGGTAAATTTAAGATCTTTCTTCAAACTTTCGTTAACTGTCTTTAAATTGTCATAATCGATCAGTGCCCGATCAAGCTCGGCTACCTTAATTCTCAATCTCTCATTCTCTTCGTAAACGCCGCCCAGTTCCGAAATATCTTCGAAGAATCCGGACAGCGCCGACGCCGGTTTGTTGACAAGTTTCTGCGTATAGCCAACCGTGTCCTTGACGAATTTCTCCGGCCAGGTCAAACCGATCCGATCGCCGAGCGTTACGCCCATCAGGGCGATAAACAGCACCAGCACGATCAGCAGGACAAACAATTTCCGACTTCCAAGCATTCTAAACAGTTCGAACACCTTCTAACATCCATGAATTGTCCGTAAGCATGGTTCGCCTCCGGGTTAGCCGCGCTTGGAGCGCGAGTTGCTCGTTCCGCGGGATTTGAACAGGTGAATATTGTCGAGTGCGCGGCCCGTGCCGATCGCGACGCAGTCCAGCGGATTCTCGGCCACGATGACCGGCATTCCGGTCTCGCCGGCCAGCAGCTTGTCCAGGTTGCGCAGCAGGGCACCGCCGCCTGTCAGGACGATACCGCGGTCCATAATGTCGGCCGCAAGTTCCGGCGGACATTTCTCCAGCGTGACTTTGACCGCTTCGACGATTGCGCTCACCGTATCGGCCAAAGCCTCGGTGATTTCGTGCGAGGTGATCGAGATAGTCTTCGGCAGGCCGCTGACCAGATCGCGTCCGCGGATTTCGATCGTTTCCGGCGTTTCCAGTTGAATAGCGGAACCGATTTCCATTTTGAGCATTTCCGATGTGCGTTCGCCGATCATCAGATTATACTGCCGCTTCACGTATTGAATAATGGACTCGTCCATTTCGTCGCCGGCTACGCGCACCGAACGTGCCGTTACGATCCCGCCGAGCGAGATTACAGCCACTTCCGTTGTGCCTCCGCCGATATCGACGACCATGCTGCCTGTCGGTTCCCAGACCGGAAGATCCGCTCCGATTGCCGCTGCAAAAGGTTCTTCGATCGTGTAAGCTTCACGCGCTCCCGCCTGTTTGGTCGCATCTTCGACCGCACGCTGTTCGACAGCCGTAATACCGGAAGGCACGCAGACCATAACGTTCGGATGGCGCTGGAAGAACGAACGTTTCTTCTGAGCTTGGTTGATGAAGTATTTGATCATCGTCGCCGTCGTATCGAAGTCGGCGATTACGCCGTCTTTCATCGGACGGATGGCGCGGATATTGCCGGGAGTACGGCCGATCATTTTCTTCGCGTCTTCGCCGACCGCTTCAATCGTTTTGGTGTCGGTGCGGATGGCCACCACGGAAGGTTCTCTGACCACAATTCCTTTTCCTCGTACATATACCAGCGTGTTTGCCGTTCCCAAATCGATACCCAGATCTTTATTGCCCATCATTCTCTTAAACTCCCTCTCTCGTTCATATTCGGATGTATTTTCAAACGTATTTCATTGGCGGACAGCCGATTTCGCGGAAGCCGCTTCTGTTTCAGGCGCATAAATAAAACCCGTCCGTATAGGGACGGAATGCTCACATCAAACCCTGCTCTTTCAAACTTACATAGGTTCCGTCTCCGACCACGATATGGTCCAGCACATCGATCCCGACAATGCGTCCCGCTTCCACCAGCCTCCGGGTCAGGGAAATATCTTCCGGACTCGGAGCGGGGTCGCCGCTCGGATGATTGTGCGCGCACACGATCGAAGCGCTGCTGCACTTGATCGCCGCACGAAAGACTTCCCGCGGATGCACGATCGAAGCATTCAAACTTCCGACCGACAGCGTTTCGGTGCCGATCACATGATTTTTCGTATTCAAAAACAGACAGACGAAATGTTCTTTGCGCAAATCGCGAAGTTCGTCGGCTACCGCTTCATAAGCGTCATGCGGACTGCGCACGACGACTTTATCGGCGGAACTTCTGCGCGACAAACGAAGACCAAGCTCGATTCCGGCCTTGATCTGCACTGCTTTCGCAGGTCCGACTCCCTTGATCTGCATCAATTCGGACAGGTTCAAATCAGCTAGGCCTTTGAGCGTGCCCGCTTCGTTCAGCACACGCTGGGCCAGATGCACCGCCGATTCTCCCTGTCTCCCGGTCCGAATCAAAATGGCCAGCAGTTCGGAATGGCTCAGCGCTCCCGCGCCGTACTGAAGCATACGCTCTCTCGGCCGTTCTTCGCCCGGCAGATCGCGCAGCAGATGGACAGCTTGCGAATCCATGACGTTCCTCTTTTCGCAGGTTTCCGAAACCGGGTCCCATGCGTGGTTCAAGCGGCGTTCCAATTATGTATGTCTACCGCAGGGCAGCCGAAAATACGGAACCTTATGGATTGGACGACAGCAGATCGATCCCGAAGCCTTCGAGCATTTCGCCCAGCAGAGACAGGGGAAGACCCACTACCGTAAAATAATCGCCTTCGATCGATTCGACGAGCAGCGCTCCAAGACCCTGTATCGCATAAGCGCCCGCCTTGTCCATCGGCTCTCCGCTTTTCACATAATCTTCTATTCGCTGTTCGGTTAAGTCTTTCATGCGCACGCGCGTAAAGCGGTGACGAACATCCCTTCGTCCGCTTGCCTGATGCAGACAGGCGACACCCGTATAAACGAGATGTTCGCGTCCCTGCAGCATGCCGAGCATCCGAATCGCGTCCTGTTCATCCTCCGGTTTGCCAAGCACCGAGCCGCCCAGTACGACGATCGTATCGCTGCCGACCACTACCCCTTCGCCGGGACACCTGTCCAGTACCGATTGGGCTTTGCGCAGTGCCAGTTCTTCGACGATCCGCTCCGGCGTCCAATCTGCCGGAACCTCCTCTGAAGCTTCACTGGGCTCGACAATAAAGTCTGCTCCAAGTGAAGCCAGCAGCTCCCGTCTCCGCGGAGAAGCGGAAGCCAGTATAATTTGACGGGCGTGTCTGTTGTACGAGTGATTGGTCAAAATGAAAAAAGCTCCTTTGAGCCGGCCGGTACGCTGCCGCAGCACTCCGCTTCGCGTTCAACCGGTACTTCCGGGACGGCTTGGACGTCCGCGCGACGAACCGTTGGCGGTCCGCTCCACAACCGGAATACAGCTGCGGCAAGCCTTCGGCACAGCCGAAGCGCAGCTCCGTTGATCTGTTCGGCGCCCTTAAGGGTTCAGAACAAACATTATTATACGTGCTATCGGGCGGCAATACAAACTTAAATCGCTTAAGCAGCGCGGCGGGAAACAAAACAGCCGTTCCGAAAACGCCTGAGGCGATCCCGGAACGGCTGCGGCCGTCAGGCTTGTCTATGGACACCCGGCCTTTTTGAAAGTCAGGCGTTCTTGCGATTCCAGTCTTCCGCGAACGCGTGCGAGACTTTCCAGATATCGCCGGCTCCCATCGTAATCACGAGGTCCCCGTCTCCGATACGGCCGGTCAGATCTTCCAGCACTTCTTCCTTCGTCGCCAGATAACGGGCATTCGGGTTGCTGTTCTGGCGGATCAACTCGGTCAGCGAAGAAGAATGCACGCCTTCGATCGGCTCTTCGCCGGCCGGGGAGTAGATATCGACGATAATCGCTTCGTCCGCGTCGGCAAAAGCACGGCTGAACGCGTCGAGCAGGAAAAAGGTCCGTGTATACCGCTGCGGCTGGAACACGGCAACAATCCGTTTGCCTGTAGATTTGGCGGCGCGCAGCGTCGCTTCAATCTCGGTCGGATGATGCGCGTAATCGTCTACGACCAGGGCACCGGCCGTATCGGCCAGCACCTGGAAACGCCGCTTGGCGCCGTTGAATTTGGACAGCCCTTCCGCCGCTTCCTCGAAAGGAATACCCGACTTGATGCAGGCGATCAGCGCGGCTGTCGCATTGTAGACGTTATACTTGCCCGGTACGAACAGGTTCACCCGGCCAAGTTCCCGGCCTTCGGTGCTCACCGTAAACGAAGAACGGCGATCGCCCAGCTCGATTTCCGAGATCCGGTAATCGGCATCTTCGCCCATCCCGTACGTGACGAGTTTGCAGCTGAGCTGCGGCATCAATTCGCGCAGGTTCTCGTCATCTCCGCAGACAATCGCGCAGCCTTCTTCGCGCGTCTGGTTCAGAAACTGGACGTAGGCTTCCTTGATTTTCTCGAAGCTGCCTTCGTAATTCTCCAGATGGTCGGCTTCGATATTGGTCACGATGCTGATGTACGGATGATACTGCAGGAATGTACCGTCGCTTTCGTCGGCTTCCGCCACGACGTATTCGCTTTTGCCGGCTTTGGCATTGGTGCCGAAACCTACAATCTCGCCGCCGATGATGTAAGTCGGATCGGTTCCGCATTCTTCCATCGCAAGCGCGGTCATCGACGATGTCGTCGTTTTGCCATGGGCTCCCGCCACCGCGATGCCTTTGCGTTCGTTGAGCAGGCGGGCCAGCATCTGGGAACGATGCAGGGTCGGAATACCGAGACGCTGCGCTTCGACCCGTTCCACATTGTCTTCCGGCAGTGCGGTCGAATAAACGACCGTATCGGCGCCCTGTACATATTCGGCTTGGTGGCCGTAATGGATTTCGGCGCCTCCATCAACCAGTTTTTTGGTGAGGCTTTGTTCCGCCACATCGGATCCCGTAATCTTGTATCCCATTTCCAGCAGTACCCGGGCGATCGCGCTCATACCGTAACCGCCGATGCCGATGAAATGGATGTGTTCTGTCTTTTTCATAATACGTTTCACCAACCTTTCTCAGAATCGGCCTGGTGCAGCAGCTGCGCACGCACGTCGGAGATCAAATACAGCGTTCCGGACACAACCCCGAGGTCTTCCGGTCCGATTGAAGCTTCGAACTGTGTTAAAGCCGTTTTCCATTCGGGCTGAACGACGATGCGAAGGTCCGGCTTGGCGTAATCCGCCCGCAGTCCCTCCGCAATCTCGGCCAGCGCCGAAGCCTTCATTTTTTTGCGAAAATCCGGTTCGGTCAAGATCAATTCGTCGACCAAAGGCAGGATTGATTTGAAATAGTCCTCGTGGCTTTTGGTGGACAGCATCCCCATCATCAGCACCAATCGGCCGTAGGTCCAGCCGCTCTGCAGACTTTGTGCCAGCGCCGCCGCCCCTTCGGGGTTGTGCGCGCCGTCCATCAGAATCCGAGGCTCCTTGCGAACCAGCTCCATACGTCCGGCCCAGAATGTCTCTTTGAATCCGGCCGCCGTTTTCTCGTCGTCCAATTGGAACGCCATGTATTGGCGGAGCATTTCGAGCGCCATGAAAGCGCCCGCCGCATTCTCCAACTGATATTCTCCCCGCAGGGAAAGGGACAGATCGAACTCCCGGAACGGTCCTTTGAAATGCAGGCTTTGCCCGTTTTCACCGCTCTGCGTTTGTTCGTAGGAGAACTGCTCGCCCGCCACGTAACAGCTGCTTCGGCGTTCATGGGCCGTCCGTTTGATGACTTCCAGCGCTTCAGGCTGGCTGACGCTTGTAACGACGGGGACGCCGGGCTTGATAATACCCGCTTTCTCCGTCGCAATCTTCTCCAAGGTGTCGCCAAGAATATCCATATGGTCGTGGCCCACATTCGTAATGATCGAGAGAACCGGATTGACCAGGTTCGTCACATCCATGCGGCCGCCGAGCCCCGTCTCCCAAATAACGACATCCGGGAAACACACTTCGGCGTAATACAAAATCGCAAGCGCCGTCGAGACTTCGAACATGGTCGGCGAACCGAGTTCGGTCTCCGCCAGGTTTTCCACGACGGGACGCAGCTTATTCGACAGCTTAAGCAGCACGTCGTCCGGAATATCCGCGCCGTTATATTGAAAACGGTTCGTGAACTTCGTGATATACGGCGATGTGAACGTGCCGACATCATAACCGTTGGCAATCAACGCACGGGTCAGAAAAGCGCAGGTCGATCCTTTGCCGTTCGTACCGGCGACATGAACGAACTTCAGGCGCCGGTGCGGATGCCCGAAATGTTCCATCAGCGCTTCGATCCGTTCAAGACCCGGACGGATCCCGAACGGGATAAGCCCATTGATCCAGTCTACCGCTTCCGCGTAGGAAGTCAGGGACGCCGAAGCGCCCCGGTCGTTGTTGTCCATGGCTGACCCACCTTACCCTTTCAATTCGGCAATACGGGCCAGTACCTTGTCGCGCTTGTCGGAATAATCGGCCTGCTTGGCGCGTTCTTCTTCGATGACATGCACCGGAGCTTTCGACGTGAAGCCCGGATTCGAGAGCTTCTTGTCGACGCGCTCCACTTCGGACGTCAGCGTTTTGACTTCTTTTTCAAGCCGGACAATCTCTTGGGCGATATCGATCAGGCCCGCAAGCGGCAGATACAGCTCGGCTCCCGTGATCACCGACGTCATCGCTTTGTCCGGCGCCTGCAGATCCAGCCCGCTGGCATATTCGGACGTGTTGCAGAAGCGGCGGATATACCCTTCGTTGGCGCTCAGGATATCCAGCATCTCCGGCGAAGTGGCTTTGATGTTCAGCTCGATCTTTTTGCTCATCGGCACGTTCACTTCGGCGCGGATGTTGCGGACCGAACGGATGACTTCCATCAGCAGTTCCATTTCGCGCGCGGACGCCGGATTCTCGAACGACTCGTCGTAATTCGGCCACTGGGCCAGCGTAATGGTCTCGCCTTCGTGCGGCAGATGCTGCCAGATTTCTTCGGAGATAAACGGCATGAACGGGTGGATCATGCGCATCGTGCGGTCGAGCACGTAAGCGAGCACGGACTGCGTTTTCTTCTTTGCCGCTTCGTCTTCGCCGTACAGCGACAGCTTGGCGAATTCGATGTACCAATCGCACAGATCGTCCCAGATAAAGTTATACAGCAGGCGCCCGGTTTCCCCGAATTCGTACGAATCGATCAGACGCGTAATATCGCGGGACGTCTCGTTCATCCGGTGCAGGATCCAGCGGTCGGCCGTCGTCAGGTCGCCGGTGATATCGATCTGGTCGTAGGTGAAGCCTTCGAGATTCATCAGCGCGAACCGCGAAGCGTTCCAGATCTTGTTCGCGAAATTGCGGATCTGTTCGACGCGTTCCCAGCGGAAGCGCAGATCCTGTCCCGGCGTGATGCCGGTGGACAGCATGAAGCGCATGGCGTCCGCGCCGTATTTCTCGATCACTTCGAGCGGATCGACGCCGTTGCCGAGCGATTTGGACATTTTGCGTCCTTCGCTGTCGCGCACCAAACCGTGGATGAGCGTATCTTTGAACGGCATTTTGCCGGTAAATTCATAGCCTTGGAAAATCATGCGCGATACCCAGAACGGAATGATGTCGTAACCCGTAACGAGGACATCCACCGGATAGTAGCGCTTGAAGTCCGCGCTGTCTTCGTCCGGCCAACCCATCGTCGAGAACGGCCAGAGCGCCGAGCTGAACCAGGTATCGAGGACATCGTTATCCTGCACCAGATCGTCGCGGCCGAGTTTCTCGCGCGCTTCTTCTTCGGTCTTGGCTACGACCATCTCGCCCGTTTCCTGCGAATACCAGGCCGGAATCCGGTGACCCCACCACAGCTGACGGGAGATACACCAATCGCGTACGTTTTCCATCCAGTGCAGATAGGTCCGCTCGAAGCGGTCCGGTACGAACTTCACGCCTTCGCCGGATTTCTGTGCGTTTACGACCGGTTCCGCGAGCGGCTGCATTTTGACAAACCACTGCGTGGACAAATAAGGCTCGACAACGGCGTCGGTACGCTCGCTGTGTCCCACCTGATGCAGATGGTCTTCGATCTTGATCAGGACGCCCTGTTCCTTGAGGTCGGCGACGATTTTCTTGCGGCAGTCCGCGCGGTCCATTCCTTCGTACGGACCGGCTTCGCCATTCATAATGCCGCCTTCGTCCATGACGATGATCTGCGGCAGGTCGTGGCGCTGGCCCACTTCAAAATCGTTCGGATCGTGCGCCGGCGTAATCTTGACCGCGCCGCTGCCGAAGTCTTTCTCGACATACTCATCGGCGATGACCGGAATCTCGCGGCCGATGATCGGCAGAACAAGCGTCTTCCCGATCATGCCCTGGTACCGCTCGTCTTCCGGGTGAACGGCCACGGCCGTATCGCCCAGCATCGTCTCCGGACGTGTCGTGGCGACCGTGATCGACCCACTGCCATCTTTGAGCGGATATGCCAGGTGATACAGATGGCCCTGCGTTTCCTTGTATTCCACTTCGATATCCGACAGCGCGGTACGTGCGGCCGGGTCCCAGTTGATAATGCGTTTGCCGCGGTAGATCAGGCCTTTGTCATACAGCTTGACGAATACTTCCTTGACCGCTTCGGACAATCCTTCGTCGAGCGTGAAGCGTTCGCGCGAATAGTCGAGCGACAGACCGATCTTCGCCCATTGGGCTTTGATGTTGGCGGCATAGGTCTCTTTCCATTCCCACGTCTGCTCCAGGAATTTCTCGCGGCCCAGATCGTGGCGGGTTACGCCCTGTTCGCGCAGTTTCTGTTCGACTTTGGCCTGCGTGGCGATACCGGCATGGTCGGAGCCCGGCAGCCAGAGCGCATCGTATCCCTGCATCCGCTTGGTGCGAACCAGGATATCCTGCAAAGTAAAGTCCAGCGCGTGGCCGATATGCAGCACGCCCGTTACGTTCGGCGGCGGAATAACGATCGTATACGGCTTCGCTTCCGGCACGCGGCCCGCTTTGAAGAAGTCATTCTCCATCCAATACGTGTACCATTTTTGCTCCGCGGACTTCGGATCGTAAGTCGTCGGCAGCGACGTTTGGTTTTCGTTACTTTGAATATCCGACATCGGACAGCCCTCCCGTTATTCGTTCATTGGATTTTGTCTGAAAAACGATTAAAAAACAATAAAAAAAGCCCTTCGTCGCAAAGGACGAAAGGACTTGCTTTCGCGGTACCACCTTTGTTCCGCAGCCCACCGTTTTTCGAAGAAAAATCGGTTACCGTAATAAGACACCTAACCGTTTCCCAAAAGGAAAAGGTGATCTTCCCGGATCTCTCCGAGAAGCAGGCATGCTTGTTTGGCATGTTGGCTGCGGCACTCGTACGGATAACGGCCGTAAACCGGTCTTTCCTAGCTTTTGGCAATCAAGCAATCGAAGGACAAAAGGTTCAGAAAAACGACTCCCGGGCGACTTCGGCCAGCTTCGGTCCTGCGGAATCTTCCAGCCTGATGGATTCCGCTCTCTGAAGGGTCTGCTGCCTACTCTTCCCGTTCCCCGTCTTTGATTTAAAAGTTCATGAATATCCTTTATCATACCGTGAGCTTCCCCGCTCGTCAATGATTCTTCGCGAAAGCTGTCACGTCATGACAGACGATCGAGCAGATCTTCCATATCGCCCGGCAGCGGAGCGGAAATTTCGATCTGTTCACCGCCAAAAGGATGTCTGAACCCCAACTTTTCCCCGTGCAGAGCCTGACGGTTCAGCCGGTCGGCGGGGCCGCCATACAGCGTGTCGCCGATCAGCGGATGGCCGGCATGGGCCATATGCACCCGAATCTGATGCGTCCGGCCGGTCTCCAGCACGAGCCGGACCAGGCTGGCGCGGCCGCCGGCCAGCGTCTCTACGCCTTCGACGCGAGTAAGCGCGTCCTGTCCGCCGGGAGAAATCCGCCGGCGGCTGTTATGATGGCGATCGCGGCCAATCGGCGCGTCGATTACCCGCAGGGACGGCGCGACCCTGCCCTGCACGATCGCCAGGTAGACGCGGCCGATTTCTTTGCCGCGCATCTGCTCGTCGAGCGCCTGCCGCGCGAGCTCGCCCTTGGCGTACAGCACCGGCCCGGACGTATGCTCGTCCAGCCGATGCACATGATGCACGGCGCAGGCTTCGCCGTGCATTTGGTAATGCGCGGCGACGGCGTTCGCCAGCGTCAGGCGCTGCGCGCCTCCGTCGGGATGCACCGGCATCCCGGCAGGCTTGTGGACGACGAGGCAGAAGTCGTCCTCATACAGCGCTTCGATCCCGTCTTCCGTCCAGACGGGCTCGAAGCCAAGGTCTTCGTCCGGGCGCAGCCGCAGCCGCACGCGGCCGCCCCGGACCTGCATTTCGCCCGCGTGCAGCAGCCGGCGGGCCAGCTTCTCCGGCACGCCCAGCGCAGCGGCGGCCGAGATTTCCAGGCCGGCAGCCGTTACCGCGCCCAGGTCTTCCGCTTCCCGTCTTCCTTCATCTTCTTCGCTCCGGGGAGTCTTGGCCGGCAGCGCCGTCTCGACCCACTCGCCGCGGCGCGTCCAGGAACGCGCCATCAGAGCGACCGCAGCGCGCTGCGGTGCGCGTCGATCGTGGCATCGATATCGGCGTCGCTGTGCACGCCCGATACGAACATGCCTTCAAACTGCGAAGGCGCCACGCTGACACCGCGGTCGATCATGGCGGCGAAATAACGGCGGAACAGGTCCAGATCGCTGGCTTTGGCCGTATCGTAATCGACGACGGGGCCTTCGTTAAAGAACGGGCAGACCATCGAACCGACCCGGTTGATCGTCACGGGGATGCCCGCTTCCCGGGCGTTGTTCTCGAAGCCCGCCTGCAGACGCGCCCCCGCTTCTTCGAGACGTTCGTAAACGGCCGGCGTCAGCAGGTTCAGCGTCGTATACCCCGCGGCCATCGCCAGCGGATTGCCGCTGAGCGTACCCGCCTGGTAGATCGGACCGCTCGGAGCGATCTGTTCCATGATCTCCCGCTTGCCGCCGTAAGCGCCGACCGGCAGGCCGCCGCCGATCACTTTGCCGAAGCAGGTCAGATCGGGCGTGACGCCGAAGCGCCCCTGCGCCGAATTCAAGCCGACGCGGAAGCCGGTCATCACTTCGTCAAAAATCAGCAGGCTGCCGTAACGCTCCGTCACTTCGCGCAGCCCTTCCAGGAAGCCCGCTTTTGGAGGAACGACGCCCATATTCCCGGCAACCGGTTCAACGATGACGCAGGCGATCTGTTCGCCGAACTTGTCAAAAGCCACCCGGAACGAATCCAGGTCGTTGTAAGGAACCGTAATCGTATTCGAAGCTACGGATTCCGGTACGCCCGGACTGTCCGGCAGTCCCAATGTGGCGACTCCGGAACCCGCTTTGATCAGCAGGCTGTCGCCGTGCCCGTGATAGGAACCTTCGAACTTCAGGATCTTGTCCCGCTTGGTGACTCCCCGCGCAAGGCGGATCGCGCTCATCGTCGCTTCGGTGCCGGAGTTGACCATACGCACAATATCGACCGACGGGACCCGTTCGGCGACAAGCTTGGCCATTTCGGTTTCGAGCAGCGTCGGCGCACCGAAGCTCGTGCCTTTGGCAGCCGTTTCCTGCAGCGCGCGTACAACCTCGGGATGCGCATGCCCCATAATCAGCGGTCCCCAGGAACCGACGTAATCGATAAAGGTATTGCCGTCGATATCGTAGACCCGGCAGCCTTCTCCGCGCTCGATATAAACCGGTGTCAGGCCGACCGATTTGAATGCCCGGACCGGACTGTTGACGCCGCCGGGAATATATTTTTTGGCTTCTTCAAAAGCGGCACTTGAACGGGTGTCGATGCGTTTGGATACGGATTCGCTCATGAAATCACTCCTTGGAAAATGGATCGTCCGGCAGCTTCGCGCCAGAATACGGCGAAAGGCCGGACGTTGAACCGATCCGTTCGGGAATCGGTGTGGAAACGCCGTTTGGCCTGGCTCAGTTCCGGGCTTCGCGCAGCCAGCGGGCCGCGTCTTTGGAATGATACGTGATAATGATATCGGCGCCGGCGCGTTTGAGGCCGGTCAGCAGCTCGAGTACGATCGCTTTTTCGCTAATCCAGCCGTTGGCCGAAGCCGCTTTGACCATCGAATACTCGCCGCTGACGTTGTAAGCGACCAGCGGCAGATCGAATTCGTTCTTGATGGTGCGGATAATATCCATGTAAGCCAAGGCCGGTTTGACCATCAGCATATCCGCGCCTTCCTGCACATCGCTCTCCGCTTCGCGGATCGCTTCCAAGGCATTGGCCGGGTCCATTTGATACGTTTTGCGGTCGCCGAACTGCGGTGCGGACTCGGCTGCTTCGCGAAACGGCCCGTAGAAAGCCGACGCATACTTGACGGAATAGGCCATAATCGGAATTTGGTCGTAACCCGCCTCGTCCAATCCTGTACGGATCGCCAGCACGTAACCGTCCATCATATTCGAAGGGGCGATGATGTCCGCTCCCGCTTCCGCCTGCGAGACGGCCGTCCGTACGAGCAGTTTGAGCGACTCGTCGTTCAGTACATCGCCGTGTACATGACCGTCCCGCTCGAAAGTATGCACCATTCCGCAGTGACCGTGATCCGTAAACTCGCACAAGCACGTATCGGCTACGACAAGCAGATCCGGATGCCACTCTTTGACTTTGCGCGTCGCCTGCTGGATAATGCCATCCTGCGCATAAGCTTCCGTTCCCAGGCTGTCTTTCGTTTCGGGAATCCCGAACAAGATGACCGCTTTGATGCCCAGTTCCGCAATTTCGTCCACTTCGCCGCGGAGCGTATCCAGCGAGAATTGGTACACGCCCGGCATCGATCCGATTTCTTTTTTTACGCCTTCGCCGTACGTGACGAAGATCGGCATGATAAAGTCGTCCGCGCTGATCGCCGTTTCGCGCACCATGCTGCGAAGTGCCGCAGTGCGGCGCAGACGGCGATGTCTGACTGTAGGAAATGCCATGATAAAAAACTCCTTTATTTATAAATTGAGCGAAGAATCCGCAGATCGAGGCCCAGTTCCGCTTCGATCCGGCTTCGCCTGATTTCGACCCTGTTTCTTATTTAACCGTTCCAAGCCGATTTATTCCCGCAGCAAACCGGCCGGATCTTCCCCAGGAGGAATCCGGCCTTCATGATCCGCTTCACAAATCCATTTTGTTCGTGCTTGCTTTCCAGACGCAAAGCGCGGTCAACAGTCCTTCGATGGTCGCTTCTTCCGCCAGCAGATCGACGTTCAATCCGGATTCCTTGGCCGTTTTGGCCGTTTGAGGGCCGATGCAGGCGATCGTAGAGCGATTCAGAAGAGCCGCCGGGTCCGTTTCCCCCATCCGTTTCAGTACCGCAATCAGATTGCGTACGGTGGACGAACTGGTGAACGTCACCGCGTGAACTTTGTCTTCCTGCAGCAGATCCAGCAGTTCTTCGTCGTCTTCTCCCGTCAGCACGGTCTCATACGTATCGAGTTCCGTCACGTTCAGTCCGCGTGCGCGCAGCGTCTCGGACATCCAGGTACGGGCCAGATCGCCGCGGGGCAGAAGCACGCACTGCCCCGGCAGCATCCGCTCTCCGTAAGAGGCGATCATGCCTTCGGCGTCGAACGTCTCCGGAGGAGCTTCGCAGCGAATACCGCGGCTGCGAAGCGCTTCGATCGTAGCTGGTCCAACGGCCGCAATCTTGGCCCGGTGGAACGCCCGGACATCCAGTCCTTCTCTGTCCAAATGCTCGAAGAAATACTCCACGCCGTTTACGCTGGTAAAAAAGACCCAGTCGTAACTCTCGGCTGCCGCAAACGCTTCGCGAATCGCCGCAAGCTTGTCTTCCCCTTCGGGCATGACGGTCTCGATCACGGGGAACTCATACGGCTCGCCGCCGAGTTCTTCGATCCGGTCGACCAATTCGCTGGCCTGGCTGCGCGATCGGGTGACGAGGATGCGGCGTCCGAACAGAGGCATCTGTTCCGCCCATTGGAGGCGATCCCGCTGTCCGACAACATCGCCTACTACGATAACCGCGGGAGGCCTGAATTCGCGTTCGGCTACCTTCTCCGCAATATCCGCAAGCGTGCCGACAAGCGTCTCCTGTTCGGCGCGGGTTCCCCAGCGGACCAGAGCGACCGGCGTCGAAGCCGGGCGGCCGTGTTTCAACAGCTGCGCCGTAATATGTCCGATCTGGGCTACGCCCATCATGAACACCAGCGTGCCGGTCGCATTCGTTACTTTGTCCCATTTGATCATCTTGTCGAGTTTCTCGGGATTCTCGTGTCCCGTGATGACCGAGAACGAAGAAGCCAGATTCCGGTGTGTAACCGGGATGCCGGCATAAGCGGGAACAGCGATCGAAGACGTAATCCCCGGTACGATCTCGTAGACAATATCGTGCTTGCGCAGTTCTTCCGCTTCTTCGCCCACCCGGCCGAACACGGTCGGATCGCCGCCTTTGAGACGCACGACGACAAGGCCTTCAAGCGCCAGATCGACCAGCAGCTTGTTGATATCTTCCTGCTTCATCGTATGGCGTTCCGTCCGTTTGCCGACATAGATCTTTCGGGCTCCCGGTTTCATCTGACGCAGCAATCTCGGACTGGCCAACCGGTCGTATACGACCGCATCGGCTTTTTTGATACATTCCAGTCCTTTGATCGTAATCAGTTTGGCATCGCCGGGGCCTGCACCGACCAGATATACTTTTCCCTTGCTCATCCGTTCAACCCCTCGCCTGTTCAAGAATCTCGTCCGCGCCTTTATCCGCCAGCATCCGGGCCACTTCGCGTCCCAATACTTCCGGATCGGTTCCCGACGCGGACTCTTTCAGCAGGATGCTGCCGTCAGGCCGGCCGACAAGACCCGTTAGATGCACCGTAGCGCCGTCTTCGCCCAATACCGCATACGCGCCGATCGGAACCTGGCAGCCGCCGTTCAGCGACAGCAGCAGCGAGCGTTCAGCCGATACCGTAAGCGCTGTATCGGCATCTTGATAACGCGCCAACAGTTCCCGCAGTTCCGCGTCGTTCTCCCGGCATTCGATGCCAAGCGCACCCTGGCCGACGGCCGGCAGGCAGATCTCTACAGGAATGTAGGAGGTAATGCGATCTTCCCATCCCATGCGCTTAAGACCGGCTGCCGCCAGCAGAATCGCATCGAATCCTTCGCTCTCCAGCTTGCGCAGACGCGAATCGATATTGCCGCGAATCCATTCCA
Source organism: Saccharibacillus qingshengii (assembly GCF_013185195.1). Taxonomy (GTDB): domain Bacteria; phylum Bacillota; class Bacilli; order Paenibacillales; family Paenibacillaceae; genus Saccharibacillus; species Saccharibacillus qingshengii. Next base: position 27,527 of record NZ_JAAZWC010000007.1, read on the forward strand.
GCTTCAGGTCCGGCCGGTAGGCCAGCAGCTGGCTGGAACGCCGCAAACTGCTCGTTCCTACTTTGGCTCCGTGAGGCAGGCCGTCGAGGTCGACTCCTTCTCGGGAGATCAGACAGTCCCGGGCATCCTGGCGCAGAGGTACGGCTCCGTTGACCAGTCTTTCCGGCAGCACCGCAGGCATATCCTTCATGCTGTGTACGGCCATATCGATTTCGCCGTCAAGCAGCGCCTGTTCGATTTCTTTGACGAACAATCCTTTGCCGCCAACTTTCGACAGGGTCACATCCAGGATCCGGTCGCCTTTGGTAATGATTTTTTTCACTTCAAAACCGACGGCGAGGCCCAGATCGCCGGCCAGGCGTTCCAATTCCCCGATCACCTGGTTCGTCTGCGTCAGCGCCAGCGCGCTTTGTCTCGTTCCCACTACGATTGTACGCATTTCCTTTATTCCTCCCGCTCTTTCGCTATCCATGCGGCGGCTGCGGCTTCGCTCCACGGCACGAATGTCTCTTTTCTGATCTGGTCCAGTATATCCTTTTCCGACAGTTTTCGCATCAGCCGATGCCGGATTTCGGGTTCTTTCACAAGCTCCCTGACCTGTCTGCGCATAAAAAAAAGAAACTCGGCATACGTTTCGTATTCATCGCCGAAACGTTCGTCGAGTTCCCGAATCAGCGCGGACGCCGCGGCCGGACCGGCACCGGACGTCGACGCCGCTACCACGAGCCTGCCCCGGCGCATGACCGCCGGATGGATAAAGTTCCCTGCCTCTGCGCGGCTGGATACATTGACAAGCACCCCGCAGCGGCGGGCCGCTTCGGCCAACCGTTCGTTGAACGCTTCATCGCCGCTGGCCGCATAAACCAAACGGAAGCCTTCAACGTCTTCTTCGGAAGCTTCACGGGCGACCCAGCGCAGCTTACCTGCCTTTTCCAGCTTCCGGATCTCTTCACCCGCTTCGGGACTGACTACGGTAATCACGGCGCCGGCCGCGGCCAGCTGCCCCGCTTTCCGGCCCGCTATTTTCCCGCCGCCGATCACCAGCACCTTCGTACCGCTTACGTCGAGCATAATCGGCATATATTCCGTCATGCGATCAGCCCCCGTTCCATTTGTGGTACTCGGAAAAAGCGTTGCTCAGCAGGTTGATAATCACCAGCGCATAGCCCACCAGCGTCCACTTGGCGATCGAAAAACCGGAGTATTTGCGTGTGCGCTTCAGCAGGAAATAGAGCCCGTATACCGCAAGCGCGGCAAAGGTCGTAATGCCTTTGACATCAAGCAGCATCTCCCAGCGCTTCTGGGCGACAATCAGCAGAAAAGCGACCAACAGCGAGACGATCAGCAGCGGCGTACCGGTCAGCACCGACAGATGCGCCCAGCGTTCCGTCTGCTCCAGGCTGGGCAGCCGGCGGATCGTATCGTTCCATTTCTTTTTTTTGAGCATGGCGTACAAAAACAGATACAAGATGCCGAACACGGCGGCGATCGTCAGCGCCACCAGGCTCAGATTCGCCAGCACCACATGCAGAATCAGCAGCAGCTGCTGGGTGTATCCGATATGATCCGCATGCTCGCCTACCGGGAACCAGAATTCGTTCAGCACGCTGGCCGTAAATCCGACGATGCCGAACAGCAGCACGACAAATTCGGCTTTTTGGGTCAAGGCCAATCCGAACCCTGTCAAAGTCAGTACAAAGATAAACAAAAACAAGAAATCGTATACGGAAAACAGCGGTACCCGGCCTTCGATGACAATGCGTACAACAATGACCGCAAACTGCAGCAGCGCCGTAATGCCAAGAAGCCCTGCGCCGATCCGCCGCGATCTCACGCTGCGGCTTACGCAATCGGAGAAATAGAACAGAAGGCTCAGGGCATAGATGTAAATCATAAGCTCGATCAAACTCGCAAGCAGCAGCATGCCGTTCACCTGCCTAGAAGACTGCCGGACGCAGGGTAAAAGCCGAACTGTCCGCAGTCGATTTAACCGATTGTCGTTCAACGGCCGGTTCGGCCTCTTCAAGTCTCGACTCCAAAGCAAAAATTTTCGTGAACATGTCGACCGCTTCGGCGCCGTTTTTGTCCGCCGCCATCTCTTTGACCCGATTGATCGGATCGTGCATCATCTGGTTCGCTACACTTTTCATCAGTCGGCCGATCACTTTGCGCTGGCGCTCGTCCAGTTCAGGCAGCTTGTTGAACAGACTTTCGAGCGTCTCTTGATGAATATCGGCCGCTTTGTCCTGCAGGGCGCGAATGACGGGACGAACGCCCAGCGTCTTCAGCCAGCCGTAGAAATTGTCCGATTCCTGCTCGATCATGCGCTGGATCTTGACGGCTTCCGCGCGGCGAAGTTCCATATTGCTCTCCACAATGCCTTCGAGGTCGTCAATATCGTACAGGAACACGCCCGGCAGTTCGGCGATCGTCGGGTCGATGTTGCGCGGTACCGCGATGTCGATCATGAACAGCGGCCGCGAACGGCGCGCTGCCGACAATTCCTTGACCTGCTCGCGGGTCAGCACATAATCCGACGAGCCGGTCGAACTGATCACGATGTCGACTTCCCCAAGCATGGCGACGCCTTCGTTCAGCGTGCAGGGCACGCCGTTAAACTTGCCGGCCAGCTCGCGTGCTTTCTCCAGTGTGCGGTTGGCTACGATGACCTGGGCTGCGCCGCTCGCATACAAATGTTTTACGGTCAGTTCGCTCATTTTGCCCGCACCGAGGATCAGCACTTTTTTGTCGGTAAACATCCCGAAAATGCGTTTGCCGAGTTCGATCGCCGCATAGCTGACCGAGACTGCGTTTTCGCCGATCGACGTTTCGGAATGGGCGCGTTTGCCAAGGGTAACCGCCTGTTTGAACAGCATGTTGAACCAGGTTCCGGTCGCTTTTTCCGTCTGGGCCATCAGAAAGGCCTGTTTGACCTGACCCAGAATCTGCGTCTCGCCGAGTACCATCGAATCAAGCCCGCAGACGACGTTCATCAAATGTTCGACGGCCCGTTCGTCTTCGTACATATACAGGTGCTGGGTGAATTCGGCTTTGGGAATCCCGAACCACTGCTCCATAAAATTATGAATATAAAAAGCGCACATATGCAACCGGTCCACCACGACGTACAGTTCGGTGCGGTTGCAGGTGCCTACGATTACGCCTTCCAGAACGCTTTTGGTTTCTTTCAGTCGATCGAGCGCCTCCGGAAGGTCTTGTTCCGCAATCGCGAACCGTTCTCTGATGTCGACTGGAGCCGTACGGTAATTCAATCCGACTACCATAATGTGCATAACAAGTTCACCGCCTGGTCTAAGAATTGGTGCCAACAAATCCGTACGAAACAAACTATATAAAGTATATCACAACGTTTTTGTTTATTAGGACAAATTAAATGAAATGTTTATGAATGTTTAGCGAAGCTGGTCCCTTGACAAGGGGCTCGGCGGCTTTTAGGCTTCCAACTGAAATAATCGCCGGGCGGCTTCGCGCAGCTCCCCGTCGATCCAGTCGATTTCCGCAACGTCAGTCGCAATCCGTCTTTTGTCGAGCAGCCGATCCGCCCGGGCCCGGATTCGTTCGATCTCTTGTTCAATATCGGTCGAAGCAAAGAGATATTCAAGCTCGGGCAGATGATCGCGATGTTCAAACACCAGACGGCTTGCACTGCCGGTCAGTTCGATGATTCGGCGCACCAGCCCGTCTGCATAGAAATCGATCATCACGAAGTCCGGATAGATCCGGCGGATCATCCCATCCCCCTTGAATGCGACAAACAATCTGCGGATAAGATGGGTCAGACGCGGATTGACGAGTCGAAACGAAAGTTCGCATACGAACAAGTTTCGATGACGGTCGAATGGAAGGCTGACTTCTTCTCCGCTTTCGTCCTCGAGAAGAATCTCCCGGCTTCCGCCGTCGAGCACCCTGACCCGGTATTGGACACGCGGATCTTGAAGGTGACGGATAAAGTTCGACATCTGGCTTTCCGGCAGCAGTAAACGGGCTTTCACGAATTCCGTAGCTAATCGCTGCGCCATAACGGATCTCCTCGATTCCTCAGTGGATGGGATATATCCTTATTATACCCGTTTTACACAAAAAAACGGTCCCCTTATAGGGACCGTCCGTTCGATTATTCTTCCGTTTCTTCTTCGCTTGGCAGCTCTTCGTGCTCGGCTTCCAAATCCAACTCCGCCTGGGCTTCCGCCGCGCGTTGATCGAGTGTTTTGAGCTCTCCGAGATAGCTTTCGACAATCGTCCACAGCTCTTCTTTGCCCATATCGTTCTCCGCGGAAAACAGAACGAACGGATCTTCCGGACGCATGCCGAGATCCTGCTTGATCACTTTGGCATGCTTTGGCCAGCGCGTCTTCGGAACTTTGTCCGCTTTGGTCGTCACGACGCAGATCGGCCGGTTATAATGGGTCAGCCACTCGTACATCATAATATCGTCTTTGCTCGGCGGATGACGCAAGTCGACGACCATGATTACGAGTTTCAATGTTTCGCGGCCCAGCATGTAGCGCTCGATCATCTGTCCCCATACTTCACGCTGCTGCTTCGATACTTTCGCGAAGCCGTAACCCGGGAAATCGACAAAAAAGAACGACTGGTTGATCAGATAATAGTTCATATGCTGCGTCTTGCCTGGGACAGAACTCGTCCGGGCCAGGTTCTTGCGGCGCAGCAGACGGTTGATCAGCGACGACTTGCCGACATTGGAGCGTCCGGCGAGCGCAATCTCCGGCAGGCCGTCCTCCGGATACTGATCGGGTCCGACCGCACTGATTTTGAATTCGGAACTTGTTACATTCATCGTTAAAAAATCCTCTCCGGAACCGGATCAACCGCTTGACCTGCAGGCGGCCGTCCTTGTTGTCCGTTACTTCTTCAAACAGGAGCGATTCTATTCAAAAGCGCTCTGCCCAATCAATGCGCCTGTGCACCTTCCGCAACCGGCGGCTGGACCGCTTTGGCCAGCAGCGCGTGCTCCAGGACCTGATCCATATGCGATACCGGGATGAAGCGAATCGCTTCTTTGACACTGTCCGGGATATCGCGCAGATCCCGCTCGTTATCGGCCGGCAGCAGAACTTTCGTATAGCCGGCCCGATGAGCCGCAAGCGACTTTTCTTTCAACCCGCCGATAGGCAGTACACGTCCGCGCAGCGTCACTTCGCCGGTCATCGCTACCTCTTTGGATACGGCACGGCCGGTCAGGGCCGAGATCAGCGCTGTCGCAAGCGTAATGCCCGCAGACGGACCGTCTTTGGGTACCGCGCCTTCGGGAATATGGATATGCACATCGTTTTTCTCATAAAACTGGCTGTCGATCCCAAGCTGATTCGCCCGCGAACGGGTATAGCTGAACGCGGCCTGCGCCGATTCTTTCATGACATCGCCAAGTTTGCCGGTCAGGGTCAGCTTGCCGCTGCCCGGCAGCACGCTGACTTCGATTGTCAGCGTCTCGCCGCCGACTTCGGTCCAGGCCAGCCCCGTAGCGCTCCCGACCTGGTCTTCGGCTTCCGCCAACCCGTAACGGAATTTCGCATTGCCGAGGTATTCCTTGAGGGAATCGGCAGTGACTTCGATCCGTTCTACGCTGCCCGAGACCAGCCGTTTGGCCGATTTGCGGCAGATAGCCGCAATCTGCTGTTCGAGGTTCCGCACACCGGATTCCCGGGTATACTCGCGAATGATCTGCAGCAGACCTTCCTGCGGAAGATCAAGCTGCTCTTCGGCGAGTCCGTGCTCCTTTTTTTGCTTGGGCAGCAGATAACGCTTGGCGATCTCAAGTTTCTCCAGCTCCGTGTATCCCGGAATATTCAGCACTTCCATACGGTCGAGCAGCGGACGGGGAATGCCCTGCAGCATATTGGCCGTCGTCACAAACATGACTTTGGACAAATCGTACGGAATCTCGACAAAATGATCGCTGAACGTATTGTTCTGTTCGGGGTCGAGCACTTCCAGCAGCGCCGAAGAAGGATCGCCGCGGAAATCCGAAGCCATCTTGTCGATCTCGTCGAGCAGGAATACGGGATTGGAGCTGCCCGCCGTACGCATCCCCTGCAGAATCCGGCCCGGCATGGCGCCTACATACGTCCGCCGGTGACCGCGGATTTCCGCTTCGTCGCGTACGCCGCCCAACGAGATCCGTACAAACTCGCGGCCTAGCGAGCGTGCGATCGAACGGGCCAGCGACGTCTTACCGACGCCGGGAGGTCCGACGAGACAAAGAATCGGCCCTTTCAGCTTTTTGACAAGCTGCTGTACGGCCAGATATTCGAGCACGCGCTCTTTCGGTTTCTCCAGTCCGTAGTGGTCTTCGTTCAGGATGTCTTCGGCGCGAACGATATCGAGGACATCTTCCGTTTCTTTGTTCCACGGCAGCGCCAGCAGCCAATCGACGTATCCGCGGATGATTCCGCCTTCCGCCGCACTGGTCGGCATACGTTCCAGACGGTCGATCTCTTTCTTGATCCGCTCGTGGACCTTTTCCGGAAAAGCCCCGTCTTCCAGCTGCTCGCGCAGTTCTTCGACCTCGCCGGCGCGTCCTTCTTTTTCCCCGAGCTCTTTTTGAATCGCCTTCATTTGTTCGCGCAGGTAATACTCCTTCTGCGTTTTTTCCATCTGCTTTTTGACGCGCTGGCCGATTTTGCGTTCCAGCTCCAGCACTTCCCGCTCGTTATTGAGCAGTTCAAGCAGCTTCTCCAGACGCAGACGAAAATCCACCGTTTCCAGGATCGCCTGTTTGTCTTTGATCTTGAGCGGAAGATGGCTCGTAATCACATCGGCCAAACGGCCGGGCTCATCGATATCCGATACGGCGGCAAGCGTTTCCGGCGTCACTTTTTTCGATAAGTTGATGTAACTTTCGAACTGCGTCAGTACCGTGCGCATAAGCGCATCCACTTCCGGATCTTCCGTTCCCGGTTCCGGCAGTTCCCGGGCATACACCTCGTAAAACTCCGTATTTTCTTCGATGTATTCGAGTACTTCCGCACGCTCCAGCCCTTCGACCAGCACGCGAATCGTGCCGTTCGGCAGCTTGAGCATTTGTCTGACTTTTGCAACCGTTCCGATTCGGAATATATCATCCTGCGCCGGTTCCTCGATATTCACCTCGGACTGCGAGCAGAGAAGAATCAAATGATCGTCGACCATTGCCTTTTCCAGTGCCTTGACCGAGCGTTCCCGTCCGACATCCAAATGGAGAACCATACTCGGATAGACGAGAAGTCCGCGCAAAGGCAGCAACGGAAAACGGCGGTTTTTCTGTTTGTTCAATCCCATCGTTTTCACACCCCTAAAAAGGCTTATCGCGCATGTGCAGCATGCGGCGCTTACGCGTGTGTTAAGTGTAGCATACCGCCGCTTCAACCCGCAAAAAAGAAAGGTTGTTTTCGGACAAAAAAGACGGCACGCCGGGTCTTCCGGCTGCCGTCCCTGCTGCTTGGGCCGCATCTGATTACTGCGAGGCCTATGCTTCGATCTTCGATGCTTTCGGCTGATGCCGCTCTTCGCGTCCCGGAATTTGTCCGGTGGCTTCGTAGGCGACTACAATCGCATCGATTTCTTTTTTCAGTTCTTGTACCATATCGGCTTCCGGGACTTTGCGGATCATTTTTCCGTAACGGAACAACAATCCTTCTCCCCGCGCGCCGGCAATCCCGATATCCGCTTCGCGAGCTTCTCCGGGGCCATTAACCGCACAGCCCAGCACCGACACTTTAATCGGTACCTTGATCTTCGAAATATACTCTTCGACTTCGTTGGCAATCGAGAACAGATCGATATCGAGGCGTCCGCAGGTCGGGCAGGAGACAAGAGTCGCCGCATTGGTGATCAAGCCGAATGTCTTGAGCAGTTCGCGCGCCACCTTGACTTCCTCCACCGGGTCCGCACTAAGAGAGATCCGTACCGTGGAGCCGATTCCCATAGCCAGCAGGGCACCGATTCCGGCCGAACTTTTAATGGTTCCCGCATGCAGCGTACCTGCTTCGGTAATCCCGAGATGCAGCGGATAAGGAATGACCTCCGCCGCTTTGCTGTAAGCTTCGATTGCCATCGGAACATCGGATGCTTTGAGCGACACGATAATATCGTGGAAATCCAGCTCTTCCAAAATACCGATATGGAACAGGGCGCTTTCGACCATGGCGTCTGCAGTCGGATAACCGTATTTCTCAAGCAGGTGATTCTCGAGCGAACCGGCGTTGACGCCAATCCGGATCGGAATTCCTTTTTCTTTGCAGGCTTTGACGACCGCCTCGACCTTTTCCCGTTTACCGATATTGCCCGGATTGATCCGGACTTTGTCGATGCCGTTCTCGATCGATTTCAGAGCCAGCTTGTAATTGAAATGGATATCGGCCACAAGCGGAATGTGGATCCGTTTTTTGATTTCTTTAATGGCATCGGCCGCTTCGTCGTTGTTGACCGTAACGCGTACGACCTGACAGCCGGCTTCTTCCAAACGGAGAATTTCGGCGACTGTCGCTTCGACATCGGCCGTTTTGGTGGTGCACATACTTTGAATGATGACTTCGTCGCTGCCACCAATCACCAAGTTACCGACCTTTACAGGCCGTGTTTGATGTCTTAAGTACATTTCGTTCGACCTCCATATCGGAACAAGCAAGATAGCGCCGCATAACGACGCAAAACTACAGTTTTCAGGGAATCCCGGCTTCTCATGGCAAACCGGCCAAACCCTCTAAGGTTGACCGGCTCGGCACGAGACTATTTGATGGAAGAAAGCGTCTTAGGCGCTTTCTTCCCGCTTTTTATCTTTACCTTCGCCAAGCTCGGGCACTGTCTTTTCCCGGACGACTTTCTCGGTAATGACGCATTCCGTCACATCGTCGCGCGAAGGCACTTCGTACATGACATCAAGCATCAAGCCTTCGATGATCGCTCTCAGACCGCGGGCACCCGTCTTGCGCTTGATCGCTTCTTCGGCGATTGCCACCAGAGCGGCATCTTCGAATACGAGATTAACGTTATCCATCTCAAGCAGTTTCTTGTACTGCTTGGTCAGGGCGTTTTTCGGCTCGGACAAGATGCGTACCAGTGTTTCTTCGTCCAGCGGAGCCAGAGTCGAAATAACCGGCAGACGTCCGACAAACTCCGGAATCAGACCAAACTTGAGCAGATCTTCCGGCAGCGCCATCATCAGGTATTCGCCGGCTTTCAATTCGCGTTGGCCTTCGCCGTCCGCATTGAAACCGATGACTTTTTTGCCGATACGGCGTTTGATCATCTGCTCGAGGCCGTCAAAGGCACCGCCGCAGATAAACAGGATGTTCGTCGTATCGATTTGAATGAACTCTTGATGCGGGTGCTTGCGTCCGCCCTGCGGAGGAACGGAGGCAACCGTACCTTCGAGGATTTTCAGCAGCGCCTGCTGTACGCCTTCGCCGGATACGTCGCGCGTAATCGAAGGATTCTCCGATTTGCGGGCCACTTTATCGATTTCATCGATATAGATAATGCCGCGTTCGGCTTTCTCTACATCGTAATCGGCAGCCTGGATCAGCTTGAGCAGAATGTTCTCGACATCTTCGCCGACATAACCGGCTTCCGTCAAGGATGTGGCATCCGCAATCGCGAACGGTACATTCAGAATACGGGCCATCGTCTGCGCAAGCAGCGTTTTACCCGAACCCGTAGGACCGATCAGCATGATGTTGCTCTTCTGGAGCTCCACATCTTCCGATTTGCTCTGCGCATTCACGCGTTTGTAGTGATTGTATACGGCTACGGACAGCGATTTCTTCGCTTGATCCTGGCCGATTACGTATTGATCGAGAATCGCACGGATTTCCTGTGGTTTCGGAATGTCTTTGAGATCGACTTCTTCTTCGTGTCCCAGTTCCTCTTCCACGATCTCTGTGCACAGTTCAATGCACTCGTCGCAAATATATACGCCGGGTCCGGCTACGAGCTTCCGTACCTGCTCCTGCGTTTTACCGCAGAAGGAGCACTTCAGCTGACCCTTTTCTTCGTTGAATTTAAACATCTAACCACCCCTTCGAGGATTAAGAATTAATCGGTCGCTCAAGAACTTTATCGATCAGTCCATAAGACTTGGCTTCTTCTGCACTCATGAAAAAGTCACGGTCTGTGTCCCGCTCGATTTTCTCAAGGGGCTGACCGGTCGTATCCACATAAATGTTATTCAGCTTGCGCTTCGTCTTAATGATCCAATCCGTATGAATCAGAATGTCCGAAGCTTGGCCGCTGACACCGCCAAGCGGCTGGTGAATCATGACTTCGCTGTTCGGCAGCGCAAAACGCTTGCCCGGCGCTCCGGCCGTCAGCAGAAGCGATCCCATACTCGCCGCCATCCCGACGCAAATCGTGGATACATCCGGCTTAATGTATTGCATTGTATCATATATACCCATGCCCGCAGTTACAGAACCACCGGGGGAATTAATGTACAAGTAGATGTCTTTCTCGGGATCTTCCGCTGCCAAAAACAGCAGCTGCGCAACAATCAGGTTCGCTACATGATCGTCGATCGCATCGCCAAGCAGAATGATCCGGTCTTTGAGAAGCCTCGAATAAATATCGTAGGAGCGCTCTCCGCGGCTTGTTTGTTCAATAACTGTAGGGACTAAACTCATACGATCAACCTCTCTTTCGTAAGGGAATATCTTAGGGAGCAAGCAGCCGAATCCGGCCGTTTGTTCAGCCTGTATTGTTAGTTTACCATTTTCAAATGCCGATGTCATTTTTCGATAAAAGAAATGCGGATCAAGGCCGAAAACCGGTCCATCTTCCTCCGCAAAACAAAAGGACAAGGCACGCATAGAATCATACGTGCCTTGCCCAGGCAAGTCAAACTATTCGATTGCCGTTCGAAGCAAAAGCTTACTCAGCCGACTCTTCGGCAGGAGCTGCGACTTCTTTGCTATTTTCCAGCAGGAATTCGATTGTCTTGCGCAGAGTGATCTCATCGTTCAGGCTGGCCAGCGAACCATTGGCGCCCAGGATGCCGCGAATCTCGTCCAGGCTGCGCTTGTACATGTCAGCCATCGTTTGCAGTTCTTTTTCGATATCCTCTTCGGATGCCGAAATGTTCTCCTGCTTCGCGATTGCTTCCAGCACGAGGTTGTTCATGACGCGCTTCTCGGCATCTGTTTTCATTTGCGTACGCAGGTCTTCAGCCGTTTGACCGGAGAAGCTTGTGTACATTTCCAGGTTCATTCCTTGTTGGCGCAGACGGTTGTCGAAATCGCGCATCATGTTCTCGACTTCGCTTTCCACCATGGCTTCCGGAATTTCGACTTCCGCAGCTGCGGCTACAGCTTCGACAACCGCGTTTTCACGGGCTGCGTTGCTTTCGCTTTTCTTGCGGTCTTCGATTTGTTTCTTCAGATCTTCCTTGTACTCGTCCAGCGTTTCGAATTCGCTAACGTCTTTGGCGAACTCGTCGTCCAGCTCAGGAAGCTGTTTGCGTTTGATTTCGTGCAGTTTCACTTTGAAGACGGCTTCTTTGCCGGCCAGTTCGGCTGCATGGTAAGCTTCCGGGAACGTTACGGTAACGTCTTTGGAATCGCCTGTCGACATGCCTACAACCTGCTCTTCAAAGCCCGGAATGAACGAACCCGATCCGAGTTCGAGCGAGTAGTTCTCGGCTTTGCCGCCTTCGAAAGCTTCGTCGCCTACGTATCCGTCGAAATCGATCGATACGGTGTCTCCGTCGGCTGCCGCTTCTTCGTCAACGACGATTAGCTCGGCATGACGGGTCTGCAGACGCTCAAGCTCGGATGCGATTTCTTCTTCCGTTACGCTGATTTCGGATACAGGCACTTCCACGCCTTTGTATTCGCCCAGTTTCACTTCAGGTTTTACGGTAACTTTCGCTTTGAACTTCAGCGTCTGGCCTTTGCCGAATTGTTCGATGTCGATTTCCGGACGGTCTACCGGGAAGATACCGGCTTCTTCGACCGCTTCGCCGTAGGCTTCAGGCAGCAGAATGTCGATCGCGTCGTTGTACAGGCTTTCGACGCCAAAACGGGCTTCGAAGATCGACCGCGGCACTTTGCCTTTGCGGAAACCTGGAACATTCGCTTTCTTCACGACTTTTTGGAAAGCTTTATCAAGCGCGGATTCAACGCGTTCCGCTGCAACTTCGACTTCAAGAACACCAAGGTTCTTCTCGGTTTTTTCCCAACTTGCTGTCATATTAAGTATTCCCCTCCAACAATTAGCTATCAATTAAGTTAATTTAGCATACTACATCCACGTTCGCAATAACCATTCTATCATAAACAAATTTCCGGCGGATTTCAAGCGCAAACGCCAACGCTGCGCCAAAACGCAGGGGTTTCGGCCTGAAAAGTAACCGTTTCCCCTTCCGCCTACCTTCTCAGACTTCCTTTGGCAAATGCACGGAGCGAGCGTTCGGCACGTTCGCAGCGAAAACGAAGTTCTCCCGTAATCCCGTAGGCATCGCGGATTTGTTCGCTTTTCCCGCCTCCTTCAAGCGTCTCCGACGTTTGCGCGTGCAGAGCGGCGGCCCAGGCATCGATCTCTTCTTCGCCTCCGCGGATCAGCCCTTCGTAATCGGCGGTTCCGTACGCCGCCATCACGAACTGCATCCACATCTCGCGCGCGAAATAGAACAGGGAAGGATCGCCGCTCTCCGTCTGGTTCGCCACCCTTGTCAGCACTTCGGCGACCGCAATCGGAAATTCATGCGGCAGCAGCGGCGTCCGTTCGATCTCCGGTTCGATCGTGATTCCGTCCCGGCCAAGACGGACGACTCCTGACGCGCCCCGCCGCTTCAGCGTCTGCAGGGTGCGGAACTGGAGCAGCGGATGAAGTTCTTCCGACTCCAGCCATCCGATCAGCTCGCGGTCCGTCTCCGGACCTTCCAGGTAAGCGAGCTGCTCCAGTGCGATCTGTCCCCGTTCCGTCAGCGGCTCCTGAGTCACGCGGCGAAGCAGTTCCCGCTCGTAGCCGGAATCTTCGCGCTGCTTCTCCAGCGTACGCCGTTTGAGCGCCTGCGCCGCGTCTTCCGGCTCTTCGCCTGCCAGCACCGCTTCATTGCCGTAGGCATCCTGCGCTCCCCCGGGAAAAGCGACCCGCAGCCATTCGAGCAGCGTGCTCCATTCCTGGCGCCGCTGTTCATCCTGGCCTTCGCAGCCCAACAGAAATTCCAGCGTCTCGATCGCTTCCCCGTAGCGTTCGCTCTCCAGCATCCGGGTCACTTGTTCCTGGTAATAGTCGAGCGTCTTGGGAAGCAGCACTACTCCCGCCTTGTCCGTTCTTCGTGTGGAATCGATAAGTCAACCCTCCTGCTTCCGTAAGCCGGCTTCCGCTCACGGCATCTTTGTGAGGCTACAGTATATCACAAGCCGCAAGCCCGCGTCTGCCGCGGCGATTGTCGAAACAGCCTTCCGACGGTTTCTCCGGATCCCTACTTCGACAAGAGCTAATAAGATGTAGGGAAAAATTAATCCGCTTCTTGTTCCGGTTTTTTTCACAATTCGGCTTGCGGGAATAATGCTTATATGGTATATTAATTTCTGTTCTGTTTTTCACTTGTCCCAGTAGCTCAGTTGGATAGAGCATGCGCCTTCTAAGCGCACGGTCGGGGGTTCGAATCCCTCCTGGGACGTACAAGTCAGGCCCCCTATATAGGGGGCCTTTTGTTATTTGTCAAAAACGATAGCTCAATTCTCCCCTTCTCTGAGGGATTCTCTTATATCTATTACCCTCGAATCAGTCTTTATACGTTTCTGAATCTTAGATACCGATCTCTACGAATCGCCCAGTGTCGTTGCTAGTCGGACAGCAATAGGACAGCCGAACAATAAAACAATAGACTACGTATTTTGAAGCCGTCTCCGAAATTGGAGGCGGCTTTTTTGCGTTTAACCACGTTCACATTTTGGACACAATCAGAAAATAAACTACCCTTTATCTATTGCGTTCATAGCAGCTATGTGTTGAATTAGCTGCTACAAAATAAGGTTCCCTGAAAGGATGATTTTCCAATGTTCAAATCGCCCAAAACTCTGTACACGATCCGTATCACACTCCTACCGTCAAATATTCTCTATAAAGAATACCAAACTCATAGACCTGACTTTTATTTGCTAAAACAACAACTCCAGCGCTTGAACAAAGGAAAGACTCTTAAAATCCAAGCCAAAATTTCTGGCACGATAGAAATCCTGGGCAAAGAATATGACATTGCGCAAAAACCCGGGGATAAGATGATCGCTTGTCTGCTGATGGAAGCCTCGTACAAGGCCTATACCAGTTTCTGTCGAACGTTCGAGAATTCTAAGCTACTGGATTCTTCCCCATTCGAGATGACGTTGGAGGGTGAGCTTTAACCGACATCAAGAAGCGCACCTTCACTCAAAGGTATCTCAAGATCAATTGTGCAATAAAAACCGGACTGTTAAAATCTGGATAAATTTGAGAGGAGGAACGAATATGCAGATCGCAGGTGTCATGCGAATGTCTGTATTTCTCGGTATTCCCGATACGACGCTCTACAGCATTATGAAAAGAAACGAAGATTTCCCAGCAAAAAAGACAGCTCAAGGGGAATGGTTGTTTGATACGCAGGCTGTTCAGAAGTGGTGGAACGATCAATACGGGGTTATGAACAAGCTTCGTCAAGGTGAAGCTTTAAGCGCTGCCAAGCTAGCACGCTTAGCTAAGGTGCGTAGCAGCCTCGTCACACGATGGGTCATTGAGGGCATGCCCCATGAGCGAACCCGTTCAAATATGCTTGCAATCGATCCACAATTGGCTGCCGATTGGCTCATCGCATCTGGAGATAAAAGAGAGCTATATGGAATGAAAATTTTAGAAAACCTCTCTTTTGAAAGTACCCCCTCTTGAGGAGAGCCCACAGAGCGACTCCCCCCAGCCTGTTGCCTGGTGACCTTAACTGACGGTAGAATATGCGGGCTGAATTTTAAAGGAGGTGATGCTCTATGTAGACATAAGAAAAAGGAGCAGTCTTTAACTGCTCCAGAAGGTCGATAGTCGGCTGCAACCGACTATCGACAAGTACCAAGGAGGCGATCCTTGACTTGAATGGGACGCCTCCATTTTATCAGTCGTCGTTTTTAGGCGCAATATTTGAAGGGAGGCTCCCCACGCATGTTTACTCAAAATGAAATCGACCTCGTTCGAGAACTTTTTATCCATAGAGATAATGCTTATTTTGAATTCAAATCCAGTTGGGCTCGCGCACAAAATCTAGACAAGACGGACAAGACGGTAAGTGATGATGTGTTGCGAAATCATCTCAAAGGGCAGTTCCGAATCGGCACCCTTCCTACTAAACCTGAACCCGATAACAACTGCAAGTTCATCGCAGCTGACTTTGATGATAACAAGCTTGCTCAAGAGCAAGCTTGGCAACTCCATGATTTCCTTAAACAGAGCGGGCTTCATCCTCTTGTCGAGCTTTCCCATTCAGGTAAAGGCTATCACGTGTGGCTGTTCTTTGAAGCCCCTGTACTCGCGTCAAAAGCTCGTACACTGATGTTGAACGCGCTGGTTGGAGCTGGCATCCCGATCTCAGGAGACACCGGTAAAGGCAAAAACACAAAACGAGCTTTGGATAGGCTATTCCCTGCGCAAGATGCAGTTGCTTCTACTGGATACGGAAACCAGATTGCTCTGCCACTCTACGGGAACAAATGCCAATTCGTTGATCGGTACAACAATCCTTTCTCAGACCAATGGGCCGTTCTCGAGGAAGCACTGGAAAAACGTACGCCAGCAACCCATCTGCTTCTTGAAGAAGAACGCAAAAAGGCAGAAGGAGTTCCGGCAATTCAAAACTTCTCTGCTCCGTCTCCGACCATACCAGGCGCTAATAACTGGTATCGGCAAATGAAGCTCCCAGACAATGTACAAAAGGTCGAACGTCTGCGAGGATGCGAAATGATTAAAGCGGGTATTCAAAATGCTAATCAGTTGGAGGAACCCGCATGGTACGCCGTGATGAGTAACCTTGCTGCTTACGGTGAAGCAGGACTTGAGCTAGCTCACGAGTTTAGCAAAGGCTACGATAAGACTGCTACAAAAGGCGACGCTTCTTATGTCTATGATCCTAAAGAAACTGAAAAGAAGTTTTATAGGGGCATAGATGCAATACAACGCGACATGATACCTGTCTCTTGTAAAAAGATAGCAGAGCACGGGTGGACCTGCCCTAACTTGGACTCCTGCGAGTACAAATTCATCGCTCACTACGGCCAACCACTTAGCACCACACTCTGGGATAAAGACAAAGCCAACCGTATTACTAACGAAGAACGCGATGCACTAATGGCCTGGGAGCAGAAAGTCGGCTATGATCAGTACCGGTCTTGGTTCCCAGAAACAGCCTCAAAAAGAATCAGCGACTACCGAATCGCGATGCACTTGCTTGGCAGAAAGCCTTTGACGATTACTTATCCAGGCGAGAAAAACCAAGTACGTTCTTTTCATCATACTTGGGAAAATGTGCTCTTAGCGGAAGCTTTTATTGATCACTTCGTTTTGAAAGGGTATCAAGGCGACCGTTCGGGCCATTCTACTTGGTTTCTACAAAATGAATACGATACTACTTGGGAGATAGCCACAGAATGGCGAGCACAAAAAGCCAAAGGCTTTTTTCCCGAAAGTACAAAAGAAGATTTTATATGGACTGTAGACTTTTCAGCATTAGACCATCCACAAGCACCCTATTACGGACTACTTATCATACCCAAAACTCTTTAGGAGGGATATAACAATGGCCAAAAATCCACTTGTAGATGATATCAAAGAAATCGTTAATGAAAAGCCTGAACTGACAGTAATTCACAACGCAAAAACAAAAGGTAACGCTTCTGTTATGACAAGCCCTATTATCGAAAAAGCAGATGAATATTACAGTGTCTCTGAAAAAAAAGGCGCCAAACAGGAAGAACGCTTGACCAACTTCGTATTTACTAATGTAAGAAAAGTTCGTTCGCTTGGAAAAGAAGAAGCGCTTTTGGTAGACATTATTGAAGGCAAGCAAAACAGAAAAAATGTGTTGCTCCCTGCCGAGATCGTATGTGAACGTCGAAAACTTCTTCCGTATCTGAAAAAAATAAATACTAATATTCAGATTTATGCGCAACACAACAAAGATATTGACTTGATCATGGAACATGTGGCGCAACAAACTCAAGATATACGTTCGGTAGTCGATTATACGGGGCTTTTCAAACACGAAAAAAGCAAACTCTACTACTATGTGGCTCTTGATCATAAAAACGAAGTTATTTATATTCAACAACAACATGCTAACGAGGATACCACTACTTACATTACAGGACCTCGTCATCTTAACACCCAAATGAGAATCACCAAAAGTAATAAAAAGACTTGGGAGGAGTCTGGAAGCGAAATGCTAGATCTCATTCCTAAAACTCTAAAAAACAACAAATCATTGATGATTCTCGCTTGGCATTTCGCATCGCTAATCAGCGACTGGATTCATAATGAACTGGGGCATCGATTGCCTATCTTGTTTGTCTACGGTGAAAAGGGCAGCGGGAAGTCAACTACACTGGATGTTGTATCCGCGTACTTTGGAAATAACGGTAAAACCCTAAGTATGGGTTCTACGCCACAACCTATCCGAGATGCTATGTCAGCAACAAACGCCTTCCCCATTCTGACTACTGAAACTGAGGATAAAGCACGAAATATGCAAACTATTGTTCCTATGCTAAAAGAACTATTTGACCGCTCCACAATATCAAAGGGGCATTTGGGAGGAAATGAAACTTTTCATCTACAAGCTCCATGGATTATGCAGGGAAATACTCAAGTAAGCAACGAAGCTGTACAAGACCGCATGTTGCAAATTCTTGTCCAAAAGTCGGATCGGAACGACTGTGCAGACGCTATCCGCAATAGTTGGCTGAACAAAAACCAAAACAAAGCATTTATCACAGGCTACTTGCAGCACCTGATTGATAATCAACACCAATGGCCTTTCTGGTTTGAACAAGCTAAAGCATATACTGGCAACGTACACGGCCGTCATCTGAGCATCCAAATTTCTATGCTTATTGGGATGATTATGATTCAAAACCTTCAGAAACATCTTGGAGTACAGCCATTCTCCGAAACAGAAATTCAAGGTTTTGTGAAAGCCATAGAGACGAGTCAGGCTCAAAACCAAAAACAAGAACAGCATATTCAATTCCTTGAGTTCTTGCAAGAATACCACACAGCAGACGAATATATAAAAAAGCAAATCCATCAAGAAGAAAAGGGCAGTCATAAATTCCATAAAAAACCTTGGGAAGATGAATTCGAAGAATACATGAAAAATAGTAAACAAGACATCAATATGAACATCATTATGCAAAGCTTGAAAGAAATCGGCAAAGACGGCTCGATTGAATTTGTAAAGTCTCTCAAGGTTTGTAGAAAAACAGTGAGTGGCATTCGAATCAACCCGGAAGCTCTTGAAAAAGCAACTGAAGGTTATATCAAAAAGGAAAATTGGAACAATACAATCAATTGGGACTAGCCCACTCTCTTAAACACTGGTCCGGCCTAGCAGAGGAATTTCTTTTGCTAGGCCGGTTTCTTTATATAAAAACACAAAACAACGGTAGGCAGAGGGAGTCCAGAGCGACTACCGTTTTTCGCCTTTTCTATAAAGCTATTATAAGATATCGGTAGTTGACGGTAGGCGAAGTCGTCTACCGCTGTGGGGATCGTGTACAAGAACCTTCTTTCACTTTTGCGTGTATATCGGTAGTTTTAAAAAAACAAAATACATAAAAAGCAATTCAGGGCGTCCATGTTTAAGTTTATTCTTGATGCAGCAGTGTTCGTGTTGTCTACCGTTTACCATCCCACTCGTCTCCTCGCTTCAAGCTCCTTATCCACGTTGCTCTTGACGGTAGACGACTTCGCCTACCGTCAACTACCGATACTCTCCCTACTTTTTTCGTAAAGGAGAACTGTATGTTTTTTTACCGCCTACCGTTGTTCTTCTGTAGTTTACAAGTGAGTTCCACAAATACTAACCTGCTTCTTTCGTCTTCTCTTGCCTTTGGAACCCCGGCAAGCTGTTAGCATATTCCCGAATTTCTCAAAGCCAAGGGAGATACCTTTCGTTGTCTCCCCGTGGCTTCTAACACCTCAAACAGTTCAAGCACAAAGCAAAGCCCGCCCTAGTTCTGTGGGCGGGCTTGTTTTTCGCTGTTGTTCAGGTCAACAGTGGCATGCCGTTTAGAACTTCGACGATGCCTTCCTCCATACGCGGGGTCACATGTGCGTAGGTTCCTAAAGTGACTTGGGTTGTAGAGTGACCTAACCGCGTCGAAACGGCTTTTACGTTTATGCCACTTTGTAGGAGCAGCGTAGCATGCGTGTGTCGCAGGTCTTGAAAACGGATCTTGGGTAGTCCGCTTTCTTTAAGCAGCTTCTTCCACTCTCGATCAAAGTTCCTTGGACCGACGAAGTTTCCTTCGTGTGTGTGAACAAGATAGTCGCTTGGTCTGTTGAAAGTCCGGGCGTCTTGTGGGTGTTGTTGATCCCTTAAAAGGGTTAAACTGTTTAAAAGTTTAGCTGGTACGGACATCTGTCGCATGCTTTGATCCGTTTTGGTTCTGCCCACTTCAAATCCCTTCCTAGCCTTGCTGATAGCTTGGACGATTGAGATCATGCCTCTTTCAAAGTCGATATCCTTCCATCTTAAAGCCAACACTTCTCCCCGCCTTGCTCCTGTATAGATCGCAACGAGAAACGCCACGTACCAGCGACTCTTTTTAGCTACTTTTAAGAAGATTTCGAGTTCATCAGCTGTCCAAGTTTCGTTGTGGCGCACCGGCTGCAATTTTGGTGCTTTTGCTTGGCTGATAGGATTGGTTAAGAGCTTTCCTCTCCGAGTCATTTCACCAAACGCCTTGGACATCATGTTGTGGATGTGCCGGATTGTTTGTGCCGAAAGTCCATTGTTTTGCAATACATAATAGAAGCTCTCCAAATGATCCACATCCAGATCGCCTACCTTTACTGCCCCGATTGCTGGTTTAACATGATTTTCAAGGTAACCTCTAAAATGATCAATTGAGCTGACGCTGTAGTCGTTTTGTGACTTATCGATCCAGGCTTGCAGGTAATCATAGACCAAAGTAGCACCCGTTTGTTTGGTAAGGTGTTGTCCTGTCACTCGCATGGCATCGATCAGCGCATCCTCAGCTTCTTTCTTTGTCGCAAAGCCACTGCCCGTCTTTCTTCTTTTCGTTCCGTTCAAGTTCTTGCCCAGCGGAAGAGAAAATTCCCACTTTCCGTTTTTGCGCTGCCTGACATGTCCTTTTATCTCCACCTGCTCAGCCCCTTTCCCGATTTGCGCATCGATTTTAACAGTGCGCTTTTAAGGGCACAAGATAGGGAAAGTCCACTTTTGGTAAAGCTGAAATCCGGTTCTAGCGTTGCTGTCCTACTAGAGAGATTTTCAGCATTGGAATGCAAGTGGCGGGCCAAAGAAAGAAGCTTTTAAACGAAAGTTTATTTCCTATAGGTAAACGAACATTATCTTAGTTCCGTGGGGATCTAGGTCAATTCGACTTCAAGTTCTCGAAGCTTCTTAACCTATTTTGAAATCTTCATTACCTAAAGTTGTTTCTGGTTCACTTCAAGCTATCTAGCCTACTAGCCTTTTCCGCAAACCATACTCCTTTCAAAAGCGATTCGCCTTTTCTCCAAGTTCAACTGACCCAACTTGCGATTTCCGGGGGTTCCCGCTGTAGGAATTCTTAAGCCATACAAACAAGCCATTCAAAAGTGAACGGCTTGTTGCTTACTTTGTGGTTTGCGACACAGAGATTCTCTGCTAACTTAGGTATCATATTTGTGTTGGGAGTGCCAGCGACGTGTTTCGGTAGGCTCTGCTTCTCCGCCTGCTTGCTTGCGCAAACGTTCCAGATCCAAAACGACGATCTTTCGGGCTTCTGTTCGGATCAAGCCTTCTTGACGAAGCTCAAGTAGCGCACGAGTTACTGCTTCTCTACCGGTTCCGATCATTTGCGAGAAATATTGATGCGTGATTCTCCATTCGATCTTGATGCCGTCTTCTACAGGGATGCCGAAGTTGGCTAAAAGATCCAAGAGCAAGTTAGAAACACGAACACGGGAGTCCAGAAACGCTAAGTACTCGATCTTACGATCTGCTTGGCTTAAGCGATCACTGACCACGTAGAACATGCGTCTCAACAAGACTGGATAAAGATCAAGCAGTTTGTCTAAGTCTTTCTGTTCGATCTTCCATAGCACCGTCTTTTCTAAAGCAGACACAGAAGCTAGTCTTTCTTTGTTTTCATGAACAGCTTCAAGCTCTCCGATCATCTGTCCCGGGAACTGATGTCCAAGCACAATGACTCTTCCTTCATCTTCTCGATAGATTTGCAGAGAACCGGACTTTACAATGTACATTTCGGCAGCAAGATCTCCTTGATCAAAAAGCACCTGCTCTTTACGAAGACGTTTCTCTTTAAACATAGGCAGCACAAAATCCTCGTTTACGTCTTTGATCCCCTCAAAGAAAGGCGTATCGAGTATACTTGAAAACATATGATTTCTCCTCACGGCTAGCTTTGGATACTTCTATTATAAGCGTGCAGAGAATCTCTATCAATTACTTTCTTTTGTTGGGTACTTGTGGAAAATGCATGGCTGGTGTTAAAATTTCGAAGTTTGAGAAAAAGATTAGACACGGGGCTGAAAGCCTCGTCACTTAAAAAGGAGAGGTGATCGCAATGAAGAAGAATAAAATCAAAATCTTGACCACGCTGATGTTGGCAGCTTCCCTTACAGTATCGGCGGTCGCCAGTGCAGCGACTTTCAAAGACGTTAAATCCACGCATTGGGCATATAGCGCAGTAGAATGGGGTACTAAGGACGGTATCGTGAAAGGTTACCCAGATGGTACGTACAAACCGGATAAGACAGTAACAGAGGAAGAGTTCCTCTCGATGCTTATCCGCTCGTATAACGATCTGCCGGACACGCAAAATCCACCGTACTGGTCTTACAAATACTACGCTAAGGCTAAAGCGCTGAACTACCCGCTGTCCAGCAATCGTGTGGCTCCAATCAACCGGACAAAGGTAGCTGAAATTGTTTCTGGTACCCAAGGCAAAAACTACACTGGAACAAATGCAATCAAGTACATGCTGGCAGAGGGTTTGGCCGCTGGTAAGACTGGCGACAAGAGCGTTTCTGGCTACCGTGGTACTGATGTCCTGACTCGTGCTGAGGCAGTAGCGTTCATCAAGAACGTCATCAACAACCGCGATAGTGATCAACTGTTGCCACGTCCTACTAAACCAAGCACTCCAGTAACCGGCGTACCTGATGGCGGTTCCACTACAGCCCCTAACAAAGGACTGGAAGTTATTGGTGCAGATAAAGCTGATTCGACTCTCATGAATCGGGGTAATGCTGTAAACAAGGCTTTGGCTGGTACTGGTCTTGTGACTACTATTAACACTGAACAAGGTGTTGTAGTCATTACCGATCCTAAGACGAACAACAACATCTTCGTATTCAAGGATGACTCGTACAAGGACCCTGCTTTTGGGGTAGTTATCAAGTACGATTACCTGGTAGATACCACTGCCAAAGAATGGCGCACTGATTACGTTAATGCCATGGCAAAAGCTATGACAGCTCTGGGCGTAAACAGTGGTTCTACTTTCGTGAACTCGTTTAAGGATCCTATCTATAAGGGTACTAATGCGACTTACAAAGTGGGCAGCAAGACATTCCACATTACTCCGGTTAACGTTGGACAAGGCGTCATTTCGGAATAATCTGAGCTCCTGGTCTCTTCAAAGAGGCTGGGAGTTCTTTATTTTCAAGAAAAGGAGGACGTTTTTATGTCTTGGTTCTGGCGCAGAAAGAAAATGACTATTGAGCAAATGCATAAAGATAATAGACTCAAAATGGTTTTTGCGAATCCCCCGAGTGCTGAGCAACTAAGAGAAGGTGTTCGGAGACAGGTAGAGGATTTCGAAAACCCCCATGTAAGAACTGCTAAACAACTTGAACGATTTACTGCTTGGGCAGAAAAAAGATCCTGAACCCTTTGGGGAAAGTCTTAAGCAATAGGATTGTGCGCTACGTATCGGTGTGAACAAAAGACTCACCTATAAGGTGAGTCTCTTTATCCCCCTATCCTATTGTAACAACGTCACAAGCCCCATTTCCTTCATTTATACTTAACTTCACTTCATCGAATATTCTTTTCCATAGCAAATCAGTTTTTATTCCGTTTTTTATTGGGGATTGTGTTGCATCATGCACTAACAAGTAGTTCTTTGGTGGTTTGCCAAACGCGCTCGCGGCTCCAAGTTTTCCAACCATCCGCTCCCAGTATGAAGCTGCCACTAAAAAAGCATCCCAGAAATGCTTTTCCCCATTGGTGACAGTTTGATATCCAGTAGTTGGTATTAGTGTGTGTGGGAGTTTATGTGCAGTCGGGAAGAACCCTTCAAAAAGAAGAATTTTATGTGGAGATTCCTTTTGATCACGCCATTCTTCAAGCTCGACAGTTCCTTCAATAGCGACGGCCTTGCTTGTTTTTGCTTTCAGATGAGAAAACAGTTCCAACCCTATGCTAAAAGCCATTGTATTTACAGATGCACCTGCAGAAGAATACCAAGGTGTTGTTTTTTCTAGTGTGAATCTTTCTACAAAAACATCAGAAGATTTCCTCGTTCTTGCCAAAATATCGTATTTATACGTCCACATAGGAGCCTCGAATCCGAGAGCCACTTTCTTGTTAGTAGGTTTTCCTTTAACATATAATTCTTCAAAAATTGCATCGGCTAAACTCTTCATATCCCGTCCACTCGTGTAATCTAGCGTAGCACTATTTCGGTTAGTAAAGGATATGTTGTCCAGGAATCGTTTGTCTGGTCTATTTAATATGTAACTGTCCAAGCTATGTTTTGTAGGATCTTCGTTTACTTTCACCCAAGCGGGAATATCTTTGCCTATATCAACCCCAAAAACGACTATTTCCTCACCAACTACTCCCATGCTCTCAACCAAGTAAATCATCTCCTTTTTATACAAAAATGTTACATATATTCCTCTTTGGTGTCTGTGTCGTAGAACACAAAACTTGAGTAGGCTATAGCACTGACTTCTCCCCTTCTCAAATAGTAAGCTTAGAATATTTGCTGTCATTCCCTATCGCTAAGCCGTTCCCACAAAGTTCACCCCAACATATAATTGTCAAAATATGGTATTATATGTTATAATAAAGAAGTAAACTCGAAAGGAGGCACAGAGGAGTGAACCGCAAAGAACTTGCTTCCTGGCTTGATATCTCTGGACGCACAGTCACTCGTTGGGTCAGTGAACGCGAACTCCCCCACTCCTTCGGACCGAACAAAGAATTAGTGTTTGAAGAAGAAGCAGTCAGAGAGTGGTTGGATCGCGGAGGATTACCCAAACCTAAAAACAGGAGGAAAATCACATGCAAAAAAAATTGATCTCGCTAGCTATTGCAGTCGCGCTCACTTCAACAACATCGGCGTTCGCAGCCGCAAAAAGCTTCACTGACGTTCCAGCCAACAGCTGGTCTTACAGTGTCATCAACTGGTCCACACAACAAGCTATCGCTAAAGGCTACCCTAATGGTACGTTCAAACCAGATAAGACCGTTTCCGAAGAGGAATTCCTCTCAATGCTCATCCGAGCTTACGGCGATGTTCCAGATACGACCAACCCGCCTTACTGGAGCAGCAAGTACTACACGAAAGCAAAGTCCCTCAATTATCCCGTTTCCACTCAGCGCACTGCCGTTATCACTCGTACCAAGGTGGCCGAGATCGTTGCAGGTACGCAAGGAAAGAACTACAGCGGCACGAACGCGATCAAGTACATGCTGGCAAACGGACTCGCTAGCGGAAAGTCCGGTTCTACTGTGGCTGGATACCAAGGAAGTGATTCGTTGACCCGCGCAGAAGCAGTTGCTTTCATTAAACGTGTAATCGACAACCGCGCCAGCGATGAGCTTCTGCCCCGTCCAAGTAAACCAAGTAGCGAAGAAGGCTTGGGATTGGTGCCAGAAGGAAACGCACCTAGCGGATTCAACAAAGATGTTTTAGTCATTAGCGATGGTGCCAAACCGGATGCAACTTTGGTGAAGCGTGGTAATGCCGTTAGCAAAGCACTCGCTGGTACGGGTCTGACTACGTTAGTGAACGTTGAACAGAATGCGCTCGGCATCAAAGACCCTAAGACGGGTAACGTCATCTTTGTCTTTGCTGATAACTCTTATAAAGATGCTGCCTATGGTGTGGTCATCAAGTACGATTATCTGGTAGATACCGGAGCAAAAGACATGCGCGCTGACTATGTGAGCGCTATGACAAAGGCTATGAAGGCACTGGGCATTGACGGTGGCACGACGTTCACTAAAACACTGGATGCGGCAGACTACGATGGCAAATCACGCACCTTCACTGCTGGAGGCAAGACGTACCATATCAATCCAGTAAACGCGGGGCAAGGCGTCATTTCCGAATAAAACAGTTAGGCCAAGCTTAATAAGGGAGGCTACTTAAGTGAAAAATTTCACCTTTAAAGTTTTAGCTATTGCCCTTCTTGCAGCTACTGTAAGCACGCCTGTTCCAAACAAAGCTGACGCTGAACCGCTTAGTTCCAGCACTGCCGCTTGCGCTTTACCCGTATTTGATAACGTTGCTGATGAAATGAATATTAATGGTATCTATGACAAGATTGCTATTGGTCCTCGGGGTTCTAGTGAGGAATACGCGCTTAATTTCCCCCTGTGGCAGTCAAAAGGTTTGGCTGTCTATGGCGGACCAAGCGATATCACGTCAGCGCAAGGACAGTCCAAAGATAGCAGCTCTGCTCAGTGGCGATATCTCGGTTTTGGCTCAGGCAAAAACCCGTACTTCAACATTGACTATCCACCAGACGCAGTAGAAACCAATAACGTAAGCACTCGAAAATGGGTAGCTTATCCCGAGGACAAATGGAAAGCTGGAGCCTTGAACTCCAGTCATGAAGCTAAGCAACCAACTTGGTATCTGGAATCCAAGCCTAGTGAACGTTCTGAGTGGCTCAAGAACATCGTAGACAAGTATCAAGGAACGGATGCTAATCCAGCAGGCAACTGGGCAAAGTTCACTTCCTCCTGGTACTCTACTATCGACAAGTACTTTGTCTGGGAGCAGAAGCCAGGGCAGTCTTATCCGGGTATGGTAACAGGCTGGCACACAGGCTCTAGTGGTAAGGATTGGTACGATACCTTCTCGATCTCCCCTCTTGGACAAGGCCCGAACAGCGGTGACTTTGGGATCGACCTGTTCGAGATGCAAACAGACCTGACCGCCAAGAAAGCGACTATTAACGTGTGGAGCTCCTTTGCGCAAGCAAGCTCGCAGACCCTCTCCTACAAGTTTGCAACGAATGCCGATGGCAGTGGACAGATCGGTGCCGTCCAGCAGTCTAACCAAAGTATTAAAGGCTATAAAACAAGCGGCGCGAGCGTCACACCCCCTGCATCCCGGGATGATGTTTTCAAAGATGCTACGCAGGCAGAGATCAGCGCCATGTGTAAAGACATTAAGCGCCTTAACCAGAACGTAGTCAACGAGTCCTCCGAGGGAGACTTGGCCAAGTTTGTAGAAGCAGCCACAAGACCCCTTTATATCGGGATGTTCGGCTCTTACGCCACGAACAAGGTTGCTTTAACGATCCCAGATGAGGTTGTTGCTAAAATGAACGCTGGCGAGAAAATGTACCTCATCGCCAACATCAATCCGAACAAGTCTACGGAAGAGATCCTTTGGAGTAACAACCGGGGAGCATGGGCTGTAGAGGGAGAAGAAGTTCCGTTCAAGACACCACCTATCAAACCGAAAGACATTACCAAAACAACGGCTACTGTTTACTGGCCGACCATCCCTGGTGATACACTCGAACACTTTGATGTCACCTGCTCTAATGACAATAAGACAGTAAACCGGTTCAAAAACCTGACTCAACCGTTGACAGGACTTACTCCAGCCACAAAATACAACTGTGAGTTAGAAGCTTTCAACAAGGATGGCGACAGCGGCGGCAAGACAACAACAGAGTTTACGACACTGCCCAACGAACCGGCTATTCCAAACACCGACCCGGAAAACGAAACTCCGGGTGCTCCGACTTCTCCGGGTGGTAACGGTGGTGGCTGGAAAGAGATTGGCTTGATCCGTGAAGTCAAAAGCGAGAAGCAGCAAAATATTCCGGTAGCTTATCCAAAGACCTCTGACCAATACAAAGCACTAAAAGATAACGGCGGTGCGACAGCTAATACCTACTCCCCTTACTTTGGCGAGAAACTTGGTGTGTACGCCATTCCGGAGATTGGTCAGTCTACGTACTCGTGGGACTTCACTTATCAAGAAGATGTTTGGGACGATACGCACCACAAAGACTCAAAAGGTAACTGGGTTGGTGATTGGGTGAGCGTTACGAAGGTTGGAACGGAAACTTGCGAAGTCGAATACCCTAAAGCAGGACCAGCTGGACTTTCCAGTACAACCAGCGATCCGAAAGGCAGATCTTCGGCTGTAACGTCCAAGTGGGGAAAGAACGGTACGATCAAAGTTACAGCTTCCAGAAAAGACGATTGTGTAGCAAGCGATCCCAAGAACCCAGCCAAAGGACAGGTGAAGTTCACCTACTACGTGCCGACGATGCTGGAGCTTTCGCCAAGCCTGTTGTTGGACAAAGGCTTCAAGTCCACAACACAAACAATCGATACGGCTAACAAGACGCAGTGGATTGAATTCAATGGAGAAAGTTATTCTCTGGGTTCGGATGCACGAACCCTTTCCAGCAATAAACTGAACAGCCGAATCGACTTCAAAATGTACTGGTCCAAATACGGCAACGTAAGCACAGGCGGATAAGAAAATTTCTCACTAAACCAAGGGGAGACTCAAACGAGTCTCCCCTTCTCGCTGTTCCTAGAAGCTTCTCGAACACTGAAAAGTATATGTTCGACGCCTTTTATAGAAGACTGGCTTGAAAGGAAAGGCATTTGGTGTTTAAAGGTGCCAGGGCTACTTTCCCAAAGCCTTCTGATTTCTTAAGCGATGGAGACCCACGTGTAAAGCGATACTTTACAAAATAAAAAGAGAATGAACAAGAACCGATTTGGTCACTTGTTGAATCTTGGTGTGTTGCTGGTAGTCGTTTGCGTGCGCTATGGTCCTTGAAGATGGTGTTTGTGGCTGCTAGCGAGTACATGTTACAGAGATCGTGCAAGGCCAAGGAAGTACGTATAGAAAATGCCTAAGAGGTTTTGGAGAATGGGTTGTCGCACGGTTAGGTTTTGAAGAATGGGTGGGTTGCTTAGGCGTTTGAGAATGGGTGGTGTAGTTGAGTTTAGCAGAATGGGTGAAGCGCGATGGATTATGTTTTGGGCCAGTGGCCAGATTGTTTTAGACTTAGATATTTGGAATGGGTAAGGATTACATGGTCAAGTAGTTCGACGCCAACGATATCGGCAGCTTGGTCAAGACGATGAGTAAAGAGAATATCAGCTTGGCTTGGCTGGAGAGAACCGCTTGGATGGTTGTGGGCACAGATGATGCTGGCCGCAGAATGTAGAATAGCTGGACGTAGGATGTCGCGTGGTTGAAGACTGATCGAATTTAAGGAACCTAGAGCAACACGTTCGCAGAGAATAAGTCGGCTGGCAGAGTTAAGATACAGGCAGTAAAATTGTTCGTTGTTGGAAAGAGCAAGTTTGGAACGGAGAATGTCGAAGACATGCTGCGGGCTTTGTACTAGAGAATGGGTTGCAGGTGAAAGACAGGTAAGCGACACGGCGCTGCGGAGCGACTTTACCTGAGCAAGTGTAAGGCCGGAAGCTGTGGCGAGTATGGACGGTTTGGCATGAAGAACGTCTTCGGCCGTTGGGAACGTGTCAAAGAGACGGTCTAACGGAGCAATGTCTAAGGAAAGGACTTGAGAAAGTTGTTGGACAAGTTTAGGTTGGCTGCGGAAGTTTAGCATGTTCACGACTCCTTTAAGAATGATCCACGGAGTCTAACACGTGTATTTTCAGCTCAACAAGACAACCAGACTAGAGCATAACGAAAAGGTAAAACAGACATAGTGAGGAGTAGAGTTTTGCGAAAAGAGAAGTACCTTCTAGCAGGAAAAGTTTAGAGGTGGCTGGAGATATCAGGACAGCAATAGGACAGCAGAAGAAACACCGAGCAACCCAGCTTATTTCTTCCGAGCATACCCCCTACTTCAACCAGCCATGTGCTAGGCTTTCGCAGCCCCCTACCCTATCTCAGATCCGAGACCCCCCTTTGAGCAACGTTGCGCCTTCTAAGCGCACGGTCGGGGGTTCGAATCCCTCCTGGGACGTCCAAAGCAAAAGCCCGAGTTCTCGCTACCCAGAGAATTCGGGCTTTTTTGATGCGCGGAGATCACCTCACCGAAGGCGGAGTCGGCGGCTTGGGAACCGTAGGACCGGAAGGTCCGGGCGGCGATACGGGAGGACGGGACGGACGGGTTGGGGAAGTCTGGGAATTCCCCGAGTCCGTATTTTTCGTCAGCATCACGCGGCCGCTGTTTTGATCCCAGACCAGGTCGGCATCGAACAGTTCGGCCGCTACGCGAACAGGGATCATCGTCTTGTTCTCGTAGGACAGCGGAGCGGCGGCAAGCGTAATCGACGTTCCATTGCGCCGGGCTTCGCGGCTGCCGAGTGTCAGCACGTAACGGTCTCCGCCGCTGCCTCCGGTGATCGTAATCGTCCGCCAGGTCTTGCTGTAGCGGAACGTATAATTGCCCAGGCCCTGCAGATCGGTCAGCGTCAGATACGTCAGGCCTTTACGCACAAGCACTTCGCCGGAAGCCAGTCTTCCGTTCACGTACACGGTCGCAGCGGCCGCCGAGGCGGTCTCCGCATACGGCAGCATAGACAGCGGCGCGATCAGCGCCGCCGCGGTTCCCGCCAGCAGAATCTTCTTCATTTTTCCCCCGAATCGTCTGTTCATGCTTCCGCCCCCTTTGATTGGATAATCCCTTTTAACCTCGCGTCCGGATCTTCAACCCCGGGTATGCAGTTTGCTGCGGTATTCGTGCGGCGAGATGCCTTCAAGTTCTTTGAATACGCGCGCAAACTGCTTGGCATTCTCCAACCCGACCGCTTCGCCGACTTCGGAAAGTTTCAGTTCCCGGCCCTCCAGCAGTTTTTTGGCCTGCTCGATTCGGACTTTTTTGAGATACACGACGAAACTTTCTCCCGTGTAGGCTTTGAACGCTTCGCTGAAATACGAATAATTGAGCGAGACATGGTTGCTGACCGTCGCCATATTGAGCGGACGGGCATAGTTCGCTTCGATAAAGGCGACCGCTTCTTTGAGATTTTCATTCTCCGTATAGGCCAGACGAACCTGCTTGATATAGTCGTTCAGACTGGATAGGAGATTCTCCAGGCTGCGGAAATAATCGTGAAAATACCGGAAGTTGTTCCAGTCTCCTACCCTGCGATACAGTTTCAGCACTTCCATCGAAGCTTCCCCGTAGCGCCGGAATACTTCGTCCAGCACCTTTTCGTTGATCAGGCGCACGGTCTGCTGAATATAGGCGATATCGATACGGGCCAACTGGTCGATCCGGAAAATGCGATACAGCCGCTCGTTCATCTCCTTCTGCCTGTCGGTTCCCAGCAAATTCCCCAGCATCCGGACCTCTTCTTCGGGCGGCGGGAACATCTCCCGTCCTCCTTCGACGACCCGGGCATCGACCAGATGGACACCGGGGTGCAAAAACGTATACTGCAAAGCGCGGCACGCGGAGCGGTAGCAGCGGGGCAGGTCGTCCAATCCGCTTCCGGCCAGGCCCAGACCGATCAGCAGTCCGCCCAATTCCCGCTTCTCCGCAAGCTGAGCCAATCTGACAACGCGTTCGGCCGACGAATCGATCAGCACCAAGCGCCCTTCGCGATCCCATAACGCCGCCTGGCAGCCGGACGCCAGCGGACCGTCCAGCCGTTCGATCAGCGCCGCGAGCTCTTCCCGGTCCATGCTGCCCCCCTGTTCATGCCGATAGGAAACGACCGCAAGCGAGAACGGCGTGCACAGCTCCGCCCCTTCCGCCGCAAGTTCGCCCCGCACGCGCTCAAGCTCCGCCCCTTCGGCTTCCAGAAGCTGTCCAAGGCCGGCGAGTCTCAGCCTTTTTTTATAATCCTGCACGGCATCGACCCGCTGGGCATCCGACGTACGGCTGTCCAATTCCTCCTGGGCGCGGGCAAGCGCTTCGAACAGATCTTCGCGGCGGATCGGTTTGAGCAAATAATCCCGGACCTGAAAACGGATCGCCGTCTTGGCATATTCGAATTCGTCATACCCGCTCAGCACGAGCACAATCGGACCTTCCGCCGCACGCTGTTCCAGCCGAAGCTGGGCCAGCATCTCCATTCCGTTCATGACGGGCATCCGAATATCGGTAATGACAATCTCAGCCGGCTGCAGCCGATGCATCTCCAGCGCTTCGCGCCCGTTTGCCGCCAGGCGAATCTCGCAGGCTCCTCCCCATTCCCGTTCAATCATGACTTTCAGTCCCAGACGGATGTTTTTCTCGTCGTCCACGATCAGAAGCTGTCTCATTCGTCCCATCCCCCTCCGGTAAGCAGCACTTTCGGAATCGTCAGTACAACGCGCGTATACACGCCTTTTTCGCTCTCCAGAAACAGTCCGTATTCCGCCCCGTAGAACAGCCGGATACGCTGATGTACGTTGCGCAGGCCGATCCCGCCGAGCTTGACCCCCGTATAGGCCGAACCGGGCCCGTCGTCTCCGGTCTTTCGAATCTCTTCGTTCAGTTGGGCCAGCCGCTGCGGGTCCAGCCCGTCCCCGTTGTCCGTCATCCGGATCTCGATCCTGGAAGCTTCCGCTTCATATGCTTCGATCCGAAACGTCCGCCGTTCGCCTTCTCCGAGTTCCTGCCAGGCATGCTTCACGGCATTCTCCACAATCGGCTGCAGCGACATTTTGAGAATCTCCAGTTCCATAAAAGGTTTGGGAATCTCGCAGCTCAGTTCGACCGGCTCGTCGAAACGGATATTGGTCACTTCGATATAATTTTCGATATGGCGCATCTCGTCTTTTAGCTTGACGTATTCCCCGGTCCATTTGAAGTTGTAGCGCATCATGCCTCCGAGCGAGGTCAGGGCGTCCGAAATTTTGCGTTGATCTTCGATTTCGGCCAGCATCTTGATATTTTCAAGCGTATTGTACAGGAAATGCGAATCGATCTGATTGTACAAGGTGCGCAGCTCGGCTTCTTTCATCAGGGCCTGCTTGCGCACCGCTTCGGCAATCAGCTCGTTGATCGTCTGGGTCATCTTGTTGAAATGATGCGCCAGTGCGCCGATCTCGCCTCCTCCCCGGATCGGAAGCGAAGGCTGAAGCTCTCCTTTTCGCACTTTTTTCATGGCGTCGGCCAGATGTTTGAGATTTTTGAGAATAAACGAGTTCATGATATAAGTCAGCAGCGCCAGCACAAGGACGAACCCGATATTGGCGTAGATCAGCATGCCCCGCGTGCGATTCACGTCTTTGAGCACCTTTTCCAGCGATACGGCGTTCAACAGATAGGCATCCATCCGCTCTACCGGCGTATAGATCATCAGATAGGATTTGCCCCCTTGTTCATAACGGAAAAATCCGTCGGCGATATTCGGGACTTCTCCGGGATCGCCGAGCGCACGCAGCCTGGACACCGAATCTTGGATGACCGGCGATTCCGGAGGCAGCGCTTCTTCGGATTCCCGGGTGTATACGCCGCTTCGAGTGACCAGCAGCATTTGCGATCCGTCTTCCTGCAGTTCCCCGAACGTTCTCGGGGAAAACTGGTCCAGCTGCATATCCACCTGCACGACGCCGATATGCTGGTCTTTGGGCAGATTGACTTCCCGCAGCAAAGACAGTTTCGGCGGATCTTCCTCCGTCGCGCTTACATCCTGCAGAGCTTCTTCCGATTGGAAATACCAGATCTGCCTTTCGCCAAGACCCTGTGTCAGTTTAAACCAGGGCTGCTTGCGGACACGGCTCTCCCGGAAAATAATCGGCCAAATCTCGTAATTGCGTTCATTGGCCGTATACAATCGAAGATGAAGCAGCGCGGGGTTGTTGATCTGGATCCGGGCCAGATTGGCGTAGGCCGTATTGTTGAAATCGACCAGTTCGGCCGCCGTCGGATCGACCTGCTCGGTGAGATAACGCCTCACGTCCTGGTCGGACAAAGGCAGCTGGGCCGCCCGTTCCATCGTTTCGATCTGGTTGACGATCACCTGCTTCTCGCTCTGCATCAAGTATTCGCTTTTGAGCCGGGCATCTTCGACATAACTCTCCTGGATATCTTCGTACAAATACGTCGACAGCAGCGTACTCGGAATCAAAATGAGCAGCGCGTAAGCAGTTACCAACCGGCTCTGCAGCGACCTCGTTTGCAGCCAGCGAAGAACCGCGGCGCCCGCGTCCCTGCCTTTTCGTCGCATCGGTTCCCCTCCCGCCTTGGTTCGCGCGGCATACGCCGCGGTCAAGCCTTTCTATCATATAAAGACGCGCAGCCAGCGACAAGACCCAAACCCGCAAAACGGACCTCAAGCCCCGGGATCTTGCTCCGGGGCTTGGGACCGTTTGAACTGCTGCGGCTGCGATCAGTCGCGGCCTTATTGAGGCGAATACCGGTTACTGGGTTCCGCCCAGCTTCTTGATATTTTTCTCGTATTCCGTTTGTTGGTACGCTTGAACTTCCGCAAGTCCCGTCGATTTGCGTTTTTCCTGATAATCGTTCCACAGCTGGTCGAACTCCGCTTCGGAAGAAGCGAGCAGCAGCTTAGGCAGGGTCTTGCCCCACAGCTGTCCAAGTTTCGTATTGGCGATGCCTTCCTTGGAGTTGCCCGTCGGGTTGATCTGATCGAATTCGGAAGCGCTGACCGTCTTGCCGCGCGTCCAGTCCATCATCTGTTTGAAAGGCTCGACCGGCGCCGGTGCCCACTGGTCAGTTACGTTGGTGTCCATCATCATCCAGTATTTGTGCGAAGCTCCGTATTTCGTATCGAATGCCGCACGGTCGGTATTGAGCATTTTCAGCACTTCCGGTTTGAATACCGGCTTGTCGCCTTCCATTTCGTACGATACGCCTTCTTCGCCCATATACAAGTCGCGCTGGCCTTCTTCGCTTGTCAGGTATTCCAGGAAGGAGATTGCGCGCGCTTTATCTTTGACGTCTTTGGAGATCAGGGTCAGCGTCCAACCGGAGATGCCGGGACCCGACAGCGTCGGTTCGTCGGAAGCCGCGTTCGAAGGACCTTCTACCGCCATGTACACGGAGTTCGGATCATTTGCAAACAGCGCGTTCTGCGGATTCGTAAAATCGCTGCGCTGATACATCATGGCGAAGTAGCGGCCCTGCGCGATTTTTTCTTCCATTTGAGCCCGTTTGTCGATGAAAATGTCTTTGGCAAGCAGTCCGTTCTCGTTCGCCTGACGGAATGTCTTGAGCCAGCGCACATATTCCGGGTCGGTCTGGCGGTCATACAGCTTGCCGTCTTTTTGCTGCGGAATCGCCAGGAAGTTCTGCAGATAACCTTCGAGCGAATAGTTGCCGTTGTCGGTGAACTCGTGCAGACCGATCGGGATCATCGGCTGCCCGTTGACGTCCGGGAACTTTTCTTTGGCAGCCTGGAGTCCGGCCAGAAAGCCTTCCGGCGTGCTCATGTCCGGTTTGCCGATCGCTTCGTACATGTCTTTGCGAACGACGAAGACCTGGTTGGACACATAGTTCTCGCCGTATTTCTCAAAGTCGGCCGGCGAAGACGAAGCGTTCGGATACCCGTACACATTGCCGTCTTCCTGGGTGTACCAGGACAGTTTGGCCGGATCGGCCACGTTCGAGACGAAAAACGGATCGTACTTGTCCGCCAGTTCGTTCAGCGGCAGTACCAGCTTGCCTTCGATCATTTTTTTGACCGCGTCGTCGCTCCAGGCGATCGTGACGAAGTCGGGCAGCTTGCCGGAAGCGATCATGGTGTTCATCTTCTCGGCTTCGTTGCCGGCCGGAACGATAAAGTTGATGTTGGCTCCGGTTTTTTTGGTCACATATTGGCTGGTCAGGTCTTTGCCCCAGTCCGTCCCCGTGTACCAGGCGAAGTTGATGTACCAATCGAACGTGATCGGCGACGTATCGTTTTTCCAGGCCGGCTGGCTCGGATCGACCGCGGCCTGGGCGGCTTCTTCTTTTTTCTCCGCTTCTTTGCTGCTTCCTCCGGACGAGCAGGCTGTGCTGAAGATCATCAGCATCGCCGCGAGCAGGATCGAGAACTTTTTCCCTCTTTTTTTCATGTGTGTACCCCTTTTCTGTGTGATGGAAGAACGATGTACCCCTGCTGCC
Source organism: Saccharibacillus qingshengii (assembly GCF_013185195.1). Lineage (GTDB taxonomy): Bacteria > Bacillota > Bacilli > Paenibacillales > Paenibacillaceae > Saccharibacillus > Saccharibacillus qingshengii. The sequence continues at coordinate 63,011 of NZ_JAAZWC010000007.1, forward strand.
CTGCGCCTTATGGCGGCTGTATGTCAAATGATACGTGAAACCTCTGCCGGTAAACCGAGGCGGACCGTCCAAACCTTTCGGCCGCAGGCCTCAGCCTTTGATCGAGCCGATCATCATGCCTTTGACAAAATATTTCTGCAGGAACGGATAAACGAATACGATCGGCGCGGTGGTGACGACCATCGTCGCCAGCTTGATCGACTGCGAAGTGACGGAACGCGTGACGCCTCCCGGTACCGCCGCCATCATCTGATTCGAACTGGATTCCGCCACGACCCGGTACAGATACGTCTGGATCGGCTGCAAATCCGTATTGTTGATATAGATCATGCCGGTAAAATAATCGTTCCATTGATAAACGCCGTGGAACAGCGCGATCGTCGCAAGTACCGGCATCGAGACCGGCAGCACGATTCGCAGGAAGATCGACCAGTCGTTCGCTCCGTCGATTCTCGCCGCCTCCTCGAGTCCTTCGGGAATTTCCCGGAAGAACGTCATGAAGATGATGAGGTCGAAGAAACTGAACAGTACGGGAATGATATAGACCAGGAAATTATCGAGCAGATGCAGATCCCGGATCAGCAGGTAGGTCGGAATGAGCCCGCCTCCGAAGAACAGCGTCACCGTGCCGATCAGGATATAAATCTTGCCGCCGATCAGCCCTCTGCGGGAGAAGGCGTACGCGACCATCGCGGTGAAAAAAACGTGGGCGACCGTGCCGACCAGCGTCTTCGCGACCGTCACGCCCATCGCCATCATAATGCCTTCACTGCGAAAAACGGCGGCGAAATTATCCAGACTGAACTGTCTCGGCCACCAGTAGATGCCGCCGCGCATCGCGTCCGTACCGTCGTTGAACGAATTGACCAGTACGTACCAGATCGGGTAGATCGTAACGAAGCAGATGAGCGCCATGCCCAAAGCATTCACAAAATCGAATATCGCTTCGCCTCTCGTTTTGCGTTTTAACATCAACATGCACAGGTTCCTCCTTCCATTTGGCTAGAAAAGCGAAGTATTGTTCAGTTTCTTGGTTACGCCGTTGGCAACCAGCAGCAGAACCAGCGCGATAACCGATTTGAGCAGGCCGACCGCCGTCGAATAGGAGAAGCGTCCCTGCTGAATCCCTGTTTGGTAGACATAAATATCGATCACGTTGCTGGCGCTCTCGTTCAGGGAGTTGCGCAGCACGAGAATCTGGTCGAAGTTGGAGTTCAGGACACCGCTGACCGCCAGAATGAACAGAATCGCGATCGTTGGGCGAATATTCGGCAGCGTGACGTAGAACATTTTCTGGAACCGTCCGGCTCCGTCCATGGTCGCCGCTTCGTACTGCTCCGGCGATACGCTCGCCATGGCCGCCAGGTAAATGATCGCCGACCAGCCGAGCTCTTTCCAGATATCCGAGGTGATGACGATCCCCCAGAAGTATTTCGGTTCCGCCAGATACGAGATCGGTTCGCTGATCAGCCCGAGGGCCATCAGTATATTGTTGATGATGCCGACATCCGCAAGCCAGGTTGCGAGTATGCCTCCGAGAATGACCCAGGACAGAAAGTGCGGCAGATACGAAATCGTCTGTACCGTTTTCTTGAAGCGGACCGAACGAAGTTCATTCAGAAACAAAGCGAACACGATCGGCAGCGGAAAACCGATCAACAGCTTGATGAAGCTGATTCCCAGCGTGTTGCGGATCACTCCGCCAAGTTCGTCGTCCTGCAAAAATTCCCTGAAATGATCCAGTCCGACCCAAGGCGAATTGGCAATGCTGTCGACGATGTTGTATTCCTTGAACGCAATGATGATGCCGTACATGGGAATATAATTGAAGATGAACATCCAGGCGACGCCAAGCAGTGCCATCGTCTGCAGATGCCGCTGCTGCAGCAATCTTCTCCACCATCTGCGCGATCTTCCTTCCCGGTCGGACGGCAGCTCCGAAGCGCCCGCCGCTATTTTTCTCTCCATCTTTCCGCCCCTTTCAACCCTGCGGTTCCTGTATTTGCAATCGCTTACATCTCTAAATTTATTATAGCTCCCCTTCTTCGTTCCGGTAAGGCTCCATATTTTGGATTAGAGTCTCAAATTTTCGGATAAGTACTAATCCGGAAATTTAAGACCCAGTCTCAAAGTTTCGGATAGCCGTTAATTCGAAACTTTGATACCCAGTCTCAAATTTTCGGATACCCCCAAACTTCATTCCTGGCTCTCTTTCTTGGTATAATCGAAAAGAGCCTTTCGCCTTCTTCCTGATACTCCAACTCTCAACAACCGGTTTTGCGAAGCCGGGAAAGGAAGTGCACGATGCCGGAACCTTTGATCTGGAAAAAAAGAATCCGGACGATTCGCGATTTCAACTACAGCGACATCATGCAGGCCGGCGTGCTGCGGGAACGCCTGCTGCACAGTTCCTACTCGCTGACGGAGTCGCGGATCATTCTGGAAATTTCGCGCCGAACCTCATTGACCGCCACGGACTTGAGCCGTGACCTGGGGCTGGATCCCGGTTATCTGAGCCGCCTGCTCGGCAGGCTGGAAACGGGAGGCGTCATTGAACGTCCGCGCAGCAAGAGGGACGGACGAAGACGCGTGCTGAAGCTCACCCCTGGCGGTAAACGGATTGCCGGGCTGCTGAACCGCAGAGTCGACGACGATATTGCCGAGTATCTGGCCGGACTGACTGAATGCGATCAGTCCCGATTGATGGACGCGATCCAGACCATCAACGAGATCAACGACTCGCGCGGGAGCCGCATCGCGGACAGCCGCTACTTTTTGCGGGAAGCCGAATCGTCCGACGCGGAACGGATTGCACACGGATATGAAGCGCTGTTCGAACAAACCTTCGGTTCGGCAGACGAATTCCGCCAAGCTTTGACCGATACGACCGCTCTTCTGTTCGAAATTACCGGTTCACGGCCTGCGCACTGCTGGATCGCGGAAATGAACGGGGAAAGCGCCGGTTCGATCGTGCTGGAACAGTTGGATCCAGACCGGCTTCATATCAAACTGCTTATGGTCGAACCCAAGCGAAGAGGGCTCAGCATCGGAAGCAGCCTGCTGGATCAAGCAATGCGCTTTGCCAGAGGGACGCCCAGCAAACAGATATTGATCTGGACGATTCGGGATCAACGCCGCCTGCAGGGGATGCTGGCCAAACGGGGCTTCAAGCAGACCGACCGCCCGACTGTTTCTTATTACGGCATGAGTTTTGAAGTCGAAAGCTGGACATTGGACCTGCGGGAATAAATGAGCCGCTCTGTTTATATTGGATATTTATACTTAAGATTGAATAATTATTCATATACGAGTTTGATTGTTTTAACTTATTGCGACTATTTTCGTATTGAGTCATATTATCTGACATTCATAAAGGTTTTTTATCGGTTTTACTGAATAAAAATAAACTGAAATTAAATAATTCACTCTGTTAAAGCGAGTTAAAAGACGATAATAAACGAATGAAGTCGAATAAAGCGTTTTATTCGCCAAATATCGACTTTGTTAAATAACATTACATGAACTTATATTTATAGACATCGGGAAGCAAGTTGGGTCATCTTTTCTTCCTTCCCACCATACGCCCACGAGGAGGAGTTCTATGTCCACGATGTCCACGATGTCCATGAAGGTTATGAAAGCCGTTCTTGCCCTTGGTGTTACCGCTGCAGCCGCAGCGCCGATCGTTCGCCTTCCCGGCGCCTCCGCGGCGGAAGTGACGGGCACGGTCATCTCCAGCACACCGGCTCCGGCGGGAGCAGCTGCCGCGCCGACCGCCAAAGCCCTGCCCAAAGTCGAAGTCATCGCCACGGGCGGCACGATTGCCGGCCAATCCGCAGATGCCACAAGCTTCGCCAATTATCGGGCCGGCACGCTGCTGATCGCGGACATGGTGGCCGAACTTCCCAACAAAGAGAAAATCGCGCAGGTCAGTACATACCAGTTCGGCAATTCGGGCTCCAGTGCCTACAGCATCGCCGACCTGTACGATTTGTCTCTGCGTGTCGATCAAGCGCTGAAGACGCAGGACGCGGTAGTCGTGACCAGCGGTACGGACACCATGGAAGAGATCGCCTATTTCCTCGATCTGACCGTGCGCAGTTCGAAGCCGGTCGTGGTCACCGGATCGATGCGTCCCTGGACCGTAATCGGCAGCGACGCGCAGGCGAACCTGTATAACGCCATCAAGCTGGCGGCAAGCGGCAAGACCAAATATTTCGGCACGGTACTGATGCTGAACGACGAATTCCACGCCGCACGCGAAGTCACCAAATCCAATGCCTACCGCACCGATACGTTCGTCACTCCCGAATTGGGCGCTCTCGGTTATATCGACGAAGCCGGCGTTCGTATCTACCGGGCACCGTCCCGCGCTCTGCTGGGCGCAGCGGATTGGAACACGCCGTTCGATCTGTCGAAGATCGCCAAGCCCAATCTTGCCAAAGTCGAAATTGCCTACTCATACCAGGATGCGGGCGCAGGTGCCATCGCGGCCTTTGTCGCCAACGGAGCGGACGGCATCGTAACGGCAGGAACCGGAGCGGGCGGCATTTCCCGGGCGATGGGCGCCGAACGTACAGCGGCCATCAAGGATCACGATACGATCTTCGTATCCACGACCCGCACGGGCTCGGGCAGCAGCTATTCCGGCGGCGAAAATATCATTGCCGGCGATAACCTGAACGCGGCTCACGCGCGGCTCATGCTGCTGCTCTCGCTCTCGTTCTCGGAAGATTTCGATACGATCAAAGGCTGGTTCGAAACCTACGGTTCCGCACAGGTCAGCGTACCCGAGAAATAAAGCCGGCTGCTTCTACCACAAGAAAAGCAGAATCGATTGCCAACAAACAGGTTCGGGACCACATGGTCCCGAACCTGTTTGTTTTCCGTCCCGAAAAGGCTTTTCCGTTCGTTGGCAATGCTCGTATTCTGCTGTGTAAGCAGGTCGGCGGAAGTCCCTTTTTCGTATAAAAAACCGATTTGTCAGCTTTATCTTACCAAAACTCGGGTAATAGTAAAAAGTAAAGCTTGGTTGTAAGCTGCCAAGCCCAAAATTCATAAAGCGGAAAGGAGAAGCCGTTTGTCCCTACTCCATCTCTTGACGCTGTCGCCGTTCCTGCTTGCCGCTTTGATCCCGCTGCTTGGGAAAGCGGTCCCCCGTCTGCACACAGGATGGTTTGCCGCGGCCCTCTCAGCGCTGTTGTTCGCGGCTTTGCTCGGCTATTTGCCCGAGGTACGCGCCGGTTTACCGATTACCGAATCTTTTGCCTGGATCCCGTCTCTCGGCATTTCGTTCACCTTGTATCTGGACGGATTGTCTCTGCTGTTCGCCCTCATGATTACCGGAATGGGTGCTTTGGTCGCCGTCTACTCCGTCGCCTATATGGATTCTTCCAAAGAATCGCTGACCTCGTTTTATGTCTGTCTTCTGACCTTTATGGGTGCCATGCTCGGCCTCGTATTGTCCGACAATCTACTGACCCTTTACGGATTCTGGGAACTCACCAGCATCACCTCGTTCCTGCTGATCGGTTACAGGCATGAAAATTACCGGGCACGCTACGGCGCGCTCAAATCGCTGCTGATTACGATGACGGGCGGACTGGGACTGCTCAGCGGATTCGTGCTGCTCTATGTGATGAGCGGCACATACCGGATTCGCGAACTGTTCGAAGTCGGCGCCCCGCTGGCTTCGCATCCGCTGTTCCTGCCGGCCATGATTCTGATTCTTGTCGGCGCGTTCACGAAATCGGCCCAGTATCCGTTCCATATCTGGCTGCCCGACGCGATGGAAGCTCCGACCCCGGTCAGCGCTTATCTGCATTCGGCTACCATGGTCAAAGCGGGCCTTTACCTGGTCGCCCGGCTCAGCCCCGTCTTTTCCGGCACGCCGGAATGGTTCTGGCTGGTGTCGCTCGGAGGTCTCGCCACCCTGCTGTACGGATCGGTTGCGGCGGTCAAACAAACCGATCTCAAAGGCATTCTTGCCTATTCGACGATCAGTCAGTTAGGCCTGATCATGTGCCTGCTCGGTCTGTCTTCGCTGTCGGGCATCTTCGACGGCGAAGAACAGCTGCTGTATGCCGCCGCCGGGACGGCCGCCTTGTTCCATCTGCTGAATCACGCCGTATTCAAAGGCGCTTTGTTTATGGTCGCCGGCATCGTCGATCATGAAACCGGCACACGCGATATCCGCAAACTCGGCGGTCTGGCCCAGGTTATGCCGATCGCCTTTACCATCTCGCTGTTCGGCGCTTTCTCAATGGCGGGTCTGCCTCCGTTCGGCGGTTTTCTCAGCAAGGAAATGTTTCTTGAAGCCGTTGTCGAGACGCTGCATGCGGGCGTGTTCGATCTGCACACCTGGGCCGCCTTGTTTCCGGTCGTTGCCTGGATCGCCAGCGTCTTCACCTTCATCTATTCCGCGTTATTTGTTACCCGAACCTTCCTGGGCCCGCGCAAGAAAGCGATGCACGGTCTAAAGGTCCACGATGCGCCGGCACTCATGACGATTCCTCCGGCACTGCTTGCCGCGTTGGCTCTTGTTCTGGGGTTGTTTCCCGGTCTGGTCGCTTATTCGCTGATCCAGCCCGCGGCGGAAGCCATGATGCCGATCGCCACGGCGGACGGCGGAAGAATCCCGGTCGAGATCAAATTCTGGCACGGCTGGACGCCTGCGCTGTGGATGACGATCGGCATCGTTGCCTTCGGGGCCCTTTTGGCCTGGAGCGCGCGGCGCTGGACCAAACTGTATACCTTTTTCCCGCGCAGACTGTCGATCAACCGTTTCTACGATGCCAGCCTTCGGTTCTTCGAACGGATTACCGTCTGGGTAACCGCGTTCTATATGAACGGATCGTCGCGCAGTTACGTCAAATACATTCTGGGCTTCATGATGCTCGTGCTCGGTTTTATTCTGTTCAATTCGACGGACGTCACGTTCCGCGTCGGCGCCTATGCGCAAATCGCTCCCTATGAGTGGGTTATTCTGCTGGGACTCGCTGCCGGCGGCATCGCCGTTCCGTTTGCGAAATCCCGCCCTGTCGCGATCATTCTGACGGGTACGGTCGGTTATATGATGACGCTGATGTTCGTCTTCCTGCGGGCGCCGGATCTTGCGCTGACGCAGATGGTCGTCGAATCGATCTCCGTCACGCTGTATCTGCTCTGCTTCTATCATCTGCCGAAGCTGCGGACCGAGCAGCGGGCCGTCCGCTTCCGTCTGCCTAATTTCCTGGTGGCCATTGCGGTAGGCGTGCTGATGACACTCGTTGCGCTTGCCGTACTGGGCACCAATCCGTTTGATCCGATCTCGGATTATTACGTTCGAGAAAGCTATGAATCGGCCGGCGGAAAAAACATCGTCAATGTAATTCTGGTCGATTTCCGGGGCTTCGATACGATGCTGGAAATCATGGTGCTTGCCGTCGCTTCGATTGGCATTTACAACATGATCAAGCTGCGCAGAAAAGCGACCGATGTCGGTTCCCGCCATGTTTCGCACGACGGTGACGAATCGGAAGAAGACGCCGCGGCGTTCCGGAATGCCCAATACGGACATGACGGCCCGATCGAAGAAGCTCCCGATGAACGGGGAAGCGCGGAAAATGAACAGCTCGAACCTCTCGAAACGGAAACTTCCGAATCCGAGGGAGGCAAGTTGTCCGAACTCGGAGAACCGGACGACCGGGACTCCGTTTCGCCCGAAACCGAAATTCCCCGCACGAAAGGAGGAGATTCGGATGCCTAAAGGCAGTGATATTTTCCTGCAAAACGTATCCAAAATCGTGGTCTTCCTGGTACTCGCCTTCGCTTTGTACCTGTTTTTCACCGGCCACAGCAGCCCCGGCGGCGGATTTATCGCCGGGCTGATGAGCGCCGGAGCCCTGCTTCTGCTGGCCCTCGCCTATGATATCGAAACGGTGCGCAAAGTCGTGCCGTTCGACTTTAAACTTATCACCGCGATCGGACTGCTGATTGCGCTGGGTACGGGAACGGGCGCCCTCTTGTTCGGGCAGCCGTTTCTGAAGCACGCTTTCGGCCATTTCGATCTTCCGCTGCTCGGCGATACCGAGCTGCATACCGCCCTGATCTTCGACCTGGGCGTTTACCTGGCAGTCGTGGGAGTTACCATGACGATTCTGCTGACGATCGGAGAGGACCGCTGATGGAAGTCATTGTAGCCGTCATCGTAGGCATTCTGTTCGCTGTCGGCATCTATCTTATCTTGACGCAGGATCTGCTGCGGATCGTGCTGGGCACCTCGCTGCTGACACATGCCGTGCATCTGCTGCTGATGACGATGGCGATGCTGAAGACCGGTTCGGCTCCGCTGCTGGGCCGGGGAGCCGAAGACATCGTCGACCCGCTGCCGCAGGCGTTGATCCTGACGTCGATCGTCATCAACTTCGGCATTACCGCTTTCTTCCTTGTCTTGTCTTACCGGGCTTATCAGAAACTCGATACGACGGATATGGAACGGATGCGAAGTGAATCTTCCAGACATAGGGGGCGCAGCCAATGAACAACTGGGTAGTCGCGCCCATGCTGATTCCGCTGTTTACGGCGGTTATCTTGATCTTCCTGCACAACAAGCTGAAGCTTCAGCGCTGGATCAGCCTGATAAGCGCTCTGCTGAACGTTTGTGCAGCCGTGTTTCTGCTGTATCAAGTCCAGCATAACGGGATCCAGACGCTCAACATGAGCGGCTGGGCCCCGCCGTACGGCATCGTGCTCGTTGCCGATATGTTCGCCGTTCTGCTGGTGCTGGCCGCTTCGATCGTCAGCTCCTGCTGCCTGCTGTATTCCTTCCGGGGCATCGACGAACAGCGGGAACGGCATTATTTTTACTCGCTGGTCCACTTCATGCTCGCCGGAGTCAGCGGCTCTTTCCTGACCGGCGACTTGTTCAACCTGTTCGTCTGCTTCGAACTGATGCTGATGTCTTCCTATGCCCTGATCGTTCTTGGAGGAACCAAGCGGCAGTTTCGGGAAACGCTTCATTACATTCTGATCAACGTGCTGTCCTCGACGCTGTTCGTCGCTTCGATCGCCTATCTCTACGGGGCGACCGGCACGCTAAATCTGGCGCATTTGTCTATGCGGATTGCCGAGAGCGGCCAGAGCGGACCGATTACGGCGGTCTCCGCCCTGCTGCTCGTCGTGTTCAGTGTCAAAGCGGGACTGTTCCTGTTCTTCTGGCTGCCCGGTTCTTACGGCGCGCCTCCGGCCGCAATCTCGGCCCTGTTCGGGGCTCTGCTGACCAAAGTCGGCATGTACGCCCTTATCCGGACCTTTACGCTGATCTTCTACCACCAAGCCGAAGTGACGCATATGCTGATCGGCACCATGGCTATTGCCACTATTGTGCTCGGCGGATTCGGCGCCGTTTCGCAGACGAACGTCAACCGGATTCTGGGTTATAACGTGATTGCCAGTATCGGCTTTATCTCGCTCGCGCTCGCCGTGTCCAACGAAGATGCTTTGACGGGCGCCGTCTTCTATCTGGTTCATGACATGATCGTCAAAGCCCTGCTGTTCCTGCTCGCCGGAATTCTTGTCGCCGAAACAGGGACGGAGCGCATCAACCGGATGGGAGGCGTACTGACCCATTCTCCGCTGCTCGGCTGGATGTTCCTGATCGCCTCGCTGGCCGTCGTCGGGATCCCGCCGCTGAGCGGATTCCCCGGCAAACTGCTGATTATTCAGGGCAGTCTCGAGAGCGGGCAGTATCTGATTGCGGCGGCAGGCGTTCTGCTGACCTTGATGCTGCTGTACTCGCTGATCAAGATTTTCATCCTCGCTTTCTGGGGCAAGCCCCGCCGACTGCGCGAATCGAAGTGGAAGCAGACGCCCAAGCTCCTGCTCAGTTCCGCTCCGCTGATGCTGATTATCGTGCTGCTCGGCGTGTTCGCCGAAGCGTTCATGCCCTATGTCGAGACTGCTTCGAGTGTATTGATCGATCCGACGATCTATATTCAAGCCGTATTTAAGGAGTAGATGCCCTTGGCTTTTCAACTGCTGCTCAATCTCGTGATCGCTTTTGTATGGATGCTGCTTATGCGGGATTTGACCGTATCCGGGTCTCTGGTCGGTCTGCTGATCGGCCTGCTGCTGATGACGCTGATGCGGCGATTTTTCCCCAAACCTTTTTATCCGAGAAAAGTTTGGGCCTGTGTCAAACTGTTTGCCTTGCTGCTAAAAGAACTGGTCGTGTCTTCGTTCTCGGTGATCGGCCAGATTATCAAGCCCAAGCTCACGTTTACCCCGGGCATATTCGCTTATGAAACGGAATTGAATTCCGGCTGGGAAGTGACCCTGCTGTGCGGGCTGCTCAATCTGACTCCGGGGACGCTGCTGCTCGAAGTCAGTCCCGACGAGAAGACGCTGTATATTCACGCCATGCATATCCAGGAAGCCCACGGCGTAGAGAAGCATATCCGCGAAACGTTCGAAAAAGCGATCATGGAGGTGACCCGAAGCTGATGCAAACCGTACTGCTGCTCTCGATGATTCTGTTGGCGCTTGCGATTGCAGGCTGCCTGTACCGGGTGCTCAAAGGCCCTTCGATTGCCGACCGGATCGCGGCGCTCGACACGATCGGGGTCAATGTAGCCGCCGAAGTCGCCGTTGCCGGTGCCTATACGCAGTCCACCGCCTATTTCGAACTGGTGCTGCTGATCGGCATTCTCGCTTTTCTCGGCACCGTGGCGCTCGCCCGTTATATGGAAAGGGGGAAGGTCCTCGATGCTCCAGACGATTCAACCGGTGATTGAATGGATCGCCGTGCTGCTGATCCTGTGCGGCGCGCTGCTCAGCGTATTGAGCGCTTTCGGTCTGATCCGGCTGCCCGATGTGTATCTGCGCTCGCACGCGGCCACCAAAAGCTCCACGCTGGGCGTTCTGTGCGTGCTGAGCGGCGTATTTCTGTATTTCGCTTCCGCCATGCAGACGGCCAGTATGAACATTCTGCTCGGTATCGTGTTCTTTTTTATCACGGCGCCGCTCGCGGGACATTTGAACGGCCGTGCGGCCTACCGAAGCGGCGTACCGCTGTGGAACGGCAGTATCCAGGACGAATTGGCCGATGCCGGACTCTCCGGTCCTTCTGTCTCTTTCGGAGCGGAGGAACGCCGGAACGATCGCGCCGAACCTCCGGGACCCGAAGAAAATTGATCTCCCGATACCTTTTGGATCCGCAAACGTCAAAAAGCGCTTTTCGGCGCGAAACGTTCTTTCTCCGGAAAGAAGGTCTCGTGATCGAAAAGCGCTTTTTTAAATAGGTGACTTGCAGCTAGCTGTAAAGCTAGAGGGATTCCACATAGTCCTTGGCGTCTTTGAGCGACATATTGTACATTTCGCGCGCTTCCTTGATTGCCTCGATCTTTCTTCCACGGGCCACAAGTTCGCGCAGCTTCTCTTCGCCTCCGGCTGCACCGCGGGGAGCGTGGGGCTCCGAATCCGTCATCCCCGAAGCCGGAGACCGGTGAAACCTCGGTCCCGCCGCGATCCGGTCGATTTCTTCCCGCAGCTGGCGTACATCGAAGCGCAGACGGATCACCATCAGCATCAGCGAAAATACGATAAGCGCCAAAACGGCGGTCGTGTAATTGAACTCCAACCACTCCGCCTCCTTTCCAGGATAATATGCAGTCTAACGCACACGGGCGCGCCGCTTATTTGGAAACGGGCCGCGCCATTTTTTCGCTCAAAATGTCGTGGAAGCTTTTTTCTTTCTCATCGTTTATGCCTTTTTGAGGAGATACCGCAGGCTGCGGTCTGAAATAGTGAGAGTTGAAAGCCATTAGATTATGTACGCTCAAGTTCATGTTCTTCATTCCCCTTCCTGTCCTGCCGATTATCGGTCGCTCGCTTCTTCATTAACGACTATATAACCCGGGGTACTCAAAAATAAACCTATTTTGAGCTTTTCAGGGATAAAGGTCCACGGTTTACGGGCAAAACGTAACTGAAGCCGCAGCTTCTGTGTCCCTGTGACTATACCGCTGTAAACCTATCTTTTTTTGTAAAAAAAGCTATATACAAGTGTAAAACAAGCCTATCGACTGTCCAAAATCAAAAAAAGCCCGGTCTATGGGATCAGTTTGTAAAAATACCCGCGGCTTGATCTTTTGAAACGTAAACTTCTGGTAAACACTCAAAGCAGCGTGTATAATCAGCATAGCCAATTCACACCGTGCGTTAGGTTATAGAAAGGAATGGAAACCCGTTTATGAAATCAACCGAGAAATGGGGCGCCTTCGTACTGAGTGCCGCCGTGCTGCTCAGCGCCCCCGGTTATGCAAATGCTGTCGGAACCCAGGCGGGAAGCACTCTCCCCCGGCCAAGCTGGACGTCCGCTTCCGTCTACGACACCTCGTCCGCTTCCGCGCACGAGATCCGTTTCGTCAAATCGCGGGGGCTCGTGTATGTCCACACCGTACAGAACGTCAAGAAGAATTCGTCGAAGACTTCGTACGATTGGCATCTGGAAACCGTGACCGCCTTCGATGCCGCGACCGGAGCCCAGAAATGGTCCCGTACGTTCCATGAGAAAGCCGGCCCTTACACGATTGCAAGTTCGATTCTGTATGCCGGGGACGGAACCGTTTATTTTACCGGAACCTTCTCCGACAAAACCCAGCAGGTCTACGCGCTGAAACCGGACGGCAAGTCGGCCTGGACCCGGTCCGTCGCTTACGGAAGCGACGTCTACCTGCTCGGCGACGAAAGCCTGCTGGTCGCTTCCCGGCAGGGGCCGGATAAAACGGGAGGAGTCAAAACTTCTCTCGTCCGTTTTGATGCCGCCGGAAAAACGCTCGCTTCCAAGAACCTTGCAGGCAGCGTCCTCACCGCCGAAGGCGGACGGATCGTGATCGACGCAAGCCGCCTCGTCAAACACGGCACAGCTTGGGACCGTTCTCCGAGCCCTTCCATCGAAGTCTATACCCCGGAACTCAAGCGGGTATACGGCTACAAGTTCCCGGCAAGCGTCAATCTGCTTGGAGACGGCGGCGGACCTTCGATTCTGGTACAAAAAGACAATACGGTCATTTTCCGCGGATCGGTGGCCGGTACGGTCAACAAACTGTTTGCTTTGTCTCCGCAGGGCAGACTGCTCTGGGGACGGACCATTCCGGCCGATTCCGTGATCGCTTCGACGGGCAGCGGATACGTTACGTATTCCAAACGCCAGCTGACCGCTTTCGATCTCGAAGGCAAACGGGCGGAATGTACGCTAAGCGACAAACCGGGTCAAATCGTGATCCTGGAACATTCCGACGACGGAGAGCTCCAGATCGATATGGCCGACACGCTGTATGTACTCGATCCGGACAAACTGGATATCCTGCAGGCGGTATCGAACCGCCCGCTGCACGCGGAATACGCGTTCTCCTACGCCGGTGGAATCCTCTATGCCGCCGAGAATGGATCATTGGTCAAATACGCGTTGAACGGATCGGACGCGACAACCGAATAACCCAGAATTCAGAAGACGGGTTCCTCGCTATTAATGAGGAAACCCGTTTTTTCTTAGGGTCCGATTCAGTCTTTATCTATGAAAAATCCCCTGAAAATACATTGAAAAATAATTGTAGCTAAGCTGTTTCAAAAATAAAATTTGCAACTTATTATTCAAATGCTTGCTAGAAGGTTAAGTTGTAGTTGAGCAAACAAAAACATAAGCGGAGGCGATACAAAATGGGTATCATTTGGTCGTTAATTATTGGCGGCATCATCGGTTGGTTGGCCGGACTCATCGTGGGCAGAGATATTCCTGGCGGGATTATCGGGAACATTATCGCCGGATTCATCGGTGGTTGGCTCGGTGGAGTAATCCTGGGTAAACTTGGTCCGGAAATCGGCGGATTCTACATTATCCCGGCATTGATCGGTGCGATCGTACTCGTTGCGGTTGTCAGCCTGATCATGCGTTCGATGGGTCGTAGAAACCGGGCTTAAGTCCTTGGTTTGACTCCGAGTCGGGTACGTCCCCGCGATTTGTCTCATTAGAAGATAAATGCATGCGTACCCATAAAAAAGAGCACATCCCGTTTTTACGGACATGTGCTCTTTTTTTGTTGTTCTTTTTTATCGAATCGGCTGCTGCTCACGGAAATGTTCAACCGCCTGCTTCACCGCACCGGTCAGTTCGCCCAGCCCGGTGATCGTCTCGGAAAGCTGCTGCATACTGGCCAGCTGTTCTTCGGCTGCGCCGCGTACAGTCGCGACTTCCTCCGAAGTGCTGGCGATCATCTCTTCGGCATGGCCGATCGTATCGCTCACCTGTTCGGTATGGGCCGCGATTTCTTCCACGGCAGCCGATACGTCCTGCATCTGCATATTGACTTCGTCGACCGCAGCCTGGATAAACTGGAACGACCGGCCGACTTCTTCAAGCGAACCGATGCCCTGTTTCATATCCTGGGCAACCTGCGAGGAAGTGCCGACGACTTCACCCGTATCCTGCTGAATACTGGCATTGATCGTCGATACCCGCTTGGCCGATTCCGAAGACTGTTCGGCCAGCTTGCGCACTTCCGAAGCGATGACGGAAAAGCCTTGTCCGTACTCGCCGGCGCGCGCCGCTTCGATCGCGGCATTCAGCGCAAGCAGATGGGTCTGGGACGCGATCTCGGTAATGATACTGACAAAATACTCGATTTCGCCCGACTTCTCGTCAAGACGGTGGACCTGCTGAAGCAGCGTCTGGATCGAAACGTCGGTTTTGCGAACCTCTCCCATCGCGCTCACCAGCTGTTTGTATCCCGTAGCGGCCTGCTCCGACGTAATCAGCGTCGCACTGGCCACTTCGTCCGTGCTTCCGGCAACCTGCTGTACGGCAGCGGACATTTCCCCCGCGGTACGGGCGATTTCTTTCATTTTCTCCGTTTGTTCTTCCGAACGCGAAGCCGCGCTGCGCGCAGACTCGGCGATCAGATCGGAGACGAGCAGCCCGACTTCGGCACTCGATTTGACCTGTTCGACGTTCTGATCGATATCCAGCAGATGGTTCTGCATCCGTTCCATCGCTTGATGCGAAGCATGGCCCGGCTCGTCGGACGCCGGATCGGCAGAAGCGCCTTGATGTCCGGTGTCGGCCAAATCGGATGCTGCAAAATGCTTGTTAATCTCGGCCGCCCTGCGGTCCGCTTCACGCAGAAGCAGCATAAGGCCGGCTGCAAAAGCACCGCCGCCGACAATGCCCGCCAGAATCAATCCGGGCACGAAGCTCCCCCAGCCTCGTCCGGGCATCATAAACAGAAAAGCAATAAGCATTTCCAATATGGCCGCGGTTCCTGCCCCGATAATCATCAAGCGTTTGTTCGTCTCTTTATTCATGGATTCTCCCACCTGTTGTTTGAAAGTCGGCACGGCACTCCGTCCCGCTTCGAACGTCCACTCCCAAGAACGTCCGCAAAAAAAGCCCGGCATGCCGGGCTCGCTCTATGTATCGAAACAGCAGCGCTGCGTACGCCATACGTCCGTACGCGGCTGCCGGTTCCGATCAGCTGTTCAGGTAAGCTTCCGCATCTTCGAGTTTTTCGAACGAAACGACGATATCGCCGAACATGCGCTTCATTTGCATTTTCGATACGGCAGAACCGGTGTAATAGGCCCACTTGGTCAGCCCTTTTGCGATAGATTCTTCTCCTGTAGGAGCCAGAGCTACCGCCACTTCCTGCGTGAACAGTTTGCCTTTGCTGAGATCGGTCAGACCGGTAAAGCCCGGTTTAACTTTCGTCATGGTTGCGGTGTACTCTTTGCGGTAGGCTTCCACTTCGTCCATCGTGATGCTCTCTACCGTACATACCACACGATTTTCGGCTGGAAAATACTCAATTTTAAACATAGAAAATCCCCCTCGATTCAATTATAGACCTTCTTATACAGTGTACTAAAAAATTTGTCGAATTTAAAGAAAAAAATTGCATATCTTCTTTAAAATTCATGATTTTCATCGGAATGGATATCCAAAAATCCGGTCTGCTTCGCGTAGCCGATCATCCGTTCAACCAGCGTGTCGTCCATTGCTCTCCAGGTAAATCCGAGCCGCTCCAGATAAGAAACGGTGCGATCGGAAGCGATCTCGAAGCGGGTCTGGATCTGTGCACTTTCGAGCCAGCCGTAATGCAGCATGATCTTGTCGATCTCCGCCCGCGACTCGCCTGACGAGAATTTTTCGGCCAGAGCGTCGACAAATTCTGCGAATTCAAGCGTCTCGACGGAATGGCCGAGTCTTTCTTTTGTCAAAATGCGGTGCATGCTTTCCAGGTTCGGATTAAGCAGATGGAAGATTTCATTCTGCAGGGCTTCCGGCTGCATCAACAGCAGGATCGCCCGGCTGACTCCGTCGACATAGGAGAAGTCCGTATCGGGTTCGAGTTCCGGCACCAGGCCAAGACGCGCGAACGACTGCATCAGGGTATAAAAAGCGTTGTCTCCGATATTTTGCTGGAATCTTCCCGTCTCCGAATGGAACACGACGTTGCCGAGCCGGTAGATACTGGTACGTATTCCACGCTCCCGGGCTTCCACCACTTTCCGTTCGGCTTCGAATTTGGTCTTGGCGTAATGCTTCCGGTATTCTGCATCACGAACATCGTATCGAACAGCGGACTGCGGCCGGCGATTCGCGGCACGTTAAGTTCGTTGACCAGCTCGCCCAGCTCATACTCCTGATGATCGAACGCGCCGAGCAGCTCGGCTTTGACTTCTCCCAGATAATCCGCAAAAGTCTTGGCTTTGTCCGGATACGTACGCAGCGGCAGCGTGTTGACGAACATGCCTATTACGCCGTGCAGCTCTTCTCGGCTCCGGTTGGCAACCGGCACGCCGACGATCACATCTTCCTGTCCGGCATAACGGCCGAGCAGGGTACCGTAGGCGGCCAGCATGACCATAAACAGCGTCGTTCCCGTACGGTCGGCCAACCGTTTGAGATCCGACTGCAGGCCCGCTCCGATCTCTCTATGCAGCGTGGCTCCGCGGAAGCTTTGTTTCTCGGGACGCGGTTGATCCGCCGGCAGCTGAAGCATCGGCAGCTCTCCGCTTAGACGCCCGCGCCAGTAACCGAGCTGCGAGTCGCGGATCGGAGCCGCGGCTTCGCGTTCATACCAGACGGAGAAGTCTTTGAACTGCACCGGCGGAGCGAGCTCTGCCGAATCATCTTGGTAAAAGGCCGACCATTCTTCGAAGAAGACATGCATCGATACGCCGTCCACCGCGATATGGTGGAAATCGAGCATCATGAAATGCAGCTCTTCCCCGCAGGAGACCAGCTCCGCGCGCATCAGCGGCGCTTGGCCCAGATCGAACGGACGAACGAAAGCGTCCATCCGTTCCCGGATTTCTTCTTCGCGGCCCTGCCGCACCGCCAGGCGCAGCCCGGCCTTTTCATGTACATGCTGCATGATCCGCTCGCCCAACAGTTCAAACGAAGTGCGCAGCGCCTCGTGTCTGTCCAGCATCCGAAGCAGCGAACGTTCCAGACGCCCGGCATCGACCGGTCCTTCGATCCGCAGCAGGGCAGGCGCATTGTAAGCCGTGCCGGCGCCTTCCATCTGCTCGATCAGGAACAGTCGGGCCTGCGCCGGATAAGCCGGGTAGCGCCCGGTCGGCGATTTCGGCGCGGTCGTGATCGAAAGTTCCCGCGCGGGAGCTCCGCCTGCGGTACGCTTGGCAATTTCTTCGGCCTGGGAGCGGACGGTCGTATATTCGAACAGCTCGCGAATCGAAAGCTTCGCCCCGAAGCGGCGTTCGATCCGGGCGCGCAGAACCGCAGCCTGCAGCGAGTGGCCGCCCACATCAAAGAAGCGGTCAAGAACGCCGAACCGGTCGTGTCCGAGAACACCGCTCCACAGCGAGTGCAGCCGTTCTTCCGTTTCGCCCAGCGGCATTTCCCGGTTCGTCTCTTCCAGAGACTCCGGCTGCGGCAGCGCGCGGCGATCGATCTTGCCGTTTGCATTGACCGGCAGTTTCTCCATCGCGACGAAGCGGGCCGGCACCATATAGTCGGGCAGGGTGCGCGCAAGCGCAGCGCTCCATTCGGCAGGTCCGCCGCTGCCCGACTCGACGTAGGCGCACAGATACGCATCGCCGGCCGCGTCCTGCAGAGGAACAACGATGCAGGTTCTCACGCCTTCGCATTCCAGAATCCGCTGCTCGATCTCGCCGATTTCGATCCGGAATCCGCGGATTTTGACCTGATGGTCGAGCCGGCCGAGGAACTCGATCGTACCGTCGCGCTTCCAGCGGGCCAGATCGCCTGTCCGGTACATGCGGACGCCTTCCCGGTAAGGATGGGGAACGAATTTTTCGTTCGTCAATTCCGGACGGTTCAGATACCCGCGCGCCAATCCGTCTCCGGCCACGCACAGTTCGCCGGCAACGCCGATCGGCTGCAGATGCCCGTAATCGTCGAGAATCAGAATCTGCGAACCCCGGATCGGCTTGCCGATCGGAATATTCGCTTCCAGCTCGGTCACCAGATGGGAAGTGGTCACGATCGTATTCTCGGTAGGACCGTAACAGTTGTGCAGCTCATAGGGGCGAGGGCGGAAAGTCTTGAGCTTGTCGCCGCCCGTCAGCAGCACACGCAGCGAATAGTTGTCGTATTCCATAAACTGCTCGCACAGCTGGGTCGGCAGGAACGCAACGGTGATCCCTTTTTCATTGAAATGATCGTTGAGTCCGGCAGGGTCGAGTCTGAGGTCTTCCGGAATCATATGGATAGATGCTCCCTGCAGCAGGTAAGGGAAAATCTCCCACACCGAAGCATCGAACCCGAATCCGGCATATTTGACGGTCCGGTCTTCCGGCGTAATGCGGAAATGATCGATATGCCACTGTGCGAGATTGATCAGCGAACGATGTTCGACGACTACGCCTTTGGGTGTGCCGGTCGAACCCGACGTATAGATGACGTAAGCGGGCGCTTCGGCGGAACCGGGGTTTAGATCGGCTTCCGCCGCTTCCCATTCCCGGGCGCTGTCGATATGCAGCGTAAGCCCGGCGTAGTCTTCCGGCGCCCGAAGCTGCGGGGTTAACAGCAGCAGCCCTGCCCCGCTGTCTTCCAGCATGAACCGGATCCGCTCCGCCGGATACTCGGGATCGATCGGCAGATATGCCGCACCGGTCTTCAGCACGGCCAGCACCGATACGATCATCTCGATCGACGGACGGGCCATAATGCCCGCGAGACCTCCGTCTCCGAGACCCGACCGGCGCAGTTCGGCTGCGAGGGCATTCGAACGGCGCTCCAATTCTCCGTAACTGAGCGAGCCGTCTTCGCAGACGACGGCTTCGCGGGACGGGAACAATGCCGCCTGCTTGGAGATCATCCGGTGGATCGGATCGGACGTTTCCACTTCTCCTGCCGCCCCGCTCCACAGATTCAGCAGGATCTCCCGCTCCTGCTCGCCGAGCAGATCGCTTTCGCCGATCCGGGCATCCGGAGACTGTTCCATACGCACGACGAGTCCGTGAAGGTGAATCAGCATCTCGCGGACGAAGCTTTCGCTGAAGACGTCTTCGCGGAATGCCGCACGGACGCGCAGACGGTCCGTACCCGTGAAGACGACAAACAGATCGCAGCCGGCAGCTTCAAGCGCTTGGACGGCCTGAACGTCCGGGCCGAATCCGATTCCCGTGTTATAAGGCCGCTCGGCAAGGCCCGAAGCGTACCAGTTCGCAAAGACCGAAGCTTCCTGTGCAAACTCGTTCGAGTCGCGCAGAAGGGCGGCCGCCGTTTCCGTACGCATGCGGAAGGTATCTTCCCGGCCGCCTCGAAACAGCAGCGGGGTCATGCCTTCCCGGGAAGAACGTTGAACCGCGAAAGCCAATTCTTCGGCGCGCAAATAGCGCTGCAGCAGAACCGACCAGGCCGCACACGCGTCTCCTTGGCGAAGCAGGGGATCGACCGCCAGAAACTCGCGTTCGACGACCCCGATCCCCGCCGCGACGGGCGGCGCCTCTCCTGTCAGCAGCGTCTTTTCTTCCACGGCCTCCAACTGCTTCAACCAATACGTTTCGATATCCGAAATTCGCTTCAACTCAGCCTTCATCGCTCTCGTTTTTCCCCTTCCGCTTCTTGTATCTTCTGGATTTTGGCCAAACAGGTTTCCTTCGCAGTCTTACGTTAGAGCAGCGCGCGAAATCTTGCGATCAGCTCGGGCACTTCAATAAATTGCACGTGGTCGGGCAGGCTTTCTTGGGGCTTCCGGCATACGGCCAGCGCATAACGTTCGGGAAACGGCGAATCGACTGCCAGTCTTGCAAGCGCCCACGATGTTCCTTCCGGTTTCCCGGGATCAATGACCCAACTTTCCCCGTCGAACCGCGGAGCGAACGTCTCGAGCGTATGCTTGTTGTTCAATCCGGTCCCTTCGGCTTTGAGCCAGCTCTCCAGCAGCGTCCAGCGCCCGTAGAAAAAATCGATCGTTTCGGTTTCCGTCATCCGCTTTGTCCGCTCGGCCGCTTCCGGTCCCAGCATCGTTTGAAGGGTAGCCCGGTCCAGCGGCTCGATCCGCTCCACATCGATGCCGACCTCGCTGTCTGCCGCGGCGCATACGACCACTCGCCCCGAGTGGGACAGATTGAAAGCGGGCGCCCCCGGCTGATCCAGATAAGGCTTCCCGTATCCGTTCCGGCGAAAAATAAGTTCTTCATAACGAAGCTGCAGCCGTTCGCCGAGCAGAGTGGAGACGAGCATATGCGACACGGCTCTGGAGAACCGGTCTTCTTCGCGTGCAAAACGCAAAATTCTGGCCTGTTCTTCCGAAAAAAAAGCGGGAAACCAACGGTTCCATTCCGCTGGGCCCGGCAGTGTTCGAAGAGCGGCGGCATACACTTGGATAGGATTAGCCCCCTTCCGGTTTGCCCAAATATGCGACGCAAGACACTTCAAATTCATTCTTCGTTCCCATGATACCAAAAATTCTCACCTAAAGAATATCGGAACATCCTCCGGAAAATCAAATATTTTTAAGAAAAAAGTATCATTTAATCCTTTAGACCCATTTTTTTGATCCCCACTTTTAGGTGACTTCCTTTCTTCCGTGCAAAGCGGAAAGCGGACACGTATAATGAGTTTAAAAAACCGAGGGGACGATCATGACGGATAAAATCGATCTGGACAGACAGCGGCTCAGTATTGAAGCGGCCCGCCTCTATTATCTGTCCGACTACAGCCAACAGGAAATCGCGACTCGACTGGGCGTCTCCCGTCCCACGGTATCGCGGCTTCTTCAACATGCCAAAGAAAACGGATTCGTCCGGATCAGTATCTCGGACCCGCTCGAAGATCTGGATGCGCTGGGTGCCGAAGTCGCGCGCCGATACGGCCTGCAAGGCGTACGCGTCTGCTACTCGCCCGAGAACGAATACCGCGAAATCCGCGGACGCGTCGCCACCGCAGCGGCGGAATATCTGGACGAGACGGTTCAGGACGGCGACATCATCGGGATCACCTGGGGCACTACCATGTATGCACTCGCACTCGGTCTGCGGCACAAACCCGTCAAAGGCGTGGAAATTGTCCAGCTCAAAGGCGGCGTCAGCCATTCCCAAGTGCCTACCTACGCGGCGGAGACGGCCAACTTGTTTGCGGAAGCGTTTGGTACCGTCGCCCGCTATCTGCCGCTGCCCGTTATTTTTGACAGTGTGGAACTCAAGGAAATGGTCGAGGAAGACCGGCATATCCAGCGGATCATCGAATTGGGACGCCAGGCCAATGTCGCTGTCTTTACGGTTGGCACGGTCGAAGAAGATGCCCTGCTGTTTCGCCTGGGCTACTTCGACGACCGGCAGCGCCAGATGCTTCGGGCATCGGGGGCCGGCGATATCTGCTCCCGTTTCTTCGACGATCGGGGCCAGATTTGCAGCGAAGAGATCAATGCCCGAACCGTGGGAATCGACCTGCCCGAACTGCGCCGCAAAGAAAAATCGATCCTGGTCGCGGGCGATCCGCGCCGCCCTTGCGGGGCGATATGCCAATATCCTCGTAACCGACCAATTTACGGCCCTGTCGCTGCTGGCGGATTGAATTTGTCCGCCAACCTGCCGATATAGATAGAACCTTGTCGACGCTATCGGTCAAGGGACTAGAACGCGAAGTCTTTTCGCGTATCGCTTGTCGATCTACGGACAACCTGAAAGGTGCGGAATCCCCATGAAGACTCATCCCATCATTTCCCGCTGCCTCGTTTTTTGTCTGCTGCTGGCCTGGTCTTCCGGTTTGACGGGAGCCGGCAGCGCCTATTCGCGCGAGCCGGGCGGATTCTCGACCTGGGTGTGGAACCCCTGGCTGCTGCGTTCTTCGTCCGACGATCTGCTGCGTTTCGCGGCGGCAAACGATATCGATACCTTGTATCTGCAGATCGACCCGGATATGGATCCCGCGGACTACGCGTCGTTTATCCGCCGCGCTTCGGCGCAGCAGGTCCGTGTATACGCACTGGACGGGGCGCCCCGCTGGGCACTTGAACGCCGTCTGCCGGAAGCTTTTATCGATTGGCTGTCCACGTATCAGTCCGGGGCTTCGGCCGAGGAACGGTTCGCCGGGATCCATGTCGATGTAGAGCCTTACCTGCTCCCGGAATGGACAAGCGGACAAGACGCTCTCCTGCGATCCTGGAAAGACAGTATCGGAACCTTATTGTCGGGCGCAGGCCGACTGGGTCTGAACGTCGAAGCCGATATTCCTTTTTGGTTCGACGAACATGCCATGCCCGGCGAGCCGGGCACGTTAAGCGCCTGGCTGATCGGACGGTTCGACGGCGTAACGATCATGGCTTATCGCGATTCCGCGGAGCGGATCGCCGATGCGGCGCGAAACGAACTGGCGGAAGCCGAAAAACTGGGCAAACCGGTACGGATCGCGGTGGAAACGAACCCTTCTTCGGAAACGCCCAAAGTCACTTTCTACGAAGAAGGATCCTCGTTGATGAACGCCCAGCTTGAAGAAGTCCGGACTCTTCTCGGCAAAAGTCCGGCGTTCGCCGGCTTTGCCGTGCACGATTACGAAGGCTGGAAGAAACTCCGGGAGAAGACGGCTGCGGCCGCCGCTTCCCGCAAATCCTCTTCGCTGACTGCCGGCGGTGCGGCTGCGTCAGCCTCCAAAGCCGTGCGGCCCGCCGCCCGAAAATCGATTCCTGCAAACAAATAACGTATTCGATCCATCGGTCCCGCTCGCTCCGCTTCTCTCTGTTCCCAGAGAAAAGCGGGGCGGGCGGTTTGCGTCTGCGGGTATGGATCTGCGTTTTCGCCGCTGCCGCATCCGTCTTGAATACTGCCTTTTAATTTTATTGAACAAAATTTCATGTAACCTTTTGCATTTGTTCACGAAGGTGGTATGATAAGAGTAAATCCGAATTCGAAGGAGAGATCCACGATGAATCTTGCATCCATGATCGACCATACGCTTCTGCGCGCCGACGCTGCGGAAACGGAAGTCGCCAAGCTGATCGAAGAAGCGAAGACTTACAAATTCGCTTCCGTCTGCGTTAATCCGACTTGGGTAGCCTACTCGGCCGAACGCCTGAACGGTACCGAAGTGAAAGTCTGCACCGTTATCGGCTTCCCGCTGGGAGCTTCCACGCCGGAGACCAAAGCGTTCGAGACCCGCGACGCGATCGAAAAAGGAGCCGGAGAAATCGATATGGTTCTCAACATCGGCGCCTTGAAAAGCGGCAACGCCGAATTGGCCGAGCGCGATATCCGCGCCGTTGTGGAAGCCGCTTCGGGCAAAGCGCTCGTCAAAGTCATCATTGAGACCTGCCTGCTGACCGACGAAGAAAAAGTCCTTGCCTGCGAAGTGTCCGTGCGCGCGGGAGCCGACTTCGTCAAAACGTCCACCGGCTTCTCCACGGGCGGAGCAACGCCTGAAGATGTCGCCTTGATGCGTAAAACCGTCGGTCCCGACATCGGCGTCAAAGCTTCGGGCGGCGTTCGCAGCCGCGAAGACATGGAAGCGATGATCCAAGCCGGCGCAACGCGCATCGGAGCAAGCTCCGGCGTGAAGATCATGCAGGGCGGCCAGTCCGACTCTTCGTATTGATCGAAGCGGATCGAAGCCGGACCCCGTCTATCGGGCGGGGTCGATGCTTCGAATTCGTTTTACGAACGAATGTAAGCGTTTCGTCCCTTATTTCGAATACTTGATCCCAGGAGGTCTTCCCAGATGAGCCATCCCATGAAAGACCGTCTTATCGAAGCCGCGATCGAAGCCCGGTCGTCCGCTTACGTCCCTTATTCCCACTTTGAAGTCGGCGCCGCGCTGCTCGCCGGCGATACCATTTACTCCGGCTGCAATATCGAGAACGCTTCGTTTGGCCTGACGAACTGCGCCGAACGCACCGCTATTTTCAAAGCCGCCTCCGAAGGCGTACGCCGTATCGAAGCGATCGCGGTCGTAGCGGATACGGAAGGCCCGGTCTCTCCGTGCGGCGCCTGCCGCCAGGTGATTGCGGAGTTTGCCGACGAGAATACGCGCATCTATCTGACGAATCTTCATGGCAATACCGAGGAATGGACGATGGATCGTCTGCTTCCGGGATACTTCCAGGCCAAAGATATGGACAAGACGAAATAGAACGGTTGACGGACGTTTCCGCTTCTGCCCGGCAGCGGAGGAAACGTCCAACCCTTTCGCTTTCGTTTCCTTCTTCTCTGTTTTTGTAACCGCTTCAATCATTTTCCGCCGTCGGCAGCCGCTCCCTTCTCATAAAGAAAGTCACGCCCGATGAGGCCCGACGCTTTTTGCTTTCGGAGTCCGGTGCCTGCCTGCTTATCCGTCAACACCGCTTTTTTTGCTTACCAAATAACTTCCGGGAGATATCCGCACATGCATATTCTTATCGCTTTGCTCGGTTTGGTTGTCGTATTCGCTCTGGCCTTCGTGGCCAGCAACGGGCGAAAAAAGATTCGTTACCGTCCATTAATCGTCATGATTGTGCTGCAGGCGCTGCTGGCGTTCCTGCTGCTCAACACCGTACTGGGTACCACGTTAATCAGCGCATTTTCCAATACGTTCGAGCATCTGCTCGGGTACGCCAAAGCCGGTATCGGCTTCGTATTTGGTGGTCTGACAAGGAATGAGACCCCGGATGGCCCGGCAACCGTCTTTTTCCTGGACGTCCTGATGCCGATCGTCTTCATCTCGGCGCTGATCGGTATTCTTCAATACCTGCGCATCCTGCCGTTCATCATCCGCTACATCGGACTCGTGCTGAGCAAGATCAACGGCATGGGCAAGCTCGAATCGTACAACGCCGTCGCATCGGCCATTCTTGGTCAATCCGAAGTATTCATTTCCGTCAAAAAACAGCTGGGGCTGCTGCCGAAGCATCGGCTGTACACCCTCTGCGCCTCGGCCATGTCCACGGTCTCCATGTCGATCGTTGGCGCTTATATGGGTCTGATTCCGCCGAAATACGTTGTTACTGCGCTCGTACTCAACCTGTTCGGCGGATTTATCATCGCTTCGATCATTAATCCTTATAAAGTGACGCCTGAAGAAGATATACTGGAAGTGCAGGAAGAAGAGAAGCAGTCGTTCTTCGAAATGCTCGGCGAATACATCATGGACGGCTTCAAGGTCGCGATCGTCGTGGCCGCCATGCTGATCGGTTTCGTCGCCCTGATCGCCATGCTGAACGGCATTTTCGCCGCGATTTTCGGCATCTCGTTCCAGGAAATGCTGGGCTACGTCTTCTCGCCATTCGCTTTTGTCATGGGTATTCCTTGGAACGAAGCCGTTACCGCCGGCAGCATCATGGCAACCAAATTGATGACCAACGAATTCACCGCCATGTTCGAATTGAAAGCCTTGATCGAAGCCGGAGGCCTGAGCGATCGGACGATCGGTATCGTATCCGTCTTCCTCGTCTCGTTCGCCAACTTCTCCTCGATCGGCATCATCGCCGGAGCGGTCAAAGGGCTGCACGAGAAACAGGGTAACGTTGTCGCAAGATTCGGACTCAAACTGCTGTACGGCGCGACGCTCGTCAGCATGCTCTCGGCCATCATCGTCGGATTGTTCATTTAACGCTTAAGGTGTAAAATAGGATTTTTCGAAAGGAGCATAAACCATGTCTACATTCAAACGTATTCACCTGATCGTCATGGACTCGGTCGGTATCGGCGAAGCGCCGGATGCCGCGGAGTTCGACGATTTCGGAGTCGACACTTTCGGCCATATTGCCCGCGAAATGGGCGGTCTGAACATGCCGAATATGGCCAAACTCGGCTTGTCCAACATCGAGGAAGTCCAGGGGGTAGCCAAAGCGGACCGCCCTCTCGCCTACCACACCAAAATGCAGGAAGCTTCCCGGGGCAAAGACACGATGACCGGACACTGGGAAATCATGGGCCTGTATATCGATACGCCGTTCCGCGTGTTTCCGGACGGCTTCCCGGACGAGCTGATCCAGCGGATCGAAGAGAAAACCGGACGCAAAGTGATCGGCAACAAACCGGCCAGCGGCACGGAAATTCTCGACGAACTCGGCGAAGAACACATGAAGACCGGCGCGCTGATCGTTTACACATCGGCCGACTCCGTTCTCCAGGTCGCTGCGCACGAAGATATCGTTCCGCTCAAGGAACTGTATGAAATTTGCGAGTTCTGCCGCGAAATCACGCTTGAAGATCCCTACATGCTCGGACGTATCATCGCCCGTCCGTTCGTCGGCGAACCGGGAGCATTCAAACGTACCTCCGGCCGTCACGACTACGCGCTGAAACCTTTTGGCCGCACAACCATGAACGAACTGCAAGATGGCGGCTTCGACGTCATCGCCCTCGGCAAAATCGCCGACATTTACGACGGCGAAGGCGTGACCAAATCCGTTCGCACCGTATCCAATATGGACGGCATGGACAAGCTGGTCGAAGAAATGGGCCAGCCGTTCCACGGCCTGAGCTTCCTGAACCTCGTCGATTTCGACGCCCTGTTCGGCCATCGCCGCGATCCCGCCGGCTACGGCCAAGCGCTCGAAGAATACGACGCCCGTCTGCCGGAAGTGTTCGAGAAAATGACCGGCGACGACCTGCTGCTGATCACCGCCGACCACGGCAACGACCCGACGTACCGCGGCACCGACCATACGCGCGAATACGTCCCGCTGCTCGCCTACTCACCGAGCTTCGCAAGCGGCGGCACCAAACTGCCCGTGCGCACCACTTTTGCCGACATTGCCGCTACCGTCGCCGAGAACTTCGGCGTCAAGATGCCGGAATACGGCACCAGCTTCCTGGGCGATTTGAAGTAGGACTGTGTCGGCTTCGGAAGTAAGCTGCGTTATGAGAGCGGATCTGTCGACCGCTTCAAGGCGACATCATTATTCGAATGGGGTTTCCCTATCCAATAGAAGGAGAATGCGAATTGGATTTGGGTCTGACGTTTCATCCTGTGCAGAGCCGAGCGGAGAATCGGCCGGAGCCGGAGAAACGAAGTGTTCGCATCTGTATGCCTATTTTCACCTTATAAAGCTTCAATCCAAAAAATAGGTAGGCAGCGGCGATCGAAGGCCCGTCCGATTCGCAGCGTCTCCAAACACCCACATATCCGAAAACGGAGGTTTTAACCCAATGAGTGTTCATATCGAAGCCAAAGTCGGCGACATCGCCGAAACGATCCTGCTCCCCGGCGATCCGCTGAGAGCCAAATTTATCGCCGACACGTATCTCGAAGACGTTGTCTGCTACAACCAGGTCCGCGGCATGCTCGGTTTTACCGGCACGTACAAAGGCCAGCGTATTTCTGTTCAAGGCTCCGGCATGGGTATTCCATCATTCGCGATCTACGCCAACGAGCTGATCAGCGAATACGGCGTGAAGAACCTGATCCGCGTCGGTACCTGCGGCGGCATGCAGGAAAGCGTCCGCGTCCGCGACGTTATCCTGGCACAGGCCGCGTGTACGGATTCCAGCATGAACCGCAATACGTTCCCGGGCTTCGACTTCGCTCCGATCGCAAGCTTCGGTCTGCTGAAAGAAGCGTACGAGCGCGCCGTGGACAAAGGACTGAACGTACATGTCGGCAACATTCTCAGCTCCGACATCTTCTACCGCGACGACAAGACGGTTACGACCAAACTGATGGAGTACGGCGTACTCGGCGTCGAAATGGAAACGACGGCGCTGTACTCGCTGGCGGCGAAATTCGGCGTCAACGCCCTAACGATCCTGACCGTAAGCGACCACCTGCTGACCGGCGAAGAAACAACGTCGGCCGAGCGTCAATCGACGTTCAACGACATGATGGAAGTGGCATTGGAAACGGCTCTGACCCTGTAATAGACATCGACCGGCCGGATTCGCCTACTGCGCGAAATACGGCCGGATCCATTTTACGAAAGCGAGGCAGACAAAGATGAGAATGGTAGACTTGATCGAGAAAAAACGGGACGGCAAAGAACTGACGACCGAGGAAATCAACTTCATCATCGAAGGCTACACCAAGGGAGATATTCCGGATTATCAAGTAAGCGCATTCGCCATGGCGGTCTTCTTCAAAGACATGACGCAGCGCGAACGGGCCGACCTGACGATGGCGATGGTCAACTCCGGCGACACGATCGACCTGTCGGCGATCGAAGGCGTCAAGGTCGACAAGCATTCCACGGGCGGCGTCGGCGATACCACGACGCTGGTGCTCGCTCCGCTCGTTGCGGCGCTTGACGTCCCGGTCGCCAAAATGTCCGGTCGCGGCCTCGGCCACACGGGCGGTACGGTCGACAAACTGGAAGCCGTAGCCGGCTTCCACGTCGAGATTACGAACGAAGAGTTCGTGAAGCTCGTCAACGAACACAAGATCGCGGTCATCGGCCAAAGCGGCAACCTGACGCCGGCCGACAAGAAGCTCTATGCGCTGCGCGACGTGACGGCAACGGTCGATTCGATCCCGATGATCGCAAGCTCGATCATGAGCAAGAAGATCGCAGCCGGCGCGGACGCGATCGTGCTTGACGTCAAGACGGGCGCAGGCGCATTCATGAAGACCGAGGCGGATGCACATAATCTCGCACACGCCATGGTGGGCATCGGCAACAACGTCGGCCGCAAGACGATGGCCGTCATCTCCGATATGAGCCAGCCGCTCGGCGCCGCAATCGGCAACGCCCTGGAAGTGCAGGAGGCAATCGATACGCTCAAAGGCCACGGGCCGAAAGACCTCGAAGACCTGTGCCTGGCACTCGGCAGCCAGATGGTCTTCCTCTCCGGCAAAGCCTCTTCGCTCGAAGATGCCGAACAGAAGCTGCGCGAAGTGATCGCAAACGGTAAAGCACTCGACAAGTTCCGCGATTTCCTCGCGAACCAAGGCGGCGACGCTTCGGTTGTGGATCATCCGGAACGTCTGCCGCAGGCCGCTTACAAGATTGAAGTTCCGGCTCCGCGCAGCGGTGTCGTCTCCCAGATCATTGCCGACGAAATCGGCGTAGCCGCCATGTGGCTGGGTGCGGGCCGTGCAACCAAAGAATCGGAGATCGATCTTGCCGTCGGTCTGATGCTGAACAAAAAAGTCGGCGAAGCCGTGCAGGAAGGCGAATCGCTCGTGACCATTCACGCGAACAGCGAAGACGTGGCCAACGTGAAAGAGAAAATCCTCGCAGCGATCTCTATCGCGGACAGTGCCCAAGCGCCTACGCTGATCTACGGTACGATTACGGAATAATCGACTACAATCGCCTATGAGCGGAAACGTCAAGGCGTCTCACCTATCAACGGATAGGCGGGACGCCTTTTTGCATGTCGAACATCCCGAAACGAAATTCGGATTTGGAAACGGAGACAAAGACGGCTAAAATGGAGACAAGACTTTTTTCAGTTATACATATAATAGGAGGTCAAACGATGCCGGATCACGAAGAGTACCGCTTCCAGGTCAACCTGAGCGGAATGATCGACATTTTATCGAACCACTTGTACAGCAGTCCTCGCGTCTTCCTGCGGGAGCTGCTGCAAAACGCCACCGACGCCATTACCGCACGGATAGATCTGGATCCGGCGCATCGCGGCGAAGTCTTTGTCGAACTGGCCGGATCCGGCGAAGATTCGACCCTGCTGATCCAAGATAACGGGATTGGACTGACCGAAGAAGACGTCCACGAATTCCTCGCCATGATCGGACATTCGTCCAATCGAAACGGGGCGGAGCTGCTTGGCGAAACCTCGTTTATCGGACGCTTCGGGATCGGACTGCTCTCCTGCTTCATGGTCAGCGACGAGATTGTGATGCTCACGCAGTCGGCCAAAGGAGGCCCTTCTATCGAATGGCGCGGCCGGCCCGACGGCACCTATACGATTCGCAAGCTGGAATCTTCGCTGATTCCCGGAACCAAAGTCTACCTGCGCTGCAAACCCGAGACCGATCTCTACTTCGAGGCCGAGACGGTAGAGATGGATCTGCTGCATTACGGCGCCCTGCTGCCTTATCCGATTCGCCTGTCCGAGAATGGGCGGGAACGCCGGATCAATCCGGAGCCGCCGGCCTGGATCGCCCGTCCGGAGCTGGCTTCCGACCATTGGGACGAAGTCCTGCGCTTCGGAGAAGAGATGCTCGGCGAACGTTTCCGAGATTTCATTCCGCTGCGGACGGCCAACGGGCGTACCGGCGGTATTGCCTACATTCTGCCGCATGCCGTCAATTTGAGCGCCAAACGTCTGCATAAAGTCTATCTGAAACGGATGCTGATCTCGGAGCAGGCGGATAATATTTTGCCGGAATGGGCTTTTTTCGTCAAATGCCTGGTCTGGACCGACGAGCTGCAGCCGACCGCTTCGCGTGAACATTTCTATGAGAACGAACAGCTTGAACGGGTACGCGGCGAGCTGGGACAGTCGATTCGGGCCGAATTGATCGCCATGGGCGATACGGACCAGCAGCGGCTGCGCCGGATTATCGATCTGCATGCCCTCTCCATGAAAAGCCTGGCCGTGGAAGACGAAGAATTTTACCGGATGATCTACCGCTGGCTCCCGTTCGAAAGTACATACGGATACAAGACCCTCGGCGAACTGCTCGACGAACGCCGCACCCTGCACTACACGGCTTCGCTGGATCATTACCGCCAGCTTCGCCACGTTGCCTCGGCCCAGTCGCTGCTCGTCGTCAACGGCGGTTACATCTACGAAGCCCAACTGCTGGAAGCGCTGCCCCATATCGTGCAGGGAGCCGATACGCGGCGGCTGCTGCCCGAAGATGTCTCGCTGTCTTTTACCGATCTGAATGCGGAGGAGCGCGCTTCGACACTGGAAGCCGCACGCGCCGCCGATCTGGCGCTTCAGCGGTTCCGCTGCCGTGTGATGCTGAAACGGTTCAAACCGGAGGAGCTGCCCGCTTTGTTCACGCTCCCGGAGGAAGCGGCCACGCTGCGTTCGATCGAACGGGCCGGCGAAGAAAGTCCGCAGGCGTTCGCTTCGGTGCTGGGCAGCCTTGGAAGTTCGATGCAGGGCAACACGCAGTCTATTCTGTATCTGAATTTGAACAACGCGGTTGTGGAACGGCTCTTCTCCGGTCCTCCGACCCGGCGCTTGAATACGCTGATCGAGATGCTGTACGCCAATGCGCTGATGATGGGCCATTACCCGATGAGCCGCCAGGAACTGGCCCTGCTCAACGGAGGCATTTTGTCCTTGATCAATTGGAGCCTAGAATCGGAAAAGGGGGAATAGAACGAGGTGGAAGACTTCACACTGGAATTTGAAGATTTGATGGAGCAGGCTTACGACCTGCCTTACAGCGCAACCAAAATCGCGCTGCTGGAACGGGCTGCTGAAATTGCCGACTTGGCGGGAGATATCGACTCCGGTTACGAAGCGCGCGAAGCGATCGTGGAGGCGGGCAGCTACGGCGGATTTCCAATGAAAGCGATCGTCGCCTACTCCTGGCAGCTCGGCCAGTACGATCGCAATCCGGACCGTTTCGACGCCCGGACGCTGTATTGGAATTACAAATGGGTCATCGACGATGTGCCTTCGTTCCCGGATGTACCGGCCGAACAGATCGAATCGCTGCTTCAGGACCTGCGCAGCCGCTATGAGTCGTACGGAGTCAGCGAGCGGACGTATTGGTATTATCGTTTCCGTCTGTCTATGTACATGGGCGATCTCGACCAAGCGGGCGAAGCACTCAAAGCGTTCCGCAAGCTCAAAAGAGACGAGATGAGCGACTGCTCTGCCTGCGAGCTGGACGAACAGGTCCGCTACCTGCTGCGGACCGGCAAGGACGAAGCCGCTGTCAAGAAAGCCAAACCGATCATCGAAGGACGCCAGCGCTGCGCGCATATTCCGCATGTCACGCTGCCTTATCTGCTGCTTCCTCTCTACCGTCTGGGACGCGGGGACGAAGCCAACGCCATGCGGGCGAATAGCTATCGGCTGATTCGGGACAATCTGAGCTTTGTACAGGAATTCGGCGAACATATCGGCTATCTGTCGGTGGTCGGTCCACATCGTGCCCTGCCGCTCCTGGAACGGCATCTGCCGCAGGTCGAATCGCATGAAGATCCGCTGAGCCGAATGATGTTCCTGCTCAATGCCGCCGCGCTGCTGCGCAAATTGAACCGGTCCGAAGAAGCGTTTGTACTGAATCTTCCGCCTTCCTCGAAGTTCTACGAGCTGGCGGACAAGCCGGAAGAACTGCGTACGAAGCTGGAGGAAGAAGCCTTCGCCACCGTTTCCGCTCTCGATACCCGCAACGGCAACGATTACTATCATAAGTTTGCCGAACAACTGTTAAAAGAGAGGGGCTGAATGCCCCTCTTTCAGGCTGTCGAGAAAGTCCTATTCGTTGTAGAAGCTCGTCGGCTGCGGGAGAAATTCGTTTCGGTCGCGTGTTGAAATCGGGAAAAACGATCGAATTTCAATGGAATTTTCTCGATTTCAAAGGCGAACACTATCGTTCCTACACTGAATTCCTCCCTCCGCCTCCTCGCTTCTCTCGGAATCAGACTTTCTCGACACGTTGAGAGAGGGGCTGAATGCCCCTCTCTTTTTTCGGGTTTTTATTTGAATTCGATTCCCAGAATCTCTTCTTTCTCTTCCAGCAGCGGCATCAGTTGGTCTGCGGTCATGCCTTTGGGCATCCGGACGACCATATCCAGAATCAGCTGCTTCTTTTCTTCGTCTTTGCCGCCCGCTTTGAAATCGATCACCGTCAGTCCCCGTTCTTCGATCCGTTTCTTGAATTGTTCGGAGGCTCCCTGTTCCTGCCGGACCGTGACGATCAGCCGGTGTGTGGAGGCGACGAAGCGGCCTTTGAAGCTGCCGTGCATCATGATCTGTGTCAGATAGATCAGCAGGGTCGCGATAATGCCCAGGATATACAGACCCGCGCCCATCGCCATGCCGACCCCCGCCGTGGCCCACATGCCGGCTGCCGTCGTCAGCCCGTTGATCGTATACTTGCGCATGAAGATCATGCCCGCGCCCAGGAATCCGATCCCGCTGACAATTTCCGAAGCGACTTTGGTCGGGTCGATCTGTACGCCGTCCCGCCCCTCGAGATCCATAAATCCGTATTTGGAGATGACCATAATCAGTGCCGAACCGACCGCGACGATAAAATGGGTCCGCGTTCCGGCTTCTTTGCGTCTGCTTTTTCGTTCGTATCCGATCAAAGCTCCGCACATGCCGGCGATCAGAATACGGAGCAGATGCTCCAATTCCATCGGCAGATCGATCATATCGAAATATCCCATTGCTTCGACTCCTCTCCGATTCAAACCGTACATAAGTCCTTCTGATCGGCATTTCCCGAAGGCCTGCTATTTTTTACCCCGAGTTTACGCAGCTGCTCCGCTTTTTTTACAATTCACGCAACATTAGTTCCGCTTCGCTCGTCTGGAAGGCATCGATGAGAAATTAGAGGAGGGAATACCCGGTGAAAAAGAAGCTTACAAGAAACAAACTGGCTTTTTCGGCCGCTGCGGCTGTCTTGTTTGCAGCCCTGGCCGGCGGACAGGCGTACGCGGCTGCGCCTTTTGGAGACCTGCAGGGAATTCCGGAAGCTTCGCAGATCGTGACTCTGCGCGAAGCCGGACTGCTGAACGGTTCGCCGGACGGCAGGTTCAATCCGCACGATCCTTTGACCAACGCGCAGGCGATCCGCCTTGCCGTTGACACATTCAAATTGAATATGGACGATATTCAATTTATCCGTAAACCCGAAGCATCCGATTATTTCTCTAAAGCAAGCGACAAAGCATGGTATGCCGATACGCTGATCATTGCGGCATACAATGATCTCGATCTGCCGAAAGATCTGGATCCGAATGCCCCGGCTACCCGTTCCTCGTTTGCGTCCCTGTTGATTCTGGCAGGTCACCAGCAAGCCGCTCTGCCGGTATTCCGTCTAAGCCCGGTAGAGATCAAAGACGAATCCGCCATCCCGGAAGGCCGCAGCGGTCTGATGCAGCAGGCGCTCGTTTTCGATATGCTGGACCTTGATGCCGATGGACGCATCCGCCCCAACGAACCGCTGACCCGCGCCGCCGCCGCGGATATTCTGTACGGAGCGGCGCTCTCGGCGAGCCTGATCGAAGCCGAATAATCGTTCGCAGCCGCCATACCAAAAAGCGTCTCCTCGAGGGAGACGCTCAGGCTGTCGAGAAAGTCCTATTCGTAGGAGAAGCTTGTCAACTATGGGAAAAATTCGTTCCGGTCGCGTGTTGAAATCGAGAAAAGTGATTAAATTTTAGCAGAATTTTCTCGATTTCAAAGGCGAACACTATCGTTCCTACACTGAATTTCTCCCTTCGCCTCCTCGCTTCACTTGGATTCAGACTTTCTCGACACGTTGAGCGTCTCCTCCAGGGAGACGCTTTTTGGCATCTGCTTCGCCAGATCAAACGGATAAGACGGAACGCTGTCGACCGCACAGGCGAACAGAGCGCTTATGCCGCTTCGCGCACCGGCCGGCGGAACGGCTTGGCGGACCTTCTCCCGTACGTGCCGAGCCGCCACAGGTATTCGCACGGTCCCATGGTGAACCGGCGCAGCCAGAGTGTACTGAGCAGAGCCTGTGCGGCCAACAATACAACCGCAGCTGCGATCAACAGCGGCAGTCCGATCGTACCTTCCCAATCGAGCAGCGCGGACAGCAAGACGATGACCGCCGTCTGCATCAGATAGTTCGTCAGCGCCATCCGCCCCATATTCCCAAGCGCTCCCAAACGGCGGCGAACGGAAGGCGAGCCGCACAGCAGCAGGATCGTCGTTACATAGAAGACGCTGAGCGGCAGTCCGCCGATCGCGCTGGCCGTATCGTAGAGTCCGGTCGAATCCATCACGGTGCGTTGAAGCAGCGCACACGGATAGATCAGCAGCAGCGAAATCAGCTGCGCTGCGAACAATCCTCCCCTGTACGCGCCGGGCTCGAACAGTCCGATCCGTGCCGCCCCATATCCGAGTAGAAACATGCCGTAGGTCATAAAGATCGAGCCCAGATACACGCCCAGTCCGGTCATGACGAGACCGGCGGCAAGCAGCACCCATGCGTTCGCCCGCCGAAACGGCAGCAGCAGAAACCCGAATATCGCGTAATAGACCAGTACTTCACCCGGTTGGAATAGATGATGCACAATACCAATCGCCAGCAAAATAAGCAGTCGGCGTGCAAAAAGCAGCGAAGCCTTCTCCCCTTTTTCTTCTGCATTTTTCATAAACAAATAAAATCCCGCTCCGAACAAAAACGAAAAAATAACAAAAAAACGATGGCTGATTCCATATTCGAACCCATTGAAAAGGATCCGGTCTGCCACTCTTGCTTCGATATCGGTAACGGGAAGCAGCATCTGCTGCATATTGATGAACAAAATGCCCAGCAGCGCAAAGCCTCTCAGTATGTCGATCGATTCGATTCTTTTCATAATTTCTCCTCCGTCCAAGCTTATACCCGGGTATCGTTTCGATATCGGTATTTTTCTCAGAGTAAGTCTTCTTCATGAATCGGACCATCGATTTGTCTTAACGCCTGCTTACGGCATGCGTAAGGCGATGTTCGCTCTCCATCGCCTACCGTTCGCGGCAAATGGCAAAAAGGGAGGTTCCGCAGCTGCGGAACCTCCCTTTGCCCTGCCGAATCCGATTCCCGGAATCGCAATCCGTTCAAACTGTTATTTTTTGTCGACCAGAACGATGCGCGATACTTTCTCATTCGTCAATTTGACGCTTTTCGCTGTATTCTCGTTCATCCGGTACAGACGTCCTCCGTCCGCCGCGTTTACATAGAAGATGCCTGCTACGCCGTCTTCATACCGGCACAGCTCCCATTCGACACCGGTCATTTTCTTGAGCGCAAGTGTCGCCGGGTTCAGCACATAGGCGCCGCTCTGGGCGAATATGACTGTCGAGCGTACGACGCCCTGATTCGTCAGATTGCGGATATGGCCGACGCTGCTTACGGCGAGTTTTTTGGTTTGGGTTACTTTTCCGTTCACGATCGTCGCGGCGTAAGCCATGCCTGTGGCATCATTGAACGCCAGACTGCCGCTTCCGACATTGGCAATCTCGTGTACGCTGCCGGTGTGCAGCTTGATCGTTTTGCCCGTCGTGCCGCTGATCACGTAACCCTGCCCTTTGGCATAGTCGAAATCTCCGTCTGCGCCTAGGCGAATCCCTTTGTTAAAACCGTAATAGCCGTTTGCCCAGGCTCCCGAGTATACCGCATTCGCGTCAAGCGGCGATTTGGCATTCAGCGCTTTGGCCGCTCCGCCCTGCAGGGGCAGCGAGTACAGCACCATGCAGTCGGTCGAATACTTCGATTCACGCGGATCGGTGTTGATCATCAGATAGAGGCGTTTGCTGTCGGTCCGGGCATAGTAGGCATTGTCCAGAGCGCCTTTGGCGATCCACTGCACGCTGCCCGTACCGTCCGTTTTTCGGGAAGCGACCCAGGTTGTTCGGCCCTCTTTGAGCGCGTTATAGTAGATCCGGTCTCCGACCACTTGGAAAGCCGGAAAATCCGGATCGGCCGTTTCCGTAATTCGGATACCGCCAGTCAATGTATCAGCATCGGCAGACGCCGCGTACAGCACCCCTTGATCGTCCATCGCGTAGACCGTACTGCCTTCGGTATCGAAGCGGACCACGCGCTTGTCCCTGCTGAAAACCGAAGGTTTGGCAGCGGAATCTGTCAGCGGCAGACGAAGCAGCGTCGTCGACGTCTCGTCGTACAAATAATACATATAGTCCCCGGCCGGCTTAAGCTCGGTCCCGTCGAAGTTCCGGCTCAGCTGCTGCGAAACGCCGCTGTCCGTCGCGAAGCGGTACAAATCTCCGTCCGATACGTAATACACGTCCGCCTGCCGCGCAGCTGCGGCGTCTGCCGAAACTCCGGCTGTGCCGGCTGCGATCAGTACCGCGGCCATTCCCGACCGTGTCAATCTTTTCATCCACTTCCATCCGATTCGCATGTTCGTTTCCCTTCTCTCGTCTGCTGATAAACCGGGAATATGCGAACGGCACACGCCCCATTTTCTCCGATACCCGTCTATCGACATAGGCTCTAATAGGCTACCATAACGCTCTTTCAAAAAGAACAGGAAATAGATAGGGAATTCTGAAAATGCGGCGGTCTGTTCGGCCCTGCGAGCGCAGCAAAAAAAGAAGCGGGCTGCCCCGCTTCTTCAGACGTTCCCGATCACTCAGTTGTCGTCGTCATCGCTATCGTTATCATCGTCGTCATTGTCGCGATCGTTGTCATCGTTATCGTTATCGTTATCGTTATCGTTATCGTCGCTGTCGATATCGCTCGACAGCACTTTGCCCGTTTGGGCATCCACGGTTACGTCGGCTTCGCCCGTCGCGGTCCGAATATCGATCTCGTACACATAACGGCCGTCCTCTTCATCCAGATCGTTGTCCGTCACCTTGCCTCCGCCGACATGCTTCACGGCCGTGGAAGCGGCCTGTTCCGCCGTATATTTGACATCTGCGGCAGCGGCTCCCGTATTCGAAGCACCGCTTGTACGGTCGTCGTCGTTATCGTTTAGATCGTCGTCTTCCACGACTTTGAGTACCGAGCCGCTGTAAGCGTCGACCCAAACATCTACATCTCCCGATGTGCGGTCGATATCGACTTCATAGTACGTTTTGCCTCCGCGCGTCTCAAGTTCAATATCGTCTACCGTTCCTTTTTGCGCTTTGAGCGCGATTTCTTTCGCTTGGGTTTTGGAGATCATCGCCTTGGAAGTCGATACAGCTGCCGCGCCTGTCTGCGTGGAAGCCGCTCCCGTTCCTGCTCCGCTTGCCAGCGCCGCCGTTCCTCCGAGTGTCAATGCCGCCGCTACCGCGCCGATCATCATTTTACGTTTTACCATATTAATCTCCTCCTCTTTCTCTTCTGTGAATTGCAGGAATTGCTTCTGTTCCCTGCCGCACTCTTAGATTAACGCTCCTGTCTGAGAAGGAGGGGAGAGCTTCATTAGAATTCGATGAGAAAAAAGACCGTTCCCGAAGTCTCGCCGGAAACGGTCTTGGATGGATACTGCCAAACGTTCTTGGGCCTGTTACGTATCCTCGTCGCTGCTCTCGTCTTGATCCGAGTCCTCGTCCGGATTCGGAGAATCTTCCTGCCCGGAAGACGGCGGGTCGGAGTCGCTGTCCTCCTCTTCGTCCCAGGTAATCGTCTGCATCGCTCCGGATACGGCATTGATCTGCACCTCGGCTTGGCGGCCGGTCTTCAATTCGACGTCGACCAGATAATACGCCTGTCCGTCTTCTTCGCTGCGCAGTTCGGCGTCGCTGTCTTCCACGGCACCGGATTCGACGCCAAGCGCAGACGCGGCCGCCGCTTTGGCCTGCCGCTCGCTCAGCAGCCGGGCATTTGCGCCGCCGGGATCGTCAGGCGAAGCCGGGGTTCCCCCGGAAGACGGAACGTCCTCGCCGGGATCCTGCGGCGGCGGATCTTCGTCCGGCTCCTGTCCGCCTGCGGATACGCCGCTGCCGGCCAGCGGCGTATCCGTCAGCGTATCTCCGGTATACGCGTCGATCGTAAGTCTGCGGCGTTCGCCCGAAGCTTCGGTGAGTTCCGCCGCATACAGACGCGATTCCCCGCTGCTCTTGTCCAGTTCAAGCCGCTCGACCCTTACACCTGCCTGCCGCTCAAGCCGGGCTTTGATCTCGCTCCGGCTTATGATTTCGCGCGGCGGAGCCGCCGCCGCTTCAAGCCGCCGGATCGACTCGACCCGACCGTCCGCCGCATACAGCTTGACCGTATACAGCCCCGCTTCGGTCCGAAGCTGCATTTCGTACAAATCTCCGGTCTGGCGGGCCGACTCGATCTGTCCCGAGTACAGTTTGAGCAGCTTCTTCTCGGCCTCTGTCGGCGTAAGCGAAGGCTCTGCCGAACTCCAGGGGCTCCAGACCAGCAGCCCGCCGGCGGCAGCGGCAGCCAATAGTAACGCTGCCGCCCATGCCGTTCTTCGTTTCATGGCGATTCTCCTCCTTCCTCGCTTCTGGACCACCGCCCGCGTGCCGGAAGAATATCGCGCCTAAAGCGCTCCCCTCCCCGGTCTGCGGTCTCTGCGGGCGGAAAATGCAGCGTAACCGCCGTGCCTTCCCCGACCTCGCTCTTCATCACGATGCGGATTCCGAGAGCCTGGGCCAGATCCTGGGCCAAAGACAGTCCGAGACCCGAACCTCCGGCGCCGGTACTGCGGGTTCGGGAAGTATCCACCCGATAGAAACGGTCGAACACTTTCGGCAGCTCTTCTTCGGAAATCCCGATTCCCCGGTCGACCACTTGCAATTCGGCGGGCTTGTCCCCGCCTCCGGTCACGGTCAGCGTAATCCGGTCTTCGCTGTATTTTCGCGCGTTATCCAGCAGGATGAAGAGCAGCTGCCGCACCTTGGCCGCATCGGTCCGGACGAAGACCGGCCGGAGCGCTTCGACTTCGATCTCCCGTCCGTAAGCGCGCATGAACGCCCGCGCGGACTCTCCGGCCGATTCCGACAGATCGGTATCGACGATCTCTAGCCGGTCCGCTTCCGGGCTTCGGGCCAGCTGCAGCAGACGCTCGGTCAGCTCTCGCATCCGCACGGACTCGGACAAGATGGCATCGACCGCTTCGTCGAACACTTCGGGTCTGTCTTTGCCTCTGCGTTTCAACAGGCTGGCGTAGCTCTCGATAATGGTCAGCGGCGTCTTCAGCTCATGCGAAGCATCGGAGACAAAACGCTCCTGCCGCGCAAAGTTCCCTTCCAGCAGTCCGATCATTTCATTGAAGGTCCGTCCCATCTCCGCCAGTTCGTCGCCGGGGCGCTGCCCCGTCTCGATCTGCTGAAACCGGCCGCTGCGCCGAATATCGCCCATTGTGCCGGTCAGTGCGGCAATCGGCCTGACAATCCGGTTCGCCAGCACGGTGCTGGCCAGTACCGCCGGAATCAGGGCCAGCAGCGCCACAATGACCAGTACGGTCTTCAATACGTCGAAACGGTCTTCGATATCGGCAATACTGCGGCTGACCTGGACGCTCAGCACTTCGCCGTCGGGCCAGATCACCGGCACGGAGACCCGGATATACCCTTTGCCGCCGCTGCTCAGGCGCTCGGCCGCATGCGAAGCCGTATAGGCATAAGGTTCGCTGCTGAGGCGCTCGCTAAGCTGCGTATCTTCGCTTGCCGTCACGGGACGGGCCAGACTGGTCCCGTCCGGCTGGACGACCCTCAGCATGCCGTCGGCCGGCGCATAGGCGCGCAGCAGATCGTCCGGCGCGGTACGCGAAGCCGATTCGCTGATTCGCTCGGCGGTCAGCTCCGCCTCTATCTCGAAGCGCAGGCTTTCCGCATCCAGCGACATTTTCTCGAACAGCAGGTAGATCGAGATGCAGGCCGCCGCCAGCAGCGCCGCAAACAGCACCGACGAATAGAGGTAGATTTTACTTTTGAGCCTCATGGGGATTCCTTCAGCACATAACCGACGCCGCGAACCGTATGGATCAGCTCGGGAAGTCCCTCTTCATCGATTTTTTTGCGCACATAACGGATATAGACATCGACGACGTTCGTATCGCCGGCGTAATCGTAGCCCCACACCTCGCGGATCATCTGCTCCCGGCTTAAGACTTGGCGCTGGTTGCGCAGCAGGAAGACGAGCAGGTCGAATTCGCGGGGAGTCAGTTCGATCCGCCGTTCGCCGCGGAAGACTTCTCTCGTCTGTTCGTTTAATCTGAGGCTGCCCGCCGTAAGGGACTCTTCCGGCTGCGCCGATCCTTCGCGCCCCGAACCGGCGGCCGCACTGGCTCGCAGGGCCGAACGGATGCGCGCCAGCAGTTCCTCGATCTGGAACGGCTTGGTCACATAGTCGCTTGCCCCGAGATCGAGTCCCGACACTTTGTCTTCTACCGAATCTTTTGCGGTCAGGAGAATAACGGGAGTCAGCGAATCGGCCGACCGAATCCGCCGCAGCACTTCGATCCCGCTGAAACCCGGCAGCATCACATCCAGCAGGATCAGATCCCAGCCGCCTTCCCGGTATTTGTCCAATCCTTCCGAACCCGACCCGGCACGGCCTGTCCGATATCCTTCATAACCGAGCTCCAGTTCCAGCAGCCGGGCGATTTTCTCTTCGTCTTCAATAATCAGTATTGTTCCGGTCACAGCCGGTCCTCCTTCTTCCGTCGCTTCGCATCCCGCCGATCTCTACAATCCGCGGCCGCCCGCTCCGGCTTTCGTTTCTCTTCGGGCGGCGCTTCCGGCCTGCGACTGGAAACGCCTTGTCCCATAGTTTAAGCCAAATCGGATCCGTCCGCCAGAAGAGTCAGAATCTATGCAATATCTCTAGGACTTTGGTTGCATTTTACTTAAAAAAGACATCTAACAGTTTACTCTTTGTGTCAACTTTTTTTATACTTAAGCGATATTCGGCAGTTTCCATTCAACCGTTTACAAAAAGGAGGGTTCTTTCATGCAGCAGAAAATCAGAATCGGTATCACGGGTTATGGCAACTTGGGCCGCGGCGTACGCAGTGCCATCGCACAAAATCCGGACATGGAGCTTGTCGCCGTATTCAGCCGGCGCGATCCCAAGTCGCTGGAGCAGCGGGGAGAATCGGTCCGTTTCGTACATATGGCGGACGTTGAACGTTATAAGGAAGAGATCGACGTCATGATCCTGTGCGGCGGGTCCGCTACGGATCTGCCGGAGCAGACGCCGCAGCTGGCCGCGCTGTTCCATACGGTAGACAGTTTCGATACCCATGCCAAAATTCCGGAATTCTACGACCGGGTCAATACGGCGGCTCTGCTGAGCGGCAAGCTCAGCGTCATCTCGACCGGCTGGGACCCGGGCTTGTTCTCCATGAACCGCCTGCTGGCCCAGTCCATCCTGCCGGAAGGCGAAGAGTATACGTTCTGGGGCAAAGGCGTCAGCCAGGGACATTCCGACGCGATCCGCCGGGTTCCGGGCGTACGCGCCGGCGTTCAGTACACGGTCCCTGTCCAAACGGCGATCGACCTGATCCGTTCGGGCGAAACGCCGGACCTCAAGACGCGCGACAAACACATGCGCGATTGTTATGTGGTGGCGGAAGAAGGCGCGGACGAAAATGCTATCCGTGAAGCGATCGTGTCCATGCCGAACTATTTTGCCGACTATAATACCAGCGTCACGTTCATCACGATGGACGAATTGGAGCGCGAGCACTCCGGTATGCCGCACGGTGGCTTCGTCATGCGCAGCGGCGTGACCGGAAGCGGAACGAAGCAGCGGATCGAATTCGGACTGGAACTCGAAAGCAACCCGGAATTCACCGCCAGCGTCCTCGTCGCTTATGCCCGCGCCGCTTACCGTCTGGCTGCCGAAGGCCAGAGCGGCGCCCGCACCGTATTCGATATCCCGCTCGGCCACCTGTCCCCGAAATCCGCAGCTCAACTGCGAAGTGAATTGTTGTAGTCCAATTCACTTTGCAGAACTGCGAAGTGAATGGCTGTAGTCCAATTCACTTTGCGGAAACTGCGAAGTGAATGGCTGTCGTTCGTTCTCCCGCCCGTCATCCGGCTCTTCAGCCGTTTGACGGTGCTTTTCACCTAGGTTCTTTATTCGATTAACGCTTGTCCTTGGTGTACCGAAGAAGCAAATCTTACTGTCCGATCGCTGCCGATATCGATTTCGGATCGGAGCGACCTCTCATTCGAAAAGGAGCGTGCTTTTTATGATCGAAACTTATAACGAAACCGCCTACACGGAAGCGAAAGCTTACGTTGAACACGTATTTGATACTGTCGTCCGGCGCAACCCTTACGAAGACGAGTTTCATCAGGCCGTGCGCGAAATTTTCGACTCGCTTGTTCCCGTATTCGCCAAGCATCCCCGTTATCGCGAACACGGACTGCTGGAGCGCCTGTCCGAACCCGAGCGGCTTATTTCGTTCCGGGTACCCTGGGTCGACGATTCCGGGCGCGTACAGGTCAACCGCGGTTTCCGGGTCCAGTTCAACAGTGCGATCGGTCCGTACAAAGGCGGTCTGCGGTTCCACCCTTCGGTCAACGCGAGTATCATCAAGTTCCTCGGCTTCGAGCAGGTACTCAAAAACTCGCTGACCGGGCAGCCGATCGGCGGAGGCAAAGGCGGTTCCGACTTCGACCCCAAAGGTAAATCCGATATGGAAGTCATGCGTTTCACCCAAAGCTTCATGACCGAACTGTACCGCCATATCGGTCCCGACACCGATGTGCCGGCCGGCGATATCGGAGTGG
Source organism: Saccharibacillus qingshengii (assembly GCF_013185195.1). GTDB lineage: Bacteria > Bacillota > Bacilli > Paenibacillales > Paenibacillaceae > Saccharibacillus > Saccharibacillus qingshengii. The sequence goes on from NZ_JAAZWC010000007.1 coordinate 106,709, forward strand.
GAGCACGCGAAATCGGCTATATGTACGGCCAGTACAAACGGATTCGCGGAGCCAGCGAAGCGGGCGTGCTGACCGGCAAGAATCCGCTGTACGGCGGCAGTCTGGCCCGCACCGAAGCGACCGGTTACGGCTGCGTTTACTTCGTGCAGGAAATGCTGCAGAGCGCCGGACTCGACTTTGACGGCAGCCGCGTGGTGGTATCGGGCTCCGGGAACGTGTCCATCTATGCTATCGAAAAAGCGCAGGCGCTCGGAGCTACCGTGATCGCGTGCAGCGACTCTTCCGGCTATATCCATGATCCCGAAGGCCTCGACCTGGACGCGGTCAAACGGATCAAGGAAGCCGGACGCGGACGTATCTCCGAATACATCTCGGAGCACCCGCATGCCGTCTACACGGAAGGATGCGAAGGCATCTGGAGCCTGCCGTGCGAGATTGCCCTGCCGTGCGCCACGCAAAATGAAATCGATGCCGCGGCAGCCGAGCTGCTGATTCAAGGCGGCGTCAAAGCGGTCGGAGAAGGCGCCAATATGCCTTCGACGCTTGCGGCTATCGAGCGCTTCCTCGAAGCCGGTGTGCTGTTCGGTCCGGCCAAAGCGGCCAATGCCGGCGGCGTCGCCGTATCGGCGCTGGAAATGGCGCAGAACAGCGCCCGGGTCTCGTGGAGCTTCGAAGAAGTCGATACCCAGCTGCAGCGGATCATGAAACGTATCCATGCCGACTGTCGGCAGGAAGCCGAAGAATACGGCCATCCGGGCAATCTCGTCGTCGGCGCCAATATTGCCGGCTTCCTGAAAGTCGCCGATGCCATGATTGCGCAGGGCGTCGTTTAATCCATCGTTTCTTCCAGCCGGGAATCCGAATCGGCCGTTCAGGTTGGACAAACGCCTTCCCTAATCAAAAAGAGCGGAACCGAAAGTAATCGGTTCCGCTTAACGTGTCGAGAAAGTCGTATTCCAAACAAAGTGAGGAGGCGGAGGGAGAAATTCAGTGAAGGAACGATAGTGTTCGCCTTTGAAATCGAGAAAATTCCGCTGAAATTTAATCTTTTTCTCGATTTCAACACGCGACCGGAACGAATTTCTCCCGCAGCCGACGAGCTTCTCCTACGAATAGGACTTTCTCGACAACCTGAGCGGAACCGAAAGTAATCGGTTCCGCTCTTTTGACTTTCGTCGCCTCTTGCATCCCAAATAGAGTGCGGCTACAGCCGCCGCGCGTCGGATCAGATCCGCATCGTATCCGGCCGGAACTCTTTGATCGCGGAGCGGATCCGCTTAGCGTCCCAGTTCTCTTCGGCCGCGCGCGAACACAGCGACGGAAACTCTTTGTCGCCCGCGTTGCGCAGAGCGATGATCTGCGCCATGCTCAAGCGCCGGTCGATTTCGCGTCCCGTCAGGCGGTAATAGCGGAATCCTTCTTCGACGCGAACGATACGATCCTGCGTCTTGGTCGCATAGACGCGAATCCGGGTCGCCGCGAAGATCAGGCACAGCGCAATTCCCGTCAAGATCCAGGCCGGTAGGGCCGCTCCGTCCTCATCCCATGCCCGAACCAGATTTACGATCGAAGCGGTGAACACTGCAAGAGCAAGCGGAAGCGTCACGAAATGGTAAGGCCAATCGAAACGCAGGCTGAATTTTTTGGTTCGTTCCATCTTTTCCCCTCTTTTCTCCAGGCTTACCGGCCGGAACTTTTGCCCGGCCGCTAAGTTCTATTACACGTCCGGCGCCATTCGCAACCATAGGTGAACCTTGCGAAGCCCCGAGTCCCGAAGAAAGACCTATTTGCGCTTACCGTCCGGCAGGCTGATCGGGAAAAGCCGCCCCGCGCCGATATTGATTCGGCGATACGCCGATTACCTTTTTGAAGGCGGTACTGAAATAATGCTGGCTGTCGTACCCGCTGCGTTCCGCAATCTCGTAGATCGGCAGATCGGTCGAATTCAGCAGCTCGATCGCTTTGCGCATACGGGCATGGGTCAGCAGCGCCACGAACGAATCGCCCAGCTCTTTTTTGAGAATACGGCTCAGGTAGACGGGCGATACCTGGAGCGTCCGGGCAAACGATTCGAGCGTAAGTTCGGGATCGCCGTAATACTCGCCCAGATATTCCCGCGCGCGCCGGACAAGCGGCGACAGCTGCGCGTCTTTGTACACGGCGGACCGGCAGCGCAGATACGCATCCGGCAGCGACAAGACGCCTCCCGCCACCGGTTCCAGATGCGCGTTCACCGAGATTTTGAGGAAGCGTCTGACGCTGCGTTCGATGATGGCCGCAAGATCCGCTTCGGCCGCATCCCACAGAAACAGCAGGAGAAGCCCCGCCGTATCCTGCATCAGCATATTCCGTCTGCTGCCGGCCAGCTCCGAGACGATATTCTCCGTTGCGAACGTATACAGCTGGCGATCGCTTTCCCGCAGGACCGGCTGCGTGGATTCCCGTTCGCCCCAGCGAATCACGCACAGCTGCACCGGGCTGGAAGGCGGAAGTCCCAGAAAATCGAGCCGTTCTTCGATCTCGTCTTCGCCAAGCAGCCCTTCCGCCCATTCCTGGCCGAAACGCGCTTGGAGCAGCGGAATATTGCGGCGAATCTGCTCGGAAGCAAGCTTCAGGTACCCTGCCTGCTTGGCCAGATTGTCCAGATTTTCTTTGACCCGAAGCAGGACTCCCTGCAGCAGTTCGGGATTGACGGGCTTGAGCATATAGTCTTCGACCCCGAGGCGGATCCCTTCACGGGCGTAATCGAATTCGTCGTGTCCCGTGATAATGACGAAACGGCAGTCCGGCAGCTGTTCCCGCAGCTTGCGCATCAGCGCGATCCCGTTCAGAAACGGCATGTTCATGTCCACGAGGACCAGATGCACATTCAGACTCAGGGCAAGTTCAAGCGCTTCTTCGCCGTCTTCCGCTTCGCCGACCACTTCCATGTCGAGTCCCGCTCCGTTCACCGCTTTCCGCAATCCTTCACGGATAATCGGTTCGTCGTCCGCAATCAATACCCGATAAGGCGTTTCTCTCATTTCTTCTCCTCCTCGTCGCTTCCGATCGCCGGCGGTTCAAGCAGCAGCGGATGGCGAACCGTCACGACGGTTCCTTCGCCGGGCCTGCTGTCGATCTTGAGCCCGTAAGCTTCTCCAAAAGCAAGATTCAATCTCGCCTGAACGTTCAGCATGCCGTAGCTGCGGCCGCTGCGTTCACGCTCGGAAGACTGGCGCTCGAGCGCTTCCAGCGGCCGCCGCAGCTTCTGCCGCAGCTCCGCGAGACGCTCCGGCTCCATCCCCGCTCCGTCGTCCGCCACTTCCAGCAGCAGCTCATCTGGCCCCGCCGCAATTCGGATCCGGATCACGCCGGGTCCCCGGCGCGCTTTGATCCCGTGATAGATCGCATTTTCGACCAGCGGCTGAAGCAGCAGCTTCAAGACGAAAGCCGGATCCGACCGGGGGTCGGCTTCGATCTCGACCGCAAGCCGTCCTGTATACCGCGTCTGCTGGATCAGCAGATAGCTGCGGATATGCTCGATTTCGTCTGCGAGGGGAATGATATCGCTGCCTTTGCTGAGTCCGATCCGGAACAGCTTGGACAGCGACTCCACCATCTCGGACACTTCGCCGGCGTCTTTTTTGCGGGCCATCCAGTGGATCGTGTCCAGCGTGTTATACAGAAAATGCGGCTTGATATTGTCCTGCAGACTGCGCAGTTCCGCTTCCCGCTTCTGCCGTTCCTTGCGCTCGACCAGCTTGATCTGACTGCGCAGTTCGACCAGCATGTGGTTGAAACTGTGTCCCAGCATTCCGATCTCGTCGCCGCGAATTTCGGTATACGGCACGGACAGATCTCCCGATTCGGCGCGGCGCATAGAGGCCATCAGACCGCCGATCGGATCGGAGATCGATTTCGATAAACGCAGGGACGCCGTCAATCCGAGCAGACAGACGAAGAACAGGAAGCAGATCACATAGAAATGGATCTGTCCGACCTCGTACACCGATTCCTTCGTCAGAAACACACCGACCGTTCGCCAGCCGGTGAACGCCGACTCGGCGTAGATCAGCTGCAGCTCCTGGCCGTCTACGGTGCGCGTGACCGCCCCGGTCTCTCCGCCTTCGAACCACTCGGCAGGCAGACGGTCGGCATAAGGCTGCTCGGGTGCGTAAATCTGTCCGCCTTCCCGGTCCACCACCGTCAAATATCCGGTTCTGCCAAGCTTGATATCGCGCGCCGCTTTCGATATGGTCCACAGCTTCAGATCAATCAATACGACCCCGACCGCCTGCTCGGTATCGGGGTCCATGACCGCGCGTACGACCGTAACCACCTCGTCGCCCCGATAATTGACATGCGAGGTCAAATTCCGCTCCGAAGGCTGTCCGAGAACTGTAAACAGCCCTTCCCGTTCAAGCGCTTCGCGGTACCAGGGTTCCTCCGTCAAATTCGCAGGCGTGCGGGCGTACAGTTCGTTGCTGACATAATCCCCGTTCCTGCCGACGACAAGCAGTCCCGCGATCTCCGGATACAAGGTCGTATAACGCTGCAAATACTGCTTAAGCCGATAAGTATCGTCGTCGGACGCTTCGCCGCCGTTCATGAACGCACGGACGCCTTCGTCGAATCCGATCAGGTAGGTCATGTTCTGCAAACTTTCCATATCGCTGTCCAGCGTCTGGTTGACTTTCCCGATCAGCTGCAGCGTATGCTCGACGGCCTGTTTCTCCAAGACCCGGCTTACGGTCCAGTTCACGAGATAACCGAGTCCGATCGAGGGCAGCAGACTGACCAGCAGAAACAGAATCATCAGCTGATAGCGCAGACGCAGATCGTGCAGGTGCAGCGGCTTCAGGCGCGCAAAAGTTCGACCCGCTCTACGTTCCGCCGGTGTTCGCCGTTCATTTGGCATAATAATCGTCCACATTGTCCGGCGTTACGATCGAAATTCCCGTATCGACGCCGACCGGCAGAGGCGACACATCGCCGGAAGCCGCCGGAGACGGAATCGTCAGATCGTGATGCAGGTGAAACAGATACTGCAGCGACCAATAGCCCATATTCCAGGTCCCCTGGGCAATCGTGGCCGAGATGCTGCCTTCGCGGATCATATCGAGCGTGTCCTTGTCGGTATCGAACGCGATGACCCGCAGTTTCGTATCCCGTACAAGCTCGGCTGCGGCTTCACCGGCTCCTTTGCCTCCGGCCGCTTCGGTCACGAATACGCCGGCCAGATCCGGATGTTTGCGCAGCAGGGACTGGGTCAGATTCTTGGCCACCATCGCGTCGCCTTTGTCGTCTTCCGTCGCAACGACCTTCATGCCCGGATACGACCGCTCGATCGCTTCGCGGAAGCCCCGTGTGCGTTCTTCGTGATTCTGCTGGAAAGGGAGCGTAATCACCGCCACTTCCCCTTGTCCGCCGAGCAGATCGGCCATCCGCTCCGCCGCCGCGGCTCCTGCCGCATAATTGTCCGTACCGAGAAACGAGTAGGCTTTGCTGCCTTCCGCCCCGGAATCGAACAGGACGACGGGAATCCCCGCGTCCACCGCTTTGTCGATCACACCGGTCAGCGAATGGGTATCGATAGCGGAAATCGCGATTCCCGCAGGTTTTTTGGCAATAATCTGTTCCAGCACCGTGATTTGTTCCCGGGCATCGTACTGCGTCGCGCCGCGGTATTCGATCGACACATTCAGCGCGCCGGCCGCATCTTCGAACCCTTTCAGGCAGCTTTTCCAATATTCGATTCCCGACAAAAAGGTAACCATCACATAATTTTCGCCGAGTTCTCCCCGCAGCTGCTGCGAACGGAACGATCGCTCGTCGGCTTTGTTCGTATAAATATGCTGGGCGGCATAAGCCAGAAAAGCCGCAATCAGCACCATGTAGAGCAGAGCCATTTTCTTCACGTACCGCCTGCCTCCTTCCTTCTGCACCTGCGGCTTGCGCCGCCTCAATCTCTTCAGGCTTAAGTGTATCCAAATCGGATCGCGAAAAAAAGAGAATTCCGACGAATACGGCGCCAAACCGCGGCGAAGCCGTATCCAAACCGGCAGCCTAAGCGGCAGGGTTGGATACGGCTGTCAGCCGAAAAGCGGGCGTATACCCGGGCGCTTCGGATTAAGCGGCTCTTTTGTTTTTGTTATAGATATCGAACGCGACCGCAAGCAGCAGCACCAGACCTTTGATACCCTGCTGCCAGTCGATCCCGAGCCCGATCAGCGACATGCCGTTGTTCAGCACGCCCATGACAAGTCCGCCGATGATCGCGCCGAACACGGTCCCGATCCCGCCGGCAGCCGATGCGCCTCCGATAAAGCAGGCGGCGATCGCATCAAGTTCGAAGTTGGTACCGGCTCTCGGCGTTGCCGCGTCCAGACGGGCCGCGAAGATCAGGCCGCTGACCGCAGCCAGTACGCCCATGTTGACGAATACCCAAAACGTGACTTTTTTTGTTTTGATACCCGACAGTCCCGCCGCTTTCTCGTTGCCGCCCAAGGCGTAAATATGGCGTCCCATGACCGTCTTGTTCATCATGAACGAGTAAGCGAGAATAAGCACGAACAGCAGCACCAGAATGTTCGGAATCCCCGCATAGCTGGCCAGCATAAACGTAAACGCGTTGATGACAATCGCGATCACCGCGAGTTTGAGCACGAACAATCCAGTCGACGTCACTTCAAAATTGTATCGGGCCTGTTCGCGGCGGCCGCGCAGCTCGTTCAGGATGTAGAGCACCGTGAACGCGACGCCGGCGAGAATCGCGACCAGATTGGTTGCCGTATCGGCCAGATTCGGCACGAAGCCGGAACTGATCTTCGTGAATCCGTCCGGGAACGGGGAGATCGATTGGCCTTCCAGCACGATCATGGTCAAGCCCCGGAACAGCAGCATCCCGGCCAGCGTCACGATAAAAGCGGGAATCTTGACGTAAGCGACCCAGAATCCCTGCCAGGCGCCGATCAGCGCTCCGGCTGCCAACGACGCGATAACCGCGATCCAGGCCGGCAGTCCCCAGTCTACCATCATGATCGCCGACAGGGCGCCCACGAACGCGGCGACCGATCCGACGGACAGATCGATATGGCCAGTGATGATGACGAGCACCATGCCGATCGCCAGCACGAGGATATAGCTGTTTTGCAGAATCAGGTTGGTGATATTGATCGGTTTGACGAGCAGTCCTCCCGTCAGCACCGTAAACAGAATCATGATGACGACCAGGGCAATAATCATGCCGTACTGCCGGACGTTGTTTTTAAACAGTTTGGTGATCGCTTCCACGCTTAACGCCTCCTGTATGGGTCATATATTTCATCAACGTCTCCTGGGACGCCTGCTCGCGGCTGACTTCGCCCGTGATCCGGCCGGCGTTCATGACATAAATGCGGTCGCTGAGTCCGATCACCTCCGGCAGTTCCGACGAAATGACGAGAACGGCTTTGCCCTGCGCGGCCAGCTGTTGAATGATCGTATAGATTTCGTATTTGGCGCCGACGTCGATCCCCCGGGTCGGTTCATCCAGAATCAGAATATCCGGTTCCGAGAAGATCCATTTGCCGAGTACGACTTTCTGCTGATTGCCTCCGCTCAGATTGCCGGTCTTCTGCAAGATGCTCGGCGTCTTGATATTCATCCGTTTGCGCATGTCTTCGGCGACCAGCACTTCTTCGCGTTCGTTGACGACCGCCCGCTTGGTCAGCTTGCCGATGCCCGTCAGCGAAATATTGCGCTTGATATCGTCCATCAGAATCAATCCGTATTCCTTGCGGTCTTCCGTTACGTAGGCGAAGCCGTTGGCGATCGCCTGGCTGACCGAATCGTTGCGGATTTCCTTGCCGTCTTTGACAAGCTGTCCGCTGATGTTCCGGCCGTAGGATTTGCCGAAGATGCTCATCGCAAGCTCCGTCCGCCCCGCCCCCATCAATCCCGCGATACCGACGATTTCGCCGTGGCGCAGCGTCAGATTGATATCGTCCAGCGCTTTGCGGTCCGGATGATGTTCGTGATAGACGGTCCAGCCGCGGACTTCGAGCGCCACTTCGCCGATCTCCGGCGTCCGCTCGGGGTATCGGTGCGTCATGTCGCGCCCGACCATGCCGCTGATGATCCGGTCTTCCGTGACCCCGTCTTCCTGCATACTCATCGTTTCGATCGTATGGCCGTCGCGCAGAATAGTGATCGAATCCGAGACCCGGGTCACTTCGTTCAGCTTGTGGGAGATCAAAATGCAGGTGATGCCTTCGCGTTTGAATTCCAGCATCAGCCGCATCAGATTCTCGCTGTCATGCTCGTTCAGGGCTGCGGTCGGCTCGTCGAGAATGAGCAGCTTGACCTTTTTGGACAGCGCTTTGGCAATCTCCACCAACTGCTGTTTGCCGACGCCGATATTGCCGACGAGCGTATTGGGATTTTCGCTCAAGCCGACTTTTTTGAGCAGTTCGCCGGTCCGCATAATCGTCTCGTTCCAATCGATGACGCCTTTTTTCGAACGTTCGTTGCCGAGGAAAATGTTCTCCGCAATCGACAGATACGGGATAAGCGCCAGCTCCTGGTGAATGATGACGATGCCTTTTTCCTCGCTCTGCTTGATATCCTTGAATTCGCACGTCTGGCCTTCGAACAGAATATCGCCTTCGTAGCTGCCGTGCGGATAGACGCCGCTCAGCACTTTCATCAATGTCGACTTGCCCGCTCCGTTCTCTCCGCACAGCGAATGAATCTCGCCCTGCCGCACCCGGATGTTCACATCGTCCAGCGCTTTGACACCGGGAAACGTCTTGACGATCCCGCGCATTTCCAAGATGTACTCCGACATGGTTCAGCCCTCCTGTTCTGCTGCTTCGTTCGATTCGGCCGGTCTTGGCTTCCTGTTTTATTTCAGACCGATTTCTTCTTGGGTGTAATAGTCCTGGTCCACGATCTCCTGCCGTACGTTATTTTTGTCGACCGATACGGGGTCCAGCAGATAAGCCGGAACGACTTTGATGCCGTTGTCGTACGACTTCGTATCGTTCACTTCGGCTTCTTCGCCCTGGAGCACGCTTTCCACCATATTGACCGTCTGCTGCGCAAGCTTGCGGGTATCTTTGAACACGGTCTGCGTCTGCTCGCCGGCCACGATCGATTTGATCGAAGCCAGCTCGGCGTCCTGCCCGGTAATCACGGGAAGAGGCTTCGCGGACGAGCCGTAGCCGATCCCTTTGAGCGACGACAAAATCCCGATGCTGATGCCGTCGTACGGTGACAATACCGCGTCCAGATGTTCGTCGGAGTAATAGGCGCTGAGCAGATTGTCCATTCGCGACTGGGCCAGCGAGCCGTCCCAGCGCAGCGTTGCGATCTGGGCCATGGTCGTCTGTTTGCTGCGGACAACCAGCTTGCCGGAATCGATGTACGGTTGAAGAATCGACATCGCGCCGTCATAGAAGAAGTAGGCGTTGTTGTCGTCCGGAGACCCGGCGAACAGTTCGATATTGAAAGGGCCTTTGCCTTCCTTCAGACCGAGAGCCTGTTCGATGTAAGAAGCTTGAAGCACGCCTACCTTAAAGTTGTCGAAGGTCGAGTAATAGCTGATATGAGGCGTGTTGCGGATCAAACGGTCGTAGGCGATGACCCGGATTCCCTGGTCGTGCGCTTTGCCGATGACATCGGTCAGCGTGTTGCCGTCCACCGCCGCGATCACGATCACATCCACGCCTTTGGTAATCATGTTCTCGATCTGCGAAATCTGGTTCTCGACCACGTCTTCCGCATACTGCAAATCGGTCTTGTAGCCCTGCTGCTCGAACAGCCGCCGCATATTGCTTCCGTCCCCGACCCAGCGTTCCGACGATTTGGTCGGCATCGACAAGCCGATATACCCTTTCTCCGCACTTCCCGCACTGCGTTCCGCCAGGTTGCAGCCGCCGAGGACCGCCGTCAGCATCAGCACGAGCAGAAGTACCGCTATTCTTCTCATCACCGGTTTCCCTCCCGCATTCCGTTATAGATAGCGCTTCCATTTATTCGGCGCCGTCTTGTCGTTTACGTGTTCCAGCATAGCATCGCTTTTTTGGGGGGTCTTTATACGAAAGCGAACGTTTTTTATAAAAATTTAACTTTTCTGCGCCGAAACGACAAAAAAGACGTTCCGCAAAAGCGGAACGTCCAGAAGCAAAAAGTAATCTAGAATTTCAGTACGCCGATCGAGTACAAGAAGATCAGGATGATCAACAGCGGGCAGACGTAGCGGAGCAGGAACATCCAAGTGCGGTAGACACCGCCCGTGAGTCCCGCTTCCACACCCGCGCGTTTCCAGGCGTAGCCCGTGAACAGCGTGATAATCAGACCGCCGATCGGCATCAGGATATACGAGGTCGAGAAGTCGAACAGGTCGAAGATCGTTTTGCCGAAAATGACGACGTTGCTGAGCGGTCCGTTGGCGCCTTCGACGGACAATGCCGACGGTACGCCAAGCAGGAACGCCAGAGTCGCCATGATAACCGCTGTTTTTTTGCGGCTCCATTTCCACTGCTCCATCGCGTAGGCGACCGGAACTTCGAGGATAGAGACGGCGGAAGTCAGTGCGGCGATCGCCAGCAGCAGGAAGAACAAACCGCCGAACAGGAAGCCAAGCGGCATCTGCGCGAACGCGGCCGGCAGCGCGATGAATGCCAGGCCGACGCCGCTGGACGGCTCCATGCCGTAGGCGAATACCGTCGGGAAAATAACCAGACCGGCGATGAACGCGTACAGCAGGTCGCCTGCGCCGATCGCAAGCGTAGCTTTGCCGAGCGACTGGTCTTTACGCACGTAGGAACCGTATGTCAGCATGCAGCCCATACCGAGCGAGAGCGAGAAGAACGAGTGGCCCAGCGCGATCAGCACCGATTCTTCGTTCAGCTTCGAGAAGTCCGGCTTCAGGAAGAATTCCGCGCCCTCCATAGCGCCCGGCAGCGTCAACGCGCGGACCATCATGATCAGCAGGAGAATCAGGAAGCCGGGAATCAGGATCTTGTTGAACTTCTCGATTCCGCCCGAGATCCCTCTCGCAATGACGAAACCGGTAATCGCCATGACCACCGCACTCCAGAAGATCGGCATATAGCCGCCCGCAAAGCCGAGGAACGCTGCCGCATAATCCATATTGACATCCGACAGTGCGCCGGCGAACGACTGGATCATGTAATGCAGCGTCCAACCCGCCACGACGCTGTAGTACGACATGATCAGGAAAGCGGTGATGATCGAGATCAGGCCGAACCATTTCCAATGCTTCTTGTTCGTCAGATTGAACAGCGACGAGGAAGCGTTGCCGCGTCCTCCGCGTCCGATGGTCATTTCCGCCAGCAGAATCGGCAGGCCTACGACGACCAGACAGAGGATAAACAGCAGGAAGAAAGCCGCTCCTCCGTTCTCGCCCGTAATATAAGGAAATTTCCACATGTTGCCCAAGCCGACCGAGCTTCCGATCGCCGCAAGGATAAATCCGTTTTTGGAAAAGCCTGCCGTGCCCTCTCCGGGTCTTTCGACGGTCTTACCGGTTTTTTTATCCAACCCGCTCATTCCTCTACCTCTTTCCGAGTTTAATTCGTTTCCGCTGTACTGCGGTTTTGCATTTTCCTATGTTAGCGAATCCATATCGGGTTGTCCATCTTTTTGTCTGAGATCTTTGAATTTCAATGTCAAAATGAAAAATAGTTCACCTGTCGTCCTTCATTCCGCATCGATAATTTGTATTCCCTATACAATTTGTCGGTTTTGATAATCGCGGCCTGCGCATATCCCATACAGCGGTCGATCCGGTTGACCCGCCGCTCTTCGTCATATATGATAACGATTATCATTATCGAAAAGAGGTTTTGCTTGATGTCGTTTATCCGTAAGTCTGCTCTCCATAAATCCGCTTCGCTGCTGCTCTTGGGCAGCGCCCTGCTTGCCGCGGGCTGCAGCTCTTCCGGCGGAAGCACTCCCGCCGCGGGAAATGCGCCTGCCGCGCAACCCGAGACGCGCAGCGTGAAGCATCTCAACGGCGAGAGCGCGATCCCGGCCGAACCGAAGCGCATCGCTTCGCTCGATTACCGGCTGACTGATTTCCTGCTCGCACTCGGGATCAAGCCTTACGCCACGGGCCTATATCCCGGGAATGTCGCTCCTCCTTATCTGGACGAAGCCGCAATCGGCGAAGCCAAGCCGCTCGGCGACGAAGTCAACGTCGAAGCCGTACTGGAGGCCGCTCCCGATGTCATTTTGGGACGCAAAGCGCAGGCCGATCTATACGATCAGCTCCGGGCCATCGCGCCGACGATCATCGCCGATTCGCCTTCGGCCGACTGGAAGCGGGAACTTTGCGCTTACGGCGCCATGTTCGGGCGCGAAGCGCAGGCCGACGAATGGCTGAGCGCTTACGATGCCCAGACCGCCCGGGCGAAAAAAGCGATCGCGGCCGTCGTTCCGGCAGGTTCGACTTTCCTCTATGTGCGGATTCTGCCCAAAGAAGTTCGCGTGCACGGTCCGAAGCAGGCGCTGTCCGACGTTCTGTACGCCGATCTCGGCCTGACACCGGCCAAAGGCGTGGAGAAGCTGGACGACGTCATGCCGATCTCGCTGGAAGTGCTCCCGGACTATGAAGCGGATTACATCTTCGTGGAAGTCGGCGCTCCGAGTGCGGACGGCGACACCGATGCCCAGAGCAACCGGAGCCGGATCGAACAGACATCCATCTGGAAAAACCTCAAAGCGGTTCGGGCCGGCCATGTCTACGAAATGCCGCAGTGGGTTATCAGCGAAGCGCCTTTGATTAAGCAAAAATCCGTCGAAGAAGTGCAGCGGGCTTTGACCAGACATTAACGGCAGCGCAAAAAGGAGCGGAAGAAAGATCCGCTCCTTAGTCTGTCGAGAAAGTCCTATTCGTTTTAGAAGCTCGTCGGCTGCGGGAGAAATTCGTTCCGGTCGCGTGTTGAAATCGGGAAAAAGGATTGGATTTTAGCGGAATTTTCCCGATTTCAAAGGCGAACACTATCGTTCCTACACTGAATTTCTCCCTCCGCCTCCTCGCTTCACTTGGATTCAGACTTTCTCGACACGTTGAAGGAGCGGAAGAAAGATCCGCTCCTTTTTGCCGTTGTTCGGAAGAACGAAGCCTCAGCTTGTCGGCAGATCCGGGGAAGGTTCTCCCTGACCCGCGCCGCCAAGTCCCGCCCGCTCGCGCGAGCTTTCCCGGCCCGATCCGACCGGATTCAAACTCCCGGCGCGGCCCATCCCCGTCGGGGGCATATTCACGTAGATCGATTCGTAGGCGCCATTTTCGACCATATAGGTCTCATGGTAAATGCCGACAGCTTCTCCCGAACGCGCTTTGCGGTTGAAGTTTTTCCAGGCGGTGAGGTGATTGGCTTTGCCGCGGGCATAATGTTCCAGTTGGTCGTAGGAGCGCCAATACTGGACAATCGATACCCCGCGGCCCGTCATGAAGAAAGACGCGTCGAGAAAACCCAATTCTTTGTTGGTGTACAATTCCTGAAGCATGGGTCCCATGGAACGCAGTACGGGCAGCCACTTATGCACGGCGTACCATTTATTGATACGCGCTCCGATGATGAATACGACAAAGGGTCCTTCGATCTGGGCCATCTGTCTGCCCGGGATTACTTTCGCCATGCTGTTACGCCTCCTCAGCCTTTTTCCAAACGATTCAGGTGCAGTTCATAAAATCCGCGGATATCGGTCGAAGCGTACAAGCGTGCCGTCAGAAAGGCTCCATAGAACACAGTCCACAGCAGTTTGACTGCATCGTCGACCGACAAAACAGGGTCCAGCGTACCCTCGCTCCGCGCTTCGAGCATGCAGCGCCGAAACAGCTCCGCCAGATCGGGCGATACGGCAGCCGCGGCTTCCTTCCCGGGGAACAGCAGATGGATCTCCGCTTCGCTGAGCTCGGGCATCCACGGGTGCATATCCTTCTCGGCCAAAAAAGCGATCAGGCTGGGCATAACGCCCGGTACGTCTTCGCTCCACTCCACCACGCTCTCCAGCAGATGGCGCACAGCCTCGAATCCGCGCTTGTCTTTTTCGTCGATCTCCAACAAGCGTTCGGTCAACCAGACCCGCATAAAATAAACCAACAGCGCTTCCTTGTGCGGAAAACATTTAAAAAAAGTGACTTTGGACGTTTCCGACTCGCGGCAGATTTCGTCGACCATAATCTCGCTGAACTTGCGGGTGCGCATCAGAGTCAATCCGCTCTCGTACAGCTTGATCCGCGTTCGGGCCTTCTTGATTTCGCGCAGTGAAAAATGAACTTCCGGCAAACGGCTCCTCCTCTGCTTCTTTCGAATGGATTAACTTATGTAAATAAATTAACTCAAGTAAACTTAAATGGCAAGAAGTTTTTTGCTTTCTCCGCTGCGCTTCGGTTACCCGCACCCGTGTTCTTGCCTGAATGCTACAGGACGTCTAGAATAGGGAGAGTTTAGAAAAATGACTTCCCCCGAAAGAGAGGCCCCGCCCATGCCCAAAAGAACACTGGCCATCAGCGATATCCACGGCGAACGGCATCTGCTCGATCGTCTGCTGGAGCACATCGGCTACGATCCCGTTTGCGATCAGTTGGTGCTTCTCGGCGACTATGTCGATCGCGGTGCCGAATCGATGCAGACGCTCGAACGCGTCATGGAACTTTGCGCAGAAGGTGCGATCGCGCTGAAAGGCAACCATGAGGATCTGATGCTGCGTGCGCTGGATGGCGGAGGCGAAGAAGACTGGAAGCGCTGGATCGTGCGCAACGGCGGCACCGCCACTCTGGAAAGCTATGGATTTACCGATAAAGCGCTCCGGGTCGAACTGGGTGAAAACTATCGCCGCCCCGAACTGAAATCCGAGATATTGGAGCGCCATCTGGCTTTTGTCCGCGATCTGGATCTGTATTACGAGACGGATTCGTTTATCTTTGTCCATGCGGGCGTTCCTCCGGGTCTGACGGCAGCCGAAGCCGATCCGTCCGACCTGATCTGGATTCGCGAGGAGTTCCATCGGGGATACGACGGAGACAAGACGGTCATATTCGGCCATACGCCCACAAGCGGCCTGCACGGCGATCCCGATAATCACAATGTGTATTACGGAGCGAACCGCATCGTCGGCATCGATGGAGGAGCCGTCTTCGGCGGACAGCTTAATGCCATTGCGATCGAGAGCGGGGAGACGTTTTACGTCAAAAATGATAAATCGTCCTAGCATCTGCCTTTGATCGTTTTTATACGCTTCAAAAAAAAGAACCCTTCGCGGGTTCTTTTTGGATAGCTTATTCGGCAAAACGATACGTCATGTGCTCGAAGCTTAGAATTCCCTCGGCTGCATGGGCTGAACGTCCGGCGGATTGATCGGCTCGATCTCCGGCGGACTGACGGGCCGCACATCCGGCGGATCGATCGGCTGAATCTCCGGCTGCTGACCGGGCTGTACGCCCGGCGGTTCCTCGGGCTCGATCTCGGGCCGGTTGGGTCGCACGCCGGGCATATCGTCGGGATCGAATTCGGGCGGTGAACCCGGCCGTACGCCCGGGGGATCGTTCGGCACGATCTCCGGATCGGACTCGGGCTGTACGCCCGGTGGTTCCTGCGGCGTCGTTTCGGGCGGCTGCCCCGGAGCGACGCCGGGCGGTTGTTGAGGCGAGATCTCCGGATCGGAAGTGGGCTGCGTGCCGGGCGGATCTTCCGGTCTTTGCGTCTCGGATTCCGGAGCGTCGGACACGCGAACGATATAGTAGTCATGGTTTTGGCCAATATCCTGTCTCATCGTCAATCGTCTCCTTATGGATCGAAATGGCGTTTCGGCGATCGTCGGATCCTTACAGAAGTTATTACCCACTCCCGCAGCCTTTCTCACCTTTCCCGGCTTGGGTTAAGGGATCTGACGGCTGCGGAATTCTTGTACTGCTTCATAGAGATCGGATTGCGCGTAATTGACATCGTCCCATGTACGGGCTTTGTCCAATTGGCTGGCGGCTTCGTTGACCGCACGGCGCAGGGTGCCGACAGCCGAAGCCGGATATTGGCCCGAACCGCTGCTACGGGGAGAATCCAGCAGAAGCCGTGCGTCGTGCAGCTCGGTTACCAGACGGATTCCGTGCAGCAAAGCGGCGTAAGAATTGCTCATTTTTTGGTACACGTAAGCCAATTCCGCTTCGCTGCGAGCCGAATCGAGCTGGCCTCGAAGGGTCTCGATCCGCTTCTCGAATGCTTCGCGCAGATTGGAATAATCTTCATCGATGTCTTTGACCCGTTCGATCTCGGAATTCGCGTAATCTCTGGCACGCACATACAGCGATTCGTAATTGTTCCAGTAAGCTTGCATGTCCAATCCCACGTGAATCGACAGATATTCCTGGTAAGCCTGTACGTAATCCGCCGGCTTCAAGCCGACTGTAGGCAGCCTTTGTTCCAGTGCGTTCAGCTTGGCAAGCGCCGAATCGATCGCTTCCTGCGGATATTTGCTGGTTGGATTGTAGGCGGGATCCAACGTGTAATTGATCAGCCTGGATATCTCCAGTTTGATATACGCCCCATGCTGCATGTAATCGAGGAACTGCTTGTCCGCGGCCGCTTTGACTTTCTTGCGGATCGCGGCGACTTCGGAAACCGAGGAGGAAGGATCTTCGGACACTATAACGGCCTGCTCCGCGAGATCCAGTCCTTTTCGCCGCGCCGTTTCGTCGATTGAGCCGCTGAACTGCTCCAAACCCAGATTCAAAGCCAGCGCTTCCTGCAGAAGAGCCAGTTTCGCTTCGCTCTGGATCCCGTTGTCCGCGGCCGCCGCCTGCTGCTGCTCGAAGGCTGGATTCTCCGCGGCAAATGCCGGCACTGCCGTGCCGAGCATGACTCCCGCAAGCACGGAAGCCAATATACGGCGAGTCCGTTTTGATTCCCCAATGTTCAAAAAGCTGACCTCCTCTTATCCGGATATAAAACTTCGGAAAAGTACGTTCCTTTTATGAATGAACCATAAAATCCCATTCTCAATTTATAAAAAAGCCCCCTTTTCCGAATCTCGGAAAAAAGAGCTTTTTGTTTGCTTTACCGTTTGCTTTACCGCTTTTTTGCGTTACCACTCGTTCCATAATCCCGGTCCGCCGATCTTGGCGATCGACTTCTTCTGCGTACGGCCATGGTTAAAGCTCATCGTGCGCAGCTCATAACCGGGCGCGTCCAGCGGCAGCAGCTTTTTCCATTTCGATACCGGATGGGTGGGCTTGCCGGGACTTGCCATGTCGACAAGGACCAGGTCTTTGTGCAGCAGATTCAGGCATTGTCCCAACATAAGCGAAGGCGAATCGGAGACGCTGGAAGAAGATTCCGGATGTCTATTCATGAAGTTTGCTCCTTATTTCAAAATTCCGCGAGCCCGCACTTCTCTCAACCAACCCGGGAACTCGTTCAGCAGGCGATCGTACAATTCTTCGTCGCTCACCCGGTCCAGGTCGTCCAGCGCGAAGAAATCGGCATTGTCGACGATACGCCCGCGCAGGTCGTCCAACTGTTCGAGTACGCCGAAATTGGCTCTGCCGAGACCGACAAACTGCCAGAAAATCGGCTTGTCCGCATGCTTGATCAGCAGCTTGGAAATTTTCTTGGTCTCATAGATTCCGCCATCGCTGAAGAAAATAATATAGGTCGGCGTCTTGTCGTCCGGCTCTTCTTGCGTGTACTTGCGGACGATGTCTTCCATAACGACGGGCTCATTGTTGCCGAAGCCCAGCTTGCTCTTCATGCTTGGCCCCGGATAGGTCTTCTGCACGTAATTCTCATACTGGTGCTCGGTCACGCTCGGCGCACGCATCATCTTGCTGGCAAAAAACCATACGTCCATGATGCCGTCGTCGTCCATTTGGGCCGAGACCGCGAGAATCCGTTCGAATGCGCGCTGGACCGTGCCTTTTTTGTACAGCTGCGTCATGGAACCCGAAGCGTCGAAGATGACGGCTACGCGGGCTTTTTCATGCGCGATATTTTTCTTCTCCAGCGAAATGCCGACTTTGCGTTTGAGCAGATCGATCTTGCCGAGCGGACGCGGCGGCTGGGCGGATTCCGGGGCGGCAGGCTGCGCGGGAGCGGCCGCCGTTGAGCCCGATGCCTTACTCGAATCCGCGGCAGGCGTGTTCGCGGGCGGCTGAGGTACATTCGGCGGCACCGGCGTTTCTTCGTCTTCGATCTCGACGCCATACGCTTCGGCCAGCGGTTTGAGCCCGCCGTTGAAGCCGCGGCCGACAGCCCGCAGCTTCAATCCCGACGCATGCCGGTACAGTTCCATGAAGACGAGCGAACGCTCCTGCGTCGCTTCCGTGATCTCGTACAGAATCTCGCCGCTGCCCGTTTCCGCCACGATCCGGCAGCCCGTCACGTCGGCAAACGTCCCGGTCCCGTCAAGCGTCGCGGAGAATACGCATTTGGCGATCAGGCCGGGGTCCAGCTCGTTCGTGCGGATGACGAACGCGACCTTGCTGCTTCCTGTCCGTTCATAACGCACATGTCCCGCCGGACTTGTATCCTGGTTATAGAAGATAAAATAATCGTCCGACGGCACTCTGCCGTTCTCTCCGACCATGAAGCAGCTGACGTCGAGATCGGCCGGTGCGGCGTCCCATTCGATCCGTACGCGAAGTTCGTCCGTTTGCCCGATCGGCGCGTTTGCGCCTGTCGTCAGAATCGTTTGCGGTGTTCCCATTGAATCCCCTCCCGAAAATAGTCTATCCCGTTATTCGCCAATTTGGCTCTTTTGTATGCGCATATGCCGAATTATACCATTGGGCAGCCGTCATTGCGAAAAAGCCCCGGCGTTTGCCGAAGCCGCCGACCGGTTAATGAACGAGCAGGAGCGCTTGCATACGAAACTTTCAACATAGCGCGCAGAAAGAAACGAGAGGAGAAATAAGCATGTGGAGCGCATTGTTATGGGGCGGCATTTCCGCGTCGGCCGTCGTGCTCGGCGCGTTGGCGGCGTTATTTTTGCGGATCAAAAAACGGTATATCGGCTGGATTATGGCTTTTGGCGTCGGCACGCTGATCGGCGCGGCCGCGTTCGAACTGCTCGGCGACGCCCTGGAGGACGGCGGGGTGCTTGCGACGGGGATCGGATTCACGGCGGGCGCGCTCGTCTATACGGTGTTTGACCTGATCGTCTCCCGGCGCGGCGGCTCGAACCGCAAACGTTCGGGCAAAGACGATTCCGGTTCAAAAGCGGCCGGCGGCGAAGCCGATCAGAGCGGACTCGGCATCTTCGCCGGTACCGTGATGGACGCCATTCCGGAATCGATTATGCTCGGCGCCAGTCTGATCGCAGGCAACGGTATCAGCGTTGTGCTGGTCGTCTCGATCTTCGTCAGCAATATCCCGGAAGGCTTGTCGAGTACCGTGGGCCTGCAAAAAAACGGCTATTCGCGCAAAAAAATATTTCTCATGTGGGGTTCGGTCCTGCTGGTCTCGGCACTGGCCGCCATGGGCGGCTATCTGTTCTTCGAGCAGCTCTCCGGTGAAATGAAAGCCGCGATCGGCGCGTTCGCCGGCGGCGGCATCATCGCCATGCTGTGCTCGACCATGATGCCGGAAGCTTTCGAAGAAGGCGGTCCGGCCGTCGGTTTTATCGCCTCGATGGGCCTGCTGACCGCGATCCTGCTTGATACGTTCTCGTAACCTGTCGGATGAGAGCGGTTCCCTTGAATCCTTCCCCCATTTAAGCGGGGAAGCTCGGCCCGTTAACGGATCGTTTATCCGTGACGGGCTTTTTTCTATTTGCGGGATCGATTTCCGTTTACACCGCTTGCGAACGATGCTATATTATCTTCATGATCTGGATTCCAGATCTATCTATTTCCAGAATGATCTAAGTCCAGATCAATAGAAATCCGGATTGATCCGACTCCAACAAGGGGGAGATTGTGTTGACGGACAAACCCATGACGCCAAACGGCTCGCTGATTATCGATGCCAACCAGAACAAGCTGCTGCAAAACGCTCTGCGCATCAAGATCATGCACGCGCTGTCGCGCGAGCCGATGACCTCGAAGCAGGTCGCCGATCGGCTGCGCAAAACGCCGGGCAATGTTCACTATCATATTCAACGGCTGTACGAAGGAGGCCTGCTCGAATTGGCGGATACGCGCAGCGTCTCGGGAATCGTGGAGAAGTATTATTCCGCTCCGGCGTCGCAGTTTCATTTTCCCGGATCGGCCGAAGGCGAAGCCTGGCAGCAAGACGACGACGCCTGGACCGGGGCCGGCCCTTTCTCGGAATACCATGCGACGCGGCTCGATCTGTCGGACGAAGAAGCCGCACGGTTCTCCGATGAACTCAAAGCGCTGCTGGAAAAGTGGGAGCTGCACACCGAAGGCGGGCGGGAATACGGCGTCAGTATTCGGATCGGACGGATCGACGAGAGAGGGGACGCCTGAGCATGCTGACCGATCTCGACAAAAACACCGCGGAAAACGAAGACTCCAACGCTTCCCGGCTGGCCCTGTTCCTGTCTCCGATTCGCAAATCCAAAGCTTTTACCTATCTGTGGCTCGGTCAATGGATCGCCATGCTCGGCAGTTCCGTGTCCGTCCTCATTCTGCCGCTCGTCGTCTATTCGCTGACCGATTCGTCGACGTCGCTGGGACTTGCCATGACCTGCTACATGCTGCCGAACATTATCGCGCTGCCTTTTGCCGGATGGATCGTGGACAAGACGGATCGGCTGCGGCTGGTCATGCTGAGCAACGCGGCGCGGCTGTGTATCATGCTGCTCGCGGCGATCTCGATTTTTAACGGCAGCCTGACGCTGGAGCGGCTGTATATCGGGCTCGTTTGCTACGGTATCATGGAAGGCGTGTTCAGCCCCGCTTACTCCGCCCTGCGCGCCGAAGTGTTCACGCCGGATATTCGCAACGCCGCCAACGCCCTGAGCCAGATCAGCATCCAGGGCGTTCGGCTGCTCGGCCCCGCGCTCGGCGGCATGCTGGTTACCGCGGCGTCGCCGGGAGCCGGATTCGCGCTCGATTCGGTTACGTATCTGATCTCGCTGCTGTGCTTCCTGATGCTCAGACGGGTGCTGGCGCAGCAAAAAGGCCGCCCCGTCAGCGGATGGCCCGCCCGATCGGTCAAGAACGGCGGTCACGCCGGCACGCCGGCTGCAAAAGAACCCGCGGCGCTTCGCACGGGCGAACCTGCCGACGCCGGCGTGTCCGCGCACGGAAATGCGACAGCCGGAGAAAGCCTATCGGCTGACGCGGTGGTCCCTCTACGCGAAGGTCTATTGCCCGAAGCGGCTGCGGCTGCGGCGCAGCCCGCGTCCGTGCTCTCCGGCTTCGGCGCGGAGTTTATGGAAGGCGTTCATGTGCTGCGCAAACTGCCGTGGCTGTGGATTACGATTCTTGCTTTTTCGCTGCTGAATATTTGTTATACCGGCATTGTGGCCGTGCTTGTACCCTGGCTGTTCAAAGTCCATCACGGACTGCCGCCTTCCCTATACGGGATCGCGATGGCCGGCACCGCCGTGGGCGCGATTCTCGCCGCCGTGCTGTTCGGGTCCAAACGGGACTGGAAACGCCGCGGACTGGTCGCCTACGGCGGTGCGCTGCTGGGCGGTGTCGCCCTGCTGCTGCTCTCCGTTATCACATGGGTACCGGGACTCGTCATGGCGATGGTCCTCGAAGGCTTCGGCATGATGATGTTTATGATTATCTGGGAGATCAGCCTGCAGGAACTCGTTCCCGCCGAAAGCTTCGGACGCGTCGCCAGTCTCGATATGCTCGGTTCATTCGCGCTTCTTCCCGTCGGTTACTTGGTGGTCGGGCATCTGGCCGATACGATCGGAGGCATTCCGACCATCGCGATCTTCGCCTCCGTCGGTATCGTGATTCTGCTGACCGCCCTCTGCTCGCCGCATATCCGTCGGTTTAATTGATTTTTGCAGAGTGAACGGCGGGGGCGGGCAGCGAAAAAAGAACCCTCCTGCACCGCCTGCCCGTTTATGTGCCGTATGCTGATATTTACACGCGAATCAAAAAGTGATCATAAGGATCACTTGAGTAGGCGTTGGTCTGTCCGATGGCGTGCAGTACTGTTGAAGCTCCTTCCACACCTACCAACCTAAACCTGTACCTATCCACCTAAACCTGCAAACTCAAAAAACGTTCCGACCGGCATTGCCGGCAGGAACGTTTTTTGATTGGTTTGTACAAGCTTCATACACCCATCTTTGCTTCGCACCGATCGGCCGCGGTCCGCTTCGCTGCCCGACGCTTCGCCCAAGCGGCGAAGCCCGGCGATCCCAACCTGCTTCTTCGCAATCTCTACGGGTCAGACTTCTTTCCCGTCGAATACCAGCAGCTGCGCCGCCGTGAGAATCGCTCCCCAACCGAGCAGAATGCCGGCCCCAAGACCCAACTGCACATAAGCGATCTGCGAGCCGATGATCGTCTTGTACAGCGTCATGTAATCCGCGGCCAGCAGCGGAGCGGCCGCGGGGAACAGCAGTCCGGCGCCGATCATGACGGCGATCAGGGCGACGCCCAGCATGAAACCGGATGTGGCGCTGCGGGCAAGCGTCGAAGCCAGCGCCGCCAAGGCCGTCATCACCGCCGCCGGCAGCAGCGTCAGCGCATAAGCGCCCAGAATCCCCGGCAGATTCAGCTCGCCGATTCCGGCGCCCGACAAGACTGCCGCCGCCAGTGACAGAACCAGCAGAATCCCCAGCATTCCGGCCTGGTAGAGAACGATCGCCCCGATCTTGCCGACCGCAAGCGCCATGCGGCTGACCGGCCGGGTGAGCGGGATCTTCAATTCGCCGCGCTCCCGTTCTCCGGCGAACAGGTCGGCCGCCAACATGCACGCGGCCAGAGGAAGCAGGATATACGCAGCCAGCGACAGCAGCGTGAACGGCAGATTCTCGGCAGAGAAGCGCACGATGCCGCCTTCCATCCGGTTCAGCAGCAGCAAGGCCAGCGGAGCCAGCGCGATCAGCACCGGCAGCGCGCGATATTTGAACTGGGCAAGGATCTTGCGCAGTTCGACTTCGATCGAACGGCCGATCATGGCGCTTGGCGCAGGCCCTTTTGCTCCGGTACGGGCGGCTGCCGATCCGGCAGAAGAAAGCTCCGGCAGTCCCGTTTTACCCGAAAGTATCCCTTCACGGTTCGAAATCGAATTTTCCGCCCGCCCGGCTTCCGCTTCTTTTATCCGCGTACTCATATCACATTCCTCCCGTTCGCCTGGGTCATGCTCAGATAATATCGCTCCAGGCCGCCGTAACGTCCCAGCACTTCGGATACCGAAGCTCGGTCGACCAGCACCCCTTCCTGCAGCACGGCCACATGGGTGCAGAGCTGCTCCATCTCATGCGCCAGATGACTGGACAATACGGCGGCGCAGCCGCGTTCGCGTTCCTGCAGCAGCAGTTCGCGGAACATCGCGGTACCTTCGATGTCCATGCCGTTCGTCGGCTCGTCGAGCACGAGCAGATCGGGCTTCGGCAGCAGGGCGCAGGCCAGTGCCAGGCGCTGCTTCATGCCGACGGAGAACCGCCGGACTTTCTCCCGGCGGTACGGCAGCAGACCGACCCGGTCCAGCAGCGAGTCGACCGTGTCCGTATCGAAACCGGGATAGAAGCGGCCGGTCAGCTGCAGATTCTGCCGGGCCGTCAGGTACGGATACAGGCCGGGCGTTTCGATCATGCAGCCGGTCCGTTCCAGAATGGCGGGCAGCTGCTGCGCAGGATCCATCCCCAGCAGGGCGATCTCGCCCGAATCGGGCTGCAGCAGTCCGGTCATGGCTTTCATGGCTGTTGTTTTGCCGCTTCCGTTGGGGCCGAGCAGACCGAGCACCTGCCCCGCTTCGACTTCGAACGACAGCCGGTCCACGCCGCGGCGGTTGGCATACTTCTTCGTCAGATTCTCGATACGAACGACGGTCATGTTCATTCCTCCTTATTCGGAACGGTCCGGACCGAAAGGTCCGTGACCGAAGCGGCCGTGCTCGGCGCCTTCAGGCAGCTCAAGCGGTTCGACCTTCTTTCCTGTCACATCGATATCCTGCGGTACGGTACTGCCGATCTTGTCGAACGTGCTGTCGATCGTCGCCTGCAGCTGGACTTTTTGACCGTTCTCGTCCAGACCCGATACGCCGAGCGTCGCTTTCATCGTCGCAATCGCGCCGTCTTTGAGCACTGCGTCCAGACGCACGCTCTCCACCCGGCCGTCCGAAGTGATCGGGAAGAGCGATGCCGGGTCGAAACCGGCCCATTCCGACTGCCACTTCGTTTCTTCGCCGAGAGCTTTCTGGCCGTGCTGCGCGCTCACTTCCAGCATCGCGTTCATTGCCAGGTTCGCGAGTTCCGGAATTTGCGCGTCCGTCAGATTGAGCGTGACGGTATCGCCGCTTTCCGTGAAGCTTTTCTTGATATCGCCCAGCACCAGATCGCTCGCCGCTTCCATCAGCCGCTCCGCGCTTGGCGAAGATTCGAACGAAGGATTTTCCGAATGCCCAGGCTCCGCGTCGAGCGAGTAATACTGATCGCCTTTGCGCAGGATCACTTTTCCGTCTTCGGTGGATTGTTCGACTTCAAGCGTGCTGCCGCCGATCTTGAACTGCCCCAACGAGTAGCTTTCTTCTCCCGCCGACTGTACCTGCAGCTGCCCGCTTGCCGTTACGGCTCCGTTTTGACGAATCTCGATCTTGGAGGTCATTGTCGAATTGTCGTTCTCCGCCGTCTTGAGCGCCGCGTCCCTGAAGGTATTGTAGGCATTGCCGTTGGCATATGCCGCTGCTCCGAGACTTGCCGTCAAGACCATGCCCGCCGCCATGACACCGATCGTTTTGTTGCGCATACTTTTTTTCATGTTCATCTCTCCCCGTGTTCGATTTGGATGCCGTGTGGATCGCCTTGCAGGTGGTTCTTTGTCGCACCCTTATCGTAACGCGAAGAAATAAACGGCTTCCGCGAACTTTCTAAACAAAACTTAAACGGTTCTTAAATAGTTATCGCCATAAAAAAAGCCCGGCAGGGCTGTGGGCCTCCGGGCTCTTGCTGCGTATCGAAAAGCGGTTTGATGCGTGGATACGGCGGCTTATTTTATCGGTCTCTTGCAAAAGGAACTACGCCTTGAAGCGGTAGCCCGCCCCCCAGACCGTCTGGATCACTTTGGGATCGCCCGGATTGTCTTCGATCTTTTCCCGCAGGCGATTGATATGGACGGCCACCGTCGCGCTGTCGCCGATCGCGTCGTAACCCCAGATTTTCTCGTACAGCGTCTCTTTGCTCAGCACCATGTCGGCGTGTTCGAGCATGAACAGCAGCAGCTCGTACTCTTTGTTTTTGAGCGTCAGTTCTTCGCCCCGTACATAAACGCGCCGCGACTGCGGACGAATGGCGATCTGGCCTACCTTGAGTTCGCCGTCGGCAGGCCTGTCGCTGCGGCTGCGCAGACGTTCGTACTGGGCGAGATTGGACTTGACGCGCGCCACCAGCTCCCCCGGCGAGAAAGGCTTCACGATATAATCGTCCGCCCCGAGGCCAAGCCCCCGGATCTTGTCGATATCTTCCTGCCGCGCCGTCACCATCAGAATCGGAATATCGACCGTCTCGCGCAGCTTGCGGCAGACCGCGAATCCGTCCGCCCCCGGCAGCATCACATCCAGCAGAATCAGATGAAACTCCCCGCTGCTCCCGCGCCCGATCCCGTCCGTGCCGTTATCGACGATCTCCACACCGAATCCGTCAATCTCCAGATAATCCCGCTCGATCTCCGCGATCGCGCTGTCGTCTTCGACGATCAGGATCTTTTTGCCGTTGTTCATCTGTCGTTACGCCTCCTTCGCTTGAGTGACCGGCAGTTCGATAACGATTCGCAGCCCGCCGCCGTCCGCATGTTCCGCTTTGATCGTGCCGTGCATAAACGTAATCGCTTTTTCCGAGATCGCAAGGCCCAGCCCGCTGCCCCGGTTCGGACTGCTGCGGGAAGCGTCGCTGCGGTAGAAGACGTCGAACAGCTTCGGCAGCGCTTCGTCCGTCACGCCCGGCCCGTCGTCGGATACCGTGATCGCAAGCGTGCTGCCGGCCCGGTACATCTCGACGGACACGGTCACTTCGGGACGTTCTTTGTACTTTAGGCTGTTCTCCACGATGTTCGACAGCACGCGGCGGAACTGCACGGGATCGACATGAATAAGCAGTCCTTCCTCCATCGCACCGAGCGCCACCTTCAGACCCTGATGGGCATATTCGTCATCCGCCGCACGGAAGAAACTTTGCAGCTCTTCGCGCGGATCGAGGTCTTCGGGATAATTCGGATAATCGCCCAGGTCCATTTTGGAAAAAAGGAACAGCCGCGACACCATGTGATCGATATCGCCCGCTTTGGTCTTGATCATGCCCGTGTAGCGGCGCCGCGCTTCTTCCGTTGCCGCGACCCCGTCGAGCAGCCCTTCGGCGTACGCCTTGATCGAAGTGAGCGGCGAGCGCAGATCGTGCGAGATGCCGGCGAGCAGTTCTTTGCGGTTCATCTCCTGCTTCTGCACGGCCCAGACCGACTCTTTGAGCCGGCCGGCCATCTCGTTGAATGCTTCGCACACCGGCCGGAATTCGTCTTTGCGTGTGTAGTTGATCCGATAGTCCAGATTGCCGTCGCGGATCTCGTTGACCCCGCCGGCCAGAATCTCGAGCGGCTGACGGATCTTCTGGAACACGAACCGGGTCAGGAAGCGGCTGGTCAAGACGACAACGGCGATCATGCCCAGCAGAATCGCTATAGGGAACCAGATACCGCCGCTTCCGCCGGGATGACCGGGTGGAGTCGGCTCTGCCGCTTTGCGTGTGCTGTACAGCTCGATCCGGTAGCTTCCCTCGGCGCCGTCCGCCTCCGATACATACAGCTCGCGTCCTTCCGTGCCGACCAGCCCGGTCCCGCCAAGCGTATCCAGCGCTTTCGTCAACTGCGGATCGGCAAAAGGCTCGCCCCCCAGCGAATACGTCAGCGTGCCGGTTCCGAGCTCCGCGGATGCGCCGGATGTCTCGTAAATGCGCAGCGCCATATGGTTGTTCGTCAGCATGCGATCGACCCGGCTGACCATGAAGTCCAGCTTCTGGACGTTGGTGTCGGGATTCTCCAGCAGCTCGCGGGAAGCTTCCATGACGGAGTCCCGCGCCCCGTAATAGTCTTCGCTGTTGTCGAACTGAAAATCGAACTCCTGCCACAGCAGCAGGACAAGCAGTGCCGACAGCATGAGCGCCAGTACGATCGGAATCACGATCATGAGAATATTGGATATAAAAAGCCTGCGTTTAATCGTCATGGCTGGATCTCCCGTCCGGTTGGATATGGCTTGGTTGATGTTTCTTCCTATGATAGCACGGCGCGTTAACCCTCGGTTAAACGGAAGATTAACAAAGGTTAAACCGGAAAGGGCCTGCGGAAAAAGCCTGACCACCGGTTCGGCGAATGCATGAGAGCAAACGGCAGAACCGGTAGGAAAAGGACCGCCACTCCTCAAGCGTGCGGCGTAGCCGTCTCCTGTGCTATACTTCTCGCAGCGATATACGATCGAGCGACGAAGAACGTCCTCCCGGCCCAAACGGCGGAGAGGACGTTTTTTTCGTCGAATGCTATTTTTGGAGGAGGAATTTAATTGTCGCAGCGTAAAAAGACTACAACTCCCGAACAACCGTCCGTTCTCCGTCCGGCAAATGCGCCCGCTTCGCTTGAATTCGAACACGCCCACTCGATTTTTGTGCGACGGCATCTGGATGCGCGCTCGGGCGAACGCCGCGGCCGGCTGGAACGGGGACACCAATATGCGGAGAAACTGTTCCTCGAACAGGTCTGGTGGCCGCTGATCGGCAGCTTCGACGGTCTGCATCCGGAGTACGAGATTCACGACTGGAACCGCCGCTCGCAGTTTCTCGACTTCGCTTTTCTGCCGGAAGGCGGCGGGCGGATCGGCATTGAGTGCGACGGTTTCCAGAGCCATATCAAAGACATGGACCGCGAGAAGTTCAGCTATGCGCTGAACCGCGATACGTTCCTCACCGGAATGGGCTGGAAAATGCTGCACTTCGCTTTCGACGATATCCAGCGCCGCCCCGACGTCTGCCGGATGCTGCTGCAGTTGAGTGTGGGGCCTTTGCTGTTTGACAGCCGCCGAATCAAGCAAACCCTCACGCCGGAGGAGAAAGAAGTGCTGCGCTTGGCCTGGCGTCTGGGGCGTGCGATTCGCCCCAAAGACCTCAAGGACCTATACGGCTTCGGCCATCGAAAAGCAAATGTGCTCCTGAAGAGTCTGGTCGACCGGCAGCTGCTGCGTTCCGTTTCCGAAGGAACGTATGCATGCCGGTACGAAACAGTCGGCCGTTTTCCGGAGCAGCTGCTTTGAGCGTTTGCCTGTGAGTTGACTGGTTGGCATCCCGAGAACACTCCCTTACGAGACAAAAGCTTGAGTAAAGTGTTCAAAATGATCACTTTTCGCCCTCTTTTTTCAATTTGCGATAAGAATGTGATCAAAATGACCACTTTTTAATGCTAATTATCAGAAAACAGCCGTAATAAGCAAAAAATGTTGTTGTCATGATCACATTTTTCTCCCAACTGCTTTTTTACGGAGAAAATGTGTTCAAAACAACAACATTTTTATTCGGAACGTGCGGTATCCTCTGTTGAAAAGCTATCCCGGCCTTAGCCGAACCGCCAACCCAAAAGACTGGAGGCTAGGCAAGGCCCGGGAATCAGGCTTCCCTAGGCTCCGTCCGCTCGCCTTCGCCGCGCGGATGCCTGCGTCCCAGCAGGCGCCAACCGGTCAGCAGGGCCCCGACGACGCAGATGCAGGCCGAGACGGTAAACACCACATGCATGCCGTCCAGGAAAATATCCGGGCGGTCCGGAATCAGCCCGGTGACGCGGTAACCCGCCCGGCCGCTCATGACGCCGAACAGCGTGGTGGTCGCGACGGCGATCCCCGTTACCATGCCCAGGTTGCGGATCAGCGAGTTGACGCTGCCAGCGATGCCAAGCTGCGGACGCGGTACGGTGGACATGACGAGCGAGTTGTTCGGCGACTGGAACAGTCCTCCGCCCAGGCCGAGCAGCGCGATGCAGCCGCCGACCACGGCAAGCGAACTGCCTTCATGCAGCGAAGCCAGGCCCGCCTGCGCGCCGACCATGAGCAGGAGACCGATAAAGGTCAGCCATTCCGAACCGAAACGGTCCGACATCGCTCCGCTCAGCGGAGCGACCACGACCATGACGAGTGGATAGATCATCATCGTCCAGCCCGCGCTGCTCGGCGACAAGCCGAGGATCGACTGCAGGTAGAACGGCGCGATAATGTTGTAGCAGAACATACTGACGAAGACGAGGAAGCCGCACAAAATACTGAGCGAGAAGTTCGGATTGCGGAACAGTCCCAGATTCAGCATCGGCTCATCGATCCGAGATTCCCTCCACAGGAACAGCGCGAACGCCGCCGAAGCGACAGCAAAAAGTCCGAGGATCCTCCAATCTCCATAGCCGATCTCCTGCCCGAGCAGAATCGCGGCGACCAGCGATACGACAAAACCCGCGAACAGCAGACTGCCCCCGCCGTCGACCGAACGTTTGACCGTGCGAAGGTCCGAAGGCAGCAGCTTGGCGCCGAGCAGGATCGCGATAAGCCCAAGCGGCACATTGATCCAGAAGATCGACTCCCAGCCGAGCGACGATACCATTAGTCCGCCGATCCCGGGACCGGCGATGCTGCCAAGCGAAACGAATGTTCCGACCAAGCCAAGCGCTTTGCCGCGTTCGTTCGAAGGGAAAATATCGGTGACGATGCCCTGGCTGTTGGCCATGGTCATCGAAGCGCCGATTGCCTGAACGATACGCGCGGCGATCAGCGTGGCGAGCGAGCCGCTCAGTCCGCACAGCAGCGAACCGACCACGAACACGATCGTACCGATGCGGAAAATACGGATTTTGCCAAAAATATCGCCCAGGCGCCCGAACAGCAGGATGAACGAACAGATCGCCATCAGGTAGATGCTGGATACCCACTGCGCGTGTCCAAGCTGAAGACCCAGGCTGCTCGAGATCGAAGGCAGCGCCACGTTGACGATACTGCCGTCGAGCGTCGCCATAAAGGTGAACAAATTGAGTATGATCAGGATCCGCCAGCGGCGCTGCTGCACCTGCGGATCATCCTGATACGAAGAAAAAGCCGGCTTCATGCCTCCACCCCTTTTTACGCTGCATATTCAGCTTTTTAACCGGCTGCGCGCGTATCCAACCGCTTGAAGCCGCAGCGGATATTCCGCGCCACCGATGTCTCGGCCGAATTCGCGTATTCAAAAAGGCCTGAAGCGTCCGCTCTCGCGAATCGTTCCGGCCTTCCGCTATCCTCGCATACCGCCGATTGGCCTCAAACCGTTCGAAGCAGCCGGCGTTTCCAACAAATCTCCTATGCCGTTCCCGTACAGCACGAGGCCGGGCGCGCTGGTTATCTGCGCGGTCCGAGCGGGATGCCTGCACGAATCGCGACAGCACGCATTCCGGCGATCGCGGCGGCGATCACAACCGCAATCCAGATGTAGAGGAACACCGGCCCGATCCCCTGCGATTCCAGAACCCGTCCGCCGAACCCGATCAGCACGAACGAGAAGGCGACGGCCGCCGCAAAAGCCAGCAGCATCGCCGTTTTCTGGCCGGGTGTGGAACGCCGCAGCATATTCGTGATCGAATGCCGATGGCGAAGAGCCAGCAGCAGCACATAAACTAGCAGCAGCGGCGTGGTATAGGCATTGCCGAGAATAAACAAACTTACGGCCATCAAGGCCAGTAACATCCAGGTGATCGTCTGAAAATAACGGTCAAATACACGCAAAGAAAACCCCCCTTTCATCGATAAGACGATCCGATTCCGGTTCCTTCACTTGTACCCGGACGTTGGCATGAGGCTGCGGCGGAAGCTATTCGCGAACCGGACGCAGACGGCTCTCCGGCATTCCGGCCTGCGGATCGCAATCCGCTTCGTAGTCCACGCCGTCGGTTTCGAAACCGAACAGCTGGAAGAACTCTTGACGGTATCCGGCCAGATCGCTCAGTTCGTCGATGTTGTCCGACGAGATTCGCTCCCAGATCTCCGCCACTTCCCGCTGTACGTCTTCCCGCATTTCCCAATCGTCGATCCGGATCCGGCCCTGCTCGTCGACCGGCACTTCGCCGCCGCCGTAGAGCCGATCCGCGAACAACCGATAGGTCTGCTCGATACAGCCTTCATGCAGTCCTTTTTCCTTCATAATCTTGTACAGGACAGACACGTACAAAGGCACGACCGGAATCGCCGAACTCGACTGCGTCACCAGCGCTTTGCTGACGGATACGAACGAACGGCCGCCGCCGGATGCCAACTGCCCGCCGATCCGCAGCGCGGTATCTTCCAGATGGTCTTTGGCCCGTCCGATCGAACCTTCCCGGTAGATCGGCTGCGTCAGATCGGGGCCGATATACGAATAGGCGATCGTCGTCGCGCCTTCGGCCAATACGCCGCCAGCCTGCAGGGCGTCGATCCACAGCTGCCAGTCTTCGCCGCCCATGACTTCCACGGTCGCCGCCACTTCTTCTTCCGTTGCCGGATCAAGCGTTACTTCGCTCACTTCGCCGGTATGGAAATTGACCGTCTTGTTCGTATACGAATCGCCAATCGGCTTAAGCACGGAATTAACCGCTTCGCCCGTCTTCGGATTGACCCGGCGCGCGGAAGCGACGCTGTAGACGACCAGATCGACCTGGCCGAGTTCTTCGCGAATCACTTCGACCGTCTTGGCTTTGGTCTCGTCCGAGAAAGCGTCGCCCGTAACGCTGAACGAACGAAGCCCCGCTTCGGCGGCTTTGCGCTCGAACGCAGCCGAATTGTACCAGCCCGCGGATGCGGTGCGGGTCTCGCTGCTCTTGCTTGGGCGGTATACACCGACCGTCGCCGCTCCGGCTCCGAAAGCGGCCGCAATACGGGCCGACAGGCCGTAGCCGGTCGAGGCGCCGATGACCAGCACTTTCTTCGGTCCTTCCAGGCGCGGTTTGGCCGCGATATAGTCGATCTGCTGCTGAACCTGCGCGGCGCAGCCGTCCGGATGGGCGGTGGTGCAGATAAATCCGCGCGTTCTCGGTTTGATGATCATGGTTGTTGTCCCTCGCTTTTTCAGTTCTTGGAGACGGTTCGTTAGTCCTGCTTGAACCGTCTATCTCTGTTAGTGTAACAATTTTTTCGCATTTAGGCACTTTTCGTGTTCGTTATGCCCTTGCGTCGATTGGAATCAAACAGCAAAAAGCGAAGCTTCATAGAGAAGCTTCGCTCCAGGTTGTCGAGAAAGTCCTATTCGTAGGAGAAGCGGGTCGGCTGCGGGAGAAATTCGTTCCGGTCGCGTGTTGAAATCGAGAAAAAGATTAAATTTCAGCAGAATTTTCTCGATTTCAAAGGCGAACACTATCGTTCCTTCACTGAATTTCTCCCTCCGCCTCCTCACTTTGTTTGGAATACGACTTTCTCGACACGTTGAAGCGAAGCTTCATAGAGAAGCTTCGCTTAAATAGTGGGCCGTCCGCGCGGCCGTTATCCATCCCGTTCAGCGTGCCCCCACGGCTGCCGCCAAAACGTTCGGGATCAGGCCGTCCGCGGAGTTTGCGGTTGGCGCGGCGTTTTCGGTTCGAACGTACCCGGCAGCGAACCGCCTGCCGGCTGACGAACGGGCAGAACCGAAGCGGCGGCTTCTACCGATTCGTTCACGAACCGGAATTGGCCCGAGAGTTCTTCCAGACGCTGCGAACTCTCGCCCGTCCGGCGGGCCTGAACGGCCACTTCGTCGGAAGCTTCAAGCACATCCGAAGCCTGCGCGAAGATCATCTGCGTTCCTTCGGCCGCCTGGCTGTTCGCTGCCGCAATCTCGCTGACCGCTTTGGTCAAATTTTGCACGGAAGCACTGAGCTGTTCGCTTGTGGCGCTGAATTCGGCGACCATGTTCTCGATGTACAGCGCATCCTGGAGATAAGAGTCGGCATTGGCCTGCATCATCTGGTAATCGGCCGCAATTTCCGTCGTCATCAGGTTCAACAGGCGGCCCGAGTGGCGCTGCAGATTATCGACGGAACCCATTACTTTCTCGGTTACCCCATGAATTTGTTCGACCGACTTCTTCGAAGCATCGGCCAGCTTGCGGATCTCGTCGGCCACGACCGCAAAGCCTTTGCCCGCTTCTCCGGCCCGGGCCGCTTCGATCGAAGCGTTCAGCGCCAGCAGATTGGTCTGCTGCGCAATCTGGAGGATGGAATCGGCCAACGTGCGAATCATGTTGACGGAATGCGATTCGGCGAGCGCCGTATCCAGTTCCTGCTTGACTTCCGCATAGATTTTGCTCGTATTTTCTACGGCCTGGGTCAGATTCTCCTGAATTTCCATGGCGCGCGCACTGACCTGACCGGCTTCTTCCGCGCCTTCTTCGGCACGTTTGGCAATCGATCCGACGGCCCGGCCGAACTCCTGGGTCGAAGCGTCGATCTCTTCAGCCGACGCGGCCGTCTGCTGCATCCCCGCCGACATCGTCTCCGTAGTAGCCGTCACCTGGCGCAGACCG
Organism: Saccharibacillus qingshengii; assembly: GCF_013185195.1. Lineage (GTDB taxonomy): Bacteria > Bacillota > Bacilli > Paenibacillales > Paenibacillaceae > Saccharibacillus > Saccharibacillus qingshengii. Next base: position 140,300 of record NZ_JAAZWC010000007.1, read on the forward strand.
TTTTCCATCCCGATAAACTTGCTCTCCGCGATTTGGGTCGCTGCCTGGAGCTCATCCGCTTCCTGCGATACCGCCGAGAGCATCCGGACAGACGAAGCTTGCATCCGATCGACCGCACGGGTCAGGATACCGGTTTCGTCGCTGCGTTTCAGATGTTTGTCGTCCATGCGTTCGGTAAAATCGCCATCCGCCATCCGATTCAGCTGCGACGCCGCCGCTTGAATTGGACGCACAATCCCTTTTAAAATGAAGAACAGCAGAATGAACGAGACGGCAAAGCCGACAATCGAGATCACAAACGGTCCGGCATGCCTGACATTCGCCCGTTGGACGAAATCGCTCATAAGCACAACGTTCAACAACGCAGGTAGAAGCATACCCAGTACGGCTGCGGCCAATACACGCGTAAACAGACTTCCGGACAGCTTTTTCAGACCATTCTTCATCGTTTTGCACCTCTTTTGTGAGTTTGGGAGTAAAAAGGACTTTCGGCCTAGTCTTGCTGAAATAAAGGTCTTTAGGTCTGGTTCTTACTATCTAACAGTTATTATATACAAGTTAGCGAACATTGAAACCCCTTGGACCAAATTTTTTGAAATTTTATTTAATGCAATTGAATGGCCAGATTCCTCTATCTTTATAAAAAGAAAGGACAACACAATGGAACTGCGTATCACGCAACAAAAATTCCAAGAGTGGATGGACGAATGGTCTTCCCTTATCTCTACATTGTCGGCTTATGAAACGGGAACAGGCGGCAGCGGAATAGTGACAAACTTGATTAATGATCCTGAAGAACTTATTCAAAATGCGGAGCTTCAGCTCGGCATCCTACTTCCCCGAGATCTGAAAGATCTAGTACCCTTTCAACTCTTAATCCGAGGTTTACGTTTTCCTGAAACGCACACGCTTTAGGTGCGATTCAGGGGAGCGTAACCTTACCTTTAGTGTTGACAAGGTACTAGCCCGTTTCGGTGCTTCCCAGGCAGACGTCTGCTGGAGCCTTCCGTCCACGGCTTTTGTGCCATTCGATATGTTCGAAGGCGATCTGGGTTGGAATCTGTCGGAGCTTGAGTTCCCGCTGTTCTTCGATGCAGACGGCGAAGAAACGGAGCAGCGTCGCTATCTGGCTTTTCATATGGCCGGCAACGGCGACCTGCTGCTGTTCGACCTGGAATCTTCCGGCTCGTCGGCCGTTGTATCCTGGTCGCACGAAGAAGATGAATTCCGGCTGCTCGCTCCAACGCTTCCGGAATTTATCGAACGGATTACCCGGCTCGGGCTGATCGGCGCCTGCGCCGATGCCTACGAACCTTTTCTCAGACCGGACGGATTGGAGCCCGATGGAGCCCACGGACGCAGATGGCGGGCCTGGCTGAGCGACTACGCGGAATTGAAATGGGAAAAGGTTCGGGACGATCTGCCGGCCGCGCTCGCTTTTGTCGAGATGCATGCTTCCGATGTGCAGTCTATGGCAGGATCCGGATCTCTTCTTACGGATCTTCATAACTCGGACCAGATCATTCGGGAATGGCTGCTTCGCAGCCGGGAGCCGCAGCCGGACAGCCATCATCGCAGAAGGCTGCTGCTGATCGGCGCTATGCTGCGCAGTGCAGCCGCGGATTGGGTGCGCTCGATTTGGACCGCGGCCAGAAAAAAGATCAATGATGCTGAACGTCCGTTGGACGCCAGCCAACCGAATGTCCTGCCCCCGGGCCTCGACGATCAGGTGCTTCACCGACTGGCGGCACTGTGTCTGCCGGAGAGCGAAGGTCTGCCGCTCGTACTGCGCGATCTCGAGGCGAAGGCGGCAGCTTCGGAGCGGCGCATGCAGCCGCCGACCTATTCGCTGACGCCGTTCCGCAGCCGCCGGGTCATCCGGTGGATGGAACCTCATGTCGCGTTTCCATTCAGCGGCTGGGATGAGCTTCTCGCCGCCTCCCGGCCGCAGGCGGAAGACCTGATCCGCTGGCTGCAGGGCGCCGACGCGCAGCGTATGGCGGCCATCTCCGCGATCAGCCGCCTGCCCGAAGGGGAACTGCCGGCTCTGCTCGCCAGGCCGAACAGCGAACCGGAGCGCGCGGAGCTGCTCCGGCTGCTGAACACCCTGCACGCCGGCGCCGTGCTGCGCAAAGAAAAAGCGGCGATCCTCGAAGCGATCGCCGCGGTTTCAAACACCTGATCTTCAGCCGCTGAAAAGGGCCGCCACAACGGCGGCCCTCAGGCTGTCGAGAAAGTCCTATTCGTTTAGTAAGCTCGTCGGCTGCGGGAGAAATTCGTTCCGGTCGCGTGTTGAAATCGGGAAAAAGGATTGGATTTTAGCGGAATTTTCCCGATTTCAAAGGCGAACACTATCGTTCCTTCACTGAATTTCTCCCTCCGCCTCTTCGCTTCTCTCGGAATCATACTTTCTCGACACGTTGAGGGCCGCCACAACGGCGGCCCTTTTTTACACCTTGAACCGTGAGACCAGCGTCTGCAGTTCTTCGGCCAGGCGATTCAGCGAAGAGGCGCCGTGCAGCATTTCTTCGCTCGCGGCAAGCTGCTCTTCGGTGGCCGCCGCGATCTCCTGCGTGCCTCCGGAAATTTCGCTGGTGCCTTCGCTGACCCGCTGCATCGAATGCGAGACTTCCGCGAAGCCCGCGTGGATCCGCTCGGTCGAAGCCGCCATCGCGCCGGTGCGGCCCGAGACTTCTCCGATTGACTCGAGAATGCCCACGAACTGGCTGGCGCCGTGCCGCGTAGCGTCTGCGCCTTCGTGAACTTTGCGTTTCACTTCATGCATCATATCCATCGCCGCGTGCGTTTCCCGCTGAATACTGACGATCAGCTCGCGGATTTCGCGGGTCGACCCTCCGGATTGATCGGCCAGTTTCTTGACTTCTCCGGCGACGACGGCAAATCCCCGTCCCGATTCGCCGGCCCGTGCCGCTTCGATCGAAGCATTGAGGGACAGCAGATGGGTTTGCGCCGAGATCTCGTCGATCATCGAAGCGATCGAATCGATCTGCGACGCATGAACGGCCAACTGCCGGATCCGTTCGTCCGCGTCGCCGACAGCGGAATCGATTTCCGTCATTTGGTCGGCGATCCGGATCACGGCACGTTCGCCTTCATCCGCCTGGCGGCTCATTTCCTGCGAGAAAGAAGCGACTGCGGCTGTCGAAGACGCAATTTCCGTAATCTGTTCCAGCGCATCGTGCGCCGATGCCGTACTGCGACCGGTGATCTGTGCCTGTTCGCCCGAACGCTCGGCAATCTGCTGCATGGCTGCCGCAACCTGGTGCGAAGTCGATTTGGACTGCTCCGCGCTGGCGGAGAACTGCTCGGAAGCCGCGCCCAGCTGTTCGGATGCATCCCCCACCCGCTGCATCATATCGCGCAGCGAGCCGACAAAACGGTTAAAGCTGCCGGCCAGTTCGCCGAATTCGTCTTTCTGCCGAAGTTCGATCGTACGGGTCAGATCGGCATCCCCTTCGGCGATTCCGCTCATCTGACGGTTAAGCAGGGTGAGAGGTTTCATGATGGAACGCAGCAGCCAGAAACCGAGCGCCAGGCCGATAATCGCCGAAGCGATAACGCTGTAGAACAGAATGTTTTGACTGACATCCGCTTCGCGGCGGTTCTTGTCTTCAAGCGCCGCAACTTCGGCATCCAGGCGTTCGACGAAGGTATTGACGGCGGGATCGACCTGTTCTTTGCGCAGGGTGCGCTCTTCGCCGAAATGCAGCTCTTGGGCCTGCTCGATCTGCCCCTGTTCGACAAACTGGACAACCTGCTGGTTGAGTACGATCAGCTCGCTCAGCTCACTGCCGATTTTTTGCAGCGACTCAAGGTCCTGCCCGGCCAATTTTTTCGATTCATCCGCCAACAGCTTTTCCAATTCGGCCGTCTTTTCCTGGATGCCTTCGGCAAATTCCGTGTCGCCTGTCAGCAGGTAGCCGCGTTCGTCGTTGGCAAATCCGGTCATTCGATATTGAAGCTGCTTTAGGAACTTTTGCATTTCCAGCTTCTCTTCGAGAAAACCGCTGTTCGTCATCCCTTTTTCGATTGAAACCAGAGACAGTACACCGCTTCCGACCAGTACCGCGACCAGCAGCAGGATAATGGAGAATAATTTCGTTCGGACTTTCATATGACATCCCACTTTCCGGTTGATTTTGGATATTCGTTTTAAAAATGGCACGTCCTTCTCGATCTACCGTTTTATTATCGGCAGAAAAATGCGTTTTTTGATACTTTTTGTCGAAAAAAGTCGTAGATTTGACGCTTTTTTTGGAAAGTGATAGTTTGGTAGACATATCAGGGCGGTATAGTATGTTTTATCATTCGATAAGATCCGGGAGGAACCCAAGCCATGACTTTACAAACCCAAGAAACGTGGATCCGGCAGCTCGAGAACGAATACGAACAGATCGTGCAGTGGCGCCGCCATATGCATGCCCATCCGGAGCTTTCTTTCCAGGAAACGCAGACGGCCCAATTTATCGCGGATACGCTTGAAAGCTTCGGCTACCGGGTGCGTACCGGCGTAGGCGGCAACGGCATCCTGGCGGATCTTGCAGGAGCGAATCCAGGACCTTCGATCGCTTTCCGCGCGGACTTCGACGCCCTTCCGATCGAAGAAGAAAACGACGTCCCCTACAAATCGAATAACCCCGGCGTGATGCATGCCTGCGGACACGACGGACATACCTCGACACTGCTCGGAGTCGCCAAAGTGCTGGCCGGACGCCGGAGCGAACTCCATGGAAGCCTGCGCTTTATTTTCCAGCATGCCGAAGAAAAACTGCCGGGGGGCGCCATCGCCATGATCGAAGACGGAGCGCTCGAAGGCATCGATGAAGTCTACGGGGCACATCTGGCAAGCTATATGCCGCTCGGCAAACTGTCCGTTTCTTCCGGACCGTCGATGGCGGCAGTCGATTCGTTCGACATTACGGTGCAGGGTAAAGGCGGTCACGGTGCCAAGCCGCACCAGACGGTCGATGCGATCGTCGTCGGCAGCCAGCTCGTCACCTCGCTTCAGCATATCGTCGCCCGGCATATCAATCCGCTGCATCCCGCGGTCGTCACTGTAGGCGTGTTCCGGGCCGGTTCGGCATTCAACGTGATCGCCGACAAAGCCAAGATCGAAGGCACCGTGCGCAGCTTCGATCCCGAAGTGCGCAGGCAGCTCGAACGCGATATCCGCGATATGGTGCACGGCATCACGCTGGCCGAACATGCCACTTACGAGCTGGATTACGTCAACGGCTATCCGGCGCTCGTCAATCCGCCGGAGCAGGCGGAGCAGGTGCGCGATATCTTCGTACGGACATTCGGCGAAGAAGCGCTGTATGGCCTCGACGCTTCGATGGGTGCGGAAGACTTCGCCTATTATCTCCAGCATCGCCCGGGCCATTTCTTCAACGTCGGTTCGCAGAACGACAGCGAAGACACCGCGTTCCCGCATCATCACCCCCGCTTCGATATCGACGAGCGCGCTCTGCTGGTCGCGGGTCAAGCGTTTCTTGCCATCGCGGCGGACAAGCTGCTGGGCAAGTCATAATTCCCCACGCCTTCGCAGCATCCGTACCGATTCCTGCGCGGAGAGCGCGAAGCAAATACGCCGATCAAAAAGAGAGCAGGAGAACCGCCATGTCACCGGCGGCTTCCCTGCTCTCTTTTTCGGCTGCGGTTTAGACGCCGGTACGGCGCAGAATGTCCTGCACAAACGCCGACTTCCCTTCCACATAAGCGTCGATATCCGTTCGGTGCGCCTGGGCCAGCTTGCGCTTGATCCGGGCGTATTCGTCCCGCGCTTCGTCATGTCCCCGCAGGTAATCGCGCAGCGCGATATGTTCCAGGTATCCCCGGCCCTCCGGCGGACAGACATACAGATGATAGTTCATGAAGCCGAAATCCCGCGTCGGACGAAAAGCTTCCCTTCCTGCGATGCCCAGATTCCCTTGATGTTCGAACCCCTGGGCTGCCAGACGTTCGATCGCTTCCGGCAGCCTGTCGGCACTTGTCAGGACGGCATCCAGGTCGAGGATCGGTTTGGCCGCCAATCCTTCGACCGAAGTGCTGCCCACATGCTCGATGCCGATCAGCAGATCCCCCATCCATTGCTTTACCGCCGCGGCAATTCTGGCAAACTCCTGCGGCCAGGCCGGATCGTACGAAGCGACTTGTATGAAGGGTGTACGTTCAGCCATGTCGGTTCCTCCCCAACTTTTTTGGTGTTCGGCTATTTTTTTCTTTTCCTCTATAGTAACCTATATTTTAGCAGGATCGAAAACGCTTTAATCTTTTTCATTTTACGACACCGGAGGAAGTATCGCATGGCAAGAACGTTTTTCCCGAAGCTCCGCGGCAACAGTCGGGGCTGTCTGGCTTTCGAGCCTTTTTTCCTGATTCCGTACAGTATGGTAGCCACCTATGCGACGCTCTACATGTACGAGCTGGGCGTGACCGAGACGAACATCGGCTGGATTACGACGCTCGGACTGCTGGTTCAGGTGATGGCGGCGTTTATGAGCGGGTATCTGACCGACAGACTGGGCCGCAAACGCGCGATTCTGATCTTCGACGTGCTCAGTTGGAGCGTGGCGATGCTGATCTTCGCTTTTTCGCAGAATGTCTGGTTCTTCGTGATCGCGACCTTCATCAACGGCCTGCAGCGGGTGCCGCATGTCGCTTTCTACTGTCTGATCGTGGAAGATACGCCGCCCAAAGACCGCACTTACGTGTTCACGCTGCTGCAGATCATCGGGGTCGTAGGCGGTCTGTTCGCTCCGCTCGGCGGTCTGCTGGTCAAGCATTACGGATTGGTCGACGGTACGCGGATCATGTACGTGATGTGTTCCGTGCTGATGACGTTCCAGTTTATCGGACGCCATCTGACGACGAAGGAAACGGAAATGGGCTATCGCAAGATGAAAGAAACGAAAGAACTCGGACTCAAGGCCAGTCTGATCGACTACAGCAGCGCGATCCGCGATCTGTTCGCCAGCCGCAGCCTGATGCTGATCTTCGTCGTCTACATTCTGTTCAACTTCCAGATGACGCTCAAGACCACCTATTTGTCGCTGTATCTGGCCGACTATCTGCATGTGGACAGCGGATTGATCTCGCTCGTTCCGGCCGTGTCTTCGATCATCATGCTGCTTGCGCTCTGGTTTATCATGCCGAAGATCCGGGCGGAAAAAGAAACCCTCTCGATGATGGCCGGTTTCGCACTGTCCGTCCTGTCGAATGTAATGCTCGTGCTGTGGCCGACCTCAAGCCTGCTCTGGATCGGCCTCAGTACCGTACTTGCCGCCGTCGGCTTGATGATCAGCTCGCCGTATCTCGAAGCGGCCGTCCAGAATGCGATCGACGACGAGAAGCGCGCCAAAGTCTTCTCCATGCTGTCGGTCGTTATTCTGCTCTTGACCTCGCCGGCCGGCATCGTCGGCGGCTGGGCCTATACGCTTGACCCCCGCATTCCGATCTGGATCATTACGGCATCGTTTGCGGCGGCATTCGTATTCCTGATGATTTATCTGAACCGCACCCGAAAAAGCGGTTTGGCGCTCTAAACGCAAAAGGAGGAGACCCCGGGGTCTCCTCCTTTTTTTATTCATAACGCAGAGCGTCGATCGGATTCAACCGCGCCGCTTTGTTCGCCGGATAGTAGCCGAAGAAAATACCGATAAACATCGAGAACATCACCGTACCCAGGATCACGTAAACCGGCAGTTCAAACGGCGCGCCTACAAGAGCGGAACCGGCAAATCCCAATCCCAGTCCGAGCACGATTCCGATCAGCCCGCCCATAACCGAGAGCATGACCGCTTCCGCCACGAACTGCAGCCGAATATGCGAATCCTGCGCGCCCAGCGCTTTGCGGACCCCGATCTCGTGCGTTCGCTCCGTTACGGATACCAGCATAATGTTCATGACGCCGATTCCTCCGACCAGCAGCGCAATGCCCGCAATGGCGGCAATCGCAAGCGACAGGCTGTTCATGACCGAATTGGTGGATTCCAGCTCGCTCTTCATATTATAGGCGTAGCCTTCCCATTCTTTGTTGTTCGCATACAGCTCGCCCAGATAGGCACTCAGCTTCTCCGTAAAAAGAGTAAGGTCGGTGCCTGCACGGGGAATCACGGTAAGCGACATGAAATTTTTGTAGGGCATATCCTTTTTGGCACGGCTGACCGGGATATAAGCGCCGGTCTCAAGCTCGGAACCCGGGGCCGTGACGCCCTGCACACCGGACTGCACATACTGATACACGCCGATGACCGTGAATTCTTTGATCGCTTTCTCGGTATAGATGACGATACGGCTGCCGATCGCCGAATCGATCGAGCCGTATATCGCTTCGGCGGTCCGATCCGAGACGACAACGACGCTGCGTGCCGCTTCGATATCCGCCTCGCGGATATACCGCCCCCGGACCAGATTGACTTTGTTCGCTTGGGCGTAACCGAAGTTGACTCCGGTCAACGATACGCTGCTGGTTTTGCGGCCCAGGCGAGCTTTGCCGCGTCCCGCTTCGTCGGACAAGGAAAGCGTCTCGATCTCGGGAAACTTCTGCATCAGCGTCTCGATCTGCGCCGTGGAAAGCCTATCGGAATCTTTGGGTACTTTGACCGAATTCGGATCGTAAGAAGCCGCTCCGTCCGAGCGCGCCTGAATACCCAGCGTTACATTATTGATGCCCAATTCGGCGAATTGGCTGGTGACCGAAGCCGTCAGGGCATTGCCGACCGAAATGATGGCAATCACCGAAGAAATCCCGATAATGATCCCCAGCATAGTGAGAAAAGAACGCATTTTGTTGGCACGCAGACTTTCCAGCGAAAGCAGCAGGTTCTCAACCATCGGCGGAACCTCCCGCACGGCTGCCGGCTTCGTCGGAGACGATCCGTCCATCCTTGATCGTAATGACGCGCGGGCACAGTTCCGCCAGTTCGGCGGAGTGCGTAATAAAGACGATGGTCTTCTTCTCTTCCCGGTGGATTCTCAGAAAAATGTCCATGACCCGATGGCCGGTCTTCGAATCCAAGGCTCCCGTAGGTTCGTCCGCCAGCAGAATATCGGGGTCGTTCGCCAGTGCGCGGGCAATCGCAACCCGCTGCTTCTGGCCGCCGGACAGCTCGTTGGGATAATGGTTCATCCGCTCGCCCATGTCCATCATATCCAGCAGTTTCTTGGCCCGGAGACTGCGCGGCGATTTTTTGATTCCGGCGTATACCATCGGCAGTTCCACATTTTTCAGGGCGCTGCTGCGCGGAATCAGATTGAACGATTGAAAAATAAAACCGATTTTGTGATTGCGAACCGAAGCGAGCTGACTGCGGTTCAGATGCTGGATCGGAGTCCCGTCCAGTTCGTATTCCCCGCCGCTCGGCTGGTCGAGCGCTCCGATGATATTCATCAAGGTCGACTTACCGGAACCGGACTGGCCGACGATGGCAACAAATTCTCCCGCCTTAATGCTCAGATCGATCCCGCCCAGCACCGTAATTTCATTGGGCGTACCCGTGAAATAACGTTTGGTCAGATTGCGCATCTCAATCATCGAACATCACGCCCCCCTGCGATCCGGGCGAAACCGCCGTCGGCGGGGCCGCTTCGCTGGCGTCTGCGACCACCGCCATTCCCGGCGACAGCGCGGGCGATTGAATCTCTGTCAGGATATCGTTCTGCAGTCCGGTCCGGACAGGGATTTCCTGCAGCGTATCGCCGGCTGCCACATAGACGCTCTCCTCGCCGCCTTCTGTCTTCACCGCTTCCAGAGGGACCGTAAATACCTCTTTCCTGCTGTCCACGACAATATTGATCCGGGCGTTCATCCCGATCCGGATTCGGGGATCGGCTTCAAGGATCTCAAGGTTGGCCGCGAATTGTACCGTCGTATTGGCCGGCGCTTCTTCCGTACTGTTCTTGACCGCGGAAGCTCCGACGTCTATCACGCGGGCTTTGAATTCTTGTTCGCCGGTTCCTTCCGTCTTGATCAGGGCCTGCTGGCCGGCTTTGAGGGAACCGATATCCGACTCGCCGATCGAAGCCGAGATCTGGAGGCGGGATGTATCTTCGATCGTAAACATCAATCCGGCTGCAAATTGATCCACGGCCGCATGCTGGAAAGTGACCGTACCGGCGATCGGAGCTTTGATTACGGTATCTTGCAGCTGTTTTTGCAGCTTATCCAGCGCAACCTGCTGCAGTTCGATCCCGAGCTTTGCCGCTTCGTCCGTTTTGGAGCCGGCAATCTGAAGATTCAATTCCGCGGCGGCGTACCCGTTCTCGGCCCGTTTGAGAGCGGCGGCGGCCGAAGCGAAGGCATCGCTTTGATTCTTGAGCGAACTTTCGTAGCCGATCTCCGATTTCGCGAGCGTCTCCCGGGCGGCGGCCAGCGTATCTTTGGCTCCGTTTGCGACGCTTGCGTACGTTTGCTTGGCTTTGTCCCGCACATCCTGCGCGGCGATCAAGGCGTCCTTGGTTGTGCCAACCGCAGCTTTATAAGCTTGTTTGGCTTTATCCAGCGTATCCCCGGCCGCCGTGAACGATTCCTGCGTGCCGCCAAGGGCATTCTCGTAAGCCTGTTTGCTTTTTTCCAGCGTATCCCCGGCATTGACCCGCGCTTCCCGGGCCGTCTCGAGCGCCTGTTCATAGGCTTGTCCGGCTTTCTCCCAGGCGTCTTTGGCGTTGATGGCGGCTTCCGCCGTGCCTTTGACGGCCGTATCGTAGCCCAGGCGAGCGCGTTCGACGGCAAGCCGGGCCTGCTCAAGCGATTCCGCCGAACCCTCCACAGACTGCTGGTAGTCGAGATTGGCCTGTTTGACCGCATCTTGGGCCGCCTTGACCGTCTCGGCCTGTGTCTGGTTCGCCGCCGATACGCCCGCCTGCTTCTCGCTTAAGGCCGAGACCGCTTGATCCACCCGGTCTTGGAGAGCCGGATCGCCGTCGGGATTCTCCGCGGTCCGGCTTGCTTCATACCGCGCCAGGGCGGAGCGGTAATCCCGCTCTGCGTTCTGCACGTCGACCAAAGCCTGGTTCACCCGGGAACCCGATCCGTTTTGCGTCTGATTCAGCGTTTCGACCGCGCTGTTGTAGCGGCTTAACGCCGCCTGTTCGCTTAACGGCTTGCCTGCTTGCAGCTGTGCGTACTTTTGGGACGCGGCATCCAGTTCCAATTTTGCCGTTTGAACCGCCGGCGTCTGCTGGGGCTGCGCCTGGATCTCGCTGTACAGACGTTCCGCCACCGCAAACTCTTTTTGCGCCGCGCGTACGGCCGCCGTCGAATCTCCCTGGGCGGTCAGTTGGTCGTACGTCCGCTGGGCGATCTCCATTTCTTTGCGGGCGGACAGAATCCCGTTTCCGGATAAGCCTTCGGTTTGATTTTTCAACAGATCGTACTGGCGCTGCGCCATATCCAATTCCTTCTGCGCGGAGACGACCGCCTGATCCGCCCCCTGATCCACTTTGGCTTTGAGCGTATCGTACTGGCGCTGCGCAATGTCCAGATCCTGCTTCGCCGACAGAACGGCGGTGCCAGACTTCCCGTCCAGCTGCTGCTGACCGAGCTGCAGCTGTCTGCGCGCGGTCTCAAGGTCGGCCAGAGCCGACAATACGGCGGGACCCGGCTTTTGCTCGGCCTGCGCTTTGGTGTCCCGGTAGAGCAGACGCGCCGTTTCCACTTCAATCCCGGCCGTTTTCAGGCTTCCTTCGGCTTCGGCAATCGCATTTTTTTGATCTTTGCCGGTGCCGCTTCGCATCTCTTTGGCGTTTGCCAGATTCAGTTCGGCCGATTTGATATCCTGGACCAGTTCGTCGGAGGCCAGCGCCGCCAGTTTTTGCCCGGCTTTGACCACATCGCCTTCCGCGACCTTGACTTCCGTCAGTTTTAACGAAGAAGGCGCGTAGACATTCCGGCTGTTTTGGCTTCGGACGACGCCCGAGACCAACAGCGGACGGACAATTTCTCCTTTCGCCAGCGATACCGTCTGCATCGTCTGCACAGACCCTTCTTCGGAACCCTTATCGTTCAACAGGAAGGCCCATCCCCCCCATACACCCAAACCGATGGCAAGCAGCAGAACGATGATCCATTTTCGTGCGCCTTTTTTTCTAAGCAGATTCATTTCGATGCTGTCCCTTCTTGTTCATGATCGAATCCATACCTTTCCGAAATTACTTGAATATTCTTAAGAACCGCTTAGCTCAATTCTTAAAAATTCTTAAGCGGACGCCGAAAAGGCAGGTTGAGGAGGAACGGGAGTGAGTCCTGCGCTATAAAAAAGCCCGGATTTCATGTAACATAAGTTGTAGAATTGTCAAAAGAAAACAGCTCTGCTGATGGAGGAAGTCCGGTGAACGATTCCAAAACCATTTTGATCGCCGACGACAACAGCGAAATCCGCGAGATTGTCCGGGTTCTGCTGGAAAGCGAAAATTACGAGGTGCTTGAAGCGGTAGACGGCGAAGATGCGGTAAACCAGGTGGATGAGCATATCGATCTGATTATCCTCGACATCATGATGCCCAAGAAGTCCGGTTTCAAAGCCTGCATAGAGATCCGGCAAAAAACGAGCGCTCCTATTTTGTTTTTGACGGCCAAAACGCAGGATTCGGATAAATACATGGCTTTCTCCGCAGGGAGCGACGATTATTTGTCCAAGCCTTTCTCCTATACGGAACTGGTGTACCGGGTGAAAGCCCTGCTCAGACGCTATTACGTGTATCAGGGCAAAGAAAAAACGGAAGAACCCGCGGAGCGGATCCATATTCAAGACTTGACGATCAATCCGGAGTCCCGCGAAGTCTTTATCCGGGAACAAGAAATTCAGCTGACCGAGATCGAATACCAGCTGCTTCTCTTGATGGCCCGGAATCGAAGAAAGATTTTCTCGGCGCAGAATCTGTACGAAAGCGTCTGGGAAGAACCTTACTTTTACAGCTGCACCAATACCGTCATGGTTCATATCCGCAATTTGAGAAAAAAGACGGAAGCCGACCCGCAGACGCCCAAGCTGATCCAAACCGTCTGGGGAAAGGGGTACCGGATTGAATAAATTCTCGTTTGGCCTGAAGCTGAAAGTCCAGCTGATTGCCGCCTTGCTATTGGCCACCGTGATGTCCGTGCTGTTCTATGCAGCGACCCAGTATGCCGGAGACGAGCTGCTCAACCGGTATTTCACCGAATCTTCGTTCGAGAGCAGCCAGAACCGGAAAACGGCTGCCCAGCTGTCGGCCTATGTCGCGGAAAATCACTTGAGGATTCAGGACGCGGAGCGGATCTCCGAGTGGGTCGACGACAAGAAATATGTCCGGGTGTACATCTACCGCGCCCAGAACCTTATCTACTCTTCCGACGGTTACGATCCGGGAGAGGACGGGCGGTTCGCCGCTCCGCTTATGCCGGAGGACTCCCTTTTCGATGTTTCTTTTTTGGACGGAGAAACGCGGGTGTTTGTGGAATCGTTTTTCGAATACCGGTACTACAATATCGTGACTTTTTCTTGTTTGGCTCTTTCGTTCGCTTTGTTCCTGCTGTTCATGGTGCTGGTGATCCACCGCAAAACTTCCTATATCGAAGTACTCGAGAACGAGATCCAAATTCTTGAAGGCGGCAATTTGGAGTATCCCATTACGATCAGAGGCCAGGACGAATTGTCTTCCCTCGCTCGAAGCGTCAATGAAATGCGGAAATCTTTTATCGAACGGCTCGCCAACGAAGAAGAAGCCAAAAACGCCAACAACGAGCTGGTAACCGCGATGTCGCACGACCTGCGCACCCCGCTTACGGCGCTAATCGGCTATCTGGATATTCTCAAACACCGCAAATACAAAACCGAAGAACAGTTCACCCGATACCTTGCCAACAGCAAGGATAACGCTTATCAGATCAAGCATCTGTCCGATCAGTTATTCGAATATTTTACTTTTGCCCATCATCCGAACGAACTTCCCGAACGGCAAACGTATAACGGGATCCAGCTGATCGATCAGTCGATCGGGATTCATTCCCCTCTGCTGGTGAACGAAGGATTTCAAATCGTGTTCACCCCCTGCCCGATTCCGTTTGCGCTGAATATTCATGTCCTGTCTATTCAGAGAGTATTCGGCAATTTGTTCACCAATATTATCAAATACGCCGACAAGTCCGAACCGGTCAAGATTCAATGCTCGCTGCGCGAGGAAAAACTGCAGATCGAGATCGAAAATGCGATTGATCCCGATGCCGATACCACCTGCAGTACCGGGATCGGCATCAAAGTTTGCGAGAAAATCATTCAAAACCACGGAGGAAGCTTCGAAGTCGCCCGTACGGAGCGAACGTACCGGGTACGCTTTTCTCTCGACGCTCTCTTGGAAGACTGACCTTTACGCTACATAAGGACTGGAGGATTCCCTGTGCACCCGATTCTCGATCATCCCTGGAACCTGAACGAAGCAGAAGCCGTCCGGCTGCAGCTCGAACTGGCGTCCCAAGTCTCTCTGCGCGATCCCGATCCGTTCAACGTGCGTTATGCCGCAGGCGTCGATGTCGCTTACGACAAAGACGATGACCGGCTGGCTGCGGCGGTAGTCGTGCTGGACGCCGATACGCTGGAAGTTGTCGAGACGGCTTCGGCTTCCGGTTCTCCCGCTTTTCCTTATATCCCCGGCTTGTTCTCGTTCCGGGAACTGCCTCCCGTACTGGAGGCATTCGCGCGCCTACAGCGGCGGCCCGATCTGATCGTCTGCGACGGTCAGGGCATCGCGCATCCCCGGCGATTCGGACTGGCCAGCCATCTGGGTCTGCTGCTTGGCACGCCGTCAATCGGCTGCGGCAAAACCCGGCTGGTCGGCGAATACGAGGAACCGCAGGCCGAGCGCACTTCCGCTTCGCCGCTGCTGGACGGCGGCGAGCTTGTCGGTTATGCTCTGCGTACGCAGACCGGCGTCAAACCGGTATTCGTCTCGCCCGGCCATCTCCTCTCGCCGGAGACGGCCTGCCAATGGATCTTGAAGCTTGCCCCGCGTTACCGTCTGCCGGAGACGACCCGGCAGGCGGATCAGCTTGTACGCAGAGAATTGGCGGCCGATCCGGCCGCCGCCCACCCAACCCTGCCGGCCAAAGGAGCGACGAAATGACCTTTATCGACCCCGGTTACAAGAAACGCACAGCCCTCTACAAAAAGCTCTATGCCTACAATAACGGCACGTACGACCCCAAGCTTGGCACGACTCATTTTGACGAGTCCGTGTTGTCCGCCGAAGAAAAAGCGTTCATGCAGGAGATCGGCTGGAAAGCCAACGAGATGATCGTATTGGAACACAACGAGATGATCGCGCGAATCACCGAGTTGGGCCAGGACGAACGGTTGTCGGACGCGCGTCTGACCGGCGAATTTGTCGCCGCCGTCGGCGGCAGCTATCGGCGCGGAGCGAACGGACCGGTCGCGCTGCGTTTCGCCAGGCTGATTCCGCCGCACGACTACCGACCGGCGCGCAGGATTCTCTCCTGCGGCGTCTGCGGCCATGGCGAACATTCGCTGAACCGGTCCATCGCGCTGTCGCGGATCCGCGAATCGCTCTGGCTCGGCTACCGCTGGCATTCGCCCGAAGGGGTCTATGCCGACTTGAGCGAGCGCGTCGAACTGCCGCAGGTCGATCCGACCGAGGAAGATGCAGCCGCGCTTAAGCGTCTGCTCGAAGCGCTGTCGCGCGCCGAGCCGGACGAAACGCCGGGCAAACTGGAGAAACGGCTCAGTGCGGAAAAGGTACTGCGCGGCAACGGCGGCACGCGGCGCAGCCTGCTCGACGTCCTATCGGAACTCGGCGTAATCCCGAATATGGGGCTGCGGATCGAGCCGGAGCACTGGATCGACTACGAAGATATGGTCGAAGCCGGCATGGAACTCGACACGACGCAGGGCCGCTCCGATCTGGAGATGCCTTGGGCCGGTTGGCGCGGGCATCTCGGCGTGGATTGGGACCGGGCGAGAGTCTGTTTCGGCGAGTATCTGTGAAAATTTATGCACGCAAAAAACCTGCCGCGACTTCGATCGCCGGCAGGCTTTTTCCGTTGTGTATAGAGGGGAAAAGGTTACGATTTCTTGAATTTGAATATCGACCAGACGATCAGCAGCACCAGCACGCCGATACATACTCCGATGCTGAGGCGGTTCTGCGGGTCGAACAGGAATCCGGCCGCGATAACGGCAAGAATGACCGCTGTCGCTCCCGTGATATACGGGTAACCCCAGATACGGAATGTCGGCGCTTTGGGATAGCTCGGACGCAGCTTGAGCTGGGCCAGACAGATCGAACCCCAGACGACCAGCACGACAAAGCCCGGCACGGCCAGCAGGAACGAGAACAGGCTGTTGCCCATGAAGAAAGCCGCAAGCGCGCCCAGGACCAGCACCGCCGCACACAAACGCAGGCTGCCGACCGGAACCCCCTGAGGCGTCGTCGTTCCGAGACTTTTAGGCGCTTCGCCGGCTGCCGCCATCGAATGCAGCATCCGCGTCGCTCCGTAGATACTGGAATTCGCCGCAGACAGCACCGCCGTTACCAGAATAAAGTTGATGATATGCGCGGCGCCGCTCAAGCCTGTCGCTTCCAGCACCTGTACGAACGGACTGTTCTGCCCCGCCAGCTGGTTCCACGGAATCAATCCGCAAATGACCAGGATCGGCAGCGTATAGAACAGCACGACGCGCACGATAAAGCTCTTGACCACACGCGGCATGACTTTCTCCGCGTCTTTGGCTTCGGTCAATGTCAGACCGATCAGTTCGGAACCGCCGTACGAGAACATGACGACCAGCAGGGCGGAGAACACCGACAGCCAGCCGTTCGGCAGAAACCCTCCGTGCGCCGTATAATTCGTCAATCCCGGAGCTTCGTCGCTTGCACCCGGAATCAGACCGAACAGCAGCCCCGCACCGAGGATGACAAACACCACGATCATGGCGATCTTGATCCCCGCCAACCAGAATTCCGTTTCCCCGAACGTCTCGACGCTCATCCGGTTGATGCCGAGAATCACTGCGGCGCTGGCGAGACTGAGCACCCACAGCGGCACGCCGGGCATCCAGTACTGCAAAAACGAGCCGGCTGCCGTCACTTCGATCACGCAGACGGTCAGCATCAGGAACGCGTACAGCCAGCCTACGATAAATGCCGGCCGGGGACCGAATGCCTGCCGGACAAAATCTTTCATATTGCGGTTCGGGTAGACGCTCGCAAGTTCCGCGATCGCGCCCATGACGACCAGCAGCAGCAGGCCGCCGAACAGATACGTCAAGACAACGCCCGGCCCCGCCAGGCCAATCGTCTCGGCGCTTCCTTTGAAGATTCCCGTTCCGATGACGCCGCCCATCGCCATAAAGCTGATATGCCGGGGCAGCAGTTTTTTCTGAAGCTTGTCGCCTTCCGGCTTGTTGACAGATTCCACGTGATGTTCCTCCGATTCTCTGATGCAGTGATGCAGACCCGCGTTCGCGAGACGCACACTCTATCCTACAATAAAAAACGCGAATCCGCATCGGATCGCGCAAAAAATCACCGAACGGACGCAAACCGTCCGTCGGTGAAGGATTCTCTTCCCGAACAAACCATCAGTCGATATCGTAAATGAACCCTGTCCCTTTTTCTCGTCTGGTGTGAGCTGCATAAAGGCCGCTATTTTACTATGTACCTCCGAGTACTCAGCGCTGCAGGCGTTCTTCCACTTCCTGCCGCCAGAACGTCCCCTGCGCGAACGCCGCCGGATCGATCCGGCCGAATTCCCGCACGACCCATTTCAGCGTGTCCGGAGGGATCTCGTTTTCCAGAAAAGCGTCCGGTCCGTTCTCGCGAATCGTTCGCTGCACCAGCTCCGCGTAGACCAGCAGAAATTCCGCGAACTGCGGCACCGACGAGTTGATGAACCATTCGGTGCCGCCTTGTTCCATCCGGATACAGACCACCTGCGAGCTGCCGGCCTTGAGGCAGACCGGATCGCCGTATCCCGTCGTTCCGAGCAGCCAGTAGGCCGAATATTCTTTCGGCATGCCGAAAGCCGTCTTCAGGTCGGACAATGTGCCTTCACCGGAACGGAATTCCAGATACGGAGCAGAGTCGCCGGGCAGTCCGGCCTCGATCAGGAATCGCCGGGCTTCTTCGGTCAGCGGTACCGCTTCCAGCGCCTCGGCATCGAACCGCAGCAGCGGCCCGTCGAGTTCCGTATTCCAAACCGCGTTAAATTGTTCCGGTTCCATCGTCACGTCCGCCACCTCCATCCTTCCGCTTTCCGTCACTCTCTAATGCCGCGTACAGACGCGATTTCCGCCAATCTCTTCCCCGCGCATCAGCACTTCTGTGAAGAGATCCACTTTTTCCGTGTACAGTTCCGGCTGCGCCCGTTTGATCTCCAGCACCGTATTCGCCGCCCGGCGCACGATCCTGGCGGGAATGCCGCGCAGCGCCGTACCATAATATTCGATATACGGAGCATCGGGCCGATCCGAATCGAGCAGCATCCGGTGCAGCCGGATCGCCCAGCCTTCGGCGCGGGGGAACAGACCCGGGATCCCCAGCGCCAGATAATGCATACTTTCTTCGATCCCGCATCGTTCCGAAATATAAAAAATCGTCTCGAGCAGATCCCCCGCCGCGCTCGGTTCGATCACGTCGTCTTCCAGCATCCGGCACAAATCCGCAATCACATCCGCCGAAGCTTTCTCGCACAGTTCGTTCAATATATCCGTAAACCGTTCCAGATCGTCGTCGTTTCCGTTCAGATCCCGCATCCGGTACAGCTCTTCAAGCAATTTTCGGTCCGGCAAGTCGATCGCCTCCGCTTCTGTCTGAATTTCTCCGCGCATGTATAACATACCCCATCCGGCGGCAAGCAAAAACCGTGCCTGGTGGCACGGCTTGTTTCAAATCGGGTCCGGCGAACGAAACGCACACCGGGCTGCG
Source organism: Saccharibacillus qingshengii (assembly GCF_013185195.1). Classification (GTDB taxonomy): domain Bacteria; phylum Bacillota; class Bacilli; order Paenibacillales; family Paenibacillaceae; genus Saccharibacillus; species Saccharibacillus qingshengii. Next base: position 159,236 of record NZ_JAAZWC010000007.1, read on the forward strand.
GCTTTCGACGATCGACGGATAAGCGGATGTTCAGTCGGCAAGCGTCGAGATCGAAGCGTAGACAAGCGGTCCGAACGTCTCGGATTCCGTACCCGAAGGCATGTGGATTTCGACTTGGTACCCTTTGTTTTGCGTTTCCCAAAGTCCGAATTGGCCGGTGCCGTTATCGCCTTCCGCCGACATGAACAAGCGCGAAGCCGACAAGGCGGCCGGGATATTCGCTCCTTTGAGCTCGGCGGCTTTGCCGTAGTCTTTGAGCGCGGTCTGTCCTTCTTTACGCAGGCCCGCCAGTCCGTAGCCCTTGGCGAGCGGCGTGATCGTCGCGTAGTAATCCGGGTTGTCCGCCATCGTCAGCAGATTCTTCTCGGCATCGAACTTCAGGCCTTTCATCGCGTAAAAAGCGTACCCGTACCCTTCCTGCAGGCTGCCCGTTACGGAATCCGTCGAAGAAGCTCCGGCCACTTCGAACGATTCGGTTTTGGGACGGTCCGCTCCCGCGCCTTTTTTGCCCTGTTTGGCTTTGTCGGCCGGTTTGATGTCCGCAGCCGCCGCTCCGGCATCGCTTGACGCGCCGCCTTTGGAATCGGTGTTCTTGGAGTCGGCAGAGCCGGGAGCTGCCGCTTCCGGCTTCTTGTCGTCCGCGGAATCGCCTGCAGCCGTTTTGCCGTCGGCTGCCGTGTCAGCGGACGCTTTGTCGCCCGAAGCCGCTTCTTCCTTCGTGTCCGCAGCAGCGGTCTTGTCGCCTTCCTTGTCGTCTGCCGCCGCTTCGTCGGCCGGCGCTGTCGCCGGTTCCTCGATACCTTCTTGGCCCGAAGTCGCGGCCGTTCCGGCCGGTTCGGTCTGAGCGGCGGGTTCGGATTCGCTGCCGCAGGCCGCCAGAGCACCGCTCAGCAGCAGTACACCGAGCAGGCTCGCCGCACGAGTGTAAGTTTTCATGCTTCATGCACCTCCTGTTGAAAATAGACGCGGACTTCTGCCGAAAAGTTCCAACAAAAAATCCCCTGCGTCGCACTTTCTCCAATTAACCCTTACATGGCGGCGTGACTCAGAAAGCAGGCAAAACGACGGCTCTCCATATAGGCACAGCACGGACGGAGCGCCTTTTCCCGCATTAATCCGCATTAACCCGCATTAAAAAGACGCGTTTTCCGGATGGGAAAACGCGTCAGAATCTGTATGAAGTCGGTTTTGGCGGAAGACGGCTGCGATCCGCAAAGTCCGAAAGTCTTGAGGAATCCGCCGATGCCCGGAAGGCTGCCCGCCTGTTTGCGTACCTACTCCCCGATTTCGATCTCCACTTCGTGCGGCCGGTAGACTGCCGTAACCGCGCCCGAAGCGTCCACCGCGAACAGCACGGAACGTTCGCTCTCGAGCATGAAATCGTACACTTTGCCGCTCGCGCGGTCACGCACCTTGATCTCGGTGTCCCAGGCGTATTCGGATACGAATACGTACAGGCTGCCGGCCGCAAAGTTCAGCTTGCGGCCGTACACGCCGGCGAGTTCCCCGCCGGCCAGCCAGTCCAGGTCGTCGACGACGCCGGCCTGCTTCGCGGCGTAGCGGTACAGTTCGGCGATCGGCTCGTCGCCCGATCCGAGCTCGAGCGGCAGCGGGCTCCAGATCAAGCGCCCTTTGCCGTTCGGCACGTCGAGTACCGCGTCCGCCCGGCCTTCGGCGTCGGCCGGCACTTCCTTGAGCGTCTCCGCGATGCGGCGTCCGCCGAACGAGACCGGCAGGCGTCTGCCGTCAAGCTCCAGCATCTCTTCTCGCCGCACGTTCGACAGCGTGCGGATGCCGAGCAGTTTGTCCGCGCGGTCGGACTCGTGCCAGTAGGCGTCGAGTCCGGCCGGGCCGGTAATGACAAGCGTCGCCTGCGTCGACTTGGCGATGCGCAGCAGCTTCTTCATCGAATCCTCGTCCATGTTGTGCGGACTCGGCAGCAGGATCAGCTTGGCCGGATGGGACTTGAGGCTGTCGAGCCGGTATTCGGACACGGCCCGGAAAGGCAGCTTGAGTCCGTACGTCAGCACCCGCGTCAGCCGGTTCGTGCTCTCGACCGCGAACGAGCGGTTCGAGAAATCGTTCGAATACGGGAACACGGCGGCTACTTCTTCCAGGCGGCGTCCCTGGAACAGGTCGCGGACCTGCGCCATGAAGCTTCCGAAATCGTACGAGACGTCGGCTTCGGGCTTCTCCGTACCGTCGGCGCGCAGCGCGCCGATATGCGATTCGTTGGCATTATCCATATAGAAATTGGTATTCCAGATCCACTGGATGGCACCCGCGCCGCCTGTCGAGAAGGCGTACGCGTATTTGCGTTCCAGGAAATTGCGCAGCTCGGCTTCGCTGCGCTTCGCCCGGCCGTCCGGCGTCTCCACGTACATGATGCCGGTCTCCTGGATCACGTTCGGCTTGTCCGGCGTCTTGGTGAACACGCCGTCCCAGACGAGGCTGTCGTTCAGCCACCACGAATGAACCGTCGTGTAATCGACGGCATCTTCGTAGAACAGCGGCGACGGACGCTGCGCGCCGAGCGCTTCGTCCTGCCCGACGGTCACGAGATGGCCCGGGACCAACTGCTTGATCGACGACGTCAGCTCGGCCGCCCAGGCGCTGTGCATCTCGACCGAGAACAGCGAATAATCGAGCCAGCGCGTGCCTTTTTTGCCTTTGTGCATATCCTGCACGTCGAAATTGATGTCGGCGAACTCCGGCACGGCCGCCGCTTCGAACGAAGGCAGCTCGGCCGGCGTCATGTTCCAGTGTTCGCGCAGCTCGTGAATCGAACCGTGACGGTTCTTGAGCCAGGTCACGAAAGCAGCCCGCTCGTATTCGTCATGCAGCGAACGCGGTCCGTTCGAGAAGATCTGCAGCGGATCGAACATCGAAGGTTCGTTGATCAGATCCCAATCGACATGCGTCGTCCGCGTATGGCGGCTGACGATCGAGCGGATAAAGCGCTTCTGCGCTTCGACGCTCTGCGGGTCCAGATACGGATTCGTGCCTTCCCACGTCTCCGGGGTGAACGAGAAGAACGTGAACGTCACGTGCAGCTTATGCTTCGCCGCCGTCAGCAGGAACGCGTCGATCGCGCGCAGCACTTCTTCGGACGCATGTCCGTCGACCTGCATCACGTTGCGGTACGCGGTCCAGATGCCGGTCCGAATCCAGTTGATGCCGGCATTCGCCATCGCCGCCATGTCGCGGTCCCAGACGGCCGCGTTCGGCAGGAACAAGAATTTGCGCGCGACGTCCGACGTCATATACGTCATGCCGACGATCGGCAGCGGACGTCCGTCCTGAACGAAATAATCGCGGTTCGCCGAGATCGGACTGCCGGAAGAGAGCAGATCCTCGTCCTGTCCCCAGAAGCCCTGCTTCAATACGCGCACTTCGCCCGCCGGCGATTCGGCGATACATGTGACGAGGTACAGTCCCGGCTGTACGTCGAACGTCAGCGGAATATTCAGCGTGGTCCAGTCGTACGTGACCGGCGCCGCGATCTCGCGCGCGAACACTTCCGAACCGTCCGGCGCCGCGACGCTCAAACGGAATGTCCAGGTGTGGGGCGAAGCCTGCGCTCCGGTATTTTCCGCGGTGGTCTGCGCAGCGGCAGCCTGAGTTCCGTCCGTCGATACCGTCCCTTCTCCGCCCGCGCCGGATTTAGCAATCCGCTCGACTTTGCCGCCGGTAATCAGCCGGCCGACGTCTTCCTGCCCCGCAAAAGCCGGCAGATTCGCCGGCAGCCCGGCGCGCCGGATGATCTGCGCGCGCAGCGTCAGCCGCGCTCGCTCGCCCGGCTCGTAGACCGCGCTGCGGGTCGCAAGCGACAGCTCCGCGGTCTCCCGGGCGCAGAACGCGGCCCAGCGGGCCAGCGCTTCAAGCCCCTGCCCTTCGGACAGCGACGCCGTCAGCGGACGGTTCACGAAGATCCAGCGCGAGCCGGCGAAGGCGCCGCGCACCTGCTCCCACAGCACGACCGGCGCCGCGATCGGCCGGTCCGACGCGTCGTACGCCCGCAGCAGCGGCGTGATGAACGTGCTCATCGTGCCCGCCGAGCCCATCTGCTCCGGCAGATCGGCGTCGCGGGTCGTATGCGGCACCAGATTCCAGGTGCCGACGCTTGCTCCGGGCGAGTCCGCGCCCGGTTCGGAGCCCGCAGCGGAGCCCGGCTCCGCGCCGGCTGCTCCGCCGAACAGGATCTCGTCGCCGCGCAGCAGCGGCCGCTCCGGCGAAGCTTCCAGGCGGACCGCCCGGGAAGCGTCCACCGGCAGCGCTTCATGGATATGCAGCTGCTGGTGATAGCCGGTCTGCTCCGGGCCGATCCGCCAGCGGCCGCTTTCCTGACGTACCGGACGCTTGAACGGCGCGCCGCCGACGCTCAGCAGGCCGCCGCCTTTTTGGAGAAACTTCAGGATGCTGCTCCAGGCGCTCTCCGGGAAATACGGCGCATGCAGATTGACCAATACGCCGTTTCCGTCGCCGCAGCGATCGTTCAAGGCGTCGCCGAGATCGGCCGCGCTCGTCACGACGCCGTACGCGCTTAGTTCTTTCAGTCCCGGCAGCGGGCCGGAAGCGGGAAAGCTCGGATCGCGGAAAAAGATCAATCGTCCGTTCACCGGCTCCGCCGCTTTTTTTAAATAAGTTTCACTCACAGGATGCCCTCCTTCATCGATTTGTACACAAGCTGCGAGAACAGGCTGTTCGACCAGGCGAACCATTTGCGCGTAAACACCGTCGGGTCGTCCACATGGAAGCCTTCGTGCATATAGCCGGTGTCCGCGTCCGTATTCTCCAGCATGGCGATCAACTCAAGCTTCTCCTCCTTGCTCTGCGCCGTCAAGCCCTGCATCGAAAGCGCCATATGCCAGACGTAATTCGGCGGGGTGTGCGGACTGCCGATTCCTTTTGCCGCTGTGCCTTCGTAATAGAACGGATTTTCTTTGCTCAATGCGAAACGCCGCGTATTCTGGTAGATCGGATCGTCGGCGCTCGTGTAACCCAGATAAGGAATCGACATAAGGCCCGGCGTGCCGGCGTCGTCCATCAGGCAGTGGTTGCCGAAGCCGTCTGTCTCGTACGCATAGATCGGCCCGAACTCCGGATGGCGATACACGCCGTACAGCGCGATGCCCCGGTCGATTTCCTGCTCCAATTTTTGGAGTTCGCGCACATAATCCTGATCCCGGAAAATCCATTCGAAAAACTCCTGCATCTGGCGCAGCGCCACGACCGCAAACATATTGCCCGGGATGTTGTAATGGAAATCGCACGCGTCGTCGCTTGAGCGGAAGCCGGACCAGACCATCCCCGTGTAGTTGACCGGCATGCCGAGCCCTTTGTTTTGCAGCGTGTCGTGCGCAATGCCGTTATCGCGGCCGAAACGGTACGGAGACTGCTCCATATGATACTGCTCGGTGCGGAACACCTTGACGATCTCTTCCATCGCGATGCGGAAATCTTCGTCGAAAATGTCTGTCAATTCCGTTTCCTTCCAATAAAGGTAAGCCAGACGCACGACGAAGCAGAGCGAGTCGATCTCGAACTTGCGCTCCCATACCCACGGGGACATCTCGGTGCCGTCGTTTTTGTTCCAGTGCCAATCGTTGGCCGATTCGTTGAACGCGTTGGCATAAGGATCGATCCGCACGTACTGCACATGGCGCTTGATCAGCCCGCCGATGATCCGCTGGAGATCCTTGTCTTCTTTGGCAAAAGGAATATAATGCACGACCTGCTCGACCGAGTCCCGCAGCCAGCTGGCCGGAATATCGCCGGTGATGACGAACGTCGTCCCGTCGTCCATCAGCTTGGTCGTCGTCTCGAGCGTGTTCGGAAAACAGTTCTTGAACAGCTGCAGCAGCTTGGGACGGTGCGCCAGTTCTTTGTCCGCCTCGTCCAGCACGGCCTGCACCGCCTGCGGCAGTTCGAATTTGGGCATCGGGATTTTGGGAAGTCTGAATTGTTCCAAGAGAATCGCTCCTTTTTGGGAAAAGATTGAAGGTGCTCGTGCGATTTATGCGACTTGCGTGTTCGTTCGAATTGTCTGCTATTTTGCGCGAATTGCCTGCTGCTTGATTCTTAGTGCTTTCCGCTTTGCGATTCCTGCTTTCTGCTTCTTGCTTCCTGCTTCCTGCTTTGCGACTCTTCCTAGGGAATGTGGTCTTTTTGACCACATTTTCCGCTTGAAAGCTCTTTTTTTATCAAAATGTTGCTTTTATGAACACATTTTGGGCAAAAAAAGCGAAAATCGGCGAGGATGCGCTTAAAATGTTGACTTTATGATCACATTTATGCGAATCCGGCCTTTTTTCCGGCAAAATGTTGTCTTTTCGATCACATTTGCCGGATTTGAGTTTGATTTTTGCTGGCTCGATTTGATTTGGTTTGGTTCGGTATTGATTTGCCTTGATCCGATCCGATTTGATTCTATCCGGTTCAATCCGGTTTACTCTGCTCGATTCGCCGAATTCGCTGACCGATACCCGGCCGCTCCAACCCAAAACCGGCGCGCCGCAGCAACCGGCTCGGCCGTCAAAACGGCTGTCGGATTACTGCGGGGCGCCGGCGGTTGAAGAGGAAGGACCGAAACGAAAGAACCGAAGTCAACGCAAGCCGCAAGTCCGGTCCGATACGGGTCTAGCTCCGGATCAATTTGACCGTCTTGATCTCGTACGGCTTGAACGTAAGCCGCAGCGCGGCGTTCTCGATCAGGTCAAGCTCTTCGCCGTCTTCTTCCAGCGCGCCGGACAGGACCGCACGCTCGAACGCGTGACGGACATTCAGTTCGACCGTTTCCCGGCCGCCTACCGACTCGTACATCCGTACGATAAGGCCGGTTCCGTCTTCGGCCGGTTTGACCGTGTCCAGTATAACATGCTCGCCCGTGAAAAGAATGGACTCCATCGAAGACGACAGGTCGCCCGGATGTGCCGTCGTACGGACTACCGGAAGTTCCTGGTTGAGCGCTGCCGCAGCCTGAACCGTATGGGCGGACACCCAGCTGCCCGCGTGCGGATACAGCGAATACGTGAAGTCGTGTTCGCCCAGATCCGCCTGCGTATCCGGCCATTTCGGTGCCCGGAGCAGCGACAGGCGAATCGTGCTGCCCTGAATGTCATAGCCGTATTTGCAGTCGTTCAGCAGGCTGACGCCGTAGCCGCGCTCGGATACGTCGGCGAACCGGTGTCCGCACACTTCGAACTGCGCCTGTTCCCAGCTCGTATTGCGATGCGTCGGCCGCTCCAGCGAACCAAACGGGATTTCGTAGGTCGCTTTTTCCGCCAGCACGTCGACCGGGAAAGCGACCTTGAGCAGCTTGTGCGCTTCGTGCCACGACACATGGGTCTTGAAGTCGATACGGCGGTCGTATTTGTAGAAAATAACGTCCTGCTCGATGATCGATTCGCTGAGCTTCCAGCGGAAGCGCAGGATGTCGCGCACGCCGCCCGACGCAACCACCGAACGTTCCAGCAGCTCGGCTGCGCCCGCAGGCTGTTTCTCGAACCGCGGATCGATATCCCAGGCATCCCACTCCGTCGGACGGTCATGGAAGAACTGGAAGACGTTCGCCGCTTCGCCCGGCTGGATCACTTCGCGCTCCTCCTGCTTGTCGATCAGCGAAACGATCTCCCCGCGGTCATTGAAACGCACGGTGTAGAAAGGCGCTTCCCAGACATCAGGGAATCCCTCTTCTATCGACGAACTTTCCTGCAGGACGACTGCCGAAGCCTCCGGGGCCGACTCTGCGGCGACCGCCGAACCGCCTTCCGCCGCGTACTGGGAAACCGCCGCTTCTGCGCCCGTGCCCGCTTCGCGCAGCCAGATCGTGGTGTACCCGAGCGACGGAATATGCGGCACGTACACGGTCAGGCTTCCGCTGCCTTCGTCGTAGTCGGCTTCCAGGCGCTCGCCTTCCGAGTCGTAAGCTTCCTGCCCGGCCGCCTGTTCGATCGTGACGGTCGCGAAGCGATACCAGCCCAGACTGTTGAAAACAATATACGGCGTGCCTTCGCCTTCGGTGTTGATCCGATCCGCAAGTGCGTGCGTGCCGATATCCAGACTGCGTTTGCCTTCGGTAAACACCTCCGCGTATTCCGCGTCCGACGTCTCGTACGTTTCCGTGATCGCCGAACCCGGAATGATATCGTGGAACTGGTTAAGCAGGATCAGCTTCCAGCCTCGGTGCAGCGATTCCAGCGCTTCGCCGTAGCCGGCATGGACCTGGGAATCCCCCGCCGCCAGCACGTTCCACAGTTCCGCTTCGCGGTACAGCACTTCCGCTTTGCGGTTCGCCCGCTTGTTGTAGGCATGCGTCGTATACGTGCCGCGGTGCAGCTCCAGATACAGGTCGCCGCGCCAGACCGGCAGTTCCGGCTCCGCCTGGCGGATGCCGTCGAAGAACTCCGCCGCCGTGCCGTAGCGGCTCGAAGGCTGGCCGACCATCAGCTCGGCGCGGTCGATATACTCCAGCATCTCGCGCGTCACGCCGCCGCCGCCGTCGCCGTGCCCGTACAGCAGCATCTGCTCCGAATGTTTGTCTTTTTGCCGGTAGGACTGCCAGTGTTCGTGCACGTCTTTGGGATGCGTATGCTCGTTGACGCCGTGGTTGAGATAAGACAGAATCGGCGTTCCGTCGATACCGACCCAATGGAACAGATCGTACGGGAACGTGTTCGTATCGTTCCAGTTCAGCTTCGTCGTCATGAAGTATTCCACGCCGCCGTGCTTGAGAATCTGCGGCAGCGACGCGCAGTAGCCGAACGTGTCCGGCAGCCATTCGATCCGCGAGATTTTGCCGAATTCCTCCTGGTAGAAACGCTGTCCGTACAGCATCTGGCGCATCAGCGATTCGCCGCTCGGGATATTGAGATCCGGTTCGACCCACATGCCCCCGACCAGTTCCCAGCGCCCTTCGCGGATACGGGCTTTGACCCGCTCGTACAGTTCGGGATCGTTCTGCTTGAGGAAATCGAACAGGATTGGCTGGCTCTGCGTGTACAGATAATCCGGGTATTCGCACATCAGCGTGTCGACGCTCGAGAACGTGCGGCTCGTCTTGCGCACCGTCTCTCGTACCGGCCACAGCCAGGCGATATCGATATGCGACTGGCCGACCATGATCTCGCGGCCTTCGGCGTTATTGCCGCCGATCTCGAGCGTACGGGTGCGAAGCTGCTGTTCGATGTTCGAGACCGCCGCGCCTTCGCGCACGTCCGCTTCGTTCAATCCGGTAAAAGCATCCATCGCGCCGTGCAGGGCTTCCATCAGGCGTACGCGGCGGAAATCGGTGTCCGGCAGCAGCGCCGCCGAATCGCGCACAACCGTCACCGTGTACATGAGGCTGCGCACCGGTTCGTTCGGCAGCACGAGCAGACTGCGGATCGAGGTGATCGGCGGCTTGATCGTCGCCTGCCGGTTCAGCGGATCGTGCGGTTCGGGAATGATGTCGAACATTTCGATTTCGAGTTCCGGCGTCCGGCCGACGTGCTTGAGATCAAGCGTAGCGTACGTATGGTTGTCGTCGATGCCCTGATAGGAAGCGCCGTTCACCCGCAGCAGCCCTTCGCCGCCGGAATCGAAGATCAGTCCCGCGGTGTCCGCGTTCCAATCTGCCGGCAGTTCAAGCTTTGTGCGGAAGAAATAGGTCGTGCCGTTCTTGCTCGGAAAAGGATTCAGTTCTTTGCCCTGCGGATACGGCTCGACCTCGGTATATTGGCCCGGCAGGCCGTAGGTCGACCGGGTGATGTCCCAACTCTTCAGTTCTTCCTGCCGCAGCCACTGGCGCTGCGACAGCTCATGGATAAAACGGTTCAAACGCTGCATAGATTCTCAGTCCTCTCCGACGATAAAGTCGATGCTTTGGGTATCCTGCACATGGCGGCCGATCCGAATCCGGAACAGTCCCGGTTCGACGACCGATACAAGGTCGGGGCCGATATAGCGGAGCTGCTCCGCGCCGATGTCAAAATTCACTTGACGGCTCTCGCCGGGTTCCAGCCAGATCTTGCGGAAACCTTTTAGTTCATTCGCGGGACGGGTCGCGGCGCTGACCGCATCGGAGACGTAAAGCTGGACGACTTCCGCCCCGGCGCGCTCCCCGGTATTGCGGACCGTTACCGACACGGCCGCACGGCCGCCGGCTTCGATCTCGGCCGGCGCCAGCCGGCTCTGCGACAGCTCAGGGGCCGAATACTCGAACGACGTGTAGCTGAGCCCGTAGCCGAACGGATACCGCGGCTTCGAATCGTCTTCCAGATACCGTTTGCCGCGCGAGCGCTTGCCGAGGTAATGGACCGGCAGCTGCCCGACATGCTTGGGCACGGAGATCGTCAGGCGTCCCGACGGATTGACGTCGCCGAGCAGGATATCGGCGATCGCATGGCCGCCTTCCTGCCCCGGATACCACGCCTGCAGCAGCGCGGGCACATGTTCTTCCACCCACGGCTCCACGACCGGGCGCCCGCCGATATAGACCACGGCGACCGGTTTGCCGGATGCCGCCGCGCTCACTTCGCGGATCAGGTCAAGCTGCACGCCCGACAGCCCCAGCGTCATGCGGTCGATGCCTTCGCCGCAGTCCATATCGCTGACCGCCTCGCCCGTGACCATCGAAGCTCCGGTCCGCAGGTCGATCGTGCCTTCGCCGAAATCGCGGGCGCTCGATCCGCCCATGACGAGCACGACGGCGTCCGCTTCCGCCGCGCATTCCAGTGCCCGCGCGAAGCCTTCGCGCGATTCGCCGCGAATGCGGCAGCCCGGCGCGTACGAGACGCGCTCCGCTCCCAGCCGCTCGGTCAGTCCGCGCAGCACGGTCGCGACGCTCCCTTCCGGCTGCGGCGACGTGTAATCGCCGAGCTGGTTGTAGCCGCGGTCCGCATTCGGACCGATGACCGCTACGCGGCCGGTGCCGCCCGCAAGCGGCAGCACGCCTCCGTCGTTCTTGAGCAGAACGACGCTCTCGGCCGCAAGCGCCCGCGCAAGCCGCACATGCTCTTCGCTGCCGATGATCTCGGCGGCCCGCTGCGCGTCGGCGTACGGGCTCTCGAACAGCCCGAGCCGGAACTTGAACTTCAGCACGCGCAGCGCCGCGCGGTCCAGCACGTCCGCTTCCAGCCGGCCGGCTTCGAACGCCGCCAGCAGATGGCGGCCGAACATCTCGCCGGACATCTCCATGTCGATGCCGGCACGCAGCGATTGCAGCGCCGCGTCTTCGCCGTCTTCGGCCGTATCGTGGCCGGCCGCCAGCATGTCGATCGCGCCGCAGTCCGTAATGACCGGACCGTCGAAGCCCCATTCGCCGCGCAGGATGCCGCCGAGCAGACGCTCGTTCGTCGTGCACGGCACGCCGTCGATCTCGTTGTAGGCGGGCATGATCGAAGCCGCTCCCGCCCGAACCGCCCGTTCGAACGGATACAGGTCGACTTCGAGCAGCTCGCGCCAGCCCATATGTACAGGGCCCGCGTTGCGCCCTCCTTCGGAAGCGCCGTAGCCCGCAAAATGCTTCAGCGTCGCCGCGACGCTATCTCGCGCGTCCAGCCGCTGTCCCTGCAGCCCTTCCACCGAAGCGACCGCCATTTCGCCGATCAGGAACGGATCTTCCCCGAAGCATTCTTCGGTCCGGCCCCAGCGCGGATCGCGCACGACGTCGAGCACCGGCGAATACGTCGCCGCCCCGCCCTGCGCCCGCGTCTCCGCGGCGACCGCCCGGCACATGTCCCGGTACAAGTCGACGTTCCACGTGCTGCCGATCGCGAGCGGCACCGGGAACACCGTGCCCCCGATCGCCATATGCCCGTGCGAGCATTCTTCGCCGATCAAGAGCGGCACGCCGAGGCGCGAATGCTCGACGGCGTAGCGCTGGATCTCGTTGACCGCTTCGGCCCCTTCCGCCGGCGACAATCCGGTCGCAAGCGTCACGCCTGTCCACGGATCGGCGCGCAGGGTGCCGTAGAGCGAACCGATGTCGCCCGCGCGCACCTGCTCTTTGAAGCTTTCCGTCAATTCCGCTTTTCCGCTCTGCTGCGAGTAGGTCATCCAGCCGAACGGCTGAATAAGCTGTCCGACCTTCTCGCGCGCCGTCATGGCCGCAAGCAGCAGCTCCGAGCGTTCTTCCGCAGGCAGAGCCGTATTCATCCAGGGTCTCTGCGTCACCGTATCCGTTGTCCGTTCCGTCATGGGCGGTCTTCCTCCTTGGCATGCGGACGCGCAGCGCGTCCGCGTTGTTCTTTTTTAATCCACCTTTTCATCCAACTTTTCATCCAGCTTTTCATCCAATCGTCGCCTTACTCTTTCACCGCTCCGAGGGTCAAACCCTGCACGAAATAACGCTGGAAGAACGGATAAGCGAAAATGATCGGCAGCGTCGCCAGCACGACCATCGCCATGCGCGCCGTATCCTGCGGCAGCGATCCCATCGCGGCCATGCTGATATTGCTGTTGGCCGAATTCTGCTGGATAAACTGCATGCTCGACTCGATCCGCATCAGCATGGACTGGAGCGGCACCAGATTCGGATTGTCGATATACAGCAGCGCGTTGAACCAGTCGTTCCAATACCCGAGCGTGCTGAACAATCCGATCGTCGCAAGACCCGGCAGGGACAGCGGAACGATGATTTTGAAAAAGATCCGGAATTCGCCGGCGCCGTCGATTTTACCCGATTCGACGAGCGCGTCCGGTACGCTGGTCGCGTAGAACGTACGCAGGATCATGACATAGAACGCGTTCATCGCAAGCGGCAGGACAAGCGCCCAGATACTGTTCTTGAGCCCGAGCAGCTGCGCCACGATCATATAGGTCGGGATGATGCCGCCGTTGAACAGCATTGTCAAAATAGCGAAGATCGAGAAGAAGCGGCGGTAGCGGAAATTGCGGCGCGAGATCGCATAGGAGTACAGCGCGATCATGAACAGACTGAGCACCGTTCCGATAAGCGTGACCGCAATCGTCACCCCGTAAGCCCGCAGCAGCGTATCGCCGCTCTCGAAGATGTATTGATAGGCACCGAGGCTCCATTTGGACGGAATCAGCCTGTAGCCTTCGCTTGCGAGTACACTTTCGTCCGTGAAGGAGATAATGACGACGAACAGAAACGGGAATACGCACATAAAAGCAAAGATGCCGGCAATCAAATTGAAAATGACGTTCCATACCGGCGTAATCTGTTGGAAATCGCGGATCGCTTTCGGTTTGGTTTTGCGGGCCATGAAGACACCTTCCTTTCTTATCATCCTTTTAGAACAGCGAGCTGTCCTTGTCGATCCGGCGTACCGCGTAGTTGGCCAGAATGACGAGCGTGAAGCCGACGACCGATTGATACAGGCCCGCCGCCGCGCTCATGCCGATCTCGCCTGTCGTCATGAGTCCGCGATAGACATACGTATCGATCACGTTCGTGACGGCGTACAAGGTACCCGAGTCTCTCGGCACCTGATAGAACAGCCCGAAGTCGGCGTAGAAGATCCGGCCCACGGCCAGCAGCGTCATGATCGTAATGATCGGCTTCAGCATCGGAATGGTGATCCGGCGGATCTGCTGCCATTTGTTCGCTCCGTCGATCATCGCCGCTTCGTACAGCGAACGGTCGATCCCGAGGATCGCCGCCAGATAGACGACGCTGTTGTAACCGACCATTTTCCACAAATTGACGAAGACGAGGATATACGGCCAATACTTCGGATCCGAGTACCATTGAACCGGCTCCATGCCGAACCAGCCCAGCATCTGGTTCAGCAGCCCGCGGTCCATGCTCAGGAAGCTGAACACGAAGTAGCCGACGATGACCCAAGACAGGAAGTACGGCAGGAACATGCCCGTCTGATAGATTTTCGACATTTTCCGGCTGACCAGCTCGGACAAAATAATCGCCATCAATACGGAGAACACCAGGCCAAGCGCGATAAACGCAATATTGTAGAGCAGCGTGTTCCGCGTAATGACGAAGGCGTCTTCCGTACTGAACAGAAATTTGAAGTTGTCCCAGCCGACCCACTCGCTGTTGAAGATACTGGCCCAGAAGCCTTTGCGGCTGACGCGGTATTCCTTGAACGCTACGATTGTGCCCGCAAGCGGCAGATACGAGAAGAAGAAGAACCAGATCGCGCCCGGCAGCACCATGAACAGCAGCGCTTTATTGCGGCTTACGTTTCTCAAAAAGTTTCCCATGTTTGTGTCGCCCTCCTTGTCGCCCCAAAATCGGTATAAAAAAGAATCGGGCGTGTGCCTGCCCGCCCGATTCCCGTTTTGATTTGCTGATGCGAATCGATCTTACTTGTTGTTCTCGGCTTTCCAGGCGTCCAGCTGCGTCTGCGCTTCGGCCATGACTTTCTCAAGGCCGGCCTGGTTGAACTTCTCGATGGCCTGCGGCAGATACGTTTTCGGATCGACCGTACCGGTCATCAGGGAAGACCAGAACTGCTCCTTGACGTTTTGCACGGCGGCAAGTTCCGACGAGACGTTCTTCGGATCGAAGTTGAAGCTGAGGATCGGCGAATCGACGCCCGCTTCGTTGAACGTTTTGAACTCGTCCCATTTGTTCTCGGGATCGTTCGGGTTCAGGTAGAGCAGCATGTTGTTGCCGAGCGAGTACGACGGCATATCGTAGTTTTTCGCTTCCGGCAGGTTCTCGACCCGGTTGTCGGCCGTTTTGTTGTAATGCGTGCCTTCGATACCGGAATCGACCATGTTGCGCAGCACCGGATCGGTATTCAGCAGGTTCAGGAACTCCATCGCTTTCTCCGGGTATTCGGAGTTGGCGGAGATCGCCATCATCGAACCCTGCACAGAGTTGTTCGTGATAATCGCGTCGCTGGCCGGCGTCGAGACGACCGGGTAGCCGTAGCTTGCGCTCCACGAGTTGTCGGCGAGCGGTTGGGTCTGCGCACGGTCGAGCAGCCATTTGCCGGAAGTCATCAGATCGGTCGTCGAACCGGTCGTGGCGGCTTCGGGAGCGACGTAGCCCGCTTTGTAGTATTTGTTCATCGTGGTCAGCGCCTCTTTCATTTCCGGCGTTTCCAGGATATTTACGATTTTGTAATCCGTCGTGTCCAGTTTGACCGCCATCGGCAGGTTCTGGATCACGTAGTCGTACGGCACGTACGGCACGTAGTTTTTGTCCATCGCGAACGGCGTGATATCCGGCGCTTTGTCCTTGACCGTCTTGAGCAGCGGCTCCAGGCTGTTCAGCGTGCGGATGCCTTCGGTCTTGATGCCGTATTCGTCGGCTACATTTTTGTTGAAGCGCCATACTTCCTGCTGCGGAAGCTCTTTGTTGGCCGGGATCGCATAGTTGTGGCCGTCGACTTTGGAGCCTTCGAGGAAGGCCGGGTTAATCGTGTCCTTGATGCCTTTGCCGTACTCGTCGATCAGGCTGTCGAGTTCCATAAAGGCGCCTTTGCGCGCATTCTGTACATAATCGAAACCGCCGGACGACGTGAAGATAATATCCATCGGTTCGCCGGACGCGACCAGAACCTGCATCTTCTGCTGGTAATCGCCCCAGTCGATCATCTTCATCGTAACGTTGGCGCCGATCTTCTCGGCCGTATATTTGCTGACTTCGGTCATGACCTTGTCGACGTCTTTTTGCGGCGTGCCGATCGTGTACCAGATCAGATCCACCGGTTTCTCCGCAGTTCCTTCACCGCCGGACGCCGCTTCGTTTCCGCCCCCGCCGCATGCGGAGAGAACGAGACTGAACGCCGCCAACATCGAGATCGCGAGCGAGACTCTTTTTTTACCTTTTTTCATAACTTATGACCTCCTCTTTTGAATTGCTGTCTGTGTGTGCCCTGCCGTAAGAACTATCTTCACTCTAAAGGATGTAAGCACTTTCAAAAAGGCTCGAAATCTAATATATCGGGGTACAAAATAAAGAAAAGACCGCCTCGAAGGCGATCTCTATCATGAAAAAGAAAGATTAATTTACATGAAAATAACATGAAAATGAAAGCTTTACTGAAGTGCTTTGTATTCGGTCGGCGAGATGCCGACATGCTTTTTGAACTGTTTGTAGAAATAGCCCGTTTCCCAATAGCCGACGCTGCGGGAGATGTCCTGTACTTTCTGGCCGGTTGTACGCAGCTTTTCCTTGGCGCGTTCGATCCGGTATTTGTTCAAATAATCGGTAAACGTCTCGCCCGTTTCCTTGTGGAACAGCTGCCCCAGATACACGGGATGGACCCGATACTGCGAACCGAGCATCTTCAGCGACAATTCCTCGCCGTAATGGGCGGCGATATGGCCCAGCACCTGCTGCACGACCGGACTGCGCGTATCGCGGTTCAGCATGCCGACCGTTTCCTCCGCCGCCCGTCGGACGGCTTCGACCAGTTCCTCCATATGAGTAGCGTTCCGAATCCGGTCGAGCACCTGCAGAAACGGCTCTCCGTCATCTTCGCGTTTGACTTCCCGCAGTACGGCGCGCAGATCCGCGCAGATGCCAAGTGCGATATTCTGCAGTTCCTCGGGCGTCATGCCCTCCGCCCTGCCGATCGCGGCCATATCTTCGCCGATCCGCTGCATGAGTCCTTCGCGGTCGCGGGCCAGCACGAGCCGGCCGTATTCCCGGCCGAGGTCGGCCAACGCCCAGGCGGAAATCTCCGCGGCCGAAGTCGCCGCGGAAGGCGGAGCATACCGGAACAAACGGCGTTCCGGATCGACCAACGCGTACTCCAGCGCTTTTTTGGCTTCGCTGCGGCTGACCGAACCGTGCTCCGGCAGCGGACCTGCGCTGCCGACGCCGATCCGGATCCCGCTGCCCAGTCTCTCCTCCAATTTGCGCGCGATTTCCAGCAGGCGTTCTTCGCCTTCGTCCTGCGCAAGGGTCACGACGACCGCCGCATCGCCGTCCATATCCCGAAACGCCAGTCCGTCTTTCTCGTCTTCCAGCGCTTCTTCCGTACGCCGCGGCAGATCTTCGCCGCCCTCCCCGGCGCGCAGAATCAATATCCCGAGCCGCGTATGTCCGAAATGCAGGCCCAGGAGACCCGCCCGTTCATTGAACTCCGACTGCGAAATCTGTCCCGTCAGCCAACGGTGCAGCACATTGTCCCGGATAATCCGGGCTCCGAACACGCCGAACCGTTCTTCGCGTTCGGCCCGGCGCAGCTTCTCCGTCACGTTGGCGAGTGTGGCTTCCAGTTCTTCCACATTGATCGGCTTGAGCAGATAATTCTCGATGCCAAGCCGCATGCCTTCTTTGAGATAATCGAATTCGTTGAATCCGCTCAGCACAATGACCTTGAGTTCCGGCCGGAATGCCCGGACGCTGCGAATCAATTCCAGCCCGGTCATCTCCGGCATGGAAATATCGGTCAGCAGCAGATCCGCCGGCGTGCTGCGGAGCGCTTCCAGCGCTTCGCTTCCGTCGAGCGCACTGCCGACCACTTCCAGTCCGAACGAAGCCCAATCCATGATATCGATCAACCCTTCGATGATAAACGGTTCGTCATCCACCAGAAATACTTTGTACATGCCGCTCCTCCTCCCCCGAATCCGGATAACGAATTTCTACCGACGTTCCCTGACCCTGTCCTCCGCTGTGCACCGTGATCCCGTACTCCGGTCCGTACAGCAGCCGCAGCCGTTCGTGGACGCTGCGCAGGCCGAACCCGCCGCCTTCCGGCTCTTCGCCGCTTCGGCCGAGTCCCGCATGCAGCTCGCGCAGCTTGTCGGCCGGAATGCCCCGGCCGTTGTCTCTTACCCGAACGGCAATATCTCCTTGTTCCCGGTCCGCGAAGATCACAAGGCGGTTATCTTCGTCGCGGCTGCGGATCCCGTGCACGATATAATTCTCGACGATCGGCTGCACGGACAATCTCGGCACTTCGAGATCAAGCAGCTGCGGATCGGCCTGGATATCGTAGGCGAGCCGGTCTTTGTAGCGGATACGGAACAATTCCAGATACAACCGGCAGGCTTCCAGTTCGTCTTTGAGCGTATGCTTTTCTTTTTGCTGCACGAAGCTTTTGAACAGCATGGACAGACTGTAGATCATCTCCCCGACGTCTTTGGCCCCCTGCGATACGGCCCGCATCCGGATCACTTCGAGCGTATTGTACAAAAAATGCGGATTGACCCGCGCCTGCAGCGCCGCAAGTTCGGTATGCTTCTGCTTGATGTCCGCTTTGTACACCCGGTCGATATATTGATTCAGCTCGTCGAGCATATCGTCGAAGCTGCTTGCAATCTGACCCAGTTCGTCTTCTTTTGTATCCTTGAGCCGGGTCTTCAGGTCTCCGCGTTTGACGCGCTGCGTCAGCCGGATGATCCGGTTCGTCCGTTTGGCAAAATTGAAAATGAACAGTGAAGGCACCAGAATCGCGAATACGATACAGACCGCCCCGATCGTCACAATGGTCCGCTGGAGGTTCCGGTACGATTCCGCGGCCTCCCGCTCGCTCAGGATTCCCGCAACGGTATAGCCGCCGGCGGTCGAAGCCAGCTTGTTGAAATACAGGCCGTTCTCCGGCGCGGGACCCGACGAATTGACATCGTAGACCAATTCCAGCCGCTGCGCATACGGAAAGCGCTGTCCGTAATAACGGCCCGACGTATCGAACAATACCCGGCCGTCCGCGGACAAGACGAAGATATCGCCTTTGAATTCTTGTTCATACGCGGTAAGCGCCTGATGCAGACGGCCCGAATCGAACCAGACGGTGAGCTGTCCGAGATTCTTGAAGCTCTGTTTGTCGTTGACTGGCACCGTGACCGAGTACATGGCCTCCCCGATTCCTCCGAGCGCCCGGTTCACCCAGGCATTGGGCTCCGAGACGTTCGCGTTCTCAAGCGCCATCGCGTCGGGCACATAAGATTGCGACGCATTGACCGGCACCACCCGAAATTCCCCGTCGGGATGATACGCGTACAAAGCCTGCTGCTCGCTGCTGTAGAGTACGAGCGCCCGGATATCCGGGCGGCTCTCGAGTACGTTTTTGAAATAGGATTTGGCGTTGGCTGCATCGATTCCCGTCTGCGCATACCGGTCGAGCCGGTAGCGGACATAGTCGGCGTACGGATTCAGGAGGAAATAAGACAGATCGAGCGACAGCGCGTCATCCCGGTACAGGTCGGGCATGATCGAAGACGCTTCGCCGATCCGCAGACCGATATACCGGTCGATCGCGGACATCGCCGCTTTTTGGTTGTCCAGCTCCCGCCGCACCGTCGACTGGGACATGGATACAAACATAAAATACGAAAAAGCGATAATCGTGACAATGGTGATAAAGGAGAAGAGCAGAATGGTTTTGGTAAACAGATTGTTTTTGACCGTCCTCCGGTAAACCCCCAGGATATCCATGCCCCGCTCCTCTCCGCTGTCCTTTTTTTCGATATTTTCGCACTCTGTTCGCCGCCTGTCCACTCGTACCGGACATGAATCTCCCATCCGCACAAGTCCCCATCTTGTTACCTTAGACCATGAAAGCCTTTTCATTAAGAGGGAAAACTAAAGATCGCCTGTTCAAATTAAAGAAGCCTGGTACCTTGATCGAATTAAATCCAAGGCTTGCGTTCATCGGAAACACGCAGGGTTCAAGCGGGTTTTCGAGGGGCGTAACCTAACATCGTTATCGGTCAAGGTACTAGCGCTTCGCGAAGCCGCGGCCGCCTTCTTGGAAGAACGTTCTTCCGGGCGGCCTTGGTCTTCGGACGTTAATCATCCCTGCCGCTCACGGCTCTTCCATTTCCAGCACGACCGGACAATGATCGCTTCCCAGAATCTGGAAGTCGATCCGCGCATCGGTCAGCCGGGGAGCCAGGCGCTCGGAAGCGAGGAAATAATCGATTCGCCAACCGATATTCCGTTCGCGTACCTTCATCATATACGACCACCAGCTGTACACCCCTTCGCGGTCCGGATAGAAGTAGCGGAACGTATCGATAAAGCCGGCGTCCAGCAGCTCGGTCATCTTGCCGCGCTCTTCGTCCGTAAAGCCCGAGTTGCCGATATTGGAACGCGCGTTCTTCAGGTCGATCTCCCGGTGCGCGACGTTCAGATCCCCGCAGACGAGAACCGGCTTGACGGCGTCCAGCGTCTGGAGATAATGACGGAAGCGGTCTTCCCACTCCAGCCGGTACGGCAGGCGGGTAAGGTCGCGCTTAGCATTCGGCGTATAGACATTAACGAGGTAAAAAGATTCGTATTCCAGCGTCAGCAGCCGGCCTTCGTCTTCCCGGTCTTCTTCCATGCCGTAGCGTACGCTCAGCGGGCGGACTTTGGTAAAAACGGCGGTTCCGGAGTATCCTTTCTTGAGCGCATAATTCCAATATTGGTAATAGTCGCGGGTCGGCTCGATCTTGATCTGGCCTTCCTGCAGCTTGGTCTCCTGCACGCAGAAAATATCCGCATTCTGCTGTTCGAAATATTCGTTGAAACCTTTGGTGACGGCGGCCCGAAGACCGTTGACGTTCCAGGAAATCAATTTCATGGGGCATTTCTCCTTAATCACTGGCAGTAGGCTGTCGGGAAAGGCGATCCCCTTCTCCGACAGCCAGTGTACCATAATCCCGGCGGTTTCGGGGATGGATGCGGCGGTTTCTTCAGGGCGAGACCGGGGCGGAAATTTTCAAACATGCGTTCGTTTTTTCGATTGACGCTTGTTTTTCGGCTGTGGTATAGTGGACGCAATCGATCATGAACGGCGCGGGGAAGCACCCTGCGGACAAGGTTTCCGAACCTTTCCGCAGGGTGCTTTTTTGCGTTTTCACGTTCCGGTTCACCTCATATAAGGAGCTGAAATTCCTATGTCCGCTTTCCGATCCGCGCCGCCTAAATCCCGCTTTGCCGTCCGTTTGACCGCCCTGCTGCTGTCGCTCGTTTTGATCCTCCCGTTTGCCGCACCGCCCGAACGCGCCGCGGCCAGCGCCTGGGCATCGGCGCTGTCGGGCATCGATGCCCTGTACGATGGCTACACCGCGCTTGAGACCGCCAACAAGATCGAGAAGCTGGAGATTCAGTCGCTGCGCAAAGACAGTGCGGCCCGGCTCAAGAACGTCAACGCTTCCGTGAAAGCGATCGACAAGTCCAAGATCGACCGCTTGAATACCGAATGGGCCGCGCTCAAGAGCCGACACGCCTCTCTGATTCGGCAGTACAGCGATCTCGGCAAGCAGGCGGCCGAAGCGCGCAAACGCAAAGACAAGAAAAGCGCCGATCTGCTCGACTTGAAGCGCAACAAACTGAAGCCGTCGGTCGACGCCGCCAAGCTGGAGATCAAGAAAGCCCAGGAAGCGCTGGCTTCCGCCAAGAAACAAGCGGCAGCCAAAGTCAAAACGGTCAAAGACGCCCTGGCTCCCGCAGCAGTGCTGAAGAAACAGGTAACGGCCGAGAACAAAACGATCGTGTCCTGCAACAAGACAAGAGCGGCGGCCTACAAACGCTACCGCTCCGCCGTCAAGCAGGGCAATGCGATTACCGCGGCAGCGGAATTGACGCTGATGTACGATCAGCTGCGGAAGATCCACGCTTCCCAGCGTACGATTTACGGTTGGGAGAAACAGATCTCGGCGGCGATTCAATCGGCCGCCTCCAAGCTTCCTGCCTGAGAGGCCGCTTGCGCCCACCCCCACCGGCATAGGCCGCTTCTTCACAGTGTGTTCTTTCCCGGGACCCTGTGCGCAAGAATAAGGAGGTTTCATGGCTCTTCCTGCCTGTAGACTGATTTCATACCCGACAGGAGGCTATGATCATGACCGAACCGATCCACTCTCTACACCCGTTTGCCGCAGCGCCTACAGATCTGCACGCGTCTGCCATTTCCGTATTCAACCGTCTGCACCACGCACCGGAAATCCTGTTTCTCGGCAACGCCTGGGATACCGCTTCCGCGCTTTCCCTCGAACGGGCCGGCTTTCCGGCAGTCGGAACGACCAGCCGGGGCATCGCCGACGGGATCGGAGCGGGCGACGGCGAACAGGTCGATTTCGACCGCCATGTGTCGATCGTACGCGATATGACCGCTCATCTGCACATTCCGGTATCCGCGGATATCGAAGCCGGTTACGCTTCACGGTTCGGAGATATTGTCGACAATGCGCTCCGTATGGCCGATGCGGGCGCAGCCGGTCTCAATATCGAAGACTCGCCGAAAGACCAAGTCGGCCTGCGCGATTACACCGAACAGGCCGGACTGCTGGCACAGATTCGCCATGCGCTGGACACCCGGGGGTTCGGAGGATTGTTCCTCAATGCCCGCACCGATACGTATCTGATCTCCGGCTTGGCAGATCCGCTCAACGAGACGCTGATCCGGGCCGAAGCCTATGCCGGCAGCGGAGCCAGCGGGATTTTCGTGCCGGGACTCGGAAAAGACGAAGACATTGCCGCCGCCGCTTCGGCGATCACGGTTCCGCTGAATATCATGTCGCTTCCGGGGCTGACTTCCCCCGCCCGCCTGCATACGCTGGGCGTCCGCCGATTCAGCTTCGGCAATGCCTTATCCGACAAGATGTTCGCTTGGCTGGATCGCTCCGCTGCGGAACTTTGGCAGCATCGGAATACAGCTTCGCTGTATGCGGCCGACGAATAACCGTCCCCTGCAGCCGTGCAGGGACAGCTTCTTAGATCCTTCCCAAAAACCGGTCTGCATGTAGACCGGTTTTTGCGTTTGGGGATCTTCTTCGGAATATTCGCGGCAGGAACGGATCTGTCAGCCATTTACCGATTTTCGCCCGCTTCCGCGCTGGGCATCTACTCATTTTCTTTCACTTGTTTACGAATAACTATTAAAAATGTGACATTTTTCGACGATAATGAAGAGTCAGACGAACATCAAGGAGGTACAGAAATTTTGAACACAAGAAATCGCAGATTTTATGGACTACGCACGAAACTCTATTTGGTAATCCTGGTACCGCTTCTGATTATCGGTATACTTGTCACGCTAATGACGCGTTCGGCCGTCGAACAAGCTGCGCTCTCCACCATGCAAAAAGATACGCAGCGGTTGGCCGAGAACACGGCACTGCGGCTTGGAACTCAAGCCGAAGCGATTCAAAGCGTATACGAAAACGGTGAAAAAACGGAAGCCTACCGGACGCTGCGGGAAGAATTGAATACGCTCCGGCTGCAGTCAGGCGTCCTCTATGTCTATATGCTCGACAAGAACGACGCAGGCTGGAGATACACGGTGGACGGCGCAGACTGGGACGACGAAAACTACAGTCCTCTCGGTATGGAAGCTTCCTTTGACGCCGATGTCGAAAGCAATCTGATGAAAGGTCTGACGGTCAATACCCCGGTGGCCGACAGCGAAGAGTGGGGCAAGCTGTTCTCGTCCTTTACTCCGATCCGCGGCGCCGATGATGCCATAATCGGCTACCTCGGAATCGACGTTGCCGCCAACACGCTGGAACAAGTGACGTCGGAGACCCTGAAGAGTGTCTACCTGATCGTAATTCCGGTATTCGCCGCGGTCCTGATCGTTTCGATGCTCATTATGCTGTGGGTGGTCAATCGTCTGCTCAAGCAGGTCGCCGGAATCAAAGAAGGCCTGGAACAAGCTGCCCAAGGCAATCTCGACGTATCCGTCGAACGGATTACCGGCGATCAGCTTGGCGATATTGCGCAGCTGACCGGTCATATGACTTCCCGGATCACGGATATGATCGAACAGATCAAGAGCGGCTCGGACACGCTTGTGGAATCGGCCGGCCATATCGAACAATCTTCCCATATGAACGATCAACAGGCCGAGGAATTGGCGCGGGCCATTCGGGAGATCGCTTCGGGTTCGATGCAGCAGGCGGAAGAAACCGAGAACGCCGTACATTTGACCGATCAGCTCGGCGGCATGATGGACGAGGTTGGTTCGTACGTGCTCCAATTTACCGATATGTCGAAGCAGCTGGGCAGTGTTCAGGTAAAAGTCAGCCGCGAACATGAAGTGCTGCTCGAGAAAAGCCGGGAGAATGCGCGGCGCACCGACGACCTGACCGCGATGTCCAGCGAACTCGACCAGAAATCGAAGCTGGCCGCTTCGATCAGCGGACAGCTGAACACCATCGTCAAACAAACACAAATTCTGGCGCTCAATGCCACGATTGAAGCTTCGCGCGCAGGAGAAGCGGGCAAAGGATTTGCGGTCGTCGCCGGAGAAATGGGACTGCTCGCCCAACAGTCCAAAGATTCCATTCAGGAAATCGACCGTATTCTCGGTTCTTTCGTCGACCAGGTCGGCATGATGAACGAACACTTCGAAGTGAACCGCGTCTTGACGCAGGAACAGGAAGAGCAGATCTCGGATTGTCTGCAAACCTTTGGCGAAGTGTTGGATATCTCGGGACAAGTCGAAGGGCTCGCCGGCCAGCTGCAGCGCAGAACCGGCGATATGCAGGAAGTTCGGCGGGAGGTAGAGCAGCATATGAACGATATTGCGGCGGCTACCGAACAGACTTCGGCCATGACCGAAGAAGTGGCGGCAAGCGCGGACGAACAGCAGCGCTCCGCACGCGAACTGAACGCGGTCTCCCAGCGTCTGGCCGAACTTGCGGACGGTATGCAGTCCGTCACCCGCCAGTTCCGTACCAAAGGGCACGAACAAGCGGAAGGTTGATCCCGGGGCAGCAGCACATAGAGCGGCCCCTCCGTTTTCCCTGACATCTATCACGGCAAAGAACCCCCGGACGAATGTCTATTCGTCCGGGGGTTCTTTGTGTATGGAAGGCCGCCGCGCCGGATTCAGCCCACAGCCTGCGAAGGCCGGACGGTCAGCTCGTTTACATCGACGCCTTGCGGCTGGGAGACGGCGTAGAGAATCGCTTCGGCAATTGCCCGGGCCGGCAGCGCGATACGCCGATACTCGCGCATCGCCGCCTTGGCGTCTTCGTCGGAGATGCTGTCCGCAAGTTCCGATTCGGTAACGCCCGGCGAGATCAGCGTCACACGGATCTCCCGCCCCGTTTCCTTGCGCAGGCCTTCCGAGATCGCCCGAACCGCATATTTGGTGGCGCAGTAGACGGCGGCTGTCGGCGTCACCTCATAGGCGCCGATCGAAGCGATATTCACGAATTGGCCGCCTCCTTGACGCTGCATGGCGGGCAGTCCGGCTGCGATGCCGTGCAGCACGCCCCGGATATTGACATCGATCATCCGGTTCCATTCGTCGATCCGGCGCTCTTCCAGATGGGACAGCGGCATCACGCCCGCATTATTCACGACAACGTCGATCCGGCCGAAACGTTCTTCCGCATCACGGAAAAAAGCTTCCGTCTCTTCCGCATCCGTCACATCCAGTTTCCGGAATTCCGCGGTGCCGCCCGCCGCGCGAATCTCCGCCGCAAGAGCTTCCAGACGTTCCGTGCGTCTGGCCCCAAGCATTACTTTCGCTCCGCGATCGGCCAGCAGACGTGCCGCCGCCTCGCCGATTCCGCTGCTGGCTCCCGTAATCAGAACCACTTTTCCTTCGATCCCCGATCCCGTTTCGTTTTTCATGACAAGATTCTCCCTTCTTGCGTTCCCTTTTTGCGTATCGTCCATTTCGCCCGCTGCCTTGTATGCCCGCTTCATGCCGGTTTACCTATTGTTTTCCCGATAGAAGACCATACCGCCGTGATACAGAACATCGCCGCGAAATTCGCCGTCCGCGGTAAAGCCGGTATCATCCACATAATCGATCCGGCTGCCTGCAACGGTATACCGGCCGGTATAGGCACTTTTGCGGCTGCCGCGCGCTTCATCGTAGCGTCCGTCAGGCAGAAGCTCCTGGCGGATCCGGCCGTCTGCGGTTACCCACATCCCGATGTACGCATGCAAAGACTGCTGTTTGCTTCCTGTATTCGCTTCGTTCATGATTTGCCTCCTCCCGTCGAGTTCTTCTTCATTATGCAGGCGGAACGCGAACAGGAGGTAGAACGATCGAGGCAGGAAATTGCCTGTTTCGCGCAGAAGCTTTTGCAAACCGGTCCCCACGTCTTATAATGAAAAAAAGCAGTCCGACCCAAAAGACCGGCCGCCGATACCCGGCTTCCGGTCTTTGTTTTCCTTATAGGCGGCCCAATGGCTGCGTTTCGGATTCAGAATCGAGGAGGAATTACGATGAACACTGCGCGGCCCGGTTCCGGTCGTATAGAGACGGCGCTCGGCGAGCTGTCCCGGTTAATTGCCCAATTCTCCGGCGGAGACGGAATCTATTCCACCGTGATCCCCGCTTTGTCGCTCATCCGCAGCTCGGAGCCTTCGGTTCCTCTGCATACCGTGTACGAACCTTCGATCTGCCTGGTCGCCCAAGGGCGCAAATGGGTGCTGCTCGGCGACGAATCCTACCATTACGGCCCGTCCGAGTATTTTGCCGTCTCTGTCGGCCTGCCGATCTGCGGCCAGGTGATCGAAGCTTCCCCGCAGCGGCCTTATCTGGCCGTGCAGCTGCATGTCGATCCGCAGCAGACGGCCGATCTGCTCCCGCTCGACGTCCCCTCCGGCAGAACGTCTGCCGCTGCAGGCCGAGGACTGTGCGTAAGCCCCGCCGGGGCGGATATGCTGGAAGCGTTCGTGCGGCTGCTCCGGCTGCTGGAGACGCCTCGCGACGTTCCGGCCCTTGCGACGATGGCCGCCCGGGAGATCCTGTACCGCGCCCTGCGCGACGAGCAGAACTTCGCGCTGCGCCAGATGCTCCCGGGTGCGGGACACGCCGCCGCGATCGCCGGAGTCATCCGGCGGATCCGGCAGACGTATGACGAACCGCTGCGGATCGAAGAACTTGCGGGAGAAGCCAAGATGAGCACTTCTTCGCTGCATCGTTATTTCCGTGCAGTCACCGCCATGAGTCCTTTGCAGTTCCAGAAACGGATCCGGCTGCAGGAAGCGAGAAAGATGCTGCTGAGCGAACCGGTCCAGGCGGCCGAAGCCGCTTTCCGTGTCGGTTACGAGAGCCCTTCGCAGTTCAACCGGGAATACGCCAGATTGTTCGGTCTGCCTCCTCTGAGCGATGTGCGCCGGCTGCGCCGTATGCCTGCCGGCGATCCTCAGACCTTCGGGAAAATGTGAGTTCCCGCAGGCTCGGTCCGCTTGTCCGTATTCGAAACGACCTTATGCACATGCAGCATCAAATCGAACAACTCGTCTTCCGGCAGCCGGGCGCCGCAGAGACGCTCCAGTTCCATCCGGATGTCCGCCGCACATTCGAAACAATCCGGCAGATGCGTGCGGATCAGCCGGCCCAATTCCGGGTCGACCGCCGAACTGCGCCGCTCGGTCCCGATCGCCCGGCGAATCGAAGTCCGCAGATGCTCGGCAAACCTCCGGTAGGTGAGCGCCGATACATCCGCAGCTTCGACTCCGAACCGCCGGCCGATCAAATCGAATGCGTTTTCGATTACGGCACGCAAATACCGCGCTTCCCCGTTCGCTTTTGTGCAGCCGGATAGGTCCCCGGCATGTCCCGTATCTTCCGTCTGTGCGACCACCGTATGGTCGTTGATGATTTGCGTAATTTTCATATATTCCGCCTCCGTTTTCGATCTGCCCGATCTTCTCTGTACCCAGCTTAAGATGTGGCATCGATTTCAGGTCAACCGCTTTTGGAGCGGCAGGCGAAATATGTTTCGGGTTATACTGGGTGGAGGGGAGGCGAAGCAGGTGACCAATATTCAGGAAATCGCCCGAAGAGCCGGCGTATCGCCATCCACGGCTTCGCGCGCGCTCAGCGGGAAAGGCTATGTCAGCGAAGAGAAGAAACTCAGGGTGCTCGCCGTCGCCGAGCAGTTCGATTACGTGCCCAATGCGAACGCCGTTCTGCTCAAGAGCGGAACGACCCGGCGGATCGGATTGGTCGCGCCTTCTTTTGAAGAGTCGGTCAGTCTGTTTACGGGCGGCTTCGTGCGGGCGGCCCAGGAGAACGGCTATACCGTCACCTTGTTCATGACCGGATTCGATACGGCCAAAGAACGCGAAGCGCTCGAAGCGCTGCGCCGCAAACAGGTGGATGCCCTCGTATTTGTGATGTTCCTGAGCGGGCTGCCGACGATCGCAAGCTATGCCAAGTACGGACCTATCGTCTCCTGGCAGCGGGTCGTGCACAAGGAAGTTCCTTCCGTATTCATGGATCAGTACGACGGTTACATGCTCGGCCTCGAGCACTTGTATGCACGCGGCTATCGCCGGATCTGCAGCGTATACGGAGCCGGCACGCGCCTGAATACGCAGAGCCGGATCGAAGCTTTCGCGGATTTTTGCCGCAAATACGACCTCGATCCCCAGGCTGCGCCGTTTTTCATGGAAAAGGGGACGACGGCGCATGGCGAGGAGCTGGCCCGCTGGTGGCTGGAATCCGGACGGATTCCCGATGCTTTCGCTACCACCAACGATCAAGTCGCAGCCGGTCTGGTTGCGGAAGCCCGCAGGCTGGGTTTGCGGGTGCCGGAAGATTTTGCCGTATGCGGCTTCGACAATCTCGACTTCGCCCATCTGCTGGACCTGACAACCATCCATTATCCGGTAGACGAACAGGCGGCCAACGCATTTGCGATGATCCGCAGCCGGATCGAAGATATCGAACTGCCGCTGCGTCCGCTGAATTTCCGGCTGGTGGAGCGGGCGACGACTTGACGGCATTCCCCGCGGCAGGCATACCGATGAATCGGGCCGCCTATTTCGGCCGTGCTTACTTCCAGAACAGACCTTCTGGGTCGAGTTCAAACTGCTCCAGCTGATCTTCAAAATCCGGTCTCGGTTCGATCGAGCGGGCAGGAATCCATTCTTCGGGTCCGTCGCCCTGTTTGGCATATATACTCCACGCTCCTTGTTCCAGCCGGAACTGCGCCAGGTCTGTGCCGGTCCAGCCTTGGCGCGGAGATTCGGGACGTTCTTCCGTCAGCGTGACGCGGTCTTCTTCCAGGCGGTACACGATTCGAACGGCCGTGCGCATGCTCGGCGGAATCTTCTCCGAAATATAGCCGCGCAGCAGCGCTTCGAGCCGTTTCGCTGTCCAGGTATCCATAAAGTCTTTCTCCTCTTTCTCCGAAAATACGCAGGACCGAATGCCAAAGGCCGGCTCTTGTCCGAGTTTAATAGTAATTATTACGATTAATCAAAATATACGGCTTTATGCGAATTCTGTCAAACTTAAAAAAGGTTGAACTCTGCGTCGCTATGCTATAGTTTTGTGTAAAGCAAACCTTTTTGCCTTGAGGGAACTATTTGCGTCTCTCCTGCGTCTAAATCTGTGAAGAGTTGGCCCGTTCCCTGTCCATCAGAGAAAAAGGAGAAGTGAGAATGAAATTCGGAAAACAAGTATGGAAAAAGACGGCTGCCGCTTTCCTGGCTGTCGTGCTGCTGTTCGTCTTGACCCTGCCGGGAACATACCCGTCCGCCGCGGCCGCCGGAGCCGGCACCCGTATCCTATTGGACGGCCGCACGATCGACAGAGCGGAACCTGTGGTCGTCGGTGGTACCACGATGGTTCCGATCCGGGTCGTATCCCAGCAGCTCGGTTATTCGGTCAACTGGAACCGGTCGGCGGGACGAATCACGATCGGCAGTTCCGCTTCTCCGCTGGTGCTGACGCTCGGAAGCCTGACGGCGAATGCCGGAACGGCCTCCGTCACGATGCAGCAGGCTCCTTTTGTTCAGGCTGATACGACTTACGTGCCGCTTCGTTTCGTAGGTTCGCAGATGGGACTTGGCGTCAAATGGGAACAGAACAGCAAAACGGTCTATCTGCAAACGCAGTTTGAGAATCCGGCCAATACCCCGGCGAATCCTCCTGCCCTTCCGCAGCCGGAAACGCCGCTGCCGCCGGCCGGTCCCGCACCGCAGATCGGAACTTCCGTCGACGGAATCAGCTTCAGCGATAACCGCCTGACCATTTCCGCGGCCGCGCTCCTGAACCCGAAAGCTTCCGCCCTGACCGGTCCCGACCGAATCGTCGTCGACCTGCCCGGCAGCTATATCGGAGCCGGCCTGCTGCAAAGCGGCCCGTTGAAGCTGGGACAAGTAGCGACGCTTCCGGTGGAAACTTCGCCGGCCGTCAAGCAGGTCCGCTACTCGCTCTACAGCGAGAATCCTTCGACCGTACGGGTCGTAATCGACCTCAACCGCGCCGTCGGCTACAATATGTATCCCCAGGGCAACCTGGTCATCGTGGATCTGAACGACGAAGGCACCGCTCCTCCTGTCGGAACCGACGGCAAAAAGATCTTAGTGATCGACCCGGGGCACGGCGCTCAAGATCCCGGCGGGATCGGAAACGGCCTCAAAGAAAAAGACATGGTCCTGAGTGTAAGCTTGAAGGTCGCCGCCCTGCTCAGACAGGAGCCGGATATCGATTTGATCATGACGCGCAGCGACGATACCTATCCGACGCGCGAAGGGCGCGCGAAGCTTGCCAACGATGCCGGAGCGGACGTATTCCTCTCGATCCACACCAATGCGGCAGCCGCAAGCGCGGTCGGCACCGAGACGTTCTACGCCGACGCCGCGCGCAGCAAATCGCTGTCGGATACGATCCAGAAACATGTTCAGGCGGCTACGGGCTTCCGGGATCGCGGTTCCAAACAGGCCAACTTCATCGTGATTCGTCAAACAACGATGCCGGCGGCCCTGCTGGAAATCGGATTTTTGACCAATGCGCAGGAAGCCGCCGCGATCGCGCAGGACGATTTCCAGCAGAAAGTCGCGCAAGCGATCGTAGACGGACTGAAAGAATACTTGGGTCTTGATTAATCAAAAAGCGAAAGCCTTCATACCGGAATGGTCCTAGTACCTTGTCCGATCAAATCATTCACAATTGGGAATAGAACTTCTTCAAACGTTTGGGTAGTTGGAGATTCCCAAATCGAATTATTGTCGGTCTGTTGACCGTCGTGTTCTGCCTCTACTCGTACCGATCAAAGCTGTGCTCGGATTCATCTTGTCGCGGGGCGCGACGCTCGAAGTCCGCCTGGCATCTGCCGAAATGGCTGGATCGCCTGCTGCCGGACCTGGATGTCGAAGGCGAAGGCAAGCTGAAGACCCGATCCCTAGCAAAAGATCAAATGGAACTTGCTTTCCCGCTTAAAAAGGATTAAATTAGATTGGGTTATTGGATCAACATTCGCGAAGCACGCGGACGTATCTCTTCTTTATCGAAGAGCGGCGTCCGCTTTTTTGCGTGTTCTCGGAAGATCTCCGCAAGAGTTCAAACGTTCTTTGACAAAAGAAAATGGGACTTCCCCTATTCAAGCAGCAGAGCGACAATAGAAGAGACCGGATGCTTTGCTATGAATTTGGAAAATAAACCGGAAAGAGGAGTGTGGAAAGGTGAAAAAAAGATGGGGAAAATGGCTGGGGCTCGCTCTGGCCGTAAGTGTGGTGGCAGGAGGAGCCTGGAGTGCCGCGCCAAGCGCACACGCCGCAGGCAGTGGCTTCTCGGACGTCAAAACGTCTCACTGGGCGTACAGCGCCGTACAGAAGGCCGTTGCAAAAGGCTACGTCGACGGCTACACGAACGGCACGTTCAAACCCGACGCCAGCGTCACCCGCGCCGAGTTCGTCAAGATGGTCGTGGTGGCTATGAAGCTGGACACGAAAGATGCAGCCGGCAAATGGTACACGCCGTATGTGAACGCCGCAAGCGCCGCTGGTCTGTACGCCGGCAGTGACTTCGCCAATTCCGAAGCGGCTTGGACCAAAACCATGACCCGCGAAGAAATGGCCCGCGTTGCGGCCCGTGCGATCGGCGAGAAAACAAGCGAAAACGACAAATGGATGTACCTCGCCACAAGTGCCGGCCTGATCCAAGGCGTCGGTAAAGGGCAGATCGCACCGACAGGTCTCACGACCCGTGCCCAATCCGTCGTCATCATCGAGCGTATCTTGACCGCGAAAGCCGGCGGCGAACTCGACACTGACGTGTACGCGACAGCCGAAGCCGAAATCCTTTGGCACGGCACCAACATCTTCACCGTGATGCCGGAAATGTTCGTGACACCGGAATCCGACTGGAAAAACAAAGGCAAGTCCTCGGTCGAAGAAATGTGGAACGAGAAAAACATGACGATCACGTCGAAAGACGGCCTGTACCAAGCCAAGCTTGAGGCCCTGATCGCGATCAACATGACCGACAAAAACGACCCGAACCGGGCGCTGCTGGGCAACATCAACACGCTGCATTGGTCGAATAACCGTCAAACGATGGGCAACCTGATGGTCAAAGACCACCCGAACACCTACGTGCTGTATTTCAAAGGCAAAGAAGTGTTTAACAAAGATACGAAAAAATACACGGCTCGTGGTCAGGTGACCTTCCAAGTGCAGGGATTCAACACGAATAATCTGGATGCGTTCTATGCCGGAAAACTGAACAAATCGGCAGATATTTACCAAAAAGAATGGTTCGATCTTCCGGCTATCATCATTCCGAAGTCCGGAACCGTGCAAATCGGTCGCGATCTGAACATCTTCATCCACACACCAGCCGGCGGTTCGCTGTACATGACCCAAGACCTGCTTAAACTGCGAGGCATTCAGTAATGAAAACAAACCGACAACGAACCAACCGATTCACGCTTGTCGGACTCAGCACCCTGCTCATTGCGAGCAGCGTGCTGGGTGTTTTTTTTCCACTCCAAGGCCAAGTCGATGCCGCGCCTATCAAAAAGAACATTCCGTATACCGCAGCGTCCGGCATTAAACCGTTACCGACTCGAACATCTCTCCTATTAGGCAAAGTCCCAACGACGACGACCGAAACGATCAGTGAAGATGCGGGAGCCGGGAATAAAATTCAAAAGATCGTGTTCTATAAAGGGACCACGGCTGTTAAAACCATCAACGTTGACGCCCAGACCTACAGCGGCAAAGAAACCTTTACGGGCGAAGCCCTTCCTGTATTGTCCAAAGAGAACGGTTCGGCCGGGTCATGGATGGCGTGGTCGCGGGGCATTTTATCGACCGAATGGACCGCCGGTAATGAATTCTCGACATGGACCGAAGTATCGGATATCACTCCGGCTGCGACGGAACCCATCACCACGACGGACAGCGGTGTGACGTATAACAAAAACTATAAAAAAGCACCGTACAAAGAAGTCCGGCTCAAAGTCAAATACGCTCGGACTCAAAATTTCGTAACCACAATCGGGGGTACTAACCTATCTGTCCCTAAAGAATTTATTGACGACCGGGCGAATACGCTGCGCTTAATGAATCCAAGCACGCCTTCACCTGAAAACGTTACAACCAATAATGAAGCGAGTGTTACAACCGGTAACCTTGACATTGACGGGACGAACCACTATTCAACACATATCGAAAGTATTTTGGTTGGCGTGGAACCCAACGGCGATATCAACGCCCCGACGCGAAGTCTGGATTATGCGACGATTCAATTCACACAAAAACATGATCTGGATACAGCCAAATACTACCTGCGTCAAGGTAGTGGCCCCATGGTACCCTATGAAGATTCAAACCCGAAAGCCCAAGCCATGGCGTTTTACTACGCGGCGTATAGCTTCAACGTTCACTCGAACACGTACCAATATCCGGACAAATACTGGGTCTACACCGAAGATGGTGGACCAGACGACCCGGACGAGCCGATCCACAACTGTACCATCCGTGACGGCCGCGTAATCGAAGGCGAAAAGATGACCCCCGAAGCATCGGCTGTGATTAAAGCCGATCAGCGGGATCAAGAAATCTTCGATGTGCTGCAAGGCATTCCGACATCCGAAAGCTTGTACGGCAATGTGATTGCGAATAATTATTTACATCAGTACAAATTCAAAGAACAGCTCGGTACCTGCGTATATGACGTAACGGTTTCCAAAACGTATAATCTAACATGGACGGAAAAGAAGCCGGGACCTGCAAACCCAGACGGAACACCGGGCGCCGACGTTGACGACCCCAAATCCGATTCGGAAACCGTGCAGTACCCGGTGCATATCGAACGTGAATTCTCGTACTGGATTGTCGACAAAATCGGTATTTACGAAATCGATCAAGCCGAGCTGAAAAACTACGCGTTCCAAGGCGAGTCCATCACCATTCAGCCCGCCGGGTACATCCCGCCGACGCTTTCCGTCACAAAAGACGGCAAGTACGTCGCGGACCCCGGGCCGGGCAACTGGACAGCGCCCTCGCAGGCATGGCCGGGCACCAATACAAGGCCCACACCGCCAAACGATCTGGATCAGTTAGCCGGAGAAACGGATCAGAAAATCAAACAGGTCAAAGTCAATAACGACACGGTCGTCTTTAACGGACAAACCTTGATGGACGGAAGTGTCGTCGACAAAAAGACGCAGGACCCCAAGCCTGTACCTGATCCACAGAAAATCAGCCGGGACGTGCTCTACAAGCCCAATCAAATGATTCCGATGAGTAAAACAAACCGAATGAGCGCACCGAGTATGGGGACAATCACGTATAAGCCGCTCAGCGCCAATCACAACGCGCCTGACGGCGATACCTACCCGATTGGCGGCATCAACCCGGTCACGGTGCATACGCCCGTGGTGAACTACTCCAGCGCCTCTGACGATGCGGCGCATAACCAAAAGACCACGCCGAATTACAGTCGTCAAGCCTTCATCTTGGATCGGCCGTTTACGATCACCATGCCGACAAGCGGACAGCATCAAAATTATCCGGGGTATGGCAACCGGGATTACGCCAAGTATTATCGGAGCAAAGAAGTCTACTTCCCGTTTGATACGTATTCGGGGGATCGTTCAACCTTCTATCCGAAAAACACATGGATCAATATCCCGGTCGGTCAAATCACCACCGAATTCTTCCTGCCGGTGTGGGTCGATGAAGGCGATTATACCGTCTATTATCGAAACATCGCCGAGAACGCGCCGGGCGTCAGCCCGACGCAGCAAGATGCCAACTTTGATCTTGCGTATCATGTCGCATCCGATACGGTGGACGTCGAAGTGATCGGCCGTCTGTATGATTTTCATCTGACGGATATCGCCGATTACAACTGGGAAATGGTATTCCGCACCCAATCCGGCAGTCAAAATCCTAGCGGAAATAGCTACTGGACGGGCCTAAACAGTATCGACGGCGCCGCTCGCGGAAACGCTCAGCCGTACACCCTGCCGATCCTGCCGGGTAAAAACCCACTGGAAGGTAAAAAGAATGTCAGTATCAAAACCGGATATCACGTGAAGTTCGATCTGAAAACCAAAGGGAACATGTTCGGACGAAATGACGGTCTGCGCATCACGCCAAGCTTTATGTTTGTGAGTCGCGACGGGAAAACCAAAACCCCGGTCGATTTGTATTACAATGACGATCACCGGACCTTTATCAAAGTCGGTTCACCCGAAGACACCGAAAAACGGTACGTGATTCTAAACGATCGTCTGCGCAACGTACCGGAAGAAGAGTTGACGGACACCGCGCGGTACAAGTACGATCATTATTATGGGTTCGCCGAAATGAATGGTGTCAGCGAAGATATGTTCATCGCGGATTATATCCGGCGCTTCACCAAAGAGAAAACCCCGATCGGCGGGTTCTCCCTTATGCTGCTTCCGGAACAAATCCGAACACTTATCGGGCCGAAAACCAACATCCCGGCCGGCGTCGACAATGCACGCGCCAACGCTGCGATTCAAAAATGGTACGGTCAGTATGCCCTGCCCGGTGACCCCTACGTCGTCGTCAAAGGAACCAACCTTCCGGAGTACGGACGCACCCACGGCGGACTCACCAAGCGCGACCCGGTCTTCCTTAAAGACGGATACATCATCTTGAATTTCAACATCGAAAGTATTCGCAGCGGAAACACCGGCGCGCCGCACTTGCAGTACATCAACGCCCCCTTGATGAACCAATGGCAGATGGAAGGCTTTAACCGCACGGCTGTCGATTCGTGGAATCGCCCGTTCGCCCTGCAAGACGGCGATGTCGCCTTCTTCAATGCCGACAAGTCGTACAAAGACGATTTCGAGTCGCAGGTAACGCATTGATCGGCCAGATTACCTTTAAGCCAACCAACCGCATAGATCGGGTCCGGACCTTTCGCGAATAGAAAAGTCCTTTTTGTGTTGAACGGCTTTGTGAGTCTTCTTCAAAAACGTCCTGCCCACTTCGGTCCACGAACATTTTCTTAAGCGACGACCTTTTCCCGCAATGTTTTCGGGGAAAGGTAGTTTTTTTGCTTTGGGAACGTTACTCGTTTCGCACTTCCCCCTCTTTTCCACAGACCGTGAGAGCAATATTTAGGAGTCCGTTTGGATGCCGGGACTGTTACAATAAAAGACAGAAATACCGCCAAGCCGATGCAGGGAAAGGGGAGATTCGCGATGAGAAGTGCCATTTCGCTTTCTTTTGAAGAGATGTGGGAGAAGATACTGGCCTGCGACGCCCGGTACGACGGATTGTTCTTTACCGCCGTGAAGACGACCCGGATCTACTGCCGGCCGTCCTGCCGTTCCCGCAAACCGAAAAAACAAAATGTAGAGTTCTACCTGGGCTTGTCCGAGTCCGAGGCGGCCGGCTACCGGCCCTGCAAACGATGCCAGCCGGAAGTCGAACATTCGCCATGGAACGACTGCGTGCTCCAGGCACGTTCCTACCTGATTGCCCATTACCGGGAAAACCCGATGCTTGCGGATATCGCCAACCATGTCGGTCTGAGTCCGTACTATTTCGAACGCCTGTTCAAACAGGAGACCGGAGAAACACCGAGGATCTATCTGGAAAAAATCCGCGTCGACCGGGCGGCCCACCTGCTGAGATGCAGCACCTTGTCGAATCTCGAGATCGGTTACGAAGCGGGCTTTCACACGCCGTCCAATTTCTACCGGGCGTTCCGGCGTCTGCACGATTGTTCCCCCGGTGAGTACCGGGCACGGGGAACCCCTGTCGTTCGAGAAACGATCCGGCGCAAACCGCCGATTCCGGAGCTCCGCCGCGGCAGCGCGGTATCGGCGACGTGAGCGCTCCTGTGGGCGTTCCGCCAAATTCCGCTGCTGCGCACCGAATAGAGCTGCCTCTTCCTTCCCTATTCAGCTGGCCGGAATGTCTCGCTTATCTGGGAAGATCGAAGCTTGAGGTGCTGCACCGGATCGAAGGCGAACAGCTGGTCAAAGCCGTCGATCTGAACGGACATCTTGTACGTCTAAAAATCCAGCCTGCAGCGGACACGGCCATGCTGCTTATCGAATTCCCGCAGAACGAACCGCCGGAGATTCGCACGGCCGCTGCCTGTTACGTGCGCGAATGGTTCGGCCTGGACGAAGACCTTGAGCCGTTCTATGCCATGGCCCGAAAAGACCCGCTGCTGGCGCCGGTCGTATCGGCCCACCGAGGGCTGCGGCTGATCGGCATTCCCGATCTGTTCGAAGCTTTGGCCTGGGCGATAATCGGCCAGCAGATCAATCTGCCGTTTGCCTATACGATGAAGAAACGGCTGGTTGAAACTTACGGCGAAGCGCTGCCGGGCGAAGATCCATGGAGCGGGCCCGAACGCTTCTTTCCTCGCCGGGATGTGATCGCGGCGCTGACGCCGGACGATCTGCGGCCTCTGCAGTTCTCGGGGCGCAAAGCGGAATACGTGATCGG
This sequence comes from Saccharibacillus qingshengii, assembly GCF_013185195.1. Taxonomy (GTDB): domain Bacteria; phylum Bacillota; class Bacilli; order Paenibacillales; family Paenibacillaceae; genus Saccharibacillus; species Saccharibacillus qingshengii. Next base: position 196,743 of record NZ_JAAZWC010000007.1, read on the forward strand.
CGTTGCCCGGCTGCTCGAAGAAGGCCGCTTGTCCAAACGTTCGCTGCTGCGCATGGAAGCAGCCGAAGCGCGCGAGACGCTGCTTGCGATCCGGGGCGTCGGCGCCTGGACGGCGGACTATGTCGGCATGAAATGTCTGCGTCACCCGGACGCTTTTCCCGCCGGGGACGCCGGACTGCATCAGGCACTCAAAGCCGGTCTCGGACTTGACCGCAAACCGCTGCCGGCCGAAATCGAGCAGGCCGCCGCCGGCTGGCGCGGCTTCGAAGCAATGGCGACTTTCTATCTGTGGCAGTCGCTGCTGTAAGATCATTCTTCAGGAGGTATTAGCCTATGAACAGCAAACCCGCTTTATCCGCTCCCGCAATTGCCGCCGCGCCGGCGGTAGAGCTCTCCGCCGATATTCGCCCGGTCGGCGATGCTTCTTCGATGCATCGGCTGCTCTACCTGTCGCCGCTCGGCGAGCTCGCAATCGAAGGGACCTCGGAAGCCGTCTATTCGATCCTGTTCACGGATCTGACCATGCCCGAAGGCTGGCCGGCCGTGAATCCGTTCCCGCCTGCTTCAATTCCCGAACAAACGGTGGGATCCGAAGAAGACCTTGCGGAATCCACCCTGCCCGAGCCTCTGCGTCAGGCCCGGAATCAACTTGCCGAGTATTTCCGCGGCGACCGGCAGACGTTCGATTTCCCGTATGCTTTCGACGGTACGGTCTTCCAGCGCTCTGTCTGGAATGAACTGGCCTCTGTCCCTTATGCGGCTTCCCGTTCCTACAAAGACCTCGCCGTCGCCGTAGGCAGCGAACGGGCCGTGCGGGCCGTCGGCTCCGCCAACGGACGCAACAAACTCAGCATCGTGCTGCCCTGCCACCGGATCATCGGCAGCAGCGGCAAGCTCACCGGCTACGCCGGCGGACTCTGGCGCAAAGAATGGCTGCTGCAGCACGAAGCCCGGTTCACCCGCATGTAAAAGCTCGGTTTGGCCAAAAACAGCAGCACGAAAAAGCCGTCCAGCCAGGTCATCGACCTGTCGGACGGCTTATTCGCTTTTCCTACTGCCTACCTGGATGTCCAATCTTCCGCTTACTGCCCGCTCCGCTTCGGCAGCAGCGGGTCCGTAACCCCGGCAAGGCCGACAAGCCCAAGGATTGTCAGCAGAATCTTCTGTACACCGAGATGGGCATCGGTCGGATCGTAATACTCGCCGAGCGTATGCGCACCGCCGAAATCGCCGCCTCCGCCAAGCGTAACGGCCGGAATCCCCAGGTCGATCGGAACATTCGCATCGGTACTGCTCGGCCCTTCGAGGATCGGACGGAAGCCCATGGCGATCCCGGCTCCGGCCGCCGCCTGTACGATTGTGCTGTCGGGAGATTGGGAGCCGGCCGGACGATCGCCGACGCGCTCGATCCGTACTTGGATCGCATCCGCACGCCGCCAGCGGCTGTTCTCATCATGGGCGGCCTGCCGGATCAACTCGAGCACCCGGCTTTCCAGGCGCTCCAGATGCTCCCGGGAAACGGAGCGCAGATCGATAACGGCTTCCGCCGTTTCGGCAATCGTATTGACCGATGTGCCGCCTTGGACAACGCCGATATTGAACGTCGTTTTCGGATGATGCGGCACCTCCAGGTCGGCGATTCTGCCGATTGCCCGGCCCAGGGCATGGATTGGACTCGGTGTGCCAAAGCTGCCGAAGCTGTGCCCGCCGGGGCCTTCGAACGTCACTTTGTAGCGTTTGCTGCCTGCACCCAGATAAGTGATCCGGTCCGGCGTTCCCGGCTCGATCGAGATAAAGCCATCGAGATCTCGGCGGCCTGCAAACAGCGTTTTGACTCCGCGCAGATCGCCGAGTCCTTCTTCGCCGACGGTGGCGCCGACCAGCAGGTCGCCTTCCGTGCGGAGGCCGGCTTGGTTCAACGCGCGCAGCAGGGTCAATACCGAGGCCAGGCCGCGGCCGTCGTCGGCAATCCCCGGAGCATAGATCCGGCTCCCTTCCCGCCGGGCCCGGACATTCGTACCGCGCGGGAAGACCGTATCGAGATGGGCGCAGACCACAAGCCGGGGCCCGCGGCCGTTTCCTTTACGCAGGCCGAACACACTGCCGGCTTCGTCGACAGCGACGTCTTCAACGCCCAATTCGGACAGCTTGCGAGCGAACAACCGTCCCTTCTCCGCCTCTTCGAACGTAGGCGCTTCGATTTCGGTCAGTTCGATTTGTTCGCCGGTGGTCCGTTCGTTGTCTTCCTTGAGAAAATCGAATGCCCGATGAACCGACGGATCTTGGATCAGACGGTCGAAGACCCGGGTCGTTTGTTCGGATATGCGGACTTTCGGAGCTCCGGCTGTTTCGGTCATGAAAGAAAATCCTCCTCTTCCTGTTCTTTTCCCTCGTTAAGCATTAATTTCCATGTTATCATAGGCCGCACCCAAGCGTAACCTTGTTTTCTCCAAACCTTACGCTTTATAATGAACGATTAAAAAGGAAAAAAGAGGTGGGATTCCATGACAAACGCTCTGCTCGACGCCCTTAAGCTGCTCAAAGAAAAACAGTGGATCGATCTGACCCATACCTTCGGCCCGGACTCTCCGCATTTCGCCGCTTTTGCCGCTGCCGAATTCGAGACGCTGTTTACGCACGATGACGGCTTTTTTGCCCAACGCTTCCATTTCCCCGGCCAATACGGCACGCATCTGGATGCTCCGATTCATTTCGTCCGCGATTCCCGTTATCTCGACCAATTGGAGCTAAAAGAATTGGTGCTGCCGCTGATCGTGATCGACAAATCGGCGGAAGCGGCGGCGGACCCGGATTATTCGCTGTCGGCGGCAGACATCGAAGCATTCGAAGCACAGCACGGTCGGATTCAGCCGGGCAGCTTCGTTGCGCTTCGCACCGATTGGAGCAAACGCTGGCCAAGTCAGGAGAAATTCGAGAACAAAGACGCGGACGGCCGCAACCACGCGCCGGGCTGGTCGATCGAAGCGCTTGCGCTGCTGCTGAAGGACCGCGGCGTCCAGGCTGTCGGCCATGAGACGTTCGACACGGATTCCGCCGCGGATTATACCAAGAACGGCGCGCTGCTCGGCGAATATTATGTACTGGAACAGGATGTGTATCAAGTGGAGCTGCTGACCAACCTGGACCTTGTTCCGCCTACGGGCGCGGTCATTTTCAATATCGTGCCCAAAGCGGAAAAAGCGTCGGGGTTCCCGGTGCGGTCGTTTGCCATTCTGCCTTGAGCGAACGCCTGAACATCCGAATATCGAAAAGCAGCCGCTCGTCCTTACGGACCCGGCTGCTTTTGCGCTGCTGCGTTTCCTGTTCCCCGTCATGCTCCCGTTTGTCCGATCGATCAGCGCACGATGCCCAGCATGAACCCGTCGTAGCCTTTGCCGCCTACCGTCTGCACGGCCGTCGCCTCGATCCGGGAATCATGTTCCAGCAGATCGAAAAATCGGCGAACGCCCTGCACTCTGGCGTCTTCGCTCGCTTCGTCGATGATTTCTCCGTCCCGGACAACATTGTCGCCCACGATGACCGTGCCCGGCTTCGACAGCCGCAGCGCAGCTTCGAGATAGGCGGGGTTATTCGGTTTGTCGGCGTCGATAAAAATGAAATCGAACGGCTCGGCCTGCTCCTCTTCCAGCTTCCGCAGCTGCTCCTGCGCGTCTCCGACCCGGATTTCGACCATCCCGTCCGCGATTCCGGCGCCGCGCAGATTAACACGCGCCGTGTCGGCGTGCTTGGGTTCCAGCTCCAACGTAATCAGACGGCCGCCTTCCGGCAGCGCACGCGCCATCCAGATCGTGCTGTAGCCGCCGAGCGTGCCGATCTCAAGCACTCGCCGGGCTCCGTTCATACGGATCAGCAGCTGCAGCAGCTTGCCCTGCAGCGGCGACACGTCGTAAGGCGGAAGTCCGGCGGCTTCGTTGGCGTCCAGCGCACGCTCCAGGGCAGGATCGTGCGCAATGAGCTTGCGTTCCAAATAACGGTCTGCTTTGGCCCAAGTATGCGAGCGGTCTCTCGGCTGTGTCTGCGTGTTCATCAGAATCACGTTCCTTTCGGTAAACGGATTGGATTGGGGAAAGCCTCTATGCCTGGCCCGCTTTCCCTGTCCGCACTTTGATTGTAAACGGAATAAAAAGATAAATATAATATATCTTTCTCTTGTATTCATATATAAAATATATAGATAAGTGTCCGATTTGACATTAAAAAGAATTCCGTTCCCAAGCTGCGGAAGCGGAATACGAAAGGACCGGCCATGAATCTGCATGCTTTGCGTTTGTTTTACGAGGTGGCCTGCGCGGGAAGCGTAACGCGCGCTTCGGAGCAATTGAACATCAGCCAGCCGGCAATCACGGCGCAGCTCAAAAAGTTCGAACAGGAACTCGCCCTCCCCCTGCTGCGCAGGGAAGGACGCGGCATTGCGCTGACCGAAGCGGGAGCCGAGATGCGCAGGCTGGCCGCGCGGCTGTTCGCGGAAGAACAGCGCATCGAGCGTTTCGCCGCCGATTACGGCCGCGGCGAAACCGGCAGCGTAGCGATCGCCGCCACGTATCTCCCCGCGAACTTCCTGCTTCCCGGCTGGATCGCGGCTTTCAAACAGAAGCACGAGCGGGTCGAGCTTTCGATCACGACAACCCATGCGGAGGGCGCGCTGCGCCGACTGCTTGATTTGCAGGCGGATCTCGCCGTTTACGGCGGCCTGCCGGAACGCCATTCGGACGAGATCGCCGCCGAAGAGTTGTTCCGCGACGACCTGTGGTTCGTTGTCGCGCCGGACCATCCTTTCGCGAACCACGCCGTCTCGCTGGCCGAGATGACGCGGGAGCCTTTCGTCATGCGCGGCGAAGGCAGCTCGACACGCGAGCGGCTGTTTGCGCTCTGCCGCACCCACGGCCTGCCTTCGCCCCGCGTGGCGCTGCAGTTCAGCGGACTCCACGAAGCGATACAGGCGGTCGTCGCCGGTTACGGCGCCAACTTCGTCTCTTCGCTCGTCGTACGGGATTACGTCGCGCGCGGGCAATTGTGCCGCGTTCACGTCGAAGACGCGGCGCTGCAGAACGTCGTTGCCGTATGCACCCGGCGCGGCGAGTCCCTGTCTCCAGCGGCTGCCCGTTTGCTTGCGCTGATTCGCGAAGCGGGCAGCCGGGGAGCGGTCTGATTCCTCCGCCGCTTCCCTCGGCTTTTTATTGACCTTGGATCAGCTTATGATCGCCCTCCGTTCCCGCTTGGAGAGCGGACAGCTCCACTTCTACTCCTCTCAGGTATTTGTCGAAAAAGGCTTCCGTATAGACGCGGATCACCTCGTGCGCTCTCCGCGCGTCCAGGCCGGATGCCGCGGACAGCAGCGGCGAATACAGCGGCGCGTCGGAGAAACTGGTATGGTCGGTATTTTTCAACGTCAGCACGTAATTGCCTCCGTCGGCCGCATGGGCCTGACGTTCCAGCAGTTCGCCGACCGTCTCGTCGTATTCGGGCCGGGAAGCGCCAATTTGCGCCAACGCTTCGTCGCTCATGGAATCCGGCCGGAACGTGCGGTCCGCGCGGATCAGTATGAACGGCCGGCCGATGCCGTTCGGCGCGCGCAGCGAGCCGTAGAACCCTCCGTCCATATCGATGCCGGCCTTGAGCCGGTCGTCGCTCAGCAGCGCCTGAACCGCGGCCGCTCCGCCCATCGAGTAGCCTACGATCCCCATCCGCTTCGTATCGAGCCGTCCCCCGAACCGTTCGGCCGCCTCGGCAACGCCTGAGCCCGCTTCCAAGCTTGCCGGACTTCCGTTCTTCGCGTCCGCGCTGCCGGTCTCCGGTTTGGCGTCCCCGTTGTTCCGGCCTTCGATCGTCTCCAACTGGTCCAGCACGAACTTGACGTCCGGCACCCAGACCTCGTCGGCCAGCCGGTCGAACGCGCCGTTGTCCAGCTTTTGCCCCGCGTCCGCGTAGAACGGCATGACTTCGCCGTCCGGGAATACCGTCGCGTTGGTACCTCCGGCATGCTCGATGCCGACAACGATATATCCCTGCGAAGCCAGCTGCTCCGTCAGAAAGGTGCTCTGCCCGCTCCAGCCCCGGTTGCCGTGCGAATAGATCACGACCGGGTATTCGTGCTTCGCCGCGGACAGCGGCGCCGCCGGCTGCGAATGGGTGCGCACGAGACGCATGCTGTCGAACAGCAGCGAAGGCACGCCTTCGTTTCTCCCGAACGCTTCCGCAAAAATCCGAGGGTGCGCGATATAAGGCGCGGCTTGAGCCGATGCCGATCCATCCGTCGGATACCAGAACCGCACCAGTATCTCCCTGCGTTTTGCCGCTTCCTGCGTATGCACCTGCGGGCGCGACTCGTCCGTCCAGGCATAGGTAACCGTGCCTACAGGGTAAGGCCCTTCCAGCGGCACGAACTTGAATACCGGCAGAACGACGGGCAGCAGCACGGCGGCGGTTCCGTAGAGGAGCGCGGCCGCGCCGGTCAGCAGCCGGAATCCCAAGCGCCGCTTCTTCGCTTCGCTTTCTTTCCCTGCCCACATTCGTCGCAGCATCATGCCGGCCAGAAGCAGAGTCAGTGCGTACAGCGGAATCATTTCCCACCTTGCGCCCTCCAGCCAGACCTGAGCCGACAAAACGGCGGCCGATCCCGAGAATCCGACTGCCGCCCAGCCTATCGACCTCGTCTTTTTCCACAGCATGAGTGCCAGCACCGCAAGGTTCACGACCGCCAGCAGGATCTCCAAACTTCTCAATTCCGTTCCTCTTTTCTATTTTCCTTTTTAACACATTTGTATTATAAAAGAAAAGTTTCAGTCCTGGCAAGCGTGTTCCAAAAATGCGGCAGAGGTCCCTGTGTCGGTATCCCCTGCCGATCCATCCCGTTTTGCGGTATACTGGTAGCGGGTCCCTCCCCCGGAAGGAGGTGAATCTCCCCATGAGAACCGTTCAACCCCACACCATCCATATGCTGATCGGCATCCCCGGCAGCGGCAAAAGCGTGTATGCCCGTGAGCTGGAACAAACGACCCGCGGCGTAATCGTTTCGACGGACGCGATCCGTCTGAAGCTGTTCGGCGGCGAATCGCGGCAAAAAAACACCTACGTCATTTTCGACGAGGCGTTCAGGGAAATCGATGCCGCGCTGACGGCGGGCCGCGACGTCATCTTCGACGCGACCAATGTCGACCGGGACCGGCGGAGCAAATTTTTGAAACGTTTTGCCGAGTATCCGGTGCAGGCCCATATGTTCGATACGCTGTACGAGACGGCTTCACGGCGAATCTCTTCGCGCAAGCGCAAGCTGGATGACAAAATTCTATCCAAGTACGCGAAGAATCTGCAGTTTCCGCTCCCCGGCGAAGGGTTTGCGGCGCTGATTCCCGTGCATAGGCCCGATGAGTCCGTCCTATACGGCGTCGAACCCGGAATCGAATCGGACATCTCGGCACGTTCCGTCTTCTCACGTCCGGGGCAGGCATCGAAGAATGCCGCGGCGCACCGCGCCAACGACCTTCGAACGGCTATCGAGCGTCTGCTTCGGCAGGAGGCCGGACACGACGAGCTGTTCGAATGCCTGTCGGCCTTTCCCCTTTTCGCGCAGATGCTCGGTTACGACCAGGGCAATCCGTATCACAGCCGCACGCTGTCTCAGCACACGTACGCGGTGCTCGAATACGTGAACGCCTTTTACGAGGAAAACGACCGGCTGCAGATGCAGTGGACGGCGCTGCTGCACGATATCGGCAAGCCGTTTTGCAAAACGTGGAAAGAAGCCCGGGGATATTACTCGTACTTCGGGCACGAACACGTCTCCGCTTCGATCGGCTGCCATCTGTTGAAGGCACTCGGGTATCGCGACGACTTCACCCTGGACGTAGCCAGCCGAATCGAGTGCCATATGGAAATTCTGCACGGCGGCGACGCGGGCGCATCGAACATTTATCATCTGCTGGGCGGCGAGAAGCTGGCCAAGATGTACTTTTTCGCGGAAGCCGACACGTATGGAAAGTAAAATGGAAGAACCGGATCATTGAGGAATTTACGCGGGCAAACTGCAATCGAGAAACAAGCGAGGCGATCCCATGAAAATCAAATATCCGAAAACGATGCACCTGCCCTGGTCCAGAAGCTATACGGACGACGACAAGATTCTGCGGAGCACGGCGCATTTTATCGGACAAGAAGTAGTTGTAACGGAGAAAATGGACGGGGAAAACACGACGATGTACCCGAATCATATCCATGCCCGTTCGCTCGACAGCAAAGACCATTCTTCCAGGCACTATGTCAAAACGCTGCACGGAGGCATTCGCTATCTTATTCCGGAAGGCTGGCGGCTGTGCGGAGAAAATATGTATGCCAAACATTCGATCAAGTACGAAGCGCTGCCGGGCTATTTCATGCTCTTCTCGGTCTGGAACGACCGCAACGTCTGTCTGTCGTGGGACGAGACGGAGAAACTGGCGCATCGGCTGCACATCCCGACCGTTCCCGTGCTTTACCGCGGCATTTGGGACGAACAAGCGGTCAAAGCCTGTTATACGCGCCAATCGAACTGCGGCGGCGAACAGGAAGGTTACGTGGTACGTCTGACGAACTCTTTCGATTACGAAGATTTCAGATCCAGTCTGGCTAAATTTGTACGCAAAAACCATGTGCAGACGGATGAACACTGGCTGAGCCGACCGGTAGAACCGAACGAACTGGCGAAGCCGTTACCTTAACCCGTCGTCTGTCCATTCCACACCCAATCTATTCAAAAGGAGCGAGTCCCATGTAATCCGCAGAGCCTTTACAGATGACCGGACGGTCTACATCACCCGAATTCGATTCAATCCCGCTAATTCCCCGCAGTTCCGCTTGAAGCCCGCTTTTCGCTTCTTCCTGCATCTCCAGCTCCACTCCATAATCATATTCGTCATTTTTGCCGGCTGTCGGCTTGGAAAAATGAACAGGATACAGCTGCGTCCATTTTTGTAAGCGTTATCTCAAGAATCGGTACAAAAAAAGAGCGCCTACTCGCGGCACTCCAGTCTTTGTTTTAATCTCTCATACCGTTCCTCGCCTCGACTATGACCAACGGCTCCGAGGAGGAAAGAGACAATAACCAAGATCAGCGTTATAAGTCCAATCGTCTCCAATGACTGATCCGCCAAGGTCTGGACCAGATTCGTTCCTTCCATCCAATAAAGAAGCAGGGCCAGGATCATCAATCCGATAATCAACTGAGCGAATATCCGTCCGCTTTCCGAAAAGGTTCCCCGCCAAAATCCCGGAGGCCCGTTCTCTTCGCGTTTGCGAACAAAACGTTCATTGCTCGTCTCTTCGTTCCGGATTCTGACCAGCGACAACATCCAGCCGATAAGCTGTGTGACGATGAGGATCCACAGGGTGTCTTTCGGTGCAGGCAGCAAAATAATCAGAAAAGCCAAGGAAAAGATCAAAGATCCAGTCATCCACCATATTTCCCGTTTTTGTTCTGCTCTCATCCCATCCCCCTCCTTATATTTCCATAATAGCATATCAAAATTCATTTTTGTACCCGCTTCGTAAGCGTCTTGGGCCAATGCTCTTTGGAGAAAACGGAAAAAAATCCCCGGCCCCCGCGCTGCAGAGGGACCGGAGCTTTTTATTCAACCGATTTTAAGCGATGCGGTTGTCTCCTGACTTTTTACTGGTCGATCAGGTTGGCCTGCTGCAGCAGACGCTGCGCAACGGCTGCCGATTCGGCACGCGACAGCGTCTCCAGCGGACGCAGCCATCCGCCGCTGCCTTCCGCCAGTCCCGCGGCAAGAACGGCCTGCGCCGAAGACTTGGCCCAATCCGCGACTTTCGCGCGGTCGCGGTAGCTGCTCAGTTCGCTGCTGCCTTCGCCTGCCTGAAGCGGTACGATCTGCGCGGCGCGGTCCAGAATCCAGATCTGCGGGCAGCTGCCGTTCGTCAAGCTGTTGACTTCTACTATCCAACCGCTAGAAGATGCGGTAATCACAAAGTACACTCTTTATATTATCTATTTTTAGTACACGACGGATTGTAAAATGAAGTGCAACACCTCGAACTGAATATAAAAAGGCCCACGGCCGGATTCGTGTAGAATGAAGT
>NZ_JAAZWC010000080.1 GCF_013185195.1 Saccharibacillus qingshengii
GCGAAGCTCTGAATTGAAGCCCCAGTAAACGGCGGCCGTAACTATAACGGTCCTAAGGTAGCGAAATTCCTTGTCAGGTAAATTCTGACCCGCACGAATGGCGTAACGACTTGGGCGCTGTCTCAACGAGAGATCCGGTGAAATTTTAATACCTGTGAAGATGCAGGTTACCCGCGACAAGACGGAAAGACCCCATGGAGCTTTACTGTAACTTGATATTGGACTGGGGTGCGATTTGTACAGCATAGGTGGGAGCCTTAGATCTCGGAGCGCCAGCTTCGGGGGAGGCGACGTTGGGATACCACCCTGATCGCATGCTAGTTCTAACCTCGTACCGTGATCCGGTACAGGGACCGTGTCAGGTGGACAGTTTGACTGGGGCGGTCGCCTCCTAAAATGTAACGGAGGCGCCCAAAGGTTCCCTCAGAATGGTTGGAAATCATTCGCAGCGTGTAAAGGCATAAGGGAGCTTGACTGCGAGACGGACAGGTCGAGCAGGGACGAAAGTCGGGCTTAGTGATCCGGTGGTACCGCATGGAAGGGCCATCGCTCAACGGATAAAAGCTACCCTGGGGATAACAGGCTTATCTCCCCCAAGAGTCCACATCGACGGGGAGGTTTGGCACCTCGATGTCGGCTCATCGCATCCTGGGGCTGAAGTAGGTCCCAAGGGTTGGGCTGTTCGCCCATTAAAGCGGTACGCGAGCTGGGTTCAGAACGTCGTGAGACAGTTCGGTCCCTATCTGTCGTGGGCGTTGGAAATTTGAGAGGAGCTGTCCTTAGTACGAGAGGACCGGGATGGACGCACCGCTGGTGTACCAGTTGTTCCGCCAGGAGCATCGCTGGGTAGCTACGTGCGGAAGGGATAAACGCTGAAAGCATCTAAGCGTGAAGCCCCCCTCAAGATGAGATTTCCCACACGCAAGTGGTAAGACCCCTTGAAGACGACGAGGTTGATAGGCAGGAGGTAGAAGCGCAGCAATGTGTGAAGCTGACCTGTACTAATCGGTCGAGGGCTTATCCTATCTGTTTTCCTTTGAAGGAAAACAACACTTCTTGACGCGAAGTGGATCGTTTCGGATCCGGTTTTCAGGGTGCAAA
>NZ_JAAZWC010000081.1 GCF_013185195.1 Saccharibacillus qingshengii
CCTGAATCCTGCACCTGCACCCTGACATTTTCTTTTTCTCTAAAAACTTGAACACTTACTGAACCACCCATGGGTGTATAGTGAAGCGCGTTACTTAAAACGTTGATCATTACCTGTAAAATACGGTCCCGATCCACATTGACAACAATTTGTTCAGCTGCTTTAAATTTTAGATCTACTTGCTTTTCAACAAATGCAGCTCCCATCACTTCTATACTTTTCACTATTACTTCATTTAAGTTTTCTTTCTTTAAATTCAAGGAAAATTCCGGCGAATCCATTTCATTCAGTTTCTCCAAATCTGCCACCAATTTAATTAGTCGTTCTACTTCTTCGTAACAAGAATAGATTCGTTTAGGTGTGGGTTCCCATATGCCATCTTGGAAAGCTTGCATATGACTTTTCAACGTAGTTAAGGGCGTTCGAAGCTCATGAGCAATATCTTCCGACAAAGCAGAACGTAAACCTTCTTGTATTTGTAGCTGCGCCGCAAGATGATTTAAAGAAGAAGCCAAATCATTTAATTCATCGTCGGTATTTGTCTGAATCCGTATACTCCATAATCCCCTTCGCATTAACTCGGCTGATTCCTTCATTTGAATAAGGGGCTGAGAAATCTGCTTAGCAATACGTAGGCCAAGAAAAATCGCTAAAAAAACAGAAATGATAAACGTCCATAATGTAGTTTGCAGTAACGCTTCCTCCAAGTGATGATTTAACTTAATAATATTAGAGGAAATTGTTCCTGCTTGTTGGACATAAAGACCAATATGATAATGAATACTGATAAGTAAAGTTAACATTGTCAGTGTTAATAATAATATGCCCATGAAAACAAACAAAAAAACCAATTTCGTATATAATGTTTTTTTCATTATTGATCTCCTTGAAATCGATAGCCTGCTCCATAAACTGTTTGAATCATATATGGATTTCTAGGGTCTCTTTCTATCTTGGAACGAAGGTTTTTTATATGCTGATCAATTGTACGGGTACTCCCTTCAAAATCATAACCAAGTACTCGCTCAACCAAGTCATCTCTTGTAAAGA
>NZ_JAAZWC010000082.1 GCF_013185195.1 Saccharibacillus qingshengii
CCTGAATCCTGCACCTGCACCCTGACATTTTCTTTTTCTCTAAAAACTTGAACACTTACTGAACCACCCATGGGTGTGTAGTGGAGCGCGTTACTTAAAACGTTGATCATCACCTGTAACATACGATCCCGATCCACATTGACCACAATTTGTTCGGCTGCTTTAAATTTTAAATTCACTTGTTTTTCAACAAATGCAGCGCCCATCACTTCCATACTTTTCACTATCACTTCATTTAATTTTTCTTTCTTTAAATTCAAGGAAAATTCGGGCGAATCCATTTCATTCAGTTTCTCCAAATCTGCCACCAATTTAATCAGTCGTTCTACTTCTTCGTAACAGGAATAGATTCGTTTAGGTGTTGGCTCCCATATGCCATCTTGGAAAGCTTGCATATGACTTTTCAACGTAGTTAAGGGCGTGCGAAGCTCATGAGCAATATCTTCCGACAAAGTAGAGCGTAAGCCTTCTTGTATTTGTAGCTGCGCCGCAAGATGATTTAAAGAAGAAGCCAAATCATTTAATTCATCGTCGGTATTTGTTTGAATCCGTATATCCCATGAGCCCCTTCGCATTAACTCGGCTGATTCTTTCATTTGAATAAGTGGCCGGGAAATCTGCTTAGCAATACGCAAGCCGAGAAAAATCGCTAAAAAAACAGAAATGATAAACGTCCATAATGTAGTTTGCAGTAACGCTTCCTCTAAATGATGATTTAACTTAATAATATTAGAGGGAATGGTTCCTGCTTGTTGGACATAAAGACTCATATGATAATGAATACTGATAAGTAAAGTTAACATTGTCAGTGTCAATAATAATATGCCCATGAAAACAAACAAAAAAACCAATTTCGTATATAAGGTTTTTTTCATTATAGATCCCCTTGAAATCGATAGCCTGCTCCATAAACAGTTTGAATCATATATGGATTTCTAGGGTCTTTTTCTATCTTAGAGCGAAGGTTTTTTACATGCTGATCAATTGTACGGGTACTCCCTTCAAAATCATAACCAAGTACTCGCTCAACCAAGTCATCTCTTGTAAAGA
>NZ_JAAZWC010000083.1 GCF_013185195.1 Saccharibacillus qingshengii
GTCGTGAATACAGGAACGTTATCCGAAACATCTTGAACAAAAAATCATAATTTACAGTTAGCAAGTTAGATTGTATACTTTTTATATACACTAAAGGGGGAAATTACATGGTAATACCAGACAAAGATTCTGTTTTGAAAATTCATTACGAATTGGTCGATATGTTTGTTAAGGAAGAAGATCCAATTGAACCACCAGGCCTTCGCGCTCAGGGAGGAGAAGGCCTGTTAGAAATGGCTGTTTCCAGACCTCATACAGGTTTGGGGGGAGTTGATAAGTACAGCACCTATGAAACCAAAGTAGGTGCGTTATTTCATTCACTGATCCAAAATCATGCTTTCAATAATGGTAATAAGAGAACGGCCTTGGTAAGTTTACTTGTAACTCTTGATTTGAATGGACGAAGAATCGAAATTTCTGATGATGAAGTTTTTGATTTTGTTGTAGCAGTTGCAGCTCATACTTCGCCATATGATAGTAGCAACGTAGATAAAGTGGTAGAAGAAATAGCGACATGGATTAGGAGAAATAGTACTGCACGAAATACTGTACCAAGTAGCATGAGATTAAATGATTTCCTTGGTAAGTGTACGGAAGTTGGATGCAATGTGAGAGAAAGTGCTGATAATTGTAGATGGATTATTCAAAATCCTATTTCACGTAAAAGTATTCGAATTAGAAAGAATAATAGCACTTTAGATGGGCCTGTTATAAAACAGTATGTAAATAGGTTAGGGCTTTCCGAAGCGAATACAGGAGTTTATTTAGACGAATTTCAAAATGGAAAGTTAGTAGAACAACAATATATTATTAGGTATAGAAATGTTTTAAATCGATTGGCACATGCATAGGACGAGAGATCGTCCTTTTTATTTTTCTCATGAACCCAATATTAAATTTTAATATACAAGATGCATCGGATAACATAATATTCACGCTGTGGGCATACGCCCTTGGTCCGGCATTCGCCGGACACCCGACATACGTCGGGTCGTGAATACAGGAACGTTA
>NZ_JAAZWC010000008.1:0-179714 GCF_013185195.1 Saccharibacillus qingshengii
TAATGAGGATTCACCTCGGTTTGAAAAAGTTTTTAATCGTCTTTGGGAGTTGCACATAACGTTCCTGTATTCACGACTCGACGTATGTCGAGTGTCCGGCACATGCCGGACCAAGAGCGAATGCTCGCAGCGTGAATATTATGTTATGTGTTGCTTCTGTCTTCTTGCGTTACCTTCAAAGGTCTTCTCATCACCGGGTATACTTCGTTTCCGAATCTGCTTCGCTTGCTTTACTCTCGCCGGGCGTGCTTCGTTTCCGAGTCTGCTTCGTCTGCTTTGCTCATGCCGGGCACGCTTCGTTTTCGAATCCGCTTCGTCTGCTTTGCTCACGCCGGGCGCGCTTCGACTCCGAATCCGCTTCGTCTGCTTTGCTCACGCCGGGCGCGCTTCGATTCCGAATCCGCTTCGTCGATCTGATCAGACCTTCAGCAATTATCAGCTTCTAAATCGATCTTAAATCCGCCCTTCAGAAGTTACACATAACGACTTATTCCCGAACTTCGCCAACGCTCATCTACACAGATATTCCCGTACTTCCTACAACCAACATCCCCTACCGTATTCCCGAACCATTCCAATCCCCCAAGCTCAATCGCTCGCTCCCCCATTTTATCATCGATCTGGAAGAAGGTATACACATTCCCATATCAAAAAAAGGCCTTTAGATGGATACCCATCTAAAGACCTTAATCCTTCCGCTCCTACCCATCTTGCCCAAACGACCTATCTATCCTTCACACCGAACCCTTACTTCCCCTGCTTCGCAATCTGCTCGGCCAGCTCGTTCAGGTAAGCCCAGCGTTCCATCAGTCCTTCAAGCTCGGTTTCCGCGGCGGCGTGCTGCTGCATCAATTCCTGCAGCTTCGCCGAGTCGCTGGCGGAGCGGTCCATTTGGACCGCCAGGTCGGCGATCTTCTGCTCGGCGGCTTCGATCGAAGCGTCGATGCCGTCGTATTCGCGCTGTTCGCTGTAAGTAAACTTGACCTTCTTCCCCCCCGAAGCGGCAGCCGGTTCTGCGGAGGCTGCCGGAGCGGCAGTCGCCGGCGCTTTGACGGCGCTCATATCGGCGGAGGTGGCGAGGCCGCCTTTGCCGCCTGCGGACATGCCGTCCTGCAGCGAACTGCCGCCGGTACGCTCCATGTATTCGCTGTAATTGCCGGCGTGGATCGCGACTTTGCCGCCGCCTTCGAAGGCGAACAGTTTGTCGCAGACCCGATCCAGGAAGTAGCGATCGTGAGAGACGGTAATCATGACGCCGGGGAAATCGTCGAGATAATCTTCGAGTACCGTCAGCGTCTGGATGTCCAGGTCATTGGTCGGCTCGTCCAGCAGCAGGACGTTCGGCGCGGTGATCAGAATACGCAGCAGGTACAGACGGCGGCGTTCGCCGCCGGACAGTTTGCCGATCGGCGTCCATTGGGCAGTCGGCGTGAACAGGAAACGTTCCAGCATCTGCGACGCGGTTACGGTGCCTTCGTCCGTCTTGACGGTCTCGGCCGCTTCTTTGATGTAATCGATCGCCCGCATGCTTGGATCCATCTCGGCCGGTTCCTGGCGGAAGTAGCCGATCCGTACGGTCGAACCTTGGTCGATCTGGCCGCTGTCCGGCTCCAGATCTCCCGCGATCAGGTTCAGCAGGGTCGACTTGCCGCGTCCGTTCGGACCGACGATGCCGATCCGGTCGCCGGGCACGGTCATATAATGCAGATCGTCGATCAGCAGGCGTCCGGCCAGCGTTTTGCTGATATGGTCGATCTCCAGCACTTTGCGCCCCAGACGCGTGGACATGCTCGCCATCTCCAGATTGTCACTCTTCTGCTGCGGCTTGTCGTCCTGCAGCTGCTCGAAGCGGTCGATCCGCGCTTTCTGCTTGGTCGAACGGGCTTTGGCGCCGCGGCGAATCCAGGCCAGCTCTTTGCGCAGCAGGTTGCGGCGCTTGTCTTCGGTCGCGGATTCGCGTTCTTCGCGTTCCGATTTGAGTTCCAGAAAACGCGAATAGTTTGCCGTATACCGGTGCATTTTGCCGTAATCCAGTTCCAGCATCACGTCGGCGACCCGATCCAGGAAGTAGCGATCGTGGGTCACCATAAGCAGGGCGCCGCGGCGCTTTTTGAGATAGGTCTCGAGCCATGCTACCGATTCGGAGTCGATATGGTTGGTCGGCTCGTCGAGGATCAGCAGTTCGGACGGCTGAACAAGCGCTGCCGCGAGTGCGACACGTTTGCGTTGACCGCCCGAGAGCGTCCCCATTTTGGCGTCAAAAATATCGAGTCCCAGCTTCGACAGTACGCTTTTGGCTTCGCTCTCGAGGCTCCAGGCGTTCAGACGATCCAATTCTTGTCCCGTATCCATCAGCAGCTGCTGGAATTTCTCGGAATTGGGGTCCGTGTCGAACAGCAAAGTCGCTTCGCTGTAAGCACGCGCCGCCGCCAGTTCTTCGCCTTCGCCGTGCAGCAGCTGCTGCAGAACGGTCAGTTCCGGATCAAAATCCGGATTCTGGGCGAGATAACGGACGCGGACGCCGCCGCTTTTGACAACCTGGCCGGAATCCGGCTGTTCGAGTCCTGCGATAATCTTGAGAAACGTCGATTTGCCGGTGCCGTTGACGCCGACCAATCCGATCTTATCCTGATCTTCCATTCCGAACGAAGCTTCGTCGAACAGCACCTTTTCTCCGTAACTTTTCGATACTTGTTCAACGGTCATGATATTCATTGCCGGTTGTTCCCCTTTCGTCGATCCCATTGCTTGTCTTTATCCAAAAAACGAACTCCCGCAGCCCGCGGAAGTCCGGACGTCATTTCAACTTAATTCCGCTTCACTGCCCCGCATGAACAGCCGAACGGTCTGCTCGACCCGCTGCTGCAGTTCTTCGCGCGTGAATTCGCCTTCGAACAGAATGTCCATTTTGAGGCGATCCAGCATCCCGATAAACGCTTTGGCATAGAAGTCCGGATCGGGCATGCCCGCTTCTTCCAGCACTTCCTTGACCGCCGCCATATACCGGGTCAGAAAACCGTGCATCAAACGCATCAATTCAGGATCGTTATTGGGTGCATGAAAAAACAGCTTGCCGTGCGATTTACGCTCATAATAGTATTCCAGGTGATGTTCGGCGACCTGCTGGAGCTTGGGCATCAGGCCATCCGCCTGCTTGATCCGGAACTGCAGATCGCGCAGAAACTTCTCCCAGTCCCGTTTGGTCACGGCGATAAACAGCTCTTCTTTGCTTTTGAAATACAGATACATGGTGCCTTTGGCGATTCCGGCATGTTCGGTGATATCCGAGATTTTGGTTTCATAGAATCCTTTTTGACCAAAAATCTCAAACGCCGAATCCAGAATCACCTCGTGTTTCTCACGCTGCGCTCCACTCATCCGAACCACCTCCCCGCCAGAATCATCACGGCAAGCGCAAGCGCTCCGCCGGCCGCCGAAGACAGCAGGTTCACCGCATCGTTATTCATCAGCGGCCAACCGCGGTAGCGAACCGTGGACGTTCCGCAGTGGGTACGGCTCTCCACACTTTTGCCGCAGGACGGGCAGCGGTACATGACCTGCACGGTTGCGCCCAGATACGAATCGACAAAAGCGCCGAACGTACCCGCAATCGCTCCCGCCGGAATCCAGGCCCACAGCGGCCAGTCCGGACCGTTGTCCATCCAGAGCAGCAGCACCGCTCCGGCTGTGCCGATCATGCCCGCGCCGACGACCGCCGCCAAGCTGCCCCGCAGCGATACGCCGCCCGACGTGCCCGCCGGAAGCGGCTTGCCCGTCACGATCGAACGCGGCGGCCTGCGGCTGAGACTGCCCCATTCCGTCGCCCACGTATCGGCCGTTACCGTCGCCATCACGCCGACGAACAGACCGAACCAGACCGGCGAAGGCCAGATATAATTAGCCAGACACAGCAGCATGCCGATGCCGCCGTTGGCGAGCACCTGCACCGCGTCGCGCCGGCCCGATTTTTCGTACATCTGCTCCGCTTGACGCTTCTCCGCCTGTTTGACTTTGGACAGGACGCTTGAAGTGACGAAGAAGAGCAGCAGCAGTCCGAACCAGAACAGGTCGCCCGCTCCATAATATACCGTACCCATAATAAGGGCCGCGATCGCCCCGGAAGCCGACAGGGAACGCTTGGCATAAGCCGCCCCCGCTACCAGACAGGCGCCGGCCGCTCCGATGATCCAATCCACTTGATGATACGCCTCCCCGAGGCAGGCAGCATCCGTCTAGTACCTTGACCGATAATGATGTTAGGTTACGCCCCTCGAAAACCCGCTTGAACCCTGCGTGTTTCCGATGAACGCAAACCTTAGATTTAATTCGGTCAAGGTACGAGTACCCTTTCAACTCTTAATCATGGGTTTACGTTTTCCTGAAATGCACACGCTTTAGGTGCGATTCCGTCGGAGACTTCGTACACGCTTCAAGTACGAAATCTCAGGGGAGCGTAAACCTACCTTTAGTGTTGACAAGGGATTATCCGACGGTGCAGCCGCCCCATTTTTCTTCATTCCAATACAATTCCAGCACGTCGCCGGGCACGGTCGGTCCGACGCCTTCAGGAGTGCCGGTATAGATCAGGTCTCCTTCTCCGAGACCGTAATGCTCGCCGATATAATCGATCAGGGTCTGCAGATCGAAGATCATGTTGCGGATACTGCCCCGCTGCACGGTCTCACCGTTCTTGCGCAGCGAGAACCAGGCTTCTTCCAGCGTCCCCATTTCCGGGAATTCGATCTCGCCGGTCAGCGGAGCGGAATTGCGGAAGCCTTTGGCGGCTGTCCACGGATGGCCTTTGGCTTTGATCTTGGACTGCACATCGCGCAGCGTAAAGTCGATACCGAGCGCGATCGAAGCCGCAATCTCTTCGACCCGGATGCCCGGCGTATAGGCGCGGCCGATCCGCAGCACCAGTTCCGCCTCGTAATGAATCTCGCCGCGATCCTGCGGCAGTTCGACCACTTCGTCGTCCATCGCGCAGACGGCATGGGACGGCTTGAGGAAGATCATCGGTTCGGTCGGTACGTCGTTGCCCAGCTCTTCAGCATGCTTCTTGTAGTTGCGTCCTACACAATATACGTTCGTTACAGCGATCATGGACAAGGCCCACCTTCTCGTTAGTATAGTCGAGCGGAACGTTTCTTCATAATCCCAGCCAGCGGCGCCGGGTATTCGGCCTATTCAGAAGCGGCAGCCTGCGCGCCAGCAGCCAGCGGTCGGGCCGGTTGGTGCAGAGCATCAGCTCCGGATGCATGGAAGCCAATTCGCGCATGCGTCGGATCCGGTCTACGGTCCAGACCATCATCTTGATCCCGCTCTCCAGAGTGGAACGGACAAAGACCGGATCTACCCTGCCGTGCTTGATCGACAGCAGCGTACAGCCGTATTCGTCCAGCCGCCGATCCAGATCCGCCGAACGCGTGTCGACGATCAGTCCACGCGGGATATGAGGGGCGTTCTGCCGCGCCTCGATCAGCGCGCCCGGTTCGAACGAGGTGAAGTATACCTGCTCTTCCATCTCGCACCGCCTGACCGCTTCTACCGCAGCCGAAGCCAGTCCGGCATAGGTTTGTTTGTTCGTCTTGAGTTCGATATTGACGCGGAGGCGGCCCCGGACTTCTTCCAGCACTTCGTCGAGTGTCGGAATCCGCTCTCCGGTGAAGGCTCTCGCTTTCCACCTTCCGGCATCGAGACGCTTCAGTTCGCTTAATGTATGTTCCCGGACCGTTCCGCTGCCGTTCGTTGTGCGGCCGAGCGTAAAGTCGTGAATTACGACCGGTACGCCGTCGCGCGACAGCTGAACGTCGATCTCGATCCCCTGCACTTCGGGAATCTTCATCGCCAGCCGGATTGCGGCCAGCGTATTTTCGGGGGCTATTCCCGAGAATCCCCGATGGGCCACGCAAGGATTGTCCAACATCATGTCATCTCCCAATCCGAACAGACGTTATTTCTGCGCACGGACTTGTCCGTCTTCGCCGATCCGGACGCCCGGAGACAATTCGTCGATCCGCCGCAGCAGCTTTTGGGCGTCTGCTTTTTTCATGGGAACGGGCTGTCCGAGCTCGGCCCAGTAAGGAACCAGTTTAAGCGAACAGTCCCCGTTCTTCTTGCACTCCGCCTGGAAGACGCCGGTCTCCCAGGTCTTGGCATTGCCCGAGCGGGTAAAGATAAAGTTGCCCGTGCCGTAAGCGATCCACTTGCCTTTGTACTGCTCGAAGCCCTGCAGCACATGCGCATGGCCCCCGATAATCAGGTCGGCTCCGGCATCGATCATCCGGTGGGCCAGCACGGTCTGGTTGGAGTCGGGCTTGTCGACCCGCTCTTTGCCCCAGTGCACGACGGCCACCACCACATCGGCCTTCCGTTTGGCCGCTTCCACGGCTCGCGCCGCGGCTTCCGGATCGTAAGCGCTGGCTGCGCCGGCATGTCCGGCCCCGGCCGCCCAATCGCTCTCGGGCAGCACGCGGCTGACCCCGACGATCGCAATCTTGATGCCTTTGCGCTCGACAATAACCGGAGCGTAAGCGGCCGAAGCGTCTCTGCCCGCCCCCACATGGGCAATGCCTTTGTTGTCCAGGTTGGCGATCGTATCGAGCAGACCGCGGATTCCCTGGTCAAGCGTATGATTGTTCGCCAGATTGACGACATCGACGCCCGCGTTCTTGAGCGGGCCCAGTGCCTTCGGCGGGGATTTGAAAACAAAGCTTTTGTCGGCGCTTTTGGTGGTCAATGCCGTAACCGGCGTTTCAAGGTTAATAACCGTCAAATCGTCGTTCTTAAACCGGTCGCGTACGTAAACGTACGGATAATCGTAGCCTTTTTTCTCCAGCAGGGATTGCACTTTGCCCGAGAAGATTACATCTCCGGCGAAGTTCAAGCTGACGGACTTGCTTCCGCCTGACATCGGCTCCGCGACCGCTGCGGCGAGTCCGCCGGCGGCCGGAGCCGCCGCGCCTACTGCCGACCCGGCGGTCAGTTCCGGATTCGAAGAGGCCGAATCCGCGGCTTGTTCCCGTGCATAGAGCAGCGTCCCACCCGACAGGATCAGGATCAACAGCGTCAAATTGACAACGAGCAGTCCCCGGCGCCTGTGCTTGCGGGCGGCACGGGCCCGGGTCGTTCTTGAAGGGACAGGAACAGTCAAGATGCAAAATCTCCTTCCGCTCATTCGGTCCGCGGACTTGCTGCGGCCGTTCTTGGGAAAACTATTGTTCATTATAGCAGGTTATCCGGCAGAAGGAGAAGCCGGGAACACAAAATCGGCAGGCACAGCAAAAAGCCGCTCCCGTATCTTGCGATCACGGGAACGGCTGAAGCGGCTGCGAAGAAGAATAAGGTCCGTTTACACGGCGGAGACAGCTGCGGCCGGAGCCGCCGCTGCCGCAAGTTCCGCGGAGATCGCTTTGGCCTGGCGGATACAGTCCGGCAGACCCACGCCGTCGTAACCGGCGCCGGCGATATATACGCCCGGCAGCCGCTCCGCCAACTGCTCGCGCAGTCCTTCGATCTGGCGCAGGTGGCCGACCGGATACTGCGGCATGGACTGGTTCAGCCGGGTCACTTCCGTGAACAGCGGCTGCGCGTCGATCCCCATCAGATCAAGGATGTCTTGTCGCACCAGCTCCACGAGTCCGGCGTCATCCTGCTTGAGCGCTTCCTGCTCGCCGGCACGTCCGACGTAGCAGCGCATAAGCACTTTGTCGTCCGCGCTTGTGTGCAGCCATTTGGTCGACGTCCAGGTGCAGGCCGTGATGTTCCGTCCTTCTTTGCGCGGCACGAGGAAGCCGGAACCGTCGAAGGTCGTCCGGATGTCTTTTTTATCAAAAGCCAGTACGACGTTCGCAACCGATACATAGTTGATCGCGTCGAGAGCGGCCGTATCCACATGCGGCGAGAGCAGCCTGGACGCGGCGAACGTCGGCGTCGTGACGATGATCGAATCCGCTTCAAGTGTACCGCCGTCTTCGAGCGTCAGCGTATAGCCGCCTTCCGGAAGCTTGGCGATCGACGCCGCGCCCGTGTTGGCGCGCAGATCGACCGTGCCCGACAGCTCGTTGACGAGTGCGTGCACGAGGCTTTGCAGCCCCTGGCGGAACGTCAGGAACATGCTTTTTTTGGTGCCGGTATGCGTCTCGACAGGCTTGCGGCCGGTGGTCATGCCCCGGATCAGGCTGCCGTGTTCGCGCTCGACCGTGCCGAACTGCGGGAACGTCGACTTGAGGCTGAGATGCCGCGTGTCGCCCGCATAGATGCCCGCCAGCAGAGGTTCCGTGACGTTCTCCAGCACTTCATGCCCGAGCCGGCGCTCGATGAAGTCGCCGAGCGACTCGTCTTCCTCGCTGCGCCGGGCCGGCATGACGTAATCCATCAGGGCGCGCAGCTTGCCGGCCGGCGATACGAGCTTGCTGGCCAGAAAAGGCTTGATCTGGGTCGGGATGCCGAGCACGAGGCCCGGAGGCATCGCGTGCAGTTTGCCTTTGTGAAGCAGATAGGTCTTCTTGGCTTCCGGGTTGGTCGTCACCAGATCATGATCGATCTCGAGTTCTTTGGCCAGGTCGACCATCGCCGTCTTGCGGGCCAGGAACGAATCCGGGCCTTTTTCGATGACGAAGCCGTCCTTGTGCAGCGTCTCGATCTTGCCGCCCCACGTATTCCCTTTTTCAAGCACGGTCACGACCGGTTCGAAGCCCGCGTCCCGCAGCAAATTCCGGGTGTAGAAAGCGGCGCTGAGCCCGGTCAGGCCTCCACCGATAATGACGACTTTACGCTGTTCAGCCATGAACAAGCGCCTCCTTGCGGCATTCGGCCAACACGCATTCGGCCAGAGTCTCCATATACAGCGGGTCCGTGTTGAGCGAATCGATCCGCATCACGCGCACGTCCAGTTCTTCGGCGACTTCCTGGGCTTCGATGTCCAGGTCGTACAGCACTTCCAGATGGTCCGACACGAAGCCGAGCGGCGATACGAGCATGTAGCGCACGTCGCGTTCGGACAGGTCTTTCATCGTCTCCAGCACGTCCGGGCCGAGCCAAGGCTCCGCCGTCCGTCCGGCGCTCTGCCAGGTGAACTGCCAGTTCGTCACGCCGGCCGCGGCCGCGACGGCTTCCGACGTCTCCAGCAGCTGGTCGCGGTACGGATCTCCCATCGTCAAGATACGTTCCGGCAGGCTGTGCGCGCTGAACAGCACTTTGACTTCGTCCCGCTTGGCGCCGATCTCTTCGAACAGATCAAGCTTGGCGGATACGCGCTGCGAGAACGCTTCGATCAGCTTCGGATGCAGATGGTAGCTCTCGATAAAGCTCATCTGCACGCCGACTTCTTCCGCCGTCGCTTTGGCGCGCTTAATGTAGGTGCCGACGCTCATGGTCGAATAATGCGGCGCCAGTACGATGCCGACCGCTTCCTTAATGCCGTCCGCCGCCATGTTCCGCACGCCGTCTTCGATAAACGGATCGGTATGCTTCAAGCCCTGGTAGCAGACGAATTCCGCATCCGGCAGATTGAACTTGTTCAATTCTTCCTGCATGCGTTCCACCTGGCGATCCGTGTTTTCGCGCAGCGGGAATACCC
The DNA here is from genome assembly GCF_013185195.1 of Saccharibacillus qingshengii. Classification (GTDB taxonomy): domain Bacteria; phylum Bacillota; class Bacilli; order Paenibacillales; family Paenibacillaceae; genus Saccharibacillus; species Saccharibacillus qingshengii. Next base: position 9,581 of record NZ_JAAZWC010000008.1, read on the forward strand.
CGCCCACGATCGCCTCGTAGCGGTCTTTCAGTTCTTTGAGCTGTTCCGGCGCGGGCGGATTGCCCCGGCGGATATGCGTATAGTAGGCTTCGACGTCGTCCAGGCTCTTCGGCGTGCCGTAAGACAAGACGAGTACTCCGATTTTCTTCTTCATGTTCGTGTCTCCCTTCGCGATCTCGTTCTTGCGTTCAAAGCTTCGTTGTCAACGCATCAACCAAACGGCGGGCGCGATCCGTTCAGCTCCGGGCGCTTCGGACAGCCAGAGCTTCCGCGGAGTAATCATGCACATAACCGGTCAGCTCGCGCAGCTTCTCCAGCGAAGCTTCAGGGAACAGACCGTGCCCCAGATTGAAAATAAAACCGGGTTCCTGCACGCCTTCGTCGATAATTCGGGCGGCGCGCTCATGAATGAGCTCCTGCGGTCCGGTCAGGATGAACGGATCGAGGTTGCCCTGCACCGCGAAGCCCGCGCCGAGCCGTCTGCGGCCTTCCGCGATCGAGACTCTCCAATCCAGTCCGATCACGTTCGCTTTCAGTCCGCGCAGCGTCGGCAGCAGTTCGCCCGAGCTGACGCCCGGGAAGTAAATCTTCGGTACGTCCGCAAGTTCCGGCATCGCCGACAATTCGTCGAAGATGCGCGTGATCGTCGGCAGGACGTAATGCGTGAAATCCTGCGGCGACAAAGCGCCCACCCAGCTGTCGAACAGCTGGAACGCTTTCCCTCCGTTTAATACGTGCGCGCGCAGATAAGCGATCACCATGTCTCCCAATTTGTCCATCAGGGAGAACCAGAGCTGGGGTTCGCTGTACATCATCGTTTTCGTGCGGATGTAATTTTTCGACGGGCGTCCTTCGATCAGGTAGCTGGCAATCGTAAACGGAGCCCCGGCGAACGTAATCAGCGGCACGTCCAGCTCGCGGTTCAGGATGCGGATCGTTTCCAGGACGTGGCCGAGATCGCCTTCCACGTCGATCGGACGCAGACGCTCCACATCGGCCGCGCTGCGAATCGGATTGTCGATCACCGGACCGACATCCTTGACGATATCGAAGTCGATGCCGATCGAAGCGACCGGATTCATGATGTCCGAGTACAGGATCGCCGCGTCCACACCCAGCTTGCGCACCGGCATCAGTGTGACTTCGGCCGCAAGTTCCGGCTGCCGGCAGATTTCGAGCAGCGAATAGTTTTCCTTGATCTTGCGATATTCCGGATCGTATCTGCCGGCCTGTCTCATATACCACACAGGCAGACGGTCTACCTCCCGGCCGTAACAGGCCCGGATAAAACGATCGTTATAAGTCATGTCGATGGGGTCCTCCAATACCGGATAATCGCTCTTCGCAAAAGCATTCAATTTTAATTATGCGCCTTTAAGACATTTCTCTCAAGGCGAGTTTGCGTCGATTCGTTGACGATTTCGTACCTATTTAATTATCCACCCCAACCGGACGTTTGGAAACGGGTTCGGCGGCTTTATCATCCAACGTTCACGCTTTCTTCACCATTGCGACCGAAAATCCGTCATAGGCGGGCAGCAGCGTTCCGATCAGTCTCGGATCTTCCGCGATGCGGCGGTTGAATTCGCGCACTCGGAGAATCGCGGGACCGTTGCGCTCCGGATTGAGCGTGCGGCCGCGCAGCAGCAGGTTGTCGGCTACGATAATCGCGCCCGGACGCGCCATTTCAAGCGCCATGTCGAGGTAGTTGACGTAATTCAGTTTGTCCGCGTCGATGAAAAAGAAATCGTAGGTCTCTCCGTCTTCGCGCAGCTTCTTCAGACTGTCCATCGCCGGGCCGACCAGATAACGGGTCCGCCCGCCGAAACCGGCTTCCTCCAAATGGCCGGCGGCCATCTTCGCGTACTCGGCTTTCAATTCGAGCGAGGTCAATGTGCCGTCTTCCGCCATGCCGCGGGCCATGCAGACTCCGCTGTATCCGCCCAGCGCCCCGATCTCCAGAATGCGTTTGGCACCGGACAGCGTCACCAGCAGCGTCAGCATCTTCCCGTAACCGGCCGCTACCGACACGTCGGGCATCCGCGCATCGTGGATCGCCTGCTTGATTTTGAGCAGAAGCTCGTCTTCGTTCGCCAAACTTTCCATATAAGCCTCGGCCGCTTCGGCGTTCATATGCGGGTCGTTCATTTTTTCCACTCTCCATTTTCCCTTAAGCTTTGTGGGTATCCGTTATTGTAACGGGAACCTTGTTCCCCTATACTAGATTGAGCATTGAGCGCGCGAATGCCCCGGATACGCGTATCCGCGTCCGGCCGCATCGCTGGCGTCCTCCGACTTCCCATCTAACGATTGTACGATTTTCCTGCAGGCTGCACAAGCACGGAACCGATGATTCTTGCCCGGAACCGGCTGACCGAAGCCTCTTATCTTTATTATTAAACGGAGCTGAATTCATGAGAATCCCAGAAACTTTAACCTTGATCGCCACCTGCCCGATGGGCATCGAAGCGGTCGTCGCACGCGAACTGAAAGACCTCGGCTACGCCGACGCGCGTACGGAGAACGGCCGCGTCACCTTTACCGGCACACCCGCCGACATCTGCCGCACCAACCTGTGGCTGCGCACGGCCGACCGGGTCCTGATCAAAATGGCCGAGTTCCCCGCGCTGACTTTCGAAGATCTGTTCCAGGGCGTCAAAGCCGTCGATTGGGCGGGCTTCATTCCCGAATACGGCGAATTCCCGGTCAACGGGCGTTCGTACAAATCGCAGCTGTCCAGCGTGCCCGCCTGTCAATCCGTCACCAAAAAAGCCGTCGTCGAAAAAATGAAAGAATCGTACGGCACCGAATGGTTCGACGAAGACGGCCCGCTGTACACGCTCGAAGTCTCGCTGCTCAGCGACGTGGCGACGATTACGCTCGACACGACCGGCCCTTCGCTTCATAAGAGAGGCTACCGCAAGACGACCGTCGAAGCGCCGCTCAAGGAAACGATGGCCGCCGCGCTGATCCTGCTCAGCCGCTGGGGTCCGCACCGTCCGTTCTACGATCCGTTCTGCGGTTCCGGCACCCTGCCGATCGAAGCCGCGCTGATCGCCTGGAATATCGCGCCGGGACTGCGCCGCAGCTTCCCGTCCGAACGCTGGGACTTCGTACCCGAAGAGATGTGGGCGCAGGCGCGCGAAGAAGCGTTCGACGCCGTGCGCGACGATATCCCGCTGAACATCGGCGGCAGCGACATCGATCCGGAAGCGATCGAGATCGCCCGGGCTTCCGCCAAGCGCGCCGGACTCGGCAGCGAGATTACGTTTACCGCGCAGCCGGTCGCCCGCTTCAAAGCCGAAGGCAAATACGGCTGCGTCATCACCAACCCGCCTTACGGCGAACGGCTGAGCGAAGAAGACGAAGTCGAGAAAATGATCCGACAGCTCGGACGCGCCGCGCTCGATCTGCAGGACTGGTCGTTCTTCGCGATCACGCCGACGGAAAACTTCGAACAGAATTTCGGCAAAAAAGCCGACAAACGCCGCAAGCTGTACAACGGACGCATCGAGTGCCAGTTCCTGCAGTTCCTGGGACCGCTGCCTCCGCGCCGTTAAGAGCAAGGAGGTCTTTCATTGCGCCTACCGAATATCCGAGACATTCGGAACAAGCCCGGCTTTAAGCCGGGCTTTCTCTATATCTCCGCCGCCTATATCCTGTTCGTCCTGCTGATGCTCGGCAAGCTTCGCCTGCTGCACGGCAATCTGCAGCTGCCCTATATCGACATGAACGGGACCGACACGCTGATCGCGGCGGGCAGCCTGCTTGCTTTGTCGTTCTGGGTATTCTGGCTGCCGCCCGGCGGACGTCTGCTTGCCCTGGCCCTGCTCGACCTGCTGCTGACGGCGCTGATCTTCTCGGACCTCGTCTACTTCCGCTACTTCGGCGACTTCCTGACCGTTCCGGTGCTGCTCCAGGCCGGGCAGGTCGAATCGCTGGGCGGCAGTATCGCCGAGCTGCTGTGCTGGCAGGATCTGTGGCTGTTTGCCGATTGGCCGTTTCTGCTGGCGGCCGCGCTGTGGGCTTGGTCGGGCCGGCGCCGTAAACGGCGGAATTTCTCCGGCGCCTCTGCCGCTGTCGGAGCCGGCACGCAGACGCGTTCGCGCCGCAGCGTACGGCTTCTGCAGCGCTTCGCCGCCGGCCTGCTGGTGCTTGTTATCGGTTTTTCCGCCGCCTTTTTCCCGATTCGCCATGCTTCCCAAACTTGGGCCAAGAATCTGCTGGAGAACAACTGGTGGAACATGTCGCTGTACAACGTAACGGGTCTGTTCGCTTTTCACGGGATCGACGCTTACCGGTACGCACAGACAGCTATCGGCAAAGGCCAGGATCTGCCCGCCGAACGCCTGGACGAAATCCGCGAATGGTATGCCGCCAGCCGGCAGCAGCGCTCGCATTCGGGCGAACTTTTCGGCAAATATGCGGGCAGCAGCGTCGTCACCGTACAGGGCGAAGCGTTTATGAACTTTTTTGTCGGCAAAAAAATAAACGGGCAGCCGATCACGCCCAATCTGGATGCGCTCCGGAGCGACAGTCTGTACTTCGACAATTTCTATCATCAGACGGGTCAGGGACGCACCTCCGATGCCGATCTGGCCGCCAACTTCTCCCTGCATCCGCTGCCTTCGGGTTCGGTGTTTATCCGCTATGCGGACAACGCGTTCGATACGATGCCGTCGATCCTCAAGGAGCACGGCTACACGGCCAACGTCTACCACGCCTACGACGGCAGTTTCTGGAACCGCAACCGCATGTACAAGGAGATGGGCTACGACCGTTTTTATACGGAAAAAGATTATCGGATCGACGAGCCGCTCGGCTGGTCGCTGGGCGACCGTTCTTTCCTGAACCAGTCGGTCGGCTTTATGGAAGATACGCCGCAGCCTTTCTACTCGTTCCTGATCGGATTGTCCAGCCATCATCCGTACAATCTGGCGCTTCAGGAAGAAGAAAAGCTCGATGTCGGCGAATATGCGGGCACAACGTTCGGCGACTATCTCCAGTCCGTGCATTATGTGGATTCCGCCTTGGGCGATATGGTGAACCGAATGAAGGAGGACGGACTCTGGGACGACACGATCTTTGTCTTCTACGGCGACCACGATTATTCGCTGGACGACCGTGAAGCGGCGGGCCGACTGCTCGGCCGCGAGCTGTCCGAATTCGATTATGAACAGCTGATGGCACAGGTTCCGCTGCTGGTCCATCTGCCGGACGGCGCGCTGGCCGGTACGTACGACCAGCCGGGCGGGCAGCTCGATCTGATGCCGACGCTGCTCCCGCTGCTCGGGATCGACGCCGGAGACTATTTCCTGATGGGCAACGATCTGCTTGACCGCCGCGCCGACGGGAACCGCCTGGTCGTGCTGCGCAGCGGCGCCTTTACCGACGGGGAGATCTATTACACCCCTTCCGCGGACGGCGTATTCGAGAACGGAATCTGCTACGACTTGAAGAAGCGGCAGCGAACGGATGTCGAGCGGGCGCGTTCCGGTTTCGAGGAAGCTTCGAAGCGGCTGTCCATCTCCGATGACGTGATCTCCCGCGATCTGATTCCGGAGTTGAAAAGTGACCGGGAAGCCGGCCGTTAAGCGGACAGACGGCGCTTTCGGCGGCCTGCCGGATTCCGTTCATCCCTTTTAACCTCTATAGCAAAAGCCCCGAAGTCCGTCTGAACGGATTTCGGGGCTTTGCTGTAGGATCGGCGGACCAAGCGGCGCCAAGCGCCGAATCGGTCAGGCTTTTTTGATAAAAGGAGCCACTTTCGCCAGGACTTCGTCTTCTGTCGGAGCGCTCACGTAGCGTCCGTTGATAAAGACGAACGCCCGCTTGCCGCAGGGACCGCAGTACGACTTGCAGCCGACTTTGATCTCGGCGTCGGGCGCCATTTTTTTCAGCTTCGGCACGATCGTTTTCATGCGTACATGCTGGCATTTATCGCAAACGCGAATATCGTTGGCCATGATTGTTCCCTTCTTCTATGGCAGACCCTAGTGGTCGCCGTGGTTGCCCATGGCGGGATTCGTAATCACGAACCCTTCTTCCTGGGCGCTGTACAGATAGTCGATCTTGATTCCGTCGAGCATCGGTTCGCTGGCGTCTACCAGCACGTCGATATCCTTGTCCGTCGAGACGCGTTCGTCGCCGTCTTTTTGCTTGTCGAGATCCATGCCGTAGTGGGCATGGTCGCCGTGGGAATGCGTGACGAAAACGCGGATGTTCATATCCTTGTTCTCTTCCTTGTTCAGTTCTTCCAGCAGTTTCTTCGCGGCGTTGCGCGTGATTTTGACTTTCATGACAGACTCCTTCCGCCTGCGGCCGCAGCCGAGGCTTGCAATAGAATAAGGCCGATCCGGCAGCTTGGCATCAGAACGATGCGACCTGCCAGATGGCTTTGGTTCTTGCGATATACTCGGCGAGCCACTTTTGCGCGATTTTCTCGAACATATCGGATTCGCCGCTGTGCAGGAACCGATGTACGGGAATGGCGTCTCCGGTTTCCAGCTGTCCTTTTTCATACAAAAGGGTACTGACTTCGCGGGCCGTCTCTTCGGCCGAACTGATCAGGCTGACGGACGGTCCCATGACCCGCTGGATCGTATCCGCGAGAAAAGGATAATGCGTACAGCCCAGAATCAGGCAGTCCAGCGGCAGGGCACGCAGGGGCAGCAGCTCGTTCTTGACGATCTCGTAAGTGGCGCGGCCGCTGAAATGTCCTTGTTCGACCAGCGGCACAAACGGCGGACAAGCGCGGCTCACCACATTGACGAACGGCGAAATCTGCTTCAGCGCCTGGGCGTAAGCTCCGCTGTCTATCGTTCCCTTGGTCCCGATTACCCCGATAATGCCGCTGCTCGCTTTGCTGATGGCCGCGCGCGCTCCCGGATGAATCACGCCCACGACCGGAATATCGACTTTGGCCGTAATCGTCTCCAGCGCCGCGGCCGTAGCCGTATTGCAGGCAATGACGATCATCTTGGGATTGAACGTCATCAAATAATCGACGATCTGCTCCGTAAATGCGCGAACTTCCTGGAGATCCCGCGGGCCGTAAGGCGTACGCGCCGTATCCCCGAAATAGACGATCTGCTCTCTCGGCAGCTGACGCATGACCTCTCTGGCCACGGTCAGACCGCCGACTCCCGAATCCATTATCGCAATAGCTTGCTGCACGAGTACACGCTTCCTTCATATCGTTTTCCCGGGCATCCGGACTCTATGCAGCGGTGCTGCATGGTTCGGACCGGGGTTGAAATTAAGTCTAATCCCTATCATAGCGAAGGGTTGTTGCGGCCGCAAGCGGCTTTTTGGGAAGCGGCCGGATATCTAGGCCTGCCGTCCGTCGTTTCCGTTCGAAGCGCCGGCTTCTTCCCGTTCTTCCGAATTCCGGCTGCCCGGGGGAGACGCTTTCTGCTCCTGTATCCGGTATTCGCGTTCGGAACGGAACTCGGTCCCGTCTTCTTCGCGCAGCCGGTAACCCGAGCCCTCGTCTTCATCTTCCTCTTCTGGTTCAAAACCGACCGGATCTTCGGTCTGCGTCCCCGCGTAATACGGGTGCCCCGGATTCAGATCGACGACGATCCGCTCGGGTGCCAACACGGATGGCTGCTGTTCGCACAGCCAGCGCAGTCCCGCTCCGCCGAGCAGCTGGCCGTCTTCCACTTCGCCGCCGCTGCCGTACAGATAGTAGGAAGCGCCGTAGATCATCGGAATGACCCGGTCGGGCGTCAGTCCCACGACCCGGCATTGAATATCCGGGATCCCGAGCGAACTCAGGCCCAGCGTATCGACCAGCACTTCGTCTTGGCGCTGCATCTGGTACACCCGTACGTTAAGCGCCCCATACAGCGGTTCGGTCGGATAGGCCGTGAGGAACGCGCCCGCGTCGACCAGCTGCCCGCTGGGCTGCCAGTACACGGCGTCGCAGCCTGTCGTCTCGATGACGCTTGCAAGTACGGCCTGGAACATCTCCATCCGCCGGACAAACGGCAGCATGGCGGCATACCAGTCGCACAGCGTAACCGCGTAGCGGTATTCTCCCAGCCGCTCCGCTCCGCCTTCCCATTTCCAGCTCTGCTGGAGCACGCTGTCCCAATTCAGTTCTTCGCGGATCGGCCGCGGCTGGAACAGCCGGGTCTGGGCCGGAACTTCGGCATCGGTGAAAGCGATAGAATAATCGGGATGGTAAAAAACGGCCGCCAGCTCGAAGTTGTCGCTGCCCGTCGTTTCTTTGCGCTGCAGCGCTTCGTTCTCCACCTGTTCCGTTTCGCGGAACGGTCCCGTATTGATGGCGGTTCTTTTGATGCGGTGATGAATATTATGCAAAATGTTCGAAACATCGAGCTTCGGTTCTTCGCGGAACAGCAGCTCTACCGCGTACACCGGAAGAAACCCCGGTTTCATTCGTTTGCCTTCTCTTGGTTGTCCTGCCGAATCGGCCATAGTCCAGCTTCCTCCTCCGTGTCCTGTCGGGTCTGCATGCTCAATGCGGGCCTTTCTAGGCAAGCTCGCTGAGCAGGTACCGGTTGACCCGGTCCCCAAACCGTTCGAGTGCGGCGGGCAGTTCCATCGTCAGCGGATGCAGCGCCGCCCGATTCCATTCGTAGTAATCCTGTACCAGCGGGCGGCGCAGTCGGACCAGCTGCCGCATCTGCTCGTGCAGCTTGTCGTCGATCACCGATTCCCCGTGGATAATATCGATAATATCTTCATAGCTGCCCGCATCGCGCATGATAAAGCCGTCGATCAGATAGCTTCCGATGTCCGTTACCGCTTCAAGCGCCAGATGCAGAGCCCGTTCCTGGGCAAGTCCCTGCAGCAGGGACCCTTCCCATTCGGCCGCGACCAGGCGCATCGCTTCGATCGTCTGCGGCAGCGACAGCAGCCTTTTCTCGATTTGTTCCCGATTCACGTAATACAATACCGGTTCCCCCCGTGTCTTTCACGCTTACGCCGACTAGACTTCGTAGTCGACCGCCAGCGAGATTTCTTTGACGCCGTTGATGTATTCGATAATCTTCTGGTGGACGGGATGCGTCGTATACGCCTGAAGATCGTCCAGCGTATCGACGGTTGCCGTCAGCGCGATATCGAACGAACGCTCCGAACGCAAAATATCGGTTCCGATTTCCAGCGTTTTGACCTGTTCGATCTTGCCTTCCATGCTGCGCAGCACGTCCGCCGCTTCCGCCACGCTTTCCGGCGAACGGTTTTTCAATTTAAAGAACACGATATGTCTGATCATATTTTCTCATCTCCCGATGCAGTATAGGGCTGTTCAGGCTTCAGAAAAAGCTCACAAAGAAACTATATCATAAGGTGAGCGGTTACAGCCAAAAACGGGGAAGGCGATTTCCCGAAAAAAGCGGCCTCCTCCGCCAAATCCGCTGCAGCACCCGGCTTCTTGCAGGGCCCACGACGAAAAGAGAACCGTTCTCCCCCGGGGGAAAACGGTTCTCCGTTTGATTGCAGAGGGCTTGGCGGATCAATCCGCCGCAGCCTTCGTATTATTCGCTTTTCTCTTCGTCGCCTACGCGCTCCGGAGCCACTTCGGCTTCTTCGCCTGCAGTTTCCGTATCTTCCTCGAGGACCTGCGGTACCACGACGGAAGCCAGAATTTCGTCTTCGGAAGAAACCAGCTTGACCTTGTCGGACAGCTTGAGATCAGCCGCCGTCAGTTTGTCGCCGATTTCCAGGTGCGTAACATCGATCTCGAGCGATTGCGGGAGATCGTTAGGCAGTGCTTCGACTTCCAGCTCGTTGGCTTGAATCTGGAAGATCCCGCCTTCTTTCGAGCCTTTGGCTTCGCCTTGATAATCGATCGCGATTGTCGCGCGAACCGGCGTGTTCTTGTCGATCTGAATGAAATCGGCGTGAATGATACGTCCGTTCAGACGCTGCACGTCTTTGATCATGACCTGCGATGCCGAACCGCCTTTGACATTCAGCGAGAAGATGTCGGCGCCGCCTCTTTGCACGTGGCGCAGAAGATCCTTGCCGTCAACGTGAACGGCAAGGCCGTCCGCTTTCTTGCCGTATACGACAGCCGGAACACGTCCGCTCTCGCGCAGTACTTTCATATCGGAACGTTTAAAACCGGTTCTTTTCTCAGCTTCAAGTGCTTTACTCATATTACTCGACCTCCTTGGAATTGGACAAATCGACTCGGGAAAGGGCTAATGCACCGGCCAGGCCGTGCCCTCCTTCGTCTTCACCTTACTCTATTACCCCGAAGAAGCTAACTTGTATCACAAGATGTCCAATCCGCGCAAAATAGGTCGCTTTCTTGCTGCGCGGCGTCAGCTTGCGGAGTAATCCGACGCCAGATGTTCGAGCAGGTAAGGAGCGGTCCGGCTGTCTGTGGAAGCCGCCACTTCTTCCGGCGTACCGGCCGCGACAACCGTCCCTCCTTCCGCAGCCGCTCCGGGACCGATATCGAGGATCCGGTCGGCCTGGGCCGCGATCCGCATATTGTGCTCGACCATAACTACCGTATGCCCGGCGCGCACCAGCGCGTCCAGATGACGCAGCAGGCGGTCGGCATCGACCGGATGCAGGCCGTTGGTCGGCTCGTCCAGCAGATAGAGCGTCCGGCCGCGCTGCGTGCGCTGCAGTTCGGCCGCAAGCTTGATCCGCTGGGATTCGCCGCCGGACAGTTCCGTCGCGGGCTGGCCGAGCTTCAGGTAGCCGAGTCCGAGATCGAGCAGTACCGACAGCGGCCGCGAAATGGCCGGCTGCTCCAAGAAGACGTCTACCGCTTCCTCCACGGTGAGTGCCAGCACGTCCGCGATCGTCAAATCGTTCCACGTCACTTCGAGCGTCTCGGCATTATAGCGCGCTCCTCCGCATTCCGGACAAGGCACGTACAGGCTCGATAGAAACATCAGCTCGATCTGGACGAAGCCCTGCCCTTCGCACGACGGGCAGCGTCCGGCCGCCACGTTGAAAGAAAAACGGCCCGCTTTGTACCCCCGCTCCCGGGAGAGCGGCGCGGCGGCGAACAGCTTGCGGACATGATCGAACAATCCGGTGTAGGTCGCCAGGTTGGAGCGGGGCGTCCGGCCGATCGGCTTCTGGTCGATCCGCACGAGGCGGCGCAGGGAATCGAGATCCCCGCTCGCTTCGCCCGCAATCTCGCCCGGCTGCTCTTCTTCGACTTCTTCCAAAGGTTCGGCAGGCAGGCTGCCCAGATGCGGCGCCAGAAGCGCCGGCAGCGCGCCGGAGATCAGGCTGGACTTGCCCGAACCCGATACGCCGGTAACGGCCGTCAGGCAGCCGAGCGGAATCTCGACGTCCAATCCGTTCAGGTTATGGTAAGAAACCCCCTTGAGCCTCAGCCAGCCTTCCGGCGTCCGGCGTTCTCTGAGCGCCGAAGCCGACTCCGCGAACAGATAATGCCGCGTGATCGAGCTGTCCACGTCGGCCAAGCCGGCGGGCGGCCCGCTGTACAGCACCTGCCCTCCGCGTTCGCCCGCTTCCGGTCCGATATCGACCAGCCACTGCGCATGCTTCATGATGTCGAGATTGTGCTCGACCACAAATACCGAGTTGCCCGCGTCCCGCAGCGCCGCAAGCGACTCCAGCAGCGCTTCGCCGTCGGCGGGGTGCAGGCCGGCCGACGGCTCGTCCAGCACGTATACGACGCCGAACAGCTTGGAGATCAGCTGCGTCGCCAGGCGCAGCCGCTGCAGTTCGCCCGAAGACAGCGTCGGTGCCGGACGGTCCAGCGACAGATGGCCGACGCCGATCGCGATCAGCCGATCCAGCCGCCCCGCCGCGTCTTCGACCAGACGCCGGGCAATCAGCGCTTTTTCCGTCGCTCTTTGATGTACGGCATCGGGCTGCGGCGTTTCATGGGCCAACACCGCTTTTTCCAGTCGGTCCTTCAGCTCCGTGACAGGCAGTCGGAACAGATCGGCGATGTCCAGTCCGCCGAACGTTACGGACAGCGCCTCCTGCTTTAATCTTTTTCCGCGGCAGAGCGGGCAGGGACCGACGACCAGATAAGGTTCGAGCCGCTGGCGGCGCCCCGGATTGTCGGCGGAAGCGTACATATGCAGCAGCTGCCGGCGCGCGCCGGTATAATTGCCCATGTAATCGTGCTTCCGTCCGGAACGGATTGCTGCCTGAATCTGCTCGTAGTCGAGATCCGGGTAGACGGGCGCGGACGGCTTCTCTTCGGTGAACAGAATCCAGTCCCGGTCCTGCTGCGGCAGTTCGCGCCACGGCTTGTCCACATCGTAGCCGAGCGAGATCAGGATATCGCGCAGGTTCTGTCCGTGCCATGCGCCCGGCCACGAAGCGATCGCCCGCTGCCGGATACTCAAACTCGGATCAGGAACCATGGAAGCTTCGGTCGCGTCGTAGATCCGCCCGAGCCCCTGACACTCCGGGCAGGCTCCCTGCGGCGTGTTCGGCGAGAAGTCTTCGGCGTACAGCACCGACTGCCCCGCCGGGTAATCGCCGGCACGCGCATACATCATGCGCAGCACGTTGGAGATGGCGGTCAGGCTGCCCACGGTGGAGCGCTCCTGCGGAACACTGCGCTGCTGCTGAAGCCCGACCGCCGGCGGCAGTCCTTCGATACTTTCGACCTTCGGCGTTCCGGCCTGCTGGATCAGCCTGCGGGCGTACGGGGCGACGGACTCCAGATAGCGCCGCTGCGCTTCCGCATACAGCGTGCCGAACGCGAGCGACGATTTGCCGGAGCCCGATACGCCGGTAAACACGACGAGCGCGTCGCGCGGAATATCGAGATCGACGTTTTTCAGATTGTTCTCGCTGGCTCCTCGGACGCGGATCATATCGAGGGGATCGCGATCGGATTCGGATAAATGGGAATGATGGGATACACTCATGCTGCGGTCCTCCTTGGTGCTTGGCGCTTCATAATGAAGGTTCGCACTGCAAATTTGATTCGTACTCCGGACGGGATCGATAGTCGATCCCGTCGCTCTGGTATCTTTACCTCATTTGCCGGAAAGGAAATCAGCCGGACGCCTGCGGAACGCCGCATCCCCTTTGGAAAAACAAAAAAAGCCGCCGATTTCCCAAAAGGAAACCGACGGCTTTCGATCAAACGTGATGCGGTCGAGAGGACTCGAACCTCCACGGGTGTTAACCCACACGGACCTGAACCGTGCGCGTCTGCCAATTCCGCCACGACCGCATAATAGTAAACCGGGCGTTTTGCCCTGCCCGAATAATATAACACAGACGGCAGGCGGATGGCAAGCCTTTTGGCAAGAAAAATCTTTTCTCCTGCCAAAGGGAACTCTGCCGGAAGCGAATTCTGCCCGGCACGGGTACGGGGATCGGGCAGGCAAGAAAACGGCGGCCGGCAGATGCCGATCGACGAACCGGGCACGCCTTCTATCCGCGCTGCGGCTGCGCCGCCGAGTTTCTCTCGATCAATTCCGGAATATAGAGCTTGTCTTCCGCCTCGCCTGCCGCGTACAAAGATCCGCCTTCGATCATAGCAATCAGCCGCCTCGCCGCTTCGCGGCCCATCTCTTCTTTGGGATGGGTTAGCGTCGTCAGCGGAATGCCGGAGGCCAGCGCCAGGGCCGAATCGTCGAAGCCGACGACCGACACGCCGCCGGGTACCGACAGACCCAGCTCCCGTGCGGCATGGATCAGCGGAACGGCCAGTTCGTCATTGTAGGCGACAAGCGCCGTCGGACGATCCGGACCTTTGAGCAGTTCTCTCGCCCGCTTCAGGGGCAGATCGCCTTTTTGCGGCGTCGTATACGTGACGACATGATCGGGAGCCAGCGGGATGCCCGCTTCCCGGTGCGCATGCATGAATCCGCGCAGACGGTTGACTCCCTGCAGATCGTCCGTCTTGAAAAATCCGGCAATCCGCGTATGTCCTTGTTTAATCAGATAACGGGCCGCCGTCAGACCGCCCAGCTCGTCGTCCACTTTGAGACACGGCACTTCCAGTTCGCGGTAGCTTTCATTAATCATCAGAAACGGCAGATTCTTCGACTGCATCGACAGATAGAACGGCAGATTGGGGTTGCCTTCGGCGCTTTTGGTCGGTTCGATAATCAAACCGCTGAGCGGTTCGCTCAGCATCAGGCGCAGGCACTCCATTTCTTTCTCCTTGTCGTTATCCGTGCTGGCCAGCAGAAGCCGGTAACCGCGGCTGCGCAGTTCCGCTTCCGCCCCGCGCACGATATGCGGAAAAATATAGTCGGAAATATACGTGGTTACGATACCGATGGTTCTCGGCTGCGACGCTTCGTCCCGAACGCCGGCTCTTCGCACGAACGTCCCTTTGCCCTGTACCCGTTCAAGAAGACCCTGGCGTTCGAGTTCCGAGAAGGCCTGGCGAACGGTCTGGCGGCTGAGCGAAAACTGTTCGGCGATTTCGTTTTCCGACGGAACCTGGCCTCCGGGCGACAGTCTTCCGCTTTCGATCCAGCTCAAGAGTTCATTTTTTAAGATCATATATTTGGGAAGCCGTTTGTTCATCTTCATTCACCTCGGTCTGTATTTGCGGTTCGAACTTCTTTTCGACGACAACCCTGCTTAGGCAAGCAAAGTCGATCTGCAAAGCAGACTCGGGATTCCGCCCAGTTGTACGTACAATCAAATCTTAAAGCCGCCCGTTTCATAATGCAAGCGAAATCCGCAGTTTAAGCACTTTATACAGCTATTGGGATTTTTATTCGTTTTTCTAATCATTTCATTAAAAGATCCCGATATATAAAATTAGAAGTAATTCTGTCCGAAAGTTCCCGTACACCCGCTTCAAACCGGACTTGGGCAGTATTCAAAAAAGTTGTGACAAATATCAGTGAAAAAATTCACAAATGATGTGATTCCAGTCACAAACCCTTTGAATTTTAATTAAATATAATAAGGCCGTAGGTTAGATCAAATTTGAAATAGCGGCGGCTTACCGGATCTTCCGGCCCCGCCGTTTCCCAAGAATTAACTTGTGAAGATTATCACATTAACCCGGCGAATCGCTTGCTCTTACTGAAGCGTCTCTCCCTCTCACCGAATTCAAACGCCAAGGAGGCCTTTTCTTATGAACACCGCAAAAGAACAACTCGTCGTCATCGGCAACGGTATGGCCGGTATCAACACGCTGGAACAAATCCTGAAACTGACCGACCGTTTCGAGATTACCGTATTCGGCAGCGAACCCCACCCCAACTATAACCGCATCATGCTGTCGTACGTGCTCGAAGGCAGCAAATCCCTCGAAGATATCGTGCTGAACGACTGGAGCTGGTACAAGGAGAACGGCATTACGCTGCATACCGGCACCACGGTGACTCATATTGATACGGCGGGCAAAACGGTTCTTACCGATACAGGCCTGACGCAGTCTTACGACAAGCTGCTGATCGCCACAGGTTCGAACTCGCTGATGCTTCCGATTCCCGGCAGCGAACGCGAAGGCGTCGTCGGATTCCGCGATATCGCGGACTGCGACCAGATGCTCGACGCGGCGAAGCAGTACAAGAAAGCAGCCGTGATCGGCGGCGGACTGCTCGGTCTCGAAGCGGCCAAAGGCCTCGTCGGTCTCGGCATGGACGTCACCGTCGTTCACCTGATGGACGATCTGATGGAACGCCAGCTGGACAGCCAGGCTTCCGCCATGCTCAAGACCGAGCTGGAACGCCAGGGCATCAAATTCGCGATGGGCAAATCGACAGCGGAAATGCAGGGCGATCACCGCGTACGCAAACTGGTATTTACGGACGGCGAAGAACTCGAAGCCGAATTCGTGGTCATGGCCGTCGGCATTCGTCCGAACAAACAGATCGGCGAAGTCAGCGGCATCGAGACCAACCGGGGCATCCTGGTCGACGACTTCATGCGTACTTCGGCTCCCGACGTCTACTCGGTCGGCGAATGCGCGGAGCACCGCGGCATGTGCTACGGACTCGTCGCTCCGCTCTTCGAGCAGGGCAGCGTGCTTGCGAAACATATCTGCGGCATCGAAACGGAAGGGTACAACGGTTCGATCACCTGGACCAAACTCAAAATCTCCGGCGTGGACGTTTTCTCGGCCGGCGAATTTATCGAAGGTCCCCAGCATACGGTCATCGCGGCCAAAGACGAATGGAAACGCACCTACAAAAAGATCCTGCTCGATCAAGGCAAAATCGTCGGTGCCGTCCTGTTCGGCGATGTCACGGAATCGGCTTCGCTGCAAAAACACGTTCGTGAAGCCGCGGAGATGACCGACGAAATCTACGGCGATCTGATGGGTACGGGCGGCCACTGCGGCGGCAAGTCCAAGACGGCGGCTGTCGAGAAGATGGCCGACGACGAAATCGTCTGCGGCTGCAAAGGCGTCACCAAAAAAGTTATTGTCGACGTCATTATGGAAAAAGGCCTGACGACGGTCGACGAAATCAAAGCGTGCACCGGAGCGACCGGCTCGTGCGGCGGCTGCAAACCGGTTGTCGAACAAATCCTCAGCTTCGTGCTCGGAGACGGCTTCCAGAAAACGGTCAAGACCGGTATCTGCGGATGTACGCCGATGAGTCGTCAGGAGATCGTGGCCAGCATCAAGGAAAAAGGCCTGCGCACGACCAAAGAAGTCATGCACGTTCTCGATTGGCACAACCCGGAAGGCTGCTCGAAGTGCCGTCCTGCCGTCAACTACTACCTGGGCGTCATCTATCCGGGCGAACACAAAGACGAGAAAGAATCGCGTTTCGTCAACGAACGCATGAACGCCAATATCCAAAAAGACGGAACCTACACGGTTGTTCCGAGAATGTACGGCGGGGTCACGACTCCGGAAGACCTCAAGAAAATCGCCGACGTTTCGGTCAAATACAATGTCAAAGCGGTTAAAGTCACCGGCGGACAGCGTCTCGACTTGATCGGCGTCCAAAAAGAAGACCTGCCGAAAGTCTGGGAAGAACTTGATATGCCTTCCGGTTATGCGTACGCCAAATCGCTGCGGACCGTCAAAACATGCGTCGGTTCGCAGTACTGCCGCTTCGGCACGCAGGATTCCATGGCGGTCGGCGCGATGCTCGAACGCAAATTCGAACGGCTCGACTTCCCGGCCAAATTCAAAATCGCCGTCAACGGCTGCCCTCGGAACTGTGCGGAATCGTGCACCAAGGATATCGGCATCGTCGGCAATGACGGCGGTTGGGAAATCTTCGTCGGCGGCAACGGCGGGATCAAAGCCCGTCTGGCCGACTCGCTCTGCAAAGTGAAAACGGACGAGGAATTGACCGATACGGTCGCCGCCGTGATGCAGTACTACCGGGAGACCGGCAACTACCTGGAACGGACATCGGAATGGGTAGAACGGATCGGGCTGGAAGATATCTACGCCAAAACGGTTGCCGACGCCGAAAATCGCCGCAAATTGGTCGACAGCATCGAACATGCCCTGACTTTCGTCGAAGATCCGTGGAAACAAGTATTGAACGACAAAAAACTGCGCAGCGAATTGTTCGAAACGGCCAAACCGGTCGTTCCGCAAGCCTAAACAGATTTCGAGAGGAGCTTGACCATGACTCAATCCTTCAATGCCGCACCTATCGCGCTTGACTCGATCGACGGCTTTCCGAGCCGGATCGGACGCGTCTTCCTGCTCGACGAGACCGAGATTGCCGTATTCCGCACTTCGGATGACGAATTCTATGCGGTCGAGAACCGCAATCCGCATCCGAAAGGCGGCCCGCTGGCGGAATCGATCGTATCCGGCCATTACATCTACGACCCTCTGTACGATTGGAAAATCGATCTGAAAACAGGTCTCGTGCAGGAACCGGATTCCGGTCAAGTAAACACGTTCCGCGTCGAGGTACAGAGCGGCCAAGTCGTCGTATTCAAATAGTCATCGCCTATTCATCCGGAACGGCCGAGCATAGATTCGGCGGCCGTTCCGTTTCAAAGTTTGATCCATGTTGTCCATTCCCATGCCCAGGAGGCTGACCCCTATGTTTACCGAAAGCGTAAAGTCCGTTGTCGAAGCCGCAGTCAAAAAAAGAGATTTCATGAATGAGCATCCGCTGCGTTATTGGATCAGCGCCATGCTGGCCGGTGCGTTCGTCGGTCTCGGCATTATCCTGATCTTCTCGCTTGGCGCTCCGCTGGCCGCGATCAAGTCGCCGTTTCAGCCGCTGGTGATGGGCGCTTCGTTCGGGATTGCCCTCACCCTCGTGATCTTTGCCGGTTCGGAACTGTTTACCGGCAACAATATGTTCTTCACCGCTTCGACTCTGGCCCGGCGCACTTCGATGAAAGATCTCGGCAAAAACTGGACACTCGTCTTTTTCGGCAATCTGGCGGGGGCCGTCGTGCTCAGCCTGCTCGTGCTTGGAACCGGACTGTTCAAAGGCATCGCACCGGAGCATTTGATCTTCGCTGCGGCCGCCAAAAAAATGAGCCTGCCGGTTATGGAACTGTTTTTCCGCGGGATTCTCTGTAACTGGCTCGTCTGCCTGGCGATCTGGATGGCCAGCCGGACTACGAACGATGCAGCCAAGATCATGCTGATCTGGTGGTGCTTGTTCGCCTTCATCGCAAGCGGCTATGAGCACAGCGTGGCCAATATGACGCTGCTCAGCACGGCGCTTCTGCTGCCGGGCCACCCGGCAACGATTACGCTCGCCGGTTGGCTGCACAACATGATTCCGGTCACTCTGGGCAATATCGTCGGCGGAGCGTTTTTCGTGGGTGCCGCTTACTGGACCATCTCTCCGGTCCGCAAGTCTTCCCAGGAATCGCAAAACACGCTTCCAAATGAGACACGTTCCGCTTCCTAAACCGAATTTCATCCACGCCAAAGACCTCCGTGCAGAATGCGCATTGGAGGTCTTTTTTTGACTGAAACGTTTTCGATTTGTAACCATACTAGTTCTTTGTCACTAATTTTCGGTATTTTCCAGCTTTTACATGGTTTTTTCCGTCTGCTATCTCTATATTCGAGTGATACGAAGGGCTTAGGAACATAAGCCTGATTTTTCTTTGCAGCCGACAGATTCCTTTTTTCCGTTTGCCCATACAGAAAGGAAAGTGAACCCAAGCATGACTATAGTCGATTCCATGATGCAGGTTGTCCCTTACCTGAGTCAAATGATGCGCGAGAACACAGCTATCACGATCTACGATCATTCCCACATCCTCTATTATGTCCAATCCGGCAATTTCGATCTCGGTCTCAAGACCGGAGACAAACTGTATCCCGGTTTTGAAGATTTCGGTGCGCTCAAAGGCCGCAAAGAACCTTCCCTCGCCGAATATCCGGCCGACATGTTCGGTTATGGTTATCCGCTTCATGCGGTGATTATCCCCCTGCTTGAACAAAACGAAGTCGCCGCCGTCCTGACCGTAACGTACGATCAGACCAACCAGGAGAAGCTCAAGAGCATTGCGGCCGACAACCATTCGATCGCAAGCCATCTGGTCGATATGGTGCAGCACGTGGCCGCCCACGCCCAGGAACTTCAAGCCACAAGCGAACAAATCCTGACCAACACCCAGACTGCCGTGCAAAAATCGGTCAAGATCAACAGTGTCGCGACACTCATCAAGGAAATCTCCGATCAGACGAATATGCTCGGCCTGAATGCCGCGATCGAAGCGGCACGCGTCGGCGAGCTGGGTGCGGGCTTTGGCGTCGTCGCTACCGAAGTACGAAAGCTCGCCGTCCATTCCAAAAGCGCCACCGCCGATATCGAAATCGCACTCAAAGACGTTCAGGATTCGATCCGCGTCATGGAAAACGAGATCTCCCAGATTGTCGCCTCTTCTCAGGAACAAGCCAATCTCGTAACGACCTTTACCGATGTGATCGAACGTCTGCAGCAGACCGGCGAATCCATGCAGGATTTGGCAGGCAATCTGACCCGTTATCACGACTCGGTTCGTTAAGAACCCGCCGAAGCTGCCCACCGGTCCAACCCGGGAAACGGGCAGCTTTTGCTTTTTAGGTAGGCGATCACGGGAACGAGGCAGCCGCAGAGCATGCAGGTGGTGCCGCCCTGGAATTTGGGGCAGCCGCCGCAGGCTTGCAGCCTCGCTTCATATTCGGCTTGATTCACTCTGAGTTCCGGTGCAAACGCCGGCGAAGCCAGCAGCCTTTCCATTTGACGGTCGTTCACCGCAAATTCGTCGCCGCAGCTTCGGCACATTCGGTTCTTTTCTCGCATCCGCCGTTCTCCTCTCCGCTTTTACCCTTTTATCCGTTATTATAAGGACATTTTCGCCCGGACGGTCAATCCTTCTTTTTTTCTTTTTGCCGATGCCAAATCGCCTGCTTTCCGACCTTGCTTTTACAGGGTGCCAGCCTCTAAACTATAAGTATATATTTGCTGTTGGCGAAGCTTCGCCGGCGCATTGAAAAGTCTGATTCCGAAGGAGAGAACCGCGATTTCATGAAGGCCCTCAGAGATTTTTTCTACATTCCGGGAATTCGCAGAGCACTGGCGCTGATTCTGGCTGTCGTGCTGCTTATTATGCTCCGGAGCATGCTCAGCATGCTGCTGATCACTTTTATCCTCACTTACCTGATGAACCGCCTGCACCGTTTTGTTCGCAAAGGTACGGACCGGATCAAGATTAACAACAAACTGGTGCTGCTCCTGACTTATGCGCTGCTTGTATTCGCACTCGGATTCGGGATTTACCGCTATCTTCCCGTATTTATCTACGAAATCCAGCAGCTTATCAATCAGGTCATCTCGTTCTACAACAATCTGTCCAACCTGGCGCTGCCGGATAACGCATTCACCCGTTATATCATGAATTCCCTCAAGAAATTCGATATCGCGAGTTATGTCGAAGGCGGTTTCGATTTCCTGCTGCACACGCTGAGCGATATCGGCAAATGGAGCCTGAATCTGTTTATCGCTTTTATCCTGAGTTTGTTCTTCAATCTGGAAAAAGACAAAGTCACCTCGCTGATGTCCAAATTTCGCTACAGCAAAGCCGCTTACTTCTTCACGGAACTTGAATACTTCGGACGCAAATTCGTGACTTCGTTCGGCAAGGTGATCGAGGTGCAGTTCATGATCTCGCTGACCAATTCGCTGCTGTCGCTTGTGTTCCTGTGGATTCTCGGTTTCCCGAATCTGTTCGCATTGTGGCTGATGATTTTTGTACTGGGCCTTGTTCCGGTTATGGGCGTTGTCATCTCGCTGATTCCGCTGTGCGCGATTGCCTTCAACATCGGCGGCTTCAAGATGATCATCTATATCCTGATTATGATCGTCGTCCTGCATGCAATCGAAGCGTATATTCTCAACCCGAAATTCATGTCGAACAAGACGCATCTGCCGATCTTCTTCACGTTCTTGATCCTGCTGCTGGGCGAGCATTTCCTCGGCGCATGGGGCCTGATCGTCGGTGTGCCGATCTTCATCTTCCTGCTCGATATTCTGGAAGTTCCGCTTGAACCGGGCGGCAAAGCGTCCGCGGCCAAGAAGAACGAACCGCCGGCCATGCCGCCTACGATTCAATAGTAATCGACAGAGGCGCTGCGGCTTCATAAGGCGCAGTCTTTTCAAGAAAAAACCGAACCGCATTTTCGCGGTTCGGTTTTTTGGTCTGTCTGCGGCTTCGCTGAAGTTTGGATAAAAGAGTACGCTCAAACTGCGTACACTTCGTCTTCGGCTACAGCGCTCCGTAAGCCGCCGCGCGCACGCGCAGATGATAATGCTCTTCCATGTTCGGCAGCATCTGGTGCATATAGACGATCGCCGTATTCGTCTCCGGCGAGATCGAAGTCCAGGTGCCGGCCATGCCGGTCCAGCCAAATTCGCCGAGCGGACTGCTGCTGCCGCCCGCCGCCCGGTCGATCAGCGTCCGGACACCCAGCCCGTAGCCGTAACCGGCCGAATAGGAACCTCCGAAGTCCTGCATCTGCGCGGCGTCCAGGTGGTTGGTTCGCATCAGGTCGATCGTATGGCGGCCCAGGATACGCACTCCGTTCAGCGTTCCTCCCTGCGCCATCATCGTGGCGAATTTCAGGTAATCACGAGCAGTCGCATACAACCCTTGTCCCCCGTATTCCAGCAGCGAATCGGGATGATGCAGCGCGTCCATCTCCTCGGATGCGGGCGTCAGCGTACCGTCTTCCGCCCGTTCATACATCACGGCCATACGTTCTTCGATATCGCCCCGGTAGCGGTAACCCGTATCGGTCATGCCAAGCGGTCCGAAGATTTCGTTCTGCAGAAATTCGCCGATGCTTTGGCCCGATATTACTTCGATCAGGCCCGCGACCAGATCGTGTCCGTATCCGTACAGCCAATGCGTGCCGGGTTCGAACATAAGCGGAGCCTGCGCCGTCGCCCGGATCTCGTCCCGCAGCGTGTAGCGCCCTCCGGTCCGTTCGCGCAGTTCGTTCCGCAGCCGGTTGATCTCGCGCACGGACAGCGATTCGCCGTACGGATACGGATGTCCGGTCATCATCGTGAATGCGTGCCGGATCAGGATCGGATTCTGAACCGGCTCGGTATGCACCTGCCCGTTCGGACCCGTCACCGTTTTCTGTACGTCTTTGAACTCCGGCAGATACCGGTGCAGCGGTTCGTTCAGCAGGAACTTGCCCCGCTCGAACAGAATCAGGGCCGCGGCGCAGACGATGACTTTCGTCATCGAATACAGACGGAATACCGTATCCGGCCCCGTGTCGATCCCTTTTGCTCGATTGGCTTGTCCGAAATAATGTTCGTAGACCACTTCGCCGTTCTTGGCGATCATGCAGGCGCCGCCGGCAGGACCGGTCTCGGAAAAAGATTGAAGCAGCGCGGACAGGTGATCGAATTGTGCCATACGTGTAACTCTCCTTTATAAGTGGAATGGTTCATCTACGGCTGACAGGCAGCCTGAAAGCGTTACCCTTTCTGTCTATTTTGACAGACCGAAACCGGTTTATCCAGCTATCCACGCAAATAAAAAACGACCATCGAAAGGTGGATACCCTTCGACGGCCGTTTATTCCTGTCCTGCTTATATGGAGCCTAGGGGGCTCGAACCCCTGACCTCGTCGCTGCCAGCGACGCGCTCTCCCAGCTGAGCTAAGGCCCCGTATCTGGTTTTTCTCACAAGAAATAATATATCATAGAGCGTTTACCGAGTCAACCCTTCTTTTCACCC
Source organism: Saccharibacillus qingshengii (assembly GCF_013185195.1). Lineage (GTDB taxonomy): Bacteria > Bacillota > Bacilli > Paenibacillales > Paenibacillaceae > Saccharibacillus > Saccharibacillus qingshengii. Next base: position 32,681 of record NZ_JAAZWC010000008.1, read on the forward strand.
TCCAATAAGCCGCCGTTTGCACAAACCCGCAAAGGCGGCATTAAAGGAAATCTTTTATTCGTATCGCTTTTCAGTCTGCTTGGACGAATAAGGTTTGAGTCAAGCCGGATATCGATTTTTCGTACAAAAGCTGCGCGGCCGCCGCACCGGGAAGATGTCCGCCCAGATACAAATCGATCACTCCGTGCAGCGAAGCCCAGATCAGCCCCACGACAAGATTGGGATCTTCTTTGGCCATGAGACCCTGCTCCATCGCTTCGGCCACCACAATGTTCACCTGCTCCAGCGCCGTCACCATGGTCTGCAGACTTTCTTCTTCCGGCTTGAATTCGCTGAACGCCCCGCCGAACATGACTCTATAATAGCTGGTATATTTCTGCGAGAATTCCCAATAAGCTTGTCCCAGATCATACAGATAAAGCTTGAGATCCTGCTGCTTCGGAACCGCTTGAAACTCAGCCGCAAGCAGCGTACACCCTTCCAGGAACAGCTCTTTGACCAGCCCTTCCTTGCTCCCGAACAAATTGTAGATCACCTTGGTCGGACATTCCATTTTCTCGGCGACTTTGCGAATCGTAACGGCTTCCGCGCCGGATTCCTGCAAAATGGACGCCGCCGCTTCGATCATGCTGAGCTTCAATGTTTCGGTATGCTGAAGTTTGGCTTTTTGATAAGTTGTCAGCGCACGTTCCTTTTTGGAAAGCGCCGTCGACGGATCCTGCATAAGATTTCACACCCTTAGCCTGTGAATTTTCCGAGGCCGATTTTTGTCTGCTCTTTATTTTAGCGGCTGTTTCTGCAAAATGCCAACGAATAAAAAGATCGAACCCCGGCCAAGTGTGCGCCATTCGGGCAGTTCCAATCTCCCAAATATTTAAATTGACTTTAAAAACAAGGACGAATACAATGATTCATATAGAAACACTGTTTCAAAAATGAATACGGGGAGCGATCATTTCGTGAAATCGACAACAAACAAGCAGGTATTAATTACAGGGGCTTCTTCGGGGATCGGCGAAGCTTTCGCGCATGAATTTGCAAAAAGAGGAAATGCCGTGATTCTGGTCGCACGCTCCGAAGCCAAACTGATCGACCTGGCAGCCAAGCTGCACAACCAATACGGCGTTCAAGCGGAAGCGATCGTCTGCGATCTGTCTCAACCGGATGCGCCGGCCCGCCTGTATCAACAATGTACGGAGCGCGGCCTACATGTCGATATTCTGGTCAACAACGCGGGATTCGCCACCTATGGACTGTTCGAACAGCTCTCTGGAGCGCGGCAGCATGAAGAGATCCGACTCAATGTGCTGGCCGTCGTCGATCTCACGCACTTGTTTTTGCCGGACATGTTAAAAAGAAAAAGCGGTATCGTCATCAATGTCGCTTCGACCGCAGCTTTTCAACCTCTGCCGAATATGGCCGTCTACGGCGCAACCAAATCTTTTATCCTGTCGTTTACCCAGGCGCTGTGGGAAGAGAACCGAAAACGCGGCGTACAGTTTCTGGCTTTGTGCCCGGGATCGACGGAAACCGAATTCTTCAACGTAGTCGGAGCGAACGAAGCTTCCGTCGGCAAAAGAGGCACGCCCGCCGGTGTCGTCCAAGCGGCTTTCCGTTCGCTTCAGGCAAACCGCGTCTATGTCATTCCCGGTTTTCAAAACTTTGTCTCTTCCCAGCTGTCCCGGTTTTTTACCCGCAAACAAATGCTGTTCTTGGTCGGACGGATGCTTCGCCCGCGCACGTGAAGCCATTGAAGCGGCAGAACCGTTCTATGCAAAAAAGTCCAGGAAGTCAGGCCCGGGGCCGACTTCTTGGACTTTTCTTTACGTGTTCATGCTCCGCCTGTTGTTACGCTTCATACTTTTTCAGCACAATCGCCGAATTATGTCCTCCGAATCCGAACGAGTTCGAGATAGCGATCCGCAGTTCCGCTTTTCTCGCTTCGCCCGCCGTATAATCCAGATCGCACAGCGGATCGGGCTGTTCCAGGTTGATGGTGGGCGGAATGAGTCCCGTCTGCAGCGACTTGACCAGCGCCACCGCTTCCACCGCTCCCGAAGCCCCCAGCATATGCCCGGTCATGGACTTGTTTGCCGTCACCGGGATCCGGTACGCGTCTTCGCCGAACACGGTCTTGATCGCCGCCGTTTCCGAACGGTCGCCGATCACCGTACTGGTCGCATGGGCGCTGATCACATCGATCTCCGCCGCGCTTATATCCGCTTCCCGGAGTGCCGTCCGCATCGCCCGGGCCGCTCCGTTTCCGTCTTCCGGCGTCGCCACCATATGGTAGGCATCCGAACTTGCTCCGTATCCGATGACTTCGCCCAGAATGACCGCCCCCCGCTCCTGCGCGTGGCTGAGCGATTCCAGCACCAGAATGCCGGCTCCTTCCGCCATCACGAAACCATCACGCTCCGCATCGAACGGACGGCTGGCCCGCTGCGGCTCGTCATTACGCGTCGACAAGGCCGTCGCATTCGAGAAACTTGCCAATGCGATCTCCGTCAGCGCCGCTTCGCTGCCGCCCGCGAGGATGATATCCGAACGGCCGGCCTGGATCTGGTAGAACGCTTCGCCGATTGCCGTATTGCCGATCGAACACGCCGTGATCGGCGCAAGCGAAGGACCCAGCGCCCCGTAGCGGATACTGACGAGCGCCGCGGCCATATTGGCAATCATCGCCGGTACCAGCAGAGGGCTGACCCGCCCCGGCCCGCGTGCGGCCAGCGTTTCGCTTTGGTCCATCAGCGTGCCGATTCCTCCGGTTCCCGATCCGATATAGACGCCCATCCGTTCGCGGTCCGTCTGCCCGAGATCCAGTCCCGATTGCACGACGGCTTCGTCGGCCGCAGCCAACGCAAACTGGCAGAAGCGGTCCAGCTTGCGCGCTTCTTTGGCTCCGAGCAGCGCCGCCGCATCGAAATCCCGAACTTCTCCCGCAATCTTCGCTTTGTGCTTGGCCGTATCGAACGCTTCGATCGGACCGACTCCCGACTGCCCTTCGACCAGACGCGACCAGAACTTCTCCACCCCGCTGCCGAGCGGCGTCACCACGCCCATTCCCGTAATCACAACCCGTTCCCTTTTGCTTTCCATCTTCTGTTGCTCCTCTCGTTTTCTTGTCGCAGGCTTCCTTTACCGCTATAATGGCATGGATAATATCCTAGTACAAGTTATCGTTTATACGGGTATAAGAACTGCCCGTATAGACGGCCGAGAGGAGAGTCGTCCATGAATTCCGCTGCCCGTCTTCAAGCGCTGTCCGCTTTTCTCAAAAGCCAGCGTGCCAAAATCTCGCCCGAATCGGCCGGTCTTCCTGCCGGAAGCCGGCGCCGAACCCCCGGTCTTCGCCGGGAAGAAGTGGCCCAGCTCGCGGGGGTCAGCACCACCTGGTACACCTGGCTCGAGCAGGGCCGCGATATCCAGGCTTCCCCTTCCGTCCTCGACTGCGTGGCGACTGCGCTGCGCATGAACGCCGACGAGCGCAAATATTTGTATTCGCTCGCATCCGACGGAGGCTCCGATGCCCATCCGGTCGAGCGAGCCGCTTCGCCGATTCCTCCTTCCCTGCAAAAAATCATCGGCGAACTGACGGACTGCCCCGTCATCGTCTCCGACCGGATGTGCCATATCGTCGCGTGGAACCGGGCCGCTTCGTTCGTGTTCCTGGACTTCGAGCGGATCCCCGCCGAAGAACGCAATATGATCCGGTTGCTGTTCGAACGCCGCGAGTTCCGGCGTCTGGCCGTTAATTGGACACAGTTCGCCGGCAGCTTCCTGTCCTTGTTCCGCTCTTACTACGGCCGTTATGTCGGCGACGGATGGTACGATCGCTTTTTGCAGGAAATGATGGCCGGGTATCCGGAATTCCGGGAGATGTGGGAACACGGGCAGGTCAGCTACGCTCCCGAGGTCCATCTCGAATTCCGCCATGCCAAAGCGGGCCGGATGGTCTACGAACTGACTTCGCTCAGTACATCCGGGCAGGACGATCTGCGGCTCAGCATCTATACCCCGGCCTCCGGCACCTCCACCGAAGCTAAACTCCGGCGTTTGATGGACCAGGAAAACCCAATCGGAAATTTTCCATAAGAAGGATTGACTTTGTTTCAAAATCGTGTTTTTATTAAATTGTTAAATAATTGTTTAAATACTTAAATGCAGCCGAAAGGAGGAAATCATGTCGTTCAACGACACTTTTAAAGCCCTGTCCGATCCAACCCGGCGCACTATTTTGGATATGTTGAAAGAAAGAGATATGACGGCCGGCGAAATCGCGGATCATTTCGAAATGACCAAACCGGCGATCTCCCACCATTTGAATCTGCTCAAGCAGGCGGAACTGGTCGTGAACGAGAAAAAGGGCCAGCATATTCATTATTCGATCAATCTGACCATGTTTGAGGAATTGATGACCTGGATGTTGAAATTCAATTCGAACGAGGGAGCGTGACCCATGAAAAAAACATTTCTGCCCCTGCTTCTGTTGATGTTCTCTATGACCGCCAGCGTTTGGTTTTATCCGAAGCTGCCCGATCTGATCGAAACCAACACCCGCTACAATACCGTTTTCCTGTCCAAAATGGCCGCTGTGTCGATCATGCCGGCCCTGCTGTTCGCCTTGACGATTCTTACCCTGCTGGTCGCTTCCCTGACGAAACGGAACCCGGCTTTCTCTCGTACGGAGCGCCCTCTGTTCGCCGTCATGAATGCCGTTTATGTGGGATTGGCTCTTGTTCACGGACTTATTCTGGCCTACGGCATGGGCTACGCTGTCGACGAACAAATCATTGCTCCGCTGGTTACCGGTATCGTATTTATCGCGGTCGGCAACTATCTGCCTCTGGTAAATCACGCTTCCTCCCCTGAGAGCGGACCCAATCCTTCTTCCGACCCCTGGCGCAAAGGCCGGCGGCGGATGGCTTTCTGCTTTATGGCAGGCGGCCTGCTGATGCTGTTCTCGGCTTTCCTGCCTGGTTCCATGCTGCTGCCGGTCTTTATCGTACTGGTTGTCGCCACCTCGGCTGCGGCCGCCTGCAGCTTTTTTCTCTACCAGCAGAAGATTACAGCGGTAAAATAAAAAAGAAGAAAGCGCATACTTTTTCTCTTGTCAAGCGATGTAGTTCCTGCTATGATGGCGTTGGGATTGTTACTGAAGAAGGCAAAACCCACTGCATGTACGAGGCGTACATGTGCTGGGGTTTGCCTTCTTTTCGTAACTTTCCTTTTTTGCAGTTCGGGGTGTAAGCGCTTATCTTGCCCGTTTCGCAATCTCGCTGGATAAGGAGGGCGGCATGTGATTATCGGTAAAATTTTTAACAATAACGCCATCATTGCAAGCGATACAGGCAAAAGCGAATTCGTGGTCATGGGACGCGGAATCGCTTTCAAAAAAAAAGTCGGAGAACCGGTAGACCAGAGTCTGGTCGAGAAGATTTTTGTTCTTCAGCAAAAAGAAGCTTCGGAGAAATTCAAACTGCTGCTGGAAGATGTGCCGCCCGAGTATATCTCCTTGTGCTACGACATTATCGAATACGGCAAGAACATGCTCGACGTGCCGCTGAGCGATTACATCTATGTGACGCTGACCGACCACATGAACAATGCGCTGAAGCTGCTCGACGAAGGTATCACCACGACCAATCCGCTGAGCTGGGAAATCCGGCGCATCTACCCGAAAGAATTCGGGATCGGCAGAAAGGCTCTGGCGTTCATCGAAGAATCGCTCGGCAAAACACTTCCGGAAGACGAAGCGGCGAATGTCGCCATGCATCTGATCAATGCACAGATCGACCGGCCCTCGCGGCGGACAGAGAACATTTCCGCCCAGACCGGCAAGATCAGCGATATTCTGAACATCGTCAAGTACACCTACGGTTCGGCTCCGGACGAAAGTTCGCTGAGCTATGAACGCTTTATCACCCATCTTCGCTTTTTCTTTCAGCGGATCGACCAGCCGGCGCGCGGCGAACTCGAAGACGACTTTCTGCTGAAACAGGTTAAATCGAAGTACAAGCGGGCGTACGACTGCATGCTCAAAGTCGAAAAGTATCTGCAGATCGAACTGCCCGACGAGGAAAAGCTGTATCTGACCCTGCATATCCACCGCGTAACACGGGAAGCGGCTCCCTGAACATTCGGAATTCCGCCGATCCTTGCCGCACTGCGTAAGCGCATTCAATTTCATACCTTGACGGATCGTGACTGGTAAAGCAGGCGAGACCTACAGGAAGCCTGTCCTCCGGGGACGTGCGCTTCCGGGGTTCGCCTTTTTTCATAAGTTCTTCCTGGATGACCATCTGCCTAATAAGGAGCGAGAACCATGGGGAAATACGAAAAGTTGGCCAAAGACATCATTCAAAACGTAGGCGGCCGGGAAAATGTCAGCAGCCTGGAACACTGCGTCACCCGGCTGCGGTTCAGACTGAAAGACGAGGGCAAAGCCCAAACCGATGTGCTCAAAAATATGGACGGCGTCGTTACGGTTGTCAAAAGCGGCGGGCAGTATCAGGTCGTGATCGGCAACCATGTTCCGGACGTCTATGCGGAAGTGAACGCGGCCGGCGGGTTCTCTTCCGAATCCGGCGACAGCGAAGGTTCGGGTTCCGGCGAGAAAGTGAGCTTGTTCAGCCGCTTCGTCGACATGATCTCCGGCGTATTCGCCCCGACGCTTGGCGTCCTGGCCGCGACCGGGATGATCAAAGGCTTCAATGCCTTGTTCCTGACGTTGGGTTGGCTGACCGAAGCTTCGGGCACCTACCAGATTCTGAACGCGATCGGCGACTGCCTCTTCTATTTCTTCCCGATCTTTCTGGGCTTCACCGCTTCGAAGAAATTCGGCGGCAACCACTTTATCGGCATGGCAATCGGCGCAGCGCTCGTCTATCCGAATATTACCGCCCTATCGGCACCCGGCAGTACGCCGCTGTATACGCTGTTCGGCGGCACGCTGTTTGAATCGCCCGTCTATATTACGTTCCTGGGCATCCCCGTTATTTTGATGACCTACTCATCCAGCGTCATTCCGATTATCATCGCGGCTTTTGTAGGTTCGAAGATCGAGAAATTTTTCAAAAATACGATTCCAAGCGTCGTCCGGACGTTCCTCGTTCCGTTCTGCACGCTGCTGGTCATCGTCCCGCTTACGTTTATCCTGATCGGACCTATCGCCACCTGGGCGGGCACGCTGATCGGCAACGGCACGCTTGCCGTCTACAACTTCAGCCCGATCGCGGCCGGCATCATCATGGGCGCGTTCTGGCAGGTGTTCGTCATATTCGGCCTGCATTGGGGCTTCGTTCCGATCGCGCTCAACAACCTGACCCTGCTCGGCAAAGATCCGGTCCTCGCGGGCATGTTCGGCGCTTCGTTCGCCCAGACGGGCGTCGTGCTGGCCATCCTGCTCAAAACGAAAAACAAAAAGCTTAAATCGCTGTCGATCCCGGCGTTCATCTCCGGTATCTTCGGCGTCACCGAACCGGCCATCTACGGCATCACGCTGCCGCGCAAAAAACCGTTCATCGTCAGCTGTATCGCGGCGGCGGTCGGCGGCGGCATTATCGGCGCCATGGGCACGCAGGGCTACCGTATCGGCGGCCTCGGCATCTTCGGTATTCCCTCTTATATCGGTCCGAACGGACTGGATGCCGGCTTCTACGGAGCGATCATCGGCATTATCGTCAGTTTCGTACTCGGCGTCGTCCTCACTCTTTTTACGTTCAAAGACGATCCGGTTACGGAAAGCGACACGCCGATCAAAAAAACCGATTCCGTGATCCAACAAGAAACGGTAGGCAGCCCGATGAAAGGGAATGTCATCGCTTTGTCCACGATCAAAGACGAAGCGTTCTCGACCGGAGCCATGGGCAAAGGCGTCGCGATCGAACCGCTTGAAGGCAAAGTCTACTCGCCGGTTGATGGCGTGCTGACCTCCCTGTTCTCTTCGGGACACGCGATCGGCATCACCAGCGACACCGGCGTCGAAATTCTGATCCACGTCGGCCAGGATACGGTGAAACTCAAAGGCAGACACTTCACTCCCAAAGTCAAACAGGGCGATGCCGTCAAAAAAGGCGATCTGCTCATGGAATTCGACATGGACGCGATCCGCAAAGAAGGCTATATCCTGACGACCCCGATCATCATCTCGAATACGGGCAGCTATCTGGACGTCATCGAAACGGAAAAGAAAAATATCGGCTACGCCGATCATCTGCTGACCGTTGTGGTCTGAATTTATTCAAAATCGATTAAGGAGGAACAACATGAACAAGATTCCGACCGGTTTTCCCGAAGGCTTCCTGTGGGGAGGCGCAACCGCAGCCAACCAGCTTGAAGGGGGTTATAACGAAGGCGGCAAAGGACCGAGCACCGCGGATATGATGACGGCCGGCACGCATACGGTGCCGCGCCGTATCACGACGGAGCTGCTGCCAAGCGAAAATTATCCGAGCCACGAAGCCGTCGACTTCTATCATCGCTATGCCGAGGATATTGCGCTGCTGGGCGAAATGGGCTTCAAAGTGTTCCGCCTCTCGATCGCCTGGAGCCGCATCTTCCCGAACGGAGACGAGACGGAGCCGAATGAAGAAGGCTTGAAGTTCTATGACCGCGTATTCGCCGAGCTTCGCAAACACGGCATTGAGCCTCTGGTCACGATCTCGCACTACGAAGCCCCGTTCGCGCTGGCGAAGAATTACAACGGCTGGTCGAACCGCCGCCTGGTCGACTTCTACGTCCATTACTGCGAGACGCTGTTCAAGCGCTACAAAGGGATCGTCAAATACTGGCTGACCTTTAACGAGATCAATATCCTGACTATGCCTCTCGGCACATTCCTGGCCGGTGCGATGATTCCGGAAGGCGGCATGGAGCTGACGAATCCGGATTCCAGCACCGATCAAGCCCGCTTTCAGGCGCTCCACCATCAATTCGTCGCCAGCGCCAAAGCGGTCAAGCTGGGTCATTCCATCGATCCCGACTTCAAGATCGGCTGCATGATCGCCTATATGTGCGCCTACCCGCTGACGAGCGATCCGGCCGACGTGCTGCTCGCGCAGCAAAAAGACAATATCGGCAACTTCCTGTGCGGCGACGTGCAGGTGCGCGGACAATATCCGGGCTTCGCCAAGCGTTATTTTGCGGAAAAAGGCGTAGAGCTTGTCTTCGAAGAAGGCGATGAACAAACGCTGCTCGAAGGCACGGTCGACTTCTACACGTTCAGCTACTATTCGTCCGTCTGCGTCAGCGCCGATCCGGAGCAGGAGAAAATCGGCGGCAATATGTCGATGGGTCTCAAAAATCCGTACCTCAAAGCGAGCGCCTGGGAATGGCAGATCGATCCGCAGGGCCTGCGCTGGGTGCTCAACAACGTGTACAACCGCTATCGGCTGCCAATGATGGTCGTCGAGAACGGCCTCGGCGCGGTGGATACGGTAGAAGCGGACGGTTCGATCCACGACGATTACCGGATCGAATACCTGCGCGAGCATATCAAAGAAATGAAAGAAGCGATTATCGACGGCGTCGACCTGATCGGCTACACCCCCTGGGGCTGTATCGACCTGGTCAGCGCCGGCACCGGCGAGATGAAGAAGCGCTACGGCTTTATCCATGTCGATAAAGACAACGAAGGCCGCGGCACGCTGAACCGTTCCCGCAAAGACAGCTTCTATTGGTACAAGCAGGTCATCGCAAGCGGCGGCGAAACGCTGAAGCTTGAACAGGAGTCAGCCCGCTAACGGATTGGTCGCCGAGCCGGAACGGACAGGCCTCGCGGGTTCAGCAGTCTTTCGTCTACTCCAGGCTTCTCCCCGGATCCATAAGTTCTTGACCCGATTCGACCGGGAGGTTTTTGTCCATCGCGAAACTTCCGTACCATTCGCCCCGACGCGCACGATTCCAAGCTTCCCGCACGAACGGTATCGTATTTCCAGGCAGAAGTTCGGCAGGAAACCAGGCCAGCTCCGAGCATTTGTCCGGTTCACAATTGACGGGGGTTCCGCTCCAGCGTTCCGCTTCGAAAAAAAAGTCGATTCGTTCGTCTTGACTTGGTTCCGACGCGCCGATCTGCATGACCCCGGTCATTCGTAAATCTTCACGCCGGATTTGTACGCCGCATTCTTCGTATACTTCGCGCAGTGCGGCGTCGAGAGCTTGTTCGCCCGCCTCCATTTTGCCCGCGGGAAGACCGTATTGTCCATCTTGATGCCCTGTATTTTGACGCTTGAGCAGCAGGATGTTTCCTTCTTGAATCAAAAAAGTATGCACTACGCTGACCCGCTTAAACAGACTTCCCATTTTAATCGGTCCTTCCCGCTTCCTAAAAGTATGCCGCCGCTCTTCCGGCCGGCATACTTTTTGCTTTAGTTGGTTTGTGTTTTTTCCATTGTACGCAAAAACTGCCGCATATCGCTCAAATATCCGTCGTCGAACAGTTTTCTCGGCATCCAGATCGCGGTGAGGGTCATCAGCGTCTCCGACTCGGCCAAGCCGCGTTTGAGCATCGAGTGATCGGCTTCCGGCAGCCGTGTCACGCTCAGCAGCTCCTTCGGGATATGAGCCCGGTAGACCGCTTCGGTATCCTCGGAGTCGACATTGAGATCCTGTCCGCCGAGCACCAGATGCACGGGATGTTTGAATGCGGACAATTCGGCGGTGGAATCCGACTCGAAATTGTTCAAAATGAATGTCCAGCGTTCTTTTGATAAAGCTTCCGCTGCCTTCAAATCGGCTTCCCGCAGATATTCTTTGTAAGAAGCCCCGCGCCGCAGCAGCTTCAGCACGTCGGCGTTCTTCCGCTCGGCCGCCGCGATTTCTTCCGCCGAAGATCCGCTGCGCTCCATCGTCCGCCGCGTGTGGTAACGCCCTTGTTCGATCCAGTTCACCGCCGGTGCGACCAGAATGCTGAATGCCAGCTCCGGCTCGTCCCGCACAATCTTCGGAATCACCCAACCCGCTTGGCTGGCACCCCATAGACCGATTCTCGAGCGGTCTATGTCAGGCTGTGAACGCGCCCATTCGATCGCGAGCCGCGTGTCTTGTGCCCGGTCTTCCATATCCTGATCCAGCCAATCCCCTTCCGAACCGCCTACTCCGCGTTTGTCGAGCGACAGCGACGCGTAGCCTTCCGCGGCAAAAGCTTCCCACAGCGGCTTATATCCATCGTCGTAAGTCGAATTCGTCGGGCCGTCGCCATGTACGAACACGATAAGCCCCACCGGGCCGTCCGGCGATTTCGGCAGGGCAAGCGTGCCGGTCAGACGGCCTTCCGGCGTCTCGATCACGACCGGACGTTCGTCCATACGGTACGTATTTCCAACGACCGCCCAGACCGCAAGCGCCGCCAAGACAAGCAGCAGGGAAGCGCCTGCGATCCACAGCTTCTTTTTCCCGGTTTTCTTCATGCTTCAGGTCTCCTCTTTTCTTATTCCGCGAATCATAAACCGCCACTGCGGCTCCCCCAAAAGATACCCGCACAACCTCCGCCGTTCGGTGCGCACGGATTCGAAGCCGGCTTTCTCGTACAGCCGGACTGCGGCTTCGCTCCGCTGCGACACATGCAGCGACAAGCTGCCCGATCCGACTTTTTCGGCAAAATCCGCAGCGTGTTCCAGCAGCAGCCTTCCGAATCCATGGCCCTGGCAGTCCGGCCGTACGCCAAGATGTTCGATATAACATTCTCCCGCCGGAGGTTCGTAAGCGAGTACCGCCATCCCGACTGCAAACCTCAGTCCGGCGACCGGTCCGAATTCCCGCAGCAGAGGCCGCAGTTCCGGTTGTTTGACACCGTCCTGCCTGCCGCCCTTGAGGCTGTCCGGCTGCCATTTGAGTGCGATCGTGCCGAGCGGCGTTCCTCCGTCCTCCGGTAGGGAACTTTCGTCAAACAAGCCAAACTGCCGCGTTCCGTTCGTCTGTTCAAACGGCCAGGCCCGCTCGAGCAGCTGCGCCGTACGCCGATGATCCAGACGCAGCAGCGTATGGAACTTGGCGTGAAAAGCTTCGGCCAACAAGGCGCAGATCTCTTCGTGGCTCCGGGCGTCGCAGGCCGCAATCCGAATCCGCGGCATCGCCGGCGGGTCTCCGGGACCGGATTCGCGGCGGAGAAGCTTACATCCGGTCGGGATCGTTGCAGACAGCCCTGCTTCCCTGCCGTCAGACGGTTTATTCGTTTCCATCGTCGGATTCCTCCCGGCCCTTCCGCGCTCCGACGGGAATCTCCAGCTCCACCTGCACGGCTTCGCCGCCGAACAGGGAAAGATAGGATTTCTCCTTCAGCATAAGTCTGTCCGGCTGCAGGCCGAACCGTTCGCGGACCTGCCCACAGGCCGCTTCGATCCGAAGCTCGACCTCGTTGTCGTCCTCCGCCGCAAAAGCCTCGCACCAGTACAACCCTTCTTCCAGCAGCAGATCATCCTTTTGGCCCGGATCGCTGTCTGCCGTCTCGAAATACATAGCCGTGCCGCGCCCCTGCCTTATATAGAACAAATCCGTCTCGAACAAACGCTCCGGACGTTCGGACGCCTCCAACAGTTCTCTTGCCGTCGGCCCCTGTCCGTCCGCAGCAAGCGTCACCCAGCGCCGCAGCCGCCGCAGCGTACGAAACTTCAGCTCTCCCTCGGCCTCCGGGATTCTGCTCCGGTTTCGTTCCTGCAGCAGTTCCTCCGTAAATCGTTCCAGCCGCTGCAGCCTGGCGATTTCTCCGCGAACCCGCTTAAGCGAAGCTCCGATCAGTTCTTCGTATTCTTCCTCTCCGTATTCGCTTAGTGCCCGGCCGGCTTCCGCCACGGGAACATCCAGCTCGCGCAGCAGCAGAATATGCGCCAGCCGGTACATTTCGCCGGTCCCGTAGCGGCGGTATCCGTTTGGCTCGACATAAGCGGGAAGCAGCAGTCCTTTTTCCTCGAAATAACGTACTTGATGAATCGATACGCCCATCATCTTGGCAAACTCCCGAATACTCAAAAAGTCGCTCATGTTCGGACCCCTTTCGCTGACCTTCTGCTTTCACTATAAAGGTTGGGTCAGACCCAAGGTCAAGCCTTTTTCAAAGCCTATCCCACCTTTCACAATAAACTTACTAAAAATAACCGAAAAACTATTGACTCTGCTTTTTATTGCGGTATAATAAGGTCAAAGAAAGTCAAAGTCAGAGCGAAAGATCAAACTTTTCCCTTGAAAAGAACCTTTCGAGTCTGTTCAATTCCGATCTTCGTTCGCTTCACCCTTTGACTTTCACTTCCCTATTTACTTCAAACTCAAACCTGAAAGGGGCATGCCTTCATGCGCTGTCAACACTGTAACCAGAATCAAGCGACCGTCGGTCTCAGCCTCACCGTTAACAATAAATCCGAGAAAATGTTTCTCTGCGAAGACTGCTATGCCAAAGTAAACGGCGGGGTGCCGTTCACGGCAGGATTCGGTGCTTCCGGTCCGTCTTCGTTCGAAGAAATGTTCCGCGGCTTCATGCAGTCGAATCAAGCGTCGAACGGCGCTTCGCAGCGTCCGCAGTCTTCCGCTCAGGGCGGCAAACGCGGCGGCCTGCTGGACCAGTTGGGACGCAATCTGAACGATGCCGCGCGGGACGGCAAGATCGATACCGTCATCGGCCGCGATGAAGAAATCGACCGCGTTATCGAGATCCTCAACCGCCGGAACAAGAACAATCCGGTACTGATCGGGGAGCCGGGCGTCGGCAAGACCGCGATCGCCGAAGGACTGGCGCTGCGGATCACCGAAGGCCGGGTGCCTTCGAAGCTGCTGAACAAAGAAGTCTATTCGCTGGACGTGGCTTCTCTGGTCGCCGGAACCGGCATCCGCGGACAATTCGAAGAAAAGGTCAAACAGCTGATCGCCGAACTGGAACAGCGCCAGAATATCCTGCTGTTCATCGACGAGATTCACCTGCTTGTCGGCGCGGGTTCCGCGGAAGGCTCCATGGACGCGGGCAATATCCTCAAGCCGGTACTCGCACGCGGCGAACTTCAGGTCATCGGCGCCACCACGCTGAAGGAATACCGCCATATCGAGAAAGACGCCGCGCTTGAACGCCGCTTCCAGCCGGTCATGGTCAACGAACCGACCGCCGAAGAAACGTTCCTGATCCTTCAGGGACTGCGTCCGAAATACGAGCAGTTCCACGGCGTCCGCTATTCCGACGAAACGCTTGAAGCCTGCGTGCGTTTGTCGAGCCGCTACGTGCAGGACCGCTTCCTGCCCGACAAAGCGATCGACCTGCTCGACGAATCCGGCGCCAAGCTGAACCTGCGCGCTTCCACCGGCGGCAGCGACGAGATCCAGGCCCGCCTCGAGCAGATCAAACTGGAGAAAGACGCCGCTGCCCGAGAAGAAGACTACGAACGCGCCGCCAAACTGCGCGACGAAGAAACCGCCTTGAACAAACGTCTCGGCGGCGAACCTTCCGGCGAAGAAGTGCTTGAAGTATCCGTCGAAGATATTCAAGCGATCATCGAACGCAAAACCGGTATTCCGGTCGGCAAACTGCAGGCGGACGAACGCGGCAAAATGAAAAATCTGTCCGCTCGTCTGGAGAACCGCGTCATCGGTCAAACCGAAGCTGTAGACAAAGTGTCCAAAGCGGTTCGCCGCGGACGGGCCGGACTGCGCAGCAGCGGCAAACCGATCGCATCCTTCCTGTTCGTCGGACCGACCGGCGTCGGCAAAACCGAACTGTCCAAAGCGCTCGCGGACGAGCTGTTCGGCAGCAGCGAATCGATGATCCGCCTCGACATGAGCGAATACATGGAACGCCATTCCGTGTCCAAACTGATCGGCTCGCCTCCGGGCTACGTCGGTCATGAAGAAGCCGGACAGCTGACGGAGAAAGTCCGCCGCAATCCGTACAGCATCATCCTGCTCGACGAGATCGAGAAAGCCCACCCGGATGTGCAGCATATGTTCCTCCAGGTGATGGAAGACGGCCGCCTGACCGACAGCCAAGGCCGTACGGTCAGCTTCAAAGATACGGTCATCATCATGACCTCCAATGCCGGCTCGGCCGCTGAGAAGAAGATCACGATGGGCTTCACGGCGAAGACCGACGAAACGCGTTCGATTCTCGGCTCGCTCGGCAGTTACTTCCGTCCGGAGTTCCTGAACCGGTTCGACAGCATCGTACCGTTCGCTTCGCTCAAGGAACAAGATCTGATCGTGATTGTTGACAATATGCTCGGCGAGATCTCGGCCAATCTGTCGACGCGCGGCATCTCACTCGAAGTGACGGACGAAGCCAAACGCAAACTGGCGGAACTCGGCTACGATCCGGCTTTCGGCGCCCGCCCTCTCCGCCGCATGATTCAGCAGCATGTCGAAGACGGTATTACCGATCTGCTGCTGGACGAAGAAGAAGTGACGGCTGTCCGCGTTGCGCTGGACGAAGAGCATATTCGCGTGAGCCGCGCTGACGACGCTCCGGCAGAGCTGTCCGCCGTCCTCCGCAAAGAAATGTAAATTCGATAAACCAGCGCCCTGCCCAGCAGCCTGCCGCTGTATACCAAAAAGCTGTTCCCTAACCGGTACCCGGTTAGGGAACAGCTTTTTTTTGCGCCGACGGACGCTTACAGCGGATGGATCCGCTCCACATAAGCCTGCGCCGACTGCTTGATCTCGAAATTGTCTTCGTACTGGAGATTGAAGACGCACGCATACAGCACATTCAGCACATAATCGATCGCAATCTGGGAAGAGAACGTTCCAATTTTCCGGATCGGTTCTTCGCTGATCGGCAGCGGCAGCACGACGTCGCAGAGCTTCGCCAGGCTTCCTTCGCTGTTGGCGGTAATCGCAATCAGATCTACCCCTTTTTCCTTCATCCCTGCCGCATATTCCGTATATCCGGATTGACGGCCGTGATACGTGAGAAACACGGCGCAGTCTCCGGCCGAAGCATTATAGGCATGGTAACCCTGCTCCTGCATCAGATTGCTGATCTGCACCGGACGGTTGATCTTCAGCAGCTTGCCCTGAAAACCAAGCGCCCGCACCATCGAATCGCCCGTCGCGAACAGATAGATGCCGCGTGCCCGATCGAGCATCGTCGCGGCGGCATCCAGGTCTTCTCCGCCCAGCATCTCTCCCGCTTCCCGGACCGTCGCCTGGGTCAGTTCCGCCATCCTCGCGGCTATGGTCTGCGACGTTTCCCGGGTCCGAAAAGGCAGATTGGCATCGACGGTTTCCCGGCCGGCCGTGCGCTCGAACTCCGAAGCCAGCACAATCTTCAATTCGCGAAACCCGCTGACTCCGAGCTTCCGGCATAAGCGCACAACGGTCGGGTTCGACGCATACGCTGCTTCGGACAATTGACGGATCGTCATGCCCAGCACCTCTTCCCGCTGTTCGAGTATAAACTTCGCGATCTCTTGTTCGCTCCCGGACAACCCTTCGGCGCGGCGCAGTTTTTCAAGCAGCATGGATTCCCTCTTTTCCCGTACCGATTCCGGCTTGGCCTGTACCTCAAGTACACACAAACCGGAGGCGGAGCCGTTCATTTGTACCTTAATTATAATGTCCGCCGCTCCACTCTACAATCGTTTGGCAGCGTCTATAATAGGCATGCGGCCCCAGGACCTTATAGGTCAGTTCCGCAAAAGGGTGGACAACGACGTCGAAGCGATCAGATTAAACGTTCCGGCAAATCCGCTTTCCGGTACGTGGATGCGCAGCAGATACGAATCCCCTTTTGCCGACGTCCAGACGATGTAGTTATGAATGCCTTTCGTGCCGCTTGTCTGCAAAAAAAGATCCGCCGAAGCCATCGGGCTTTCGAACAATTGATCGTTTGCATAGCTGTTGACTTTGCCGTACTTTTTCAATTCCGTTTGGCCCTGCTTACGCAGCTTGTCGATATCGAATCCCGCCGGCAGCGGTTCGATCTGCGCTTGGTAGGCCGGATAATCGGTCAGGTACAGCTTGTTTTTCGCGGGACTGAACGTATATCCTCCGGCCACATACAGCGAATAGCCGTTTCCTTGCTTTAATTGGGCTTTGCGGGTCACGTTCTTCCCTTTGATCATAAGGGCAAAGGATTGGGTCGCCGGACGCGAGCCGACGGATGCGGATGTGGAAGAGTCGGCTTGCACCGCGGCTTGGGCCCGATTTGCGAACAAACCGGAGTCGGGAGAAACGAACGGTGCGGCCAGAATCACGGAAGCGGTCAGCGCGACTATTTTACGGATGGATTTCATGGGAAAACACTCCTCTATAGGGGATTGGGAACGCAGACGGCCGTTCAAATCGGGCCGACCGTTCCTTCAATAGATTAGACGGGAGCGCTTGCGCAAGTATGACAGTCCTACACCCATTCTTGGAAAAGAGGAACACCTGATGAAAATTGGAATCACCGGCAGCGGCATGATCGTACGGGTGGCACTGGATGCCCTGCGGCCTATCGAAGAGATTGACGTCACCGCCATCTGCGTACGCGAGCAGAGTCTTGCGGCGGGAAAAGAATTGGCCGAATCTTTCGGGATCGACACCGTGTATACGGACTACGAGCGGATGCTGGCCGATCCGGCGGTCGAATTCGTCTATATCGGCATCGTCAACAGTCTGCACTATCGGTATGCCCAAAAAGCGCTCGAAGCGGGCAAGCATGTCCTCGTCGAGAAACCGTTCACCTCTACGGCGGCAGAAGCCCGGGAGCTGCTGCGTCTGGCGGAAAGCCGTGCCCTGTATGTGTTCGAAGCCGTGGTTACTCCGTATTCACCGGATTATTTGCACGTCCGCGAGCTGCTGCCGCAGATCGCGCCGATCCGCCTTGTGCAGAGCAGCTTCTCCAAACGTTCCGGACGCTACAGCGATTATCTGAACGGCAGCGTACGGCCCGCTTTCGATCCGGCGCTTGCCGGGGGAGCGCTGTACGATCTGAACATTTATAATCTGCATACGGCGATCGGACTGTTCGGGCGCCCGAATGAAGCCCGTTATATCGGCAATATCGGCCACAACGGCATCGACACATCCGGCATATTGACGCTGGCGTACAGCGGATTCGCGGCCGTCTGCTGCGCGGCAAAAGACTCCGACGGCGAATGCTTCACGGTCATTCAAGGCGAAAACGGCAGGATCCGGGTAAACGGTCCGCCCAATCTGTGCAGTTCGGTCACCCTCCAAACGAAAGACCGCGAAGAAACGTTTACGTTCGACGTGCCGGACAATCATATGAGCCAAGAGTTCCGGGCGTTCGCCGCCATATACCACGGGGGCCAGTGGGAACAGGGCCTGGAAGCCCTGCGTCGTTCCGTTCTCGTCATGGAAGTGGCCGAACAGGCCCGCTTGGACGCAGGCATCGCCTTCGGTGCGGATCGGACTTCCCCTTTTGATGCAGACCGATGACAAGCGGATAAACCCTAAAGAATACTGTTTTTGTGAAAAGGACGCCAATCGGCGTTTTTTTTGCATAGCCGGATTCCAAAAAACAGTCCGCTCCGTTTCGCAAAATTAAGAAAAACCTCCTATCTCCCTCGCTAACCCGTTACCCGGATATGCTGATAAATATGACATAAGAGAATAAATCCGGCAGTTTGCACGGGTTAGCCTGCGGATCGACCTATTTTAAAACAATGGAGAGTGACAAGATGACTGTATTTCGCAACCTCAAGCTTCGTTCCAAGCTTTTCATTTTGAATGCGGCGGCTATCGTATTTCTGCTGCTGATCGGTACGGTCAGTTTTGTATACGTCAATCAGATGACAGTCAATTCGCGCGCCATGTACCAAGAAAGCCTGATGAAAGTCAAATCGATCAACCAGGTCATGACCAATTTCAATAGCATCATGAACGACATCCTGCAGCTCATGATCAATCAAGATCCGGATAAAAACACCGAGCTCAACAAGCATTTCCAAGAAACTTCCGATAGGAATTCCAAACTTCTTACCTCGTACGGAGATTTCGCACTGAATGCGGAAGAGCAGACCATTTACGACACGATCCTGGGTTCTCGCAAAGAAGTCCGCGCGCTCCAAGACGAAGTCGCAGAAATCGCTTTGGAAAATCGCAATGCCGAAGCGTACCAACTTTACCTCAATAAACTGGAGCCCAAAAAGAACGAAACTGAAGCGCTGTACAACCAGCTGGCCGATCTGGCCGAAGCCGCTGCGAAGCAGAGCAACGAAGAAAATATCCAGGCCGGAGCTTTGTCAAAAACGGTTAGTGTCGCCAGTGTAACTGCGGCAGTTATTGTCATGGTCCTGCTCTCGCTGTTCATTATCCGCTCGATTACCGGCCCGATTCGCAAACTTCAGGGTTTGATGCAGCAGGCGGCGGAGGGAGACTTCACAGCCGTCGGCACTCACTTGTACAAAGACGAAGCCGGCGCCCTGACCCGTTCTTACAACACGATGGTCGAATCGCTGGGCGCCTTGGTCAAGCAAATTTCGGAAAATGCCGTGACGCTCGCGTCAAGTTCGGAGCAGCTGCTCGCAAGTTCCGAACAAAGTGCCCAAGCCACGGAACATATTTCTTCGCAGATTCAGGATATCAGCGACGGAACCGAGTCCCAGGCGCGCGGCACCGTCGAGATGAGCCGCACGATGGAAGAAATGAACGTAGGAATTCAGCGGATTGCCGAGTCGGCAACCGAATTGGCATCGGATTCCCAAGATTCGGAAGCCAATGTTATGCAGGGCCATCGCAAGCTGGAAGAAGCTATTCGCGAAATGGAACAAATCCACCGCTCGATCGGAAGCCTGTCCGAAGTCGTCACTTCGCTGAACGAAAAATCGACCAGTATCGGCGAAATTACGGATACCATCAAAGCGATTGCCGATCAGACCAGCCTGCTGTCGCTGAACGCGGCCATCGAAGCAGCCCGGGCCGGCGAAGAAGGCCGCGGATTCGCCGTCGTCGCGGCCGAAGTGAAAAAGTTGGCCGAACAAACCCAGGAATCTTCATCCAGCGTCTCAAGCCTTATCCATGATATTCAATCGGAGACCAAAATCGCGTTCCAAAGTATGGAGCTCAGCCGCAATCAGGCGGAGAACGGCCGGGTCGTCATGAACGACGTTTCCCGCGTATTCGACGGAATCATGAGCAGCACGCGCAATCTGTCCGTACAGCTGCATGAAGTCTCCGCCGTAACCGAGCAGATGTCCGCAAGCTCGGAACAGGTGCTGGCTACCGTAGAATCGTCCGCCGCAATTGCCGGGGGTTCCAAAGACATGGCTCAAAGCGTGGCAGCCGCCACCGAAGAACAGCTCGCTTCCGTCCAGGAAGTGACCGGTTCCGCCGCTTATCTCAGCAAACTGGCCCAAGACCTGCAAACCTCGATCGAACGCTTCAAGATCTGATCGCGGCCCTTTTGCCAAGCGAATAGCTCTCAACCGAATCAACAAAAAGGACGGCGCGTTTATGCGCCGTCCTCAACGTGTCGAGAAAGTCTGATTCCGAGAGAAGCAAGGAGGCGGAGGGAGAAATTCAGTGTAGGAACGATAGTGTTCGCCTTTGTGGTGCAAGTTCATCCAAAATCAGGATATGAACTTGCACCGTTAATCGGGAAAATTCCGCTAAAATCCAATCCTTTTTCCCGATTTCAACACGCGACCGGAACGAATTTCTCCCGCAGCCGACGAGCTTACTAAACGAATAGGACTTTCTCGACAGCCTGAGGACGGCGCGTTTATGCGCCGTCCTTTTTGTTAGTCCGTATTCAGCAGATCGAGCAGGTCGGCATCGGTCAGCGAGGTGATGCTGTCTTCGCCGGGACGGATGACGTCGTCGATCAAAGCTGTCTTTTTCCGCTGAAGTTCGTGCATCTTCTCTTCGACCGTGCCTTTGGCGACCAGGCGGATTACCTGGACCACCTTCGTCTGTCCCATCCGGTGCGCCCGGTCTTCGGCCTGACGTTCCACGGCGGGGTTCCACCAGAGGTCGTAGAGAATAACGGTATCCGCTCCGGTCAGATTGAGTCCGGTGCCTCCGGCTTTGAGCGAGATCAGGAAAATGTCCGGCTCGCCTTCATTGAACCGATCGCACAGTTCGACCCGCTCTCTGGGAGGCGTGCTGCCGTCCAGATACAAAAACGGCATCTCGCGGTATCCCAGTTCCCGCCGGATCAGGCCCAACATCTCGGTAAACTGGGAGAAGACCAAGACGCGCCGGCCGGCGCGTCGGCATTCTTCCAGGGTCTCCAGCAGCTGCTCGAATTTGGCCGACCGGCCGGCGTAATCGTCTACGAACAGCGCAGGATGACAGCAGATCTGGCGCAGCCGGGTCAACCCGGCCAGAAATTGTATCCGGCTGCGGCCGAGTTCTTCGCTGTTGTCCAAATGCTCCAGCGTCTCGTAGCGCAGCTTCGCCAAATGGGCCGCATAAAGCTTTTTCTGTTCGGGCAGCAGTTCGGTCACCCGAATCGACTCGATCTTCTCCGGCAGCTCGCCCAGTACGTCCGACTTGAGCCGGCGCAGCAGAAACGGACGCGCCCGCTTCGCGATCTGTTCGCGCGTCAGTTCCGCAAACTTTCTGCGGTCGGGATACAGCCCCGGCAGGACCGAATCGAATACGGAGCGCAGCTCTTCGAGCGAGTTCTCGATCGGCGTGCCGGTCAGCGCGAAGCGGAAGCCGGCACGCAGCGCTTTGACCGCACGGGCCGTCTGCGTGTCGGGATTCTTGATCGCCTGGGCTTCGTCGAGCACCAGCGTGTGCAGATCCAGGCGCTCATACTGCGCCAGATCCCGGCGCAGCAGCGGATAGGAGACGATCAGCACATCCGTCTCCCCGCTTCCGGCCAGGCGGAGCACCGCTTCGCGTTCGGCCTTGGTGCCGTCGGCGACCGCGGCGCGGATCTGCGGCGCGAAGCGTTCCAGTTCGCTGCGCCAATTGTAGAGCAGCGAAGCCGGTGCGACGACCAGGGCAGGGCGGCCGTCCTGCCGGATCTCCGGCAGCACCGATAGCAGATAGGCGATGCTCTGCACCGTCTTGCCCAGCCCCATGTCGTCGGCGAGTACGCCGCCGAGCCGGTAATGCGCCAGCGTCTTCAGCCAGCGGTAGCCGGTCTGCTGATAATCGCGCAGCACCGGAAGCATCGATTCCGGCACAGGGAAATCCAGCAGGTCGGGACTGCGCAGGCTGTCCAGCAGCCGCCGCAGTCCGCGATCGGCCCGGATCAGGCTGTCTGCCGTGCCGGATGCTTCGGCCAGCAGATGCAGTCCTTCCGCAGCCGGCAGACGAAATGCAGCCGAATCTTCTTCGGACAGATAAGGGCGGTTTCCGTTCAGAAACTCCAACAGTGTACGGAAAGCCTGCGTCTCCAGCGGCAGCAGAGCCCCGCTGCGCAGCCGGTAATATTTGCGTTTGTCCTGCAGAGCCGCGAGAGTCTCGCGGATTTCCGCTTCGGGAATTCCGTCGATCTCGAAGCGGAATTCCAGCCAATTGGTGCGTTCGTCAAAGTTCGCCGCGATCTTGGGCGGCGGATTGACGCGGATCACCCGTTCCTTGACGGACGTGGTCGCGTACACTTTCGCCAGCCGTTCGAGATGCGGAACAATCGTATGCAAAAAAACGAATTCCCGCTCTTCTTCCTGCATATAATAGCCGCTCTCCGTCCGGGTAAAGCCCGCATTTTCCATCAATTCGAGGATCTGCAGTTCTTTGCCGCCTTCGCGAATCAGAATACGGCTCTCCCCGCGCCGGTCTCCTCCGCGCTCAAGAGGATTGATCGCGATATCGCCGTATTGGAATTCCAATCCGGCAAGCAGGCGATCGGCCACCCGGTCCAGATAAATGCGGGCTTCGAGCGGAATCCGCACCACCTGATCGGATACGCTGTGATCCATGAAGACGTCGCCGAGTTTCATCAGGCCCGGTACAACCCTTTCCATAAAAGCTTCGACCTGCGCTTCGGGAATCGTCACGCGTTCCGCCTCGCCTCCCGATTCTTCTTCCATGCGCAGAATCTGCTGCAGATCGGCCAAACGGCGGGCTTCCGCGGTCCCCAACCGGTAAAACTGTCCCGCATGCAGCGTCAGTCCGTACGATTCCAGCACCAGCGTATCGGCCATACCGCGTGCGGTCATACGCAGCGATCGGTCCTCTGCCCCGCGTCGTTCGAACTCGAAGCGCAGCGGCAGCGGATCGCTTGAAAGTTCCACACCGGGATAGGTATGGCTGCCGCTTCGAATCGATGACAAAGGGGCCGCTTCGAGCAGCGGAAACAGTCCGTCCCAGGCGTGCGGCGGCAGCGGCAGCGACGGAGGATCGCCGATCTCGCCCGTATACAGCGCACCCGCGGAAGCGCGCTGCATCTTCTCGCTGCGCCGAATCTCGGCCAACCGCAGCAGCACGGCATCGTCGCGCAGACCGAAGCAGTCGCGCGCCGGATCGTACGTGAAATGGCGCGAGAACGTATAGATTTCGCCCCGTTCGAATCGGACCAGAAACTCCCGGATATCCGGCACGGCATACGTCCGTTCGAAGCCTACCCGCAGTTCGATACCGAGCAGTCCCCGGCGCGGTCCGTGCGGATAAGGCGAGATCCGGAATTCCGCCGTCAGCTCCCGCCGCGACTCGAAGATCGAACGCGAGCCGGCCAGCGCTCTCGGCTGCTGACGGAACAAATCCATGACGCGGCCGACCAGCCGGTCTTCGGGACGGTCGGCATCGGCGGATCCGGATCGAACGGTTTGCGGAGTCCGGGCAGCTGCGGGCGGCATTTCCGTATGTTCCGGAAGGAACGGGAAATCGCCTGTCCGATCTCCTTTTTCCTCTTCGGCCTGCGCGGAATCGTCTTCGCTTTTTTGAAGGGCTCCCGGCGGCTTGCCTTCCCTACGCAGATGCAGCAGCTGCAGCAGAGCCGCGGCCGTATGCTTGCAGCTGCGATCGAAAGCGAATCCCGCCGAACATTCGCATTCCGCAAATAACCCGTCGTCCGCTCCGAAGCGTATCGTGATATGCAGAAGTTCTCCGTCGCGGACAAAAGCCTCGTATACGCCGGGGCCTTCTTCGGGCAGCCGGCTTAGCTCCACTTTGCCCGCTCGAAACAGAGTCTCGCCTTTGCGATAGGGACCTGCCCCGCACAACGATTTGATCATCTTTTCGTTCCACCGCTCTTCCGATGCTCGCTCTCTCAAGGCTTTTCCCCCATCGCATTTAGTCTGAGTCCCAGTGTACCAGAAGAACAAACTGTTTGCATCGTGTTCGTATCATCCGGTGCAGTCCTAAGCCTGTTTTAGCTCAGGGAAACGGGTGCCTTTTTCCGTATCCGCGCGGCAAAAAAGCGGCTTCCGACGGGAGCTCCCGTTCGAAAACCGCTTAAGACTTCGACGAAATCGGACGCGCTTGCACCGTGACCGATTCCGATAGATAGGTACAGATTAGAACAGACTGTCCGGGTTCGCGACTTCGTCCCGGGCCGTCTGACGGTTCATCCAGTCGTTCAGCGCTTGGGACAATTCGTAAGGCGAATCCGCAGGCATATCGAGCGCGGGATTGACGACTTCGAGCACACGCTGCCACAGCAGCACAAGATGCTTCTCTTGTTCCCTGCCCAGGGAACGCCGCAGACCCATCAAAGCGACAACCCACATCAGCAGCGCCGCAACCGCGAGCATGGCCGCTTCCAGGTTGGCCGCGACTCCGACAAGCACCGTCTCGCGCAGTTCAAGAGCAGGCCAGACCAGATCCAGCCCCGCCGTGCCCAGAATCAGAAACAGAATCAACAAGGACAATCCGTGCAGCGCATAATCCGCCAGACGCACCCGGGACGCCGCCCGTTCGAATCCCACCTCGCCCGCATACCGTTCCAGATGGATCATCTGCTTGCTGAAGTTCCAGTTTTCTTTTTCGACAGGCAGCAAATAGTAATCGATCAGCCGCTGCGCCGCGGATAAATGCGAACCGGTGATCCGGGATTCCTGCGGTCCCAGCATCGCGTGCCTCATCAAACTCATGCGGATTGTCCTCCTTCTTTTCCATTCGTCTCTTAATTGCTTCCAGTATAGGGGAAACAACCAGGGAAAAGAAGTTCCTCGCGGCCGACGGGCTTTGGTCCCAAAGCTTGCTCGTTTGATCGGATGGTCGAGGTCTTACGTCCGGGTTGATGTCGAAAAACGATCGAAAATGCCCGGTTGGTTACGGATTCCCGGGATAATCGAACCGAAGCCGGTTTAAAGCTCGCCTATGCTTCATCCTTCTTCCCTCCATTTCTTCAACAAAAAAACGGACCGTTTCCCCGAAGGAAACCGGTCCGTTTTTTCTTCCGCCCTTCTCTCTTCCCTTTCCAATCCAAGAAAAGATCGGGCGGCGGAGGGAAAGATCGGGTGCGGGAACGACAGTGTTCGCCTTTGAGATCGGGAAGCCTCCTTGAAATCCAATTCAGCTTCCCGATCGAAACAGCGACCGGAACCGATCTTTCCCGGAGCCGCCCGATCTTTTCCCCTTACACCATAATTCTGCACATCTGATTCGTAAACTCGACCGGATCTTCGATCGGCAGTCCTTCGATCAGCAGCGCCTGATTGTACAGCAGGTCCGTGTACAGATCTAGCTTGGACTTGTCGCTTTCAAGCGAAGACTTGAGCGAAGCGAACACGTCGTGGTTGACGTTCACTTCCAAGACCTTCTCCGCTTTGACGTTCGGATTGTCCGGCATCATGCTGAGGATTTTCTCCATCTCGATCGACACTTCGCCGTCGGAGCTGAGGCAGACCGGGTGCGAACGCAGACGCTTGGAAGCGCGCACGTTCGATACTTTGCCGGCCAGGCGTTCTTTCATGTAGCTGAACAGCTCCTGATCGCCTGCCGCTTCCGCTTCATCCTGCTTCTCTTCTTCGGTTTCTTCGATACCCAGATCGCCCGAAGAGACGGAGCGGAACTCTTTTTCCTTGTAATTCATCAGCATTTTCACGGCAAATTCATCGATATCGTCCGTAAAGTACAGAATCTCGTAGCCTTTGTCCGCGACCATTTCGGTCTGCGGCAGCTTCTCGATCCGCGAATGCGAAGCGCCTGCCGCATAGTAGATATACTTCTGTTCTTCCGGCATGCGGGAGACGTATTCGTCCAGCGTGACCAGCTTCTTCTCGGTCGAAGAGTAGAACATAAGCAGATCCTGCAGAGCGTCTTTGTGCGTGCCGTAATCGCTGTATACGCCGTATTTCAACTGGCGGCCGAACGCTTCGAAGAACTTGTCGTACTTCTCGCGGTCGTCTTTTTGCAGCGATTTGAGCTGGCTTTTGACTTTGCTTTCGATATTTTTGGCGATCAGTTTGAGCTGGCGGTCATGCTGCAGCATTTCCCGGGAAATGTTCAGCGACAGGCTCTCGGAATCGACCATCCCTTTGACGAAGCTGAAATAATCCGGCAGCAGGTCGGCGCATTTGTTCATGATCAGTACGCCGTTCGCATACAGTTCCAGCCCTTTTTCGTATTCGCGGGAATAGAAATCGAACGGAGGCGTTTCCGGGATAAACAGGATCGAGCGGTACACGACGGCGCCGTCGGCATTGATGTGTACGTGCGACAGCGGCTTGTCGAATCCGTAATGCTTCTCGGCATAGAAGTTCTCGTAGTCCGCTTCGGTCAGCTCGCTTTTGTTTTTGCGCCAGATCGGCACCATGCTGTTCACTTGTTCTTCTTCGATCCGCTCTTCGAATTCGCCTTCGGCGTCTTCTTTCGATACCCGGACGGTATTGTCCATTTTGATCGGGTAGCGGATAAAGTCGGAATATTTCTTGACGATCGAGCGTAGACGGTAATCTTCGAGGAATTCGTCGTAGCTCTCGTCTTCCGTGTTGGTCTTGATCGTCAGAACGATCTGCGTACCGACTTCGGCTTTCTCCGCCGGTTCGATCGTGTAGCCGTCCGCACCGTCGGATTCCCATTTGTAAGCTTGGGTCTCGCCGAGCGCGCGGCTCGTGACGGCGACGTGGTCCGCGACCATGAATGCCGAATAGAAGCCGACGCCGAATTGGCCGATAATATCGTGGCCGTCTTTGGCTTCGTTTTCCTTTTTAAAAGCAAGCGATCCGCTCTTGGCGATCACACCGAGATTGTTCTCCAGATCTTCGCGGGTCATGCCGATACCGGTGTCGGTCAGCGTCAGCGTACGATTTTCTTTGTCGACGGACAATTTAATGTAGTAATTTTCCGGATCGAACGAGAGATTCTCGTCGGTCAGCGCCCGATAATAGATCTTGTCGATCGCGTCGCTCGAGTTCGAAATCAGTTCGCGCAGGAAGATTTCCTTTTGCGTGTAGATGGAGTTGATCATCATTTCGAGCAGGCGTTTCGATTCGGCCTGGAACTGCTTCTTTTCCATATGTGATTTCCCCTCCGTTGGGTCAAGATTGTTAGCACTCGTTTTAACGGAGTGCTAATCCAATTCCATTTATAGCACTGTTGAAATTTCATGTCAAGAAACGCGGCGCCGGGAAACCTTTTTGCGCAGCCCTAACGGGTTGGCTACAATGGATATAGAGAAAACGAAGGAGGAACAAGGCATGGCTGCAACCAAAATGCACAAAACGAATGCAATGCGCAGGCTCGAAGAACTCGGCATCGGTTACGAAACCTTCAGTTACGACAACGAGGACGGGCAGATCCACGGCACGGCCGTCGCGGAAAAAATAGGGCTGGCCCCGGAAACGGTATTCAAGACCCTGGTCGCCCATGCGGGAAACAACGGTTACGTCTTCGTGATCCCGGTTGGCGAAGAACTGGATCTCAAGAAAGCGGCCCGGTCCGCGGGTGAAAAGAAAATCGAAATGCTGCCGCTGAAAGACCTGCAGAAATGGACAGGTTACGTACGCGGCGGCTGTTCGCCGATCGGCATGAAAAAGCATTTTCCCACTTTTATCGAAGCCGGCGGAGAGCCGCTGGAATCGCTGGCGGTCAGTGCCGGGAAGATCGGACTGCAGATGAAGCTTGCACCCGGCGATCTGGCTTCGGCGGCGCAGGCGTCTTTTGCGGATCTGATCAAGTGACCCCTGCCTGGAAGCCAAAAAACGCGCACAAACCGCCCGTTCTCGTATCGGGTCGATTCGTGCGCTTTTCTTGTGACGGATGATCTCAGTTCAGGAATCCTTCCAATGCCTGCGTCGGTTTGCCGTCGGCTCCCCAAGCGCCTTTGTTGTAACCGCCGTTGTAGCCCGGAGGCGCTTCCGGTTCCCAATAGAACACGCCTTTGCCGCGTCCGTTTGGCAGGCTGCGGATCTTCTGTTTGATGTCCGCGATAAAGCTTTTGGTCACGGCGGCCTGGTCGTATTCCAGTCCGATCTCCGTGACGATCACGTCTTTGTTGTACTTGGCGACGATATTGTTTGCATTCTGGACGGCTTGATTGACTTTCGCCTGCCAGTCGGACGTCGTCGGATAGAGCGACATCGCGACCATGTCGAATGTGGCGCCGTTGTCGATCAGACCGCCGATATTCCATTCGAACAGCGCCGAATCGTGGCCGCTCGCCAGGTGCACGATCGTTTTAGTGCCGCTGCTGACCGATTTGACCGCGTTATGTCCCGTATTCACCAGCCAGGCGTAATTTTTCATCCCGCCCTGGGAAGCTCTTCCGTCGGGCCACAGCATACCGTCGCTCGTCTCATTGCCGATCTGTACCCAATCCGGCGTGACGCCTTTGGTTTTCATCGTGTTCATGACGTAGACTGTATGGCTCCATACCGCGTCCATGAGTTGGGTGAAGTTCAGGTTTCGCCAGGCGTAAGGTTTGGTCTGCTGCCCCGGATCCGCCCACGAATCGCTGTAATGCAAAGTCAGCATGACGCTCATGCCGAGTTTCTTGGCACGTGACGCAAGTTCGGCCGCTTTCTCCGCATTGAGATATCCGCTTGCGTAGTCGCTCATATTCGGATTGACCCATACGCGGATCCGAACCGAGTTGATCTGGTAATCGTCGCGCAGAATTTGCAAGATGTCTTTCTGCCTGCCGGTCTTGTCTTTCCAGGTCTGCCCTTTCGCTTCAAGCCCCGCAACCCAACTGATATCGGCTCCTTTGGCAAAAGCCGGCGCGGCGGCCGAAACG
This sequence comes from Saccharibacillus qingshengii, assembly GCF_013185195.1. Lineage (GTDB taxonomy): Bacteria > Bacillota > Bacilli > Paenibacillales > Paenibacillaceae > Saccharibacillus > Saccharibacillus qingshengii. Next base: position 61,674 of record NZ_JAAZWC010000008.1, read on the forward strand.
CTGTTCGTTCCGCCAACCGTCCAGGCCGGCAGCAGAAGCAGCATGCACAGCATGGTGAGCGCAGCGGTTTTGAACCCTCTTCTGTGATTCATGTATGATCCTCCCCAAGTCAAAATTCGTCTATCAACGCGGACTGCTCGTTATTGGACGTTGTGGTTAGGCATCTTCTTATCTCGCAGGCGGCTTCAAGGCGTCCAGTGATGCCAGCGCCCGGCCTTCAAAATCGAACAGGGTCAGATTGGCCCAGTTGTTCGGATGGCCGACCGACCATTCCTGCTGCGACGGAATCCACGCGGGTTCCCAATAATAGAAACCTTCGCCCAAGCCGCCCGGCACTTCGCGCACGATCGCGATCAGCTCTTCCAGGTACCGGCGCTGACCTTCGACGGAAGCCGGATATTCCGGCAGAGGCAGCAGCCCTTCCCTGCCGTTCATGACCCACTTCGAACCTTCCGGCTCTTCCAGCGTCCAGGGATAGGCGGTCTCCACCACATTGATCGGCTTGCCGTAACGCTGCGCGAGGTCGTGCAGATTGCCGCGCAGATCTTCCAGGGTGCCATGCCACCAGGGATAGAACGATTGGCCGATCACGTCGTAATCGACGCCGAGTTCCGCGAACCGGTCGAAGAACTTGCGGCTGGAGGCGTTATCGCCGCCCCGGTCGATATGGATCATGACCGCGATATCCGGGCTTGCCGCCCGAACCGCTTCGATGCCCCGTTTGACCAACCCGGCGAAACGGCTCCACTGCTCGTCCGTATCGAACCCTTCGCCGCCGACGCGGGCTTCGTTCCACAGCATGCCCGGCGTAATCTCGTTGCCGACCTGCACCGTATCCGGCAGGGCGTCGACCTGCTTGAGCGCATCCAGCACTTCCGCCGTATAATCGTAGACCGCCTGACCCAGCTCTTCATCGGACAAACTCTCCCATGCCGCGGGTTTCCATTGGTTGGCCGGATCGGCCCATTTATCGGAATAATGAAAATCGAGCAAAAAGCCCATGCCCTGCCGCTTGATCCTCCGAGCGACGGCAAGCGTGCGCTCCAGGTTGCAGAACCCGCCCGCCGGATCGTTCCAGATCCGCAGGCGTACGGCGTTGACGCCGTTTTCCCCAAGCAGTTCGAGCAGCTCCCGTTCCCGGCCCGACGCATCGTAATAACGGCCGCCTCCGTGTTCGATTTCATCCATAAAAGAAAGATCCATTCCCGTAATAAATGTCTCCCTGCGGGTAGTCAACATGTAAGTCCTCCATTCTTGTGTACCGGATTCAGCCGTATGCTTTTCGGGGCAGCGCTAGTAGAATTACTTGACGCTGTCATACCAGGCGTTGACTTCCGCGGTGATCTTGTCGCCGCCGCCGGATTTCCACGATTCGGCAAACGTATCAAAAGCATCGATCGGGCTTTTCCCGTAAATGATTTCGTTGAATACCTGATTTTCCATCTTGTTCAGGTAATCGAGTCTGGACTTCATCGTTTCCGTAGTCGGTCCGGTAAATTGATTTTTGCGGGAAATCTCTTCCTGGCTCAGCAGCACTTTCGCCGCCGCCGGCGTTTCCGGGCCATAGTTGAGTGCTACATCTTTCTCGAGCTTGGTTACCGGTTTTTTGCCGTCGGCCAGATTCATCAGCGCCTTCATCTGGGCATCCGGAATCCGTGCGCCGTCGTGTACCAGCAGATACAAGGTGACATTGACATAACCGCCGTCGATTTTCTCGCCCGGAATCGGTTGGCCTTTCTCGTCAAGCTGATAGTCGTACCCTTCGAACAGGCCGTAATCGTACGGACTGCCCGGTTTGGGATCCGCATAGTTGTCGAACAAATAATTCTGGTAGGTGAAGAACGCTTCGGGATGCTGCATGTCTTTTTTGATCAAAATAACGCCGTTGGAGTATTTTGTGCCGTGCCGCATCGCCGTGCCGTCCGGGCCGGTCGGAATCGCGATCGGTTTCCAGACCGCATCCGGGACATTCTTGGCGGTATCCTGAAGCGGCCAGCCGCTCATCCAGTAAGGTCCCGGAATGATGCCGGCCGTTCCGGCCACCGCCGGCTCCGCCGTTTTGTTCTCGTCCCACAGCGCCGCTTCCTGCGGAATATAGCCTTTGCCGAGCCATTCGTTCAGTTTGGTCAGCCCCTGCTTCATCGCCGGATTGGCCGAACCGTATTCCAGTTTGCCGTCCGCGCCGATATTCCACTGCTGCGGCAGCGTACCGTAAGCGCCGAAGATCCAGGACGGATCGCCCATCCAGGTATTCATCGAAGTCTTGAAGCCGATGCTCAGCGGAACGACCTGATCCGGCGACAGTCCGTCCGGATTCTGGTTCTTGAACGCTTCCATGACGGTCTCCAGTTCGCTCAGGGTCTTCGGCGCTTCAAGCTTCAGCTTGTCCAGCCAGTCCTGACGAATCCAGAGCAGATAATCGTTGTTGTACGCATAATCGAGAATCGGAATCCCCATTTTTTTGCCGTCGCGGCTGTAGGAATTCCAGATGTTCGGATCCTGCGCCATCGCGGCTTTCCAGGTGTCGGACGCATATTTATCGAACAGCGGTCCGACTTCCTGATACATGCCGGAGTCGATCAGATCCTGCGCCAGCAGTTCGTCGCCAACCGTTACAATCTCCGGCATTTCCTGACCCGAAGACATGGCTAACCGCATTTTGGTCACAAAAGCCCCGTTCGTATCGGTAACGGACCACAGCGACTTGATATCGATGCCGAATTTCTCTTTGGCCCATTGGGTCGCTACGCTGTTCTCGATACTCTCTCCGTTCTTGAATTTGGCGATCGGATTGATGCCCCAAGCGGTCGTAATCGGAACGGGCGGCTCGTATTTTTCTTTGTATGCGTTTTCAATAATCGGCGTATCCGCGCTTTCCGCCGCTTTTTCTCCGCCGGCTCCCCCGCATCCGCTCAGTACCAGACCGGCACACAGCGCGAGTAAGCCCCCTTTGATTCCCCATTTTCCTTTTCCCAACTCTTTCCCTCCCCGAAATTGAAATCCTTTCCTTTTTATTGTAGATGCGCCGCCGCTCCTTGGCCTATGTCACATCTCCAACATTTCTGCACCTTTCGCAACCTTCTTGCGGCTTCCGGGCTTCCGGACACACAAAAAGACCGGGACGGCTCGTCCCGGTCTTGACTGTGCCTGCCGAATTGGAAGCGGTCCGAAGACTACTCCAAGTAACCTTTGAGAATCTTGCTGCGGCTCGGGTGTCTCAGCTTGCGCAGCGCTTTGGCTTCGATCTGACGAATCCGTTCGCGGGTTACGCCGAATTCCTTGCCGACTTCTTCCAGCGTACGGGCACGGCCGTCCTGGAGACCGAAACGCAAACGAAGGACGTTCTCCTCGCGTTCGGTCAGCGTGTCGAGCACTTCTTCCAACTGCTCGCGCAGCAGACCGGCTTCCGCAAACTTCGAAGGAGCGATCGCTTCTTTGTCTTCGATAAAATCGCCGAGCTTGGAATCCTGTTCATCGCCGATCGGCGTCTCGATCGAGACCGGATCCTGGGCAATCTTCATGATATCGCGGATTTTCTCCTCGGTCATCTCCATCGCTTTGGCGAGTTCTTCGACCGAAGGTTCGCGTCCCAGTTCCTGCAGCATCTGACGCGATACGCGCATAAACTTGTTCATCGTTTCGACCATATGCACCGGAATCCGGATCGTTCTGGCTTGGTCGGCCAGCGCGCGGGTGATCGCCTGACGAATCCACCAGGTCGCATACGTACTGAACTTGAAGCCTTTGGTATGGTCGAATTTCTCTACGGCTTTGATCAGACCCATATTGCCTTCTTGAATCAGGTCGAGCAGCATCATGCCGCGGCCTACGTAACGGCGGGCGATGCTGACTACGAGACGAAGGTTCGCTTCCGCCAATCTGCGCTTTGCTTCTTCGTCCCCTTGTACGATGCGTTCCGCAAGGGAAATTTCTTCGTTTGCGGACAGAAGGGGCGTACGCCCGATCTCTTTCAGGTACATGCGTACGGAGTCGTCGCTTCCGGCACCGGTGAGAACGGCTTCTTCCGGAATCTGGGCGGTTTCGGTTTCAATGTTTCGATCCATATCTATTTTCCCCTTCCCAATAGAAATTGAGGTCTGATTCTCTGCTCTTCGGGGTTTTATCCCCCACATATTCATCGCAAATATTATTTGACAATAAAATCAATCCGTGCTATGATTTTAATATATTTGTTTATAAACAGCTAAATTACGGACAGCTATTAGTATAACATCTTTTCCGGTGAAAAACAACCGCAAAAGATGTTTTTTATTTCATTCGTTTACATTACACGCTTACCCTTCCCCGCCTCCGTTCAATCGGACGCAGGCATGGGTACAGTTTATCCCGCAGCCGCCAAACCGCTTCTGCCGCAAACCCAAAACGCGCTTCGAAGTCCATACGGACCTCGAAGCGCGTTTATTTGAATATAGGCCGCCGCTTGAACATACGGCTTCAGGCAATCCGTACCCGGCGGTCGATCAACCGGACGGTCAGCCAGACGAATCCTGCAATGACGGCAAGCTCGAACAGAAAAGCTCCCCATCCCGCATTCAACCCCTGCACCTGCATCGTAAGCGAAGACTGACTTTGCACTTGCAATCTTGGAATCGCCTGGCTGCCTCCGCCGCCGAAAAAAGCTTCCTCGATCCAGGACATCACCGAGCCGATCGCAAAAAAGAGCAGGATTCCGATCAACCCTTTGGCTTTGACCTGCAGACTTTCCATCACGGAAATGACCAGGAACAAGATCGACAGCAGCAGAAGCACGGACCAAACCACAGTCGCCGCAGCCAGGAAGAGCGTCCAAGGAAGCGGATGATGAAGATCCAATCCGTTAAAATTCAGATTGCCGAGCCGCTGAAGTTCGTTCAGCAGGCCGCCCTGCCGATAATACAGGAAGTGAATTCCGGCCAGCAGACCCACTGCCAATCCGTTCAACAGCGCGTAAAGCCCGGCCGAAGCGATATAATTCAGACTGCCCAGCGGCAGCAGCCGGCGGCTGGATAAACGGATGTTGCTTCGAAAACTCCGGCAGGCCGCAACCAGAACCAGCACAGCCGTAAACATGTAGGTTAATACACTCAGAACGAATCGGACACCGGCATCCGCCCCCCAGTACCTGCCGCCGATTTCGACGCACAGCTGCAGCAGTACCACGGCCGCGGCTGCTCCGAGCAGCATGAACAAATCTCGCTTCAGATCGTATTTCAACAATTTCAGCATTCGGCGTAGACCTCCTTGAACAGCTGATCGATACTTTTGCCGGAATTCAGACGAATCTGTTCCACCTCTTCCTGCAGGATCAGACTTCCCTCCCGGATCATCAGCACTTCGTCGAAGATCCGTTCGATATCGGCGATCAGATGGGTCGACACGATCACGCTGCTGTCTTCTTCGTAAAACTCCACCAGCGCATCCAGGATATGATCCCGGGCCACCGGATCAACACCGCCGATCGGTTCGTCCAGCAGATACAAGGCAGCCCGGCGCGACAGCGCCAAGGTAAGCTGCAGCCGCTCCTGCATGCCTTTGGACAAAGACACGGTCTTCTCCGCCCGGGAGAGTCTCATAAACTCCAGAATTCGCTTCGATTTGTCCGCGTCGAAGTCGGCGAAGAAATCCCGCTGAAAATCGAGCGCATCGCCTACGGTCATCCATGATTCGAATTGCGGACGATCCGGCATAAACGACACAAGGGCTTTGGAACCCGGTCCCGGTCGCCGGCCCTTAATCCGCACGCTGCCCGATTCGGGTACCAGCAGTCCGGCCGCGATCCGCAGCAGCGTCGATTTGCCGCTGCCGTTGCTGCCGAGCAGACCGATGATGCGGCCCTGGCCGACAGACAGCGAGACGTCTTTCAGTGCCACTTTTTTTCCGTAGCGTTTATTGACCGAATCCAGCTCAAGCAGTGGGTCCACTTTGATTCCCCTCCGTTTCCCGCGGTCCGTCTTCTACTGAATCGGACACGATCTTCACAATGTTTCCGTTGTCGAATCCCAGCTCCCGCATTCCGCCGATAAACCGCTCCAGCAGCTCGGCCGCCATCTCCTTTTTGATCGTCATGATCTTCTCATCCTCGCTTGTCACAAACCGTCCCAGTCCTCTGCGGCTCTCCGCCACCCCTTCGCGCTCCAGTTCCTGAAACGTTCGCTGAATCGTATTCGGATTGATCTTCAGTTCAGAAGCCAATTCGCGTACGGAAGGAATCTTCTCGCCGGGGCCGAGTTTGCCGGTTACGATCTGCAGTTTGATATAGTTCATGATCTGCAGATAGATCGGCATATTGTTGTCGAATTCGATAGTCACGTCTGACGTTCACACCTTTCCCGCTGCCGGTCCGCTCCTAACCCTGCGCCCGCTGCTGCCGCGATCGTTCCTTATCCGGCCACGTCGCGGCGTTTGAATCCAGTATACCCCGCGGCCAGAAACAGCGCCATGTACACCCCCAGGACGATCAACGAGAACCCGATCGACATGCCGGGCAGGGGCGGTCCCGCCTTCTCATAAATCGTAAGATCCGCATTCGGGAACAGGAAGTATTTATAAAAGTCTTTGAAAATGACGATTCCGCCGAACATGCTGCCCGTAAGTCCAGCCCCGATCGCCACGCCGGTCGAGCGCGTCAGCGCCCCCATCATAAAGCTCAGCGTTACGTAAACGAGCGAATACACGAACCCGTACATGCCCGACTGCAGGGCATCCGCCCACTGCGCCCCCGTGCCTCCGAAGCCGAACGCGAATCCGCCTGCCGCATATAAGGATAGTCCCGCGACCAGCGTCATCATCAGCGTATAGCCGGCTGCCGCGATGTATTTCGAAGCCAGAATCTCTCCCCGGCTGCGCGAACGGATCAGCAGAAACTTGATCGTTCCCTGCGAATATTCCTGGGCGACTATTCCGGCTGTCCCGACAACCGCCAAGATTGCCGCAAACTGGCCCAGTCCCGAAGCACCGAGCATGGAGGCCAGATACTGCGCAGCCGAGTCTACCTCTGCGACATTCGCCGAAAACTTGTACAGCATGACCGTTACCAGGACCGAGATCGCGGCCAACATCGCCACCGGTACCCAAAAGCTTCTTTTTTTCGTCAGCTTCAGCCATTCGTTCTGGATCAATCTTGTAAAATTACGCAATTTGGCTGCCTCCCGTCCACTGCAGGAATTCGTCTTCCAGCGATTTGGTATTTTCGGTGATCCGGTACACGGCAACGCCGGCAAGACGCAGCGTATCGATCGCATCGGGGATATCGGTATCGGATACCCGGCAGAGCAGCTCGGATTCCGCTTCGCGAACTTCCTGCACTTGAACCCGATCCAGCAGCCGGAGCGCTTCCTGCGCTTGTTCCGGCTTGTCTACCCGAATCCGGATTGCGGGCTGCTGCGAGTCTGTCCGCTGCCCGACCGACTGCTCCGTCACCAATCTGCCGTTTTGGATTACGACGACGCGGCTGCACATCTGCTCGATCTCCGACAGCAGATGGCTGGACACGAGAATGGCAATCCTTTCGGAACAAGCGATTTGCTTGAGATAATCCCGCATTTCGCGAATACCTGCCGGGTCCAGCCCGTTGGTTGGTTCGTCCAGAATAAGCAGTTGGGGCCGATCAAGCAGAGCCTGGGCGATGCCAAGCCGCTGTCGCATCCCCAGCGAGTAGGCTTTGACTTTCTTATGCTGGGCCTCCTCCAGTCCGAGCAGCGCGATCACTTCCCGGATACGGGTATCGGTCACCGAGTCGGTCATCCGGGCCGCCTGCTTCAGGTTGTCGAAACCGCTCATGTACGGATAAAATTCCGGGTTCTCGATAATTCCGCCGACATGCACGATCGCTTCCTTGAATTGAGCGCGGATACTTTTGCCCGCAATCCGTACATCGCCGCCGCTTATCCGAATCAGACCGGTCATCATCCGGATCGCCGTCGTCTTGCCCGCTCCGTTGGGACCGAGCAGACCTACGATTTCACCCTGCTTCACTTCGAACGAGAGCTGGTCTACAATCGTTTTTCGGCCGATCCGTTTGGTCAGGTTCTCCAACTGCAGGACGGTTTCGGGCCGATCGGCGTGATTCGTTTCCTGCGACATCTTCCGCTGCGTCAAAGTCATGTGCTCAATCTCCATGTACTAGTGTTATACTTAAATAGTACACGTGAACACGCAGCTTGTAAACCTTTTTTTGCAAAACAAAAAACGTCCGCTTCTCCCTCGAGGGAAAAACAGACGTTTCGAAAAATAGGCATACGCCGGATCGCGCGGCTGTTTACCGTTCCAGCCCACCGTCTCTGGACAGCAGCGTCTTGAGTTCTTTCATGAACATATTGATATCCTTGAACTGCCGGTACACGGAAGCAAAGCGCACATAGGCAACCTCGTCCACCGGGTACAGCTCCTGCATCACCTGTTCGCCGATGCTCCGGCTCTCGACTTCGGCGACCGCCGTATTACGCAGCGAGCGTTCGACGCGGGAAACGATCGTCTCCAGCTGCTCGACGGATACCGGACGCTTCTCGCAGGCGCGAATCAGGCCCCGCAGAATCTTGTCCCGGCTGAATTCCTCGCGGCTGCCGTCTTTTTTGATGACAATCAGCGGGGTTTCTTCCACCATCTCGAATGTCGTGAACCTGCGGCCGCAGCTTTCGCATTCGCGCCTTCTGCGGATCGACTTATTTTCGTTGGCCGGTCTTGAATCCAGCACTCGGGTACCGCTGTAATCGCAATAAGGACATTTCACTCTCTTCACTTCCCTTCTATCGGCAGCCAAGGCGCCGCGCGCCTTTTTCTCCGGTTCAGAACGTCTCGTAAACTTTCGTATACTGATTATAATAATAAACGACCCGCTGTATATAGTGCCGGGTCTCCCCGATCGGAATGCTGCGTACGTCTTCCAGCGTTCCGTCCCAGGTCCCTTCCCGTATCCATTTCTTCACGTTGCCGGGCCCGGCGTTGTAGGCGGCTACGACCGCCAGACGGTTGTCGCCAAACTGATCGGACAGATTGCGCAGATACCAGGTGCCGATCCGGATGTTCGTGTCCGGTTCATGCTTGATCCGCTCCGGTGTCGCCTGCGGCAGACGTCCCTGCTCGATTGCCCAGTTTGCCGTATCCGGCATCAGCTGCATAATGCCCAGCGCACCGACTTTGGATTCTTTGCTCGGCTTGAAGTTCGTCTCGACCCGAATGATCGAAGCGATCAGAAACGGATCGATATCGTACGATTCGGACTGTTCGCGAATATCTTCTTTGTAGCCGATCGGATACACCCAGGCCATCCAGCCGCTGTTCCAGAACAGGGCGGCCAATACGAGCAGAAACAAAGGCAGCGCGAATCTTTTTTTCCACATTCTCATCGCGGCCCCAGATTCTTCAGCAGCAGATCGACTTGGCGCTCCGTTTCTTCCGGCGATCCTGAATTGTCGATCACCCAGTCGGCTCTGCGCTTCTTGTCTTCGATATCGAGCTGGGCATTCAGCCGCCCTTCGGCCTGCTCCGGCGACAGTCCGTCGCGCAGCATCAGGCGGGCAAGCTGAACTTCCCGCGGTACATAGACCACCACGATCCGCTCGTACAATTCTTCCAGCCCCGATTCGTACAGCAGCGGAATATCGGCCGCTACGACCGCTTGGGGATCGGCAGCTTCGCAGGCTTCGACCTGCCGCCGGATCTCCGCGCGGATCGCCGGATGGACGATTGCGTTAAGCGCCTGCCGCTCTTCCGGCCGGTTGAATATATGCTCGGCCATCCGGCGGCGGTCCAACCCGCCGTCCGGCAGCAGAAATTCGCTTCCGAACCTCCGGGCGACAGCGTCAAGCAGCGGCTGCCCCGGGTTCATCACTTCGCGCGCAATCACATCGGCGTCCACAATCCGCACGCCCCGGGCTTCGAGCAGTTTCGATACGGTGCTCTTGCCCGTGGCGATCCCGCCGGTCAGTCCGATTCTCATGCTTCGTCCCCTCCTTGACCGGGACGTTGGCATTCCGGGCAGTAATGCGTGCCGCGGCCGCCCACGACCATGCGTTCGATCGGAGTGCCGCAGTTATGGCAGGGCTGCCCTTTGCGTCCGTAGATCCGGTGCTGATCCTGGAACGAGCCCGACTCACCCTGGCCGTTCACGTACGACTTGACCGAGGATCCCCCCGCCGCAACCGCTTCGGTGAGAATATCCACAATGCAGCGGTGCAGCCGTTCGAGTTCCGCGGAACTGAGACTTCCCGCCGCACGTTCGGGATGAAGTCCCGCACGGAACAGCGTTTCGTCGACATAAATATTTCCGATTCCGGCGACCACTTCCTGATTGAGCAGTACCGTTTTGAGCCGGGTCTTTTTGCCTGCGAGTTTGGCGCCAAGCGCCTGGGCCGTGAACTCCGGCGCCAGCGGTTCAAGCCCCAACTTGTGCAGAGGCGCTCCAGCAAACTCTTCGCCGGAAGGCAGCAGATCCATGGTGCCGAACTGCCGGACGTCGCGATAGCGAAGTTCCGTTCCGTCGGTAAAATGGAAAATGACATGCGTGTGCTTCTCGACCGGATCGCTCGAGTCATACAGGCCGTATCGGCCTTCCATCCGCAGATGGGACACGATCACCCATCCGTCCAGATTGAAGCGCAGGAACTTGCCGCTGCGCTCGATGCCGCGGACCGTCTGCCCTTCGAGCAGCGCCGCGAACAGCAGCGGGTCTTCCGGGCGGCGCACGATACGCGGCAGGGAGACGGTTACCCGCTGGATTTGTTTGCCTGCAATCAATGTATTTAAAGTCCGTCTGACGGTTTCGACTTCGGGTAATTCGGGCATAGCGCGTACTCACCTTTCCCGCCTCGTCCCGGCCGAATCGGGCCGGGAGGGCTTATTGCAGAAGTTCCCGTTTGATTATACCGGATTTGCAGCGCCGCGAAAACACAGCCTGCAAAGCGGATTACTTGGCTTCGTACCAGTTGGAACCGAAGCTTACGTCCGCTTTGAGCGGCACGGCCAGCTGCAGCGCCCGGGCCATCGTTTCGGGTACAAGAGTTTTCATCAGTTCCATTTCGTCTTCCGGCACTTCGAATACCAATTCGTCATGGACCTGAAGCAGCATGCGGCTCTTGAGTCCGCGCGACGACAATTCGTGATCGACTTTGACCATCGCCAGCTTGATGATATCGGCGGCCGTGCCCTGGATCGGCGTATTCATGGCCGTCCGCTCGGCGAAAGAACGCAGATTGAAACTCGACGAACGGATCTCGGGCAGATAGCGCCGGCGTTCGAGCAGGGTCTTGACGTAGCCGTCCAGCTTCGCCTGTTCGACGATATCGTGCATGTATTTCTGCACTCCGCCGAAGACGGCGAAATACTGATCGATAAAATCGCCGGCTTTTTTGCGCGAAATGCCCAGGTTCTGGGACAGTCCGTAATCGCTGATTCCGTACACGATCCCGAAGTTGACCGCTTTGGCCGAACGGCGCATGTTGGAATCGACTTCTTCGGCGGCTACGCCGAACACGTCCATCGCGGTGCGGGTATGGATATCCGCATCGTGCAGGAAAGCATCCTTCAAGCGTTCATCGTCGGAAATATGGGCCAGCACGCGCAGTTCGATCTGCGAATAGTCGGCGGCCAGGATGCTCCAACCCGGCTGGGAAGGGACGAACGCTTTGCGGATCTTGCGTCCTTCTTCGAGCCGGATCGGAATATTTTGCAGATTCGGGAACTGGCTGCTCAACCGGCCTGTCGCGGTAAGCGCCTGACGGAAGTAGGTATGGACCTTGCCCGTCTCTTCGCGGATTTCTTTGAGCAGTCCTTCAATATAAGTCGACTGCAGTTTGGAGACCTGGCGGTAGTGCAGAATCAGGCGCACGATATCGCTGTGTCCGGCCAGTTCCTCCAGCACTTTGGCGTCGGTGGAATAACCGGTTTTGGTTTTTTTGCCGGAGGGCAGCCCCATTTTCTCGAACAGGATCTCTCCGAGCTGCTTGGGCGAATTGATATTGAATTCCGTCCCCGCCATCTCGTAGATCTCCGTCGTCAACCGGGCGATTTCTTCTTCGAACTCCCGGCCGAGCGCACGCAGGTCTTCCGGATTGACCGTAATGCCCTGCTTTTCCATATCGGCCAGAATACGCGACAGCGGCATCTCCAGATCGTAGAACAAGCCGTTCATCTCGTATTCTTCCAACAGCTCGCGCTGCTTCGGCACGATCGCCGCGATCGCTTCCGCTTTGCGCGCAAGATGCATGCTCAGCGTCTGCTCGTCCGGCAGGGCAAAACGCGCTCCGCGGCCGAAGACCTGTTCGTCGTCGGTCAGGGAAGGCAGTTCGTACTTGGCGGCAAGTCCGCTGACGTTCTGCGCCGTCTCCGTCGGATCGATCAGATAGGCGGCCAGCTGTACGTCGAACGACGCGCCCGCGAACGGTACGCCGTGCCAATGCAGCACAAGGTCGGCCCGATGCAGATCGTAGCCGGTCTTCGGCACATCCTTATCGGCCAGCCACGCGACGATCGGAGCGGCTTCCGGCGATTTGAGCCGTTCGAACGGCAGGTAATAATACCGGTCGCCCCCGTGCAGAATCAGGCCGATTCCGGCCGCATGGTGCGGATTGTCTCCCCGGCTCTCCACATGCAGAATCTCGACCTGCGGCAGGAATCCCACCAGCTCCTCCATATTCCCTTCGTCGGCAATCCGCACATCGATCGGCGCCGCTTCCGGTTCCGGCTCTGCGAAAGGATCTTCTTGTTCGCCGTCCGACGCATACTTCAGTTTGTCGATCAGCGACGCGAACTGAAGTTTCTGCAGTTCCGGAACCGCCGTCGAACGCTTGATTCCCTCAAACGCCAGATCGTCCAGCGATTGGGTCAACGGCACTTCGCGGAAAATGGTCGCAAGCTTCTTGCTGAGTCTGGCGTCTTCGGCATGGGCTTCGATCTTCTCTTTGATCTTGCCTTTGATATCCGCCGTATGTTCCAGCAGGCTCTCGACACTGCCGTATTCATGCAGATACTTGAGCGCCGTCTTCTCGCCGACGCCGGGAATACCCGGAATATTGTCAGACGTATCGCCCATCAGTCCTTTGAGATCGATGATCTGCTGCGGCTTCAGTCCGTAGCGTTCCATGATTTCTTCGGGGCCGTAGGAAATGACGTCGCCGACTCCCTTGCCTTTGAGCATATTGATGCGAACCCGTTCTGAAGCGAGCTGCAGCATATCCTGGTCGCCGCTGACGATGACCGTATCGATCCCTTCGCTTTCGGCTCTCGCGGCGAGCGTTCCGATGATATCGTCGGCTTCGTAGCTGTCCAGTTCGTAGCGGGCAATGCCGAGCGCATCGATCAATTCCTTGAGCATCGGGAACTGTCCCGACAGCTCCTGCGGCGTCTTCTGTCTGCCGGCTTTGTAGGCGGTATAATCGCCATGCCGGAAAGTAACTTTGCCCGCGTCGAACGCGACCATGATATGTGTCGGATTCTCGTCCGCAATCAAACGGGTGAGCATCAGCATGAACCCGTATACGGCGTTGATCGGTTTGCCGTCGGCCGTGGTCAACGGAGCGGTAATGCCGTAGAAAGCGCGATAAATCAGGTTGTTGCCATCGAGCATCATCAATTTCGTCATCTTCGCAACCTCGTTTCGCTGGAATCTTCGTATTTCTATGATACCATCAAACGACAAAAAAACCGAACAGGGTTCGGCCTTTTCGCTGTCTTCGCCCGGCTGTGCGCCGGAACCCCACGCTTCCTAATCCCGATCAAAAATCGGAGTCGTCTTTGCCGCTGCGCATATCCATCCGAAGCAGATCGCCGGTCAGCTGACGACGCTTCAACCAGAGATAGGTCGCCACCGTGGAACCCAAAATGAAAAGCAGCGACGCGGCATATCCCCACTTCCAGCCCAACTCGGGCATGTGTTCGAAATTCATTCCCCAGATCGCGCCCAGCGCCGTGGTCGGCGTCAGCATCACCGTATAGACGGTCAGGGCTTTCATGATATCGTTCGAACGATAGTTGGTCAGATTGTCGTCGACCCGCAGCAGCGAATCGATCTCGTCGCCGTATTCCCTCTGCAGCATGCCGACCCGGTTCAGGCGCAGCTGCAGACGGTGCATAATTCCCGATTCGCCCAGCGTTTCGTGAAAGACTTCTTCCGCCGCAAAGCGGATTTCCTTGACCGGAACAACCTGCGAATTCCAGTACGTCAGATCGCTGCGCAGGCCGATGATCCGTTTGAGCATGAATTTGTCGTTGCGGCGGCTCATCGCTTCTTCCACTTCGGTGACCCGCTTTTCGATTTCGTCCACTTTGATAAAAAAGGTCTCCAGCACTTCGCCGGCAAGCGTAAGCAGCCCTTCCACCGGGTGCGGACAGCGCTCTACCGCTTCGTACAGCTCGGAGAGGTTCATCCGGACCGGCACTTCGTCCAGGGAACCGATCGTAATCAGCTGCCGCTCGGTCACATAGTAATGCAGCAGCAGTCTCCGGCCCTGATTCTCCGGGTTCATGCCAAGCGCCAGCGTTCCGCTTAATACAGGCCCTTCCTGCAGATGCGAAACGGCCCGCGTCCGGTTATGTACACGGCTTACGCTTTCCGTCAGCCATTCTTTCACGGAAGCTCCGAAGTCCGTATGCTCCGATGCTTCCTGTATATCCCGCAATCGGTACCAGCGCCACTCTTCGCTCCGGTTATCCGCTTTGTTTTCCTGCATGTCCATCCTCCGTCTGTTGGTTTCGCATCGGCCCGGCCTGGGCCTGTCTGCAGATTATCATACCATATCGCGCTCAGCGGTTTCGCGGATCATTCGCCGGTAGCCTCTTACCGACAAGGCCGCGAAGCTCAGATAGGTCAGCGTGTAGAGCAGCAGGGCGGCGGCAGCCGGAACGAACAGATTCGACAGCGCCAAGGCGGATGCGGCCCGGACGGCGAAGATCGAATGGAGCAGTCCGATCGCAAGCGGGACGGCGAATACGAACAGCTGCTTGCGGACCGCGCCCGCCATCATCTCGCGTTCGTCGATCCCAAGCCTGCGCAGCACGGCATAATCCGGCTTCTCCGCGTCAGCTTCGGCCATCTGCCGAAGATACAGCAGACTGCCCGTGGAAACCAGGAAGACAAACCCCAGAAAAGCGGCGATAAACAGCAGCAGTCCGAATTTGTGCAGCGACTCTCTATAGAAGAAGACAAAATACGGATGCATGCCCGGCCTTGCGCCATCGTCGGCATAGGCTTCCGAAGCGGCCGCACGCCGATTCGGGTCGGCGATCCGGTAAAGGTCGAGCCGAACTTCTTCGCACAAGGCAGAGTTCCGGCACTGCATGCGCAGCTCCTGCACCCCGGCTGCGCGGACGACGAACTGTCGGCCGCGCACGCTGTAATTCACCGCATAGCGATCCAGGCTGCGTGCGATCCGCAGACCGCCGCCGCTGAGTCCCGTTTCGCCGCGTCCTGCTCTTTCTTCCGTATCCATACCCGGATGAAGCGGGTTCCAGACTCTGCCGGCGTCCCTTCCTTCCCGAAGCGGCTGCCGCTCCAGTCCCCGGTAAGCGAAAGCTTCTCCGGGACCGGGCAGATCGGGCAGCGCTCCGCCCGGGTCTGCACCGGATATATGCCAAGCGGCGGCTTCCTCCCCGGCGTAAACCAGCGACTCGGCCGGCAGCAGCAGACTTCCCGCGTTCTGCGGCGTGTCGCCTGCGCCCCGCACGCGAAGCGCAGGCACGGACCGGTGTGTGAAGACCAAAGCTTTTTGCTCCAGCCGTGCCTCGAAAGCTTGCGCCTGGTGCGGCATATTCTCAAAAACAAAATCGTCGGGCATCATCGCCCTCGACTCGGTTTCCGCCGAATAATACAGCGAAGACGCAAGGGCGAGCAGGGTCAGCATCAATGCGGACAGAATCGTAATCCAGGTCAGCGAATTGGCGGTACTCTTCATCCGGTGCATGATGGGAGCCAGCGACAGACTTTGGGCGATACTCAAATGTCCGTTCTGTCGGGAACGGATATAGGCGAGCAGCCCGCCGATCGCGACACGCAGCAGCAAATACGTGCCTGCCAAGGCAGCGCCGAGAACGATAGGCAGAATCGCCAGCCCCTGCGGCCTCGCGATTCGGTCCGCAAGCGAGTAGCCGGCGGCAATCAGCGCAGCGGAAGCCAGACCCGCCAAGGCGGCCCGGCCTTCTGTTTCTTTCGCAGGAAGGCTCCGAGCGACCGCTTCAAACCTCGGCAGAGGCGAACGCAGGATGCCGATCCCGATCTGCACCAGCGCGAGCACGATCAGCCCCGCGAAGACGCCTATCGTCTGGAGAGCGGCAGTCCCGGAAAAAGAAAGCGGCACTTCGCGCCCGGCGTCGATGAGTTTCAGCAGCAGAAGCCAAAAAAAACGCGAAGCGAGCGCTCCGGCACACGTACCCATCAGAAGAGCCGCCGCGCCCAGCAGCGCTTGCTCCGCAAGCAGCAGCCTCGCCACTTCGAGTCGGCTTAGACCCGCCAGCTGGTACAAACCGATCTCCCGGCTGCGCCGCTTCAGGAAAAGCCGGTTTGCCCGAAAAACAAAAGCTCCTCCGATCAGCACCGTCAGGATACCGGCCGCCTGGAACACCTCGGCAGAGCGGAAACCGCCTACAGCTGCGGACTCGGCAGGAGCTTCATTCTGCAAAAAAGCAAAAATAAAATACAGAGCCGCGCTGCACGCAAGCGCAAAACCATAAAATACGTAAGAAGAAGCGTTTGCTCGCATACTGCGCACGATCCAATCAAAGCGTGTCCACATGGTCGCCTCCGAGCACGGCCTGCACATTAAGAATTTCTTTAAAAAAAGCCTGGCGCGACCGCTCGCCTTTGTACACTTCGGAGTAGATCGCTCCGTCTCTGAGAAAAACCACGCGGCTGCAGTAGCTCGACACCGCCGGGTCGTGGGTCGCCATCAGGAACGTCACGCCTTGAACGCGGTTCAGCCGCTCCATCAGCCCGAGCAGCGAAGACGCGGACTTGGAATCGAGTGCTCCCGTCGGTTCATCGGCGAATACGATCGAAGGCTCCCGGATCAGCGCCCGGGCCGCGGACGTCCGCTGGCGCTGGCCGCCGGACAACTCGGACGGGTAGCGGGCCGCAAGATCCAGAAGTTCAAGTTCTGCGGCAATACGCCGGAACCTTTCTTCCGCCTCCGCTTTTGGCATACGGCCCAGCGAGACGGGAAGCAGCACGTTTTCTTTGACCGTCAGCATGTCCAGCAGATTGTAATCCTGAAAAATAAGCCCCAGCCGCTGCCGGCGGAACTCGGCCAGCCGGGCTGTTCCCCATCGCCGTGATCTCCGTGCCCCCGATCCGGATTCGGCCTTCGGTCGCCCGGTCGATCGCGGCCAGTACATTCAGCAGCGTCGATTTGCCGGAACCGGAAGGACCCATAATCCCGACGAATTCCCCATGCGCGATGCGAAGATCGATACCTCTCAGCACCTGCTGGATATTGCCTCTGACCCCGAAGGACTTGCGGACTTTCTCGGCATGCAGCGCCGCTGCGGATGAAGCGATGCCGCCGGCGAATATCAAATCTTCGAAATCGATAGGAACGACCTCCTTTCGGTTGGAATACGGTCAGCCGGATTCGGGCTGCCCGCGAAGCGGCGGCCGTTCGCTTGGGACCGTCTCGCCGGGAACCGTCTCGCTTAGGTCCGTCTCGCTGGGAATCGTCTCTTTGGGAGCCGTTTCGCCCCGGAGCGTTTGAAGAGGGTTCGCGGCCGGGAAATTCAGGCTTGCCGAAGTGCCGGCATCCGGCTTGGAACGGACTTCCAGCGCCAGACCGATCTTGTCTGCGACGGTCCGGGCCAGATACAGGCCAAGACCCGTCGCCGCATTTTGCAGTCTTCCGTTGCCTCCCGTAAATCCTTTGTCAAAAATACGCGGCAGATCGTGCGGCGCAATGCCGGGTCCTTCGTCCCGGACGGTCAACGCCGCGGCCCCGTTCGGCAGGGAAACGATATTCAGGGTAATCAAGCCGCCGTCCGGACTGTACTTGACCGCATTCGTCAGCAGCTGCCGGAGAACGAACCGGCACCATTTGAGATCGGTCCGAACCTCGGCGTCTTCTCCTGCAAATTCCACCGCGATATTTTTCTCCACGCACCAGGCGGCCAGATCGCGCACTTCCCGGGCGGCCAGTCGGCGGAGTTCGGTCCGCTCCATCACACAGTCGGCTTCAAGGGAAGGCAGCCGGGACATATACAAACGGCGGTCGACCAGCAGATGTACCCGCAGCCATTCGGACTCGAGGCGGCGTACGGCCGGACTGCTTCGGTCCGCATCGATCAGCAGCTTCATTGCAGTCAGCGGCGTCTTGACTTCGTGTACCCAGGCGGCCATATCGTCCCGATCCGAAGAACGTGCGGAGAAGCTGCCGGACATCTGCTGCGCATGCCAGAGGTCTACCGCTTGCAGCATCCGGTTGGCCGCTTGTTCATCCAGGAAACGGGCAGCCGGAAGAACCTGCGCCCAGTCCGCCTCCGGGGATTCGGCCAGTTCCAGCAGCCTCCGGGCATGTTTCGTTTCCCGCACAAAGCGCCAACCGAGAAATCCGGCAAAAGCGGCCGCCAGCACCAGATTCAGATACAGGAGCGACTCCGGACGAAGCGCGATGCCGCTGTCGATCCAGATCAGCAGATCCGTGAACAGAAGGGCGAAGAGACTCCGAACAGAATCCAGCTTTTACGGTCATACAAATAACGAAATACCACGCCGTCTCCTCCTCACTCCTCACAGCGTCGCCGCCATATAACCCAGTCCTTTTTTGGTGACTATCGCTTCTTCCAGTCCGAATACCGCCAGCTTCTGCCGCAGCCTTGTGATATTCGCGGTGAGCGTATTGTCGTTGACAAATTGTTCATCGTCCCACAGCCTGCGAATCAAATCGCGGCGCGAGACGATCGTATCCCCCGATTTGACAAGCAGGACAAGAATGAAAAATTCGTTGCGGGTCAACGCAGCTTCCTGTCCTTCCCTGCGGATCAGTCCCCGATTTATGTCCAATACCGCTCCGTTCCATTCGATCAGTTCGTCCGCTTCTTCCCGGTAAGAGTAAGTCCGGCGAAGAACCGCTTGAATCTGGGCCAGCAGAACATCCATATGAAAAGGCTTCTGGATGTAATCGTCCGCGCCCATATTCATCGCCATCACCATGTCCAGCGGATGATCGCGGGAGGAGAGGAACAAGATAGGCACTTTGGATACGGCCCGGATCTCCCGGCACCAATGAAAACCGTCGTACATGGGCAGCTGGATATCGATGATGACCAGCTGGGGCTGCACGCGAATATAGGTGCTCATGATATCGTCGTAACGTTCCGGTCCTTCCACGCGAAAAGACCACTGCTCCAGCCGTTCTTTCAGCGCACGGAAGATAGCTGTATCGTCTTCGATGATCAAAATGGTCGCTTCCACCGGCTTTCTCTCCTTTCAGCGATTCGCGGCGATCCAAGCCAGCCGCCGATCCTGCTTCCGATGCGTTCATCATACCACCTTGGCCCGAAGCGTATACCAAAAAGAAGCGGCCAAAGCCGCTCCTCCCGCTTCGATCTTATTGCGGCTCCAGCATTGTGAACAGCAGAGCCGCCAGTTCCTGCTTGAGCAGCGGCTGCTGCGGCTTATAATCGGACTTTCCGGCGGATTCGGTCACTTCCGGTCCGTGCAGCTTCCACAGGACGGCGGAGCTGACCGCCTGGGCCGCCCAGTCCGAGGCGCCCGGCTTCAGGCGGGCCGACGGATCGGGCTGACGGATACCGGTCACCGCAAGCAGTCGGACGACGATCGAAGCGGCTTCTTCGCGCCGAATCGGCCGGTCGGGTTCGAACAGTCCGCTGCCTGTCCCGCTCAGCAGACCGGCTTCCACGGCGGCTTGAATATCTCTGCCATAAGGCGAACGGACGGTGTCTTTGAACAGCGGCGGGTTCGGGGAAGGCGGAAGGCTCCAGACCGCATTGAACGCCTGGATGAACGCGCCGCGGGATACGGTCTCTTCGGGGCGAAACGGCTGCGAAGCCTCTCCGCCGGTATACCCGAGCGATTTGAGAGGGAGAATATAAGGAGCGTAAGGATGCTCCGCAGGCACATCCAGGAACGCGGCAGGATGCTCGGGCACCTTGACCGAATAGCTGAACAGATTGGAGTATTTCATATCGATGATCTGTCCGTCCGGGTCGGCCTTGAACGCAAGCGGAGCCCCCTGCTCGTCCACAAACAGCAGCTCGCCGATCTGCTTCAGACGATGCCGGCTGAACAGATCGCTCACGACAAGCGATCCGTCGCCGTCCGTTTCGATCCGTGTAAACAGCTTGATACGCAGATCGGAATACAGCCCCGTAAAGCGGGCCAATTCCTGCCGGGAGTTCGGCTGAAATCCCGGAGCCGCACGGTAGATCGATTTGCCCGGATAATAGCGATCCATAAAAGCCGTGAACAGCTCCGAACGGAGTTCGCTGTTTGCGTTATACGACACGAATACGCCCGTGCTCCGATCCGGCAGCAGCCACAGCAGCGAACTGTAACCCTGAATATCGCCTCCTTTGGAAACAACCCGCTCGCCGTTCGTCTTGGACGGAACGACGGCTCCTTCCAAGCCGTAGGTCGTGTCCGGCAGCGAAGGATGGATCGCGGCCTGGTAGGTCATCATGGCTTGGACCGATTCGGGCGACAAGACGGTCTCTCCCGTTTTTGTACGGCCGCCGTTTTGAAGCATTTGGATAAAGCTCGCCATATCGTCAGCCGTCGAGACCATACTTCCTTCCGGCCATTCTTCCGGCGAGAATCGGTACACCGGAATCGCTTCGGCATCCGGCCCGTAAGAAGGCACGAGATGCCGCTCGTCGGCTTCGGTCAGACTGAAATCGCTGGAGGTCATGCCAAGCGGTCGGAACAGATGGTTGTCCATATAACTGCCGAACGATTCTCCGCTGACCTGCTGTACGAGATAGCCCTGAAGCCTTGAAGCAAAATTATCGTACATGTAGGAAGTCCCCGGCTCGCGGACAACCGGAGGGAACACTTCGAACACGCTCTCCGCAAGAGAAACCGGCTTTCGGGACCGATCCGTCACATAACCGGCGTCCGGCGGTTCCCGGACTTCGAATCCCGTCGTATGCGTCAGCAGGTCTCCCACGGTCACCTTTTTCCCGTACGGATTGTTCAATGTATAGCCATCCAGATACAATTCGATATCGTCGTCGAGCGAAATTCGCCCCTGATCCACCAGCTGCATAACGGCCGCGGCGGTAAACACTTTCGACACGGAACCGATCCGGAACCGATCCCGTGCTTCGGTTGTACCGCCCGGCATCTGCGCGGCTTCGCCGTAAGTCCGGGAAGCCAGCACTCTGCCGTTTTGTACGACCGACACGGCGGCCGCCCCTCCAGGCTTGGCGATATCGTCGCGGGCGAAGAAATCGTCCAGAAAAGCCTGGACTTCCGCCGCATCGCGCGGCCCCTGTCCGGCTTTGGCGGCGGGAGCGGAAGATCCGGATGCCCGGTCTGCGGCGGAAACCGCGAAGACGGATCCGCCGTGTATCGGGAGGATCGGCAGGATCAGCAGCAGCGACGCCGTCAGCTTCCCTATTCGCCCAGCCCTGCGTGCTTTCTTTCCGATCCGTTCCGGGCTGCGGCCCTTTTTCCGCTGTCGGTCGTTTGGTTCCGATCGGACCTCCCGGTCATTCCGATGCTTCGGACCTTGATTCGGCTTCCCGTTTGCCTGCTGCCCTGTCATTTCTATCCTCTCCCTGCTTTTCGAATTCGGGGAAGCCGTACTGTCCTTCGGTTATTCCCGTTTCTCCATTGTAGAAGAGGAAGCAGACCCGGTCGCCCGATCCGGATGACAAGCAGGAGAAAATCGTGACATTGTCGTCACATTGGACGAAGCGGGGTTCCCGATCCCGAACAGGCAAAAAAAAGCCCGCGACGATTCGAAGCGAGAGCGCTTCGGATCGTATGCGGACTTGGTTCCGATCAGACAAACTGAACGAAGATGCCTCCTGAACGGGGGGATCAGGGCGACAGGCGGGGAATATCAGGAATTCAGATCCGGACGGTGTCCGGTCACGAGGAACACGACATTCTCGCCGATATTCGTCGCGTGATCGGCAATCCGCTCGATATAGCGGCCGACCATCTGGAGCAGCATCATCTGCGGTGCCGCTTCCGGCTTTTCGAGCAGCAGCGCGTACAATTCGCGCAGCATGGAGCCGTACAGTTCATCGACTTCGTCATCGTCCTTGGCCATTTTGTAAGCCAGATCCGTATTCTCGTCCATGTAAGAACGAAGCGATTCGGAGATCATGGACGAAGCGATGCCTGCCATATGCGGGATATCCACCAGAGGCTTGACCGCCGTTTGCCCATCCAGGCGCACGGTCACTTTGGCGATATCGCGGGCCAGATCGCCCATCCGCTCCAGGTCGCTCGAAATTTTGAAAGCCACGATAATGCGCCGAAGATCTTTGGCAACCGGCTGCTGCGTGATAATCAGCTGCGAACCCAGTTCCAGAATTTCCTCTTCGAGTACGTTCAGCTCTCCGTCACGTCGGATTACTTCTTCCGCCTTGACCAGATCGGCGGTCTTAAGCGACTCTACCGCTTCTTTTAGAGCTTCGTCCATGCGCGTACCCATCTTGATAAGCAGTTCGCGAAGCTGGTTCAATCCCATGTCAAAATCTGTTCTGCGGACCATATGGAAACGACCTCCTTTATTTGTGATTAACCAAACCGGCCGGAAATGTAATCTTCCGTGCGCGAATCTTCCGGCGTGGAAAATAAAGTTTTCGTCTCCGCCGCTTCTATGACTTCGCCGTTCAGGAAAAAGACCGTTTTGTCGGACACACGTGCCGCTTGGTGCATATTGTGCGTCACCATGACGATCGTGTAGCGGTGCTTGATTTCGCGGATCAGTTCTTCGATCTTCGCCGTCGAAATCGGATCGAGTGCGGAAGTGGATTCGTCCATCAGCAGAACGTCGGGCTTGACCGCAAGAGCGCGTGCGATACATAGACGCTGCTGCTGTCCGCCGGACAGTCCGAATGCCGAATGCTTCTGCAGATCTTTCACTTCATCCCAGAGCGCGGCCTGCTTCAGACTTTCCTCGACAATCTCGTCCAGCTCCTGCTTTTTGCTGATCCCTTTGAGACGCGGGCCGTAAGCCACGTTCTCGTAGATAGACTTCGGAAACGGATTCGGCTGCTGGAATACCATGCCGACACGTTTGCGCAGCGATTCGACTTCCATGTTTTTATCGTAAATATCGTCGCCCGCGAGCGACACGAGTCCTTCGATCCGGGTGCCGGCGATTTGGTCGTTCATTCGGTTCAACGTCCGAAGCAGCGTCGACTTGCCGCAGCCCGAAGGTCCAATAAAGGCGGTTGCCGCTTTTTCGGGAATATCCAGGTTAACGTTCTTGAGTGCATGAAACTGCTCGTAATACAGATCCAGCTTTTCGGTACGAATAATCGGTTCCATTCTTCTGAGTCTCCTTCGCGGTTCTCCTCAAGCCAGTTTATCCCCGGAATGTTAAACACGTTAAGAAGAATTGTAAACGCAGCGTAAAATTTGTCCGATACACGCTTATTGCGTCTGTTTATACGGAATCGAGCGAATTTTCCAGCGTTTTGCGAACCGTTCCGATCTCCTGCAGGGCGCTTTCCGTCAAACCGTAAGTAAACCGCCCTCCCTGTTCGGAACCGTCGGCCGATCTCGATACCTTGAGGAACTCTTCGTCGGCCGCCCCCATCCGGTCCGCCGCTCCCCGAATCCGCGTCTCGGCTTCTTCCATCCCGCTCGCCGCATTCAGACTGAGCGTATGCATGCGTTCCAGCAGAGCGGCGATCCCGTCCGACAGCAGACGGGTAGACTCGGCCAAAGTCCGGACTTCTCCGGCCACCACGGCAAATCCGCGGCCGGACTCTCCCGCCCGCGCCGCTTCGATCGAAGCGTTCAGTGCCAGCAGCGAACTGGTTCCGGCTATGCCGCGGATCGAACCTGTCGCTTCCGCGATCTCCCGGGCGCAGGCGACCAGGCCGCCGATCGAACCGCGCTGCTGCGCAATGGCTTCCGAAGCCTGCGCAAAAGCCGTTCCGGCTTCCGACAGCGCGCGGCGGCCTTCTTTGGTGCGGCGGTTCATGGTCTCCGCTTCCCGCACTACGCTGCCCGCCGCATCGTGGATCTCGGCAAGCGAGCCCGATACGCCTTCCAGCATCCGGCGGCTGCCGGCGACCTGCTTCTGGCGTTCAAGCGCAGAACGTCCCTGCAGATCCCGGGACAGCCGAATGAGATCGCGCACGGTCAATACGCCTTCACAGCGGCCCTGCCGGGTCAGAACCACACAATCCGAGAAGGACTCGTCTTCTCTGGTCAGCGCGGTATCGATCAGTTCGGCCGGACACATGACGGATTCGGCCGTCAGCGGAAGAGTACCCGACGCTCCCATCACCGAACGGTCGTAGAACAGTTCGGGAGCGAAGCGGCCAGTCAGCTTGCGGTAGAAAGCATCCCGCATCAGCAGAAGCAGAGGCCGTCCATCCGGCGAGCAGACCACGATGCAGGGAGCGGCCGGTTCCCGTTTGAATACCTGCAGCGCTTCGAAGCAGGTCAGTTCGGGACCTATGATCGGAACCTGCCTGGCGTAATCCGAGAGCAGCGGCTCGTTGTCGCCGCCGCTTTCCTGTTCGAACGGCAGCCGCTCCTCGTCTTGTCCTTCCCATTCCTCTGCGAACCTTTGCGACTCCAGACCCAAACTTTCCTTTTCCAGCGTGCCCGCTCCCGGCATTCACGTTTCTCCCCTGTCTTTTTCCTTCATTATACCTATGCCGCGTTCGACAGATGTTAACGCTCCGTTAAGTCGAGGTAAAAATACGCAAAAAAAAGGACTCCGGTCCCCCCTTACAGGGAAGAACGAGAGTCCATTTTCGCTTGAGCCACGACCAACTTGTAGCCGACACCTCGGATCGAATCGATATGCACCGAACCGGGGTCAAGCTCCAGCTTTTTGCGCAAAGAGCTGACATGAACATCAACCGTGCGCTGTCCGCCGATATAATCGAAGCCCCACACCGCGTTCATCAGATCGTCGCGGGTCATCACGACGCCGGGTTTGCGCGCCAGATAGAGCAGGACTTCGAATTCCTTCGGCCGCAGGTTGATCGACTGCTGGCCGAGTGTCACTTCATATTTATCCGGATAAATGGTCAGCGCACCCAGGCTGATCTTCGACTCGGACACGGCGGGAGCCGCGTATTCCGATTCTTCGCCGGAGGTACGTCTGATGACCGCCCCGACGCGCGCCAGCATTTCCGATACGCCAAACGGTTTTGTGACATAGTCGTCCGCGCCAAGTTTCAATCCCAGCACGATATCTTCTTCCGCATTTTTTGCGGTCAGAATCACGATCGGCGTCTTGACGCCGGAAGCGCGCAGCTTCTCGAGAATTTCGATTCCGCTCATGCCGGGCAGCATCAAATCGAGCAAAATCAAATCGAAGGCTTCCCTGCGAGCCCGTTCGTACCCGCCCGTTCCGTGCTCTTCAAGCACAACCTCATAACCGTCCTGCGACAGATTGTAAGAAATCAACCGGGACAGCGTCGGCTCATCTTCGATGACGAGCAATTTCCTAGCCATTGGCTCGATCCCCCATTTCGTTTGCCTGCGGCGCTTGCACAAGACCGCTGTCTTTCACGCTTTGTATGTTTATCCGGTGTAATCCCCGCAAGCGGATTCACCGTTTTTCGGCATGAATCGACAGGTTTATGCCCTCGCCTTGTTTTGACCTCCATCAGCATATCATGGCATTGTTAACGCTGTGTAAAAAATTAAGGATTTTCCTGAAGCACCGGCAGTTCCACGTTAAAAGTGCTTCCGACGCCAAGTACGCTCTCGACCGAAATCGATCCCCGGTGCAGTTCCACCAGATGTTTGACGATCGACAGCCCAAGCCCCGTACCGCCCGAACTGCGCGAACGCGCTTTGTCTACCCGGTAGAAGCGCTCGAAGATCCGCGGCAGATCCTTTTTGGGAATACCGATCCCGTTATCCGATACGCTGAACCGGACCCGTTCGTCTTCATATTCTCCGTCCACGAATTCTTCCGCTTTGATCGATACGCGGCCGCCTTCGGGCGTATAACTGATTCCGTTGCCGACCAGGTTGATAAAAATTTGCCTCAGCCGATCTTCGTCCGCTTCGATAAACAGCTCTTCCGGCACCTCCAGGCGAATCTCGATCCGTTTATGTTCGGCAGCCCCTTCCAGCACCTTACTGACCGACTGGAACAGTGTCAGCACATGAACGGGTGCATAGTCGAGCTGGATACGGCGGGATTCGATCTTGGACAAATCGAGAATATCGCCGATCAGCCGGTTCAGCCGCTCTCCTTCGTCGTAGATGATCTTGAGGAAAGAACGTGCCGTGTCTTCGTCTTTTACGCCGCCGGCCAGCAGCGTCTCGGCAAATCCCTGGACCGCGGCGACCGGCGTTTTCAGCTCATGGGACACATTCGCCACAAATTCGCTGCGCATCCGCTCCAGACGCCGGATATCCGAGATGTCCTGAAACAGAAACAGCATGCCGTGATAAGACTCGTCCCGGACGGTCATCGGTACTCCGTCCAGCGTAATCAGTCTTTCTTCCGGCACGAACAGCGTCAATTCGTCGTGCATGCGCATCTTGCGATGCAGCCCTTCCTCGATAAAACGGGTCAGCTCGTAGAACCGCTTCAGCTCCACGTAGGGGCGTCCCACCACTCGGTCGGAACGAATCCCGAGCATCCGCTCCGCCTGGCGGTTGACGAGCCCGATTTTCTCCGCTTCGTCGACCATAATGATGCCGCCGGTCATATTGTCCAGCACATTTTGCAGCAGGCTCTCATTATCCCGGATCGTATGCATCTGCGCTTGAAGACTGTCGGCCATATTGTCGATCGAAGCGCCCAGCTGGCCGATCTCGTCGCGGCGCATCGGACCGACTCTCGCATCGTAATCGAGCTTGGAGATCCGGTTGGCCGTATCCATGATATGTTCGATCGGACGGGTAAGCCCTTTGGCCAGACGATAGCTGACCGCGGCGGCGAACAGGAACAGGACGGCCAACGCACTGCCCATGATGATCCAGCCCCGCTGCAGCCCTTCCTCCACGATGCCGAGACTCATCGACAGACGAATATACCCCTCGAACCCGTCGGAAGAAACAATCGGGGCTGCCACATAGAGCATATCCCGTCCAAGTGTATGACTGTATCGTACGGAATGACCGGGAATACCCGGACCGGATGTACGGATTTCTTCACGATCCAGGTGATTGTCCATCGAAGCCGCATCGCTCTGCGAATCTCCGATAACCCTGCCGTCCTTCGAGATAAAAGTCACCCGGGAATCGGTCAGATCGGCAAGCCGCTTCGCTTCGATGCCGAACATCGGCGCGATCGGCTCGCCTTTTTGCGGGGCGTCAGGCAGTTTCAGCAGCTCTTCCAGCAGAGCGATTTCCCGGCCCATATAGTCTTCGAGAGAATGAATATGCGAATCCCGAAATACTTTGGCCATCGTCAGGCCGGCGGCCAGCACCGAAACGCCGACTAGCACCAGCAGAATCAGCGTCAGGCGGGAACGAAATGGTTTCATGAGTGAAAGTTCTCCTTCAGCGGATACGGTTTGAATTTTCTTAATACAAACTGATGCAGGGTCGCAAGCGGCTGCTGAACCAGAATAGCCAGCACGACGGGAACGGCCGCCTGCGGCGAGAAATAACCGAGGGCAAGAACCAGTCCGAGCGAGTTGTTGCGCATCCCGGCTGCAAACGAGACCGTAACCGACAGCTCGGGCGTGCGTTCGCGAAGCAGCAGCGGGGCGTAATAGCCAAGCAGATACCCGAGAGCGACCAGCACCAGAACCGCCGGCACCACCGAGACCAGGTCGCCGCGAAGCTCATAAGCGTAAGGAGCGATCCCCGCCGCATTCAGCAAAATCACCAGCATAAAAAAGATCTTTGAAATCGGCAGCAGAACGGGAGCGGCGCGCTGTTTGAACTTTCCGCCGGAACGTTCGTAGATCACGACCCCAAGCGCCGTCGGCACGACGACCATCAGCAGCAGATCCCGCATCAGCCCGATCGTATCGAACCCCAGTTCCGCGCCAAAAAAGATCCGGATCAATCCGGGCACGACAATCGGACTGAGCGCCGAGTCGAGCAGCACCATGGCCAGCCCCAATGCCAAACTGCCTCCGGACAGCTCGATCCAGAGTACGGAAGACACGCCCAGCGGGATGACGGTAAACAGCACCAGCCCTACCGTATAAGGCGAATCGGCGCCGAACAGCGCACATCCCAGACCAAACGCGGCGACAGGAGCGACCAGATGGCTCAGCGCCAACGTCAGTACAATCGGCAGCGGACGGGCGAACACCTGCTTGAGATGATCCCGGCCGCAGCCTACGCCCATCACAAAAGTGATATAGGCGAACAGATAGGCGATGGAGGGAACCAGCGGCAGCAGAGGCTTGGAGAACACCAGGCCCGCCGCCAGCATCAAGGGTGTCAACCAGAACAGATTCCGGTCTACCCAACTGCTGAACGCCAGAGCCCCGTTTCTCATCGGATCTCCCGCTGCCGCTTTAATCCTGCGATTTTCACTTGCGTTCCTTCCTCTCCGGTTTGCTATAATGGATACCGTGTCTTCTTCATCTTACCACAAAGTTTAGAGACCGAAAGCCGCGAAACGCGCAAAAGGAAGGGTGCCTGCATTGACCATTTATCCGTTCTCCGCTTATTTATACCGTCTTAAACATATCAAACGATGGAGCCTGATGCGCAGTACGATGACCGAGAACGTCGCCGAACATTCGTATCACGTGGCGCTGCTCTCCCATCTGCTGTGCACGATCGGCAACGAATTGTACGGCAAGTCGCTCAATGCGGACCGTGCCTCCTCGCTGGCTCTGTTCCATGATGCTCCCGAAGTGTTTACCGGAGATATTCCGACCCCCGTCAAGCATCACAACGAGACGCTGCTGACCAACTTCCGTCTGATCGAACAAATGGGTGCCCAGCGTCTGAACGATATGGCGCCGGAAGCGCTGCAGCCGGTCTATGCTTCCCTGATCGGCACGACCGAACCCAACGAAGAAGACAAAGTTCTGCATGCCTATGTCAAAGCGGCCGACCGGATCGACGCCTATCTCAAGTGCGCGTGGGAAGTGGCCGCCGGCAACCGCGAATTCGCGGTAGCCAAGCACCAGACCGAAGAAAAGCTGGCCGAGTCGGCAATGCCGGAAGTGGAATACTTCCTCAAGCATCTGGCGCCGGCTTTCGAAATGACGCTCGACGAGTTGTCGACCCAGCTCGGCGAGGAAACGCAGCGGCCGGAAGTCCGCTGAGTCCAACCGGACCGTTTCCGTGAGCGCATCCGCTTTCGGCTGCCGCTTCCGCAGTCCCGGCAGGAATCAGAATCGATTCTCGAAAAAAATCAACAAAAAAAGCCGTTTCATCCGGCGCGTCCGCGCGGGATGAAACGGCTTTTGGCATAGGCGAAAAACAAAAGCATTAAGGAAAAAAGCTTTCTTGTCCCGCTGCGGCTTTACCCGTTGATGACTTCGCCGCCGTTGACATGAATAACTTGGCCGCTGACGTAGGAAGAATCCGGAGAAGCCAGATAGACGTAAGCCGGAGCCAGTTCGGAAGGCTGTCCCATTCGGCCGAGCGGCTGCGATTCGCCAAACGACTCGACTTTTTCTTCCGGGAAAGTCGACGGGATCAGCGGGGTCCAGATCGGCCCCGGTGCCACGCCGTTGACACGAATCTTCTGCTCCGCCAGGCTCATCGACAGCGAGCGGGTGAAGCTGACGATCGCCCCTTTGGTCGACGAGTAATCGAGCAGTTCCGGGCTGCCGCGATAAGCCGTAATCGAAGTCGTGTTGATGATCGAGCTTCCTGCTTTCAGATGCGGCAGAGCCGCTTTGGTCAGGAAGAACATACTGAAAATATTCGTTCTAAACGTCCGCTCCAGCTGATCGGCTGTGATATCGATCAGCGATTCTTGAGGATGCTGCTCTGCCGCATTGTTGACGACGATATCAAGTTTGCCAAACTTGTCGATCGTCCGCTTGATCGCTTCCTGGGCAAACGACTCGTCGCCCAAATCGCCGACAATCAACAGGCACTGTTTGCCTTCCGCTTCGATCAGACGCTTCGTTTCTTCCGCGTCTTCGTGTTCGCTGAAATACAAAACGGCTACGTCCGCGCCTTCGCGCGCATAATGGACCGCTACCGCGCGGCCGATGCCGCTGTCGGCTCCGGAAATAACGGCGGTCATGCCTTCAAGCTTGCCTGCCGCTTTGTAGGTAGGAGAAATATACTCGGGTCTCGGCGTCATTTCCGATTCTGTTCCATGCCCGTCAAGCTGCTGGGCAGGAGGACTTTGGGGTCTTTGTTCATTGGCTTGCTGTTCGTTGGTTGGCATTGTCGAAAACTCCCTTCGTGTAGGTCTTGAGGTGTCTTTAGCTTCCGTTGGATACTTACCACTCTGCGCGAACAGCCAAACAGTTCAATCCAAAAAAAGGAGCAAATCCCCAATTTTCAAATAGGACTTTTGCGTGAGGCCGGCATAAGGCAAAAAGACGCCCACGCCGCCGCTGCGGCTGTGGACGCCAAAATTGGACATGAAGAAGGTTCCGCCCTGCGGTAGACTCTTCAACCTTACGTTTACTCCGGCAGTCCCGAAGCGGCAACGGCAATCACGCCGCGGACCGAATCGGCCGACTTGTCGAGTGCCGCCTTCTCCTCGGGCGTCAATTCGAGCTCGAATATCTTCTCGATGCCGTCTCCGCCCAATACTGCCGGTACTCCCAGGAACAGGTCCCGATAACCGTACTCGCCTTCCAGCAGCGCAATCACAGGCAGAACCCGCTTCTTGTCTTTCAAAATGGCTTCGGCCATCTGGACCAGCGAAGCGGCCGGCGCATAATAGGCGCTGCCGCTGCCCAGCAGATTGACGATCTCTCCGCCGCCTACACGCGTGCGCTGGACGATCTCGGCAATCCGTTCTTTGGCAATCAGCGATTCGATCGGGATTCCTCCGACGCTGGAATAGCGGACCAGCGGCACCATATCGTCACCGTGGCCGCCCAGAACGAAGCCGCGTACGTCTTCGACCGATACGTTCAATTCTTCGGCGATAAAGGTACAGTAGCGTGCGGTATCCAATACCCCCGATTGTCCGATCACGCGGTTCTTCGGAAAACCGAGTGTCTGATAAGCGGCATAGGTCATCGCGTCGACCGGATTGCTCAGAATCAACACGGTGGTTTCCGGAGCCACCCGGCGAATCTGTTCGCAGACCGAACGGATAATGCCCGCGTTCGTGCTCACCAAATCGTCGCGGCTCATGCCGGGTTTGCGTGCAATACCGGCCGTGATGATCACCAGGTCGGAATCTGCCGCTTCGTCGTAATTCGACGTCCCGGTGACTCGGGCATCAAAGCCTTGTACCGGAGAAGTTTCCAGCAGGTCGAGCGCTTTGCCTTTGGTCGGATTCTCCAACTGCGGAATATCGAGCAGCACGACGTCTCCCAGTTCTTTTTGCGCGATCATCAATGCGGTCGTCGCGCCGGTAAAACCGGCTCCGACAATCGTAATCTTTTTGCGTGCATGGGTCATGGCGGTTGTGCCTCCCTTTTCGGAAATGGGTAACTCGGGTGTCGATGCCCAAAAAAAGAACGGGCGGAAAAAGAGCCGTTCCAGGCTCCTTTTCCGCCCGTACGCGGTAAGGCTATTATTGCATATTGCGAATGACTTCGTCGGCGAACGCCGAGCATTTCACTTCGGTTGCGCCTTCCATCAGACGGGCGAAATCGTAAGTGACCGTTTTGTTGTTGATCGACGCTTCTAAACCTTTGTAGATCAGGTCGGCCGCTTCCTGCCAACCCAGATGCTCAAGCATCATAACGCCGGACAGAATCACCGAACCCGGGTTCACGACGTCTTTGTCCGCATACTTCGGAGCCGTACCGTGGGTCGCTTCGAAGATCGCATGGCCTGTGACGTAGTTGATGTTGGCGCCCGGAGCGATCCCGATACCGCCGACTTGTGCCGCCAGGGCATCGGACAGGTAGTCGCCGTTCAGGTTCAACGTTGCGATAACGTCGAAGTCGGTCGGACGGGTCAGGACCTGCTGCAGCGCGATGTCCGCAATAGCGTCCTTCACGATGATCTTGCCTGCGTCTTCAGCCGCTTTTTGAGCCGCGTTTGCCGCATCGGTACCGTCTTTTTCTTTGATTACGTCATATTGTGCCCAAGTGAACACTTTGTCGCCGAATTCCGCTTCCGCCACTTCGTAACCCCAGTTCTTGAAGGCGCCTTCGGTGAACTTCATGATGTTGCCTTTATGCACCAGCGTAACCGTTTTGCGGTTGTTGTCGATCGCGTATTGAACCGCTGCGCGAACGAGACGCTTGGAGCCTTCTTCGGATACCGGCTTGATGCCGATTCCGGACGTTTCCGGGAAACGGATCTTATTGACTCCCATTTCGTTTTTCAGGAATTCCAGCACTTTTTTGACTTCTTCGGTGCCTTCCTGATACTCGATGCCCGCATAGATATCTTCCGTGTTCTCGCGGAAAATAACCATGTCGACCAGTTCAGGACGCTTAACCGGTGAAGGTACGCCCGTGAAGTAACGAACCGGGCGCAGGCAGACGTACAGGTCAAGCTCCTGACGCAGCGCTACGTTAAGCGAACGGATGCCCCCGCCGATTGGCGTCGTCAAAGGTCCTTTGATCGCTACGATATATTGACGGATTGCAGTCAGCGTATCGGCCGGCAGCCACTCTCCGTATGTATTGAAAGCTTTCTCGCCCGCAAACACTTCATACCAGGCGATCTTTTTGCTGCCGCCGTAAGCTTTTTCAACGGCTGCGTCAAATACGCGTTTGGAAGCTTTCCAGATGTCACGGCCTGTGCCGTCGCCTTCGATAAACGGAATAACCGGGTTATTCGGAACGACGAGTGTACCGTTTTCGATCTGAATTTGTTCTCCCTCAGTCGGTGCAGTGAATTTTTCAAATTTAGACATGAATGGAATTCCTCCTTCGAAGTGTTGGTACGGTTTCGGGGCATGCCGTATGGAAACAACCTGCGCCCGCAATCTCTTCTATTGTAGCTTATGACGGATGAATTTTGAACAAAACGTGAATCTTTTGCCGAAAAAAACCGCCCGTGGCTTATAAAGCTTCCGGGCGGTACCCGACAAAAAGCGTTTAGCGCTGCGCGATCGGCAAGTACGTCAGATCCAGCTCGCCGACATACTCGGCACGCGGACGGATCAGACGGTTGTCTTCGTACTGTTCGAGAATATGCGCGGTCCATCCGGATACACGGCTGATCGCGAAGATCGGAGTGAACAGCTTGCGGGAAATGCCCAGCAGCGTGTACACGGAAGCCGAATAGAAATCGACATTCGGTTTCAGACCTTTTTGCGAAGTCACCAGTTCTTCGATCTTGACCGACATCTCGTACAGCGACGAATCGCCTTTGGCCTCGCCCAAACGGCGCGACATTTCCATCAGATGCTTCGCGCGCGGATCGCCGTTCTTATAGACACGGTGGCCAAAGCCCATGATTTTGACTTTGTTGTCCAGCTTGTCTTGAACGTAAGGCTCCACTTTTTCGAGGGAACCGATCTCTTCCAGCATCCGCATGACGGCTTCGTTCGCTCCGCCGTGCAGAGGGCCTTTGAGTGCGCCGATAGCCGACGTTACCCCGGAATAAATATCCGACAGCGTCGCCACGGTAACGCGGGAAGCGAATGTCGAAGCATTCAGCTCGTGGTCGGCGTGCAGCACAAGCGCTTTGTCCAACGCTTCGATAGCCGTTTGTTCCGGCAGCTCGCCGCTCATCATGTACAGGAAGTTCTCGGTAAGACCCAGGCCTTCCTTCGGTGCGATCGGCTCCTGGCCTTCGGCGATCCGGGCCAATGCGGCAACCAGTGTCGGCAGCTGCGCCTGCAGGCGCTCCGCTTTGGTCAGATTCGATTCACGGGTCATTTCGTCCGCTGAAGGATCGTACAGGGCAAGGCCCGATACGGCGGTTCTCAGCGCAGCCATCATGTTCATATCTTTTGGATACAACTTCATCTGCTCGATCAGCTGCGCCGGAACGGCCGAATACTGCTGCAGATTGCTTCTCAATTTCGCCAACTGTTCCTCATTCGGAAGCGCACCGTGCCATAGCAGGTAGGCCACTTCGTCGAACGAAGCGTTTTCAGCCAGATCGTCGATGTTGTACCCCCGATATGTAAGCACGCCGTCCACGATCGAACTGATCGAAGAAGTTGCGGCTACAATGCCTTCCAGACCTTTAGTCGCTGTCATCGTACATCACTCCTCTTAGAATGGAACGGATAAATGCAGGCGGTAATTCTCAGGAGCACGCGATGTGTTTGCAACCCGCAGACTTTTGGCAGGCCTTCGGGTTTGAAACACACCCCAAATATTTGTAACCGTTTTTAGCGATTTACAAACGTTTGGGCCCCGGTCTCGACATCTTGCTCAAAAACAACAAGACATGTAACCTTACTCTTAGCCATCATACCGGATTTTGTCATTTTTTTGAACATTTCTATGAATCTCTGAGGAATCAAATTGTTTTATCGGTCCGATAAAATACATTTGAAACCCCTTACAGTGATATATGTTACAGGAGTGAGCAAGCGTTTGCAAGTTCGGTAAATGGTCAAAAACCGTTCGCCTAAGGCGAACGGCTCGGCAAGGAAGTCTGTAATCAACGTCGGTAAAAGGTGATGCCGCCGCCTTTTTTCATCCGTTTTTCGATCCAGCGCATGGCGGCCCGGTGATAAAGCGGGCGAGTCAGCGGAAAGACCAAGGTAAAACCGATCAGGTCGGTAAGAAATCCCGGTGCGATCAGCAGGGCGCCTCCGGCCATAATACAGACGCCGTCGACCAGCTTGCGGCCGGGCGGCTGACCGCTCTCGGCGAGAGCTTTGAGATCGCTCATCGCTTTTCTGCCTTCGAACTGTACCATCGCAATCCCGATTACCGTCGTGGCGAGAACCAGAACGAAAGTCTTGAAAAAGCCGAAATATTCGATCAGCCAGGCGAACACGGCCGCTTCGAGGATGACGGCCAGAATGAACAGGATAGCCATTTTATTTTTCATGGGGGTCTCCTCCTTGTATACTCGCATGCGCGGAAAACCAACTGTCGATTCGTCCGTAGATGTCCGGGGCGGCTTTATTCAAGCGAACCGGCTTCCACTCGGAGCTGAGCCAGACATGATCGGTCTCTCCCGTATTCAGCAGCGTGCCGGGACGGTCTTCTTCCGGGCCGAATTCGGCCGCTTCGACGCTCCACGCCGCCGGATCTTCGCAGCGGCGGACTTCGTATTCGTACTCCAGACGCAGCGGCGAAAATCCGCGGATGCGCGCGTAGACCCAGATTCGGTCGTCGTACCGGGCCGGGCTGACGAAGCGGGAGCGGACTTCGAGTACAGGCAGATAGATGCCCTGCTCCTCGATCTCCCGGTAGGACAATCCGATCGTGCGGATCATCTCGGTCCGCGCAATTTCAAACCAGTTCAAATAATTGGCGTGATAAACGACCGCCATTTTGTCGGTTTCCTGATAGCGTACATTCAAGCCCGTTCGAAACCAGCGGCTTGGTGAGTCGGAACTTTTCGTTCCCGGATTGCTTCTGATCATGCCTTTCCACTCCTTGTTATCGGACAGATGCCGAAAAGTGAATCTTTCGTCCTCCGCCTTAAGCCTTGTCTATTCATTGTATACGAAAAGAGGACCCGATTGCCAACCCGGGCCTATGTCCCGCGCCGCTGCCTTGGCAAAACAAAAAAGCCGCCCGGACGGCGGCTTGGAACGTCGAATGAAGCGACGAACCAAACGGCCGGAAGGCGGCTTTTGTCAAAAAAGGAACGGTGTGCGGGTGCGATCCTAGTGAACGTGGTCAACTTTGATCAGGTTCGTCGAACCGGAACGTCCCAATGGTACGCCCGCCGTGATGACGACCAGATCGCCTTCTTGTACGATACCGGACTTTTTGGCGCCCTGGATCGCACTTTCGAACAGTTCGTCAGTCGTTTCGGCCACTTCGCCTTTGACCGGGATAACGCCCCATGCCAGAGCCAGACGACGAAGCGTCTGTTCCTGCGTCGTTACCGCGATGATCGGAGCGATCGGGCGGTACTTGGAGATCATGCGAGCCGTCGTACCCGATTGGGTCGAAGTCACGATCGCTTTGACGTCCAGGTTCCATGCCGCGTGAGCGACCGATTGGCTGATCGATTCGGTTACGGATTTCTGCTGCGCTTCGCTTTGTTTCTTCAGAATCTCGCGGTTAGCCATTGCGGACTCCGCTTTCTCCGCGATACGGGCCATCGTCAGTACCGATTCTGTCGGATATTTGCCGGCAGCCGTTTCGCCGGACAGCATGATCGCATCTGTACCGTCGAGGATCGCGT
Source organism: Saccharibacillus qingshengii (assembly GCF_013185195.1). Taxonomy (GTDB): domain Bacteria; phylum Bacillota; class Bacilli; order Paenibacillales; family Paenibacillaceae; genus Saccharibacillus; species Saccharibacillus qingshengii. Next base: position 98,122 of record NZ_JAAZWC010000008.1, read on the forward strand.
TTGCCACGTCACTCGCTTCGGCGCGTGTCGGACGCGGGTTGCGCTGCATCGAATCGAGCATTTGCGTAGCCGTGATCACCGGTTTGCCGGCACGGTTGCACTTCTCGATCATTTGCTTTTGTACCAGGGGTACTTCTTCGGCAGGGATTTCTACGCCGAGATCGCCGCGGGCAACCATCAGGCCGTCGGAAACTTCAAGAATTTCGTCAAGGTTGTCGACGCCTTCCTGGTTTTCGATCTTGGAGATGATCTGGATATGCTCGGCGTTATGCTTTTTCAGCAGTTCGCGGATTTCCAGAACGTCGCTTGCTTTGCGTACGAACGAAGCAGCGATGAAGTCTACACCCTGTTCGATACCGAAAACGATATCGTTGGTGTCCTTCTCCGTGATGCCCGGCAGCGAGATGCTTACGCCCGGTACGTTTACGCCTTTGCGGCTTTTGATTTGTCCGCCGTTGACGATGCGGCACGTGATTTCCGTACCTTCGACTTCGGTAACGGTCAGACCGATCAAGCCGTCATCGATCAGGATCGTGGAGCCGACCGATACGTCTTTTGGAAGATCGACGTAAGAAACGGACAGGCGGTTTTTGTCGCCGGCGATTTCTTCGGTCGTCAGCGTGATGAACTCGTCTTCGACCAGGTCGAGCGGCTCAACAGCGATTTTGCCGGTACGGATCTCCGGACCTTTGGTGTCCAGCAGCAGGGCAACGCTCTTGCCGAGCTCCTGGCAGGCTTGACGAATATTTTTAACGCGGTTGCCGTGCTCTTCGAAATCACCGTGGGAGAAGTTCATTCGAGCGACGTTCATGCCCGCCATGATCAGTTTTTTTGTGTTCTCCAGCGACTCACTTGCCGGACCGATTGTACATACGATTTTTGTTTTACGCATTTGGGTTCCTCCGTTTTTTGATCTCTGCGATCTCTGCTTGGCCTCTCGATGGAGGCTTTCTCTGTCGACCAGTACCCTTTCAACTCTTAATCAGAGGTTTACGTTTTCCTGAAACGTGCACGCTTTAGATGCGATTCCGTCGGAGACTTCGTACACGCTTCAGGTACGAAATCTCAGGGGAGCGTAACCTTACCTTTAGTGTTGACAAGGTACTAGTACCTTGACCGATAATGATGTTAGGTTACGCCCCTCGAAAACCCGCTTGAAACATACGTGTTTCCGATGAACGCAAACCTTAGATTTAATTCGGTCAAGGTACTAGCGTGTTCCAAAAAGGAAATACATGCGCACCCTTCCGCGTCACCGCACAAAAAGAGACCGGTTTGCGGTGCTCCGACCTCTGTAATCCGCGTGTGGAAGTCGGTTTTTCGGATGGTTATAAAATCCTCACCAACAATTAAATCTACACTAAATTCGCGGTTTTGTATAGGTTTTTAAGGTAAAAACTGCTCAAGAGTTCGGTAAAGCCGGTCCGGACGCATACTGACCCATCCGGCGGAATTTCTCATACCGCTGGGCAATCAGCGTTTGGGCATCCAGCCCGCCGATCTCGCCCAGGTGGCGTTCCAGCGCTTCGCGGATCGCAAGTCCCGTCGCTTCATAGTCGCGGTGTGCGCCGCCTCTCGGTTCGGGAATGACTTCTTCGATCACCTTGAAGTCCAGCAGATCGGGTGCGGTGATCTTCATCGCTTCCGCCGCCTGGTCGGCTTTGGAAGCGTCTTTCCACAGAATCGAAGCGGCTCCGTTCGGAGAAATAACCGAATAGATGGCATTTTCCAGCATCAGCACGCGGTTGCCCACGCCGACCGCTATCGCTCCGCCGCTGCCGCCTTCTCCGATCACGATGCAGATGACGGGAACTTTGAGCATGGCCATATCCATCATGCTGCGGGCGATCGCTTCCGATTGCCCGCGTTCTTCCGCCGTATTGCCGGGATAAGCGCCTTTTGTATCGATAAAAGTCACGACCGGACGGCCGAATTTCTCGGCCTGTTTCATCAAGCGCTGCGCTTTGCGGTAGCCTTCCGGATGGGGACTGCCGAAGAAGCGGGCGATATTGTCTTTGGTATCCTTGCCGCGCTGGTGGCCGATGACCGTAACCGGACGGCCGCCAAAACGCGCAATACCGGCTACAATCGCCATATCGTCGCCGTACATGCGGTCGCCGTGCAGTTCGACGAAATCGCTGAACACGTACGGAATCAAATCAAGCGTGGTCGGACGCTGGTGATGGCGCGCCAGGTGCATTTTTTGCGCCGGAGTGACATTTGTGTAAATATCCTGCTGCAGCTCGACATAACGTTCTTCCAGCCGGGAAATTTCGTCGCCGAAATCGATTCCTTTTTCCTGTCCGAACTGTTTGAGCTCGTCGATCTTCTTGCGCAGCTCTACCAGAGGCTGCTCAAACGCTAATTCTCCCGCCATTCGTCTAGAGCTCCTCCTTTTTACTGTGCATGCCGATCAGTTTGCCCAGCATCGTTTTCATTTCTTTGCGGTGCACGACCAAATCGAGCTGTCCGTGCTGCATATTGAATTCTGCCGTCTGGAAATCGTCCGGCAGTTTCTGGCGGATGGTCTGCTCGATCACGAGCCGTCCGGCAAAACCGAAGGTCGTGCTCGGCTCCGCAATGATGATGTCTCCGAGCATCGCAAAACTGGCCGATACTCCGCCCATCGTCGGATCGGTAATCACCGAGAGATACAATCCGCCTTTTTCCGCGAACTGGCCCAAAGCCGCACTGGTCTTCGCCATCTGCATCAGACTGAGAATGCTCTCCTGCATCCGCGCTCCGCCCGAAGTCGAGAAAATGATCAGCGGCAGGCCGTATTCGCCCGCATGCTCGATGATCCGTGTGATCTTCTCGCCGACGGCCGATCCCATACTGCCGCTGAAAAAGTCAAAACTCATGACGGCTACCGCAACCGGCTGGCCGTTGATCGCGCCTTCTCCGGTCACGACCGCTTCATTCAGCCCGGACTTCAGCTTCTGCTCCGCGAGCTTGCCGGCGTAACCGGGAAACTGCAGCGGATCGATAGACACCACATCGTTGTCGTGTTCCACGAAGCTGCCTTCGTCCAGGGTCATTGCGATACGTTCCCCCGCGTTCAGACGCATATGATGGCCGCAGGATGTGCATACTTTCAGGTTTTTCTCGAGTTCCTTGCTGTACTGTATCGCTCCGCACTTGCTGCATTTATTCATGAGCCCTTCCGGGATCTCCCGCTTGGGGCGCTGCTGCGTTTCCGCATCGCCGCCTCCGGCGCTGCGATCGGGAGGAAGGGTTGCGTACTTTCTTTTTTTCTGAAATAAATCCTTGAACACCACTACACCTCTTCAGCCGTTATTTGGCGGGCCTCGCCTTGAAGTTCGCTTCTGACAAACCGCACTGCTCTCTCGCTTCCAGCCCGGCCGGATCGGCTCGGGTCAAGGGTGCAGAATATGATTCAGCACCTCCTGGACCTCCTCGAGTTCACCGGAAGGAACCAGAATCTCGAACTGCTGCTTGGACATGTTGACGGGGCGGATTTTGACGAGAAATCCTTCTTCGGTAAGCCTGCGCTCAAGCTTCTCCGCCAACTTGGCGGTAGAGGCGATATAGATCACCGTCCACATGAACAATATGTCCCCCTTGTCGACTGTCCGTATGAACCCGTTTCCTCTGCATAATGGCTTAATGATACCATAAGGCTCTTTTTTTTAGCAACAGAATCGGCGGCCGGTCTGGCTAGAGCCTCGCCGCCGGAACAAAAACGCACAGACCGGATCCGCGCATCGGGGGATGCGCAGGTCCGGTCCAATGCGAAGAAGGAACGGTTAAATTCTCTATTTGACCCGGACGGTTCCGCTGCCGAGCAGTTCTTCCATCTGGCTGAACAGCTCCGGCGAAGGTTCGATCCGGTAGGCGTCGCTCAAGGCCATCAGCTTCTGCGTATCTTCATAGAACAGTACGGTCGGCATCGTGCCCGGATGGGTCTGCAGCATGGTCTTGAGCGTCTCGAGCAGCTCGGAACTGCGGCGGTCCGACGCAATCTTGACGAAGACGCGCTGCGGCGTACCGCCGGTTGGGGCCGGCGCTTTGCCGCCCGCGGCGCCGGACTTTGCACCTGCAGGCGCAGGTGCTGCGGCGTTTCCCGCCGAAGCCTTCGGGCCGCTGCGGGAAGATCGGGCCGGACGGCTCGGGCCGCCGCCGCGCGATTCGCCGCGGGCCAGCAGGCTGCGTACGGAGTCTTCGCCGAGCGGCAGGACGGTATCCGCGAGCAGCTTGAAGCCTTCATCCTGCTGTTGGACCTTCGCCCGCAGTGCGACCAGCGCGCCCGGCTGCATGATTTCCTGACTTCGTTTCCACACTTCGGGGAACATCACGAGCTCGCAGCGCTCGATCTGGTCTTCGATCTCCGCGAAAGCCATCGCCTTGCCCTGCTTGGTTGTGATCGTCTTCAAGCTGACGACCATACCGGCGGTCACCGTGTGGCTCTCGTCCGGCGCCTCGCCGAGTTCCATCAGCTTCTGCACGCCGGGCTCGCCGAGCAGCGTTTCGTAATCGTCCAGCGGATGGCCGGACAAATACAAGCCAAGCAGCTCGCGCTCTAGATCGAGCTGTTCCGACGACGTGTAATCGCGTACGTCGGGGTATTCGATCTCCCAGTTCGGCGTCTCCACGAAATCGAACATCTGGATCTGGAAATCTTCGCGCTCTTTTCGCCATTTGGCGGCGGCGTCGAGCGCTTCGTCCAGCATGGCGAGCAGCTGTGCCCGGTGACCGGGCAGCGAATCGAACGCGCCAGCCTGGATCAGCGCTTCGATCACGCGCCGGTTGCAGGTCTTGGGATCGACGCGGCGGCAAAAGTCGAGCAGGCTGTCGAACGGGCGCTCCGCGCGTTCGTCCATCACGTTTCGAATCGCGTTCGTGCCGACGTTCTTGATCGCGGCAAGGCCAAAGCGCAGACTTGCCGCGCCGTCTTCGTCGGAAGGCGTGAACAGCATGCCGCTCTTGTTCACGTCGGGCGGCAGCACCGGAATATTCATCCGGCGCGTCTCGACGACGTATTCGGCCACCTTGCGGTGGTTGCCGGTCACGGCGGCGAGCATCGATGCCATGAATTCGACCGGGTAATGCGCTTTGAGATAGGCGGTCTGGAACGCCAGCACGCCGTAGGCGGCAGCATGGGCACGCGGGAAGCCGTAATCGGCGAAGCGTACGATCATGTCGTACACTTTGTTGGCGTCTTCTTCGCTGTAGTCCTGCCCCAGGCTGCCGCGCACGAAGTGGCCGCGTTCTTCGTCGAGCGTCTCGCGCTTTTTCTTCGAGACGGCCCGGCGCAGCAGATCCGCTTCGCCGAGCGAGAATCCGGCCATCGTCGAAGCGATCTGCATGATTTGTTCCTGATACACGATAATGCCGTGCGTATCTTCCAGAATCGGCTTGAGGTCTTCGTGCGGATAATCCGCGGCGACCAGGCCGTGCTTGACCTGGATATAGTTCGGGATGAATTCCATCGGGCCCGGACGGTACAGCGCCACAACCGAGATAATATCCTCGATTACCGAAGGTTTCATCTCTTTCATCACCCTGCGAATCCCCGGCGACTCGAGCTGGAATACGCCGGTCGTATCGCCCCGGCCCAGCAGTTCATAAGTGCCGGGATCGTTCTCGGACACGGCTTTGAAATCGACCGCCGCTCCGGTACGCTCGGCGATCCATTTCTGGCAGCGTTCGATGATCGACAGCGTGCGCAGTCCGAGGAAGTCCATTTTGAGCAGGCCGACCGCTTCCAGACTTTCCATCGGATACTGGGTCAGCGCCGTCTTCTCTCCGCCTTCCTGCAGCGGGACGTAATCCGTCAGAGGTCCCCGCGCGATCACGACGCCGGCGGCGTGCGTCGAAGCATGCCGCGGCATGCCTTCGACCCGCCGCGCCGTCTCGATCAGACGTTTCGCGTCGGGAGACGCTTCCAGTCTATCGCGCAGCGCCGCATTCTGGGTCAGGGCACGCTCGATCGTCATGCCGACCTGTACCGGAATCAGTTTGGCCGTCTTGTCGACTTCGCCGTAAGGCAGCGCCAATACGCGGCCGACGTCGCGCACCGCCGCGCGGGCGGCCAGCGTACCGAAGGTGATAATCTGTGCGACACGGTCCGATCCGTATTTGTCGGTCACGTAAGCGATGACTTCGTCGCGGCGTTCGTCGCTGAAATCGATATCGATATCGGGCATCGTGATCCGTGCCGGATTCAGGAACCGTTCGAACAGCAGATTGTATTTGATCGGATCGACATCCGTAATGTTCAGCGCGTAGGCCACGAGGCTGCCCGCGGACGAACCCCGGCCCGGACCCGTGACAATCCCCTGCTCATGCGCGTAGCGGATAAAGTCCCAGACGATCAGGAAATAATCGGAAAATCCCATCGTTCCAATGACGCCAAGCTCATACTCCAGCCGTTCGTCCAGTTTGCTCCGATGGGCGGCGTCTTCCCAGCCCGGCAGGTGCGCGTAACGGCGCTCCAAGCCTTCTTGGCACAGATCGATCAAATACTGCTGCGGCGATTTGCCTTCCGGCAGCGGCTGGTATTCCGGCAGGATCGAGCGGCCGAGTTCGATCTCCAGTTCGCATTCCTCCGCAATCTTCGCCGTGTTGGCCAGCGCCTGCGGCAGATGCGGGAACAGCCGCGCCATTTCTTCGCCGGTCTTGAGATAGAGCTGGCGCGTCGGAATACGGAACCGTTCTTCGTCCTCCATCGTTTTGCCGGTACCGATACAGATCAGAACGTCTTGGATCTCGGCATCCGGTTCGGACAGATAATGCGAATCGTTGGTCGCAATCAGCTCCACGCCGATTTCCTGGGCCAGCGCGATCAGCATCGGATTGACTTTTTTCTGTTCGGCCAATCCGTGATCCTGCAGCTCGATATAGAAGTTCTCCCCGAAAATCTCTTGGTAGCGCAGCGCCGCCGCTTTGGCTTCTTCGGGACGCCCGTTCAGGAAATGCTGCGGAATCTCGCCGCCGATACATGCGCTCGTACAGACGATGCCTTCGCTGTAGCGCTTCAGCACTTCTCGGTCGATTCTCGGTTTGTAGTGGAAGCCTTCGAGATGGCCGGCCGAGCAGATCTTCATCAGGTTGCGGTAACCCGTCTCGTTTTTGGCCAGGAGAAGCAGGTGGTAGATCGGCTGTTCTTTGCGGCTGGCCCGTTCATGCCGCGAGGCCGACGTGTAATAAGCCTCGAAACCGATGATCGGCTTGATCCCGGCGGCCCGGCAGGCTTTGTAAAACGGAATGGCGCCGTACATGACGCCGTGGTCGGTCAGCGCGAGCGACTTCATGCCAAGCTCGGCCGCACGGCCCACCAGTTCCTTGATCCTCGCCGCTCCGTCGAGCAGGCTGTATTCGCTGTGCACATGCAGATGGACAAAATCGTTCATGCGGGCGTTCCCCCTTTTCCGTTCGTTGTCGCCGTTTGGGCTTTATATTTGGGTTGAGTTTGTATCGTTCAGCCGTTTTCGATCGAATGCAGCGTCATCATCGCTTTGGCTACCGTCTGTTCTTCGTGCGAAATCGCGATTTCCAAACGGCAGATCCGGCGGCCGACTTCCAGAACGATCGGCATGACCGATACGGCATCTTCAATCTGGACAGGGCGGATAAAATACGTGCTCATATTGTCTACGACATAATCGTTGCCGCTGTGATCTTTGGCCATACGCAGCGCGGCCTGAATCATGACCGAAGTCATGATCCCTTCCGAGATCGTGCCGAGGTCCGTCGCCATCTGCGGGGTGATGAATCCATGGAAAAAGAGTCGGCCGTCCGCGTCCCGCTCTTCCGCAAACCCGTTCCAGATCAGGTGGTCGAACGTCTCGCCGAGGCTGCTCTGCTCGCGCGCATCGCGCATCGCCTGAAGCACTTCGCGCCGCGTCAGTACCCCGGCCAGCTTGCGGTTGCGGTCGACGACCGGCAGAAAATCGATACCTTCCCAGGTCATGATCTGCGCCGCAGAAGCCAGGGAGGTCAGCATGCCGGCCGTTACCGGACTGCGCACCATTGCCCGTTCGATCGTATGTCCCGGTTCTACGCTCTCGATGTCTTTGCGGCTCACGATACCGAGAACCCGGTTCCATTCGTCGGTCACCGGGAAGCTGTTCTCGCCGGTCCGCTCCGCCACGCGCCGGAAATCTTCCGCCGTACTGGTCGCTTTCAGCGAATACGGTTTGGATTTCAGGCCTACCAAATCTTCCACCAGCATAATTTTCTTTTTGATCAGACGGTCGAAGATCGCCCGGTTGATCATCGAGGCGACCGTAAACGTATCGTGCCGCGAAGAGATGATCGGCAGACCGAGACGGTCGGCCAGGCTTTTGACTTCGCGGCTTGTTCCGAATCCGCCGGTAATCAGGACGCCCGCTCCGTGCTCGATGGCAAGCGAGTGCGCATTTTCCCGGTTGCCGACGATCAATAGGCTTCCCATATCGATATAACGGGCCATTGCGTCCACTTTCATAGCGCCGATCACGTATTTATTCAGCGTAATGGACAGCCCTTCGACACCGCCCAGTACATGCCCTTCCACAATATCGACCACATCCGCAAAGGTCAGCTGGTCCGTGATATTGCGCGGTTTTTTCTCGACGCGAACGGTGCCGATCCGTTCTTTGGTAATCACGATGCCGAGCGTTTCCGCTTCTTTGACGGCCCGATAGGCAGTCCCTTCGCTGACGCCCATTTCTTTGGCCAGCTTACGGACCGAGATCTTGGTGCCGACCTTGAGCTGCTCGATATGCTGCAGCAGTTGTTCGTGTTTCGTCACGGTTTGCTCATGCCCTTCCAACTGTTGTACTCCTCTCCAGAAATCTGTATTAGACTGTACCTATATTATATCACAAATATCGGTATTGGAAATCAGTCCGACTGGAGCGAAGTGACAACAAAAAGCCCCGATTCCCAAAAAGGAAACCGGAGCCCGGTCTTGGCCGGTTCAAGCGGCGGAGCCGTTGATTCAGCCTTGGCCGTACATGTTGGCCAAGCTGTCGGAAATAATCTTGTTCACGTCCTGGATGATGACGCTCAGACGCTGCTCGGCATCAAAAAGGCGGCGGATATTCAAATTCAGGCTGAGCACTTCGAACAGCTTCTCCATTTGTTCCATCTCGTCCTGGGGAGGCATATCGCCGCTCATGATCCGCTGCTGGATCGTCATCTGCCGGGTACGGAAATCGTCGAGCATGCGTTTGCTCTCGGCATCGGCTTCGATCAGTTTCAGTGCCGAAGTGATATCCTGAACTTCCTGGCTTTCTTGAAGCGATTTTGCAAGATCGTGCGCTTTATCGTAAATGTTCGTCATTTCGTTTCGTCTCCTCTGGTTGTTCGATTTGTGGATCTGCGTGCTGCAATTCGCTTAAGCGGATGGAGCGTTATCGTACAGTTCGAGCAGCTGCCCAAACTTCGTGATTTTCACATCCGCGTCTTCCAGCTCTTTGTTGGCTCCGAAATCGGCATATGCGCAGCCGATCACACCCAAGCCGTTTCCGCGGCCTGCCTGAACGTCCGACGAACGGTCCCCGACCATCCAGGCGCTGTTCACACCGTGGTTCTTGAGCAGCATTTCGACCAGCAGCACTTTGGTCGCGGTCTGATATTCGCCCGCGCTGTACTGCGATTCGAACAGCGACGCAATTCCCAGTGCGTCGGACACGCCTTTTACGTAGCCTTCCAGGCCGTTGCTGGCTACGAACAGGCGCACGCCGCGTTCCCGCAGCTGCTCCAGCGTTTCCTTGACATCCGGGTACAGCAATGCTTCTCCGCCTTTGAGCACTTCCAACTGCAGGTCGAGCAGCAGATCGTTCGCCCGGCTGCGTACGTTCTCGTCGGCATCGGGAATCACAATCTTCCAGATTTCTTCGAGCAGCATCCCCAGACTTCCGAGAATCAGACGCTCCGGCGGCGTTTCCCCCGTGTAGAGCCCTTCGGCCCGCAGAATATCGAACATTTGATGATAGGCCGGCAGCAGTGCCGTTTCCGTCTGGAACAGCGTGCCGTCCATATCAAAAATCATCGCTTCCGGTTTGTACAGACGTGTTTCGTTTGGCATAGTTACCTTTCATCCTCCCCCAAAAACGAGGCGGGGCGATCAATCATCGCCCCGGCCGTTTTCTTCTTCGTCTTCTTCGCCCTGCTCCGCTTCTGTGTGCGGTTTGTGGATATGGACCCGGGTAATGCGCAGCCGCTCGGCTTCGGCGACTTCGAACGTGATGCCTCCGAATTCGACCGTCTGTCCCGGCAGCGGATTGCCTTCAAGCTCCTTAAACATCCAGCCGCCGATCGAATCGACCTCTTCGTCATCGATCTCGGCACCCGTCAGATCGTTGACGTCTTCGATCAGCAGCCGGCCATCCACCGAGATCAGATCGCCGATCATTTCGATTTCGGGACGTTCGTTCTCGAATTCGTCATACAGGTCGCCTACGATTTCTTCCAGAATTTCTTCCGCCGTCAGCAGACCTGCGGTTCCGCCGTATTCATCCACGACGAGCGTCAGCTGCGCTCTTTTTTGCTGCATCAATCGAAGCACATGGCTGATTTCCATCGACTCGGGCACATTCAGGATCGGCCGGACCAGTTTGCGCAAGTTCGGTTCCGTTCCCTGCGGCCAGAGCAGAATATCGGTGATATGTACGAAACCGATAATCCGGTCTTTGTCTTCGATCGCTACCGGATACCGCGAATGCCGCGTTTCCGTAATGATCTTCAAATTTTCTTTTAGCGGAAGATTCACATACAGGCAGTCCATATCCGTCCGCGGAAGCATAACCTCGCGCGCCAGCATATCCGAAAAATCAAAGATATTGTCCATCAATTTGACTTCTTCCAGATCGATCGCGCCGCTTTTGGCACTCTGGTTCATAAGGATCCGGATTTCTTCTTCCGAATGGGCCGCATCCGCTTCGCCGGCCGGCTGAATACCGAACAACCGCAGGAACGCATTCGCGGCATGGTTGAGCAGCCAGATGACCGGCAGGAATACGTAATAGAATACCAGCAGCGGCCCGGCCAGCACAAGCGACGTCCCTTCGGACTTCTGGATCGCCAGCGATTTGGGCGCAAGCTCTCCGAGCACGATATGCAAAAAGGTGATGATCGCAAACCCGATAGCCACGGACACGCCCGAGATCAGTCCTTCATCCGTAAAGCCCATCTGATACATCAGAGGTTCGACCAACAGTTCGGAAACGGCCGGCTCGCCGAGCCAACCGAGTCCGAGCGACGTCAAAGTAATGCCGAGTTGGGTCGCGGACAGGTAAGCATCAAGCCGGCCGGCTACTTTGAGTGCGTAGGGAGCCAGCCGGTTCCCTTCGCTGTTCAGCTGGGTCAGCCGGGAATGGCGAACTTTGACGAGCGAAAATTCCGCGGCGACGAATACACCGTTCAAGAGAACCAGAAGCAGGACCAAAAATAAATTAATCGCCAAGGTTCCCAGTTCTATCTCGTGGCCCAATGAAATCTCCCCTTTTCTTCAGCGCAGGGTTTCCGCGATCCCGATATACGGCGGCTCGCCGAAACCCGCGGCCGGTTCAATCCATGATCGCACGGCGTGATTTGAAATCGATTCCTTTGTAGTACATGTCGGCCACCAACAGATTCGGCCCGCAGCAGGCTGCCGCATCGCAGTGGCAGTCCACGGTCCGGTTCAACGGATGACGGGTCGTCCATTCTTCGAAGATCGAGTCCAGGCTGTCTTGGTACACGCTTCCGAACGAAGGGATCGCCGCAAAGTCGGTCACGAATACATCGCCGGTGAACATGTTCACATTGACGCGGCTGCGACCGTCCGGGTCGTTGCGAACGGTCACGTTCTTCGCACTGCGAAGTCTGCGCAGCAGTTCGCGTTCTTCGTCCGTGCTGCCGCAGGCAAAAAAGGGCAGCGTGCCAAACAGCATCCAGATGTCTTCATTGCGATGGTCGAGCAGATCGTGGATCGCCAGGCGCATCTCGTCGAGCGACAGTACAGGCAGATTGGCGGCAAAAGCCGACGGATACATCGGGTGCACCTCGTGACGGCGGCAGCCCATTTCCAGAATCGTCTCGTGCATCTGCGGCAGATGGTTATGCGTGCGGAAATTGATCATCGTTTCCGCCGAAATCAGCATGCCCGATTTGCTGAGGCTTTTGGCATTGTCGATCATCCGATTGTACATTTTCTCGGCCGCCGCAAAAGGAACGGGATGACCGCTGTTGGCGAAGCCCGTCTGGTGAAAACTCTCCGGGCCCGTATAGTTGAACGAAATATGCATGACGTCTAAGTAAGGAAGCAGCTTCTCGTAGCGCTCCAGATCCAGCGTCAGGTTGGAGTTGATCTGCGAACGGATCCCGCGCTCACGCGCGTATCGCAGAAGCGGCACGATGACATTGTCGACGGTCTGACGGCGGAAAGAAGGCTCTCCGCCCGTAATGCTGATCGTCTCCAAATGTTCCACCTCGTCCAGTCGACGAAGCATCAGATCGAGCGGAATCATATCCGGCTCGTTCAATACGAGCGTATCGCCTACCGCACAGTGTTCGCAGCGCATATTGCACAGATTGGTTACCGTCATTTCCACACTCGTCAGACGGTGCCGTCCGTGTTTGCGCAGCGAGCGAATCGGGTCCCACGGATCGTAGCTTGGGGATAAATCGGGAAGCCGGGGAACACCGTTGTTGATTACTGTCATGTTGACCACCTTTATGATTAAGAACTTCCTTGGAATCGCCGGCAGCTGCCGGAACGGCCCTCAAGGATATAACCCGTTTCTTTCTTGTTATTAACCGTATCCCCGCATTTTGCGCGGAATCGCGGAATTTATTTATCCGCGATCTGCTCGACCATAACCGACAGATGGTGCGAAAGATCGATTTCGTAAGGCTGCACGGTCGCGCCTTCTTCATCTTCGATCACGCGAACGATCGGCCGATTCGGCGTTTTAGGAGGTACCGAGGTCACCACGCCCGTCTCGCCCGTACTGAGCTTGACGGTCAAGCCGACGGGATACAGCGCCACCTTGTCGCGGAACACTTCCAGCTTGCGCTGGTCGTATTGGATACAGGAGCCTCCGTAGAGAATGTCTACCGCCTGATGAGGCAGCATGCCCCGGCGATAGACTCGATTGGTCGTCATGGCATCGTACGAGTCCGTAATGGCGATCCACTTGGCAAAATCATGAATCTCGCCGCCTTGAATCCCTCTCGGGTACCCGCTGCCATCCAACCGTTCATGATGCTGAAACGCGCAGTGCGCGGCAAGCAGCGGCACAAACGGTTCGTCTTTCAAAATCGCAAACCCGAATTCGGTATGCTTTTTCATCTCGGCAAATTCTTCGTCGTCCAGCCGGCCCGGTTTGAGCAGCACTTTGGGAGAGATTTTGGTCTTGCCGATATCGTGCAGCATCGAACCCATCCCAAGCGTAAACAAATCGTCCCGGGAATGGCCGGCCGCCATGCCGAGCGTGAGTGTGTACAGACAAACGTTAAACGAATGGGTGTACAAATAATGATCCGTGGTATGGATATCGCCGAGCATAATCAGAACGTCTTCGCGCGAACCCAGATCATCCAGAATTTCCTCGGTCATTTTGCGAAAACTATAGCCGAGATGAGGATAAGACATCCGCCCCATCGTATCGTTCATCATCGTCCGGTAAACCGTCCGAATCTGCTTGACCGCCTGGCGGCGCGTTTCGTCGGCCACCATCTCCGGCACAATGATATCGTCCGTCACTTCGTCCCGGATATACAGCATGTCGATTCCGATCTTTTCCAACCTGCGAAGAATCGAAGCCGTAAGCTCCGCCCCTTCGGCCAATAACGTCAGACCCTCTTCATTGTAAATGCGTTTGCCCAGCTTCATGCCCGGGCGTATTTGTCCGATCGACAGCAGGCGCACAAACTTCCACTCCATTTAAGCCGTCTCGTCATCCGGACCGTGCTGCTTGGCGTTCACGTCGGCGAGGGCCGTTGATATTTTGAACCTTACAAAAGCAGGCACTGGGCACAAAGATCCTTTAGGCTTCCGTCCAGCGCAGGACAAAAGCCTCTTCGACAGCGCCGGGACGACCCAATTCCAGACGAAGCAGGTCCCGCAAAAATTCGGGCAGCATAAAGCTTTTGTCCGTTCCGCGGCTCAATGATTCGTAACCCGCGCCGAAAGTGAACATGTCCAGCGTACCCACCCGGTATTCGCCGTCGGGCTCGATCGTTCTCTCGGACGTCCGGGCTTCTATAATCCGGGCATGCGGAGGCGCCTGCGGATCATAGCGGATCGTCAAGCCGTCGGCGCACAGTCCGCCCAGCCTTTCGCCCCGAAAACCGAAACCGGTCAGCTTCTTGCCTGTATATTCCGGCAGCAGCGATTGTTCGAGACTATGCAGAATATCGCTGCCCCGCAGCGTCACCACGCACGGATTAATCGGAGATGGACAGAGGGCATGCAGCATCCCCTCCGTGATCTCGCCCGGCGGCAGCGGACCGAGTACCTGTCCGGAATTGACCAGCGAGAACTCCCCCCCTGCAAAGTTCCGAACCGACTGGGCAAGCAAATTGCCGAGCTGCGATTCTTTCTCATAATCGATGGGCAGTTCGCATTCGGATACGGCAGCCACCCTTCGCAGCCGCTCCGCCGCTTCTTCGTGATGCCGCGCAATCGCATGGTCGATCGAGGCATCCGAAGGGTCGGTATCGGTCAGCTCGACCAATCCGGCTTCCCGGACGCTGCACAGACCCGAGAGCGGATCGCGTTCAACCACGATCCGGCCGATATGGCGGCCGAACTTGCCGGCCGCACATACGACAGCTCCTCCGATCACAGCCGGCTCCGGCAGAAGATGATGCGTATGACCGCCCAGAATCAGGTCGAGCCCGTTTGTCATTGCGGCAATCCGCTCATCGGAAGCAAGGCCTAGGTGAGACAGCAGCACCACAATGTCGGCCCGTCCGCGCATCTCGTTCACGCGATCCTGCAGCCCGGCGAACGGATCGGATACTTCGACTCCCAGCAGCCGGTAAAAATCCGAAAACGGAGCGGTCAGACCCAGTATTCCGACTTTGAATCCGCCCGTTTCCACTACCGCCGTTTCGTGCAGCCATTCGGGCAGGGAGCCGTCTTGCATACGGACGTTGCTGCAGACGACCGGACACTTCAGCGACGCGTACACTTCCCCGAGACGTTCCGGTGTAAAGGTCAATCCTTCATTATTTCCGATCGTTACGGCATTGTACCCGGAACGATTCAAAATGTCGACATTGGCCGCTCCCAAACTGCCTTCCGTCTCGATCGCCATACGATCCATATGATCGCCGACATCGAGTGTGCATACTGGCTTCCCCTGCGCTTTTTCGGCAGCGATAAACGCGGCAATCCGGCCCATCTGCTCAAAGTGGCTGTGAAGGTCGTTGGTATGCAGCAGAATCAGCGTATCCCGCTCTTGCGTCTTTGAGACCATTGAAGCCGTCCTCCTTCGGACCCTGCATCCTGTACAGCGCAAAATCCGCCTGTGCGGGTCTGTTCGCTGCGAAATCGTATTCGTTCCTTCTTTCGATCATAAAGCCTTACCCGCAAACGGACAAGCGCGATTCCGGTCGGGAAGCAGCGTCGAGCCCAGGAAATGCCGAGGCGCTTGCGCGGCCTATGCAAGTATTTTAACATGCCTCCGGGTCCCCGAAAAGAATAAGCCGCTTGTTTGATTCAAATTATCGCCAGCTTGCTTAGCAATCACGATGAAAAATAAGGATATTTTGCACTTGTGTGATAAAATTGTCTGGTTCGTTGTGCACCATTTCGAAGGCGGAGTATGCTATATTAATAGGGTCAGTATCCCAATTTACGGAAAGAGTGAAGTCGCAAACAAATTGGACCTATTCTGCCGATATACGAATCAAACGATCCCTGCGTCTACCGACCCGGGGTCGAAGTTATCCTCTATTCTGCGCCCAAAACGCTCCCCGACCGGGTTTTTTCGACTCGAATCGGGCGACGTGCCCGAGCGGCCAGATTGTGCCGATCTGCATACCGGAATTCCGGAGGTTGACGAAACCGTCCGGAATCGGTGTTCCCGGATCGGATCCTCGTTTGCTCACAGTATTCGTTCGTTACAGAAAGGAGACATCGCTTTTGAAAGTTCATGTGACCGATCTCAAAACCGGTGACCGCCTGCTCGCCGATACCTTCAATCGGCACGGCGTGCATATTCTCGCCAAAGGTACCGCTCTGCATGACGCTGAAATCGCACGGCTGGTTCAGCACAGCATCGATTATGTCGAAGTTCAGCAGATCGAGGAGGTGCCTTCTCCCTCCGCTCCTTTGAACGCCTTCCTTTTCCCGGAAATCAAATCTACGTTTGACGATGCGGTACTTATGTTCGAATCCCTTTTCCATGAATCGATGACCACAGGCAAGTTCGACAGCGAATTGGTCGAAGACATCATGCAGCCGCTGTTTAACGTGCTGGCTTCCCAAAAAGATGCCGTCGCCCTGCTTCTGCTGCTGAACCGGGACGCCAACTATACGTACGTGCACTCGATGCAGGTAGGCATGCTGTCGTATTACCTTGCTCTCTGGCTGGGTTATCCCCACGATCAGGCATCCGCGATCTGTCAGGCCGGGTATCTGCACGATATCGGCAAATCGACGGTTCCGGGCGAGATTCTGAATAAACCGGGCCGACTGACCAACGAAGAATACGAGATCATCAAAACGCATACCGTAAACGGTTATGAGATCATCCGCAACTCGCTGGGCGATACGATCGCGGCGACGGCGGCGCTGCAGCATCACGAACGCGGCGACGGCAGCGGCTACCCTTACGGAATCAAAGAAGACGAAATGCATCCTTGGTCGAAGATTATCGCGGTAGCCGACGTTTACAGCGCCATGACGAGCAATCGCGTCTATCAGGACAAACAGGAGCTGATCAACGTCCTTAAGGAACTGTACGCGCTCAGCTTCGGACAATTGGCTCCGGAACCGACCCATACTTTTATCCGCAATATGCTTCCTTATTTCATCAACAAGAAAGTTCGGCTGACGAACGGGGAATACGGCTACATCGTAATGAACCATCCGACCGACTTTTTCAGACCTCTGATCCGGGTCAGCGACCGCTTCATCGATCTGTCTCTGGAACAAGATCTGGATATTGCAGAAGTATTTTCGGACAACGAGACCTGAGCAGCCCTTTTGTTCGGCTGGACGCTGGATCGGCAAGCGCAGCGCCTTTAGGGCCTTCTCCTTATCCCAGACAAAAAAACACGTGCCGCCAAAAGCGGATACGTGTTTTTTTGCGTTTACTTCTTCAGGACCAGTTTGGCCGTAGACAGATTGACGTCCGAGTCTTTGGAAGCGACATAGCGGTTGAGAAGCTTCTGGGACTGGATCATGGCACTCGGCGATTCCGTTCCGGTTTCTTTCCAATAGCTTTGCAGCAGCTCGTACAAGTTGCCGTATTTGCCGGCGCCTTCCGCCAGGAAGAAATAAGCGATCTCGGTACCGCGCGGCTTCAAATGGCGTTCCGCATGGCTGTTTGGATCGTACGTGCACACTTCGATATCCCCTTCGCGGTTCACGCCGCCAAAAGCGGTCATGACGGACTTGCCTTTCTCGGAGAACGCGGACAGGGTCATCTGCAAAATAACCAGAATCCGGTCGTACGGCGTTCCTTCTTCGAGAAGATCGGATACGTGCTTGGCAATGACCTCGCGCGCTTCGCGGTCTCCGCCGGCCGTAGCCACGAATTCTTTTTCCCCCACTTTGACCACATGCTGTTCGGGCTGAGGCGTATGTTCCGAACCGGCGGCGCCACTGTCGCTCATCACGGTTATAAATTGCTCTTTTGCGATTACGGAAATGAAGCTCATTTTCTTATCTTCCTCCTTCTTTAAAAGCGTACACGCAAACGGCTCATGAACTCCTGCATCCCGAAGCGGCGGCGACCGCTGCGGCTCGGCTCCCGCCGGGCGGAAACTCGATCGGCTTTCCATGCTCCATTTGCGTACACGCCGTAAGCCAACTAATTCGAGGGCCAGCCAAGCGATTCCTGCCATCTCCGCAAATTTCAAATAAAACGTCAGCTTTTTCAGTATACCAGACGAACCGCACCTCCGGCGAGCCGCAAAACAAAACGATTGGCGTTTTAATAGAAAAACAGGGGGAAATTCAAAAAAGACGAACCCGAAGGTTCGCCTTTTACGCTGCGCCTGGCAGACTCGCTTGGAATTAACCGATCGAGCCTTCCATTTCGAACTTGATGAGACGGTTCATTTCGACCGCATATTCCATCGGCAGTTCTTTGGTGAACGGCTCGATGAAGCCCATGACGATCATCTGCGTCGCTTCGTTCTCGCTGAGACCGCGGCTCATCAGGTAGAAGAGTTGATCTTCGGATACCTTCGATACCGTTGCTTCGTGCTCCAGCATAACGTCGTCGGTCAGAATCTCGTTGTACGGGATTGTATCGGACGTGGACTGATTATCCATAATCAACGTATCGCACTTGATGTTCGACTTGGCGCCCTGCGCCTTGCGGCCGAAAGATGCCAGACCTTGATACGTCACTTTGCCGCCGTGTTTACTGATCGACTTGGAAATGATGGTCGATGTCGTATCCGGAGCCAGGTGAATCATTTTCGCGCCTGCGTGCTGATGCTGGTTTTTACCGGCAACCGCGATCGACAGAACGGAACCTTTGGCACCGCGTCCTTTGAGAACGACAGCTGGATATTTCATGGTCAGCTTGGAGCCGATGTTGCCGTCGACCCATTCCATATTGGCATTCTCTTCCGCAACCGCACGTTTGGTCACGAGGTTGTAGATGTTGGAAGACCAGTTCTGGATCGTCGTATAACGAACGCGGGCGTCCTTTTTGACGATGATCTCAACGACTGCGCTGTGCAGGGAGTTCGTTCCGTAGACCGGAGCGGTACATCCTTCCACGTAATGCACGAAGCTGCCTTCGTCCGCGATGATCAGCGTGCGTTCGAATTGACCCATGTTTTCCGAGTTGATCCGGAAGTAAGCCTGCAGCGGAACTTCGCACTTGACGCCTTTAGGGACGTAAATGAAGCTGCCGCCGGACCATACCGCGCTGTTCAATGCCGCAAACTTGTTGTCGGTCGGCGGAATGACTTTGGCGAAATGTTCTCTCAGAATTTCCGGGTGCTCTCTGAGCGCCGTATCGGTATCCATAAAGATAACGCCTTGGTCTTCGAGTTCTTTTTGAATGTTGTGATAGACGACTTCGGATTCATACTGCGCCGAAACGCCGGCGAGGAACTTTTGTTCCGCTTCCGGAATACCGAGCTTATCGAAGGTTTCCTTGATTTCGCTTGGTACTTCTTCCCACGTTTTGCTTTGTCCTTCGGATGCTTTGACATAGTATTGGATCTCGTCAAAGTTCAATTCGCTCAGATCGCCGCCCCATGTTGGCATCGGCATCTTTTGGAACTGTTCGAAAGCTTTCAGGCGGAAATCGAGCATCCATTCGGGTTCGTTTTTCATCTTCGAAATGGAAATGACGATTTCTTTGGTCAAGCCTTTACCGCTCTTGTAAATAGACTCGTGCTCGTCGCGGAAGCCATATTGATACTCTTCGCTGATCGGTGCTTCTTTAGCCATGTTAATGCCTCCCTTTCGTTAATGGGTTTCCCGTTCGATCCCTTTTCGCAGGGCATTCCAGGCCAGGGTTGCGCATTTGATGCGTGCCGGAAATTTATTGACGCCCGACAGGGCTTCGATGTCTTCGTATTCTTCAAACTCCACGTTCTCGCCTTTCATGAGAGAAGAGAAACGTTCGGCCAGTTCAAGGGCTTCCGGCAGCGTTCTGCCTTTTACGGCTTCCGTCATCATCGATGCGGAAGACATGCTGATGGAGCAGCCGTCGCCGGTATAGCGGGCATTTTTCACGACTCCGTCTTCCAACTGAAGCTGCAGCGAAATCTTGTCGCCGCATGTCGGATTGTTGAGGTCGATCGTCATGCCCTCTGCTTCGAACTTGCCTTTGTTCCGCGGATTTTTGTAATGATCCATGATGACGCGTCGGTACAGATCGTCAAGTTGCATCGCCAAAATACTCCTTTGTCCGGATCAAGGCGTCGATCATTCGGTCGATGTCTTGTTCGTTATTGTACAGGTAAACACTGGCGCGTGCCGTCGAGCTGACATTCAGCCACCGCATAAGCGGCTGACAGCAGTGGTGACCGGCACGGATCGCGACGCCGTAGGAATCGAGCACCGTTGCTACATCATGCGGATGCACCTCGTCCAGATTGAACGTCACGATACCGACTTTGCGCTCCTGCGGACCGAAGACCCGCAGACCGTCGATCTCGTTGATTCGGCGCATCGCGTACATTGCAAGTTTGTGCTCGTGTTCGGCGATATTGTCCATGCCAAGCTCGCTCAAAAAATCGATGGCGGCGCCAAGCCCCACGGCTCCCGCGATGATCGGGGTTCCGCCTTCGAATCGATAAGGAAGGTCTTTCCACGTCGATTCGTAGAGGCCGACTTCATCGATCATTTCTCCGCCAAACTCGGTAGGTTCCATTTTTTCAAGCAGGGCTTTTTTGCCGTACAGAGCGCCGATACCGGTCGGTGCGCACATTTTATGCCCGGAAAGGGCATAGAAGTCGCAGTCCAGATCCTGCATGTCGACCTTCATGTGCGGCGTGCTCTGCGCGCCGTCCACGACCATGACCGCTCCGTGCTTATGGGCGAGGGCTCCGATCTCTTTGACCGGATGGACCACGCCCATGACGTTCGAAACGTAAGCCATGGCGACGATCTTGGTTCGGTCGGTGATGACCTTGCCGGCGGCTTCGATATCGATCGTGCCGTCGGGATTCGGTTCGATATATTTCAATGTCGCACCCGTTCTCTTGGCAAGCTGCTGCCAAGGGATCAGGTTGCTGTGATGTTCGATCGGCGTAATGACAATCTCGTCGCCTTCTTTGACATGCGCGCCGCCGTAGGAGTCGGCCACAAGGTTCAAAGCCGTTGTCGTTCCGCGGGTGAAGATGATCTCCTCGGGACGGGCCGCGCCGATAAACTTCGCGACTTTCTCCCGGGCTCCTTCATAGGCGTCGGTCGCCCGACTGCCCAGCGTATGGACGCCGCGGTGCACATTCGAGTTGTCTTGTTCGTAATAACGGCGCACCGCGTCCAATACGGCCCGCGGCTTCTGTGAAGTCGCCGCGCTGTCGAGATAGACCAGCGGATGTCCGTTCACTTCCTGGCTGAGAATCGGGAATTGCTCCCGAACCGAGGCGTTCATTACTGCCCCAGCTTTCTCTCAACGATACGCTGCAGGCGCGTACGCAGCAGTTCCAGCGGGATCTCCGCGATAATCGGCGCCAGGAAGCCGTAGATGATCAGGCGCTCGGCATTCGTTTTGGAGATGCCGCGCGACATCAGGTAGTAGACCTGATCCGGATTGACTTTGCCGACGGAAGCCGCGTGTCCGGCCATAACGTCGTCTTCGTCAATCAGCAGGATCGGGTTCGCGTCGCCGCGTGCATTCGGGCTCAGCATCAGCACTTTTTCCGTCTGCTGCCCGTTCGACTTGGTCGCGCCGTGCTCGATCTTCGTAATGCCGTTGATGATCGCCTGCGCTTCTTCTCTCATAACCGCACGGGTGAACATGTCGCTTTCCGACGATTTGCCGAAGTGGACAGCACGGGTCGTGAAGTTGAGCTTCTGGGCGCCCGAACCGATCGCGATGATCTTGGCATCGGAATGCGTACCGCGTCCGTTCAGCGTCGTCGCCGTATCGGCTACCGTGTCGCCGTCGTTCATCTCGCCGACGATCCATTCGATATCGGCATCGTTCGACAGAAGGGCCCGGCGGTAGGAAACGTCGGTCACTTCTTTGCCGAATTGGTGAACCGTCGCGTATTGGACTTTGGCTCCGTCCAGCGCGATGACTTCCACGGCGCCGTTATGCAGCACATTTCCGTTCAGACCGGCGGATACATAGTTGTCCACGTAAGTCACGCGGCTGTTCGTGTCGGCCACGACCAGAATATGCGGAGCAAACGAAGCCGAAGCGTCGTCGCTCAGGAATACGGCCTGCAGCGGAACTTCAAGCTCGACATTCTTCGGTACGTACAAGAAGATGCCGCCGTTCCATGCCGCATGATGCAGGGCCGATACCTGGTGTTCGCTTGGCTTGACAGCCGTGCCCAGGTATTTCTTGACCAGCACTTCGTGTTCGCGGGCAGCCGTTTCAAGATCGGTGAAAATAACGCCTTTGGCGCTCAGCTCTTCTGACAGCGAAGTGAACACGACGCCGGAGTTATGCTGGACGATCAGGTTCTGCGTGCCTTCTTCGATCAGATCCTGCGCTGCGGCCGGGAGGGCGCTTTGGGAAGATACGGGTACGGCCGCTTTGAACGTGCCGTAATCGCTGAGATTCCAGCGGTCAAGTTTGGTTTTCTCCGGTTTGGGCAGTTCCAGCGAAGCGGCCAGTTCGAGCGCCTGCAGACGGCGTTCGGTCAGCCATGCGGCTTCGCCGCGGGCCTGTGCCCATTCGTTGATCTGCGCGGCCTGAACCGGAAGAATGGTTTGTAAAGTCATAATCGGTGTTCCTCCTTCCGTTCGTTATAGGATTAGGCTTCTTGTTCTTGTCCGACGGTCTCGTCGGTAATGCCCAGTTCTTCCTTGATCCAGTCGTAACCGTCCTGCTCGAGACGCGCTGCCAGTTCCGGTCCGCCGGATTTGACGATACGGCCCTGCATCATGACGTGTACGAAGTCGGGCGTAATGTAATTCAGCAGACGCTGATAGTGGGTAATGATCAGGAAACCGCGGTCTTCGTGTTTCATTTCGTTCACGCCGTTCGCTACGATCCGCAGGGCATCGATGTCGAGACCGGAGTCGATTTCGTCCAGAATGACAAGTTTCGGATCAAGCATCATCATTTGAAGAATTTCGTTGCGCTTTTTCTCGCCGCCGGAGAAACCTTCGTTCAGGTAGCGGTGCGCGAACTCCGGATTCATTTCGAGCCCTTTCATGCTGCTCTCCATTTGACGGATGAATTTGATCAACGAAATCTCGTTGCCTTCGCCGCGGCGTGCATTAATCGCACTGCGCAGGAAGTCGGAATTCGTGACGCCGGCAATTTCGCTCGGATACTGCATAGCCAGAAACATACCGGCGAGCGCACGTTCGTCCACGCCCATATCCAGCACGTCTTCGCCGTTCAGCGTAACCGTACCTTCGGTCACTTCATATTTCGGATGTCCCATCAGCGCGGAAGCCAGCGTACTTTTGCCTGTGCCGTTCGGTCCCATGATCGCATGGATTTCCCCGCCGTTCATTTCCAGATTGATGCCTTTCAGAATTTCCTTGCCTTCGATCTGAGCTTTGAGTCCTTCGATGACGAATTTAGTTGCCATGTTCAGCGTCCCTCCAGAAATATAATGGTGAATCCGTGATATCCTTTTGATCAAACACTCTAACCAAAATAATTATAACCTTGTAATGATTATAAACTGATTATCGTTGATTCTCAATTTATTTTACCCGAATTTATTTTTCAGTTCAACGAATCGCCATACATTTAAAAATTTAAGCGTGTAATCAATGAATTTTGTGCAACTATTTGTATCGGATTTTTCTGTCCAAAAAGCAAAAGCCCGGTCGTTTTCAGACCGGGTTTTCTGTATAACCGGCCACAGCCGGATTCCGTAAGTTCTGTTGTTCTCTTAGTGTCCGAGGAACGAACGCAGCATCCACATATGCTTCTCGAGATCTTGTTTCATGGAAATGAGCATGTCGCTTGTCGCTTGATCGTGTGCTTCTTCGGCAAGCTCCAGGCCTTCCTGCATCTCTTCGGCTACCGTTGCGAAGTCTTCGATGATGGTTTGGACCATCGTGCGGTAATCTTCGCCGCCGGCTGCTTCTTGAATGCTGGACAGTTCCAGATATTCTTTCATGGTAGCGGCAGGGCTTGCTTTGATGGTCAGCATGCGCTCGGCCACTTCATCCATCTTCACGGTTACTTCGTTGTAGAGTTCTTCGAACTTCACATGCAGCGTATAGAAGTTCTCGCCTTTTACATACCAGTGGAAGTTGTGGATTTTAACGTAAAGAACATTCAGGTTCGCGACCTGACGGTTCAGAATTTCCTCGATTGTTTTGGTTTGGGCTTCCGTTTTTGTTTTATCCATGATTATCCCTCTCTCCTTCAAAATGTAATCCGCGTTTGAAATATGGAGCGCAGCGGACAAGTTGTCAAACGGGCACGGCAGCATTTTGCTCTGCCGCTTCTAGTTAGAGTTTACCCGATCGAAATTGCGGCGAAACAATAGGCCGGCTTAAAGCATCCGAAACCGGCTCCCAAAAGGCAGGTATGCGAACATATTTTCCGGAACACCCGCTCGAATCCGCTCCATTAAAATGGATATTTCGATTGGCCGAAAGTCCTACGGGACTAGGATTATGCCAAAAGTCATGGTAATATAATGAGACACGGGATTCCGATTTTCAGGCAAAATCCTTATCCAAATTTGAACGGGTTCAGACCGGGGGAATTATGAACAATAAGACATCGCAAGAACGTTCCGGCTTTCTATTCAACGTGGACATTCTGATCGAAGGCTCGACCAACGCGGAGACTTTGCAGGCCCTCCTGACACTTTTGAACACTTCGGACAAAGTCGTCGACCTTCGTATCAACTCGGGAATCGAGCTTGGCAAAGTCATCGAATCGGCGCTTGCCAGCATGAAAACGAATTACGTGGAAAAGTCCAAAGCCAATTTGTCCGCAGCCAAAGGATTTCAGGCCAAAGCCGCTGCGGCTGCCCAAACTGCGGCTGCGGCCACCGTTGCCAAAGCGCTCTCACAAGCTTCTTCCCATTTGACTCCCGACGATATTCGGGACAGTATCAGCAAGAACCGCCTGGTTCGCGTGGTCGTCAACAAACCGGGAGGCAATCGGCTCAGTATTCCCTGCCGGATTCTCAATTTCGACGAACCCGCGCAGATGATCAGCGTCTATCATGTCGACGAAAAGCAAGTTTACAGCTTCTCCCTTAACGAAATCGACGAGTTGAGCGGACAGTAAGACCGTTTCTTCTCCCCGGGCCGGATCTCCGGTCGCAGGATCGATGCTTTATCTATATGCCGCCGGAGGCGCCCTGCTTCCGGCTTTTTCTCATCAAAAACCGGGTACCCGCCATGCAGCGGATACCCGGTTTTTGGGCTGTTTCTTTTTCCGAACCCTTTCGCCGTAAACTTCAGTGCGAAGCGT
The DNA here is from genome assembly GCF_013185195.1 of Saccharibacillus qingshengii. Taxonomy (GTDB): domain Bacteria; phylum Bacillota; class Bacilli; order Paenibacillales; family Paenibacillaceae; genus Saccharibacillus; species Saccharibacillus qingshengii. The sequence goes on from NZ_JAAZWC010000008.1 coordinate 123,336, forward strand.
TTTTTTTGCCTACGGCCAAAGCAAGCACGATCCAGCCGGCAATAAAAGCTGCGCCGCCAAGCGGCGTAATCGGACCGAAGATCCGCAATCCGGTCGTGCTGAGCAGATACAGACTGCCGGAGAACATCACGATCCCGGCCAGGAACAGCCAGGCCGCCCAGGCCAGACGCCGCGATTCGCCCCATACGCCCATCGCAACGGCCACGATCAGCATCGCCAAAGCATGGATGAAGTGATATTGGATCCCGGTTTGAAAAGTCTCCAACGCGTCGGCGCCGATCTTATCGCCCAGCATATGGCTGCCGAAAGCCCCCAATCCAACGCCGATCATCGCCAGGACACAAGCGATAACCGCAATTTTCCTTTGCATGGAATCCCTCTTTTCCCTGAAATCGAACAGACACGGCGGTACGGAAATCCCGAGCCCGCGCGGCTGTAAATCGACTTTCATTATAGAGGCTGCTTCTCCGAAAAACCAGAAAAAGCCGCAAACTTCACTTTTTTGCCTTCTTGGTCCGCTTGCGGCGGGTAATAGAAATGAAACCGTTCGGCGAGGCAGCCGTAATAACGGAAAGCCTGTGATTCAGGGTTGCTTTTTGCAGCAGGATATGAAAGAGTAATCACGTAAAAGCTTCCAAATAAAGGAGAGTTGCCGTATGGACAATCGTTTTCCACCTTCGGACGATCCGAACTCCCGACAGGGTGGTCCGGATCTTCGCAAAGAACCCGAACGCAATGAATTCGGACAGCCCAATGCCGGAGATCCCTATCGCAGCGACCCGGATGGACGCAGCTACGACGAGCGGATCAATCCCCCGTTCAGTCCTTATGACGAATTTCCGCGCGATGACCGTCTTCCGGGCCGGTTGAAGCATTCGGGAGTCGGTATCGCTTCGTTCATTTTGTCTCTGGTCTCGATCGCTTTGTACGTCGTGTTTTTCGTTGCTGCGATAGGCGTCGCCTATTCATTCAGCGAAATGGGCACGACGCTCGATCCTTACACGGCGACCGAAGAACAGCTGATGGGAGTCGGCGTCGGTGCCCTGGTTCTGCTGTTGAGCATCCTGGGCGCGGCTGTACTGAATCTGGTCGGGGTCATTCTCGGCATCGTAGGTCTGGTATCCAAAGATCGCAAAAAAGTATTCCCGGTCATCGGCACGATTCTGAACGGACTGTGCCTGCTCGGCGGCGGCGGATTCATCCTATTTGCCACGGTGATGGGCGGAGCGGGGCTGTAAGCAGGATTCCCGCTTTTCCGACGTTTTGTTTGAACAAAGGGCCGGCGCCATATAGGCGGCGGCCCTTTGCCTGCCGAATGGATGCAGATCGTGCTATACTGTTAACGGAGCGGCTTCCTATTTGGAAAAAGCCCTATTTTCGCTTATTTCGCCCGCCTGCTTTTAAAGCGTTCGGGAGCGGTTACAAGGAGATGAATATGTCCAACATCCGAATTTTTTCCGATAGCACAAGCGACCTTCCCGCCGAGCTGCTGAAGCAGTACGGTATCGAGATCGTTCCGCTGTACGTCGTATTCGAAGATCAGACCTACCGGGACGGCATCGATCTGACACCGGCCCGGCTGTTCGATAAAGTCGCCCGGCAGGGCAAGCTTCCCAAGTCCGCGGCTCCTTCGCCGGCGGATTTCAGCCGGGCTTTCGCCCCCCATCTGGATAACGGGGAGCGTATTTTGTACATCGGCCTCTCGTCCGAACTGTCGTCCACTTATCAAAATGCGCTTATCGCTTCCGAAGATTTCGAACCCGGCCGCGTTACCGTTTTCGATTCGCTCAATCTCTCCACCGCGATCGGACTGCTCGTTCTGCGAGCGGCCCGCGCGGCCGAGTCGGGGATGGACGTTCCGGAAATCGTACATATGCTGGAGCGCGAACGTCCGCTTATGGAGACCGAATTTGCGATCGATACGCTGGAATACCTGCACAAAGGCGGCCGCTGTTCGGGGATGCAGAATCTGATCGGCAGCCTGTTGAGTATTCGTCCGATTATCAAGGTTATCGACGGCACGATGACGCCCGCCTACAAGGTTCGCGGCAAGCGCGAAAAAGCGCTCGATAAAATGCTGCAAAATCTGCTGGCCCACAAAGAAAAGCTGGACGGTCCCGTCGTCGTTGTGCATGCGGACGCCGAAGAAGACGCTCTTCGTCTGCGCGATACGATCCTTCGGGAAACGGGCGCGCAAGAAGTGCTGCTCTGCACCGCCGGATGTGTCATTTCGACTCACTGCGGACCGGGAACGGTCGGCTTGATGTACGCCAAAACCCAATAATACCGGCTTGCAAATCGGGAAAAAGCGGCGCTTCGATCTATACGATCGAAGCGCCGCTTTTTGGTTTTTCACACCTCGGCTTATCGCCTGTTCCGAGCTTGCCCTACCTTCTTCAATCTTCGTCGCAGAGCATGGGCAGCGTAAACGCAAAAGTCGATCCGGCCCCTTCCCGGCTCTCGGCCCAAAGGGTTCCTCCCATACGGTCGATCCAGCGTTTGCAGATCGCAAGTCCCAGGCCCGTTCCTTCATACTTCCGGTCCAGCGCGGAATGAATCTGCGAGAAAGGCTGGAACAGAAGCGACATTTTATCCGCCGGAATGCCGATTCCCGTATCGCGCACTTCGACTTTGAGCACACAGCGGGTCAGCTCGCCCACACCCGTCCGGGGGCGAATCAGACATTCCGCCAAGACGCTTACAGAACCTCGCGGCGTGAATTTGACCGCATTGCCGATCAGACCGATCAATACCCGCCGAAGTTTATCGGCATCGCCGACAAGTTCAGACGGGAATTTCTCATCGATCCGAAGATCCAATTCCACCCCGGAGGCTTCCGCCTGAACGGAGAAATTCCCGACCGCTTCTTCCAGCAGCAGACGGACGTCAAAAGGCTGCTTCAAGAAACGGGCCGCCCCGTTCTCGGCCGCGTTAAAGTCGAGAATCCGGTCGACCACTCCCTGCAGACCGCGGGCGCTGAGCCGGAGCACTTCCATATACTCCTGCTGTTCTTCCGTCATTCCTGTTCCGTCCATCAGCTCCGTCATGCCCAGCACGCCGTTAAGCGGGGTCCGGATTTCGTGGCTCATCAGACTCAGGAATTTCGCTTTTTCGGCGAGACCCCGCTGCGTTTCGTTTTTTTGGCGGACGATTTCATCGCGGCTGGTCACGTCCCGGAACACGACGACGGCTCCGGCGGAGCTCCCGTTTTCGAACAGCGGATTCACTTGGTACTCGACCAGGAAGCTCGTCCCGTCTTTGCGCCAGAACACTTCGCCTTCGACCGTACAGGGCACCCCTTCGCGCATGGAACGGTGAATCGGACATTCTTCCAGGGGATAAGGACTGCCATCCGAACGGCTGTGATGAATAAGATCGTGATTGTACATATTGCGGAACTCTTCGATTTCGTATCCGAGCATTCGGGCTCCCGCCTGATTGACGAACACCGAACGGCCTTCCCGGTTGATTTCGTAAATGCCTTCCGTGACCGCGTTCAAGATCGACGTATACTGCTCGGTCAGTTCCCGGCTGCGCTGCATCTGTCTTTTCCATTCCGTAATATCGAGTGCAATCATATAGACGCCAAGCACTTCGCCGTCGACTACGATCGGAAGAACGGTCAGATTCACATCGATTCGCTGTCCGTCTTTGCCCAGCAGCTGCGTCTCGAAATTGCCGGAGCTGCCCTGCAGGGAGCGTTCAAACCGATCGTGCAGCAGACCTGCAGTTTCGGCCGGAAACAAAAGCGAGTACGATTGCCTGAACAACTCCACATTCGCATAACCCGTCATGGCTTCCAGATTCGGATTGACGGACAGACAGCGCCCTTCGGGATCAAAAGACAGCACCCCGGCCGGATTGTACTCGAACAGCGAACGGTACAACCTTTCCTGCTCCCTCAATTTGCGGCTTTTCTCTTCTTCTTCCGTGATATCTTTCGCGATGCCGTAGATGCCGACCCGGCAGCCGTCCTGCTCGATCGGCACATAAGTCACCGCCAGAAGCAGCGGGCTGCCGTTCTTGCGGATCAGCTTCAGCCTGAATTCCTGCCGGCTTTCTTCCTTCATCTCCATCCGGCGCGATACGCTCTGCTGATGTTCCCCTTCCCGATACAGATCACGCAGATCCATCGATTGCAGTTCAGCCAGCGTATATCCAATCATGCGTTCGGTCGCCGGATTCGCATAGATTAATTCTCCCGCCATGTTCATCACATAGATGGCGTCGGGATGATAGACAAACAGCGGACGATAAATATCGTTCTCCGCAAACGTTTCTCCAAACAAACCAAGTGAGTTTTTCAAGGCGGACTCCCTTTCGTTTCTCTTCTATCGCTACCTGTATACCCGTATTTTATCTTAAATTTCTTGCAAAATACAGAGTTCGAGAACCCCGCTTCTTTCTTTTCTTCTCTCTTCCGGGCCGGATGCGTCATTTTAGCTTGCTTGTTGTTATATAGAAATAGCGCGGCCTTGCAAGCGGTCGGTCGGCAAAAGGAAGGATGAACGGCAATGAACAACGAAGAATCATGGACGACCCACCGCAGCGGTACGATCATGCGGGGATCTTCATCGGGAAGACCTCCCTCCAACAAACGTCCAAGAAGCGGCAGCCGCCGCAGCTTTTCTTTTTCCCGGGGCAGGATCCTGAAGATCTTTCTTGCCTTGTGTGTGGTGTGGCTGCTGGCCGTCGTCTTGTATCAGATGAACAAACCGCTGCCGGCCGGCATTTCGTACGAGAGTCCCGTTTATCGAACGGACCGCGTCGACTTTCTGTACGATCTGACTTATCCGGCGCAAACAAGCGAATTCACCCAGGACAGACAAATTTTCGATCGGACGATCGAGATGATCGGCGAAGCGGAACGTTTTATCGTCATCGATGTGTTCCTGTTCAACGACTATACCCACAAAGATCAGCAGTACCCGAAAGTCAGCGCCAAGCTGGCCCGTACGCTGATCGAGCGCAAACAGGCGGTTCCCGACCTCGATATCGTGTTTATCACGGATGAGGTCAATACCAACTACGGCTCGGCTCCGAATGCCCTGCTGGAAAGTCTCAAAAAAGCCGGTATCCGCGTCGTCATGACCGATGTGGATCCGCTGCGCGATTCGACTCCCCTGTATTCGGCAGTATGGCGGACCTTCTTCCAATGGTTCGGCCAATCGGGCGAAGGACGGATTCCCAATCTGATGGCGAGCGGCGGACCGGATATCACCCTGCGTTCTTACATGAAGCTGCTGAACGTGAAAGCCAACCACCGGAAAGCTTTTATCACGGAAAAAGGAGCCATTGTCTCGAGCGGCAACATCCACGATGCGAGCGCCTATCACTCCAATATCGCGCTTGAAGTCAGCGGTCCGATCATCGGCGATATGCTGCAGGCGGAGCAGGCCGTTCTCGATATGTCGGGCGGCGGCACGCTTCCGGCTTATCCGGCGGCGGACGAAGCCAAAGAAACGCAGGGACAATATGCGATCCAGTATCTGACGGAAGGGAAAGTCTACGACCGTCTGCTCAAAGAGATCGGCAGCGCTTCTTCCGGCGATACGGTCTGGATGGGCATGTTCTATCTCGCGGACAAAAAAGTGATCCAGGCATTGAGCGCCGCGGCTGATCGCGGTGCCAAAGTGCGGCTGGTACTCGATCCCAACGAAAATGCGTTCGGGCGCGACAAAATCGGCATTCCGAACCGTCCGGTTGCTGCGCAGCTCCACGGCGAAGCGCCAGACAAGATCGAAATTCGCTGGTACAACACGACCAAAGAACAGTACCACACGAAGATGGTCTTCGTGCAGCGGCAAAACGGAGACAGCAGCGTGCTGGCCGGTTCGACCAACTTCACGCCGCGCAATCTCAAAGATTACAATCTGGAGAACGATCTGTTCGTCGAAGGCGCGGCGGACAGCGAAATGATCGGCGAAGTGCGAGATTACTTCGAGCGGATCTGGACCAATGACGGTGCCGCCTACACCCTTGATCTGGAAGAACACCTGGAAGCGACGACATGGCTCAAGGATATCGTGTACCGCGTTCAGATGAGATTGGGCTTTACGACCTTCTGATCCGCCAACCGAATCCGATCCCGCACAACAAGAAGTCGACACCAAAAAAGCAGGGCGAGATTTTCGCCCTGCCTTTTTGGTGCGGATTCGAAACGGAACGCCATGCTTCTCTGCGGTCTTCGCAAGATCAGGATTTGAGATGCTTATCGAAGAAACTTCCGACTTTGTCCAGAACATCGCTCCGGGTCAGCATCTCGGCGGTCGAATGACCTGTACCTTCGAGAATACAGAACTCCGAAGCGGCGCCCGAAGCAGTCAGCGCATCGTGGAGCATTTGGCTCTGGCGCAGCGGGACGGTCGTGTCGGCGTCTCCGTGCATAATCAGAAACGGCGGTACTTCACGGCCGTCGAGATACGGGACCGGGCTTGTGCTGCGGGCAAGTTCGGGCTTCATACGAATTGTGCCGCCGAGCATCATGGCCATGACCGGCATATGGAACTCGCTCTGGAAATCCAGCTCGATATCGATCGGCCCGCTGAAATCCACCACCGCCTGGACACGGGTAGACTGCTGCAGGTGGTCGGCCGTCTCGAATTCCGGCGAACCGCCCGTTACGCCGAGCAGCGCAGCCAGCTGTCCGCCTGCGGAATGGCCCCATACGCCGAAGCGAGCGGCATCGATTCCGTATTTATCGGCATTGGCGCGCAGGAAACGCACAGCGCTCTTCGCATCTTCGATCTGTGCCGGGAAACGGGCTTCGTGCGCCAGGCGGTATTCGATCGCGGCGACGGCGTAGCCCTGCTCCGCAAAGCGGACCAACTGAGGCAGATTGCGGGCCGAATTGCAGCTTACCCAGGCGCCTCCGACGATCCATACAATCAGGGGAACAGGATGATCGGCAGCCGGCAGCAGCAGGTTCAAGCTGAGCGACTTGCCGCCCGCAAACTGCGCGAACTGCACGTCCGGAACAAGCCGGACAAACGGACGGTCGGCGCGAACCGCCGACCAGGTTTCTTGTGTATTCATGGGGACTCTCTCCGTTTCCGCGAAAAATTTTCAATATGTTCATCATAACATACGTTCGGCACATAGATAAAACGGCTAACGATTCGCTACGCTCCATACGCCGGACTGCAAGCTTACCCAAATTAAAACGCCTCCCGCTTGAATCGGGAGGCGCTGCGCAACAGGATCGGTTTGAGGCAAAGGACCGGGTTCTTCTTGTTCAGGCCGCCTGTTGAGACAGCTGACTCGGTCCGATCTCTTTCGTCTGCTGACGGGAGATCACGAACAGGACCGACCAGATCAAGATAAATCCGACGATTTGAGCGGCGGTTACGACTTCGCCTCCGTACAGCCAGTTGATCAGAACCCCAACCATCGGGAAGCTCAGTTCAGCCAGCGTGGCGACCGACGCTTTGGTTGTCTTGAGGCCTTTGTAATAAGCCAGCAGGCTGAGCAGCCCCGGCAGCAAAGCTTGGAGCAGCAGGTTTACACCGACAAGTGTCAGCGCGATACCGCCGGCGGGAAGCGCCCAAGCGGCGCCTTCACCGGCCGTAATCGCCAACAGCAGCGGCAGCGCGAGAATGAAACGCAGCGAGGTTACCGTCTCATATTTCAGCTTGCCGACCATGAAGCGGCCCATAACCGTCGACCCGCCCCAGAGAGCAGCTGCGCCCAGTGCGAGCAGGCTGCCCATCTGGAAAAATTCGCCGGCATGACCGACCGGGAAAGTGAAGCCGAAAGTCAGCAGATAAGTTCCTGCCAGCGCGACCAGGAACAGCGGACCGAAGCGGCGAGGCAGCGATTCTTTGAGCATAAAGTGCGCCAGGATGATCGCGAACAGCGGCTGGAGTTTTTGCAGCAGCAGCACCGTATTAAACGCGCCTCCGGCATATTGAAGCGCAAGCGTAAACATCAGCGTCGCGAGGGCGGAACCGCCCCAGGAGATAAACAGCAGAGCACCGACATGCCGCAGACCCAGACCTTTCAATTCCGAACGGTTCTTCCACAGAATCGGAGCCACGAACAGTGCAATCACCACATGTTCGAGCAGTACGATTTGCGAAGAGGTCATCGATTCCAGCAGCAGAATCCGGAACAGCGGATCGACGCCCCACAGCGCCGCTCCCAATACGATCAGCCAGAAGCCGCTTCCGGCTCTGGAAAAGAACGATCCGTTTCCTCCTGTGCTTGCTTGAGTAAAGTCGTTACGATTGGCGGTTTTCATTTCCCTAGTCTCCTCATCCGAATAAGGGGGATCCCGTGCGCAAAAAGCCCCGAAGCCGGAAGTTCCGGCGTTCGGGGCGGTTTTTACGTCAATCGAAGGGTCGAGCGGCAGGCCAAATACGAAGCGGTAGCCTGCGGCAGGTTCCATAAATAAACCTGCAGTCGGCTTGCACCGGCATGTCTGCGCTTGATCTTCTCCCATCCGGACTGTACCGTCGGCTCTGGATTTTCACCAGATCAGTCCGGCAGCGTCTTCGAGAAGACACGGCCGGAGTCGCGGGCTCGGTTCGCAGAAGCGAACATTACCGCCGGTCGGGAATTTCACCCTACCCCGAAGATCCTTTATTCATTTGTTTTTTATATTCTTATTTTAAACCATTTTCGCATCGATACACGTGAAATTTGTCACAATATTTCGACATTGCCGAATTTTCTGCAAATCGCCAGAATCCTCGATATCGTTTCGTGAAATTTCACAAGTATCGCTTTTTTATTTCTAAAATGATCATAAACGATCATTCACATTTTTACAAGCTGCTGAATAAAATAAAGTTAGTTCTGTATTACACCTTCGTGAAAGCTTCTGCTTACTCGGTTTCCGGTTCCCACGGATAACGGGAAGTCAGGAACTCCGCCAACGCCCGGCTTGCTTCGCGGCGCTGTTTGCGCATCTGCGCTCGCTCCGGTGCACTCTCGTGCAGTTTGCGCTCTTCTTCCGTCTCCGGATAGACCTGAGCGATCTCGATCTTGCGTCCATGATCATCCATCGCTACGAAAGTCAGGAATGCCGTAGCCGCAATTTGTCTTTCCCCGCTTTTCAGATCTTCGCGGATCACTTTGACGAACGTCTCCATGGAGCTGCGGCCGGTCCAGGTCACGAACGATTCCAGCGTGACGGAATCGGTCATATAGATCGGGTACAAAAAGTCGACGGAGTCCGTCGAAGCGGTAATGGTATTCGCGCGTGAAAGTTTGGCTGCGGCAATCGAGGCGATATCGTCGATATAGGCCATCAGTTTTCCGCCGAACAGGGTGTGGTAGCTGTTGACGTCGGTCGGGAAGACACGGGCCATTTTGTAGCTGCGTGTGGTTCGAATCGGGATAGGCTCCATTTGGCACTGCACTTCCTTTGTCTCGTTGTAGAATCTCGTGCGTTCATTATACGCCCGGTCCACCTGAAGGAACAAGCTTCGGGCCAAGCAGTTTCTTTTCGGGGGGGATCAAAAGAAACCGCCGCCTCTGCGCGAGGCGGCGGTTCTTGGTATAGAGTGTAGGTGCAGGGCGAATCTCCGGACGATTCTCGGTAGGTTCGCTCTATTGCGTTTACGTTAACCCTGTTTGATAAAATCGGCCATCGACTTGATCTCGACTTCTCCTGCCGCACCGTGTTCCAAAGTGCCGTCTTCCCGGCGGGATCGGAACTCGACGATGGTAGTTTCGCCCGGAACGAGATCGAAGTAGTTGTCGCTGAACACGCCTTCCTGCTCGGCCGAGAGCCAGACCTGCTTGGCCAATACGTCCGTTTCAAGCGAGATCGTAGTGCGGCCTTCGCCGTCTTCCGTACGAACCGCACGGATATGGGGAACGGACAGTTCGATTTCCCTAGCCGACACGAAGTAATGCGTCCGCTGATCCAGGATACGGCCTCCCTGCTCCAATTCGGCCAGAAGCACCGTACGTCCCGGCGCTTCACCGCCGAGCAGATCGGCCGCTTTGACCGAATAAATCAGTGTCGCGCTGTTGGCGGATACTTCCACCGGCACCACCTGCTCCTGCCGTACATCGCCGTCGAAGCTCATGAGGCGAAGTTTCAGCGACGCGGATTCGGCCTGCAGACCGTCGTTGAGAATATGGAAATTCACATCTTCGCCGTTCGTCCCGTCGATCGAGACGGACACGTCGCGGAAACTGCGGCGTGCATAATAATGCAGGGCTTTCCAGCGGCCGTAATAATCGATACCCGACCATGAAGCGACCGGCCAGCTGTCGTTCATCTGCCAGTACAAGGTCCCCATGCAGTACGGCATGCTGCGGCGGTGCGCTTCGATCGCCGACTTCATCGCTTCGGCCTGCAGCACCTGGCTCATATACAGGAACGAGACGAAGTCTTTTGGCTCCGGCAGGTACTTGTCCATATATTCTTTGATCAGGAAGTTGCCGCGCCCGTTTTTCTGATGCGCCAGCATAATCTTCGAATCAAGCTGCAGCGCATCTTCCGGCGCATACTGCAGAACCGATTTGTGTTCGGGGAACGATTGGAAACCGTATTCGCTCATGAAACGGCCGATATACTTGTTGTAATTTTCGAACGGTTCGGAATTGTGCCATACGCCCCAGTAATGAATATCGCCTTCCGAGGTACCCGGATGCGCATGCTGGTTCTCATCGCCTGTCAGCGAGACAAGCGGCGACGACGGCCAGTATTCGGCCCCCGGTGCAAGCTTCGAGATCGCGTTTGGCAGCAGACGGTGGAAGATCGCTTCGTAATCCGCCCAAATGCTGTTTTGCTGGTCTTGGGTATAGTCTTTTTTCCAGCCCCAACCGCCGTCCGGAAGATAATGCGCCCATGCCGAGTCGATCTCGTTGTTGCCGCACCACAGTACAATGCTGGCATGGCTACGCAGACGGCGAAGATTGTCTTCGGCTTCGTGACGGACGCTTTCGAGGAAGTCTTCGTCGCCCGGGTACATGCTGCAGGCAAACATGAAATCCTGCCAGACCATAATGCCGTACTCGTCGCAGAGTTCGTAGAAAGCATCTTCTTCATAGATGCCTCCGCCCCATACGCGCAGCATATTCATATTCGCTTCGGCCGCCGATACGATCTCGTACCGGTAGCGTTCCCGCGTCACGTCCGTTTCGAAGTTGTCGTTCGGAATATGGTTGGCGCCTTTGGCGAATACCGGCACGCCGTTCAGTTCGATATAGAACGAAGCGCCCGCGCCGTCCGGCTCGCGCTTCAGCTTGACGCTGCGCAGACCGGTACGCACGCTTTTGGAAGCGCTGACCGATTCGCCTTCCAAGATCTCGGCGGTAAAGGTATACAGATTCGCTTCGCCAAGGCCTCTCGACCACCACAGCTTCGGATCGTTCAGTTGGAACTCCAGGCGAACGGTATTGTCGCCGAGACGGATCGCTTCCGTGCTCTCGGCTTCGAATCCTTCGGCGGAAATGCGCACGCGCCCTTCGAAATCGCGGTCCGATTCGATCGTCAGCACAGCCGTCAGTTTGGCTGTAGACGCCGTGACTTCGTTCTGGCGGATAAACAGATCCGTGATCCGCAGTCCCGTCCAGGCTTCGAGCCGTACGGCGCGCCAGATCCCGCTTGTCACAAAGCGCGGGCCCCAATCCCAGCCGTAATGGTAAGGCGCTTTGCGCGCAAACACGCTGACGCGTTTGTCGCCGAGTCCGCCAAGTTCCGATTGGTCATTGGCTGCCGGAAGCGCGTAGCCCAATTTCTCGAGCTTGGGCAGGTCTTCGTTGATCGGCGAACGGAATTTGATGCGCAGACGGTTCTCTCCGTTTTTCAAGTGGGTCTTTACAGGCACCTGCCAGGTGCGGAACATGTTGTCGGCCGACAATATACGCTGACCGTTCAGCTCGACGTCCGCGTAGGTATCCAATCCGTCGAATACCAGACCGATATGATCCTGGCGAAGCAGATCGCCCGGAACCGTAAATACCGTTTCGTATTCCCAATCGCGCTTGTCGATCCACTGCAGATCGTGCTCGTTCGTTCCATAATAAGGATCCGGAATCTTGGCATTCCGGTACAAATCGCTGTGTACGCAGCCCGGCACGACTGCAGGCAGCCATTCGTTTTCCCCGACGGCCCTAAAGGTCCATTCATTCAAATCCCATTTGATTTCGTTCAAGTCGCCTTCCTCCAATACCAAAGTGTAACCGCTTTTAATCTCATCATCACCGTATCATTCTCCGTGCCGAAATTCAATAATTTCCTGTTTTTTTATTCAATTTTTATTTTTTTAGCAAAACAAATTTAGATATAATTATTTTGTTAGTATTTGTTTTTATACACAAAAAAGCCGACCTCCGCCGTGTAAACAGGCAGGAAATCGGCTTGAACCCAAAACGTACGACTGTCTCGATGGAATAGAAACCTACAGCGCAGCAGCGCGAACTTCGGCCGTCGTGCATCGCACCACAAGATTCGAAGGCTCCGTGACAACGGGCGGCAGGAAATCGCTGTTCTCGATCATCGTAATCAGCGTCTCGATCGCGTGCGAACCGATCGAGCGGATATTCTGATTGATCGTGGTCAGCGCCGGGCTGTACACTTCCGCATAATGCGTATTGTCGAAGCCGACTACGGAAATATCTTCGGGCACGGACAAGCCGCTGCGGTGAATGACATTGATCGCGCCTATCGCCATCATATCCGACGTACAGACGACGGCGGTCGGACGCTCGGCCAGTTCCAGCAGTTCGGCCATGGCCCGCGAACCGCCTTCCATCGAATAGTCGCTTTCTTTGACATACGCATCCGGAACCGGCAGCTTGCGGGATCCCATCCCTTCCACATAGCCTTCATGCCTCAGCACGCCTACCGCGTTGTCCATCTCCCCCGAGATGAACGCGATACGCGAATGTCCCAGTTCCGCCAGATGCGCAACGGCCTGCATCGTTCCCGCCTTGTTCTCCGTCGTGATGTATCCGGCGCGGCGGCCGCGAATATCGGCATCGACGAACATCGTCGGAATATCGGAAATCAGCAGCTCTTCCAGATGCGGATCGTCCCGGTCGACACCGAAGCCGACCACGCCGTCGACATTGCGGCTCAGGCAGTGTTCCACGAACGAATAGTTGTCGTCGTTGAAACGCGTCGAGAGCAGAACCAGATCGTAGCCGCTGTTTTGCAGCGCCGTCTTGATCCCTTCCAGCAGTTCCGTGACGAACGGATTCGTAAACGGCGTCGTGACGAACACGCCAACCGTCCAGGAACGACCTTTGACCAGTCCTCTTGCGGCGACGTTCGGATGGTATTTCAGCCTTTTGATCGTTTGGCTTACTTTTTTGCGCGTTTTATCGCTGACGTCCGGATAATTGTTGATGACCTTGGAAACGGTTGCGACCGACACACCCGCTTCTTTGGCCACGTCGTGGATCGAAGCCATCGTTTTACCTCCTTTCCGGCCGAATTCTGCATTTTGCGATTGTCCGGCCGGAAACCCATGTTTTTTCCTTCTATTATATATAGGCGTCGTTTGCGCGACAAGCTTTTTTGCCAGGCCGCTTTTTTAAGGGTATGATAAGATATTGAATTTACGCGATCTGCGAATCAAAAGGAGTCTCCATCATGGCCGTAAAATATGAAACCGAGCTGTATCCGCCGCTTAAGGCTTTTTTCGAGCAGCGGGGATATGCCGTCAAGAGCGAGGTACGCCACTGCGACCTGCTGGGCTATCGCGACGGCGAAGCACGGCCGCTCATTGTCGAGATGAAAAAAACATTCACCCTCGAGCTGCTGCTGCAGGGCGCCGACCGTCAGCGTACCGGCGGACTCGTCTATTTGGCAGTCGAACGCAACCGAACGAAAAAAGGAGCCCACAACCAGCGCTTCGGCGATCTTGCGCTGCTGTGTTCAAGACTTGGCATCGGGCTGCTGACCGTGACGTTCTACAAGACCAAGGCTCCCTTTGTTGAAGTGCTGTGCGAAGCGGGCGAATCCAAAAGCGGAAAAACCGGCACACGCGCCAAGCGGCTGAAAGCGGAATTCGATGCACGCAGCGGCGACCACAATATCGGCGGTTCCAGCAAACGCAAGCTGGTGACGGCCTACCGGGAGAATGCGCTGAAAGTCGCACGCCAGCTGTGGATGTTCGGCGAAGCTTCTCCCCTGATGCTCAAAGAAGCAAGCGGAGTCGGCAAAGCGGCCCTGCTGCTGCGCGACAATCATTACGGCTGGTTCGAGCGGGTCTCCCGCGGACGCTACAAACTGACCGAAGCCGGCAGCGCCGCTCTGAACGAATATGCGTCCGTCATCTCCGCTTGGCCGGAACTTCCCGAAAAAGCATGAAGAATTCGGCGTGAAAATTGAAAACTTTGCTTGAAAATGTACGAAACGGCTTTTGCGAAATAAAACCCCGCATGTTAGAATGAAAGCTGAAATTCGGGCCGGAGGCCCTTTTCCAAATCTGCAATGAGGTGATTGTAATGAAGGCTTCAACGGGATCTACCTCCAGCACGTCCCGCAGCACGAAAAAGGACAGGCTTCCCGTCAGATGGTTTCTGCTGGTCTGGATCGTGCTGATCGGCCTGTTTGTCTATGCCGCCTATGAATACAGCCAGCGGCTCCAGGCACAAACCCTGAGCGCCCTGCAAGTCCAAACGCAGGCCCAGATGGCCGATCTGCGCGCCGATTACGAGAAGCAGTTCACCGAGCTTAACGGACAGGTCACGGCGCTCCAGGGCAAAGTAGACTCGTTCAACGAGCTGCTGACGTTTACCAAAGACAATGCGAACAGCAAGACGGACAACAGCAACAAGCTTTATACGCAGCTGAACGAGGTCAAGACCCAGCTCGGCGAGCTTCAGAAGAAAATGGACCTGTTGAAATGACAAGAGTCCAGCGGGTAAACCGCTTCTTTCTGATGCTGGCTGCCCCGGTCATCGGCCTGATGCTCTGTCTGCTGCTGTTTCCGCCCCAACCTGCTCTGCTTTTGAATACGGACTTGTACAAAACGGACAAGAAACTCGATCCGTCTTCGGCCAGACTGCTTCAGGATCTGGACACGGCGGAAAAAAAAGCCAAGTCCACTTCGGCCTCGCTGAAAAAAACGCTGAATCTGTACAACCAAACGACGCAAACGATGTCTTCGATCGTACAAAAAGCCTCGATCCAGGCCCAGCGTCCGGAAAACATTTACGACAAACGGATCCGTTCCAAGCTGGGACGTCCGGTTGAGACGGTCGACAGCGAGAAGATCCGCATCGAACTGTTCCGGGTCAATGCCATAACCTATACAGGCTATGCCATGAAAGTCAAACTGAAAGATCCGTCCGCTATGCGGATGAGTCTCGCCGGTGAAGCGCTCGGCAGCTCGGAGACGACGCTCAAAGCCGTTCAGAGGCACGGTGCGGTCGCCGGGATCAATGCCGGGGGCTTCGCCGATCAGGACGGCAAACGTTATCCGCTGAGCACGACCGTCATGGACGGCGAATATCTGACCGGATTCCAATCGAGCTTCAAAGATCTGTATTTCGTCGGCCTGAACGATTCGGGCAAACTGATCGGAGGCCAATTCAACCGCCAGAATGAACTTGATCGGCTTCAGCCGCAGTTCGGCGCTTCTTTTGTCCCGATCCTGCTCAAAGACGGCCGCAA
The DNA here is from genome assembly GCF_013185195.1 of Saccharibacillus qingshengii. Classification (GTDB taxonomy): domain Bacteria; phylum Bacillota; class Bacilli; order Paenibacillales; family Paenibacillaceae; genus Saccharibacillus; species Saccharibacillus qingshengii. The sequence goes on from NZ_JAAZWC010000008.1 coordinate 138,919, forward strand.
AACGGCTATTCCCGCCAAATGGAAATCGGCCCCCAAGCGGGCGCCGCGCACGATCATCGGCAGCTACAAAGACGATCAGCTGATCGTTTTCGTCATTGACGGTTATAACGAAGCAGGCGGTTCCGGCGCTACGCTGGAAGAGATCCAGGGCCAGCTGTACAAGATCGGAGTCGTCAATGCCTACAATCTCGACGGCGGAGGTTCTTCTTCGCTCGTCATGAACGGCCGCGTCGTCAATCATCCTTCGGACGGTATTCTGCGGCCTGTTCCGACAAGCTTCCTGTTCTTCGATTAAGTTTCTTCAAACCGCTTGCAGACCGACGAAAAAAAGAGCCCTAGGGCTCTTTTTTTGCGTAATGCGGACCCTCGCGACGTCGTTCAGCCGTGCTTGGGAATCTGCATCATATCGGAGACACATGCTCCGCAGATGTACCGTTCCTTAAACTCGCTGACTTCATCGATCGAACCGCAGAACACGCATTTCGGACGGTACCGTTCCAAAATGATATGATCGCCCTGGACCAAAATTTCAACCGGATCGCCTTCGTTCATTTGGTATCTTTTTCTCAGCGATTTCGGGAGTACGATTCTTCCCAATTGGTCGACTTTCCGGACAACTCCAGCAGGTTTCATAATTGAAAACACCTCTTTTAGTTTTAGTTTGCTGTTTCTGCCCCACCTGCAGAAATGATTCTGCAAACCCAAGATTACATATTCGAGATTCAATCAAGAATTCCTTCTTTACGGATAAAAAAAGAAACGTTGGTTAATTATCGTTTTTTTGTCTAATCAGGCAATCAGCTGATTTCAGAGGAAATCTCTTGATAAACTTCCTACTCCATACCGGGAAATTCAAGCTGGCGCAGAGCTTCGTAGAGCATGATCGCAACCGAATTGGACAAATTCAACGAACGGACATGCTCGGTTCTCATCGGCAGCCGAATCGAGGTTTCGGGATTCGCTTCGATGAGTTCGGGCGGAAGCCCTTTGGTTTCTTTGCCGAACACGAGGAAATCTCCGTCACGGAACGAAACGTCGCTGTAGCGCTTGGTTGCTTTGGTTGTCGCGTAGAAAAAGCGGCCTTCCGGATACTTCTCGCGAAGTTCCGCAAACGAGTCGTGATATTCCAGCTTAACGGACGGCCAGTAGTCGAGCCCGGCCCGCTTCAGCGAAGCATCATCCGTTCGAAAGCCTAGGGGACGAACCAGATGCAGATGGGTATCCGTAGCCGCGCAGGTTCTGGAAATATTGCCGGTGTTGGCCGGGATCTCGGGTTCCACCAGCACGATATGCAGTGCCATAAAGGTTTATTCACTCCGTTTCTGGGAAATGAGGCGAGAGAGGTCTGTGCAAACGGGCCTCCACGCGCAGAAGAGCCGCCCGAAGTCGGGCGGCTCTTTCCGTCTCTTCTGATTCTATAGTACCCGAATTGCCGGCTTAAGGGAAGAACGGCGCCCGGCTCCCGAACAACCGGAGGCGGTCCGGAAACGCACGGCATGAGGAACGCCTGCAGGCGTTCCCGGGGTCAACCGTTGCGTTTGGCGAAGTCTCCCATAAAGTCGACCAGCGCTGCGACACTTTCATGCGGAACGGCATTGTAGATCGAAGCGCGCAGACCGCCGACGCTGCGATGTCCTTTCAGACCCACAAACCCGTGCTGTTCGCTTTCTTTGGCAAAAGCTTTCTCCAGTTCTTCGGAGCCGAGTCGGAACGTGACGTTCATCAGCGAGCGGCTGCCGGTTTGGGCAACTCCGCTGTAGAATCCGCCGCTGTTATCGATCGTGTCGTACAGCAGATTCGCTTTGGCCCGGTTCTTGGCTTCGACGCCTTCCAGACCGCCCTGCTCTTCGATCCAGCGCAGCGTCTGATTGACCATATAAATGGAGAAAGAAGGCGGCGTATTGTACAGCGAATTGTTCGACAAATGCGTGCTGTAGCGGAAAACGGTCGGGATGTTCTTCACTTCGGCCGACAGCAGCTCTTCCTTGGCGATCACGACGGTTACGCCGGAAGGACCGAGGTTCTTCTGGGCACCGGCATAGATCAGACCGAACTTCTCGATATCGAGTGGACGGCAGAAAATATCGCTGGATAGATCCGCGACCAACGGCACGCCGCCGGTATCCGGATATTCGGCATACTGCACGCCTTCGATCGTCTCGTTGGACGTGATATGCAGATAAGCCGAATCTTCCCGAATTTCGATCTCGTCTTGCGAAGGCATCCGGGTAAACTTGTCGCCTTCCGTCGAAGCGGCCGAATAAACCTCGCCGATCAGCTTCGCTTCCTTGGCGGCTTTGGAAGCCCAGCTTCCGCTCATGACGTAACCCGCTTGTTTGCCCGGAGTCAACAGATTCATCGGGATCATGGCGAACTGGGTACTGGCTCCGCCCTGCAGGAAGAGCGTCTTGTAACCGGACGGATTGCCCAGCAGCTTCAGCAGCCGTTCCTGTGCCTCGTTATGTACGCTCTCGTAGACCGCTCCGCGGTGAGACATTTCCATGATCGACATACCCGTTCCCTGAAATTCCACGAATTCCGCCTGCGCACGTTCCAGTACTTCGAGCGGCAGCGCCGCCGGTCCCGCATTAAAGTTGTAAGCCCGTTTGCCCATGAATCGTTTGCCCCCTCAAGCCCTAATTTAGGGTTAATCATAACAGCAATCTAACATTACTTCAAGTAAAACCTCGACGCGACAAAGCGGTGATGAGCCATATTCCGCATTCTGTACGTTTTTCGCCATTTTTCGAACAATGTTCGGATTTGGCTGTATTCGCAGCAAAAATAAAAAACCGGCTTCCGCTCTGATACAAAGCGGAAGCCGGTTGTCGAACAGCGAAAGGTAACTCCGTGATCGCCCGAGAGGCGATTAGCAGTCGTAGTACAGGCTGTATTCGTGCGGGTGAACGCGAACCGCAACCTGTTTGGCTTCGGCGCGTTTGAACGCGATGTAGTTCGCTACGAAATCTTCCGAGAAGACGCCGCCTTCGGTCAGGAACGAGCTGTCCGCTTCGAGCGAATCAAGCGCTTCTTCCAGCGAAGCCGGAACGCTGCGGATCTGCGACTTTTCTTCTTCCGGCAGATCGTAGAGGTTTTTGTCGGCTGGGCCGTAACCAAGCTCGATCGGGTTGATCTTCTTCTTGATTCCGTCCAGGCCGGCCATCAGCATCGCCGAGAATGCGAGGTACGGATTGGCCGTGGAGTCCGGTGTACGGAACTCGACGCGACAGCCTTTAGGCGTTACAGCAGCTACCGGAATACGCACAGCCGCGGAACGGTTGCCTTTCGAGAAGACCAGGTTAACCGGTGCTTCGTAACCCGGAACCAGACGTTTGAACGAGTTCGTGCTCGGGTTGGTCAATGCGATCAGCGAAGGAGCATGGTAGAGCAGGCCGCCGATGTAGTGCAGAGCCATTTCGCTCAGGTTGGCGTAGCCGCCTTTTTCATAGAACAGCGGGTTGCCGTCTCTGAAGATCGATTGGTGAACGTGCATGCCGCTGCCGTTGTCACCGAAGAGCGGTTTAGGCATAAACGTTGCCGTTTTGCCGTATTGGCGGGCCGTGTTGTGCACGATGTATTTGTATTTGAGCAGGTTGTCTGCCGTTTTCTTGAGCGTATCGAAACGGAAGTTGATCTCCGCTTGTCCCGCCGTCGCCACTTCGTGGTGGTGACGTTCGATCACGAGGCCGGCTTCTTCAAGCAGACGGCACATTTCGCTGCGGATATCCTGCTGGCTGTCGACCGGAGCAACCGGCACGTAACCGCCTTTGACCGGCACTTTGAAGCCCAGGTTGCCGCCTTCTTCCGTACGGTTCGTATTCCAGCCCGCTTCTTCCGAATCGACATGGAACGAAGAGCTGTTCATGCCGCTGTGATAGCGGACGTCGTCGAAGATGAAGAATTCGGATTCCGGTGCGAAGAAAGCTTCCGAACCCACGCCGCTCGTTTGAAGGAACGCTTCGGCTTTCTCGGCAATATTGCGCGGATCGCGGTCGTAACGTTCGCCGTCCGGCGTGTGAATGTTGCACATGATGTTCAATGTCGGATGAGCGGTGAAAGCGTCGATGTATACCGATTCGGGATCCGGCATCATGACCATATCCGATTCTTCAATACCGCGGAAGCCCGGAATCGACGAACCGTCGAAAGCTACCCCGTTTTCAAACGTTTCTTCTTCAACCGCACTTGCAGGAACGGAGATGTGATGTGCTTTTCCCGACAGATCCACGAAACGGAAATCAACCCACTCGATGTTGTTCTCTTGAATAAGCTTCAATACTTTTTGTACCGACATGTCACTTTCCCCCCAAATTTCCGAACATTGAACGGATATGCGTTATGAAACGTTCATGCTCTTTTTTAGCTGTCGTCATTATAAAACGACGCAATTTAGCCGTCAAGACTCATGTTAGGTATTTTTTACGATAATGTGAGTTATGCTCACACTTTCGTGAAATTTAAAGCCGCTTATCAACAAAGCCCGACGTCGGCCGCAAACGGCGGCACGACGCGGGCTTGTTCGATTATGCAAGATGGCAAAGCAGGCAGCATTTTAGGGACGCCGGCGTTCAAAATTTAGACGATCGCCCAATTTTTAAAAGACTCCGCTTCGGCCTTCGGCGTAGCGAAACTTTTGCCTACAATCGGGGAAAGCTGCTCCAGATCTTTGAGCAGTCCGGCGAACTGATCCGGGAACAGCGACTGCACGCCGTCACCCGTCATGGAATTGTCGGGATCGGTATGCATTTCGATAATCAGGCCGTCCGCACCGGCGGCAACGGAAGCTTTGGCCATCGGCTCGACCAGCTCGCGGCGTCCGGTCCCGTGGCTCGGATCGGAAATAACCGGCAGATGGCTGAGGCTTTGCAGAGCAGGAATCGCCGCCAAATCAAGCGTGTTGCGTGTGTACGGTTCGAACGTGCGGATTCCGCGCTCGCACAGCATCACGTCGGGGTTGCCGCCGGCGAGGATGTATTCGGCCGCATTAAGCAGTTCGTCGTACGTCGAGCTGAAACCGCGTTTGAGCAGGACGGGCCGTCCGCAGGTTCCCAGCTTGCGCAGCAGATCGAAATTCTGCATATTCCGCGTGCCGATCTGCAGAATATCCGCGTATTCCGCGCAGATATCGACATACTCCGGCGTCATGACTTCCGTAATGGTCAGCAGACCGTGCTTCTTGCCCGCTTCGGCCATCATGATCAGACCTTCCACACCGACACCCTGGAAACTGTAAGGGCCGGTGCGCGGCTTGAACGCGCCTCCTCGCAGCACCTGTCCGCCCGCGGCTTTGACCAGGCGGGCAATCTCATCGATCTGCTCCGGCGATTCGACCGCGCACGGTCCGCCCATGACCACCAGTTCTCCGCCGCCGATCTTGACGTCGCCGATCTGGATGACCGTATCTTCCGGATGGAAATCGCGGCTGGCCAGCTTGTACGACTTGGAAATCTTCACGACGTCCTCCACGCCTTTCATCTGACGCAGATGCTCGGCCAGTCTCGGCTCGGCTTTGCCGATCAGGCCTACAACGGTACGGTCGGCTCCTCTCGACAGGTGAACGGTCAAGCCTTCTTTTTCGATAACGCGAATGACTTCCTGCAGCTGCTCCTCCGGAGCTTGGTTCGATAAAATAGCGATCATGGGATCTCTTCCTTTCGATATGGGAATGGGAACCGGGTCCCTTTTGGCTTCAGTCGATGTTCTCTTCCGCGCTTAGACGCTTCTACGCTTTTAGGCTTTTAACCACTAAAGTAATTTTAACAAAAAAATAGCCCTTCGTCAACCCGAAGAGCAAAGAATCAAGTTCGGTTTTCAGATGCCGAGTACTCCCCCCACTGCCGATCGCACAGCCGCCGCTCCGGCTAGGCTTTTTGTTTCGGTTTATGCCGCATGCCGTACACGCCGCCGATCGCTCCGAACAAAACGGCCGTAACGGGAAATACCAACCAGTTCACATCCCAGCGTTCATACCCGAATCCGCTGACCAGGAAGACGATCAGCGCGAGCGGCCATATAACAGTGGCAATCCGGCCGATCACCCGGTTCTCTTCCTTTTTCTCGGGTGTATATTCGCCAAGTTGCAGCAGCTTCTGGTACCCTTCCTCAATACCGCCGGAATACATGAACAGGAAGATAACGATGCCGAGCAGCGCCAGCATGACCGCCGCCCCGTACGGGGTCTGGCTTTCTCCGCGCATGGCCGCGACCAATACAGCCGCCGGCGACACTGTTCCCAGACAAGCGGCCGTCACAATCGAACGGACGCGTACCGGGCGAAATGTCTCCTTGCGCCGTTCGACATCTGCCCGGGTTCCGGGGGAAAGCTCAAAGTCTTCGCCCAGCACCCGGTACTTTTCTTTGCCGCTTCCGCTTGCGATAAACAGTCCAATCGCGGGCACCCCCAGCACAAATGCCGCGATCACTGCCAACAGATAGCCCGTATTTTCCGATATCCCGCCCAATACGCCGTTTTCGTTCCATGCCGCAATCAGAACCATGGCAGCGACGCCAAACAAAACGAGCAGCCAGCCCAGTGCCTGAAACCGCGAAGAACGTCTGACGACCGTTTCATAGCCCTGTACCGTTTCTTCTGTCAACACAGGGGTGTCCCCGCTTGCAGCGGAAGGTATAATCCCCAACTCGTCCATCAGTTCGTCGACGCTGCCAAATTCCGAGATGACGATCCCGATCGCTTCATGCTCCGATTTGCCATCCTGCTTCAACTCTTCGTATTTGTCCTCCATCGTATCGAGCATCTCGCGTTTCAAAGCCAGTACTTGATCGCTGCGCGGCCATGCGGCAAATAAACTGTCCAGATAGGCTTTTAATACGTCCATCGTCTTCACTACTCCTTTATGAATGTATTGACGACTTCCTGCGTGAGCTGCCACTCGATGCATTTTTCCCGATAATAAGCCTGACCTTCGTCCGTAATCCGGTAATAGGTACGCCGCTTGCCCGCTTCTCCGTCCTTGTGAAAAGAAGAGATACAGCCGTTTTTCTCCAGACGCGTAAAAGCCGAATAAAGAGTCGTCTCTTTCATCACATACTTTTCTTGCGACAATCTGCGGATATTTTTCGAGATTTCGTAGCCGTACGATTCTCTCTCCAGCAGCATATACAAAATCATCGTATCGTTGTATCCCCGGATGACGTCGCTGCTAATCAACGGTTTCCCTCCTTTTTTGTTCATTGTTTTTACTGCATCTGTCGTAGTATTGGATTGGTTTCAATGTATCACGATTACTACGACAGGTAAAGTAGTTTATTGCGAAAAAGCCGGACTTATCCTCAAGAGAAATATTCTGAACTCTATCACTACGCAAAAAAAGCGAAGAACGCGCCTGTAGGCGGTTCTCCGCATCCGATGTCCGAGCCGGTGACCCGGTTCTTATTGAATATCTTTGTCGTACTGCAGATAGACGACCTGGGTCTGCAGATATTCGTTCAGTCCGTGCTTGCCGTCCGCTCCGCCGATCCCCGATTTTCGCCAGCCGGCATGGAACCCCTGCATCGCTTCGAAATTTTCGCGGTTGATGTAGGTCTCTCCGTATTTCAGACGTTTGACCACTTTCATCGCCACATTGAGATTCTGCGTATACAGCGAAGAGGTCAGGCCGAATTCGCTGTCGTTGGCAAGCGCAATCGCTTCGTCGAGGGTCTTGAACGATACGATCGGGATGACCGGTCCGAAAATCTCTTCCTGAATAATCTCCATGCCGTTGGTCGCATCTCCGATCACGGTCGGCTCGTAGAAGCTGCCTTTGCCTTCGACTTTTTTGCCGCCGAGCAGCAGCTTTGCGCCTTGTTCGACCGCCCGATCGACTTTGGCCTGAACCGAATTCTGCGCTTCCTTGTTGATCAGAGGGCCCATCTGGATATCGGTATTCTGCAAAGGATCGCCGTATTTGACCGCCTTCATCGCTTCGACAAGCCGGCTTGTAAACTCTTCCTTGATCTCCTCGTGCACATAGACACGTTCGGCGCAGTTGCATACCTGACCGGTATTGATGACCCGTGAATCGACGACGGCTTTGACCGCAAGATCGAGATCCGCGTCTTTGTGCACGATTGCCGGCGCTTTGCCGCCAAGCTCCAGGCTGACTTTGATAATATTCTCGGCGGCAGCTTCCATGACTTTCTGTCCGGCAGGCACGCTGCCCGTCAGACTGACCATGCCTACCTTCGGGTTGCTGGCAAGTTCGCTGCCGACTTCTCCGCCTCTTCCCGTCACCAGATTGAATACGCCTTTTGGAAGACCGGCTTGATCCGCGATTTTCGCAAAAGCGATCGCATTGTTCGGAGACTCGACGCTGGGTTTGACCACAATCGTATTGCCAGTGATCAGAGCCGGTGCCATCTTGCGGGCAATGAGGAAAAACGGGAAGTTCCACGGCAGAATGCCGGTCGTGACCCCGATCGCTCGTTTGAATACGAAAATATGCTCGTTGTCGCGGTCGCTCTGAACGATCTCGCCTTCGTAACGCCGCGCCCATTCCGCCATATAATCCATATAGTCCGCCGTGAAGTTGACCTCCACCGTCGACAGCTCGAGCGTCTTGCCCACTTCTTCGGAAATCAGCCGTGCAATTTCTTCCGCCTGCTCGCGAATGCCGGCCGCGATCCGGTGCAGATAGACTCCGCGTTCCACGGCCGGCGTTTCTTCCCAGGCCGTCTGTGCCGCTTCCGCCGCGTCGATCGCCCGAGCTACATCGGCCCGGGTCGCTTTGGGCACCTGCGAGACCGTCTCGTCCGTCGCCGGGTTGGTTACATCCATCCACTCTCCGTTTTCCGCATCCGTAAACTGCCCGTCGATATACATTTGATGTTTTTGCACCGGTACTGCCTCCTCAGAAATGGGATTAAAATCTGTTTCTTCTATTGTATTGTAAACGTTATCAATTTTTATTGTCAACATTTTTACGCATTTTAATGTGGTTTTGTGATGTTTTTTATTTTATTTTTGTCTACTTGTGGTTTTCAAGCGATGTCCGTCGGAGTACAATAGAAGGGAAAAGGAGGGATTGCGAATGAAAGTCAGCATCTTCTCGACCTGCTTGGTCGATCTCATGTTCCCCGGCGTCGGCAGATCGATGGTCGAAGTCCTTGAACGTCTGGGCTGCGAAACGGATTTCCCCGCTTCTCAAGTCTGCTGCGGACAGCCGACCTACAACAGCGGTTATCTCGAAGAATCGAAGCAGGCCATGATCAATATGATGGTCGCTTTCGAACAGTCCGACTATGTCGTAGGCCCTTCGGGCTCCTGCGTCGCCATGTTCCACGAGTCTCCCCATATTTTCAAAGGCGATCCCACCTGGGAGTTGAAAGCGATTGCACTCAAAAACAAATCGTTCGAATTTACCCAGTTCATCGTACGCGTACTCGGCATTACCGATGTCGGCGCACGCCTGCAGGGACGTGCCGCCTATCATCGCTCCTGTCATATGAGCCGGCTGCTCGGGGAAACGGAAACGCCTTTTCTGCTGCTTGATCGCGTCGACGGGCTGGAGCTGGCGCCGCTCGCAAACGCCGACAACTGCTGCGGATTCGGCGGAACCTTTTCCGTCAAAATGCCCGACATTTCGCAGCAGATGGCCGACGAGAAAAGCGCGTGCGTCGTCGATACCGGCGCCGACTATCTCATCAGCGCGGACATGGGATGCTTGATGAATATCGGCGGCCGTTTGTCGAGAACGAGGCAGGAGATCAAAGTCATGCATATCGCCGAAGTGCTGAACTGCGCGGCGGACCCGGTCAAAGGAGGCACAACATCATGAGTCTGAAAACGGACAACAGGGCATTCGGCGCTCGCACCGCAGACGGAATCGGCGATGCCTTTATGCGCGGGGCGGTCGGTTCGGCGCAGGACAGTCTCAAGACGCGCAGACTGACGGCAGCCACGGCGCTCGGCGACTGGGAAGCCTGGCGGGAGCTTGGCCAACAGATTCGCCAGCATACGCTTGCGAACCTCGACTATTATCTGGAGCAGATGGCGGACAACGTGGAACGCCGGGGCGGGCATGTCTTTTTTGCACGGACAAAAGAAGAAGCGAGCGGATATATTCTCGGTGTAGTGAAAAGCAAACAAGCGCGCAAAATCGTCAAATCCAAATCGATGGTCACCGAAGAAATCGAGATGAACCGCGTTCTGCTGGAAGCCGGATGCGAAGTGATCGAGAGCGATCTCGGCGAGTATATTTTGCAGGAAGACGATTGGGATCCGCCTTCGCATATCGTGGCACCCGCCCTGCACAAGAATCGGGAACAGATTCGCGACGTGTTCGCCGCCAAACTGAACTATGAAGGCGACGAAACCCCCGAGCACCTGGCCCGGTTCGCCCGGACCGTGCTGCGCGAGAAATTTCTCGAAGCCGAGATCGGCATTACCGGCTGCAACTTTGCGGTCGCCAATCTGGGCGCGATCAATCTCGTGACCAACGAAGGCAACGGAGATCTGACCGCCGCCCTGCCGCCGACGCATATCGCGGTCATGGGCATGGAGCGGATCGTGCCGACACTCGAAGAGATGGAAGTGCTCGACAACCTGCTCTGCCGCAGCGCGGTAGGGCAGAAGCTGACCAGCTACATCACCGTTATGGGCCCCCGTGAAGAAGGGGATACCGACGGTCCCGAAGAGTTCCATCTGGTGATCGTCGACAACGGACGCTCGGACATTCTGGCGAGCGAATTCCATGAAGCGCTGCAGTGTATCCGCTGCGGCGCCTGTCTGAACGTCTGCCCGGTCTACCGGCATATCGGCGGCCATGCCTACGGTTCGATCTATCCGGGCCCGATCGGCGCGGTCATCACTCCCCTGCTTGGCGGTTACGACGACTACAAGGAACTGCCGTACGCTTCAAGTCTGTGCGGCGCCTGCACGGATGTCTGTCCCGTGAAGATCCCGCTGCATCAGCAGTTGGTCCTGCACAGACAGAATATCGTCTCCCAGGGAAGGACAGGAAGCGTCGATCGGATTCAGATGAAAGCGGTCGGAAAAGTGCTGTCTTCGCCCGCCTTGTTCGCCGGAACGCTGCGGCTTGCGAATCCGATGAGCACGCTGCTGAGCAAGCACGGCCGGATCGTACGCGGTCCCGCGCCGCTCTCCGGCTGGATCGGCAGCCGCGATCTGCCGCAGCCGGTGAAGAAGCGGGACGGCTTCCGGGACTGGTATCCTCATCGCGAAGGAGGCGGCCATTCATGAATGCTCAACCTTCGAACCGAAGCGCGTTTCTAGACCGCGTCGCCGACAGCCTGGGACGTCCCCGGCGGACGGACGGTGTACAGCGTCCCGCCTGGAAGCACAATGTCCATCTGGAACAGTTGGCCGACCGGACACCGGAGCAGCTGGTCGAGATTTTGAAAGAACAATGTTTTTTCATCCATACCCAGGTGATCGAATCGACGCCGGATCTGCTGCAGCGGACGCTCGACGATCTGATTGCCGGCTATGGCGGAGGCCCGGTTATACGCTCCGGCGATCCCCGCTTTATGCGGTACGGACTCTCTTTCCTGGGCGATTCCGTCTGGTCGGCGCAGGCCGGCCGCGCAGAAAATATCCGGCTTGCGGAAGCCGCCAATATCGCATTGGTATTCGCCGATTACGCGCTGGCGGAATCCGGAACGGTTGTGCTCGAAAGCCGGCCCGATCAGGGGCGCGCCCTGCATTTCCTGCCTTCGCATTATATCGCCGTGATCGAATGGGAGCGGATTGTTCCGCGTTCGACGCAGGCGATGGCAGAGATGAACCGCCGCCACGAAGCCGGCGGCTCTCTGGGCTCCTGCATCAATCTGATCTCCGGCCCCTCGAACTCCGCCGATATCGAGATGCAGCTCGTTGTCGGCGTGCACGGTCCGCTGAGAGCAACGTATGTGCTGATCTGACCCGTTGTCTATCCATTGGCAGACCAAAAAGCCGGTTCTCTTCCGAGAACCGGCTTACGTTTTTCTCCGCTTTGCAAAAAGCAGAGCTTGCCCTGCTTTATTCGGCCGCTTTGGCTTTGGTTTTCTCGCGCACCGGCGGCAGCAGCTTTTTCATATCGACCGTACGCTTGATCTCCCAAGTGGACGGATCGCTTTCTTCAAACTGCTCCAGGTATAGAATTACTTCTTTGGTGATTGGCGTCGGCGTCGAAGCTCCCGCGGTCACCGCTACTTTGGAAATGCCCATCAGCCATTCCTGTTTGATCTCGCTCACGTCGGACACCCGGTAAGCGGTCGTGCCCGCGATTTCTTCGGATACCTGCGCCAGACGATTGGAGTTGTTGCTGCGCGGATCGCCGACCACGATAACCAGGTCTGCCTGTCCGGCCTGCTCGGCTACGGCTTCCTGACGTACCTGGGTCGCCAGGCAGATCTCGTTGTGCACCTCGGCTCCCGGATAGCGCTCCAGCAGCTTTTTCATGATCGCCTTGATATCCCATTGGCTCATCGTCGTCTGATTCGTGATGATGATTTTGCCCGGCGGAATGTTCAGCGCTTCGATTTCTTCTTCCTTCTCGATCAGATGCACCTGGTCCGGAGCTACGCCGATCGCGCCTTCCGGTTCCGGGTGGTTCTTTTTGCCGATATAAATAATCTCGTATCCTTCGCCCGCTTTCTCGCGGATCAGGTCATGTGTCTTCGTCACGTCCGGACAGGTCGCATCGACCGTCGTCAGGCCGCGTTCGCGGGCACGCTTGCGCACTTCCGGCGAAACGCCGTGCGCAGTGAAAATAACGGTCCCTTTGTCCACCTTCTCCAGAATCTCGAGGCGGTTCGGTCCGTCGAGCGTCACGATTCCTTCATCCTCGAACGACTGGGTCACATGCGCATTGTGCACGATCATCCCGAGTATATAAATCGGTCGGGGCAGATCGAGGTTTTTGGCCGCTTGTCTGGCGAGTACCATTGCGTCGACTACGCCGTAGCAATAGCCCCGCGGGGCAATACGTAGAACTTCCATCTATTTTGCACCTGCTTTCGGATTCATGGCTTAAGCGCAGCTTCGCGCATATCCCGATTATACCGCATCGAACGACGCGAAGAAAGGCGGTTCACGGCGCAGCTCTCGGCTGTGCGCAAACCGCCCCGTGCTTCCGCCGCTTCCAGCTATTTGCCGTCTTCCTCTTCGATCTGCACATCCTCGAGATTCTCTACCTCGACAACTTCCGCCGCAGCCTGGATTTCGGGGAACAGCGCCGGCAGCCAGATGATGAAGGTCGTTCCTTCCCCTTTGACCGTAACCACTTCGACCGAGCCCTGATGTTCGTCGATGATCCATTTGGCGATGGAGAGCCCGAGACCCGTTCCCGGCGTCTTGCCCCGGGATTCGTCGGCCCGGTAGAAGCGCTCGAAAATATGCGGAACTTCATCTTTGTCCATGCCCATACCGGTATCTTTGACCCGGATGCCGACCTGCTGCCGATAGACGACGACATCCAGCAGCACTTGGCCTTCCTCCGTGTATTTGAACGCGTTCTCGATAAAAATGAACAGCATCTGCTGTAGATAGTCTTTGTTGCCGATCACCGCGATGCCGTCCAGCGCGCTCAAATCGCCGGGAGCCCATTCTGCCCGGTGAGGGAGGAACTGCGCCCTGCGCACCACATCTTCAACAAGAGGCCCCAGCTTCAGCAGTTCTTTTTGCATCGTTTGTCCGGCGTCCGCCCGGGCAAGCGACAGCATATCCCCGATCAGCCGGCTCATTCGCTCGGATTCGTCGGCGATATCGCCGATCGCTTCGACCGACATCTGGCGCAGATCTTCTTCGCTCAGATTGGAAGGCATGCTGTCGAGCGTCCAGATTTTTTTGAGCAGATCCGTATTTCCCCGAACCGTGGTCAGCGGCGTACGAAGCTCATGGGAAGCATCCGAAACGAATCGGCGCTGGGCCCGGTAGGATTCCTCCAGATCTTTGTAGAACAATTCGGTACGCGCCAGCATCCGGTTGACGGTGCTGATGAGCTGACCGACTTCATCCTGCGGACCGGCGTAATCGATCCGGACGCTCAGATCGCTGCTGGTCTGGACCGCGTTCGCCGCTTCGATCACTTTGCCGATCGGTGCCATCGATTTGCGGGCCATGAACATGCCGAGTGTGGCCGCGAGGATCAGCGTGGATACCGAACCGAGCAGCAGAATGAAGCGCAGGTCGGACAGCATATTCTCCGCTTCTTCGGTGCTGGCCGCAATCTGAAGCAGAACCGGCGTTTTGATACCGTTGGCGGGAAACAGCAGCTGCTGGTACATCAGGTAGGGCCGTCCTTCGGAACGGATCCGGCTGAAGTCCTGCTTGACGGCATCAAGCGGCGGTACCTCGAACTTGAAAGCGCCGCTGCCAAACGTCATATTGTCCGACTGCTGCAGAAGGCCGTCGTTGTAATAATAGATTTGCACGTACAGACGGCTGTCGATCGTTTTGAGAATATTGTCGATATTGATCCCGGAAGTGACCACGCCCTGATTATCGGTGACAATGCTCTGCCGAATCTGTTCCCGAATACGGCTCTGCCAAGTATCGTACGTATTTTGATAGGTGTTGTAATAAACGAAAGTATAAATGATCGCACTGAACATCAACAGCGTCAGCGCGAGAATGCCCGAATACCAAGCCGTCAGACGTAAACGGATAGACATGACAGAGGGCTGCCCCCTTTTAGGAATCGCTTCTTAAGATGTAACCGGCGCCCCGGATCGTCTGGATCAGGCGCTTGGAGCTTGAATCTTCGGTCTTCTGGCGCAGCATCGCGATATAGACTTCAAGCACGTTGGATTCGCCGCTGTAATCGTAGCCCCAAATCTTGTCCATGATCAAATCGCGCGACAGAACCCGTCTCGGGTTAAGCATGAACAGGTGAAGCAGCTCGAATTCTTTGGCGGTGAGTTCGACTTTGCGCTCTCCCCGGGTCACTTCGCGCGAGTCCACATTCATGACCAGATCTTCGAAACTCAAACGTTCCCCGTCGTCTTCGCGCACCGTATCGGTCTTGCGGCGCAGCAGCGCACGAACCCGTGCCAACAGTTCTTCGAGCGCAAACGGCTTGACCAGATAATCGTCGGCTCCCAGATCGAGCCCTTTGACCCGGTTCTCCAGTTCGTCTTTGGCCGTCAGCATCAGCACCGGTACGGCACTGCCCGCTTCCCGCAGCCTGCGCACCACCTCGAAGCCGTCCACCTCCGGCATCATCACGTCAAGCACAAGCAGGTCGGGTTCGGTCGTCCGCATCATTTTGAGACCTTCCGCCCCATTGGGTGCCGTATGAACTTCATAGCCTTCAAAAGCCAACCCTCTTCGAAGCATGGAAATGATTTTTTCGTCGTCGTCGACAACGAGAATATTGGATCGCATATTTTTGTTCCCCTCTACGTTCTTTTCTATTATTGTAACAACGTTCCTGCACTTGCGCACCCCGTTTCGGATTTGGCGCGAAAACCGGCATCAAAAGCGTGCATCAAAAGCGGGAGGGGTATCCCCCTCCCGCCGTATTGAGCGTCCTGCCGCAGCAGCGGACAAAACGATTATCTGCCGAACGGATTGGTTAATCCGTTGTCGCTTTGGCTGTTGTTGTTCTGTTGGGCCGCAGCCGATTCGTCGTATTGGTTCCGATCGCCTACCGTCACTTTCAGATCCACCTTTTTGTCGTTGCGTACGACGTTCAGCGTAACTTCCGTTCCGACTTTGAGCTTCTGGATCGCCGTAATCAGATCCTGGCTGGTCGCATACGGCGTACCGTTCACACCCGTGATGATATCGTAGCTGCGCAGATCGGCTTTGTAAGCCGGAGATCCGTACAGCACTTGGCTGACCAGCGAACCTTCCTTGGTAGCGACGCCCATCTGCTTCGCGATACTGTCGGACATGGTGGTCAGGCTCGCACCGATGAACGGAACGGCTTCTTTCGGAATTTCTTCGTTGTTCTTGAGCTGTTCGACGACACCCTTGATCGTGTTGGAAGAAATCGCGAAACCGATTCCCTGCGCTTCGGTGCTGACGGCCGTGTTCATGCCGATCACTTCGCCGTTCAGATTAAGCAGCGGACCGCCGGAGTTGCCCGGATTGATCGACGCGTCGGTCTGCAGCAGATGCTTGTATTCGGTCGCTTTGCCTGTCGTTTCGTCGGCAATGGAAATTTGACGTTCTTTGGCGCTCAGGACACCGGCCGTTACCGTATGTTCGAAACCTTCCGGATTGCCGATCGCCACTACCCAGTTGCCGATTGCCGTGGCATCGGAATCGCCCAGCGAGATATACGGGAAGTCGCTGCCGTCGGTGCTGGTGATTTTCAGAACCGCCAGGTCAAGATCGGCGCTATGACCGAGCAATTTCGCTTCGTAAGGCTTGGTCGTACCGTCCAGCGTAACCTGGATCACGTCTCCGCCTTCAACCACGTGATTGTTCGTCAGGATATAGCCTTCTTTATCGAAAATGAAACCTGTTCCGAGTCCCAGCGGAGTCAGCTGATCCGGCGAAGACTCGGAGTTTGTGCCGGAGCCGCCGTTATTTTCGCTGCCTTGGGAATCGCCGTAGAAGTACCGGAAGAACGGATCGTTATAGTTGCCCTGCGTGCTTGAAGATCCGCCTTTCGACAGCGTTTCGATCTTGACGACCGAAGGGCTGGCCTGATTCACGACGTCCGAGATATCCTTGGACGAAGCGATCGTATAGGCTGCGGTGGACACGCCGCTCGGATTCGCCGGTGCGGTCGCCGCAGCTGCAGCCGGAGTAGCCGCCGCTTCTTCGCCCGAGAACCAGCCGGCGTGTCCCGCCGTGAAGACCGATCCGGTAATGACGATAGCGCCGAGCGCTCCCGCCGCGAACGAAGTCAGGGCATTTCTGAACGAAGACTTCGGCTTCTGATTGTAATTCCAGTTGCCGCCCGATTTTCCGCCCGGAGCGGAACCGTTCGAACCGGTTGGCGTTCCGTAGGAATCGTATCCCCGTACGGCGCTCGGAGGCGTCACTTCGACCTCCTGGACTTTGGGCGCTTCCGGATCGGAGGAACCGACCGACTGGAATGGCCCGTAAGAATAGTAATAAGAAGATCCATCCGGGTTGGTGCCTTTCTGCTCGGAGGAACCTCTGCCGGGATTCTCGCTGTGACCGCCGCTCTGGGCACGGCCTTCCGCATTGTTGTCTTCAAAAGAATTTCCGTATTTCTTTTCGTCCATCTCTATTTCCTCCTCGCGTATCGGCCTATGCCGAATAACGTAAATGTGAACTGCTTTTGGGATAGCCGGGTAAGGAAGCGGTTTTCGAAAAGTTCGGCGCCGCTGTTTGCTTCTGTCCTTATTTTCTCCCAACAACCTTAATTGCACATTAAAAGAGGTATAAAGATAGATAAGAAAGCCGGTAAATCGCAAAATAATTCAAAAAAGCCTCTTCCCTCCCGAATCGAAAGGAACAGAAGCTGCATGAAAGTCTTTTTTTAAACGTATTGGGGTGCTGTGCCGGGCAGTCGAAAAGTCAGGCAGTACATCAATCCGCCGGAAATTTCACGTACCTGCACCTCAAGCATGCCTTCGGGAACGAGTTCGAGAGGAATTCGGATATCGGCCCGGTTCTTGAAATGGCTGCCCACAAACGGAATCTTCTCGTAGGTTCCGGAAGCCAGCCGTTCGGTTTCGTCGACGATCACGATCTTGGTTCCCGGCTTGGCGACACGCACCATTTCGCGGACCTCCTGCGCCCCGTCGTTGAAAAAGTTGATTCCTCCGACATGGCACACCGTATCGAAAGAATCGTCTTCAAACGGCAGCGATTCGGCCAAAGCCTGATAAAGCGAGGCGGATCGTTTCCACCTGCGCAGATGCCGGCGGCAGACGTTCAGCATCCCCAGCGACAGATCCAGGCCGTGCAGATCGATATTTTCGGGCAAGTAAGGAAAGTTGTCTCCCGTTCCGCACGAAACTTCAAGCACGCGTCCTCCGGGCGGGATCTCAAGTTCATCCAGAAACTGCCGCCGGTAAGCCGCTTCTCCGCCGAACTTCAACCGGAAATAGAGTTTGTTCGATACATTGTAAAAAGGGGCGATACGATCGTACATTTTGCGGTATTTGCCGTTGTCGCCGACCGCGCCGTTCGCTTCCGGGAACCTCTGGATTTCCGAAGAAGCTTCCTTCATTAGACTCATAACCGGACCATCCCCTGACGGTGCGCATAGATCGCCAGCTGTGTCCGGTCTTCCAGTTCGCACTTCATCAGCAGATTGCTGACATGGGTTTTGACCGTTTTGATACTGATATGCAGTTCTTCGCCGATCTCTTTGTTGCCCATGCCTTCGGCGATCAGCAGCAGCACTTCTTTTTCCCGTTCGGTCAGCGGCGACGAATCGGCTTCCACGGTCCGCTGACGAATCCCCCGCGTAAGCGCCTGGGAGACGTCACCCGTCATCACCGGCATACCGCGATAAGCGCCTTTGAGCGCATAGATCAATTCTTCCGCCGTAACGGTCTTCAGCACATAGCTGACCGCCCCCGCTTCGATCGCTTCCATCACCAGCTTGTCTTCGAGAAAACTGGTCAGCATCACGACGCGCACAGACGGAAATTCGGACACGACCAGGCGGGTCGCTTCGGTACCGTTCATCTCCGGCATCATCAGATCCATCAGGACCATATCGGGCATTACGCCCTGCTCGGCGGATAAGGCCCGCAGCTGTTCCAGTACTTCGCGTCCGTTTGCCGCTTCTCCGATAACTTCAAACCCCGGCTCCAGCATCAGGTAAGTCTTCAGTCCCATTCTTACCATGTCGTGATCGTCCGCCAGCAGGATCTTGATCTTCTCCATGCTCCTCCACTGCCTTTCCTTCTGTGAATTTTGGAATATGTACCCGAATGGTCGTTCCCGCCCCCGGTTTTGACAAAATTTCTGCGCGTCCGCCCAACTTCTCTGCTCGTTCCCGCATCGTCAGCAGGCCGTAGGAACCCTGCTTCTGCGCGGCGCCGCCCGAGAAGCCCCGTCCGTCATCGCTGATCGACAGCAGCACCTGCCGCTCGTTTTCGCGCAGCGACAAGCTGACGATATTGGCCTGGGCATGCTTGACGATGTTGGCCATCGCTTCCTGCACGATCAGAAACAGCTGCTGCTCGATCGCCTCGGACAGCTCGTTGCAGAGCTCGACGTCTTTGACCCCTTTCAGCCCGTTCTGGATACAGTAATCGGGGAACCAGCGATCGAGTGCCGCCGGCAGCGCGATCCCTTCCAGCTCGACCGGCCGCAGCTGCGCAATAAGCGCACGCATCTGCCGCTGGGCCAGATTGGACATCTGGATCAGCTGCCGCATGACCGCATCCGCCGCATCCGGATTTCGCTCCAGCACTTTGGGCAGCGAAGCGGCAGACATATGAATCGCAAAAATCTGCTGGCTGACCGAGTCGTGCAGATCGCGTGCCATCCGGCGGCGTTCTTCGCGCACGGCGCTCTCGACCAGCTGTTCTTTGCCGACAGCGTCGCTTTCCCCAAGCTTTTGCAGCAGTTTGGTCTTGGTCTCGATCGAATTCATCATGGCATTAAATTCGCGGTATACGCGCGTGAACGACTGGTCTTCCGTATCGCCCAGACGCAGACCCAGATTGCCCTGCGACACCTGAAGCATACTGTAATGCAGCACATCGATCCGGCGCTGAATACGCTGCCCCGCCACATAACCGGTAATGACCGCGACAAGCACGGCGGCCAGCAGATAAAAGACCCAGATTTTTCGCGGAAAAACCTGTACGAATCCGTACAGGCTGAACCAATACAACAAAGCGGCGAGAATTCCGCCGCTGAGCAGGAAGTACAAAATCAGTTCCCATTTGGTGTTTTTCAATAAGTTCCCCATAAGGACACCCTTCACCTCGTCTTGATCGAATTAACCGACCCTTGTCACATGCACATCCCCTATAAAAGAGCTTACCGAAATTTTGATCCGTTTGGCGCATTCGTCGTAATTCTGGGTCTCGTCCACGCCGCTAACAATCCCCGATCTTGTGCTTCCCAGTACGTTATGGTCGCCCAGGAAAGAACTGCTGTTGGCGCGGACGCCGAGTTCGGGATCGTTCGGGACATAGACGACCACATCGCCGATAAAGCAGGAGATATTGATCTTCGTCGTGCCGTAAGGGATCTGCGCTTTGGTCAGATCGATCACCGTGTCGCCGATAAAGTGGGAGATATTCAGCGGTTTGAGCCGGAAATAATCTTTGCCGATATAGTAATCGCCGACGAAGCTCGACTCGTTCACCATTTTCTCTTTTTTGCCTTTATCCGCTTTCTCGCGTGCCTGCTTCATCTGCGAGCGATCGTACTCCCGGCCTCTGCCGTCTTCCCGGCAGTCGTCGTAGAACCGGTCGTCTTCCGAGAAATAATCCGGGAACGGCTCTTTTTCGAGTGAGATGCCGGCATGCGTTTTTTTGCCGCCATCCTTGTGCATCGATTTTTTCAAATCTTTCATCGCGCTGTCCACTTCCTGCTTCACTTCGTCCGCGATACGCGAAAAGTCGATTCTGCGCATCTGCTCGGCGGTCTGTTTGCCCAAATCGCGGGCCATATCGCCGATTTTGTGGAATTCTCCGGCACTGCCGGAGCGTTCGCGGCTTTGTTCGCCGAAGTCCCGGTGTTCTTCCTCTTCGGGCTGCCAGTCGTACCGTTTGCGAGATTCGCTGCCGGGAGCATGGTCCTCTTTGTCCAAATTCACGAACATGCGGTCAAGCGGCGATTCGAGCGGCTCGATTGGCATTGGAGGGACAGGCGGCGTACCCGGCATACCGCCGTGAAATTCTTCTTGGTTGGAGTGATGAACCGGATATTCCGGCGAGCTTTTCGGTTTCAACAGGACATAAATGCCGGTTGCAATCAGCGCTGCCGGAATCAGGAATTTGAAAAATTCGCCCGGGCTGAGTACGGTAAGTTCCAGATTGCGGGCCTGGAAATACCCGCCGATCGCAATCAGGATCACATTGCCTGCCCGGCTCGAACTGTGCTTCTTTTTGCTGATCAAGTGCTGCAGTCCGACCAGGATCAGAATCATCGGCCAGAAGGTCCGAATCAAATCCCCGATACTGAAACTGATATATCCGAGCTGGTACGCCAGGAAAATACCGCCGATTGCGATCAGCCACAACGCTCCGCTCTTCTTCATTATATTCTCCTCCTCTTGTATAAGGGCCGGAAACATTCGTTCATGTTCCGGGAACTTCGTGGTTATGCTTTTACTTTACCGGAATGCTTCTTCTTGCGGAAGCGGCGCGGGAATGAAAGTCGCCTCGGTCTCAAGACCGAGACGCTGCAGTCGGGCCGTAAGCGAGGTTCGGGTCAGAACCGGCTGCGCAGCAGGCCGATCGTCAATTCCCGGTTCAATTCCCGCGTATAGTCGAACACCCGTCTCAGAGTGCTCTCACCCGTATCAAAAGCAGTACCCTCCGCCGTACGCATACCGCTGTTCTCCCGATTCTCCCGCTTTCCGAACAGCCAGCCGTAAGCTTGGCTCAGCAGCTTGTTTCTTCTCGTTCTTCTGCGTGCATAGGTTCCCATTGTCCGCGCCTCCTTCGTTTTTTTCAGTATGCGGCCAAAAGGCGGCGGTACGAAGCGGCGCGCGAACGATCTTCCGATCCGGCCGGAGAGTGAACTTTACGGCCGCCTGCAGTCTGAGCTGTCCCGGTCGCAAGGCGGAGCACGTTCCGGCTGCGCAGCCGCAGGCACAGCAAAAAGCCGCTCCCCGAAAGGAGCGGCCCAACCTCGAAACCCAAGAAGAACTCGCGTCGACCGTTAAATTTTGCGGGTACGGATCTCTTCCTGCAGCATGGCAATCACTTCGTCCAGCGGCTTGGCGCCCAGGTCGCCCTCGCCGCGTTTGCGTACGGACACGCCGCCCGCTTCTTTCTCGTTCTCGCCGACGACGAACATGTACGGCGCTTTTTCCAGCTGGGCTTCGCGGATCTTGTAGCCGAGCTTCTCGTTGCGCACATCCGTCTCGACGCGAATGCCGGATTCTCTAAGTTTCTCCGCTACCTGCTCGGCGTACTCGCTGTAGTTGCCCGATACCGGAATGATCTTCGCCTGCATCGGCGACAGCCACAGCGGCAGATTGCCGGCGAAGTTCTCCAGCAGGAATGCCGTGAAGCGTTCCATGGTGCTGATGATGCCGCGGTGGATAACGACCGGACGATGCTTCTGGCCGTCATCGCCTACGTATTCGAGTTCGAAACGTTCAGGCAGCAGGAAGTCGAGCTGTGCGGTCGACAGCGTCTCTTCTTTGCCGAGCGCCGTTTTGATCTGTACGTCGAGCTTCGGTCCGTAGAACGCCGCTTCGCCTTCCGCTTCGTAGAACGGCAGGTCGAGTTCTTCGACGACTTCGCGCAGCATGCGCTGGGACATTTCCCACATCTCGTCGTTCTGGAAATACTTCTCGGTATCCTGCGGATCGCGGTAAGACAGACGGAAACGGTAGCTGTCGATGCCGAAATCTTCGTACACTTTGGCGATCAGCTTCACGACGCGGCCGAACTCTTCCTTGATCTGGTCCGGACGGCAGAAGATATGCGCGTCGTTCAGCGTCATCGCGCGCACGCGGTGGAAGCCGGTCAGCGCGCCGGACATTTCGTACCGGTGCATCAGACCGAGTTCGGCGATCCGGATCGGCAGTTCGCGGTAGCTGTGCATATCGTTTTTGTAGACCATCATATGGTGCGGACAGTTCATCGGACGCAGGACGAGCGATTCGTTGTCGAGCTCCATCGGCGGGAACATGTCTTCCTGGTAATGTTCCCAGTGACCGGATGTTTTGTACAGTTCCACGTTGCCCATAACCGGCGTATACACGTGCTGGTAGCCGAGGCTTTCTTCCAGATCGACGATATAGCGCTCCAGCGTCCGGCGCAGCTTGGCACCGTTTGGCAGCCAGATCGGCAGACCCTGTCCGACCAGATTGCTGAACGTGAACATCTTGAGGTCTTTGCCCAGTTTCCGGTGGTCGCGCTTTTTGGCTTCTTCGAGGAAGTGCAGATGCTCGTCCAGTTCGGCCTTTTTGAAGAAAGCCGTGCCGTAGATCCGCTGCAGCATCTTGTTCTTGCTGTCGCCGCGCCAGTAAGCGCCGGCTACGCTGAGCAGCTTGAAGATTTTGAGCTTGCCGGTCGACGGTACGTGCGGTCCGCGGCACAGATCGAAGAATTCGCCTTGATCGTAGATCGTGATCGCAGCTTCTTCCGGCAGCGCTTCGATCAGTTCGATCTTGTACGGGTCACCCAGCTCGCCGAAGATTTTCAATGCTTCTTCGCGGCTGACTTCGCGGCGGGTAATCGGCAGGTTCTCGCCGACGATCCGCTCCATTTCCTTTTCGATCTTCTGGAGATCTTCCGGATTCAGACCGTGCTCGAGATCCATATCATAGTAGAACCCTTCTTCGATCACGGGACCGATACCGAGTTTTACTTCTTTCGTACCGAACAAGCGGCGGACCGCTTGGGCCGTCAGGTGGGCCGTACTGTGGCGAACCACTTCAAGCCCTTCCGGCGAACCGGGCATCACGATTTCGATCTGCGCGCCGTTCTCGAGCTTGGTGCTGAGATCGACCACGATTCCGTTTTGTTTGCCGGCGAGCGCATTTTTGCGCAGGCTGCTGCTGATCGACGCGGCGACGTCTTCGATGGTGCTGCCGTCCGCGTATTCTCGGACAGAGCCGTCCGGCAGGCTGATAGAGATGGCCATGATTAAAATTCCTCCTTCAAATTTGGGAAAATGGGCCGCGAAACGCGCGCAAAAAACGCCCGTCCCGCGAAGGGACGAGCGTTATACCCGTGGTTCCACCCTGATTCGGCCGTAGGTCCGCCACCCGGTCTTCTCGGACCGAAGGCAGGCGATAAGCCCTCATTGAGCACATCAATAACGGAAGTGCGGTCCGGCGTTCTCTACTGCCCGTATGCTTCAAGCTTGCGGAGGACTCCGCCGGCCGTACGTCAGGGGTTCGAAAACGCAGCTCGGAAGGGGTAAATGCAGGTCGATCCGGAGGAAATTTCAGCCATCGTTTCCTCTCTCTGGGACGGTACCGGGCACCTGGCATTGTTGTCTTCGTCGTTGCTTTTGCTGCTGTTCATTATAAGCGGTACCGCAGCAAGCGTCAAGGCTTGGCCCGGCGCGTCTTCCCGCACGGATACGGTCTCTCGCCGGCTGTGCGGTCAGGCCGAACGGTCGGCGGAGCTTTGGAGCAGAGACTCCAATTCACCGATGCTGTCGATCACCGCGTCCGCCCCGTCGAGTTCCCCGGCTTCGGCAAATTCCGAGCGAACGCCGATCACCGCTACACCCGCTTCTTTGGCCGCTTCGATATCGGATTTGCGGTCCCCTACCATCAGCACGCGGTCCGCTCCCCGTCCGCTGCGCCGGAGCAGTTCCTGCAGCACCTCGCTTTTTCGCTTGGCTCCTACGTTTCCCGCACACAGCGGATAGCGAATTAGCCCGGCCAGATCGTCGATGTCCAATACGCGGTCCAGATAGTCTTGGCCGCAGTTGCTGGCTGTTGCCAGTTCATACTTCCCCGACAGCCGCCGAAGCAGCTGCGGAACTCCGTCAAGCGCGTAGGAACGCTCCCGCATGGCTTCTCCGAGCCGCTCGTCGTGACGCTGTTTGTAACGGTCCTGTTTCTCTTCGTCCATCTCGGCTGCTACCACTTTCCATGCTTCTGGGCCCGTCATGCCAAATGCCGAGCGAATCGTTTCTTTGGAAGGTTGGTGTGCGGCGTCCCCGTTTCGGATCGCCTCTTCGAATACCCGGTGGTTGACGTCGTACATCGCTTCCGACGTGTCGATCAGCGTCCCGTCCAGATCGAAGGCGATCACCTCAATGCCGGCGGCGTTAAAAGTAGGGGATGGGTTCATGGGGTTCTCTCCTTCTCTATAGGATTATGTTCATTTTGTTATGTCCATGATTTCTTATTACCCCATTCCGCGCATTTCTCTTCCTTCTCGGTCGGGATCGACCGTTTCCTCAATTTGGAATTGGCGGTTTTTCATACGATTTGGGCAGGAGTTTCATTGGCTGCGGCGAATCTTATGTAGTGTACGTCCTGCACCATCCCACTAACCGGCTGCAAGCCGACACAAGGAGGATTCCATGCTAACGTTCAAAAAACCCGATGTCGAGCAGTTCTTCCGTACGTTCGCGATTCAGGATTTCGCGGTCAGTCCGGATGAAGGACAGGTTGTGTTCAGCACCAATCTCAGCGGCAAGTTCGATCTCTGGGCAATGGATCTTCCGAATACTTTTCCGTATCCGCTTACTTTTAACGGACAGAGCTGCGATTCTATCCAATATGACAAACGCGGACGCTTCCTCGTTGCCGGATTCGATCATGACGGCGACGAAAATTCGCAGCTTTACGCTCTGCAGCCGCACGGAGGCGAACTTCTTCCGCTGTGCGTCAAAGAAGGCCACCGGCATATGAATCCGATCCTCTCGGAGGACGGCAAACGCCTCTATTATACGTCGACCAAAGAAGATCCGACCTATCTCAGCGCCTTGTGCTGCGACCTGAAGACAGGCCAGGAAGTTTCGGTGCTTCAAGGTTCCGGCGATGCCTCGATCTTCCTGATCGACGTCAGTCCCAAAGAAGAATATCTCGTTTACGTCAAACATTTTGCCAATACGTATGCGCCCGCTTTCCTCTGCTTCGGCGATAAGCATGTCTCGCTTGATCCGGAAGCCGAAGGCGAGTATACGGTGTCCGATTCCGTATTTACGGGCAAGCACGAACTGCATTTCCTGACGAATGCGGGCGGCGATTTTTCTTATTTGGCCCGGTACGATGTCGAAAGCGAGACGAAGACCAAGCTGCTTGAACTCGAAGGTGTCGATTTCACTTCCGTTATCCACGATAAAGAACGCGGACAGCTTTATCTGACCGCAAGCAAAGGCGTATCCGACTATTTGTACACCTACGATCTCGAAAGCGGGGCTCTCGGCGGCGTTCCGCTTCCGGTGGACGCCATCTCTTCGGTCAAAGTGTCCGACAGCGGCAATCTGTATGTGCTCGGCCGCAGCGCCGTCAGTCCGACGAATATTTTCAAAAAAGAACGTTTGTCCGAAGAGTGGACACGCTGCACGAATTACGGCGTACCCGGCATCTCCGAAGAACAGCTCGTGCGTCCGGAAGTTCTCACTTATCCGTCGTTCGACGGACTGAAGATCGAATCCCTCTTCTTCCGGGCTTCGGCGGAATCTGCCAACGGACATACGATCTTGTGGCCGCACGGCGGACCGCAGGCATCGGAACGGCTCGCTTTCCGCTCGCTGTTCCAGTTCCTCGTCAGCCGGGGCTTCAACATCTTCGCTCCGAACTTCCGAGGTTCCACCGGCTACGGCCTGTCCTTCTGCAAGCTCGTCGAAGGCGATTGGGGAGACGGACCAAGACTGGACAACATTGCCGGGCTGGACTGGATCGTGGAGAACGGCTACGCCGATCGGGACAAGCTGCTGTTGATGGGCGGAAGCTTTGGCGGTTATATGGCGCTGCTCCTGCACGGACGACACGCCGATTATTTCAAAGCCGTCGTCGATATCTTCGGTCCGAGCGACCTGTTCTCGTTTATCGAATCGGTTCCCGAACACTGGAAGCCGATCATGAACAAATGGGTCGGCGATCCGGTCGCGGACAAAGAAAAGCTGATCGCTTATTCGCCGATCACGTATCTGGACGGGATGACCAAGCCAATGCTGGTGATCCAGGGTGCCAACGATCCTCGCGTCGTGCAGGCCGAGTCCGACCAGATCGTGCGGGCTCTTCAGGAAAAAGGCGCGAATGTGGAATATATCGTGCTGGAAGACGAAGGTCACGGTTTCTCGAAAAAAGAAAATGAAATGCGGGTATACCGCGCCGTACTGGAATTCCTGGAAAAAGCCATCAAAGAGCAGCCGGCCTCTGTAAAAGGCTGATTCTTCTTTTTTTCGATATACCTTACTTCCAATCAAGACCCGGATCGGGGCGAGTTCATTCGCCTCCGTCCGGGTCTTTTTGGCCCGGCCCGACTGCAGGACGTCTCCCTGACACGGACATAGGTACGCAAAAATCTTCAACATTAACCTTCTCGTCGGTATTGACAAACTTTCGCGTCGGCTTTAATGTGTGGATACTGCGTCCAGTGATAACGATTATCGTTTTCATTAGGCAATCTTATTCAAAAGGGAGATTATCCAATCATGAAGAGATCTTTGTTACCTCTGCTGCTGCTTCTCGTCTTGGCGCTTAGCGCCTGCGGCAGCACTGCCCCGACCGCCGCAAATCCCGACACAGGCGGAACCGCCGCGGCCGAAGCCGCACCGGCCGAGACCGGAACGGTGACGTACGAGTCCGAGAACGGCCCTATCAAACTGCCGGCCAATCCGCAGCGTGTCGTTGACCTGTCCAGCTATACGGGCACACTGATCCAGTTCGGCGTGCCGGTTGTCGGTGTCGATACCTGGACCAAGAACAATCCGAACTTCAAGGAACAGCTGGCCGACGTGGCCGAAGTCTCCGCCGACGATGTGGAGAAGATTATCGAGCTGCAGCCCGATCTGATCATCGCTTCAAGCGACGTGAAGAACGCAGACAAACTCAAGCAGATCGCCCCGCTCGTCACGTATACATACAACAAAGTCGACTATCTCACCCAGATCGAAGAAGTCGCCAAAGCGGTCAACAAAGGCAAAGAAGGCGCCGCCTGGATCGCGGACTTCAAGACCCGCGCGCAAAAAGCCGGCGAAGAAATCAAAGCGAAGATCGGCGCCGACAAAACCGTAACCGTTATGGAAGGCGATGCCAAAGCGATGTACGTCTTCGGCGATGCCTGGGGACGCGGAACGGAGATCCTGTATCAGGCCATGGGGCTGAAGATGCCGGAGAAAGTCAAAGAAATGACGTCGAAACAGGGGTACTACGATCTCTCGCTCGAGGTGCTGCCCGAATACCTGGGAGATTACGTGATCTTCAGCAAGACGATGACCGGAGACAACTCGTTCCAGGAAACCGATACGTACCGCAATATTCCGGCTGTCCAAAACGGCCATGTCTACGAAGTCGA
The DNA here is from genome assembly GCF_013185195.1 of Saccharibacillus qingshengii. Taxonomy (GTDB): domain Bacteria; phylum Bacillota; class Bacilli; order Paenibacillales; family Paenibacillaceae; genus Saccharibacillus; species Saccharibacillus qingshengii. Next base: position 166,927 of record NZ_JAAZWC010000008.1, read on the forward strand.
TGCGACGGGTTTCTACTTCAACGACGCCTATTCGCTTGACTACCAGCTCGATTTCTTCAAAAAATCGTTCCTGGGCGAGTAAATTTTCCCGATGAAAAAGACCGCTGCGCGCTCTCTTGCGTTTAAGCTGCTGCTGAGTCTGTGTCTTCTGCTGCTGGTCGTTGTCGGAGCGATTCTTGTCGGTGCCAAAAACGTCTCGCTGCCGGACATCTGGATCGCGCTGACCGATCCCGGCCGCTCGAACGCCGATATTTCCATCATCCGCGAACTGCGGCTGCCCCGGGAACTCGGCGGCGTGCTGGTCGGTTCCGCGCTGGCCGTATCCGGAGCCATCATGCAGGGGCTGACCCGCAATCCGTTGGCCGATCCCGGACTGCTCGGCGTCACGGCCGGCGCCAATGCGGCTTTGGCTGTCGTGTTTGCTTTTACTCCGGCAGCCGGCTATTTCGGTGTAATGCTGGCCTGCTTCGCCGGTGCGGCCGTTGGCGTCCTGTTCGTCTTCGGCGTTCTGGCCCTGCGCGGCAAAAGTATTTCTCCCATGCGTATGGTGCTGGCCGGCGCGGCGGTATCCGCGCTGCTATCGGCCGCCGCGGAAGCGATCAGTCTGGAATTCAAAATTTCCAAAAGCGTCTCCATGTGGACTTCCGGCGGTCTGATCGGGACGAGCTGGAGCCAACTGCTGGCGATTTCACCGGTGATTGCGATCGGTATTGCCGTGTCCCTGCTGCTGTCGCGGCAGCTGACTCTGCTCAGCCTCAACGAGTCGACTGCCGTCGGCCTCGGTTTGAACACCCGCTGGGTCAAGCTGGCGCTCTACATCGTCATTACGCTGCTTGCGGGCGCGGCCGTTTCCCTGGTCGGCAACCTCGCTTTTGTCGGATTGATGATTCCGCATGTCGTTCGGATCTTTGCCGGTACCGATTATCGGGCGATCCTTCCCTTGTCCGCTATCTGCGGAGCCATCTTTATGGTGCTGGCCGATACGCTCGGACGGATGTTGAACGCTCCGATGGAAACCCCGATCGTGGCGATCGTCGCGGTGCTGGGTCTGCCTTTCTTCTTGTTCATCGTACGCAAAGGAGGCCGATCCCTCTCATGAACCGGATCTTACGGCGTTTGCGTCTGCCGCACCGGCCTCAATTGGCGTTTACTCTGCTGTTGCTGCTGATTGTCGCAACCTTTTTTGTCAGTCTGGGCTTGGGTTCGTCTTCGGTTTCTTTTGACCGGGTCCTGCCGACTCTGCTCGGACAAGGCGCGTTCAAAGACGAGTTCGTACTGTTTTCGATCCGGCTGCCGCGTATTTTGATTACGCTGCTGGCCGGTATGGCGCTTGCTCTCTCCGGAGCGATCCTGCAGGGGATTACCCGCAACGAATTGGCCGATCCGGGTATCATCGGAATCAATGCCGGTGCCGGATTGGGCGTCACGGTCTTCTTCCTGTTCGCACCGATCGAAGTAGGTTCGTTCGCTTACCTGCTGCCTGCCGCTGCTTTTGGAGGGGCCCTGCTGACCGCGGCGCTGATCTATCTGCTGGCGTACAGCCCGGGAGAAGGCGTTCAGCCGATCCGGCTGATTCTGATCGGGGTCGGCTTCTCGACTGCCCTCTCGGGCATGATGATCGTGCTGATCTCTTCCGTCGATCGGGTCAAAGTCGACTTTATCTCCAAATGGCTGGCAGGCAATATCTGGGGAACCGACTGGCCGTTCGTTCTGGCGCTGCTGCCCTGGCTGCTTCTCCTGATCCCTTTCGCACTGATCAAGACCCGCACCCTCAATCTGATGTCCCTGGGCGAAGCTTCGGCTGTCGGAGCCGGGGTACCGGTGCAGAAAGACCGCGTTCTGCTGCTGCTGGCCGCTGTCGCTTTGGCCGCTTCGGCCGTATCCGTCACGGGAGGCATTTCTTTTATCGGGCTGATGGCACCGCATATCGCACGTGCGCTGGTCGGATCGGCCCATCAGCGCTTCGTCCCGGTCTCCGTACTGATCGGAGCCTGGCTGCTGCTGCTCGCCGATACGATCGGCCGTAATCTGAACGATCCGAACGGGATTGCGGCCGGTATCGTGGTCGCGTTTATCGGTGCCCCTTACTTTCTGTATCTGCTGCTCAAAAAAACGAATTAAAAAAACGGCAAAAACGCCCCTCTATTCTTCGGTCCCTTTTCGGGGAGCCGTCGAACGGAGGGGCGTTTGATTTGAAGCGCTCAAGCCGGAATCTCGCCGGACGTTTAGTTCTGCATGATAAAGTCGCGCTGGATCTTGTAGCTTTCGTCGTCGAACACTTTGAGCAGATTATATTTGGTATCGCGCTGGGCCGGAATCTTGCCCGCGGCGCGGATAATATCCAGAGTCTGTTCGATATTGACTTTGTGGGTCGTGCCCGCAGCCGATACCACGTTTTCTTCCATCATGGTACTGCCGAAGTCGTCACAGCCGTAACTCAGCGACATCTTGCCCACTTCCGGTCCCATGGTAACCCACGACGATTGGAAATGTTTGATGTTGTCGAGTACGATGCGGCTGATCGCCACGTTCTGCAGATACTGCTCCGGCGTCTGCTTCTCGACTTTCATGTTCGTGTTGTCCGGCTGGAACGTCCACGAGATATAGGCCAGGAATCCTTCGGAATCGTATCCGTTGCGCACGCACTCGTCCTGGGCTTCACGGACTCTCATCATATGCAGGGCGCGTTCTTCGTACGATTCGCCGAAACCGATTACCATCGTCGCGGTCGTGTTCATGCCGACTTTGTGCGCCGTCTGCATGACATCCATCCAGTCGCGCCACGAGCCTTTGAGACGGCTGATCTTGCGTCGGGTCCGGTCATCGAGAATCTCGCCGCCTCCGCCCGGCAGGGAGTCGAGTCCCGCTTCGTGGATGGCGCGGATCGTGTCTTCCATCGACATCCCCGACAGTTTCTGCATCTTCATGATCTCTGCGGGAGAGAACGAGTGCATCGTCACATTCGGGAAATGCTCCTTGATCTTGCGCAGGATGTTCAGATAATATTCGAACGGCAGATCCGGGTTGACCCCGCCCTGCATCAAGATTTCCGTACCGCCCACATCTTCGGTTTCCTGAATTTTTTGCAGGATCACTTCATCGGGAAGCACGTAACCTTCGGGCGAACCCGGACGGCGGTAGAACGCGCAGAAACGGCAAAAAACGTCGCACACGTTCGTATAGTTTACGTTGCGCCCAATCACGAACGTCGTGATCGGATCGGGATTTTTGCGAATCATCAGCTCGTTGGCGGCGTGACCCATTTTCTCGATTTCGTTCGACTCGTATAGGGCGATCGTGTCTTCGACATCGAGACGTCCTCCGTTTAAAGCTTTATCCAGTATTTTGTCAACCGCACTCATTTCATGCAGCCTCCTTTGTGAAAATAGGTTCAAATGAAGATAGTCGTACCCGGTCGGTTTCGGCTTTAAATCTCTATTTTTAAAATTTAAAATTGTAACAAGCACTGCAATACAGTTTATCCTATCATATTTTAAATGAGAAGAAAATGTTTGTCGCGAACTGCCGCCTTCAAACCGCAAAAAAACCGATCCGCCAAAGCGAATCGGTCTTCTGGCACCGCATCTGGGTATCGGTCAGGCGATCAGTACGGCAATCAACGCGATCAAAGCCGGAATCGTCTGGATAAACAGAATCTTGAACTTGGCTGTCGCCGCTCCGTAAATACCGGCGATCATCACACAGACCAAGAAGAAGATCTGGATATGCGCAGCCGCTTCGGCGTTCGGATAGAGAAGGCCGAAGACCAGACCCGCCGCCAGAAATCCGTTATACAATCCTTGATTGCCCGCCAGCGACACCGTCGCGTCGGCGAACTTCTGCTCCAAACCGAAGGCTTTCATTCCTCTCGGTTTGTTCCACATGAACATTTCCAGTACCAGAATGTACACATGCAGCAGCGCGATCAGTGCTACCAGAATATTGGCCACCCATTCCATCTTGTTTCCCCTTTTCCTTCAAGGCATGTACCTGCCATCCCATTGTATCAGAAAAAAGAGAGTGCTCCCTTTACCGGAAGAAAGTTAATCGGCCAAAGCCTGCTGCAGATCGGCGATCAGGTCGTCGATATTCTCGAGACCCACCGAGAAGCGCAGCAGACCGTCGGCAATTCCCCGTTCCAGCCGAACTTCGCGCGGCATCGCCGCATGCGACATCATCGGCGGATACGACAAGATGCTCTCCACCGCTCCCAGGCTGACCGCCACAAGCGGCAGCTTTACCCGGCTCAGCAGACGTTTGGCCCGCTCTTCGGAACCGGCATCAAACGAGACCACCGCGCCGTAGCCCGTAGACTGCTTTTCCTGGATTTCGCGTCCCGGATGCTCGGGCAGCCCCGGATAATACACAGCCGCGATGTCTTCGCGTTCCGACAGCCACTGCGCCAATCTGCGGGCACTCGTTTCGCTGCGCTCCATACGCGCTCCAAGCGTCTTCATGCCGCGGATCAGCAGCCAGCTGTCCTGCGGGCCAAGCACGGTGCCAAGCCCGTTTTGCAGCTTCTTGAGCTCTGCGGCCAGCTCCGGCGTGCGCGCTACCGCAAGCCCCGCCAGCACGTCGCTGTGCCCGCCGAGGAACTTGGTTGCGCTGTGCAGCACGATATCGACTCCCTGCTCGATCGGGCGCTGATAATACGGCGTCATGAATGTATTGTCGACCAGCGTCAGCAGATTGTGCGCTTGCGCCCACTCCGCTACCGCGCCCATATCGGTAATCTTGAGGGTCGGATTAGACGGCGTCTCCATATAGACGCCTTTGGTATTCGGACGCAGCGCCGCTTTGATCTGCGCGAGATCGGTCATATCGACGAACGTCGTCTCGATGTTCATCCGGCTCAAGATCGTCGTCAGCAGCCGGTAGGTTCCGCCGTAGACGTCTTCCGTGACGATCAGGTGATCGCCGGCCGAGAACATCATCAGCGCCGCCGAGATCGCCGCCATACCGGATGCGAACGCATAACCGCCGGCTCCGCCTTCGAGCAGCGAGATGTAATCTTCAAGCGCCTGCCGGGTCGGACTGCCGGAACGGCTGTAATCGTACTGCGGCGGGTTGTAAATATCGAAATGGTGGAAGGTCGACGCCTGGTAGATCGGTACGCTTGATGCGCCGGTCGCCGGATCGATCTCCGCGCCGAAATGGATCAGCTTGGTATCGAAATGGCGATTCTTGAGCGCTTGGGCCGCTTCTTCGGGAGTCTGCAGCTGCCGGGGCGCTGTCTGCTCCGGCGCGCGTCCCTGCGGTTGGGCCGTTTTTTCCGTACCGGTCTCCAGAGTGTCGCCGCCGCCGTGCTCGTTATTTTCGTTATGGGCGTTCGTCATATTAAGCTTCCGCTCCTTCCGTCTCGCTGAATGCCGCCTGCAGGGCTCCGCCGAGGTCCGCGATCAGGTCGTCGATATGCTCGATGCCGACCGAGAAGCGCAGCAGTTTGTCGTCGACGCCGATCGCGTCGCGAATCTCCTGCGGAATGTCCGCATGCGTCTGAATCGCCGGATACGTCATCAGCGACTCGACGCCGCCCAGGCTTTCCGCGAACGCGATCAGCCGGATATGGCGCAGAATCGGATCGATCCAGCGGGCGTCTTTGACTTTGAACGAGAAGATCCCCGTATTGCCGCTCGACTGCCGGTTCTGCACATCGTGTCCCGGATGCTCCGGCAGGCCCGGATGATAGACGGCTTCGATCTGCGGATGCTGCTGCAGGAAGCGCGCCAGCGTCAGCGCATTGCTCTCATGCCGCTCCATCCGCAGCGCCAGCGTCTTCATTCCGCGCATCAATTGATAGGAATCGGAAGGACTCAGCACCGCTCCGATCGAGTTGTGCAGGAAAAACATTTCTTCGGACAGCTCTTGGCCCTTCGTGACGATCAAGCCGGCGAGTACATCATTGTGTCCGCCCAGATATTTGGTCGCGCTGTGCACGACAATATCGGCACCGAGTTCGATCGGACGCTGGAAAAACGGAGTCAGCAGCGTGTTGTCGACAATCGTCAGAATCCCGTGCGGTTTCGCCCAGCCGGTGACCGCTTGGATATCGGTAACCATCATCAGCGGGTTGGTCGGGGTCTCGATGAACACCGCTTTGGTATTCGGCGTACGCAGCCGCTCGATCCCTTCGAGGTCGTTCGTATCGACGTACGAAGCCGTAACGCCGAATCGGGACAGGACGCGCTCCAGCAGGCGGTAGGTGCCGCCGTACAGATCAAGCGATACGATCAGATGGTCGCCTTGTCCGAAGAGCGCAAACACCGTCTGCAGCGCGGCCATGCCGGAACTGCAGGCAAAAGCGGCGTCTCCCCCTTCCAGCTTGGCCGAAGCTTCTTCGAGCACCGCGCGGGTCGGATTCTTGGTCCGGGTATAGTCGAAGCCCGTACTCTGTCCGAGCCCCGGATGGCGGTACGCGGTCGAATGGTAAATCGGGAACGTGACTCCCCCCGTATGCGGATCTTCAAGCGAACCGATCTGCGCCAATGCGCTTTCGATCTTGAGCTGTCTATCGTCTGTCATGTCTATTCCTCCTGGCTGAGAGCTTGGATTAAGTGATTCAATTGACGCTTCGATGCTGCACATTCCTGAATTCCGGGCGTATGGAGAGGAGGCGGCAGAAGCCGCGGGCAGCTCTTGGCAAGCTCCGCCCCGAGACCTTCAGATGCCGGCTCCATAGTCGCTGAATTCCGATTCCTTGACCTGATCGAACGGCGTTTCCTGGTACACGTAATAGTTCAGCCAGTTCGAGAACAGCAGATTGGCGTGCGCTCTCCACGAAGACAGCGGCTTGCGGGTCGGATCGTCGTTGGGGAAATAATTTTTCGGAACCGGGATGTCCATGCCTTTGGCAATATCGCGGTCGTATTCCCACTTGAGCGACAGCGGATCATATTCGGAGTGACCCGTGGCGAAGATCTGCTTGCCGTCCTTGGTTGCCACCAAGTAGACGCCCGCTTCTTCCGATTCGGCGAGAATCTCAAGCTCCGGACTGCGCAAAATATCTTCGCGCTGCACATCGGTGTGACGGGAATGGGGAACGAAGAAACATTCGTCGAACCCGCGCAGCAGCTGCACGTTGCTCTTGTTCATGGTGTGCGGGAATACGCCGAAACACTTGTCCGCCAGCGGAATCTTGCTGACTCCGAAATGATGGTACAGCCCCGCCTGGGAAGCCCAACAGATATGCAGGGTCGAGGTGACATTTTGTTTGGACCATTCGAAGATTTGGCGAATCTCTTCCCAGTAGCTCACCTGTTCAAATTCCAACTGCTCGACCGGCGCTCCGGTAATGATCATGCCGTCGAACCGTTTGTGCTTGATTTCGTCGAACGTTTTGTAAAAAGTATTCAGGTATTCTTCGGATGTGTTCTTGGACGTATGCGAACTCGGGTACAGCAGAACGACATCCACCTGCAGCGGCGTGTTGCCGATCAAGCGAAGCAGCTGCGTTTCGGTCGTTTCCTTGGTCGGCATCAGGTTCAAAATGGCGATGCGCAGCGGACGGATATCCTGGCTGTACGCCCGGCTTTCGTCCATCACGAAAATATTCTCCTTAAGCAGTACTTCCATGGCGGGCAGATTGTCGGGCACTTTAATCGGCACTTCGCATTCACTCCTTTTTTCGTTTGGACGTTGATGTCGATCTATCGAGCATTCGGCAGCCGGATAGGGTTTTTCTGTACAAATGGGTACAAAAAAGACCTTTCCGGGCAGGCCGAGAAAGGTCTATATAAGCTAGCTCCTCTCTCATCTGCCAAGTTGCCGGGTGCATCCAAGCGAAACAGGCGGTCCGCCTGTTTCGTCTCGAATTGCACGATGCGCCGCGACGACCAAGGCGCATTGCCTTGTGCCTCGCCTCGGTTCGCACGGTAACTTGCAAGAATTAGCACCGTACGACATAGTCGCCGGTTGCCGGGTTTCATCGGGCTAGTCCCTCCACCTGCTCTTGATAAGATTCCACTGTTCAACCGGATTTTGCGTGCCGGCCGAAGTATTCAGTTGTCGAAATCCCGATGGTTTCGCCGGGATAACTTTAGATTTATTATACACATTTTGTGTATTCAAGCAAGAAGCAGTTTGCAGGGAAGCACCTTTTTCTTCATCTACAGTTTGGTTCCTGCCAAGCCGATAACGTAAGCATAACCTGTCACAAACAAGCCCTTGAAAGGCCTTGTGGCGCAGGGTATACTTAACGAGGGTTTTATGAAAACAATTTGAAAACAAGAGGTGACTTTCAGATGGACGGCGACCCGAGGCCCAAGCGTAAGAGAACGCAGCATGCATCCGACAACCGAAAAAACGGCCGACCGGCGTCACTACCTCCATGTATGGAAGTTCACTGACCGGCCGCCGCCTTAAGGGCTGAACTGCCGTTCAACCGTTTAAGGCGACGCCCGTTCCGGCGACGGCCTGTTTTTTCCTGCGCTCTCCCGCAAATTCGAGACTATTTCAAGACGAGCAATCGTCCCATTTCGAAGGAGTTGAACCGCATGAAAATCCGGCATGTCAAATACGGCGTTTTTACGCTGATCGAAAATGAGAATCTGACCGATACCCTGACCCCTCCCGAAGAAGGCTTTTACTGGATCGATGCCGATCTGGACGATGTAACGCTGCTGCAGCTCACATTCGGCCTGCACGATCTGGCGGTAGAGGATATGCTCGGCGAAGAAGAACAGCGGCCGAAGATCGAAATTTACGAGAACCATTACTTCACCGTCGTCAACAGTATCCGTTTCGACAATGAAGAAATCTTTATGCGGGCCCTGAACATTTTCCTCGGCCGGCATTTCGTCATTACCGTGACCCGGCAGAAGATCCATGAACTGCGCACGGTCAAGCCGATTATGTGGGAAGAAGAAGTCCATACGCCCGACCGCTTCATGTATCTGCTGATCGACCGCGTCGTCGACAACTTCTTCGCCGTCGGCGACCGGATCGAAGACCAGATCGAACAGCTGGAAGAAGATATCCTGATGAATACCAAGCGCACCCATCTGAACGATATTATCGGACTGCGGGCGGAAATTCTCTGGCTCAAAAAAGTACTGGTACCGCAGCGCGAAGTGATCAATATTCTCAACAAAAAAGATCTTCGACTGATCGACGACGAACTGCAGAAATATTTCAGCGACATTTACGAAAACACGGTCAAAGTCTCCGAGGCTTTCGATACGTACCGCGATCTGATGGGAAACCTTCGGGAAGCCTACCAGTCGAGTATTTCCAATCGTGCGAACGAGATCATGAAAGTATTTACCGTGATCACGACGATCTTCATGCCGCTAACCGTGGTCACCGGCATTTACGGGATGAACTTCGACCATATGCCGGAGCTGCACTGGACGTACGGCTATCCGATGGTCATCGCCCTGATGGTCGTGCTCGGATTTACGATGTACCTGCTGTTCCGCAAAAAAGGTTGGCTGTAACGCAGGTTCGGTCTTAGGCATTCTGTGTGACGAATCAAATAAAAGGGCGGTTTGCGCTTCGGAGATCCGAGCGGCGAACGGCCCTTTTTTGTGTTGGGGATATCCCCACCCGCAAATTCTGCGGCGCTTTATTCGCTGCCTGGAAGTCGGACTACCGGGCCGCTCAACCTGCGTTGGTTCCGCGCTTTCTTCCGGCCGATGCCGAAACTTGCGGAGCAATGACCAGCGACGGGGAAGACGCCTCGTCTGCCGGCTCCGAAACTTCCGGCGTTTCGGGCAGGATCGCCGCCTCGGCTTCTCTTCGCTCCTCTTCGCGGCGATAACGGATACGCAGCAGCCGCAGCTGTTCATACAAGATGTCCAGTCCCGGCTCGCTCGGCGGTTCTTCCCCGTATACTTTTTTCAGTACGGGCTTAAGAAAGGAATCGCCCAGTTCCGTATAAGCCTGCAGGGCGGCCAGCCGCTGTTCCTCCGGCATCATCTGCAGTTCGTGCTCGATCACGGCTTCCAGATTGTACCCGTTCTTCTCCAGCGATTCCATCATCTCGATCAGTTCCCTGCGGTCCAGACCGCTGCCCTGGCTGATTTGGGTCAAGGAGGAAACGCCGCCTTTGGAAGATTCGAGCAGCAGCCGCGTGGCCCGGACCCGTTCGGCTTCCCGTTTGAATTTGCGTTCTTTGCCTTTGTAGGTCCACTCTTCGAATTCTTCTTCGTCCAGTCGTCTCTCCACCCAATCCAGCGGAAAAGTATGCGTACGCTCAACTCCTGCGGTATGTTCGAGCAGAGCCGCCCCGTAGCGCTGAACGGTATTTTCTCCGATCCCCGGAAGCTCGCGCAGCTCGTCGAGCGTCTGCGGAAGAAACGCGACGATCAGACGCAGCGCCCGGTTCGTTGCGATCAAGTACGGCGCCCGATGTTCTTCGGTCGCTCTTACCCTGCGCCAGGCGGCCATCCGCTTATATAACTCCTCATCCGTATGCAGCTCGCTGTAGCAGATCAGCTTCTGGGAAAAACGGCCGCGCTGCCCCGATTCGAGAAATTCCTGAAACGTATCGCGGATTACCGGACGATAGCCTTCGGCCAGTTTGATCGCCAGGCGATGCCGGTACACGGCCAGCATCTCGTTCCATACCGTTCCTTCGTACCAGTTCTCCCGCTGCGCCGGTTCCGGGACGTCTTCTTCGTTCCAGCCGCAAACCCATAATCCGCCTTCTTCTTCGATCCATACCTGCGCGGCCTCAACCTCATGCTCCCGTTCGATCTCCATCCGGTTCAAAAACACGATCGTCATCCCAATCCCCGCCTTGTTATCCAAAATTTCAGCCAAAACGCAAAAAAAGCACCTCTCCTACATGGAATGTAAGAGAGGTGCTTCCTCCGCGCTTGTTTGCTGTTGATCCTATAATACCCTTCGCAGGGAATAAGAGTCAAGCCGATTTTGCAGCCGGATTCAGCTCTGCGTTTCAAGCCCTTCCAGACGTTTCGCAAGCGGCCCCCGCCAAGCGTCGGCCAATTCTTCGACAGCCAGCAGACTGCGGATCGCTTCGGCATCGTTTTTGTATTTGTACTTGATTTCATTGGCCCGCATCACCGTCATACCGGCAGGATGGCGCTCCAGCCGTTCGATTCGATCCCCCGCCTGAATGTTTCCTTCCTGCAGCACCCGGAAATAAAAACCGCTGTAGCCGGTCTCCTGCACGACTTCCGGCAGTTCCGGCACCCCGTAGCGCACCGACAGCTTGAAGCAGGGCTGACGCGGCTGGCTGAGCTGCAGGACCGCTTCGCCGATCGCAAACGTGTCGCCGATACAAAAATCTTCTTCCGCCGCTCCGGCAATCGACAGGTTCTCTCCGAAAGCCCCCGGTGCAAGCTTCGGCAGGATACCGTTTTCCCAGAAAGCGAACCGGTCCGTCGAATAGACACAGACCGCTTTGTCGCTTCCGCCGTGATTCTTCAGATCGGCTTGTCCGTCTCCCGCAAACCCCAGCCGGCCCAGATACACGTTCCCTTTGACCGGATTTTTGAAAATCCCCGTTTCGACGGTTCTGCTGCCGTTCGGCACGGATTTCGGCAGACCTACATTTACCGCTACAACGACTGCTTCGTTCATCCGTTTCGCCTCCGTTTCTATTCCATCGATACCCACTGTCCGAATACCAGCGTATTGCTGAGGGCCCGCCCCGCTCCGGTCAGCACCCGGCCGTTGGCATACAGGGCGGAAGAAGCTCCTCCGTCCAGATTCATTGCCTGCTTCGCGCCCATTTTCTGCATCACCTGCGCCCACTGATTCATCGTTGCGCCTCCGATCGTCGCAAGCATAACCGAACCGTCCGGCATGATCGCAATCCCGCTGCGCGCACCCGAAGCCGTGAGAATCTTGGGATCGTTGAATCCTTCGCCTTTTGCGTCGAGCGATACTTTCGCGTCTTTGACGAGGCGCGGACCCGCGCCGACCGATGTGACGACATCGTCCCAGGGAATCGTTTGGTTGGCCGCATTTTGATACGCGATATTCATTTCCACGGTCGAACCCACTTCGAAGCGGCCGGCATTGTTTTGTTCCGAACCGTGATAGACCAGCACATAACCGTCGGACGGAATCGCAGTGTTGGCATTCGCCGCTTTTTGGACGACTTTGTTCTGACGGATCGTCACTGCGGTGCCGCCGCTGAATCCGACCCGGGCTCCGCGTGCCGAATTATACATCAATACAACATCCTGCCCGGCTTCCGGAGTCCGATTGACGAAGGTTGCATACCAGCCGGACGTTTTGCTTTTGCCCGCCTTATCCGGTCGGCTGACGACTTTCCCGGTGATTTTGGCACGCAGCGAGTCCATGAGTACGGTGCCGTCTTTTTTGAAGCCGATACTTGTGCCGTAATAGCCCGTGTGCACGATCTGTCCTTTGGAGATCAAAGTTCCGTAAGGATCGGCCGGGCCTCCGTAAGAGTTGAAAAACGCTCCGTTGATCGCCGCGGTCGCTTTGCTGCTTGTGATGATCGAAGCGAAGCTCTGGGTCTGCCCGACCTGTCCTTGAGCCAGTCCGAGTGCCGCTTTCGTGCCTTTGGGAATCGTGACCGTCTGCACGCTGTACGTTCGACCCGACACCGATACTTTGCGTACGCTCGTCGTAATCGACGCCGCCGCTTCGGCCCGGTTATCCCCCGCCAGACCGAATATTCCCGATACCGCCAGCACCCCCGCCAGCAGCATCATTCCCCATTTTTTGCTTTTCATCCTGAACCTTCTCCCTAGAACATTTTGCATTGATGTTTGGTCTTGGCTGCCTGCTTTCTTTAATTTAGCGATGGAGGATGCTTTTTCCTGCTTGACGGGGAGGGAAAAGTTTCGGCT
>NZ_JAAZWC010000008.1:179720-203364 GCF_013185195.1 Saccharibacillus qingshengii
GGCTCGGCTCGGCTCGGCTCGGCTCGGCTCGGCTCGGCTCGGCTCGGCTCGGCTCGGCTCGGCTCGGCTCGGCTCGGCTCGGCTAACGGATTGTATGTCCGTTAGAGCGCCGAATCAAGCGTTGCCGAACTTTTAACGGATTCTATGTCCGTTAGCCGTTTTTTCGCCCTCTTTTCTCGTCAAAAACAAGCTCAAATTCATTCTAAGCGTCGCCTGAATCCGTTAGAATTTCCAAACCGCTCAAATTCGCTTCTAAGCGTCGTCTCGTTCCGTTAGAATTCATGGCCACTCCTCAATCCAGACACTCTGCCTAAGCTCGCGCTTTTGATCTCTGCTATCCCTAACGCTTCGCGGCCATCATCTCCCGCTCCATGCAAAAGCAGCCCGACTCTCCAACTGGAGAGTCGGGCTGCTCGACACGCAAACCCGCAGAAAAGCCATGCCTTGTCGGCGTCTTTTTTGAGCAAAGATATAGAGCTCGGATACTTAAGCGCTTAAGATCGAAAAAACGAACAGAATCTTACAGAGAGTGCCGAGCGATCGGCGTCCCCTCCTGTTTTCGCTTTTAAATTTGCCTTCGCCCTTGAACTTGCACTTCATACTTGAAATCGACCTTTGCCTTTGCCTTTGCCTTTGCCTTTCGCTCTTCCCCTCGCCTCTCCCACACTCCCGGGAGAGGCTGTGTACCTCTGACTTATGCAGCGGCGCAGCAGCGGAGGGTGGAAGAAAAGCCGAGAAGCGTTAGCGCTCGCATCTAAAATCCGATTCCCTCCCCAGCAGCTTGTCCTTCAATCAGAGGAATCGGATTTTAGCGGCGATCGAAGCTTCTTCCACCCGCAGCGTCTCCACGTGCATCTGCCGCCTTTTCCATACCGCTTCCGCAATCTCGCAACGCCGCTTTCGCAGCCGCTCCCATAACCTCAGCCAAACACGTCCGTGCCCATCATTTTGCCCAGACTGCTTATCTCAAGCTCCGCGAACTTGGCCGATACCTTGCTATCGTCGATCCGGAATTCGCACAGATCGATCGGACATTCGACCGGCACCTCGCAGTGGATCTCGGCGAGGGAGCGGGACATGTGCAGCATATCGAGATCATTCTCGATCTTGGTGCGCACCGAGTTGGTCAGCTTATCCAGATTGGCCAAAATGCCCGGAATATCGTCGAACTCCTGAACGAGCTTGATCGCCGTTTTTTCGCCGATGCCTTTGACACCCGGATAATTGTCGCTCGAGTCGCCCATCAGGCCTTTCATGTCGATAATCTGCGAAGGCTTAAGCCCTTTTTCCTCCATCAGATAATCGGGCGTGTAGACCTGATAATTGCCGTAGCCTTTTTTCATGATGATGACTTTGATGCGTTCGTCGGTGAGCTGCAGCATATCGTTGTCGCCCGACAGGATCTGAACGTCCATCTGCTGTTCGCGTGCGCAGCGTTTGGCGATCGTACCGATACAGTCGTCCGCTTCGTAACCCGGCATGCCGATATTCGGAATATCCATCGCTTCGACCACATCCTTGACCAGATCGAACTGGGGAATCAGATCGTCCGGCGCCGCGGAGCGGTTGCCTTTGTAGGATTCGAACTGTTCAGTGCGGAAAGTACGGCCGCCCATATCCCAGCAGCAGGCGACATGCGTCGGATCGAACTGCTGGATCGCATCCCACATGTAGCGGACGAACCCGTAAATGCCGTTGGTCGGAACGCCCGCTTCGGTGCGGCGGATATAGCCTTTGAGCGCCGTTGCGTAATAGGCCCGGAACAGCAGCGCCATGCCGTCGACCAGCATCAGTGTCGGTTTGCGCGCCAGAACATTCTGCGGAAGTCCTTCGATACCGCCGTGCTCGCTCATACCCGCTCCTCCTTTTGACTCCAGCTTTGTTCATACATTTCCGGTTTGAAACCGATCGTTACGCGGTCTCCGTCGGTTACGATCGGACGCTTGATCAGCATTCCATTCGAAGCCAGCAGCTCCGCGCGTTTTTGTTCGTCGAGATCGGCCAGCTTGTCTTTGAGCCCAAGCGATTTGTACACCTCTCCGCTGACATTAAAAAACTTTTTCGACTCCAGGCCGCTTTTCGCAATCAAATCCAGAATTTCTTCTTGGGAAGGAGGCTGCTCGTTGATCGGAATCAGGTTCAGTTCGTGCCCTTCGTTTTGCAGCCACTTGATCGCGCTGCGGCAGGTGCTGCATTTGGCGTAATGGTACACATTCAGATGAGTCATCGGTGTCGGTCACTTCTCTTTCTTTGCTTTCTGTAAAAACTTCTCCAACTCCAGCAGATCCGGCGGAAAAGGAGCTTCGAAGGTCACGCGCTCCCGGGTACCCGGATGGACGAAAGCCAACCGGAACGCATGCAGCGCCTGGCGGCCGATCGACTCGTCCAGTTTCCGCGCTTGGACGGATTCGCTTGCCGTCAGCGGAGACGAGTCCGTATAGGTATACATCCCGTCGCCGACAAGCGGACAGCCGATATGCGTCATATGGACCCGAATCTGATGCGTGCGTCCGCTCTCGAGTTCCAGCTCGACCAGCGAAGCCCGCGCGGAGACATAACGTTCCAGCGTCCGGTAGCGGGTCGCCGCGGCGTAACCGTCCGGCGTTACGATCCGCCTATGGGGAGAGTCCGGATCGCGGTCGATCGGCCCTTCGATACGTCCGGCTTCCGCTTCCGGCCAGCCGTGCACGATCGCGCGGTACGTCTTGTCGACGGTTCCCGCGATCATCTGCTCGGAGATATGCTGGTGTATATACGGATTCTTGGCTATCGCCAGCACCCCGGACGTTTCGCGGTCCAGCCGGTGTACGGGGCGAAACCGCACCACCTCGCCTCTATCCTGCCAATGCTGCACGACGCCGTTGGCCAGCGTGCCGATATAATGGCCGTGCGTAGGATGGACAATCACGCCGGCCGCCTTGTTGACGATCAGCAGATCGCGGTCTTCGTACAAAATATCGAGCGGCATTTGTTCCGGCAAAATATCGTCCGATCTCTCGCGCTCCATCCGCAGCTCGACGAGGTCGCCGGTATGGACATGGATGCTGATATACACCCGTTCGCCGTTCAGCGTGATGCCGCGTTCGGTCATTTTGAGCCGGGATGTGAGCTTGCGCGATACCCCCAGCCGGTTGTGCAGCAGCGTTTTGAGCGTCCAGCCGTTCTCCCGTTCGGATACGGTATACACGATCGGATCATAATAGCCAAGCTCCGGATCGATCCCTTTTTCTCTCGGAAAATCGTAGGCTGCCGGTTCTACGCTCTGCGGCTGTTCTTCTGTTGGTTTCTGGTTTCCCGCTTCGATCTTTATTCACCCTGCTTTTGTTCGTTTTGTTGATCCTGAGTCCGGCTTCCCGAAAAAACATCGGCGCCGCGTACATATTCCACATCGTCCACTCTGAGTTTGAGGTTGGCGGCACGGGCAGCGCTGAAAAAGTAATCCGACAGCCGGTTGAGATACCGCAGCACCTCGGGATTGATCTCGGATTCGTCCGTCAACGTTACCACTCGCCTCTCGGCCCGCCGGCACACGGTGCGGCAGATATGGAGCAGCGCCGCCGGCGGACTTCCTCCGGGCAAAATAAAGCGTTCAAGCGGCGGATTCTCCGCTTCCAGCCGGTCGATCCAGGTTTCCAAACGCTCCGTCATCGCCGTATGCGTCTTGTAAGGCTGCTGCGCCGCCGGCGTGTACGCCAGATCGGAGCCGCAGTCGAACAGCTCCTGGCCCACGACGGCCAGCTGTTCGCGCAGGTCCTTGAAACGATCGTCTTGAAGCAGCGCCGCCGCATGACCGACAAAGCTGTTCAATTCGTCGATTGTGCCGTAAGCTTCTACCCGGGCATCGTCTTTGCGCACCCGTCCTCCGATCACCGACGTTTGTCCGCCGTCTCCCGTTTTTGTATAAATGCGCATGATGATTTCCTCCTCAGCCTTCCGTCAACTTCTGCAGCACCTTGATTGCCGCTTCTTTGTCCGGAGCATTGACCAGCACACAAGCCAGCATATCTTCGGGCGTATACCCGGCATCCTGGAACATCTTCATGTCTTTGACCGGAATGCCGAACAGATGCTTTTCAAGCACCGCGTCGCTTTCCCCGTCTTTCAATACGCCGCTTTCAAACACGCCATCCGGATAATCGGCTTTGTCGAAATACTCGTCGAGCACGACATGGGCACCGTCCTTGCCGTAAATTTCAATGTTATCCGTCGGCAGAATCACGATCGAATTCCCGCCCGCGGCATATTCGACCAGTACTTTTTGCAGATCGAACAGCGGCGAATAGTTGAATTCCGCTTTCAGATCCGGCACTTCGGTATTCAGTTTTTCCTGGATCACATCGATGCCTTCCCGACTGGAAGAACCTTTGTCCGACATGAAAATCGTGACGCCGTCGTCTTTGCCGCATCCGGCCACCAGCATGATCGCTGCGATCAGCACCAGCCAGACCCCTATTTTTTTCCGATTCACTCTTACTCCTCCTTGGACATTTCCCCGGGCATGGATCCCGTATTCAAAGTCGTTCTTAACCAATATATCATACTCCCCTGCCGCAAGCATTTCCGCCGCCGCCCGATCGGGCCCACACAAAAAAGGAAGAACCTCTGCGGAGCAGGCTCTTCCTTTTGGGCGGTAAACAAATCGATTTCGGGATCAAATGCAGAAGTGGAAACGGACGCCGACTGCGTTCATTGAAGCGGGTCAGCGTACCAACTGCATATATTCATTGATTTTCAGGTCGAGCCGGCTGCTGATTTCCACGACGGTCGCAGCGGTAAACGACTGTTCCCGTCCGAACGTTTCTTCCATCTGGGCGCGCAGCATACGAATCTCTTCTTGCAGGAACAGTTCGCGCTCTGCCATGGCACCGGGAGCTTGAACCCCACGCTGCATATACGGCTCCAGCGAACGTCGTATATGCCTCGGCTTTTGGAACGAAGCGGCAGACAAAAAACATTCCCCCTTGAAAAAATCAGCTGGTTCGAAACCCCATTATATAGAAGCTCTCCAATAAAATCAACTTTTTCAAAAAGGAGTCATTTTTCGTTTGGACAGCCGTTCGGCCCCCAGCTTTTATGCGCCTTCGCGTTTGACTTTGTATACGAATTGGCCGATCCGATCAAGCGCTTCGTTCAGTTGGGCTACGGACGTCGCGTAAGAGCAGCGCAGGAAGCCTTCGCCTCCGAGACCAAACACATCGCCCGGAACCGCGGCCACTTTCTCTTCGACCAGCAGACGCTGAGCGAACGTTTCCGACGTCAACCCGGTGGATTGGATACTCGGGAACGCATAGAACGCTCCTTCCGGTTCATGGCATTCCAAACCGGCATCGCGCAGCCCCTGCACGACGAGTCGGCGGCGGCGGTTGTACGATTCCACCATCTTGTCTTTTTCGCCAAGCCCGTTCGTGAGCGCTTCGAGCGCGGCGACCTGTCCCATGACCGGCGCGCACATCACCGTATACTGGTGAATCTTCAGCATCGCGGAGATCAGCTCGGGGTGACCGCAGGCATAACCCATTCGCCATCCCGTCATGGCAAAAGCTTTGGAGAATCCGCTGACGAGAATCGTGCGGTCTTTCATGCCCGGAGCCGCCGCAAAGCTTGAGTGCTTCACCGGACCGTAGCTGAGTTCGGCATAGATTTCGTCGGAGATCACGATCAGGTCGTGCTTCTCGACCACCTTCGCGATCGGCAGCCAGTCTTCGGCCGTCATCGCCGCTCCGGTCGGATTGCTCGGATAGCAGAGAATCAGGACTTTCGATTTCGGCGTAATGCTTGCTTCGAGCGCTTCGGCCGTCAATTTGAAACCGTCTTTGGCAAAAGTCTCGATGCCCACCGGGATGCCGCCCCCGATCGAAGTGATCGGCGAATAGGAGATGTAGCAGGGCTCCGGCACAAGCACTTCGTCACCCGGACGAATCAGCGCCCGCAGCGCCAGGTCGATCGCTTCGCTGCCGCCGACCGTGACAAGCACTTCTTTGCCCGGATCGTACGACGTGCCGAACGAGCTGCTCAAGTAAGACGCGATTGCTTCGCGCAGCTCGGGCATCCCCGCATTCGATGTGTAGCGCGTATAGCCGCGCTCCAGCGAATACACGCAGGCTTCACGCACATGCCACGGCGTCACGAAATCGGGTTCGCCTACGCCAAGCGTGATGATGTCTTTGCTGGCGCTGACAAGATCGAAAAATTTGCGGATGCCCGAAGGCTTGATATCGCGGACCAGGGGCGAGAGATAACGCTCCATCGAACCGTGTTCGGAATCGGAAGGCTGAACAGCGCCGTTTTCGTTCATTTCGCTTTTAGTTATCATCGTTTCGCATCCTTTACGGCGAGATCATCAGACGGCGGTCTTCTTCGTGTTCTTCGAAAATGATACCGTTCTGCTTGTATTTTTTGAGGATAAAGTGCGTTTTGGTCGACAGAATGGATTCGATCGGCGACAGCTTGTCGGAAACGAAGCTCGCCACGTCTTTGAGGTTGACGCCTTCCACTTCGACAAGCAGATCGTAGGCGCCGGACATCAGAAATACGGCTTTGACCTGCGGGTACAGATAGATCCGCTCGGCAATCCCTTCAAAGCCGCGTCCGCGTTCGGGCGTAATCTGCACTTCGATCAGCGCCGTTACTTTCTCGTCGTTGACTTTGCTTTCGTTGACGACCGTTGCGTATTTCACGATCACGCGATCCTGCTCGAGCTCGGCCACCGCTTCGCGCACTTCTTCTTCGGGCACGTTCAGCATCGTCGACAGCAGCCCGTGGGTGCGCCGCGCATCTTCTTCCAACAGTTCGAGAATATCCAGTTTGAGCTTGTTCGTTTCTTTCACTACGCATGCCTCCAGATCGATTTTGCTTGATAGATGACTCGTTCGGTTAACTTGGTCTCGCTTATTGTACCTCATCTTACCCCAAAAAAAACCGTTCTGCCACCGCTTCGCGCCAATCCGAGCATACCGCCCCCGCCCGAAAATGCGCTCCGTGCGGCTTCTCCCTTTGTTCCATGTCCAAAAAGCCCGCTTCCGAAGGAAGCGGGCAGGCTGTCGAGAAAGTGCTATTTGCGGAAGAAGCTTGCCGGCTCCGGAACTTTAAAGAACCGAAACGCCGATGACGTAAGACAGCGATACCGACAGAATCATCGAGATCAGGCCTACCGCCCGGTTATCGCGTCCAATCTCTTCGTCGACCTTGAAAAAAGGCGTGATGAACTCGAACAGAAAGTAGGCTACCATCAGCAGTACAAAACCGATCAGCGACCACAGCATACTTTCGTAAATGGTCGAACCGGACTCGATGCAGAATCGCAAAATATTGCAGATCCCGAAAATCTTACCGCCGGTCGCCATAGCCACCGCCAGGTTGCCTTTGCGAATCTCATCCCAGCATTTGTAGCGGGTGACCGCTTCGAAAATGGCCAGAAACACAACCAGTTCGAGGACGGCTACCGAAAAATAAGCGACGGCTGCCCCGATCGGGGTCGCCAATATAGGATCGATTACCGTATTCATCTTGTTCTGGCCCCGCTCCTTCCGTTACTTGAGTTCGGCTACGGTCACGCCGTTGCCGCCTTCGCCGTAATTGCCCAGCCGGTAAGATTTGACCAGCTTGTGCCGGCGAAGATGCTCTTGAATGCCGGTGCGCAGAATCCCTGTTCCTTTGCCATGGATCAGATACACCTGACCCAGGTTCGACAGAAATGCCTCATCGATAAACCGGTCCGTCTCCATCAATGCTTCTTCCAGATTGGTTCCGCGCAGATCGAGCTCCGAACGGGTACTGTCGTCTTTGGTCCGTTTGACCGAAGTGACCGGCTTTTGTTTGGGCGCTGTAACCGGGGCGCTTTGCACACGTTCGAGCGACCCCAGCGCCACTTTCATTTTCATGATGCCCATCTGTACCAGGGCTTCTTTGCCGTCCATCTCGATAACATGGCCGCGCTGGCCCAGATTGACCACGATCACTTCGTCGCCAGGCTCGATCTTCTGGGAAGATTTGGCGCCGGCGGATTTCTTGGCTTTTTTGACCCGGACTTCCGGTTCCGCCTGATCGAGCTGGCGCCGGGCCGCGATCAGCTTGTGTTCTTTGACCGACGCGCCTTCTTCCATTGCCAGACGGCGCAGTTCGGACACGACTTCGTCGGCTTCTTTGCGCGCTTTGGCGATAATGTCGCGGGCTTCGTTCTCGGCTTTCTCGAGTCTGGCTTCGCGCTGCGCTTCCTGCTTTTCGAGTTCGCGTTCCTGCTTCGTCCGGAGTTCTTCCATTTCGCGGCGCAGACGCTCGGCTTCCCCGCGCTCCGCTTCCGCTCCGATCCGGTTCTCTTCCAGCGCGCTGATCATGTTCTCGACGCGCAGATCTTCCTCCTTGACTTCGCCGCGGGCGAAGCTGAGGATCTTGCCCGGCAGACCGAGACGCTCCGCAATCGCAAAAGCGTTGCTTCGTCCCGGAACGCCGACGAGCAGCCGATAGGTTGGGCTCAACGTCGCCACGTCGAACTCCATGCTGGCGTTAATCACGCCGTCACGTTCATACGCGTAGGCTTTCAATTCGCTGTAGTGGGTCGTCGCCACCATGCGGCAGTTGAATTGATGGATATATTCCAGGATCGCGATCGCCAGCGCCGAACCTTCCGCCGGGTCGGTTCCCGCTCCGACTTCATCCAGCAGAATAAGGCTTTTCGGCGTCATGTCTTTCAGAATCCGGATAATGTTCGTCATATGGCTGGAGAAGGTACTGAGGCTCTGCTCGATGCTCTGTTCGTCGCCGATATCGGCATAGATCGCATCGAATACGCACAGCTCGCAGCCTTCGTCGGCCGGAACGAACAATCCCGACATCGCCATCAGACTGAGCAGGCCGATCGTTTTGAGCGTCACCGTCTTGCCGCCCGTATTCGGACCGGTTACGATGATGCTGGAAAACTCGCCGCCAAGTTCGACATCGAGCGGCACGACTTGTTTGGGATCGATCAGCGGGTGGCGTCCTTTGCGGATCCGCAGATACCCGCGGTCGTTGACGGTCGGCTCGGTCGCTTTCATCTTGTGGGCAAGGCGTCCTTTGGCAAAAATAAAATCGAGCTGCGCCAGTACATCCACATCGTACGCGAGCAGTTCGGCTTGTTCGCCGACGGCGGCAGTCAGCTTTTGCAGAATGATCTCGACCTCGCGCGTCTCGCGCAGTTTGGTCTCCCGCAGCTTGTTGTTCATTGCCACGATCGCTTCCGGCTCGATAAACATCGTGGCGCCCGAACTGGATTGATCATGCACGATGCCGCCGAAGTGCGAACGGTATTCCGACTTCACGGGAATCACGAAGCGGTCTCCGCGAATCGTAATCAGCTGATCCTGAAGCATCTTGGAGACGCTCGACGAACGGATCATCGACTCCAGCTTCTCGCGAATACGGGATTCGCCTCCGCGCAGCTCGCGCCGAACGGCCGCCAGGGTCGGACTGGCGGAATCCATTACTTCGGCCGAATCGCCGATACAGGAATTGATCAGCTGCTCCAGGGCTTTCTGATCCGAGATCAGCTCGACCAGGCCGTCCAGCAGCTCGACCGGATGTTCGTCGTGCAGCGTCTGGATAAAACGGCGCAGACGGCGCGAACCGTACAGCGTCGTTGCAATCCCCTGCAGTTCGTGCGGATTCAGCATGCCGCCGATCCGTGCGCGCTGCACCGACGCACGAATATCGACGATCCCGCCGAACGGCGGAGATCCTTTCAGACGATCGACGTGAAAAGCTTCGTGCGTGGCCTGCAGCAGCTTCTGCACGGACGAAAGATCGGTATCGGGCTTGAGCGCCCGCGCCGCTTCCTTGCCGAGCGAAGTCTGCGCCTGGTCCGCCAAGGCATTCGAGATGCTCGCATATTGTAAAATTTCGAATATTTTATCGTTCAAGAACGTGACAACTCCTTATCGGTTCTGGAGAACGCAGTGGTTCTCCGTCCCTTAATTATACCGGATTCGGGGCGCGGACACCATGGATGCCGGACATCGGGCGTTCGCGGCTGCCGGCCGCCTCCGCTGACCGGGAATAAACGAAAAGCCTTTTCGCCTCCGGTCGGAGAATCGAAAAGGCTTTTCGGCCGCGGCTCCGCGAAACAACGGTCGTACACGTTAATCGCGTACCGATACCGTATCCCGGTCCGCGTCGTACAATTCGACCCGGTTCTTGCCCGAGCGCTTCGCCCGGTACAGAGCCCCGTCGGCTTTGCCGAACAGGGTCTCCGCCGTATCGCCGGGCTCGTAGGCGCTGATGCCGACACTGACCGTAACGGGATGGTTGCCCATATAGGAATAGTTGGCGCTCTGCACCGCTTCGCGTATGCGCTCGGCATATTCGGCCGACTCGCCGATCGTTTTCTCGGTAAAAATAACGGCAAACTCTTCGCCGCCGTAGCGGGCTGCAAAATCGTTCGGCGCCACGATCATTCCGATTCGGATCGAAACTTCCTTAAGTACCAGATCTCCGATCAGATGGCCGTAGGTATCGTTGATTTTTTTAAAATTGTCGATGTCCAACACCGCCACCTGAACTTCAAGCCCGTTGCGCATGCTCTGGTCGACCAGGTCTTCGAGGTATTCGTAAAAGGTTCCGTGATTGTACAGCTGCGTCAGCGCATCGGTCTTGAGCAGACGCTGCGAGACCGCTTTGTCGACGATCAGGTCCTGCTGGGTCTGGGTCAGCAGCTCGACCTGGCGGCCGATCTCCAGTGCGCGGATCAGCACCAGACGGCCCAGCATCAGCGAAGCGGCCAGCATCAAGACACGCAGCGCGAAATCTTCGATTCCCCGTTCGTAAAAAGGCCGTTCCACCAAAAAGTAAAAAACGATATACAACACGATGTTCAACACGCCAAACCCATCAAGCAGTCTGCGGTCGAAATAAATCAAAGGCACGAACATCGGGAAAATCAGCAGAACACCGGGTGAACTTTCCGTATAGACGCTCAGGTTCAAGTAGTTGATATAGGCCATTGTCAGACTGATCCCGACTACGATCTGTCTCCCGTAGCGCCGGAAAGACGCGTACAGAAGTTCTCCGAGCCCGGCAATACCCAGGATCAACAGGATCCGGGTAAGCAGGGAAGAAGGGGAGTGTCCTTGTCCCACATTGGCTCCCGAGAAAAAGTAGGTCAAGTCGACCGCAATCACCATTGCGGCCACAATCCAATACGCAGTCAGGATCTGTCTATTCAGGCGATCCACGTTTCCCATGCCCTACCGCTGCTCCTGCTCCAGCATTTCCATCCATTCGTTGTACTCTTTTTGCAGCGCCCCGTACTCCTCTTGAAGACGCGCGTATTCGCGATCGGTCTCTTCGCGTTTATCTTTCTCCAGCTCGCGTTCGATATGAAGAATCCGAAGCTGATGGGACAGCATCTCGTACTGCTCCGTGACCTGGGTGAGCTCGCGCTGAAGATTGCCCGGCTCTTCCTCGCTTGTTGCCTCGTTCGCCGCAGCTTCCAACCGGCGCTCGAGTTCCGCTTTCTCTTCCGACCAGGCCTGCCGCAGATCCCGGAGCTGTTCCAGTTCCGCATTCCACTTCGCGCTGCGCCGTTCAAGTTCGCGTGCCGACTCCTGGGCCGTTCGCAGCTCGGATTGAAGCTGTTCGTACGCTTCGGCCGCCTGCGCCGCCCGGGCCGCCGCTTCTTCGCCTTTGCGTTCTGCGGAGTTCTTCTGCTTGGTCAGCAGGCGTTCGCGCTCGCCGGCTTCTTCGAGTTCGCGGCGCTGACGGCTGGTCTCCAGACGCCATGAAGCTTCGCGGCCGCCAAATTCCGCCACCCGGGAAAACAGCCGCTCGCGCTCCTCGTTCCACTGCGTTTCGGTTTCGGCGAGGCGCTCGGCTTCCCGCTTCGCTTCGTCCAGTGCTTCGGTGGCTTCGCCGAGCGCACTGCGCGCTTCTTCCAGTTCGGCTTCCAGGCTGCCGATTCGGGCGGCAAGGCTGCCGGCTTGTTCGTCAAGACGCTGCGCGGCGCGGGAAGACTCTTGAAGCTGCGCAACCAAATCCCGCTCCCGGCTCTCGGCCGCCTGTTCGCGTTCCCGGGATGCGGCAAGTTCATTCTCCAGGCGCGCATATTCCCGGGCACGCTCTTCTTCGCCGGACGTCAGCGCTTCGAGTCCGCGTTCCAGTTCTTCTTTTTGTTCGCGCAGACGGCGTACTTGTTCTTCCAGGTCGCCGGTCAGGCGCTCCTGGCGTTCGCGTTCGCCGTTCCATTCGGCTTCGCGGGCCGTATAGGATTCCAGCTCGCGAGACAGGTCGGTAAGACGGGATTGCGCTTCGGTCAATTTTGCGTGCAGTTCTTCCCGTTCGGCCGACAGGTCGCCGTTGGTCTGCACGGCGGATTGATGCTCGCCGCGCAGGCGGTCAAGCTCCGCCTCTACGCTTTCGCGCACGCCCTGCAGTTCGCGTTCCCGCTCTTCGGCTTCGCCCAGACGTCCGGCAAGCGTATCGCGTTCACTTTCGAGCGTGCTCGCCTGCCCACGCAGATCGTCAAGCGCACGAACCGATTCCCGATGAGCGTCTTCGAGCGTCCCGAGCGAAGCTTCCGTCTCGGCCAGACGGGCGGCGAGGCCGCTTTTGGCTTCTTCCAGAAGGATCACTTCGCCCGTCAGCGCTTCTTCGCTTGCTCCCAGCTCGCTTACGCGCTGTTCCAGGCGCGCTCTCGTCTCTTCCAGTTCGCCGCTTCGGGCCGCAAGCCGCGCTTCGAGCGCTTCGCGCTCACCCTGCAGCTCTTCGATGCGGCTGCCTGCATGGCGCAGCTCGCTTTCCAGGCGCGCGCCGCTCTCGGCAAGCTCCTCGGCCGTAAGCCGGGCCGCTTCCCATTCGGCGGCAAGCGTCCGCTTCTCGTCCGCCAGAGCTTCGGCGCTTTGCTGGAGCGCCTCCAGGCGAAGCGCAAGCGAAGCTTCCGCTTCCGCATGCCGCGCGCTTTCTTCGCGCGCGGCCGACAGATCGGCGGCCAGGGCGTCCTTGTCCGCCCGAAGCTCTTCGCGCTCCGTCTGCGCCGACTGCAGTCCGGCTTCCAGTTCGGCTTGGGCCGCGCCCAGTTCCGCGGCCGCTTCGCGCTCGGCCTGCAGCTGCTGCTGCAGCGCCGCGCGCTCGCTTTCAAGTTCCGCGAGACGCGCACGCAGCGCTTCCGCCGCCGTATCACGCTCGCGCAGATCGCCGTGCAGGGCGCGCTCGCGTGCCACCAGCTCGGTGACTTCCTCTTCGAGACGCACCGCTTCGCCCGTGAGATACTCTTCACTCTCGTTCAGCTCGCGTACACGCTGCTCCAGTTGGGAACGCCGCTCTTCGAGTTCCGCCGCTTTGGCTTCCAGTTCGGCGGACTGCACCTGGCGTTCGGCGATCAGACGCTCGCGGGTTTCCGCCGCTTCTTCCAGTTCGAGGCGGCGAAGTTCCCAGTTCTCTTCGGCAATCCGGTAATCGTCCAAGCGGCCTGCCAGCGCCGCGCGCTCTTCGTCCAGTTCATCCAGACGCTTTTTCAATCCGGACAATTCCTGCTCAAGCCCCGATTTCTCGCCGGTCAACGAAGCCAATTCGGCAGCAAACCGATCGCGCTCGCCGACTGCGGCAGAACGTTCGCCGTCTATACGGTCCCGCTCTTCGCCCAGTGCTATCCATTCTTCTTCCAGCACGTTTTTCTCGTTGGTCAGCGTATCGAGCAGCGCTTCCAGGCGCCGTTTCTCCGCGTTCAGCGCTTCCGTTTCGCTTTTCAGATTCCGCGCCGTTTCGCCTGCAGCCTGAAGTTCGTCTTCCAGGCGTGTCCGGTCGGAAGACGCGGTTTCCAGTTCGCCCAGCAGACGGACTTTCTCCGCATTCGCTTCTTCCCGCTCCTGTTCAAGGCGATGTTTGCTCTCGCCAAGATCCGACAATTCTTGTTCCAGACGGGTTTGGTCGGCCGACAAAGCGGCCAACTGCTGCTCCAAACGAGTCTTCCCGGTTTCCAATTGGTCCCGTTCTTCTCCGAGTCGGAGCGCTTCCGCCTGGCGTTCTTCCAGTGCGCGTTTCAGTTCGCCTCGGGCATGTTCCGCTTCTTCAAGCATCGATTCGAACGTTTCTTTCTCGGTGTTCCATTCGTTTTCACGCTGCGTCCACGACGCGAGTTCTGCCGTAAGTTCGGTATTCTCCGCTGCGCGGGCCGCTTCGGCTTCGGTCAGCTCGGAGGTCCGGCGTTCCAGTTCTTCGCGTTCTTTCCGCTGCTCCTCCAGCGCAAGGCGCAGACGCTCCTGCTCTTCGCGCAGGCCGAGCTCCGTTTCGCGGACGTCCGCAAGTTCGATTTCCAGCTTGCCGCGGAGCTCCTGCTCCGCCGCTTCGCGGGTGCGAAGTTCTTCCAGATGCGCACGGGCCTCCTCGTAACGCTCGGAAAGCTCGTTCTCGCGCAGACGGGTCTCGCCAAGTTCCGATTCCAGACGCGTATGTTCCTCGCTCCAGATCGTCTCGCCTTCTTCCAGTTCGCCGACCCGCGCTTCCAATCCCGCTCGGATCTCCTCCAGCGACCGCATCCCCGCTTCAAGCTCCGAAGTCTGCCGGACCGCCGCTTCAAGTTCCTGCCGCAGCTTGGCTTCTTCCGCCTGCAGTGCGGACAGCTGCCGCTTGAGCTCGAGGCTCTGGGCAGCCGCACGTTCGCCGGACGCTTCCAATTCCGCGACCTTGGTTTCGAGTTCGCTCCGCAGTCCGTTCAGGCGGCTTTCTTCTTCGCGCAGCAGACCCAGCTCCAATTCAAGCTCTTCCCGCTTCGACTCGCTCTCCGCCAGACGGACCCGGAGTTCTTCGCCTTCCTGCTCGAAACGTCCTGCCCGTTCGCGGCTATCGGCCAGCGCTTCTTCGCCTTGGCGAAGTTCCAGACGGACCGTTTGCAGTTCGCCCGCAAGACCTTCTTTGGCTGTACGTTCCGCCGTAAGTTCTTTGCCCGCTTTTTGCAGCGCTTCGCGCGAAACGTTCCCGCTCTTCTCCGCTTCGGCCAATTTCCCTTCAAGCTGCCGCTTCAGACCGTTCAGCCGTTCCAGTTCGGCATTCGCTTTGCGCAGTTCCTCGCGGCGCA
Organism: Saccharibacillus qingshengii; assembly: GCF_013185195.1. Taxonomy (GTDB): domain Bacteria; phylum Bacillota; class Bacilli; order Paenibacillales; family Paenibacillaceae; genus Saccharibacillus; species Saccharibacillus qingshengii. The sequence goes on from NZ_JAAZWC010000008.1 coordinate 194,761, forward strand.
GCGTCAGCTCCTTGTCCGCTTCGGCCAGCTTGGCATTTTCGGCGCGCAGCGAGTCCGCGATCGAAACCTGCTCCGCCGTCCGTTCGCGCAGCTCCGCCGTTTCGGTTTCCAGCTGACCGGTGCGCGACAGCGACTCGTCCAGTTTTTCCTGCAAATCCTGGTTCGCGATATTCGTCTCGGCCATATTGACCGCGGCAAGAACGGCAATACGCACCGTATCCAGCCTCGGATGGCCGTTTGCAATCGTGGTCATCCGTTCATCGACCAGTCGGGCGACCCGTTTCACATAATCTTGGCTGCTTCCGAAAATTTTATAGGACGTTCCGTAAATCTCCACGCTGACTGTTTTTCGTTCAGCCATATTCGCCCGCTCCTCTCTATTATATCCATCATCTATCGCCTGCCGCCTGGAGGCGGCACACTGGCGTTCAGTCGCCGTTTGTTCTAAATAAACACTTCAGGGGATCGCCCGACGCTCTTGGGCAGGATCCGCTTGGATTGCGGCATTCGGTTGTCGGTTTCGAAGGATCGCCTAACACCACCTATCGGGTTTTGACGCCATTTTCGCCTGAAAGTTGCTCCGAGCGCTTCCAATACCTACAAAACACACAGCCGACGGGCAAAAACCGCACCCTTCTTCAGGACAGGGGTCCGCGCGGCGGACCGGATTCCTAAAGAATTCGATGCGGTTTTGCTCTTCTCCTGCCGAGAGTGCTTACTTTCTCAATTCGGCAGCAAAACTTTGTTCCAGACGGGCAATGACGTTCTGCTGGGCAGCCGCCACTTCCTCATCCGTCAGTGTACGTTCGCCATGCTGATAAGTCAGCGCCAGCGCTACGCTTTTCTTGTCCGATGCGACGCGGTCTCCCGTATAGACGTCGAATACGCGTACATCCTGCAGCAGTTCGCCCGCCGACTCGCGGACCGCCGCGATCAGCGAACCGGCTTCAACGGCGAGGTCGACGACAACGGCGATATCCCGCTGTGCGGACGGATAACGCGGCAGATCGCGGTATTCGATCTCCGGCGCGGCCGGCGCATATAAATCGTTCAAGCAGATCTCGGCCGCATAGGTATCGTCCAGATCGTAATCGAGCTGAAGCTGCGGATGCAGCTGACCCAGTACGCCGATACGTTTGTCCGGAGCGCCTGCCAGATACAGCGAAGCAGAACGTCCCGGATGGAACCCGTCCGGCGAATCGGCGCGGAATTCCGCATGCAGACCCAGCTCTTCGAGCACACTCTCCACGGCGCCTTTGAGATCGAAGAAATCGACTTTGCGCGATGCGGCGCCTACGGTCTCATCCGTACGGCTGCCGGCCATGAGCAGGGCCAGCATCGTGCGTTCGGTCGGCTGCTTCGTCACTTTCTGCTCGCTGCCGTGGAAGACGGTACCGACTTCGAACATCGACAGGTCGGCGTTCTTGCGGTTGCGGTTGTACTGCGCCGCTTCCAGCAGCAGCGGAACCAGCGTCGTGCGCAGCACGCTGCGGTCTTCGCTCATCGGCATAGCCAGCGGTACCGCATAGCTGTCGGCCGAGAAGGCCGTGAAGCGCTGCGTGTTCTCGGGGCGGGTGAACGAATACGTCACCGCTTCATTGAAGCCGCCGTGGGTCAGCGTGCGGCGAACCGCACGGCGAACCGCCTGCGACTTCGTATACGCTCCCGGCGTCGTCGGGCCTTCGATGACGGTCGACGGAATATTATCGTAGCCATGAATCCGGGCAACTTCTTCGATCAGATCCACGTCGCGCGTAATATCGCCGCGGCGCGTCGGTACCTGCACGTCCAGCACGCCCTGCGCGCTGTCGGCGCATTTGAAGTTCAGGCGCGCGAAGATCGCTTTCACTTCCAGCATCGAAATATCCGTGCCGAGGTACGCGTTCAGCTTCGGCAGCGACAGCGACAGCTTTTGCTCCGTCACCGCTCCGCTTTTGCTCTCCACGATGCCGTGCAGCACAGCTCCGCCCGCATGGCGCGACAGCAGCAGTGCCGCCCGGTCCAAGGCCGCGATCACGGCCGACGGATCGACTTCTTTTTCGAATCTCAGGCTCGCTTCCGAACGCAGGCCGAGTTTTCTCGACGTTTTGCGCACGGAAGAACCGGCGAAGCGCGCCGATTCCAGCGCGATATTAACCGTCGAACCCGTCACTTCGGTCTCAAGTCCGCCCATCACGCCCGCAAGCGCCGCCGGACGGTCTCCGCCGGTAATGAGCAGCATCGACGGATCGAGCTTGCGTTCCTGCCCGTCGAGCGTCGTCAGCGTTTCGCCGTCGCACGCGGAACGCACTCCGATCTCCCGGCCAAGCTTGTCCGCGTCGAACGCGTGCAGCGGCTGTCCGCATTCGAGCATGACATAGTTCGTGATATCGACGACGTTGTTCGTCGGACGGATCCCCGCGGCCATCAGGCGATTCTGCATCCACTGCGGCGAAGGACCGATCTGAACGCCGGAAATGTAGCGGATCGCGTAATGCGGACTCAATTCGCCGTTTTCGACCGTAACGCTCACTTGGTCCGCTGCCGGTCCGCCCGTTTCGATCAGATCGATCGCGGGAAGCTTTACTTCGCGGCCCAAAATAGCAGCCGTCTCGTAAGCCGCGCCGATCATGCTGAGGCAGTCGGAACGGTTCGGCGTCAGATCGAATTCCAGCACCGCGTCGTCCAGGCCGAGCACCTGGGTGATCGGCAGACCGATCTCGGTGCCTTCCGGCAGCACGAGGATGCCTTCCTGCTGGTCTTTTGGCAGCAGCTTGTCGTTCATGCCAAGCTCGCTGGCCGAGCAGATCATGCCCTGCGAAGCGACGCCGCGCAGCTTGGCGTTTTTGATCTTGAAGTTGCCCGGCAGAACCGCGCCTACAACCGCGACCGGAACTTTTTGGCCCGCATCGATATTTTTGGCGCCGCAGACGATCTGCAGATCTTCGCCCGTTCCGGCGTCGACGGTGCAGACGTTCAGCTTGTCGGCGTCAGGATGTTTTTCCTTGTGCTTGACATAGCCTACGACTACGCCCTGCACCCCTTGATTGCGCTGCTCGATCTCGTCGATCTCGATGCCGGACCGTGTAATTTTCTCTGCCAACTCTTCAGGCGTAACGCCTTCGATACTTACGTATTCGGACAACCACTGCGTCGATACTTTCACTGCCCGCTCACTTCCTTCTCTTGTGTTATATTCCTGCGTTTACGCTTCTATTGACGGGCGAACTGGTTCAGGAACCGTTCGTCGTTATTGTAGAAATGACGGATATCGTCGATGCCGTATTTGAGCATCGCGAGACGCTCGGCGCCCATGCCGAACGCAAAACCGCTGTATTCCTCCGGATCATAACCGCTCATCTCCAGCACGCGCGGATGCACCATGCCGCAGCCGAGCACTTCGAGCCAGCCCGTGTTTTCCGCGCCTTTTTTGCGGTAGCTCACGTCCACTTCCGCACTCGGTTCGGTGAACGGGAAGAAGCTCGGACGCATACGGATCTGCGTGTCGCTGCCGAACAGCTCCTGCATCAGCTGCAGCAGGGTCCCTTTCAGGTCGCTCATCCGGATGTTTTTGCCGATCACGAGCCCTTCGATCTGGTGGAACTGGAACGAATGGGTCGCGTCGTCGTCGTCGCGGCGGTACACTTTGCCCGGGCAGATGATCTTGACCGGCACTTCGCCGTTCATCTTCTGCATCGTGCGCACCTGAACCGGGGACGTATGCGTACGCATCAGCAGATCTTCCGTTATATAGAAGGAATCCTGCATATCGCGCGCCGGATGGTCTTTCGGCAGGTTGAGCGCTTCGAAGTTATGGTAGTCGGTCTCGACTTCCGGACCCTCGGACACCTGGTAGCCCATGCCGATGAAGATCTGTTCGATCTCTTCGATGATCCGGTTCAGCGGATGTGCCGCGCCGCGCGGCAGCTTGCGTCCCGGCAGCGTGACGTCGATCGTCTCGGACGCCAGGCGGCGCTCCGTTTCTTCGCGTTCGAACCGCTCGCTGTGCGCACTTACGGCCGCGTCGATCGCGTCGCGTACTTCGTTCGCCAGCTGTCCGATCACCGGACGTTCTTCGGCGGACAGTCCGCCCATGCCGCGCAGAATCTCGGTCAATTTCCCTTTTTTACCCTGATATTTGACGCGCAGCTCGTCGAGCTGTTTTGCGTCCGCCACGCTTCTCAAATGCTCGAGCGCTTCGGCTTTCAACTGTTCCAAACGTTCTCTCATCGTCCGCAGACTCCTTTCCCGCCAAGGGAAGTAATGAATACTCGTCATTTTCGCCTTAAAAAGACCCGAAAAACAAAAAGATCTTCCCGCCCCAAGGGACGAAAAGATCGCGTTACCACCCTAATTCAGAAGCCTTCCCGCCGAATGCCGGCATCGGGAAACTCGCGGCCGCAGCGGCCGGACTTCTCTCAGAGACGAAGATAACGGGTCGTCAACCCGGCTGTCCTAATGCGGGGCGTTAGTCGTCCCGGTTCAGACAGCGGCTCCAGAGCGAACTTCGGCGTCGGCGTTGTCGTAAAAATGCTCTCAATCTACGGCATTTTTTCCCTGTACGGTGTCGGCGCTTACTCTTCTCTATCATCGCGGCAAAAATATGTTTGAATTAAATGTTGGTTGTTATACACATATATTCTACTAAAAAGCCGCAGCATGCGTCAATCTGAATTTCCTCGTCCTATTCCTGTGCCCTTTTAGGGCTAAGGCTTTTCCGCAAGTTCCGCCAGCTCCTTCTTCACTTCGCGGATCTCGCTCATGACCTCGGCCGAGAACAGGTCCGGCAGTTCGCCGTTTTCTTTCCGGTACTCCGTTTCGTTCGCCCGGCTGGCCGCTTCGCCCCGCAGCAGCTCCGCGAGCTTCAGCTCCAACATCAGCCTGCGCTCGTTCTCTTCGCGTCCGCCGGGACTGCGTTCCTGCAATCGGAGGTTTTCTTCCTGCTCCTCCAGACTGCCTTCAAACAAAGCAACTCCGCCTTCAGGCTCAATCTCCGCAATCCGGTTGGCCGCTTTGCGCACCAGCATCCGGTCGTGGGAAACGAGCAGCAGCGCGCCCGGATAGCGCATCAGCGCCGCTTCCATCACTTCCCGCGTATCGATATCGAGGTAATTGTTCGGCTCGTCGAGCACCAGCAGATTCGCTCCGCCGAAATACAGCCGAATGAACGCCGCCCGGCATTTTTCGCCCATGCTCAGATCGCCGATCCGCTTGAACACATCTTCGCGCGGGAACAAGAAGCATCCGAGTATCGTTCGCGCCTGCGTCTGCGTCATGTTCGGCAGTTCCAGCAGGCTGTCCAGCAGACTCTGATCGACCGGAAGTCCTTCCAGCTCCTGCGAAAAATAGCCGATCTTCACGCCGGGATGCAGCCGCACTTCGCCGCTTGTCGGTGCAAGCTTCGCCGTCGCCAGACGCAGCAGGGTGGTCTTCCCGCTTCCGTTCGGCCCGCGCACCGCCAAACGGTCGCCCCGATCCAATTGAAAATGGACATGGTGCAGCACGGTCCGGTCGGCATAGGCAAAATCGACATGCTCGAACCGCAGCAGCGTACGCGCTTCGAACCCTTCGTCTTCCAGCGTCATATTCAGCTTGGGCGCATGGCGTACACTGCCGACGCTTTCCGCGTCCAGCCGCTCCAACTGCTTCTGCTTGGCATGGTAGCGGGAAATATTCTTTTTGGCTTTGGCTTTGTAATAGCTCTGCGTGATCTTGACCTCGCTTTGATGCGCCGCGGAATTATGCGCCTGCAGAAACCACTGCTGATAATTACGGATCGATTCCTCGAGCGCTTTGCGCTGCTGTTCCTGCTTCTTGTGCAGCGCTTCGTGTTCGCGGAGTTCACGTTCTTTGTAGCCTTGATAATCCGTATACCCGCCGCGGTATTTCACGATCCCGTCCGGGTTCAGCTCGCAGACGGAAGTGGCCACCTCGTCGATGAACTGCCGATCGTGCGAGACGAACAGCAGCGTGCCCGCGTAATGGCGAAGCTGTTCTTCGAGCCAGTGCAGACTCTCTTCGTCCAGATGGTTGGTCGGCTCGTCCAGGATCAGCAGCTTGGGCGACTTCGCCAGCAGCGCGGCCAGGCGCACCCGCGTTTTCTGGCCGCCGCTGAGCGACGCATACGGCAGATTCCAGCTTTCTTTGGGCATACCGATCCGCTGAAGCTGCTTCTCGACTTCGTTTTCCCAATGAAACCCGCCTTGGCTTTCGTACTCTTCAAGAGTCGGTCCGTACGCTTCCAGCGCCTGCTCCGCCGGCTGACCGGAACCGCTCATCTCCCGGGCCAGACGGTCCAGCTTCATTTTGAGCGCGTGCAGGTGATCGTGTTCCAGATAGGCCCGCTCAAGCGCAGTCGTTTCTTCGGGAACGTCTTCGCTTTGCTTCATCATGCCCCATTCTTCGATCGGCAGCATGCGCTCCACGCTGCCGCCCGTCGCTTCCTCCATACCGGCCAGGATGCGCAGCAGCGTTGTTTTACCGCAGCCGTTGCGTCCGAACAGCGCCAGGCGCTCGCCTTCCGTCACTTCCAGATTCACCTTTTCAAACAGCGGCTGCCCGTTCCATTCTTTCTCCAATTCTTTGGCAATCATCCAGGTTCGCATCAAACCATCATCCTCTCCAAATAAAAAAGTCCGCGTGACGGCAAACGCCGCTGCGGACTTGGAGAGTCGATGATCGAGCAGAAACCTGCGTGTTTCACGGGAAGTGAAGCGCGCCTATCGGAAAATTCCGAAAAACCGGTACGCAAAAAGAGGCACACACTCCCGATGGAAGACGCACGATTCCCTCTCTCACTCCTGCCGCAGCCGAACGTTTGAACGTCCGCCTGTCGTGTCCCGCTTTTTCGGCGCAAGAAAACAAACGGTTCGAAAACCGATAGCTGCCAAAAAGCAAGTATGCCGAGTTAGATGAGGACATGCGTTTTATACTTCATCGTATAGGGTGTACCTCTCGAATTCTACAGAATGGTTGAACACCGCAAGTCTAACAAAACTTCAAAGCGGTGACAACCTTTTTTACCCCGTCAGCCGAAAATGAATCCCCAAACCGCATGCAGTCCCGTTCCCGCAAGAACCAAGATGCCTGCGATAAAAGCCAGATAAACCAGCAGTCCGATCCCCGCAATCAGTGCGATGCCGATCCGGACCCCGTCCCCGATCCGATTTGCGATCCGGTGCGAGACTCGGGCTTCCCTTTTCCCGTGCATGCGGTCTTCCATATCCGAACACTCCCCGTTTCTCCGATTGGGCTTCCGGCCTGTGCTTCTCCCCCGGCCAAATACCCTTCTGTTTGTCTATCGGCATTTCGGCTTCTTTTCGACACCCCGTATCTGCAAAGATTGTGTGAACGTGGTAAAATCGGCATAGCGAAAGCGAGGGGAATCAGCGGATATGAACAAAAATATATCGGATATTGCGCAGATGGCGGGCGTCGCCAAAAGTACGGTATCCCGTTACCTGAACGGCGGCTCCGTCAGCGTCAAAACAAAGCAGAAGCTGGAGCGCATTACCCGGGAAGCCGGCTACGTGCCCAATTCGTTTGCCCAGAGTCTCAAAGCCAAACGGACCAATCTGATCGGTACCATTGTGCCCCGGCTCGATTCGTTCGCGGCCGCGCAGACGATGACCGGCATCGACGAGGAACTGCGCACGGCCGGCGGCCGGATGCTCGTCTATAATGCGGGGCAGGATCGGCAGCGGGAGATCGAAGCGATGCAGGATCTGGCACGGCAAAAAGTGGCGGGAATCATCCTGATGCCGGCACAGGTGACCGACGAACATCTGCGGGCGGCCGAAGCGTCGGGCATTCCCGTACTGCTCGTGGGTCAGGGCAGCGACCGGCTGCACAGCCTCGTCTACGACGATTACGGAGCCGGGCGGCTGATGGGACGCCACGTACTGGACATGGGACACCGCCGCATCGCCTATCTGGGCGTGACCGAAGAAGACGAAGCGGTCGGAAGGCAGCGCAAAGAAGGTTTCCGGGCCGCGGCGGCGGAGTGTCCGGACTGCGACATTTTCTATTACGAGAGCAGTTTTGCGATTGGCGACGCCCGGCTTGCGGCCGAGCGAATCCTGGATGAATGCGCGCCGTCGCTGATCGTCTGCGCGACGGACAATATCGCGCTCGGCGTCGTCAAGACGGCTCATGTACGCGGTCTGTCGATCCCGGCGCAGCTGTCCGTGACCGGCTTCGGCGGTTATAAAGTCACGGCGATCATCAATCCGGAGCTGACCACCGTGCGCTTTCCGTATTACGAGGCCGGCAGGCTGGCAGCCCGCAGCATGCTCAAACTGACGGCGGGCGAAGACGTTCGGCGTTCCACCGTCATGGACGTCGAAATGCTCTCCCGAGAAAGCGTTGACAATTTAAATAAACCTTTTGTATAATGCAATCGGAACCGGTTCCGGTTTGGAGATTGGGCTATTCCCTTTCGACGGTCCGGAACGGTTTTCTGATTCGCTCAATCTTTTTACAGTCTTTTTTTATTCTTTTTTGGAACCGGTTCCTATTTGGATTGCCTGTCTGTCCCACTTTTTTTAAATGACGGATTGTAAAATGAAGTGCAACACCTCGAACTGAATACAAAAAGGGCTCATGGCCGGATTCGTGTAGAATAAA
>NZ_JAAZWC010000009.1:0-127572 GCF_013185195.1 Saccharibacillus qingshengii
TTCTACACGAATCCGGCCATGAGCCCTTTTTGTATTCAGTTCGAGGTGTTGCACTTCATTTTACAATCCGTCACAAATAAAAGATTTTTTCTTCTCCTATACACGTCACTTCCTTGATTGATTAGCACAATGTCCTGCCGTAACGAGATATAAAGCTCCAGTAGGTGGCAAAGAAGAGTATGAAAGAACAGTAGTTTAAGCAGATGGGCCAGACGGTGAAGAAGTTGGCAGCATAATTAAGGGGTTAAAGAAAAAGTCAAAAAACCGATTTCAAAGACATTAATGTCAAAGAAAGCGGTTTTTTGAGGAAAAATTTAAGGTTGAATTTCTTCTGCTTTCAGACTTAAAAAAGCTCCATGCTCAGGGTTATATCCTTCAGCACTAAATCCGGCGTTTATTATTATTTCTCCATTTTGCTTGAAAAATTGCTTGATCTGAGTTTGAGATGATTGAAGAATGATAGTTTGAGTTTGCCACTCATTTGATTTTAATAAACTCCTTTCTTCTACAGTAGAAACACCGATAGGGCCGCCGATTTGCTTGCCATCAATTTTTAATTCGGCAGTGAAAAGGGGATCTCCATGACTGATTGTAATTTCCTGCTCTTCTCCTGTATATCGAATACTCGCTTCTAAGTCAAAAGTGTTGCTTGTATCTTCGAGTCGTGCAACAATTAATCGTATTTCAAAGTTACTGTCCGCTATTTGTTTAGTAGCCGTGATCTCGTTTTTGCCCTCAACGACCGAGTCAGGGGCACTATTTATAGAAGAACAAGCAGTTAGTAATAAAACAAAAAAAAGTAAGAAAAAAAATCGGTTTTTCACTTGTACACCTCAGATTAAAAAAACATTTTATACCCACAAAAAAACAGAGAGAATAGAAAAGCCTTACGAGAAATTTGGAATTGTTTACAAGGCAAGTAACAAGGTAACTTCAAACGAAATTAATTTAGTAGTAAGGAAAATTTTCTTTAGGGAGTGTACAAGGTCAACCTTAAACCGTTCATTGCTCTTTCAGCATGAGTATATAGCATATAATTAGTTGGGAAACCATCCCTTGCACCTACAATTCCTTTAAGGGCATTCCCATAAAAAACTGTACCTCCGCTATCTCCTTCTTCACAAACTGTGCTGGATTGAAAATAACTTCTTTGGAGTGCTGTATAGTAAACATCTTTTGCAAGTAAAGTTCCTGTAGTAGTTCCTGTAGTCCTTCCAGATTTACTGACTACTTCTCCGCTATAACTAGAGGATAAAGCTTGTACCATGTTTAAGCGTTCAGAAGTTCCTGGATTCGGACCCGAAGTTTCATACACAGTATTGCTCGGATTGAAGTTACTTGTATTGATACGAATAGCTCCGGTATCTGCATAGTATCCCATATAAGTTAAAGCCATAGGACCAAGTAATTTGCCTCCTTGATAATAATTAGTTCCTTGACTCGCACAATGTCCTGCTGTAATAAGATATAAAACTCCAGTAGAAGGGGACTTAGCAACTGCCCCAGCAGAACAAGCACTGCCGGTAGGAGATGCTTCATTTATCTCATGACCACCCATTATAAATCCTGTATAAGTGTTTCTTGCAGTCAGAGTAGCCCCGCCTAAATCTTCATCAAACTTTAAGGGGAAATTCGAAAAAAAAGATTGAATATAATTTTTTTGTTGTTCGGTCGCTTCAGGGATTGACACTACAATCTTTTGATTTACAAAATCGCTAAACACTTTTGTGATCTTTATACCTTCTTCTTCAAAGGAAGGTATCTTCTCGATCACCAAGCTTGCATAGGATTGGAGTTCTTCTTCAGAATATTGTACGGCTTTAAATTCAATTTCTTCAGGCTGAATTAAATCTCCACTTTTAAGTGTAGAAACATTTACCTGTGCAAGCAGATCGTCTTCGACATTCTCGTTTGTTTGAAAAACGTCTTCAGGGTTTGATTTAATTGTATTTTGTTCTTTATAGGTCACAATAATTTTGTGTTCAGGATCTTGCTGAATGTAAATACCCGCATAGGAGCCGCCAAGTTCAGAATTTTGAAGAGATTTTTCGAATTCTGGCAAAAAATCTTTTTCGACTTGAATTCTTCGATCCATTTCGGCTTCCTCGCTTTCTGTCAGCAGAACGCCATATTTTTCAATAGAAGATTCATTAGTCAGTTGAATAAAAGATTGAGGCTGATCCGGAAAACCAAACTCTTTTCTGAATTTTTGATTTAGGTCTTCTTGAGAAATGGATGAAGCGTCTTCTGCGTAAGTATAATTCTGTAAAGTGACCGAAGGGATTAGGAGCGCCAACAAAGTTAAACAAGTGAAAGCTTTGATAAGACAATTCTTTTCAATTTTATCATTGTAACCTCCGTGTTTATTGATTTTAATTTTATTTTCTTTCGGACTGTTCATCTTTTAAGAAGAAAATCGCTTAAAAAGACTCATGACAAACTTTTCATTATTTTAATATTTTTTTGTAAAACCTCCCTTTTTGGAAAAATTATCACATGAAAACAGTACCATATTTTTTTTTTTGAAAAGCATATTAGCAAACTGAGAATTTGGCGCCGTGATACAGGTTTATGTGGCTTAAAAAGTAAGAATCGGAACTGCAGCGGAATAGGGGAAAGCCGCTTTCACAGGCATCATGCCTGCGGAAGCGGCTTTTTGGTTGTTTGCGGAACAGGGAGTGAGGAAGGCTTGATCTTATCGCGGGATTTCTTCGGCTTTTAGGCTCAGGAAGCTTGCGTTCTCAAGTTCTTCATCTGAAGAATCGAAGTAGGCATGCAGCGTAATCTTCCCGTCTTTTTTATAAAATTGTTTGATCTGTGTCCGTGAAGACTGGATTGCGAGATTTTCGGTTATCCACTCTTTTGCTTTTAATGGAGTGGAAAGCCCGACCGCAGAGATGGATATCGGTCCGCCGATTTGCTCGCCGTCTATGCTTAAAGTAGCAGCAAATAAAGGATCGCCATGGCTGATTATGACTTCCGGCTGATCCCCCGTATAGCGTATGCCGGCTTCCAGCGTAAAAGTATTATCTTCTTCTTCGATCCGGTCGACGACCAAGCGAAGCTCGAAGTCGCTCTCCTTGATCTGCTTGACGGCGGTGAACTTGTCGTTGTCTTCGGTAACCGAATCCGGCGTACTGTCGGTAGAGCAGGCGGACAGAAGCAGAAGCAGCAGGACGGTCGGCAAAACGATGCGCTTTTTCATCAAATGCCTCCTTATGTTGGGCCAAGCGTTACTTCATAGACGCTTCCAAACGCCAAAGGTTGAGCCAATCCGCGAAGAATTCAAGGAAAAGTTCTCATCTGCCCGAAAAAATCGGTCAACCAGCGAATCAGCTCCCGCTGCGCGCCGGTAAGGAACCGGTCCGCGTAATAAGTCAGTTCCAGATGCCGTACCGGTTCTTCTCCGGACAGGGGAACGGCGACGATCTCCGGGTAGCCTTCGCCGTTTTGCCCGATCAGTCCGGCCGGCTGCACCGTCGCGCCGATCCCGGCGGACACGAGCTGCAGCAGCGAGACGGCCGAGTCGGTCTCCATCACCGTCGACAACTCGAATCCCTGTTTGCGGCAGGTCTCGTCGACCAGATCGCGGCCTACATACCCTTTGGGATACATGACCAGCGGGTGACTGCGCAGATCCGCAAGCGTAATCCGCTTTCTTCGGGCCAGTTTGCTGTCTGCGCGGACGAACAGGCAGTACGGCTCCGATCCGAGCGGAATACGGGTGAGCCGATCGTCTGCCGGTCCCTGGAGTCCGATGCCCAGATCGACCTTGTGACCAAGCACTTCTTCATGCGCAAAAATGGTCGAGATCACCTGAAGGCGCGTGTCGGGATATTTGGTCTTGAACCGAACGAACAGCGGCACGAGGCGGAAATCGAGGTCCGAAGGCAGCGCCGCGAGGCGAATCTCGCCCTGACTGCCCGAGCGGAGTTCGGTTGCCGCCGTTTGGATGTCCATTTCCGCCTGCAGCATCTTGGTGCCATAGTGCTTCAGCATTTTTCCGGCCTCGGTCGCGACGACTTTTTTGCCGATCCGATCGAACAAAGGGATACCGATCTCCGCTTCCAGAACGCGGATCTGCTGGCTTAACGTAGGTTGGGAGATGCCCAGTTCTTCGGCCGCCCGGGTGAAATGCAGCTGCTCGTACACGGCCAGAAAATAGCGAATGCTGCGCGTATCCATGTTCGGAAATCGCCCCTATCATAGTTTTTAACTATCATTCTAATAAGAATAATAGAATTGATCAATGATAGAGGCCTGCCTATACTGAAATCGATCCGAATAAATAGGGAGGTGAGACGATGAAGAACTTTTATACGCTGCTGGCAATCGGGATTGCCGCTCTGAACCTTAGACCTTTGATGACATCCGTCGCTCCCCTGTTGGGCACGATTCAGCGGGAGCTTGGAATGAGCGGGGCGGCGGCCAGTTTGCTCACGACAATCCCCGTTCTCTGTATGGGGTTGTTCGCGCCGCTTGCGGCCAAGATCGGCGACCGCCTCGGGTTGGAGCGAACGATCTGGGCTTCTCTCCTGCTGATTGCCGCCATGACCGGCCTTCGGGGCGCGGGGAGCTCTGTCGCTCTGCTGGTCGTAACGGCGGTCGTCGGAGGGATCGGGATCAGTCTGGCCGGGCCGCTGCTGTCCGCTTTTATCAAAAAGAGTTTCCCCCAAAGGCCTGCCGTTGTCAGTGTCTATTCCGCTTCGATGACGGTCGGGGCGGCACTGGCCTCGTCATTGTCCGTGCCGGTGTATGAGCGGAGCGGAGGGCACCTGAATACGGCGTTGGCCTGCTGGGCGGTTCTGGGCTTTGCGGCGGCGGCGCTCTGGTGGAGCTTTGCCCGGCGAGGTGCGCCCTCGAAAGGACGGGCGCGCTCCGTACTGCCTCTGCGCAATCGCAAAGCGATCCGGCTGACCTTGTTTTTTGGCTTGATGGCCGGAATCTTCTACTCGGTGACCGCCTGGATTGCCCCGATTGCGATCGATTTCGGCTATCGGCCGGATCAGGCTGCGGTATTCCTGAGCCTCTTTACGATCATCCAGATTCCGGTATCCTTGATCGCGCCGGGCTTGGTATCGCGATTAGGCAGCCCGAGACCGGTATTGATCGGCTGCGGATTGTTGGAACTGGCGGGCATCGGCATGCTGCTGCTCGGACTGCCGATACTTCCGGCGGTCATCGCACTCGGAATCGGAGCCGGGGGACTGTTCCCGCTGGCCCTGATGCTGCCGATCGCGGAAGCGCGCACACCCGAAGAAGCCGGAGGCTGGTCGGCTATGACGCAGGGCGGCGGTTATATCCTCGGGGCAATGGGTCCGCTCTCGATCGGTGCTCTGCACGATGCTTCGGGAAGCTTTACGGCAGCGCTGGCGGTTCTGATGGTTGCGATTGCGGCGATGATCGCCGTGCAGTGGGGACTGGGCGGAAGCAGAAGTTAAAAGGCGGCGGATTTCGCTTTCTTCCACTTCCGGACTTTCCCTCGAAAAGACCCGAACGGCGCGGCCGAGTTGATATGAATCCACCGGGCCATCGGCCAGTTGGGGTTCTCTCCGGTCCAGCGCCGTTTTCCTTGGACCAACAGCTCTTCGTCGCTTAATCCGTCGATCCACGCCAGCCACTGCGCTTCCGCCTGGGCGAACCTTGTTCGCAGTTCCGCCAGCGAGTAGGTTTCGTACTGCCGGTAAAAGTCCGCGTACATCTCGCCGAGCCGGTTCCATTTGTATCCGGGCGCAGGCATTGTCGGGACGCCGCCGGCGAGTTCTTCCGCTTCCCAGCTTTGTATCAGCGCCAGCCATCCCAGCTGATAAGCCAGAATCTCGGCCGGCGTCCGGTCGACATCCGGCAGCCGCAGATCTTTGTCCGATTCGGCGATTTCGTCGTATTCGGCATCCAGTTTGAGATAAGCGGTATGGATAGCGGCGGTCAGCGCTTCTTTTGACACGTATACGTAACTTGGCATAGAGGCCCTCCTTTTTCTTCCATCTTTCTTCATTATAGGCCGGCAAAATGGACAGCGCCTTGTCCGTTTTGCGAACGGAATAACGGCTGTGTTGACAGCGGATTCGGAAAAGGATTAAGATATATATAAAGCTTAATCGTAATAATTACGATTAAATAACTTATGAGAGCGAGCGTGAATTCATCCATGAGCCAATTCCCTACCCAGCAGACCGACAAAGACTCCCGTATCCCCGTCACCGTCCTCAGCGGTTATCTGGGTTCCGGCAAGACGACGCTGCTCAACCATGTGCTCAACAACCGGACCGGGCTCCGAGTCGCCGTGATCGTCAACGATATGAGCGAAGTGAATATCGATGCGGATCTGATCCGGGGAGGCGGCGGACTGTCGCGGATCGACGAGAAATTAGTCGAGATGTCGAACGGCTGCATCTGCTGCACGCTGCGCGAAGATCTGCTGACGGAAGTGGAGCGGCTGGCGGAAGAAGGATGCTTCGACTATATCCTGATCGAATCGACGGGCATCGGCGAGCCGGTGCCGGTCGCGCAGACATTCAGCTACGTGGACGAGGAGAACGGCATCGATCTGACCCAGCTGACCCGTCTCGATACGATGGTAACGGTCGTCAATGCGGCCGAGTTCTGGAACGACTACCAATCGCGCGAGAAACTGCGGGACCGCGGGCAGGAAGTCGAGGCGGAGGATGAGCGGAGCATCGTCGACCTGCTGGTCGAACAGGTGGAGTTCTGCGACGTGCTGATTCTCAACAAATGCGATCTGGTCGAACCGGAAGAGCTGGACCGACTGGAACAGGTGCTGCGCAGCCTTCAGCCGACGGCGAAGTTCATTCGCTCGGTTAACGGGCAGGTCGATCCGGCGGAGATTCTGAACACGGGACGCTTCGACTTCGAGCGGGCGAGCGAATCTGCGGGCTGGATTCAGGAGTTGATGAAGGAAGAACATACGCCGGAGACGGAAGAGTACGGCATCCATTCCTTTGTCTTTAAAAGAAAAGTACCGTTCCATCCCGAACGCTTCGGCCGCTGGCTGGGACGTTGGCCGGAAGCGGTCGTACGTTCCAAAGGCATCGTCTGGATGGCGTTCGACAACCGCAAAGCGTATTCGTTCAGCCAGGCCGGAAGCTCGAAAGAATTCACGAGCGCAGGCATGTGGGTCTCGGCGCTGACGCCGGAGGAGCGGGAGTTCTATTTCGGCGAAGGCGAATCGCTGGAGAATTCCCCGGATTGGGACGACCGCTGGGGCGACCGTGTGACGAAGCTTGTGCTGATCGGCATCGGCATGGACCGGGAAGCGATCGAACGATCGCTGGATGCGGCGCTGTTGACGGACGAAGAGCTGGAGCAGGATTGGAGCCGGCTCCCGAATCCGTTTAAGCCGGTTACGGCTTAGGCGGTTCAGAAGGTCTTGGCTCCCGGATGTTCAATTCCCTCGCTTGGTGTTAATGAAGGGAAGAGACTTAAGCGGCGGGGAGCGAAGAGCCATGAACGGATACCGATTCGTTAGCGACTGGATGCTGGAGACGAGTGCGGAAGAATTGTGGAAACTGATCGAGGAACCGGAACGGGCGGATTGGTGGCGGGGCTGTTCGATCTGCAAGCTGAAATCGGGTACTTCCGGCGACGGGATCGGGGACGAATATCTGACCGTGATCCGGACGCGGATGCTGTACAAGCTGTCTTTTACCGCGCGGATTGTGGAGAAGCGCAGTCCGCATCTGATCGAGCTGTGCGCGGACGGTCATCTGGAAGGCAGCGGACGGCTGGAGTTCGAACAGATCGGCGCCTGCACCCGCGTCCGCTACACGTGGGAAGTACGGACGAAGAAACGCTGGATGAATATGTGGGCGCCTTTTTTTCGTCCGGCGTTCGTTTGGAACCATAACCGGGTGATGGCGGACTGCCTCGAAGGGCTGACGCAGCGTCTGGGCATTCGATCGGTGCAGCCCGGAATGGCGGAATAAGTGACGGGAGAACCTTTTCTCGCCAAAAACAAAAAAAGAGCCGGAACAGGTGCATATCCGCACTTGTTCCGGCTCTTTCCGTTACTCTGCCGCCATACTTGACGTTAAGCTCGCCGCCACGATCTCCGGCAGTTCGGCTTTGTACGCTATGTAAGCTTCCTTGCTGATCTGGCTGTCGGCCAGCCTCTGTTCCAACTGCTGTTCCAGCTCCCGCACCTGCAGGGCGATCAGCTGCTCTTCGCTGCCTCCGCCGAGTGCGGCAATTTCGCCCAGCGACAATCCTTCGTACATCCGATTGTACACCTGCTGCTCATCCTGCGCGCCAAGCGCGTACAGGAAAGCGTCTTTGCTGCCGACGGTTTCGTCGCTCGAGGCCGGAGGCGTATCGCGATAGACGGCTTCCGCTTCGACTTTGCCGCCGCCGAGGCTGCTGCCGAGCGTGATACCGAGAGCCAGGGTGCCGACGATCCAGATCCGTTTGAGATTGATACGATGCTTGGCAGGCAGTTCGGATTTTTTTAATGTTTTCATGGAGTTGCCTCGCTTTCTTGAATGGGTTGCGGCATAGATGCCGCTATATGGAAGTCGTCCGTCTATGTGCGGTGTGTGAGGTGTTTGAAGCTTCCGTCTATCCTTACTATAACCGCCGAATATTAACCCAAGCTTAACGGGAGGTAATTTTTTGCACAGACGATAGCAAAAAAAAGAAAGTTTCTGCGGCGGACAGCGGGGTACTAATAAGAAGAAGAGGAGGGATGGTTATGTATCCGGACCTGCAAGGAAAAACGGTGATCGTGACCGGAGCCGCATCGGGCCTCGGCAAATCGATCGCTCTGCGGCTTGGCCGCGAGAAAGCGAACATCGTCATCAACTACCACAGCAACAGCGAAGGCATTGAAGACATGGTGCGGGAGATCGAACAGGCGGGCGGCCGAGCCATTACCGTTCAGGCCAGTTCCTCGGAAGAGGAAGGCGTCAAAAAACTGATCCAGGCCGCGCACGATACGTTCGGCGGACTCGACATCATGATCAACAACGCCGGCAAGGAAAACGAAGTCGAATCGCACAAACTCTCGCTCGACGACTGGAATCAGGTCATCAATCTCAATCTGACCGGCTATTTCCTCGGCAGCCGCGAAGCGATCGCCTATATGCTCGAACACGGCATCAAAGGCACGGTCATCAACATGTCCAGCGTGCACGAGATCATTCCATGGCCGCACTTCGTGCATTACGCGGCCAGCAAAGGCGGGGTCAAGATGATGACCGAGACGCTTGCGCTGGAGTACGCGCCGCACGGCATCCGGGTGAATTCGATCGGACCCGGTGCTATCAACACGCCGATCAACAAGAAGAAATTCGAAGATCCCGAGCAGAAAAAGCAGGTCGAGAGCATGATTCCGATGGGTTATGTAGGCGAACCCGAAGAAATTGCCGCCGTTGCGGCCTGGCTCTCGTCGTCGGAATCCAGCTACGTGACGGGTATCACGCTGTTTGCCGACGGAGGCATGACCAAGTATCCTTCTTTCCAAGGCGGAAAAGGGTAACGATCGAACAGTACCGGGTATGAATGAGGGGGAAGCGGAAGGGGTCTTGAACAGGGCAGCCCTTCCGCTTCTTTTTATTCGCAAACCGCGAAGGAGGAGTAGGCAATGAATCCGAAATGGTGGAAAGAAAGCGTCGTTTACGAAATCTATATCAAAAGCTTCATGGACACGAACGGCGACGGGGTCGGCGATCTGGCCGGCATTTTCTCGAAACTCGACTACCTGCAGGAACTCGGCGTAGATGTGCTGTGGCTGGCTCCGATCTTTGATTCGCCCGATCATGAAGGCGGTTACGATATTCGCGATTACCGGGCAGTCATGGACAAATTCGGCACGATGGAAGACTTCGAACGGCTGCTGGAAGACGCGCATGCACGCGGCATGAAGATCATGCTGGAGATGCCGCTGAACCATACGTCCAACGAACATCCGTGGTTCCGGGAATCGCGTGCCTCCAAGAAGAACGACAAGCGCAACTATTATATCTGGCGCGAAGGCCGCGGTTCCGGGTTCCCGAACAACTGGGGCTCCTACTTCGGCGGTTCGGTCTGGGAGTTCGAACCGGAAACGGAAGAATACTATATGCATCTGTACAGCCACCGCCAGCCCAATCTGAATTGGGAAAACGAGCGGGTGCGCGAAGAAGCGTATCAAATCGTCAAATGGTGGGCGGACAAAGGCGTGGACGGCTTCCATTTCAACTCGATCGCCCATGTGGTCAAGACCGAAGGGCATGACGATGAAGAGACGGGGAATTCGCAGCATCTGCCGGTCGAGCGGGCCTATCAGATGTTCTCGAGTCTGGACAAAGTGAACGGAATCGTAAAAAGACTGCATGACGAAATCGGTGCGGAGTACGATATCGTCGCGATCGGCGAAGCGGCGGGGCTCGATCCGGCGCAGACGCTCGATTCGATCGGCGACGAGCCGGGCAAAGCGAATATGGTACTCAACTCCGACCATCTGCTGCTCAGCCATTCGTCGCAGGGCATCGGGCGCTGGACGAACAAATCGTGGACCCTGCTCGATATCAAGAACGCGATCAGCCATTGGCAGACCGTGCTGCACGGGCAGGGATGGAACGCCAACAATCTGGCGGACCATGACCAGCCGCGTTCCGTGTGCCGTTTCGGCCATACGGGCGAATACCGCGAGCTGTCCGCGAAGATGCTGGCGACGCTGCTGATGACGCTCGAAGGCACGCCTTTGATCTATCAGGGCGAAGAACTCGGCATGACCGGCGGCGTATTCCATACGGCGGAAGACTTCCGCGACGAAGAAACGCTGAACTTCCTGGATCATGCGCGCAAGAGCGGCATGGACGAAGAAGAAGCGCTCAAGATCGCAAGGCGCAATACGCGCGATGCGGGCCGTACGCCGATGCAGTGGGACGCTTCTGCCGGAGCCGGCTTTACGACCGGCGAGCCGTGGATGGGCATCGCGCCGGATTACGAACAGGTCAACGCCGAAGCGGCCCTGGCCGATCCGGATTCGGTCTTCCACTACTACAAGAAACTGATCGAGCTGCGCAAAGTCAGCCGGACCCTGCTCTACGGCGAATACCGCCTGCTGCTGCCGCTCGATACGGACATCTATGCGTTCACGCGCACATTCGAAGACGAGACGCTGATGGTTGTGCTGAATTTCTTCTCCGGCACGCCGACGTTCAAATGTCCGGAACGCCTGTGCGAACGTCCGCGCGAATTCATCTTCGGCAATTACGAGCCGGGCGTGACGCAGGGAAGCGACTTCGAACTGCGGCCTTACGAGGCGGCGATTTATCGGTTGGGATAGAAGCATGCCAGAGATCGATAGGAATGACAAACAGGGCTGCCCCGAATAGCTGGGGCAGCCCTTGACGTGCGCGTTTCGAATCTTTTTACTTGTCCAAGCCCAGCAGGGTACGCCAAGCGGCTTCGATCTTCTTCGCGCCGGCTTCGGCCGACTGCTGACCGGTCAGGATCTGCACGAGGTTAGGCGTGAAGTCTGTGAACATCTGCGCGCCTTCCGGAATCAGCGGTCGCGGTTTGGCAGCATCGAGCTGAACTTTGAAGCCCTGCACGATCGGGTCGGACATGAGCTGCTCGTCTTGATAAGCGCTGTTGCGCGAAGGCAGCGATTTGAGTTCTTTCGTATGCAGAAGCTGCGATTCCGTGCTCGTGAGATACCGAATCAACGCATAGCTTTCTTTTGGGTGCTTGCTGTACTTGGAGATGACCAGACTGTGGCCTCCCGCCGGCGAGCCGGTATCGCCTTTCGGCCCTGTCGGAATGACCGCGATGCCCAGATTCGAAGCGTCTTTGAACTGGGCTCCCGCCAGCAGGTCGGAGACTGCCCAAGGACCGTTGATCATAAAGGCCGAACGACCTTCCTTGAAGTCGGACATCATGACGTTGTAACTGTCCGAGAAATCCGGATAAGGCTGCGCGGCCCCGTCTACGATCAGATTCCGCATGAATTTCAGCGCTTCGACCGAGGCCGGCTGAGCGATTTCGACCTGCCGATCGTCCGTCATGGTTCCTCCGCCGAACGCCCAGATATAAGGCAGGGCATAGAAAGAGTTATCGGATACGTAAATGCCGTAGCGATTCGCCGTTTTCAACGCTTTTGACATCGTTTTTAATTCTTCCATCGTCTTCGGCGGTTGGGCAAACCCGTTTTCCTGCAGAAGCTTCTTGTTGTACAGGAGCGCCAGAGATTCCATGACCGTCGGCAGGCCGTACAGATGGCTTTCGAATTCGTCGGAACGAAGCGCCGAAGGCACGAAATCTTTCCGGTCTTCCGCGGAAATCATATTTTCGATCGGATACAGCAGCCCCAGGCTTGCCAGTTCGGGTACCCAAGAATTGTCCGAACGGAAAAGGTCCACCGGCTGGTCGCCCAGCAAAGCGGTCTTGAAGCTGTCGGAAGAAAACGATACGGCTTTCACGTTGACTTTGATATTCGGATTCTCCGACTCGAACATCTTGATTCTGGATTGCACGAGCTCCGCTTCCTTGCCGTCGTAAGAACTGTAGAAGGTGAGTTCCACCGGAGCGCTGCCGGAACCTGCGGACAGATTGGAACAAGCGCTGAGCAGCAGCAGGGCTGCCAGCAGAAACGATAATTTTCTCATATAAAGTCTCCTCGGAATGTTGAAATAGGCGGCTTTGCGGACGAAAGTTCGCCCATCACAAACTGAACTGGCCGATCAGCGACTTCAGCTCGTCCGACAGATCAGCCAACGAGGTGGCGGAATCGGCGATCTCTTCCATCGAAGCGCGCTGCTGCTCGGTCGAAGCGGCCACGCTTTGCGTGCCCGCGGTCGTTTCCCGCGAGATATCCGCGATCAGCGAGGTGCCCGACACGGCTTGTTCCGCGTCCGTCAGCATGCTCACGGTAGAGTCGGTCACTTCCCGTACATCCGTTTTGACTTTTTCGATCATGCCGATAATGTCTTCGAACGAGTCGCCGGCGACTTCGATCAGATCGATGCCTTTGCGAACCTCCTGGGTTCCGTATTCCATCTCCGTGGCAGCCGAGCCGGTCGCCTGCTGAATGCCCAGAACCAGACCGTGAATCTGGTCGGCGGACAGACGCGACTGTTCGGCGAGCTTGCGGACTTCGTTCGCCACGATAGAGAATCCGCGGCCCTGTTCGCCGGCGCGGGCGGCCTCGATCGCGGCATTGAGCGCCAGCAGGTTGGTCTGGCTGGAGATCTCTGTAATCAGCTGCGTGGCTTCGCCGATCTGCGCGACCTGCCGTCTCAGCCCGTCGACCACTTCGCCCAGGCGTTGGTTGCTGTTTTCGATGACTCGCACCTGACGGATCGCGTTGGTGAGATCGCTTTTTCCCTGCTCGGCGGACGAAAAAGTGGTCTCGACCGTTTCCATCACGGCTTCGCTGTTTCTCGCGATGTTCTGCACTTGATTCGAGATCCCCGTAATGACGGACAGGTTATGTTCGACCTGATTGGCTTGACGCTCGGTGCCTTCCGTAATGTTCTGCATCACGTCCGCGATCTGCTTGGTCGCCGAACTGGTCTGTTCCGCGCCGGCCTGAAGCTGCACGGAAGACGCCGCTACCATATGCGAGACCTGATCGGCACTGCTCAAGACGGAACGCAGCGAGTCGGTCATCGCGGAGAAAGCCCGGGTCAGATCGGCCAATTCGTCGTTGCCCCGAACCGCCAAAGACGTTTCGCGCAGATCGCCTTTCGTCGCCGAATCGGCAACCCGGATCAGCGGGCGAATACGGGAGATCAAGTAATTCGACAGCAGGTAAGCGATCAGCACGGACAAGAGTACCGCCAAGCCGACCAGTACGTAGCTTGCGATCCGTATTTGCAGACGGGCTTCCTGAATTTCCTGTTCGTAACTTTCGATTTTCGCCTGCTGCTCTTCGACGAAAGACAACAGGGAAAACGCCACGGGATCGAACGACTGCTGCGTGTATTTTTGCTGGGCTTCGGCTTTTTGCCCGCTGTCCGCCAGCGCCATCAAAGCCTGTTTATCCGCGACGGTAGCCGACCACAGCGTATTGAACTTTTCGATTTGCTCGATGCCGGCCGGATCGACGGTCGCTTCTTTCAGCCGTTTCAATTCGGTGTCCAGAAAAGAAACCGTCTCGTCGAAACGCGACTTGAAGCCGCTTTTCAAATGGTCCGGCGCCAGCAGGTAATGCGCGCCTTCGTCGTTGGCGGTTCGCGCGAACAAATTCAGCCGCTGCACGGTCTCCATCCGTTTATTGGTCGCTTGGATCTCGTCGTTCAACCGGGTAATGCGCTGGTTCATCAAGTTCGTAATGCCGACCGTGGCCACGAAAAGAATGATGATTGAAGAAAAACTAAGAAGCAGTCTGTTGCGAAGCGATAACTTCAAAATCGAACCCCCCCATTAACTGTATATAGATCAGTATTTGCCGATTAGGCCAAAGCCCTTCTATAGTTATCGGATACTTTTCTGCTATTTTGTATAGGGAAAACGTTTGCACATATATTTAATATAAATATTAATGATTCACATAAGAATTGACTTGTACGGACATGCGTGATACATTGGGTGCGTAAAGGTTCTTCCGCCCGTACAACCGGGTAGCGGCGCAGGAAACGGCCCGTCCGGATTTGCGGTTCGACAACTAGGTTTTGTCAACGTGATAAGTAAGATTGCGTGCCCTCGAACGGACCTGAAGCGTGTACGCTTGAGAGCACGCAATCCTTTGATGAAGAGTTGACAAAACCTTAAATGTAAGCGTTCTATCGGGATGGGCCTTCATCATATTTTTGCAGAAGGAAAGGATGAATGAACCGCATGACAGCATCTAACCTGAAAGCCAGAATGATCGTCGACAAGTCGTTCCGCATCTCCGAGATCGACGAACGGATCTACGGATCGTTTATCGAGCACCTCGGACGCGCCGTGTACGGAGGCATCTACGAGCCTGGACATCCGACATCCGACGAGTACGGGTTCCGCGGCGACGTGAAACAGCTGATCCGCGACCTGAGAGTGCCGATCGTCCGTTATCCGGGCGGCAACTTCGTCTCGGGCTACGATTGGGAAGACGGCGTGGGACCGGTCGAAGACCGTCCGCAACGCCTCGAACTGGCATGGCGCACGCTTGAGCCGAACTATGTGGGAACGAACGAGTTCATGCGCTGGGCCAAAGACGCCGGCACCGACGTGATGATGGCCGTCAACCT
This sequence comes from Saccharibacillus qingshengii, assembly GCF_013185195.1. Classification (GTDB taxonomy): domain Bacteria; phylum Bacillota; class Bacilli; order Paenibacillales; family Paenibacillaceae; genus Saccharibacillus; species Saccharibacillus qingshengii. The sequence goes on from NZ_JAAZWC010000009.1 coordinate 15,171, forward strand.
CGGAACGCGGGGGATCGATGACGCGCGCAATCTGGTCGAATACTGCAACCATCCGGGCGGCAGCCGCTACAGCGACCTGCGCAAAAGCCACGGGTTCGCGGAGCCGCACAAGATCAAAATGTGGTGTCTCGGCAACGAAATGGACGGACCGTGGCAGATCGGGCATAAGACGGCGGAAGAGTACGGACGCCTGGCGCTTGAGACCGGCAAAGCGATGCGGCTGATCGATCCGGACATCGAACTGGTCTCCTGCGGCAGCTCCAGCACCGGCATGCCGACTTTCCCGTCGTGGGAAGCGGACACGCTGGACCATACGTACGAAGTAGCAGACTTCGTCTCGCTGCACCAGTACTATGGCAACCGCGATAACGATTCGGCGAACTATCTGGCGCGCGGGATGGACATGGACCACTTTATCCATACGGTCATCTCGACGACGGACTTTATCAAAGCGAAGAAACGCAGCAAAAAAACGATGAAGCTCAGCTTCGACGAATGGAACGTGTGGTACCACTCCAACGAAGCGGACGCGCAGATCGACCGCAATCCGTGGAGCGTGGCACCGCCGCAGCTCGAAGACGTCTACAACTTCGAAGACGCGCTGCTCGTCGGCAGCATGCTGATGACGTTCCTGCGCCGCGCGGACCGCGTGAAGTCGGCCTGCATGGCCCAGCTCGTCAACGTTATCGCGCCGATCATGACGGAGAACGGCGGACGTTCGTGGAAACAAACCATCTATTATCCGTACCTGCATGCTTCCGTCTACGGCCGCGGCGTCTCGCTCAAGCCGGTCGTGGATTCGCCGAAATACGATGCGCAGGATTACACGGATGTACCGTATCTGGACACCGCCGTTGTGCATAACGAAGAAGAAGACACGCTCACGATCTTCGCGCTCAACCGTCACCTGACCGAAGCGCTCGATCTGACGTGCGACGTGCGCAGCTTTGAAGGTTATGCGATCGAAGAACATATCGTGCTCGAGAACGACGACCTCAAAGCCGTCAACACGGCCGACAGCGAGAAGGTCGCTCCGCATAACCGCGGCGCTTCCGAGCTCAAAGACGGCATCGTAAGCGGACGTCTGGCCAAAGCGTCGTGGAACGTGATTCGTCTGCGCAAGCGCGGCTGATTGCTTGAAGCAGGGTAGGAAGCAGGGAACATGCCGGCAATCGTTTCGGAAAATGCGAAGCGCTGCGGGCATATTCCCGTTGGCCTGCACGGGTAAATGTTCTACGGCTCACATTTTCAGATTCCCCGCTTATTTGGCTCGACAGGAGCGGCTGAACTGTTTTTACAAAAAGGAAAAAAGGCACAAAAAGGTACACGTAGGCGCAAGGCTCTTACACTTGCTCCCATCAAACGATTAAAGGTACGTACAAGTTAACATAATATCCTTTAGAGGATCGCCGAGGAGGTTTTTTTATGACAAAAGCATCGGTAATCGTGAACGCCGACGTGACGCTTGGCAAGATCGACCGCAATATTTACGGACAGTTTGCGGAGCATCTGGGGCGCTGTATCTACGAAGGCATGTGGGTCGGGGAAGATTCACAGACGCCCAATATCGACGGAATCCGCAAAGACGTGCTGCAGGCGCTCAAGAATCTCAGCATTCCGGTTCTGCGCTGGCCGGGGGGCTGCTTCGCCGACGAATATCATTGGAAAGACGGCGTAGGCCCGCGCGAAGGACGCGCCCGGATGGTCAATACGCACTGGGGCGGCGTGGTGGAGAACAATCATTTTGGCACGCATGAGTTTTTCCGGCTGTGCGAGCTGCTGGAGACGGAACCGTATATCTGCGGGAACGTGGGCAGTGGATCCGTGCAGGAGATGAGCGAATGGGTCGAGTACATGACGTTCGACGGCGAATCCCCGATGGCGAAATGGCGTCAGGAGAACGGGCAGGAGAAGCCGTGGAAACTGAAATATTTCGGCGTCGGCAACGAAAACTGGGGCTGCGGCGGCAATATGCGCGCGGAGTATTACGCCGACGAATACCGCCGCTACCAGACGTATTCGCGCAACTACGGCGACAACAAGCTGTTCAAGATCGCGGGCGGGCCGAACGTCGACGATTACCATTGGACGGAAGTGCTGATGCGCGAAGCGGGCCGCCACATGGACGGGCTCAGCCTGCATTATTACACGATGGAAGGCAGCTGGGAAGAGAAGAAATCGGCACTCGGCTTCGACGAGAACGGCTGGTTCGAAGTGATGAAGAAGTCGCTGCACATGGACGAGCTTATCACCCGCCACACGACGATCATGGACAAATACGATCCGGAGAAAAGAGTGGCGCTGATCGTGGACGAGTGGGGCACGTGGTTCCTGAGCGAGCCGGGCACCAATCCGGGCTTCCTGTACCAGCAAAATTCGCTGCGCGACGCGCTGGTCGCCGGATTGCACCTGCATATTTTCCACAACCATCACGAACGCGTCAAAATGACGAATATCGCGCAGATGGTCAACGTGCTGCAGGCGATGATCCTGACCGAAGGCGACAAAATGCTGCTCACGCCGACGTATCACGTGTTCGAAATGTTCAAAGTGCATCAGGATGCCGACGTGCTGCAGATGGCCGTGGAGACACCGGATTACGAGCTGAACGGCGATTCGATCCCGCAGGTCAGCGTATCCGCTTCGCGCAAAGACGGCGATGTGCATATCAGCTTGTGCAACGTCAGTCCGACGGCAGGCAGCAGCCTGACGCTTGACCTGCGCGGCATCGGAGCGGAAGGCGCCGTAAGCGGGCGCGTCCTGACGGCAGGGCGCATGGACGCGCACAATACGTTCGAGCATCCGGACACGATCGCGCCGCAGGCGTTCGAGAACTTCAAGCGCGAAGGCAGCAGCCTCAATGTGGAACTGCCGCCGATGTCGGTTACGGTACTGACGATCAAAGGCTGAACGGACGATTCAAGCGCGGGGAATCCAAGGCGTGCGATGCAGCAGGAAGGCCGGCGACGAAAGCGCCGGCCTTCGGGCGTTAACGCGCAGCGCCAACGTTTACTCGCTTGATGCGAAAGAACGTACGGTGCGAGGGAACCCGCAGCATAGGGAGGAGCGATCGCAATGAAGCACCATGCTTACGCGCAGACACCGCCGCTCGGCTGGAACAGCTGGGACTGCTACGGCGCGAGCGTCACGGAAGAAGAGGTGCGCGGCAACGCGGACTATATGGCGGAACATCTCAAAGCCCACGGCTGGGAATACGTCGTCGTCGATATTCAATGGTACGAACCGGGCGCGTATTCTTCGCGCTACCGGCCGTTCGTGCCGCTCGAAATAGACGAGTATTCCCGTCTGATGCCGGCGGCGAACCGGTTTCCTTCTGCGGAAGGCGGCAGGGGATTCCGCGAGCTGGCGGACTACGTGCACGGGCTCGGCCTTAAGTTCGGCATCCATATCATGCGCGGCATTCCGCGTCAGGCGGTGCATGCCGATACGAAGATTCTCGGCACGGACGTCACCGCCCGGCAGATCGCGCATCCCAATTCGATCTGTCCGTGGAACACGGACATGTACGGCGTCGATCCGGCCCAAGAAGGCGCACAAGCGTATTACGATTCGTTGTTCGCGCTCTATGCGCAGTGGGGCGTCGACTATGTCAAAGTGGATGATATCGCCGACTCGCGGCTGTACGGCTACCATGAAGGCGAAGTCGAACTGATCCGCCGCGCGATCGACGGATGCGGCCGCGACATGGTGCTGAGCCTGTCGCCGGGACCGGCGCACGTGGACCGGGCCGAGCATTTGATCGGGCATGCCAATCTGTGGCGGATGACCGACGATTATTGGGACCATTGGTTCCTGCTGCGCGGCATGTTCGAGCGCTGCGAAGCGTGGGCGCCGTACGTCGGTCCGGGACATTTCCCGGACTGTGACATGCTGCCGCTCGGACGGATCGGCATTCGCAGCGTCGACGGCGGGGACGAAGACCGCCTGACGCGCTTTACGAAGGACGAGCAGGTCACGATGATGACCCTGTGGAGCCTGTTCCGCTCGCCGCTCATGTTCGGCGGCGAACTGCGCAGCAACGACGAGTGGACCCTGTCGCTGCTCACCAACGACGAAGTGCTGGCCGTCTCGCGGGACGGCCATGAACCGCGCCCGCTGCCGCGGCGCGCCGGAGATCCGGACGGTGTCCGGATCTGGTTCTCAAGCCGCCCGGATGGCGGCTTGAACGTGGGCCTGTTCAATCTCGGCGACGAACCCGCCGAGATCGTATTGGCCCCGGGCGAGATCGTGTCCGCGCCGGATGCGCGCGTCCGCGATCTGTGGGCGCGGCAGGATCTGGCCGCGCCGGAAGGGCTGCTGCGGGCGCAGCTCCCGCCGCACGGCAGCCGCCTGCTGGCGGTGACGGCGCCGCAGTAGCGCCGCCGGATATCGCAGCCTTGGCCGCGTGCCTGCTGCGGCGGGACTTCCAAACCCGTAGGCCCGCTCTTCCCGCTGCCTACGGCTGCGGCGCGGAATGCCCGAAAGCACAGTTCCAACCTTCCGACCGCCCCCGGGCGGGCGGAAGGCTTTTTCGTCGTGCTTTTTTTTCTGCGCCACCGCCTTTTTTTATTCAAAATTGTTCGTTTTCCTTTTAAGTGCGAGCCCTGCCGGGTAAATGTTTCACACTGCCTATATTCTTTTTGAAAGCAGCTTCATATTTTTCCGTAACCTTGGATTCCGATTCACGCCTATACCCACACTCGACACTCAGAAAGGGGAATCCTCCCAATGCTGCAACAATCCGTACGACGCGAACAAGAATATCCGCAGCAGTCCTCCGCGCAGCACGAACCGTGGAAAGAAAAAGTCGTGTATCAAATATTCCCCCGCAGCTTCCAGGATTCGAACGGAGACGGAAGCGGCGATCTGCCGGGCATCGTCTCCCGCCTGGACTATATTCGCTCGATCGGGGTCGATACGATCTGGCTGAGTCCGGTCTATGAGTCGCCGCGTGTCGATCAGGGCTACGATATCCGCAACCACCGCGAGATCGATCCCCTGATGGGCACGATGGAAGACTGGGAAGAACTGCTGCGGGAGATGCATGCGCGCGGCATGGACCTGTGGATGGATCTGGTACTGAACCATACCTCCGATCAGCATCGCTGGTTCCGGCAGTCCCGCAGCTCCACAGACAATCCGTACCGCGATTACTATATCTGGCGTCCGGCCGAGCCAGGCGGCGAACCGCCGAACAACTGGACCTCCTACCTCGGCGGCAGCGCCTGGGAATACGACGAAGCGACGGGCGAATATTATTTGCGCCTGTACAACAAGCGGCAGCCCGACCTCAACTGGGACAATCCCAAAGTGCGCGAGGAGATCCAGGGATTGGTCCGCTACTGGCTGGACAAAGGCGTGGACGGCTTCCGGCTGGACGCGATCAATGTCGTCTCCAAAGACCACCGGCTGCCCGACACGGACGAGAGCAAGCTCGAAGGCAGCGGCTACAAGCATTTCAAGAACGATCCCCATGTGCACCAATATCTGCGGGAGCTGAACGAGAAAGGTTTTTCGCATAAGGAAGGCACGGTCACGGTGGGCGAAGCTTCGATGGTCTCGATGGAAGATGTGGCGCGCTACACCGACCCCGATCGCAAGGAATTGAGCATGATCTTCATGATGGAGTCGCCGAGCATCGGGACCGATCCGAACGACTCGTTCAAGGAGCGGGAATGGAAGCTGCCGGAGCTCAAAGAGATCGTGGCGAGATGGGAAAAAGAACTGCTGAACCGGGGTTGGTTCGGATTGTTCGCGAGCAACCACGATCATCCGCGCATGGTGTCAAGCTTCGGCCATGACGGAAAGTACCGCGTCGAATCGGCCAAGATGCTCGCCACGCTCGTGCATACGCTGTGGGGCACGCCGTTCATTTACCAGGGCGAGGAGATCGGCATGACGAATTCTCCGTTCGAATCGGTGGATCAGCTGGACGATCAGATGGCGCTGCATTATTACGACTCCCGGACGAAGCGCGGCGAAGATGCCAAGGAAGTGGAGAGCCGCGTGCTGGCCGGTACCCGGGATCACGCGCGGACGCCGATGCAGTGGACCGACGAAGAACAGGCGGGCTTCACAAGCGGGGAGGCCAAGCCGTGGATGCCGGTCAATCCCAACTACCGCGGGATCAACGTGCAGGCGCAGGAGAACGACCCGGATTCCATTCTCAACTATTACCGCAAGCTGATTGCCTTGCGCCGCGAGCATGCCGACGTGATCGTCCACGGCGAATACGCGTCGCTGCTGGAAGAACATGAGCAGGTGTTTGCCTACGTGCGCCGGAACGAACAGAGACAAGGCCTGATGCTGCTGAATTTTTCGGAAAAAGAAGCGGAGTTCGAACTGCCCGAAGATATCGGCGTCTGCCTGGAATCGGCGTATCGGCTGCTCGGCAATTATCCGGCGGAGGAGGGAGCCGAAGAGGCGGACATGGGAAAAGACAGCCTTTCGCGCACAAAAGGCAATGTCGTTCCGCATGTGCTGCGTCCGTACGAAGCGCTCATTATCGGCGGGTTGAAGCCGGCTCCGTAATGAAGAGAAGCCTTTTTTTGCGAATCCCGACGCGCATGGATGTACCGCGGGCGGATTAATGATATAATTAGCATCGGAATTCAGGAGATAAGTTCAGAGGAGGCATTCAACCATGGCAAAGGTATTGATTTTCGGTCATAAGAATCCGGATACGGACACGATCGCTTCGGCAATCGCGTACGCGGAATTGAAAAAGCAGCTCGGCGTGGACGCAGAAGCGGTCCGTCTGGGCGAAGTGAACGGCGAGACGGCTTACGCGCTGAAGCATTTCGGCATCGAAGCTCCGCGCCTTGTAGAGACGGTAGCGGATCAGTCCGAAGGCGTTATTCTGGTCGACCATAACGAAAGCCAGCAGAGCGCGGCGGATATCGCGGACGCTCATGTGCTTGAAGTTATCGACCACCACCGCATCGCGAACTTCGAGACGGCTCACCCGCTTTACTACCGCGCCGAACCGGTTGGCTGCACCGCGACAATCCTGAACAAATTGTACAAAGAGAACGGCGTCGAGATCCGCAAAGAGATCGCGGGCCTGATGCTGTCCGCGATCGTATCGGACTCCCTGCTGTTCAAATCGCCGACCTGCACCGAGCAGGACGTGGCGGCTGCCAAGGAACTGGCGGCAATCGCCGGCGTGGACGTTGACGTATACGGCCTCGACATGCTCAAAGCCGGCGCGGACCTGAGCGGCAAAACGGCGCAGGATCTGATCTCCATCGATGCCAAGGAATTCACAATGGGCGGCAGCAAAGTCGAAATCGCGCAGATCAACGCGGTCGACGTGGACGAAGTGCTGCTGCAGCAGGCTGAACTCGAAGCCGCGCTCAAGGAGAAGATCGTCGACAAAGGACTGTCCCTGTTCGTTCTGGCGATCACGGATATCCTCAACAATGACTCCGTCGCGATCGCGCTCGGCAGCAAGACCGATGCCGTGGAGCGCGCCTACGGCGTGACGCTCGAGAACAACAAAGCGCTGCTCAAAGGCGTCGTCTCCCGCAAATCGCAGATCGTACCGGTACTGACGAAAGCTTTCGAAGAAGCGTAAATCTCGATTAACCCTTGTCTATCCGATTGGCAAAGAGCGGCGTGCCACACGCCGCTCTTTGCTTTTTTTTATAACGGACAGCCTGCAGTTGATTTGAACGCCTCCACCTTCCCCCGGCTGCCTGGTCTGTGTCGATTCCGCTTTTCCCGCAACCGCTCATCGCCTATACTGAACAAAGCAAGAACCATACGCAGACAGCGGCCGTGCGCACTCGGGAAACGGTTGACGAACGAATAAACAAATGAATGGACGACGAATGAAAGAATCGAGGAGATTGCTTATGCTGGGGTTTGAACGCCGGGAGAAGATTATCGAATTTTTGCGCCGGGATCAAAAGGTTTTTGTAGCCGCCTTGAGCTCGCTGTTCGAGGTAACGGAGGAGACGATCCGGCGCGATCTGGAGAAGCTGGAGAAGGAAGGCATCGTCACGCGTACCTACGGCGGAGCCGTACTCAATATTCACACCAACGAAGATTTGTCGTATCAGACCCGCCATACGACGAATCTGCCGGAGAAGAACGAGATTGCCCGCAAACTGGCCCGGCTCGTCTCCGACGGGGATACGCTGATGGCCGATCCAAGCTCGACGGCATTCGAAGCGCTGCGGGAACTCGGGAATACCAAGAAAAATCTGACGGTCATCACCAATTCCAGTATTATTTTCGCGGAATATGTCAAGCTTGGCCATACGGTGATTTCGACCGGAGGTACGCTGCGTCCGCATTCCAATTCGCTGGTCGGTGCCGTAGCGAACGAAACGGCGTCGAAATATGTGGTGGATACGGCGCTGTTCAGCTGCAAAGGCCTATCGGCCGAATACGGCGTGACCGATTCGAACGAGCCGGAGAGCGAGTTGAAGAAAGTCATGCTGAAGCAGGCGCGCAGAACGGTGCTGCTGGCCGACCATACGAAGTTCGACAAGGTGGCATTCGTGAAGCTGTTCGATCTGAGCGCTGTCGATTATCTCGTCACCGACCGCCGTCCTTCGGATGAATGGATGGAGCGTCTGGAGCGAAGCGGCGTCGAAGTGATCTACTGATCCGAAGCGCGTGCCGTCCTCTAGGGCGCCGGGAGCAAAGGTTAAAGCGCCTGGCTCCGCATGCAAAAAGGCCGCCCGTGTCGTCGCAAGACGCCGGGCGGCCTTTGAAGCTTAAAGCTTGGAGTGTGAAGGTCACACCCTGAAGTATTCAGGAACCCAGTTTGCGTTCCTCCAGACCGAGGCTGTAGAATTCTTCGGCCGCCACCGGTCTGCCGTAGTAGAAACCTTGGGCGGTGAAACATTGGAGCGTACGCAGCAGTTCGATCTGATCTTCGTGTTCGATGCCTTCCGCAATGATGCGCAGACCCAACTGCCGGGCCATGGTGACAATCATCTCGACGATCGCCAGGCTGTTGGAATGGGTAGCAATTCCTTTGATGAACGAACGGTCGATCTTGAGACAATCGATCGGCAGCAGATGCAGATAGCTCAGCGAACTGTAGCCCGTGCCGAAATCGTCCAGACTGACCGAAATCCCAGCCTGCTTGAAGCGCCCGAGAATAGAGATAACCTGCTCCTCGTTGTGCATCATGGCGCTCTCGGTTACTTCCAGTTCGAGCAGCCGGCTGTCGAACTTCAACTCTTCCAGCGTGGAGAGTACGCTCTCGACGATATCGGTCTGCATCAGATGAATCTGGGAGATATTCACGGCTACCGGAATCGGAGCCTTGCCTTCGCGAATCCACTGCTGCATCTGCAGACAGGCGGTGCGCAGCACCCAGCGCTCGAGCGGGACAATCAGCCCGCTTTCTTCGGCGAGGGAGATGAACTTCAGCGGAGGAACCATGCCGAGCTTCGGATGGTTCCAGCGTACCAGAGCTTCCAAACCGACCAGAATGCCGGTGCGGATATCCACTTTCGGTTGATAGAACAAGACCAGTTCGCCCTGTTCGATCGCCGCCTGGAGATCCCGCTCGAGAATCAGGCGTTCGCGGTTCTCGATAGCGCGGCTGTGGTCGAAGAAAGCGAAGCGACCGCCTCCGCGGCTCTGGGCATCGAAGCGGGCCAGATCGGCATGCTTGAACAGCGCTTCGCCGTCCTGCCCGTCTGCGGGGAACACGGCTATGCCTATACTTGTGGTCAAGGTGACCATCTGCTGACCGATCCGGAACGGAAGTGAGAAGCCATCGCCGATCTGCTGCGCGGCAGACACCGGATCGAATCCGTGAGGCAGAACCGCCATGAATTCGTCCGCTGTCGAACGGGCCAGCATGCTTTCTTCGGGCAGGACGTTCTTCAGTTTCTGCGCCGCATGCCGAATCACTTTGTCGCCGAACTCGTGACCGAACAAGTCGTTCACCTTCTTGAAGCGGTCAAAATCGATAAAGAATAAGTGAAAAGAGAATTTCGTGTCGCCGCGGGTCAATTCGTCGACGTACTCGCGCATGTATTTGCGGTTGTTCAAGCCGGTCAGCTCGTCGTGATACGCAAGGTGACGGATCTTTTCCTGAATTCTTTTGCTGTCGGTAATGTTCTTGGCGATACTGTACGCACCGGTGAAACGTCCGTCGATCAGAATCGGCAGTGAAGTCAGAATCAAATGCGTCGATTCTCGTTCCGGAATGCGGAACTCCACTTCGATCTCGTCCGAAGTGCCTCCCATCACCTTTTCGTAATGGGCCAGAATCTTGTCCTGCTGTTCGTGCGTGGACCATTCCGTCAGCATATGCAGAGCCGTTCCGTCCGGAAGCCGGTCGATCATCTCCTGGGCGCGGCTGTTCATATCCAGAATGCGCCCTCCTTCATCCAGTGCCAGAACCGCATCCGGATTATAGGCGAATAGAGACTTGTAATGGGTTTCTTTCTCGTGCATTTCCCGGTACCGGTTCTCCGAGTCTTCTTCGCGGTAGCGGTCGGTCAGAATCACAAGACCCGCCGCTACGGCAAACAGCAGCAGGTAGGGAGCCAAATTGTCGGGAAGACCAGGTCCGAATTCAAGATCGATCGGCATGGCCGACAGAGTCATGACGGCCGGAATAATCGTCGTGGCGACAGCCGAGAAGAGCAGCCCGGCTGGCGGAAAACGTTCGAAAACCCGCCCGGTTCTGCGCGTGACCAGCATAGCGAGACGAATAAGCGGGAAAAGCGCGGAAAAAAGGCCGATGGCGGCTGCCAAAAGCACTTCTGCGCGCAGATCGACACTTCCGAAGATCAGGTAGACGTTCGAGTAATTGAAAGCCAGAATCATCAGGGTCAGCACGGCGGCGCTGCCGGACAGATGAAGCGATCCTTTCCACCCTCCCGCATCGCTCGCCAGACGGAGCGCCAGCAGGCAGATCAGAAGGCCGGCTGCCGAAGGAAACATCAGATGCAGCACTTCATAGACCGCAAATTCTGTCGGAAGCACGGACAGCGTGCCGAACAATACCGTTCCGCCAAAGCAGGCGCCCATAATCAACAGGCGGGGAAGACGTTCCCGGCTGAGCAGGCCGCGCAGGGAATGGATGCCTCCGACAGTCAATACAGCAATCATGAGACAGGCGGCAATCGAGCACACAAGTCCCGCCGCCGCGAAATATTCGTTTAGGATAATCGGTTTGGCATAGGAGTTCATTGTTATTCAACTCACTTTGTTTATAGGTTCCTTCTTTTCTATATCGACGAGAAGGCCGCGAACCGATAGACCGAACCCCTTTGCGGCCAAATCTTTTTTCGACGAAATCCGACAATCAAAAAGGGTTTGGATTCGAAAAAAATAAATGTATACTATTGGTAAATGACCGCGCGCGGAAAATCGGCAGTATTTGGGCCGCCGAAGCGGAATATGCGGCAGAACGAGGGGAACTGAAATGAGCAAGCAGCCGGAACAGCAACATACACTCTTCGAACGAATCTATAGGCAGTCTCCGGTCGGTATCGCCGTGCTCGTGGTGGGCAGCGGGCGTCTGCTGTACGCGAATGCCAAATTTGGCCGGATTCTCGGCTTGCGGTCCGAAGATTTGCAGGATGCCGAGTTCATCGGACTGCTGCAGAGCGACGCGGCGCCGGAGTCGGAGCGAGCGGATGCGGAACTTCGCGCGGCGATCGCGGATCCGCAGGCATCGCAGGAGTTCGAACGGTTGTACAGACGGCCGGACGGCAGCTCGGTTTGGATTTCTTTTCATATGGCCGTACTGGAACCGGAACCCGGCGACGTCGAGGCGAAGATTCTGCTTCATTCGCTTGATATGACCAATGAGCATAAAGATCGGGAACGGCTGATGGAGAGCAGCGACGCCTATCGCGTCCTTACGGAGAGTACGAGAGAACTGGTCACGCAGACGACGATGGACGGGATCCTGCTGTATGCTTCCCCGTCCGTGAAGACGCTGATCGGGTACGCGCCGGAAGAGATGATCGGTCGGCACCGGTCTGAATTCTATCATCCGGAAGAGCTGCAGGCGACTTCGAATCTGTCGATCGAAGATGCACAGGGCCAGATTTTCATGCGCCGGATCCGGCATAAGGATGGACGCTATCTCTGGTTCGAGACGATGTTCCGGGTGCTGCGCGGGCGCGTGGGAGAATCCGATACGATCATGGGCGTAGGCCGGGATGTCACGACGCGCAAGATGTACGAGGACATGCTCGACGAAGTGCAGCGCATTGCGCATATCGGCTCCTGGGAATGGAATCTGGCGGAAGGACGCCTGCATTATTCCGAGGAAACGATGCGCATTTTCGGCAACGAAGTCGTACAAGACGAGAGCTATCCCCATTCCCTGCTGCAAATCATTCATCCCTCGGACCGGGCCTTTGTGGAGAATTATGTGACCGATATGCTGGCAGGCAAAGCCGGACCGATCATCAAGTACCGGATTGTCCTGTCCGACCGGACGGTCAAGACGATTCAGGTTCGGCACGAGCTGTGGCACAGTACGAACGGGGAAGTGCTGCGGCTGATCGGAATGACCCAGGATGTGACCAAGCAGTCGATCATCGAGAACCTGATCCGCGAGAGCGAGCAGCGCTACAAATCGCTGTTCGATTATAATCCGTCCGGGGTCTACGCGTACGATCTGGAAGGTCGCTATGTCACGGTGAATGCCAGCCAAGAGAATCTGACGGGTTACAAAGAGAGCGAACTGATCGGACTGTCGATCGCGGAGCTTGCGGTGCCGGAACATCGCGGGCGGATCGAAGCGGGGTTTGAAGGAGTGAAGCGCGGAGAGGCGCAGACCTACGAAGTGTGTCTGATCCGCAAAGACAAAAGCCAGGTCGATGTCAGCGTGACGAATACGCCGATCATCGTTGATGAACGAATCGTGGGCGCCTACGGAATCGCCAGCGATATTACCGAGCGCAAACGCCATCTGGCGCAGATCGAGAAGCTCAGCTACGAGCATACGCTGATTCTCAATTCCGTCTCCGAAGGGATTTTCGGAACCGATCTGAACGGGAACGTGGTCTTTATCAATCCGGCAGGCGCGCAGATGTTGGGTCGTCGTCCGAGCGAAGCGCTGGACAGTTTGAACTTGTCTTCGATTCAGCAGACGAGCCAGGACGGGATCCGCTACGATCCGTACGACTCGCCGCTGATGCATGCGCTGCGGACAGGGGAATCGCATCAGGATATCGATTCCGTCTTTTGGCGCAGCGACGGTTCCAGCTTTCTCGCTTCGTACCGGGTAACGCCGCTTTACGATCAGGGCGAACGCAAAGGAGCGGTTGTCGTCTTTACCGATATTACGGGCGAAACCGAAATTATCCGGGCCAAAGAGTCGGCGGAACGCGCAGACCGGGCGAAGTCCGAGTTTCTCGCGATCATGAGCCATGAGCTGCGTACGCCGATGAACGGCGTCGTGGGCATGACCACGCTGCTGGGCGAGACGGACCTCGACGAATCGCAGCGCACTTATGTCGATATCATCGCCCAGAGCAGCGAGAGCCTGATGCATATCCTGAACGAAATTCTGGACTTCAGCAAGATCGAGGCCGGCAAAATGGTGTTGAACAAAGAACCGATGCAGGTTCGGCATCTGCTGGATCAGGCGATCGATCTGTTCACGCCCCGGGTACTGGAGAAAGGGTTGATTCTGACGGCCCAGGTTGCTCCTTCCGTACCGGAAGTGCTGATCGGAGACGCGGTGAAGTTTCGTCAGGTGCTGGTGAATCTGATCAGCAACGCGATCAAATTCACGGACGAAGGCGGAGTCGCGATTACGATCGAGCCAGGATTCTTCCAGCACCCGAACGGATTGATGCTGGAAGTGTCGGTGCGCGATACCGGAATCGGCATTCCGCCGGACAAGCAGAACCTGCTCTTCCAGTCGTTCTCCCAGATCGATCCGTCGATCAGCCGCCGATATGGCGGCACGGGACTCGGCCTCGCGATCTGCAAGAAGCTGATCGAGCTGATGGACGGTTTTATTGGAGTCCAGAGCCGGGAAGGGGAAGGATCGAACTTCTACTTCACGCTTCCGCTCAAGATTCCGGCCGAAGAGTTGAACGAGTCGAACGGCGCTGCAGCCGAGTTGGAACGGATGCAGCAGTCCCGCGAACAGCAAGCGGAGGATGCCCAATCGGGTTCGGCTTCTTCCGCTGGTAAGCTGTACGTGCTGATTGCCGAAGACCATCCCGTCAACCGCCGTCTGCTGGAAGAAATGCTGACGAAGTTCGGGTGCGTCTGCGATCTGGCAGTAAACGGGAGGGAAGCGGTCGAAGCGGCCCTGCTCCGGCGGTACGACCTGATCTTTATGGATATTCAAATGCCGGAAATGGACGGCCTGGCCGCCGCCCTGCGTATTCGGGAGCATTACGGAGACGAAGAACCGGTGATCGTGGCCGTGACCGCTTTTACGGAACGGGAAAACCGCGAAAGCTGCCGCAAAGCGGGGATGCAGGATTTTATCGGTAAGCCGCTGTTTGCCGCGGAGGTCGAATCGCTGGTTGAAAAGTGGAAAAGAAGGATCGCCCGCACAGGCGTGTGAAGCCGTGCCGCACAGCCGCTCCGCGAGCCTTTTCGAAGGCTTGCGGGGCGTTTTTTGCAATCGGCGTCCGGATTTTGCCGTCCGGGAAAGCCTCTAAATGTTCGGGGCGGATTAAAGTTTGCCGACGGCGTCGCGCTTCCCCCCTTTTGTGGGTAATGATGCTTAATCGATAACCGGCAAGGGAGGAAGAACCGTGAAGAAAAAGCTGCTGATTACCGGTGCGTCCGGCAAGGTAGGCTGGAGTGTCGCGGAGAAGCTTCGGGAGAGCGGACATTACGAGATCGTCGCAACCGATCTGGAAGAAGATCGGCAGCGCGGCATTGTGCCGCTCGATATGACGGATCCCGAGGCGGTCCGGGAAGCGGCGCGGGGGATCGATACGATCCTGCATATCGGCTGGGCGGAAGACCGGGAAGATTTTCTCGGCCGGGTCCTGCCTGTCAATGTAACGGGCGCTTACCATATTTACGAAGCGGCCCGGGAATGCGGAGTCGGCCGGGTAGTGTTTGCAAGCTCCAACCATGCGACCGGATTCTATTCGTCGGAAGAACGGGTGGAGCCGGAAGATCCTTACCGTCCCGACAGCTTCTACGGCCTGAGCAAATGCTATATCGAGCTGTTGGGACGCCTGTATGCCGACAAACACGGGATTTCCTCGATCAATATCCGGATCGGCAATTATCCCGGGAACCGTCCGCCGGCTTCGAAGCGGGCCATGAAGATCTGGATCTCCGAGCGGGATCTGGCTTCCCTGTTTGCCTGCTGCGTCGAAGCCGATTCATCCATCGATTTTCTCAGTTTGTACGGAACTTCCGCCAATACCGAAAACTATTACGATATCGGCTACTTGAAAGAGCTGATCGGCTACGAACCGCAGGATGATGCGGCTGCTCTGCGCGAGGAAGCGCTGCGGTTGTACGGCGGATTAAAAGACGACGAACTGCCGCTTCAAGGCGGGGGAATGACTCGCCAATAGGCGAAGCGAGGGGGAAAAGCGATGCGATGCATACAATGCGGGGCAGAACTGTCCGCAGACAGCCGGTTTTGCAGCAGCTGCGGGGCGAAGCAGCCGGAGGCGGCGGTCTATCCGCAGGCAGAAGAGCCTGTGGAGCGAAATACGGCGGACCGTGTGCCGGAGCCGGAGAACCCGGCTTCGTCTCCGAACCGCCCGGAACAAGCCGGAGAATCGTTTCCGCCTGCGGAACGGACCGCACAAGCGCAGCCGGAAGCGCGCAGTGTTCCGCGGGCGGCCGACACGGGAGACCAAGAGGCTGCCCGGCAGCGCGGCGGCTATTCGCAGGCCCGGGAAGCACCGGTTCCCCCGCCTGTCGAAGAACCGATAGCCGTGCGGCTGACCCAAGGAGCCGTCACGCGCGAAGCGGACACGTTCCGTTACGGTACGGACGAAGAGGAGCCGCCGCAGATGCGACCTGTTTCTTCGCCCGCCCAGACTTTCCGTCAGCCCCTGCCGGCGAGCGATCCCGGGAACCGCGCGGCTTCCCAGCCGCCCGGACGTACGGCCGGCCGGCCGGAACGCCGAAGAAGCGTTGGGGCCTGGATTGCACCGCCTCTGCTTGCTGTGTGTGCCGCCGGAGCGCTGCTGTGGCAGGTGAATTACGAACGGGAGATCCGTACCGAAACGACGGAAATCCAGCGTTTGGCAGCCGATGCCGCGCTCGGAGGCAATTACGAGATCGCCGAATCGCGGCTGAAGCAGGCTATGGCGAAACGCCCGGACGATTCGGGGATCCGGTTCGATCTGGAGACGGTGCAGAATATCCGCCGGCTGGATGACCGCCTGAGCGAAGCCCAGCGTCTGCTGAGCACGGCGGATTCCTCCGGCGCTTCGGCAATCCTGACCGAAGTGGAGAAGGAGCTTGCCGGATTGAAGAGCGGCGCATACGACCGGATTCGGGAGAGGCTCGGCAGAGTCCGCGAGAAAGTGGAATTGGTCGGAATCCGCAGCGATGCGGAAAAGGCCGATACGCTGGACGAACTGACGGGACTTCTGAAGACGGCGTCCACTTATCCGGCCGTGGACAAAGAACCCGTGCTTGAGCTGATCAACGACCGAATCGTGGAAGTGGGCGGAGACGAAGCCGAGCAGGCGATCGCGAGCGGCAGCTATTACGAAGCGGCGGCGGTGGTCGACGAAGCCCGAAGCTACGTCCCCCAAGCGGAACGGCTGATCGAGCTCGAGAAGCAGATCTCGTCGCTGGCCTCGGAAAGCGAACCTGTCGATTCGGAACTGCTCTATGTGTCGGGTTCCGAGCTGTCGGCGGGAACCGGCGAGCTGACACTGGACGGCTTGAAGCAGCGCACCTCCGGAGAAAAGCTTCTCTTCTCGGGAGTGCTCCGCAACGCTTCGGACCATCCCATGCACGAGCTGCTGATCGAATTCCGGACGTATGACGCCAAAGGCACGTTTCTTGGGGAGGACTGGACCGAGGTCCTGCCAAACGTTCTCGAACCGGAAGATACCGCTTCGTTCTCGGCCAGAGTCGAGGCTGCGGGAGACGGAGCGACCGTCATTATCGATTCCGTGAGTTGGTACAGAAAGTAGAGGGGGAAACGGCGTTGAAAAAACAAACGTTAATCAGCGTGATCGTCAGCGCTTCCGTTCTGCTGGCCGGTTCCGCGGGTTCTTACGCCATTCACCGGAGCTATTCGGCCCATGGCGGGAACGGCGCACTGCTGGCCGAAGTCCCCGCAAGCGCCACTGCGGCGTCGGCTTCGGCCGGGACCGATGTTTCCCCGGAGGAACCCGCCGACGAAACGGCGGCCTTGGGCGAAGAGCAGAAGCCGGAACCCGATTCCGATACTCCTGCGGACAAGGGGCAGGGCGGCGAAGAAGATGGACGTACGCTAAAAGAAATCATCTCTTCCGTCGGCGAAAAAGTCGTGATGATCGAGACGTCGGACGGTTCGATCGGTTCGGGGTTTCTGTATAACGAACAGGGCGATATTCTGACCAATGCGCATGTGGTGGCCGGGTTCACCGATGTGACGATTACGACATCGGGTTCCGAAGAGATGGCCGGAACCGTCATCGGAATCGGCGAAGAGACCGACGTAGCCGTCGTTCGGGTAGAAGATCTGGCAGGCGTGGAGCCGCTGGAGCTGAAACTGAATGCGGAAGCGGAGATCGGCGACGAAGTGCTGGCGCTGGGCAGTCCACTGGGGCTGCAGAACACGGTCACGACGGGAATCGTCAGCGGGGTGGATCGGACTTTCGATATTGAGCCTTATTATTATGAAGGACTGTATCAGATCTCGGCGCCGATCGCTCCGGGCAACAGCGGCGGGCCGTTGGTCGACCGGACGACCGGACAGGTACTCGGCATTAACTCGGCGGTAACGGACGAAGGCGGGATCGGGTTCAGTATTCCGGTGGTGAATATCGTCGATTCGGCGCGGGAGTGGTCGGAAGATCCGATGGAAGTGCTTCCGGAACCGGAGTACGGTTACGACGATTCGGTTGTGCCCGAAGACGATTCCGGTTCCACGGACGAATATACGGATGAGTACAGCGACGAGTACACGGACGAAGAAGCTTCCGAAGGTACGGAGCTGGAATATGCGGCGGAAGACGTGCTGTATGCGTTCTATGACGCGGTATCCCTCAAGGATTATCGCACCGCTTACGATCTGCTGGGACCCAAGTGGCAGGCCAAGCAGTCGTATGAGAAGTTCGCCGCCGGCTACCAAGATACGCTCGGCGTATATCTGGATTACTGCGTAGGCGTCGAAAACGCGGACGGCACCGTCAGCGTGTACGTCTCGATTACGGCCGACGAACGCGGCAAAGACGGAGCGGAAGCTTCCGCCGTGGTCTACGACCTGCTCTATCAAGTCGGGTACGGATCGGGAGACGCTTCGGAGGTTCTCCAGATCTTGAGCGGGGAATCGCAGTACGAATAAGCGGGTTCGCCGGAATACCGGCACCTGTCCATATCAAACGAGGAGGGCATGCACATGGCGGATATCGAGAAAAAAGGAAACGGATTTGTGATGATCGAAGACGGACAGGAAGTAGGCAAAGTGACGTATATGCCAAGCGAAGAAGGCATCCTGATGATCGACCATACGTTTGTAGCGGAATCCATGCGCGGTCAAAAAGCGGGCGAGAGGCTGGTCGAGCGTGTCGTGGAACTGGCACGCGATACGGGAGCGAAGATCGATCCGGTCTGTCCGTTTGCGAACGCGCTGTTCCAGCGCAAGCCGGAATACGCGGACGTTCTGGCCGGTAAGTAAAAGGCTGACCGGCAGCTCTGCTCTGAACGGAACCATAGTCAAGCCATAAACGGACGCCGGCAAACTGCGGCGTCCGTTTATTTGCGTAGGAACGCTGCAGGCTGCCCGGCCGGAAAAGGGTTTTGCGAAATGTTCACAAATTAAGTTGCAAACAATGTTGACTTTATCATATAAATAGAATACAATTTGATTGTAAGCAATTGAATATGGATTCGGAAAAACACAAATCGAACAGAAAAAGGAGATCATTCACATGAGCGCATTGTATACCGCAACAGCAACAGCAGTAGGGGGCCGCGACGGCAAGGTTACTTCTTCGGACGGCATCATCGACATCAGCCTGAAGACGCCGAAAGGCCTTGGCGGCCCGGGCGGAGACGGAACCAACCCTGAGCAGCTGTTCGCTGCCGGCTACACCGCCTGCTTCGACAGCGCACTGAACATGGTCATTCGCATGCAGCGCATGAAAGAAGTGACCGGTACAAGCGTAACCGGCGACGTGTCGATCCTCAAAGACGCAGCCGATAACGGCTTCAAGCTTGAAGTGACGCTGAACGTAAGCATCCAGGGCGTTGATTCTGAAACGGCTCACAAGCTGGTTGAAGCGGCTCACCAAGTATGCCCGTACTCGAAAGCGACTCGCGGCAACATTGATGTGACTCTGAATATCGTCTAATCTATAAATAAAGGTCGGATGCGGCTGCGAAGCTTGGCATCCGAACCGTCGGCGCTTCCGTCCAGCACGGAAGCGCCGATGCCGGTTGAAACGGATACGGGAGGCCGGAAGTCTGCGGCCTTGCGGGAGGGCGAGACATGCGGCAGGTCAAGGTAGAGATTCAGCCTTACACCCAGTGGGAGACCGGTATCCGGTCTCCCGCTTCCGCATGCGGTCCGGCAGCGATTGCCGGGCTGGTGCGGTTCTGGGAACGCCGTCTGGCCGAGCGCGGCGGAACTCCGTTCGCCCGTCTGCCGGCTGAGCCCGCCGAGGCGGTCAATGCGATGTACGCCGCCTGCTTCGGAACGCCGATCGGGATGAGCGCCCCCGTTCTTGCCCTCGGCCTGCGCCGGCAGATCAAGATGAGGCTGCGCCAGAGCGGTCTGCCGGGCTTTCCGGTGACGCGCCGTCTGCACGGCTTCGAAGCTTACCGGGCGGAGATCGACGCGGGCCGCCCTGTGGCGGTCAAGTTCGACAAATGGTTCTCCCTGCGCTGGAGAGACCGTCCGCTCTTCGACTACCATTGGACCGTCGGCTGCGGTTACCGGATCGAAGACGACGGCACGGAATATCTGATCGTGCACGATGCAGGCACTCGTCACCGCGGCGGAACCTATACCGCAAGCCGTGAGCGGCTGGTTCCTTATGCGCCGCATCGCGAAGTGCTGACCCTGGTCGCTTTTCGGATCGAAGAAGAGACGACCCGGTGAGCAGGCGCAGCGTCTCAACGTCTGCATACCGCTCAAAAAGGACAGTTCCGAAGCCGTACCTGCGGCTTGGGACTGTCCTTTTTTTGCTGAGCGAACCGATGAATCTTTGCCCGGGAGGAAAATATGGCCTGCTCCCGGGCGATTCGGGCAAGAACGACGGTTATTCCCCCGGGTTATTCGCCCGACTTATCCGTGCTCTCGGCTGCCCCTGTTTCGGCGGCATCCTTGTCCTTGGCTGCGCCTGTGCTAGAAGCTGCCGCATCGGCTGTCGCTTCCGCCGGAACGGCAATCTCGCCGACCGCGTTCTGTGCGGAATACGCGCTGTCCGAACCTGCCGTGATGTGCAGCGACTGCTTGTTCACCTGCAGCGTCGTGTCGACTTTGACGCTTGTGGACGTCAGCTGGTTCGATTTCCGGTCCACGACAAGGCTGTAGCTGACTTTTCCTTCGGAACCGCCTTCGAACAGCGAAGAGAGCTCGGAAGACTGCTTCGAGTCGCCGAGCTGGCGTCCAAGCGCCTGTTCGATCAGCGTGCTCGCCTGTTCGCCGCTCGCTTCGTACGTCAGCGTATAAGCGGCATCGTCTTCGGCCAGCTTAAGATTTTCCTTATAAGCGCCGAGTTCTTCGATCAGCGGAGCCGGATCAAGCATCTCCGTCGTAATCGAGACTTCTTCTTCGGCTCCTTCGAGGCTCTGCGTACTCCAGGCGCCTGCGGCGTCCTTGGTGTGCAGCTCGCTGCCGACCGCATAGATCTCGGTCGTACCCTGCTGTCCCTGGGACAAGGTATCGATCTTCAGCCCGTATTGGGCTTCCGGCTTCGCGATGACGTCTCCGGAGATATCGATAGCCGTTTCCATCGGATCGGGCGCTTTGGCACCTTCGGCCGCCGGCTGTTCGACCGTATAGTTCGTTTTCGATTCGATCTTGTAGCTTTCCAGCGCCTGGGCTTCTTTGAGAGCCAGATCGTAGACCGAAGCGGCGGTTTGCGTCGTTTCGCCGGACGGCTTGCTTTCTTTTTCCTTGTCGGTCGCTGCGCTGTCCGCCGTGCAGGCTGCCGAGAACAAGAGCAGCGAGAGGGCGCTGATTTTCAGCGTATTGGCCAGGTAATGCCGATTGCGGTTTTGTTTTGCCGAGTACATGATGATCCCCTTTCGACTTGTGCGATACTTATTACCTTACCATTTTAGGCTCGCGAAGTAAAAAGTTGAAGCTTTTCCCGAGGGTTTTTTGGGCAGGGCTTAATATTTCAAATTGTTGTCACTTAACATTAAAGCTTTGGCGCGATATAATGGTAAACGACAAATTCGAAGGAGAATGCGCCCTTATGAGCTCACCCAAGGAGAACGACAAGTACCGTTCGACCACGAATCGCAGCTTTGCCGGATTGATTATTACCGTATCCGTCGTTGCCAACATTATCATCCTGCTGCTGTTCTTCTCGCCGATCGGCTATCAGGGCAGTGTAGATTTCAACCTGACCATTTTCCCGCGTTTGAACGCCATTTTCAACAGCTTCACCTTCATCTTCCTGGTGTCGGCGCTGATCGCCATCATCCGCAAGAACGTTCCGGTCCACAAAGCTTTTATCATGGCCGCTTTTGTCTCGACCCTGCTCTTCCTGGTGTCTTATCTCACGTTCCACTACATTTCTCCGGAAACGGCGAAATACGGCGGAGAAGGCATTCTGCGCCCGATCTATTTCTTTATCCTGATCTCGCACAGCATTCTGGCCGCTCTGATCGTGCCTCTGGCACTGTTCACCGTAGTCTTCGGCTGGACGATGCAGGTCGAGAAGCACCGCAAGATTGCCCGCTGGACGATGCCGATCTGGCTGTATGTCAGCTCGACGGGCGTTATCGTGTATCTGTTCATGGCTCCGTATTATTGACCGATTCCGAAGATGGTAGGTCTGCTCGGAAGAAGAAGCGTATCCGCGTTAAGCGGATACGCTTTTTTTGATAGTTGCCGATGTCAGGTCAATTATGGTATAAAACATGACAATATCTATCGCTCACCCCAATTATCATCCCAATGCCTTGAGGCGAAAAGGAGGAAGTTTTATGCCGAACAATCTGTTGGAGGAACTGCTGCACAACCTGCCAAAAGTCGATCTGCACCTGCATTTGGACGGAAGTATCCGCGAATCGACCTTGTGGGAGATCGCGGCGCAGCAGGGTATAGAGCTGCCTGCCGCCCGGGCCGAAGACTTAACTCCTTTCATGAAGGTGACAGGAGAATGCGGAAGTTTAGTTGAATATTTGGAAAAATTCGATTTCGTGGCAGGTTTTCTCCATCAAGCAGAAGTACTGGAGCGGATTGCTTATGAAGTGGTGGAACAGGCTGCGGAGCAGAACTGCCGGTATATCGAAGTCCGCTTCGGTCCGCAGCTGCATCGGTCCGAAGGATTGAGCTGCGAAGAAGTGATCGATGCGGTGCTGCGGGGACTGCGGCGGGGAGAAGCGGACTTCGGCGTGACCGCCCGCGGAATCGTCGCCTGCCTGCGCCATCATTCGCCGCACCGGAATATGGAAGTCATCGAGGCCGCCGCCGCTTTCCGGGAGCAGGGATTGGCGGCTGTCGATCTCGCAGGCCCGGAAGCGGCTTTCCCCGCCCACCTGCACCGTGCCGTATTCGAATACGCCCAGCTGCTGGATATGCCGGTAACGATTCATGCGGGCGAAGCGGGCGGCGCCGACAATATTCATGAAGCGATTGTGCGCCTGGGCGCTTCCCGGATCGGACATGGCGTGCGGCTGCGCGAGAATCCCAACGTGCTGAATCTGGTGCGCGAACGGCAGATCGTACTCGAGATGTGCCCGCTCAGCAATTTCCAGACCAAAGCCATGGAGAGTTGGGAGACGTATCCGATCCGCGAGTATTTCGATGCCGGCCTGAAGCTGACGATCAATACCGATAATCTGACCGTATCCGATACGTCGCTGGTCAAGGAGTACACGGTGCTGATCGAGAAGTTCGGCTTCACGCCGTCCGAGATCGCCTCGCTGATTCTGAACGGGGTTGATGCGGCATTCTTGCCGGCTGCAGACAAGGAACGTCTACGCGCCGAGTTCCTGCAGGCGTTCGCTCTGCTGGGGCTGCGGCCGTCGGCAGCTCCTTCTTCGATATCGGCCGCCGGATAAACGGAAAATGCTGCGGGAAAGATCACAATGAAGCGCTTTCTTTTGATGTAGACTGGGTAGACAAACCCCAGTCGGATGTATTCATCAATAAGGAGGCGCTTTGTCATGATTAGGCGGAAATGGCGCAAACGGGCGAAATGGAAAACGCTTCTGCTTGGACTGGTTGGCATGATCATGCTGACAGGCTGCACGGTTCGGGAATCGATGGCCGAGCAGCAGATTTACGGCAGCAACGAGCTGATTGCGCAGAGCGGAGACCGTTACAGCTTCGATTTCCGGGAAGGAACGA
The DNA here is from genome assembly GCF_013185195.1 of Saccharibacillus qingshengii. Classification (GTDB taxonomy): domain Bacteria; phylum Bacillota; class Bacilli; order Paenibacillales; family Paenibacillaceae; genus Saccharibacillus; species Saccharibacillus qingshengii. Next base: position 38,803 of record NZ_JAAZWC010000009.1, read on the forward strand.
TCGAAGAAGGGACCGCAGCGTTCGATTTCGGACAGTTTACCGGCAAGCAGACGCTCTGGACGGTAGATGCGCCCGAAGCCGCCCAGGTTACGCTGGAACTGGCATTGGGCATCGACAACGGCAAATGCAAAGTCGTCCATATTCTACCGGGCGGGGATGTGGTGAAACTGGCCGATGCCGGGGCGGAAGCGGACGGGGAACCGATTATTCTGGATCTGCCCAAAGGCGAGAATGTCATCAAACTGATCGGCAAAAAAGCCTACGGCACCGTGCGGGCCGAATTCGCCGACACGGAAGCGGTAACGATCCGCTCGGCGGCAATCGAGACCGATTCCGCACACTGAAGGGTACAGGGCAAGAATCCCGGTCCCGGGTTCGCCGCCGCGGCAGATTCGGGATCGGCCGCCCGGGTGAACTGCGCCGCCTAACGATACCGCGGCAGTTCGCGTGAATAAGAAAAAAGGAATCTCCACGGGGAGATTCCTTTTTTTGCGGCCGCGTGACAGCTTGTGCGGCTTATTCCGGTTCTATTAGGCTTTCGCCCCTTCAAAACGCATGATGCGTTCGAGTTTACGCGTGATTTCTTTCTGCCATTTCTTGTCGCCGACCTGAACGGCCACGTTAAGCAGAACCAGGTAATCGTCGAAGTTGAGATTCACTCTTGAAGTCGATGGTTGCATACGAGGGTGCGCTCCTTTGAAGTCAAATCGCCGTGCAGGAATGATAATCATTATCACATCTTCTAATTCCTATTATCCATACTTTTAAGTAAAATGCAACGAGCGATTCAGCAAAAAAAAGAGAATTTTCATTATAATCCTTTAAATTTGACGGAATTGCGTCGGTGGAAAAGCCGGAGCTGCGTAACGAAAAGTCTGCCGGATACGTTTATAGGACAAACAGAGGAAGCGGCGCTTCCGGAGAGGGGGAGCCTTTGCTTCGCAATCATCGAACTTTTTATTGGATTTTCGCGGGATTGGCCGTCGCTGCGGCTGCCTGCTGGATCTTCAATCTGGCTTATTACCGGGAAGGGCAGCTGGAGAAGCCTGTTTTTCTGACCCATTATATCGAAACGGAGAACGATGAAGGTACGCTTTTCGATCTGTATGTGCTGGAAAATCTCGAGGAGGAACAGCAGATCGCGCAGATTCGGATTCCCGGATTGGAACGTGCGCAGATCGCCGTATCTTCGCGCAGTTCATACCGGAATCAGGAACTGGTTAAATATACGGTCCAATTGGCGGGGGAGTCGGCCGACGATGTCCGCTTTACCGCGCGCAGCTCCGATTGGCCGCTCGTATTCAAGCAGATTGAAGTGGATTACGCGGACGGCACACGTTCGACCGAGAATATCGGAGAAATCCATCTGTATCCCCGTCCGTCCGCTGAGCCGGTATTGACGGTTCCCCAGAGTATGTCATCGAACGGGCAGGAGGGCCAATCGACGCTCCAGGCGGAAGAAGACCTGCGAATTACCGGCGTGGATACGGGATTCGAAGTGGGACTCGGCAGCCGCTTGGAGTTGTATTGGGGCGACGAAGTCGGGGAGTGGGACTTCGATCAGCCTTTGGAAGAATGGGGGCGCGGTTCACTGCTCGGGGAAGCGAAATTTCCGATGGAACTAAAAAAAGGCGGAACGACGAAATTGGGTTACCGCTTCCTGGACCAAGCCGATGACGATTGGGCAACGGTGTACCGTCTGATGCCGCGGATCCGGACCGAGAGTTCCGATGGAACTTCCCGTATCCTGTCCGTGTTTGTAGACTACGCGCCTTATCCGGATGAACAGCAGATTCGGCGGTTCATCAAGGAGAGGAGAGAGGAATCATGAAAGCGGCTTTCGGCAATATGTTCTGGGGCATGCTGATTGTGCTGCTCGATATCCGGATCGGCTTCGACCTGCTGATCGACCCGGTCGGGTATCTGCTTGTCGCTTACGGGATGTCCCGAATAGACAAGGCGATCCCGCTGTTTCGTGTCGGCAAATGGATCGCAGTGCTGCTGGCGGCGGTATCGATTCCCGCTGTATTCGACCCGGGAACGGTCGGAGGCGGTTTTCAGGCGCTGTTCGAAAGCCGAACTGTGGAAGCCGGCTCTTGGTCCGATATTTGGCTGACCAGTCTGCTGGGCGATTTCGCCCTGATGCTGCTGATCTATCTGCTGTGCGAAGGCATATGCCGGCTGGCGAAGCAGCAGGGCGAGGCGGGCCTGGACCAACAGATGCAGGGAGCCTGGTGGCTTTATTTTGTCTCGAGCGCTCCGATGATGATCTTGTCCCCGTTCTTGTTGAACTTCGATATTCCGGGTCTGTTCGCGATTTTGTTGGGGGTGGGGTTTGTCGGACTGATCGCTTTCGTGCAGCTGCTGCACGGATTTCGGCGGGCGGGCCGGGATCTGGACGAAGCGGACCCGCAGCATCGGCTGGATATTCGGATCTAGTACCTTCTCAACTCTTAATCACAGGTTTACGTTTCTCTGAAACGCACACGCTTCTGGTGCGATTCAGGGGAGCGTATTCCTACCTTTAGTGTTGACAAGGTACTAGGACTTTGTCAACTCTTAATCCGAGGTTTACGTTCCCTTCAAACGCACATGCTTTAGGTGCGTTTGAAGGGGGTGTAACCTTACCTTTAGCGTTGACAAGGTACTGGCGGAGAAGCGATGCACAAGATACACGGAAGCTATCCGCCATAACAGCAACAGCCCTGAATTTGTCCGGATGGACAAGTTCAGGGCTGTTCTGTCTTCCGCAGCCATGCGCCGCGGATTAGACTTCTATCCGCGGGAATTCGGCTGACCGCCTATCAGGCTATCGGGACAACTTGGCCGATGCCGCTTGATCGATCAGACGCGAAGCTCGATCGCGAAGGTGCGAATCTCATACGGCTCAAGCGTAAAGCCGATCGGCGTTCCGGCCTGCCGGTCGCCTTGCGGCCGCTCCAGCAGGTCGCATTCCTGCCAGGAAGCGATCGTCAGATCGCTGGCGAGCGTCAGACGCCGACGGCTGCCGGAGAAGTCGTGCACGCGCACGATGACGGAACCGCCGTCTTCGGAGCGCTTGACGGCCGAGATCATGGCCGTCGGCCGCTCGGCGAAGCCGCCTGCACGTTCCGCCGCGTTCTCCAGGCGGAACATCGACAGGGCCGCCCGAGCCGGCGCGCCCGGGGAGACGCGCAGCGGATCGTTGAGCGCCCAGGCGCTCGGGACCGTGCCGCCGGCCAGCCAGTCGCCGGCGTGCGGCAGCAGCGAATACGTAAATTCGTGCGCGCCTTGGTCGGCTTCGGTGTCCGGATGCTGCGCGCACTTGATCAGCGACAGCCGCATCACGTTGTCCTTGATGTCGTAGCCGTATTTGCAGTCGTTGAGCAGGCTGACGCCGTAGCCTTTGTCCGACAGGTCGGCCCATTGGTGGCCGACCGTCTCGAAGCGGGCCATATCCCAGCTTGTGTTCCAGTGCGTCGGCCGCGTGACGTTGCCGTACTGCACGTCGTACGTCGCTTCGGTCGCGCGGACCTGTACCGGGAACGAAGCTTTGAGCAGGACGCGGCGTTCATGCCAGTCCGCCGTCGTCTTGAAGTCGATGCGGCGGTCGTGCGCGTAGAGCGTCAGATGCTGCTCAATGCGCGAAGCTTCCGTCTCCCAGACGAAGGAGATCACGCAGCGCAGCGGACCGTTCTCGATTACGGAGATGTCCGTCAGATTGTAGAGCTCCCACGATTTCTGCTGGTAAAAGAGATCGACGTCCCAGGCTTCGTGCGCCAGCGGCTTGTCTTCGAACAGCTGCAGGACGTTGCCGCGCTGACCGGAAGCCAGCACTTCGCGGTCTTCGTCGCGGTCGTAGATCCGCGTCAGCTGGCCGTGTTCGTTCCAGTCCAGCTCATAGAACGGCGTCGAGACGCCGCTCTGGCGCGGCGTGAACGGTCCGGCCGGTTCCGCCGATGCCGGATTGGCCGATCCGCCCGGCTCGAACGTCAGCTCCGCATAGCCGAGCGCAGGGACCGCCGAAGCTTCGACGAGCCAGCTGCCGTTTGCAACCTGCGCGTTCAGCGGCTCGCCGAGATGGTTTTTCCAGACGCCGCCCGGTGACTGCCCTTCAGGACTGCCTGCATGGACGCCGTCTGTGTCCGCGGTCGGAATCTCGATCAGCCCGCTCTCCGCCCACGGCGAAGAGTTCCAGACCGTATAGCGTCCCGGCGCAGGAGACGAAGCGTTCACGCCTGATGTTCCTTCCAAGGATTCCGGGCCGCGCACGTCTGCCGCCGCTTCCCTCTTGGAGGCCGCCTCGTTTTCTTGGCTTTCGATCTGCACTTTGCCCGCCAGCAGCCCCTGCTCGGCGGCGCTTCGGGCTTGCAGCCCCAGCCGCTGCGCTTCCGCGTATTCGATCGTGCTGTCTTCGTACACCTCGCGAATCGACGAGCCCGGGATGATGTCGTGGAACTGGTTGCGCAGGATGATTTTCCAGCCTTCGTCCAGCTCTGTTTTGGCATACAGATTCCAGTCTTCCGCCGTCACGGCATGCAGCGCGCTCAGCCATTCGCTGCTGCGGTACAGCAGTTCGAGCTTGCGGTTCATGCGCTTGTTGTACGCCTGGCTCGTATAGGTGCCGCGGTGGTATTCCAGATACAGCTCGCCGTCCCAGGTGTGCACGTAGCTGTCGGTCTGCTCGACCGTCTCGCGCAGTTCCCGGAAATAATCGCCGGCACTGCCGGTCTTCATCTTCGGCAGGCCCGGCATCCGGTCGATCCGGCGGCGCATCTCCAGCATGTTCCGGTTCACCCCGCCGCCTCCGTCGCCGTACCCGTAGGAGAACAGCAGCTTCTGGTTCATCTCCTTGTCGCGGTAGGCGTCCCAGCTGCCTTGAACCGTCTTGGGCATGATGTTGCCGTTATACGTGTAGAACCACGAGCCCGGACCGGACCACGGTTCCGTCGTCGTGATGAAGTGCGTCAGGATCTCCGTGCCGTCCATCCCGCGCCACATAAACGTGTCGTGCGGCATGCGGTTGTATTGGTTCCAGCTGATCTTCGTCGTCATGAACGTGTGGATACCGGATTTTTTGAGAATTTGCGGGAGTGCCCAGCTGTAGCCGAACACGTCGGGCAGCCACAGGTAATCCGACTCGACGCCGAATTCTTCCCGGTAGAACTTCGTGCCGACCAGGATCTGCCGCACCAAAGACTCGCCCGACGTCAGATTGCAGTCCGCTTCCAGCCACATGGCGCCGCCGGCTTCCCAGCGTCCTTCCGCCGCCCGCGCCTTGATGTCCGCGTACAGCTCGGGATAATCGGTTTTGACGTAATCATAGAGCTGGGGCTGAGTCTGGAGAAACGTATACTCGGGGAACAGCTCCATCAGGCGCATGACCGTCGAGAACGAACGGGCCGTTTTTTCCCGCGTATGCTTGAGCCGCCACAGCCACGCCACGTCGATATGGGTATGGCCGACCGCCGTGATCTCGACCGCCGAATGCTTCTCCATCCCGTCGATCGCGCCGGACAGCTCATCGCGCGCTTCGCGCAGCGACTCGTAGAAAGCGTCGGAGCCCGGCGCGTTCCAGTCGATCCGCAGCAGCGAACGGTCCGCCGCCTTGAGCAGCTGCGAGCGTTCCGGCAGATTCTCGGCGAGCACCGCCACCGTCTCGGAAACCGCCAGCAGCGTGTAATAGTAGTCGTCCGCCGCTTCGTCGAGCCAGCACACTTCCGCGATGCGGATACCGTGCGTCTGGTCGCGCTGCACGCCGCCGCCTTCGAGGCCGGACCACAGGCGCAGCGTCAGGGGCACCGCGGTGCCGGCCGTTTCCTCGTTGAAAAAGACTTCCAGGTGATTGGAATCGACGCCTTGGTAAGGCCTGCCGTGCAGATAGAAGAGCGATTCGAAACCGGAATTATTGCCTCCGCCGGTCTCGCCCAGATCGAAACGTCCGAGGATGCGGCGTCCGGCCCATTCGCCCGGCACGTCCACTTCGGCGTGGAGCCACAGGTACAGGTCGCGTCCGCTCCACGTGTCGCCAATCTTGAGCGTACCGTCGTAATCGGCCGGAGCGGGAATCTCGGGATTGATCTCTTTGCGCGTATCTTCCATGGAGCGGAACGCCGGGATCGGCATCCGGTCGCGGTAGCGGTAATCGGCCAGCTCGTGTAGGCGGGAACGCAGTTTGGCTTCGGTCAAAAACATAGGAAAAAACCTCCTTGTAGTACCCTTTCAACTCTTAATCACAGGTTTACGTTTCTCTGAAACGCACACGCTTCTGGTGCGATTCAGGGGAGCGTATTCCTACCTTTAGTGTTGACAAGGTAGTAGGGCGCTTAGATAAACGCTCGGGTAGTTGGGCGATTGTCAAACGGCCGGAGGCGGGCAGGTCTGCGACAAGACCGGGGATCTTCGCCGTTTACGCGTAAATGTGCCGGAGTTTGCAGAAGCTGAAGCGATCTTGGGGGATCATCAAGGCCATTATAAGCGGAAGTGGGACTTTTTTTAAAGCGGAATTCGCGACAAAAATGACCAATATTGCGACATCGACACAAATGGGTTTGCCGCCGGCAAACGCCGGTGGTACACTGTGCGCAGAAAAGAACGGACCGGACGATCAACCCTTGAGCCGGCGGGAAGGGGAGCGGTATGCGCGCTGTTCGCAGATTTTACCTGAATCATCTGAAGCGGAAAATGTTCAACCGGATCGTGCTGCTGTACTCGGTGGCGGCGGTGGTTCTGTTCGTTTTTGCGGCGGGACTGATGTACCAGTACCAATACCAGCGGACGATCCGCGAAGAGACGGATGCCAATCTCAAGACGACGCATGTGCTCAGCCTCTACCTGAACCGGCAGTACGAATATATGCAGAATCTGCTTCGGCAGGTGTACAGCGACGGCACGGTGAGCGACGATATGATCTATTTTCTGAATCATGATTACGAAGACTATCTGGGCTACCGGCTTAACGTATTCGCGGACAGCCAGGGTTCGAGAAGCCGTACGTTCGATCTGGCCGTCAAAAATTATATGGAGCAGGATGCGTCGGTCCGCAGCGTGTCCGTGTACAGTTATGCGCGGGGATTCTCGATGTATGTGGGGCGAAGCAGCCGCAGGATTGATTTTGAAAGCGGTTCCGACCTGCCGTGGCGCGAGTGGGCCGCGAACGGCCGATCGGGATTCTGGAGCGTGCCGCCGGGCGGCGGCATACCGGAAGGGGAAGTGCCGGGGAACGGCGGAGTAGGCGAAGGAGCGATCGGCGGTGAGCAGGAGAGCGCGGCAGCGGAAAAAAGGGATGCCGCAGGCGGCGTGAACGCCGGACCTCTTCCCGGAATCCCGCCGGACGGGGCCGGGCTTGCAGAAGCAGAAGCAGATAGCGCAAAAAGCTCCGGAACTGCGCCGGACAAGCCGAAATCCGGACGCTATATGTACGCCCGCGAACTTCAGGACCCGTGGACGCTTCGGCGAATCGGGATGATGGTTGTCGAATTCGATTCCGCGAAGCTTGAAGCCCTGCTGCAAAGCCAAGCGCCTGCCGCCGGAGGTCAGGTACTCGTATTGGCGGCGGACGGGACGGTGCTCTACGATTCGGAAGCCCGCTATACGGGTGAGGTCTACCCGTATCGGCCGGATGAATCGGACGGCGCAAGCGAAGCGGGAGGCGATCTGCCCGGCGGAGCGTTCCGGACGAACGAGCTGAGCGTGGCGGGATCGGGTCTGTCCGTACTGGGAGTCGTATCGGGTGCGGCCGTCGACCGCAGCATGGCCGGGCTGAGCGGCGCCCTTATTCTGGGGACGCTCCTGTTCGCGGGTGCCAGTCTGGGCCTTGCAGCCGGTATCATCCGCTCGCATTCCAAGAAAGTCCAGCGGATTATCCGCTCGATGGGCCGGATCGGCGCCGGCGATCTGTCCACGCGGATCGAGATGCCCGGCGAGGATGAGCTGCAGCAGATCGCCCAGCGCATCAATGCGATGTGCGAGCGTCTGGAGACGTATATCGATAAAGTGTACACCTCGGAAATTCGGCAGAAAAACGCGGAGCTTGCGCTGCTGCAGTCGCAGATCAATCCGCATTTTCTGTACAACACCCTGGAATCGATCCGGATGAAAGCCTATTCGATGGGCGCAGAGGATGTCGGCAAAATGATCTACAGCCTGTCGGTTATGTTCCGCAGTCTGGTCAAGAAGAGTACGATCGTCACCGTGCGCGAGGAGATCGAGATCTGCTCGATGTATCTCGATTTGTTCCGGATCCGCTACGAAGGCCAACTGCAGATCGGGATCTCGGTGGCGGAAGAAGCGGCGGACTGCCGTATGGTCAAGCTGCTTGTCCAGCCGGTGGTGGAGAATTACATTCTGCACGGTTTCCGTCCGCTGGACGAAGACAACCGTATCGAAGTCCGCGCGGAGGCCGCAGCCGGGCGTCTGAAGATCGCAGTCGAAGACAATGGAACCGGAATCGCGCCGGAACGTCTGGCCGAGATTCGCCTCATGCTCGAAGGAGGCGCCCCGGCTCCCGACAAAGAGCATCGTTCGATCGGCCTTATCAATGTACACGAGCGGATCCGGATGAACTACGGCGAAGAATACGGGGTATCCGTGGAGAGCACGGAAGGAACCGGAACAACGGTGAGGATGGTCCTGCCGGCCGAAGGTTGAACGGAGAGTGGCGGAGGAAGTAGACGGCAGGCAGGCGTAGAGGTACGCGTTGTGGGGAAATGGAAAATCGACGGCGAAAATGCACGGCGAAAGACAATCGGTGACCGAACAGATGAGCGAGAAGCGGCGAGATCCCAACGGCGAGATGCCAGACCGTTAACTTCATCATTTAACTGCATAAGAACCGTTATTTGCTTGAAAAAGAGCGAATCCAGCGTATTAACTGCAGGACAACCGTTATTTCGAAAAGGTAGGGCTGATTTGTTCGCTTTGGCAGGAAATAGCTGTCGGTGTGCCGTTATTTCGGGGACAGGAACGGCTGCTTTTAAAATAACTGCTTCTGGGACGTTATGGGATTTGCGGAGTGTACAAGAAAGGATGGGACGGGTATGCGTACGGTATTTTTCGTCGACGACGAGCCGCTGATCGCACGGGGAATGTCGTCGATTCTGGATTGGGAGAAATACGGGCTGCAGCCCTGCGGCCAGGCGGGGGACGGGGTGCAGGCGCTGGAACGTCTGGGGGACACGGGCGCGGATCTGGTGATCACGGATATCATGATGCCCCGAATGAACGGACTGGAGCTGATCGCCGAACTCAAAAAGCATCATCCGAACATGCGCTTTATCGTGCTCAGCGGCTACGAGGAATTCGAGTATGTCAAAGTCGGTATTCGGCTTGGCATCGAGAACTACATCCTCAAACCGATCAATATCGAAGAGCTGCAAGCGACTGTTCGCCGGATCGGCGAAGTGTGGGAGCGCGAGGAAGCAAGCCGGGTCCGGCAGGAAGAAGACCGCCGGGTCCTGCGAAGCAACGTGCTCGTCCGATGGACGCAGGGCGAGATCGGCCGGGAAGAACTTCTGCAGCGGGCGGTGCTGCTGGAGATTCCGACCGACTGCGGCGAGTATCGGGTCGATGTGATCCGGGTGCTGGTAGGTGAAGGAGGCGCCGAGTCCGCCGCGGGGGACGCCGTCGAGCGGCAGGCGGAAAGAGGAGCCGGGCGGGCCGGGCTGCCCGCCGCGGGGGACGCCGCCGAGCGGCAGGCGGAAGGAGAAGCCGGGCGGGGCGGTATGCCCGCCGCGGGGGACGCCGCCGAGCAATGGGCGGAAGGAGGAGCCGGGCGGGCCGGTATGCCCGCCGCGGGGGACGCCGCCGAGCAATGGGCGGAAGGAGAAGCCGGGCGGGGCGGTATGCCCGCCGACAGCGCCGCTGTGCGGCCTTCGTGCCTCGCCGAAATCTGCGAGGCGCTGCTTGCCGCCGCCGAGCCGGGCGCGGCGGCGATCTGCTTCGCGGATGCCGACGACGATATCGTCTGCATTCGCTGTCGCAGCGCGGCCGGAACGCCGCGCCAAGCGTCTTCCGGCGCTGCGCTGCCGGAAGACGACCCGGTGGCCGAGGCTGCGCGGGAGCTCGGCCGACGGGTCGGAGCCGCCGTCTGGCTGGCCGGCGGCGGATCTTCGCCGGACATGGCCGGCGTGCACGCCAGCTTCGCAGAGGCGCAGGCCCAGCTGCGCCGCCTGCTCCCCGCGGGGGAGCGGCAGCTTTGGATCAGCGGGCCGGATACCGCGCCCGAACCGCAGGGCTCTTCCCTCTCCTGGGAAGAGCGGCTGCTCGGCGGCGCTGCGGAAGCCGCCGAATGGCTGCCCCGCCGCGAGCCGGTGAACACGGCCGTACGGCTCATGCTGGAATCGGTCCGCACGGACGGCGCAGCCGAACCCGCGGAGCCGGATTACGGCGGCCTCTACGCGCCGCTCCAGCGTATCCGTACGCTGGAAGAACTGCGGCGGCATGTCCGCCTCTTTCTTCGCGGAGACTCGGCGGCAGGTGCCGGACAGGCCGCGGCGGGACCCGCGCACAGCGCGCATGTCGCTTTCCTGCTGGAGCAGATTCGCGACCATTACGCGGAAGAACTGTCGCTCAAGACGCTGTCGCAGCGGCTCGATCTGCACCCGAACTATCTGGGGCAGCTGTTCCAGCAGGAGACCGGGGGCAATTTCTCGGATGTACTCAACCGGCGCCGAATCGACCGGGCGACGGCGCTGCTGCTGCATACGAACCGCCGAACCGCCGAGATCGGGGCGGAGGTCGGGTATACGGACAATTCGTATTTTTACAGGCAGTTCAAGAAATATACCGGCCTGTCGCCGACCGAACTGCGCAGCGCTTACGGAGGCGACGGCTGATTTGGGCTTGCCGGCCGCTAACGGATCGTATATCCGTTAGCGGCCTTTTTCGCGGCTGCCCGAAGATTTAACGGAACGTAGAGACGCTTAGAAGCCAAAAAGGGTCGGAAACGCGCCCAAAACCCCCGCGTTTCTCGTCTAAGCGTCTGCTCGTTCCGTTAAAAATTTACCGTCGCTCAAATCCCGTTCTAAGCGCCGCCTCGTTCCGTTAGCATCCGGACCGGGTGTGCGATCGCGCGGGCCGTTAGCCGAAGCCGCTTCCGGCGCGCATCTGCCACTCCGCCGCTTTCCCGAAGCCGCTTCGAACGCCCCTGCCACTCCGCCGAGCCCCGAGGCTGTTCCCTGCCCATGCACCGCTCTCCCGAAGCCGCTTCCGGCGCGCATCTGCCACTCCGCCGCTCTCCCGAGGCCGCTTTGAACGCGCCCCTGCCACTCCGCTGCTTTCCCGAGGCCGCTTCGAACGCGCGCCTGTCACTCCGCCGAGCACGAAGCTGTCCCCTGCCCATGCACCGCTCTCCCGAAGCCGCTTCAGCCGTGCCCCTGTCACCCGACCGCTCCCCCGAGGCCGCTTCGAACGCGCGCCTGCCACTCCGCCGAGCACGAAGCTGTTCCCTGCCCATGCACCGCTCTCCCGAAGCCGCTTCGGCCGCGCCCCTGCCTGCCCGCCCGCCGGGTTCCCGGCAGCCGCTCCCGCCGAGCCCCTTCCGCAGTCCTTTCCCGCCCCCAAAAGGGGCTTTTCTTTACTTTGTCCACCTGAATCTAACATTATTCAACTTGTTGGAAGATAGCGCTTTCAATCACAATAGAAAGTGTCGAAGGCGGGTGGCGAGACGGGAGGCAGGCGATAGGTACAGACGCTTGTCCGCCCGGAGCGAAAGCGATCTTGGGGGATCCGACCGCGCCGCGCACACCGCCGTTTACAAACGCCATGTTTCGAGGAGGAATCATCTTGACGGCCTTTTGGAAAAAGATCGTGCGCAACCGGGCGCTGCTGCTGCTTGTTCTTCCCGGAACGGTCTGGTTCCTGATCTTCGCCTACCTGCCGATGTTCGGTACGGTGCTGGCGTTCAAAGATTTCCGGATCAGCCCGGACGGATTTTTCGCAAGCGTTCTCAACAGCGAGTGGGTCGGATTCAAGAATTTCGAATATCTGTTCCGGACCAGCGACGCCTATATCATCACCCGCAACACCATTTTGTATAATGTCGCGATGATTATCCTGGGATTGGTCAGCGCTGTCGCTTTTGCGATTCTGCTGAGCGAACTGCTCAACAAGCGGATGGCCAAAGTGTATCAGACCGGCATGTTTTTGCCTCACTTTCTGTCGTGGGTCATTATCAGCTATTTCGCTTTTACCTTCTTGAGCCCCGACAAAGGCGTGCTGAACCAACTGCTGACCGCGCTCGGCATGGAGCGGATCAGCTGGTATTCCGAACCGGCCTACTGGCCGCTTATCCTGCTGTTTGTCGGCATCTGGAAAGGAATCGGCTACAGCAGCGTCATTTACCTGGCGGCGATCACCGGTATCGACAAGTCGTATTACGAAGCGGCGACGATCGACGGCGCGCGCAAATGGCAGCAGATCCGCTACATCACGCTGCCGCTGCTGCGCCCGCTGATGATTATCCTGACGATCCTGGCGATCGGGGGCATTTTCCGCTCCGACTTCGGGCTGTTCTATCAGCTGCCCAAAGACTCCGGTGCGCTGTATCCGGTCACCAACGTCATCGATACCTTCGTGTACCGCGGGCTGATGAATATGGGCGATATCGGTATGAGCACGGCGGCGGGTCTGTATCAGTCGCTTGTCGGCCTGATCCTGATTCTGACGACGAATTACATCGTCCGCCGAATCGACCGCGACCAGGCCATCTTTTAGAAAAGGAGGATTGGGCCATGGCACAAACGTTCATCAAACCCAGGGAAGCCGGCGAAGACCGTCGCGGACGCAAGAAGCGCGATTACAACGCCATCACTCCTTTTTGGAACGTGATCTTCAATATCGGGGTCGGGCTGTTCGCCTTCTCCTGCGTCTTCCCGTTTCTGTTCGTCATTATGATCTCGCTGACGGACGAACAGACACTTGCACTGGAAGGCTTCAGCTTGTGGCCGAGCGAATTCAGCACCGCCGCTTACCGTTACGTGTTCCAGTCCGGCAATGAGCTGCTGCTGTCGTTCGGCGTCACGCTTGCGGTCACGGTCATCGGCACGCTGCTGACGCTTGCGCTGGTGACGACGTATTCGTACGCACTGTCGCGCCGCAGTTTCGAATTCCGCGGATTCTTCAGTTTTCTGGCTTTTTTCACCATGCTGTTCTCGGGCGGCATGGTGCCGGGCTACATCGTGATGACCCAGTTTCTGCATCTGCAAAATACGATCTGGGCGCTTATCCTTCCGTTGTCGCTCAGTGCGTTCTCGATCATCGTGATGCGCACCTTTTTCCAGACGACGGTACCGGACGAAGTGGTCGAATCGGCCAAGATCGACGGGGCGGGCGAGTTCCGGGCTTTCTTCAGTATCGTGCTGCCGATCTCGCTGCCGGGGATCGCGACGATCGGGCTGTTCAGCGCACTGGGGTATTGGAACGACTGGTTCAATGCCCTGCTGTACTATAACAATCCCGATCAGACGCCGCCGCTGCAGTTTCTGCTGATGCAGATCGAGAAGAACATGGATTTCCTGACCAAAAACGCGCAGTACCTCGGGAACTTCGACGCCGCCGCGGGTCTTCCGACCGAGACGGTTCGTATGGCGATGGTCGTGCTGGCCACGCTGCCGATCGTGCTGGCGTATCCGTTTTTCCAGCGGTATTTTATTCAGGGCCTGACGGTCGGTTCGGTCAAAGGCTGAACGGATCGGTGAACCCGATGTTTGTTGGACAAGGATTCGACGGCTCAACGGGACTTCCGGTGCGTCAAGCACCCGAACGTTCCGTTCGCGCCGAATCATGATAGCGTTACCATTTTGAATACGGAGGGGTCTGTTATGTCAAAAAGAAAAACGCTGCCGCTTGCGCTCGCTTTGATGCTGATGATATCGGTGCTGGCGGCGTGCGGCGGAGGCGGAGCCGCGGACAAAGGAGCACCGGCCAAAGAATCCGAAGCGGTGCAGAGCGACGGAACCGTGGATGTCTCGAAGCTCGATCCGGTCACGCTTAAGCTGTACCTGATTGGTCCGACGCCGAACGATCTGCCGAAGGTCCAGGAAGAGATGAACAAATACTTAACGGAAAAGATCAACACCAAACTCGATATTTCGATGATCGATTGGGGCGACTACACGCAGCGGATGCAGGTTATTACAAGCTCCGGCGAAGATTACGATATCGCGTTCACGAGCGCCTGGGCGTTCGATTACCTGCCGAATGCGGCGAAGGGCGCGTTCCTGCCGATCAACGATCTGCTCGACCAGTACGGCCAGGGCATCAAGGATACGATCGACCCGCGTTTCCTCGAAGGAAGCAAAGTGAACGGAGTCAACTACGCGGTACCGAACCAGAAAGAACTGGCCGGCCAAGCCGTATGGCGCTTCAACAAAAAGTATGTGGACAAATACAAGCTTGATCTGGACAGTGTGACGACGCTCGAAAGTCTCGAACCGCTGCTCAAGACGATCAAGGAAAGCGAGCCGGCCGATATTACGCCGCTGGCGGTGCCGAAATCGTTCAAGCCGCCGCTGCCGTTCGACTTCCTGATCGGCGACGAGATTCCGATCGGCATGTACCTCGATACGAAAGACAACAAATATGTCAACGTGCTGGATACGCCGGAATTCAAGCAGGCCCTGACGACGATGCGCAAATACTATCAAGCCGGCTACGTCCGCGAGGATATCGCCACGCTTGAAGGCATCGACAACATGAAGACGGGCAAATGGCTGGTCGACAAAGAGATCACGCAGCCGTACGCCGATCTGCTGTGGTCGAGAAGCGCGGGCTACGATATCGTCAGCCGCCCGATGCAGCAGCCGGTCATCGCGACGGGTTCCGCCGCAGGTTCCATGATGGCGATCTCGTCGTACTCGAAAAACCCGGAGCGCTCGATGATGTTCCTCAACCTGCTCAATACCGATCCGGTGCTGCGCAACATGATCCAGTACGGTATCGAAGACGTGCACTATAAGAAGCTCGAAGGCAATTACATCGAAGATCTGCCGGCCATGTCGGAAAATTACGCCATGCCGGGGTTCGCGCTCGGCAACCTGTTCCTGACCTACCTGCATGAAGGCGATCCCGAAGACAAATGGGAGCAGTTCGAAGCGTTCAACGAATCGGCGCTGGTCGCTCCTTCGTTCGGCTTCAACTTCGACACCGCGCCGGTCAAGACGGAAGTCGCTTCCGTGACCAACGTCGCCAAGGAATTCATTCCGGTGCTGTTCACCGGTTCGGTCGATCCGGAAGAATACCTGCCGAAAGCGCAGCAGAAATTCAAAGACGCCGGAATCGACCGCGTTATCGCCGAAGCTCAGAAGCAGTATGACGCCTGGGCGGCGGAGCAGGGCAAATAACGGCATACGAACAAGGAAGAACAGAACGACCGTAACCGCTGCATGACGTTAGAGCAAGTCGGCAGCCGCGCTGCAGAGGCCCGTCATTTCGTGCTTTTTTCGCCAAACGGAGAGAGAAAGAAACGAAATGCGGCGGCTTCTGCAGCTTTTTGCCGTTCAGCAGGCAGCTGCCGGGCTATCAAGGACACCGACGCATTCCGTGATGCTTTACGCTTCAATCCGATTCATCCAATACGCCTACCGGGAGGAACGACACTCGATGAAGATGCACACACGCAAGCCTGATTGGACAGCGAAGACCGCTTCCCGCACCGATTCTCGGCCGCAGCAGAGCCCGCCGACCGCCGGCCCGTCCGCTTCACCTTGCGAATCCCCGTCCGTTCGGAGCCCTTTCCGCATGTGGCGCCGGACGCTCGGCACCGCCGCCGTTACGCTGCTGGCGGTTACCGCGCTGAGCTTTGGCCCGCAGGCGGAAGCCGCCCAGCCTTATTCGTCTTATTGGTATCCGAATACGCTGCTGGAATGGTCGCCTTCGTCCGACCCCGACGCGCCGTTCAACCGCGGCTCGATTCCGCTGCAGAATAAGCGGATCCAGGGCGCACCGGTCAATCCGAATGCGGACCCCGACGCGCAGGTCATCGCCCTGTCGGCTATGTATCCGAGTACCAGCGGCGCTCCGTCGCAGGGGTCGGAATCGTTCCATACGTATGCCTTCGGCTTCTGGCAGTATGTCGACAAACTGGTCATGTGGGGCGGATCGGCGGGAGAAGGCGTCATCGTGCCGCCGAGTGCCGATGTGATCGACGCGGCGCACAAGAACGGGGTGCCCGTATACGGCACCGTCTTCCTGCCGCAGACCGAGCACGGCGGCAAAATCCAGTGGATGCGCGATATGCTGAAACGGGATGCGTCCGGGAAATTCCCGGTTGCGGACAAGCTGGTGGAATCGGCGCGGTATTACGGCTTCGACGGCTGGTTCATCAATCAGGAAACGCAGGGAGGGACGGCGCAGGACGCGGCGGATATGCAGGACTTCCTGAAGTATCTCCAGCAGATCAAAGACCCGGGGATGGAGATTCTCTGGTACGACTCGATGATCGAATCCGGTCCGATCCGCTGGCAGGGCGCACTGAATACGCAGAACGACGGATTTTTCCAGCAGAACGGACAGACCGTCTCGGACGCCATGTTCCTGGACTTCCGCTGGCAGTCGTCAAGTTACCTGCCGGGCTTCCGTTCTTCGCCGGCCGCGGCGGAGGCGCTCGGACGCAGTCCGTACGATCTGTTCGCCGGTGTCGACGTGGAAGCGAACGGGAGCAACGGCCGCTATAACTGGCCGGAGCTGTTCCCGCAGGGCGGCGCTCCGATGTCGCTTGGCTTGTACCGGCCGGATTGGGCGTTCAAAACGTCGCAGAATCAGGCGGAGTATCTGGAGAAGGACGAGAAGTTCTGGACGGGACCCGCGGGAGATCCGAGCCGCTCGGCGGCGATCGATCCCGCCAATCCGTACGCCTGGCGGGGAATCGCGGCGGATATTGCGGATAAGAGCGCAGTGACGGGTTCCGAGTTTATGACGCACTTCGGAACGGGCAACGGGAAAATGTTCGCCGTTAACGGCGAAGTGGTCCGCGAACGGGAATGGAGCAACCGCAGTATCCAGGACATCCTGCCGACATGGCGCTGGATGACCCGCACCGAAGGCGGCGGGCAGGCGCTGGAACCTTCGCTGGACTTCGAGCGTGCCTATTACGGAGGCAGTTCGCTCAAGGTCGCGGGCAATCTCTCCAAAGGCTCTTCGACGACCGTGAATCTGTACCGGACGCAGATTCCGGTGGACCGGACGATGGAAGTCTCGGCGGCCGTCTACGGAATCAACCGCAATGCCTCTGTCCAGATCGGTGTCTCGTTCACGGATTCGCCGAACGACTATGTCTTCCTGGAACCGAAAAATTGGCAGTCCGCGGGCAAAGACAAGTCCTGGCAGCGCGGCAGCGTCAAGCTGAACGCCTACAAAGGCCGCACGGTGGCGGGCCTTGCGCTGAAGTTCGAAGGCAAAGCCGCAATTACCGGCTACGAAGCCCATGTCGGCGAGCTGTCGCTGCGAACGGTCAGCGATGCCGCCCGCAAGCCGGCCGCCGTCACCGGACTGACCGTAACGGAGAGCGATTTCCGGGATGGCATCTACGGCGATGCCCGCTTGAAATGGAATGCGCCGGCCGCCGGCGAAGCGGCGGCGTTCTACCGGATCTACTGCGAACGGGCAGACGGCAGCCGCGAACTGGTCGGCGAGACGCCGAATACGGTCTATTACGTACCGGAACTGCGCCGCGCGGACGGCGAGGACCGGACGAAGCTGGTCGTCGCGGCGGTCAACCGCCACTACGAGGCAGGCAAGGAGAGCACGGCCTCGATTCAGTGGCCGGCCTATCCGGCGCCGCAGGCGAACTTCGAAGCCGACCGCACGCTGATCGCGCCGGGAGCAAGCGTGCAGTTCACCGACCGGTCGTCGGAAGTGACCACCGAATGGAAGTGGAGCTTCCCGGGCGGAGAACCCGCTTCGAGCACCGAACGCAATCCGAAGGTGGTTTATCCCGAAGCCGGCGAATATGAAGTGACGCTGGTTGCGAAGAACCGGGTCGGCGAAGACACCCTGCAGCGGAAGATGATTACGGTGACGGACGAAGCGGCTGGCGGCGTATCCGATCTTGCGCGCAGTGCCAAAGCTTCGGCGTCGGGCTTTACCAATGCCGGAGAAGCTCCGCCGATGGCCGTAGACGGCGACGACAAGACCAACTGGTGCGCGGTCGGCGAAGGTCCGCATACCCTGACGCTTGATCTGGGCTCCGCCCGAAAGATCAGCGAGTTCGTCGTCAAGCACGCGGAGACCGGCGGCGAACCGGCCGCGTTCAATACGCGGGCGTTCACCATTCGCGTAAGCGGCGACGGAGAGAACTGGACCGACGCCGTGAACGTGACCGACAACGCTGCCGGTCTGAGCAAACATGCGATTCCGCTGACTTCGGCCCGCTATGTGCAGCTTGTCGTGGACAAGCCGACGCAGGGCGGCGATACCGCGGCGCGGATCTACGGGTTCGAGGTCATGGGGCTGAACGCAGCCGAATGATCGTACCTTCACGACATTTCATTTAAAATCGCCAAAAAGCGGTCCGGCTGTTAAGCCGAACCGCCAGGCTGTCGAGAAAGTCCCATTCGTGTGAAAAGCTTGTCGGCTGCGGGAGAAATTCGTTTCGGTCGCGTGTTGAAATCGGGGAAAAAGATTGGATTTTAGAGGAATTTCCCCGATTTCAAAGGCGAACTATAGCATAAGCTTCCGAAGTGCATTTCTTCGAAATGCTTTAGCTCCTACACTGAATTTCTCCCTTCGCCTCCTCGCTTCACTTGGAAGCAGACTTTCTCGACACGTGGAGCGGTCCGGCTGTTAAGCCGGACCGCTTTTTTTGTGCTTTGGCGAGCGCTGCGCTTTTATTTCGACAGCCATACCCGCATCATGGAGAACAATTTTTCGACATCCAGCGGTTTGCTGATGTAATCCGACGCGCCGGCAGCCAAGCACATTTCCCGTTCTTCCTTCATGGCTTTGGCCGAAAGGACGATGATGGGTACGCTGCTGAACTCGGGTTTGGAACGAATCTGCTGCATCGCTTCGTATCCGTTCATCTCGGGCATCATGATATCCATCAGGATGAGATCGTACGAAGGGTCGCGTTCCAGCACTTCCAGCGCTTCGCGGCCGTTCTCGGCGATGCCGACTTCCGCGCCCTTGTTCTCGAGCGCGATCGAAATGGCATAAATATTGCGCGCGTCGTCGTCGACCAGCAGCAGCTTGCGGTTGCGGAACAGTTCCAGATCGCCTTCGCGATCCGCGGGCATGGCGAGCTTCGATACGCCCGGAGCAATGGCAGCGCGGCTCGGTACGGGAGCAGGCTTGAACATCAGATCCGCTTCGTCCGTCTGCGAATCGCGCAGATCGAGCGGAAGAATTACGGTGAACGTACTGCCTTTGCCATCGGCGCTTTCCACGTCGATCCGGCCTTTGAGCAGCCGCGAGAACTCGCGGCAGATCGATAATCCGAGCCCCGTTCCTCCGTATACGCGCTCCGTCGTGCTGTCCGCCTGGCGGAAAGCTTCGAAGATCAGGCTCCGCTTGTCGTCCTTGATCCCGATACCCGTATCGGAGACTTCGATCTTCAATTCGCGGCTTCCCGGTCCCGTTTCCGAATCGACGGTGCCAATCTTGAGCTTCACCGAGCCCTGCGGCGTAAACTTGATCGCATTGGACAGCAGATTTTTGACGATCTGCTCGACACGTCTTCCGTCTGTCCAGATCAACTCCGGCGTATCCGGTTCAAGGCTCGCTTCCAGCACAAGGTTTTTGCGTTTGGCGATTTCGCTGAACAGACCGAGCATCGAATGGGGGAGTTCCGTCACGTTGTACGGTTCGATGAGGACGTCCATTTGGCCGGCTTCCGCTTTAGCCAGGTCGAGAATATCGTCGATCAGAGCCAGCAGGTCTTTGCCGGAGCGATAGATCGTGGAGGCATATTCTTTCTCCTGTCCGCTCAGCGAGTGATCTTCTTTCTCGGACAAAATCTGCGACAGAATCAGGATGCTGTTCAGCGGCGTCCGCAGTTCGTGGGACATGTTGGCGAGGAACTCGGACTGGAACTCGGAGTTCCGGACCAGCTCGCTCTGCACGACTTCGAGCAGCCTGTTCTTCTCTTCGACCTGCAGGTTGGTGCGCTCGAGCTGTTCGTTGGCGCCGCGGAGCGTATCCTGCTGGCTGCGCAGCTCTTCCGATTGGGCCTGCATTTCTTCCGACTGGGACTGCAGCTCTTCCGCCTGTGTCTGTAGTTCTTCGGTCAGCATCTGCGATTCGCGCAGCAGGCGGTCGACTTCCATCCGGCCGGCTACGCTGTTGAGCGCGATGCCGAGCGTATTCGTCAGCTGTTCAACCAGGTGCTTCTGCGCAGGACTAAAAGGTTCGAGTGAAGCAAACTCCACGACCGCTTTGATCCGGTTCTCAAACTGAATCGGCACGATCAGAAGACTGGCCGGCGCCGCTTGTCCCGTTCCCGAAGCAATCCGCAAATAATGCTCCGGCACGTGGGCGATCGAGAGAATCTCTCCGCTTTCCGCGGCGCGCCCTACCAGCCCTTCGCCGATTTTGAAACTTTCGTGAGGTTCTCCCGAAGGATAACCGGCAAAGGACGAAATCCGTTTCAAGTCGTCGTTTTCCGTACGCAGATAAAATACGCCGTAAGCCGAGCCCGTCAGCGGGACCACTTTGCGCAGAAAGGTATAGGAGAGCTGATCGAGCGTGTTGATATTCTGGTACAGCGCCGAAGACTCCGCCAGCGCCGTCTGGATCCAATTGTATTCGGCAAGTTCTTCGTTCAATTCGCGGGCTTTGCGGTTATGGGTCTCCAGCGAAGCGGCCATTTCATTGAACGAAAAAGCGATATTTCCGATCTCGCCGTGCGGATCGGTATGAAGGCGGGGAAGCGACTCCGCATTGTTAAAATCGACACCGCGCATCACATCGCTTACCGACTTGAGACTGCGTGTCGTACCGCGTATGGTCCAGAACATAAGGAAAATAGAGAGGAGGATGGTTACGGGAATAGCGATTCCGATTACCCACAGCGTGATTCGGGTGATTTCGCCCGTACGCTTGCGGGATTCTTCCAGCGCCTGCTGCTGAACGGATTGAAAAGCATCGAGGTTTGTGACAAGGTCGGCGCGATTCCGCTCCGTGATGCGGCTCAGCTCCGCCGCCGCATCTGCGCTGCGGCCGCTGCCGATCTCTTCGGCCAGCGTCTGCGCGGAATCCAGATAGGTCTCGTAATCGACCCGGATCGCGGCAAGGCGCGCACTGCCCGGATCGCCGCCATCGAAGCTTTCGGCGATCAGCAGATGCTCCATGGCCTGGCGGCGGTACTGCTGAATCTGTTCAATCCGCGAAGCGACCCGGGATCGGTCTTCTTCGGCGACGAGATGGACCAATTCGCTGTCCAGTGTATAGAACGTGCTACGCAGGTCAGAGACGGCTTTGACCTTTCCGTAACGGGCTTCCATATCGACGTTGACCGATTTGTTGTTGAGATAGAGGAACACGGAAGCTGCGGCCAGTACGATTAACAAAATAGCCAGCAGACCGCTGAACCCTAAAATCTGTCTCTTCTTGTAGTTCAAGTGGGGTGTCCTCCAGACTGGATGTAGGTCGGATCGGATGTGTCAGATAAGTTGTGCTCAACTAGTACCTTGACCGAATCAAATCTGAGGTTTGCGTTCATCGGAAACACGCACGGTTCAAGCGGGTTTTCGAGGGGCGTAACCTAACATCGTTATCGGTCAAGGTACTAGTATAAACCAATTTCAGCGCCTTTGCCCTACAACGGCCGAGAGAATCAGAAAATGTTTGATCCGCATAGAGCAGGAAGCTGGAGCGCCGTCCATGGTCTACGGGGCAGCCTCTACTTCGAATACGGGCACGGACCGTTCTGCCGGTTCGGAAGTATCCGGCGCTGTGTGGGTCTCCGGCTCCATATCCGCTTCTGGCGTTTCTTCGGTGGCGATGCCCGGATCGAGTTCGACAAAAGAAAACACAAGGCCCTGAAGCTCGTATACGGCGCTCTCGCCTTCTTCTTCGGCATCGATCGGATGAGCGGCGCGCAGCGTTTGTCCGCCGTCTTCGATCGTGTATCCGTCCGCTTCGACGCGGAACATCGGCGTGAAAAAGCCGCCTTTCAGGCGGATAGCGGTATAGACCGCCTCGCGCGAGAGCGACTCGGACTCGATGACGACGACCGGAGTCGTCCCGTCGGACAGCTGCTCCTGGATCTTCAGGCTGCGGGCGTTCGCAGCAGCCAGGTTCTGCGGAGCGCGGTATACGGTCCGGCCGCTGCCAAACTTGAAGCCGAAGTGAAGAAGACCTTCTTCGTCCAGCGCGGCGACGTAGACATCCGCGCCGAACCGGTCTGTTCCGCTTATAGTCAAGGAGTAAGTATGCGACGAATCATTCAGTTGGAGGATGCGCAGCGGTTCGGCTTCCATCCAGGCTTCTTCCGCTTTGCGGACCGCTTCGGCCGTATCGGCATAGCCGTCCAGCGCTTGATACAAGGCGATCGCCTCCTCAAAGCGGCCGTCCGTAATCAGCGAACCGGCCCGATCATTCAGTTCGCCGATCCGCGTTTCGATCCAGCCGGACCGATCGGAAGACATTCCCGTTTCCGAGACGAAGTCCGCAAAGTTTCGGGCATGCGAAGCGAACGTCGAATAGGATGAAGCTTCGAGATCTTTGCGAAGCACCGTGCGGGCTGTCTCTTCGGCCTGCTCTCCGACCCACGGCGCCTCCATGCCGATCGCGGCGTAGTTGGCCAGCGTAATCTGCGCCTCATCCAGCATGCCGGTGTAATTTCCTGCGGCGGCGAGCTTTTTGAGCTTGCGGCGATCGTAATCGGCCAAAAGAGTATTCAGTTGGTCGGTTTTGACTTGTTCCTGAGTTTCTTCGTCCTGTGCGTTCTCGGTCTGCGTAGCGGCGGAATCCGGGGAAGCATCGTTCGGATTCTTTCCGGCAAAAAAAGCCGCGGGGATACGCAGCAGCTGCTCTTTGGCGGATTCGTCGCGGTAATCGCCCGATTCGAGATTGCCAGCCAGCTTCTGTTCGAAGCTTACCCGAAAAGCGGAGAATCCGGCGGCCGCCGTTTCCGCTGCGGCGTACCGTTGGTCAAGCTCGCGGTATTCGGCGGCGAATTCGCCGTCCAGAGACAGTTTCCCGAAATCGGCATAGACTTCGTAAGATCCGAGAAACGCTTCGAAATCGCCGGTTTCCGCCGCGTTCAGCAGTTCGCTTTTGGACAACAGGATCTCTTCGCGCAGACGGGTAATCGGAGCCAGTTCGGCCAGACGCTCTCGGACCTGCTCTTCCCGGTAGCGGATGACGGTGTTCGAGAGTGCCGCCGCATAAGCGGATTCGGCCGCGATTCGCCGCTTCTCCGTGTAGAAGGCATCGGCCTGCCGGACCTGCCGAATCTTCGCTTCGACCCGGAATCCTTTGACCGTTACGGCCGCAAACGCGGCTGCGCACAGAAAAATCAGCAGATTGCGCAGGGTCAGCGCACTGCGAATCGTCATAAAGATATTGTAGAGCTTTTGACTCATGAGAAATCGCCTTCATCGCCGGATGCGTTTCGCCTCGGGCTGCGTCCGCCGAAGCGGACGCGGTAGACCTCGTCCGCTTCGAGCTTCAGCGGCTCCAGGCTTCCGGGATGCTGGGCCAGCACTTCGCGCAGACGCTCGAGCCGGTCTTCGGGCAGCTTGTGCGCATAGCGGCGGATAAAGTCCGGGTACAGTTCGATATATCGCTTCATCCGTACGGCAGCGCCCGCCACAGACGCCAGAATATGGTCGCCGCGGGGCAGACTGCGAATCTGGGGTTCGTACCGCAGACAGTAGCGGATTGCATTTTCTTTGATCAATTCGCGATTGAGCCGGGCGACCTCACCGATATAGCCGGCCAGATGCGCGGAGAAGCTTTCCATAATCAGCGAATCCACCAGCAGATCCATATCCCGCCGGAGCAAGAACGTCTGCAGCAGTTCCGCCTGCAGTCCGCGAATCGGATCGTTGCGCAGCAGCGTATTGACCTCGCGCAGCATCTCGTAGGCGCGAGCGGGTTCGGATTCGAGCCGGGCTTCGGCGGCCCGGATATCCTGAATCAGGCCGTGCCGGATCCGGTCGCGGTCTCTGGCGAACAGGCGGTCGGTCCGGATCCGGATCTGCGCTTCGTAGGACCGGCGCTGGGCGAACGCCAATAGGCCCGTCAGCACAACACCGGCGGCTGCCGAGATGCCGATCCAGGGCATCGTCTCGGCGAAGAACATGGCGAGCAGGGTCAGCAGGGCGGCAAACAGCAGCTCCGACTGCATGGAGCGCCGGGTCTCGCGCCGGGCAGCCGCCGGAATGTCCGACAGCGTTCGGCTTCCGCATGACGGACAGACGTCCGCAGACAATACGGTATAACTGCCGCATTTGCGGCAGACCCGAAGTTTGTCGTAGGCATACCGGGTGCGTTCGTAGGGAGTGAAGGTGACGTTCAACTTTTTGTTCATTCGCGTTCACGCCGATCGTTTAGAGTATTGAGCAGCCGTTCGTCCAGTTCCGCCCGTTCGGGCGCCTGTTTGGGGCTTCGCATATAGAGAAAGGATTTAATTACCGTAAAAAGAAACAAAATCCCGAGCATTCCGTATGTGAGATAAATCAAATAAGCGGACAATGTCTGCACGTTCCTTTCCGGGCTCGATTTCGGCTTCGCCCAAGCCTGACGAAGCACCCAAACGGAAACAGCCGCTCTCCCTTCACGGAAGATACGGATGGATAAGCCGCCGTATAGGTTGAGCGATCATTCGGGCAGTGCCTTCTTGGTTAACGATAGCCGGAAACGGCTCTAGACGCAACCGTTCGCTTGGACGTCGGCGGGGAGCCGTTGGTTCGAAGCGCAGGGCGCATATTTGGGCAGGAAAAAGGACAGCCGCCGTTTGAAAAGACATCCTGAGGAGGAAGGTTACAGGGTTTTCAGAAGTTATTAACGAAATATTAAGGATTTTCACAGAAAACAGGCCTATGATAGTTTGGACGGCTTCCGCCGAAATCCGGAAAGTACCGAATCCATGAATACGTAATGCATTTAGTCGATAAAGGGGTTTTGATGAAATGGTTCAGAGAATGGGGAAATGGATTTATCCGCTGCTTGCGGCGCTGCTGTTGGCTTCGGGAGTATTCCCGGCCGGCGTGCAGCCTGCCTCGGCGTCGGGAACGGCTTCCTCCCAGCCGGGTGCAGGAGGGGCGTCGACCGCCGGCTCCGCGCCGATCGACGCGGTACTCGTGCTTGATGCCAGCAACTCGATGGCGGCAAGCGATCCGCAGAAGATCGGGAACGAAGCCATGCGGCTGTTCATCGATATGCTGCCCGTACAGGGCGACCGGGTCGGCATCGTGTCGTACACGGATGTGGTCCAGCGGGAGAAAGCGCTGCTGGAGATCCAGGGGCAGAGCGACAAGGACGAGCTGAAGACGTTTATCGGCCAGCTCGGCCGCGGCGCCTATACCGATACGGCGGTCGGCGTAACCGAAGCGGTCAATATGCTGCAGCGCGGCGCGCAGACCGGCCGCGAACCGATGATCGTGCTGCTGGCCGATGGCAATACGCAGCTCAATACGACCAAGTCCAAGACGCTCGACCAGTCGAAGCAGGAGTTGGCCGAGTCCGTGAAGAAAGCGACCGACGCCGGAATTTCGGTCTACACGATCGGGCTCAACGCCGACGGCAAGCTGAATCAGGCCGAACTCGAGAAGATCGCGTCGGATACGAACGGCAAATCGTTCGTGACGGATTCCGCGGACGATCTGCCCGGAATCCTGAGCGAGATTTTTGCCAGCCATCAGCAGCTTAACGTGACGGCGCTTGATCCCCTGACGGGCAATGGAGAATTCCAGAACGTCACGATCGCTGTGCCGAACGCCAACGTCCTGGAAGCGAATGTGTCCATCACCTCGGGCCAGCCGGTCGAGCTCAAGCTCCAAGACCCGGGCGGCGCCGAAGTGACGATTCCTTCGGACGCCGTTACGCTGTCCACCTCCAAGACGTATTCGCTGCTGAAGCTCATCAAGCCGCAGGAAGGCGATTGGACGCTCGGCGTCAAAGGCGCCAACAAAGACCAGATCGATATCAGCCTGGTCTTCAACTACGACCTTGAACTCGCAACCGCTCCGCTGGGCGCGGACTCCTACGGCAAAGGCGACAAGGTCGACGTTTCCGCGTACCTGACAAGCGCCGGCCAGAAGCTGGATTCGCCCGAGTTGGCTGCCACAATGAAAGCAACGCTCGTCGTCAAAGATGAAGAGACGGGGATCGAGACGAATGTGCCTATGGCGCTCAAGGATACGCAGTTCGACGGCAGCTACGAGCTGCCCGAAGCGCACAAGTATACGCTGATTGTCCGGGCCGAGGCCGACAGCTTCTATCGCGAATCCGCCCCGATTGAGATCGACGCCGCTTCCGGCTCGGTATCCGGCGGTTCGGGAGCCGAAGCGGACAAGCCTTTCCCGCTCGTACCGGTCATTCTGGGCGTCTTGGGGCTGCTTGCGCTCGCCGCGCTTGTCTTCTTCCTGATGCGTTATCTCAAAAAAGCGAACAAAGGCTTCGTCGGCCAAATGGTGATCGAGATCCGCGACGAAAACACCGGCGAACGTTCTTATCCGCAGTATAAGAAACTAAACACCTACAAAGGCCGTCTTAATCTGCATCAGCTTCTCCAGCTTGCGCCCGAACTGAAAGACGCCGAGAACATCGTCTTCACTCCGGGTTCGAACGACCGGATTCTGCTGCGCAGCAGCGCCGAAGGCGTCCCGATCGAGAAATCCGGCCGCGTCGTCGATACGTCGAAAGGTCTGGAACTGAAAAGCGGCGACCGCCTCACCGTTCCGATGGCCCAAGCCGGGAAGACGATTAATTTGGAATATTTAGTCTAGTCAAACTCCTCTCCGCGAATTTGACCAAAGAAGATCGAAGCGGGACGGTTCAACCCGCTTCGATTTCTATCCAAGAGCGGTTTTAATCCAAGTTGATTAAACCCGCTTCGGAACGCAAAAGGTTTGCCCGATTTCTCAAGCGATTCCAATCGACTCGGACAAACCCGCTCCAAAACGCAAAGGTTCGCCCGAATCCCGACTTCACCCGATTCCCGGCAGCCACATCGCACAAAATGCTGCCTTTACGGCAACATTTCCGCCCTGAACCGGCCCGAAAACCGAAAATGTTGCTTTTATGACAACATTTTCGCCGAATACGAAGCAGAAAAGCACGATGAAGTCGAAAATGCTGCCTTTTTGATCACATTATTCGCTTAACCGTTGTTTTTCGCTCGAAATGTTGACCTAATGACAACATTCATTCCGGCGAACGTTCAACATCGACATCGACGCCGCCGCACATACCGACATCGACGCCGCCACACATACCGACGCCGACGCCGCTACCACCGACGCCGCCACACATACCGACATCGGCTCCCGTCATCCTATCCGCCATTGCACCGAATCGGCTTTCCGCGAAGCAGCACAAGCGCGAAAGCCGCATCCCGAAAGGAGCTTTTCATGAAACCGATCGTAAGAGAACATATCCAGCAGCTCGACGTCTCGCTCGGAGGCGGGATCGTCAGCGAGAAGATCCGCGTCGATACCATCGACAATCCGATGCTCATCATCGGACTCGGCGGCACGGGCATCGACGCCCTGCTGCGCCTCAAATACCAGATCAACCGCCGCTTCAAACTGCCGGCCGATCCCGTCTCCAAGAAGAAAATGGAGAAGCCGTCCAACGTCGAATTCCTCGCGTTCGAGACGAACGAGCAGGATCGCGGCAAGCGCTACAAAGGCATCGGGCTCGACCCGATCAACGAATTCGTGCTGCTCGCCAACGCCGAGATCGGCGGACTGCTGCAGAACCGCAGCATCCTCGAGCCGTACATCACCGAATGGCTGTCGCCGGAGCTCAGCATCACCGACGGCATGAACGGCGCGGCCGGCGTACGCCAGGCGGGACGCCTGCTGCTGTTCACGAAGATCAACCAGGTCGTGCAGGCGATCGACAAGAAGATCAAGACGCTGTCCGTCGGCACCAACAAGAAACTCACCGTGTTCCTGCTGACCGGTCTGTCCGGCGGTACGGGCAGCGGCTCGTTCCTCGATATTTCGTACATCATCCGCGGGCTGGTCGAACGCGATCACGGCGCAGCCGGCGTCGACCGCCTCAACATGCTGGGCTATCTGTTCACGCCGGACGTCAATCTGGCGAACAAGAGTCTCAGCGAACATACGCGCGAATACGTCCGCAAAAACGGCTACGCCGCGCTCAAAGAGCTGGATTACTGGATGAACGTCGATGCGCGCGGGGAGCGGTTCAAGCAGCAGTACGGCAGCATCCTGACCGTCAACTCGCCGCTGCCGCCTTTTAACCTGTGCCATCTGATCTCCGCGACCAACACCGAAGGCAAGCTGCTGGAGAACGCGTACGATTACTGCATGAACGTGACGGCCGAGAACATCACCAACTTTATGGCCAGCGAGGAAAAAGCGTCGGGCGAAGAGTTCGCGATCCACGATTATATCAGCAACATCCGCACGAACATCGCGCAGATGACCAAAGCGTATCCGGCCAACTACGACTACAACATCATCGGCGCGTCGTCCGCGGTGCTGCCGATCGAAGAAATGACGACGTACCTCGCGTACCGCCTGTTCCAGAAGATGGAGAAGATGTTCCAGCACGCGCCGAACCAGGAAGAGGTCGAGCGGTTTGCGCAGAAGCTTATGCTGGATCCGGATTCGATGCTCAAGACGTTCGAGTCGAGAGTGCCGGAACCGATTCCGGGCTACCAGAACAGCGAACGCCTCAGCTACGCCAACGTGATCAAAATGCAAAGCGTGAGCATGGACGCGGAGCTGGAGCAGACGTTCCTGACGCGGGCGCGCGAAGAATACATCAAGATGAAGAAACAGCTGCCGGGCGAGATGCTGGAGCGCTTTTCCGAACAGATCCGGCGTGCTTTCCTGAGTCCGGAGCAGGGTCCGTTCTACGTGTCGCGCCTCATTTATACGGAGAAAGGATTCTCCCTGCTCAAAATGCTCCAGGCATACATCGAGAACCTGCGCGAGTCGCTGCTGCGGATTCCGCGCGACATCGAAGCGGCCGAAGAGCAGGCAAACGAGCGTCTAGGCGACGCGAAGAGCGCGCTCATTTCCCGGGACAAGAAGAAGAACGCCTATATCGAAGCCAAAATGAACGAATACTGGCTGCGGGCCGACATCGAGCGCACCGAGCAGATGATCGAGTTCTACGAAGACTTCTACGAGCTGCTGAACCGGGAAAACAACCGCATCTACGGCGTGTTTACCGAGATTCTGAACGCGCTGAGCTCCATCTTCGAACGAAACGGCGAGATTCTGACGCGCGGCGACGAACAGGTGGATCACAAAGGGAACAAAACGTATTACTGGAACGTCGTCAGCGTGCCGGACATCTCCAAATTCGTCGGCAGCCTGATGGAAAAACGCGACGTGGACGATCTGATCCGCGATTTCTCGCAGGAACTGATCGACCATTCGGACCGCTGGATCAAAGAGCAGGAAGTCGATATCATCGGTTCGATCTCGGACTTCCTGACGAGCAAATTCGGCGATCTGATCACGCAGTCGATGGAAGATTTCCTGCGGATGAAGTTCGGCGAAGACGAGTCGATCGAGAAGTTCGTCGAGCGCAACATCGCGGGCAAACTGGACGAGGAAGCGATCCCGGTCTTCCACTTGAGCAACAGCTCCGGCAATCTGCATTTCCCTTCGTGGGGCTTCGTGTCCGTGCCGGTTCAGGCGCCGGGCATTCTCAAGGGCATCCGCAACTACCAGGAGAACGCGATCGGCAAATCGAACTTTACGGTCAAGGAAAGCCAGGTGAAGAACCGGATTTTCTGGCTCAACACGCGCAACGGAGTGCCGCTGTTCGTCTATACGCCGCTCAAGGTCTATGAAGAAAACTACGAACGGACCATTCTCGGCAAAGAAGGCGTGGGACGCCATCTGGTGCAGACGGAACGCGACAACTGGACGTATCTGCCGTCGCCGATCCCGCAGCAGTCGTGGGGCGACGTCTACGATAACGGCCGGGTCAAAGACTATAACGGACGTGTCCGCGGCGAGTTCGACCGGGCGCGCGGATTCGGAGTCATTATCGAAAAAGACGCCGATCAGACGACCAGCAGCCGCTACTCCGTCGTCACGACGGTGTCGTTCGACTTGTTCGCTTCGCTCGCCGGCTTCGATATGCAGCTGCAAAGCGCCAAGCCGAACCTCGGCGAAGTGAAGCGCGCGCATGCCGAACTCAAGCGCCTGCTGAGCGAAGGCATCGGCCGGGAATCGGTCAAGGATATCTTCGGCAGCATCAACGAAGACCTGGCCAAAGAAAACCTGATCCGTTCGCCGGAGCAGATCCGCCGCGTGCGCGAAGAACTGGCGAAGTACGAAACGATCCAGGCCAAAGTGTCCGAACTGGAATCGCTGCTGTCGCAGCATGCCGGGGAAGAGAAACTGCTGGATCAATACATCGAAGCGCTCTACACCGAGACGATCGTCAAAAAAGGCGCGCTCTACGTCTACGACCGCGAAGAGGATGAGGAGAGCTGGGAGCCGTTCGTCAATCTGATGAAGAGCCGCAGCTATCCGCATTTCGAGATCTACGACGTGTTCCGTTCGCTCGGCGACCGGCAGCGGCAGACGCTGCTGCGCAAAGCATCCCGCCGCTCGAACGAGCTGACCGCTTCGGAAGACGTTTCCCTGCTGGTCGGCAAGCTGGACGAGCTGTACACGACGTTCATCGAAGCGAGGCAGCAGCTGGAATACGAGAAGATGGAACTTGTGAACGGCGAAGAAGCGTACCGCTTCTATCAAGAGACTGCGGCTAAGCTGAACGAGCTGCGCAAAAGGTTGAGATAACATGAACGAGCTGCTGGAGCAATTCGCCGCCGCGTACGCGGCGCGGGAAGAAGGGCTTCCGGGCTTCGCGGAAGGGAGGAGCGGCCTGCATTATCCGGCCGCTTTCCTGTTTGTGGGAGACCGGGCGGCCGAAGCGGCGTCGGCGCTGGCGCGGCTGAATGCGGGCAAATACGATAACGCGGCGGGCATCGCCTATTTCCATGTCGCTTCGTCCGCGCTGCCGCAGGACGATTTGGATCATCACCGTCAGGCGGTACGTTTCCGCTGGGATGCTTTTGGCGGGCAGGACGCCGAAGAGAATACGCTGCGCCGCGATACGCATCGCGCGTTCGTCAACTCGAAAGCGGACCATCTCTACGAACTGAACCGCGCGCTGCGCCGCTCGAGCCGCATGCTGTCCGAGAGCGGCCGGCTGTTCGCGTCGTTCGACCGGCTGCATCTGTCGGTCGTGACGCATGCGGACGATGTGATGAACGTGCTGACGCCGGAGATCTCGCTGCTGGCCGGCGCGGTGTTCGGACAGTCGTTCAAGTCCGTGCAGACGGATCTGTACGTGCTCGTCAGCGATCAGGAACAGGCCGATTCGTTCGGCTATTCCAGTTCGGTCGGCGTGTCGTTCCTACGAGAGCTGGATCTCGTCCAACGTCCGGAATACGCGTTCTCCGCGCCGCTTCAAGTGACGGAGAACCGGCTGACGATCGACGTGAACCACGCGCCCTCGCCGCTGTTCGATCTCGTCTATCTGCTGTCGGACAAGAACGAACGCGGCATCGCCGCACCGGGCGGGCTGCGCGGGGCATACGAGATTATCTGCCATGCGCATCTGCTCAAGAACCGCCGCCGCGATTCGAGTTCTTCGGCGGGCAGCGCCGCGGCCGGAGAAGAACAGCCGCTGGAGGGACTCAAGACCGGCGCCGGGCAGTACAACAATTCGTCGTTCAAAAGCGGGCTGTCGAACGAGTCCGGGCGCCGGGGAATGGCTTCGGGCGGTTTTGCCCGGGTGACCCGGCCGGATCGCTCGATCGCGCTGGCCGTGCTGCATTATTTCGCGCGCGGCCTGAACCGCCGTATGCGGGAGATTCCCGAGACGCCGGCGGCCGAGCAGCTGTCGCGCCTCGAACTGGACCGCCCGCATATGCGCGAGCGCGCCGAGCGCCTGGCGCCGGACGAAGGCAAGCTTGAAGATATGAA
This sequence comes from Saccharibacillus qingshengii, assembly GCF_013185195.1. GTDB lineage: Bacteria > Bacillota > Bacilli > Paenibacillales > Paenibacillaceae > Saccharibacillus > Saccharibacillus qingshengii. Next base: position 70,878 of record NZ_JAAZWC010000009.1, read on the forward strand.
CGGTATCATGAGTTCATCCGCGACGTATTCGTCGATCCGCCGCATGACGCTGGCGGAAGCGGAAGCGGCGCTGTTCGGCTCGGCCGCGGAGAGTTTCTTCCGCGGCAACTTCGAGGCGGAAGCGCAGCGGCGCTTGGCCGAGGCCGATATCGGCCGGGGCCTGCGGCAGTATGCCGAGCGGGCCGCGGCGGAAGACGCGCGGCACGGGCTGTACCGGATCGCCGCCTGGAGCGATCCGTCGGAATCCGCGAACGCGGCGCCGTCGGCGCTGCTGGAGAGGATGCGCGAAGCGATGCTGGAGCAGGGCAGCGCCCGGGAAGAGCTGGAGCAGCTCTACGGCGGCCTTGTCGAAGAGCAGCCGCATAAGAAAGCGCTGCTGCGCGACAGCCAGAATGTGCGGCACTTCGTCCGCTATTTCTTCGAGCATATCTACGGCCTCAAGCTGCGTATTCTGCGCCTGGAGATGGAGATCGAGCTGTACCGGCGCTACGAAGACGCGCTGTCCGAGCTGCATGTCCGCTACAAGGCGATGATTCGCCGCGTGGAGCAGCTCGAAGAGCGGCTGCGCCGCGCCGCCGAATACAGCGCCAAGAGTGCCGACGATTACATCGGCCAGAACCTGATGCCGTATTACGAGCGCGTCGTCGATACGCTGATGCGCGATGCGGAAGACCGGCGAGGCCGGGATTATTACTTCGAAGAGCGCCGCCTCGGCGATCTTGCCGCGCTGATCGCGGAGCGCCCCGAGGACGGGGACGGAACGGCTGCTGGAGAGAGCGCAGGACTTCGCGCAGGAGCAGGCGAAGCCGGACTGCAGCCGATGAACGCGGGCGAGCACCGGCTGCTTCGGCGGCTGACGGAGCTGTGCACCCGCGAGCTGCTGGGCGCGGATCCTCTTGTGCAGACGTACGAGCAGGAGCTGCTGCGCCGCGCCAACGTCGCTGTCGAATACGAGAACCGCGAGACGATGACCAAGGAAGATCTGTTCCGCATTCTCTACCGCAAACTCGAAGAACGCGCGGCGATCAATCTGCGGCTGTTCGACTACACCCAGGAGCACCGCCACGAAGAAAAGTATTTCTTCGGCGACGGCAACGGCGAATTCATGCGCTATGCGCTGAACGAGGAAGAGACGTCGCGGATCTACCGCGTCGGCTACGTCCACGAACGCCGCAGCGACGGGGTAGAGAAGCTCAACCTGATGGGCGGCTTCCATATCGAAGACTTGATGTACTACCGTAACGGCCGCGTTTATTACGACGCTTATGTAAAAGCGGGGTATCTGTTCCACGCGATCGACGCCAAGCGTCTGCCGGAGATCTGATCGGCCTGATCGGCTGCCGGAATGTTTCTTTCGAGTAGACCGGCAGGCGTTTTTTGAAAAGGGGAACGAAATAAATGCGCGGCGGCACTTATTTCGTCGGGTTTGGGCGTTTGGAGTCTTTTAGCTGCGAGAGAACCGTTATTTGGGCCGCCGCATGCTTTTTACGCCGGATTCGGAGGGAATAGCTGCTCGTACGCAGCTATTTGTCGAACAGCACCGGTCAGAAGAGAAATAGCAGTTGGTGCGCAGGTAGTTGAAGCTGCGCGGGAAAAAAGCCGCTGCCGTCTGCGGCCTGGAAGTGGCTGCGCCAGCCGCAGCCTATCGATTGGCCCGAAGGGATATTCAATAGGCTTTGCGGGGGAAAGGCCGCTGTCATCTGCGGCCTGAAAGTGGCTGCGCCAGCCGCAGTCTATCGATTGGCCCGAAGGGATATTCAATAGGCTGCGGCGGGTTGCGGCATACATAGAGAGGGGTGAGGAAGGATGCAGCGTAAAATCAATGGGCTGCTGCTGGTGTTGGCGCTTGTCGGCGGGGCGGTCGGTTTCGGGATCGGGGAATGGCTGCTGAGCCGTTACGAAGGGGAGATGTCCAGCATTCTGCTGGTCGGGATCTACTTTGCGGTGCTGGCTTTTTGTATCGGGCTGGGCTGCCTGGTTGCGGAGATGATCTCGCCGAAGCTGAACGGGCGCTCCTGGAGAGAACGCTACGCGGGAGTGTCGTGGAAGATGCTTGTCCCGGTCACGCTGGCTGCGTTTCTGGCGCTGGGTTCGCTGTTTGAGTTCGTGTACGAACTGGATCTGGGCGGAGCCAAGCGGATCAACGATATCGTGCTGTTGATCGACAATTCGGGCAGTATGACGGGCGACGAGAAGAGCAAAGGCAACGATCCCGAGAACGAGCGGTTCACGGCGGCCAAAGAACTGATCGGGCGAATGGACGCGGAGAAGAGAGTGGCCGTGTTTACTTTCGACGAGGTTCCGCAGCTGATCCAGCCGCTGACCTCAACGGCGACGGACAGTGCCAAGCAGCAGATTTACGCGAAGATCGATGCGATCCAGCCAACGACTTACAAAACGAAAATCGACCAGGCGCTGACCGGTACGATGGAGCATATCCGGGAGCAGGGCAATGCGGAGAGCGGCGCGATGGTCATTCTGCTGTCCGACGGCGTGACCGACGTGGATTTGAACGCGGTGGTGTCCGGGTATCGGGACCAGCGGGTTCCGATCAATGCGATCGCCCTCGGCAACGCGGAAGACCAGACGCTGAACGCCCAAGATCGCGAAGCTTTGGTAGAAGGATTCCGTCTGCTGGAGAGTTTGTCCGAGCGGACTGGCGGCACCTATACGAATGTCGCCAACGCCGACCAGATCTCGCTGGCGTTCCAGGATATCTACCGCGATCTGGATGACCATACGCTGCTGACCGAACGTACCGGGGCTCCGGCAGGCAGCACGTATCTGCAAATTTTGCATATCGGTCTGATCCTGCTGCTGGGTGCCGCACTCGGCATAGCGCTCGGGATCATGTTCGACAATCGGTTCCTCGCCAAAAGCTTCGGTATCGGCGGAGCACTGGCCGGTCTGGCCGCGGGACTGATTCTGGAACTCGGACTGCAGGGCGATTCGCTTGGGCATCCGACGGTCAGACTGCTGGCCGATCTGGCCCTGGCCTTGATTATCGCCGTGTTCACGCTGATTGTACCGGTCAGCGACCAGCAGCGGCGCGAACGCAGACGCAAAGGCGCGAGCGTATCCAATCCGTCTGCGGGTCTCGGGACACGTCCCGGCGATCGCAGCAGCGGTTTTTGAGTGCCGGATAAGGAAGTCTGAAACCGAGCGGATTCGCAAAAAGAATTCCGGCCGCCGCGCTGACAGACTAAGAGCGGCATGAGAGCCGGATAGGCCGGCAGGGTTGACGGAAGAGAGGGACGGGTAAAGATATTGAGAGTGATTAAATAGCACACTACCGATAGCGGGAGGCAGCCGAAGGGATTTTTTGTGAAAAAGATCCTGAATTCCGACCCTGCATCCCGAACCCCAAATCCCAAATCCGAGAGGAAGAATCCCATGACTCAATCCCTACAGCATTCGTTCGACATCCTGTTTATCGGCAGCGGCCAGGCGGCCTGGAACGCAGCGGTGCCGCTTGCCGCGGCAGGCCGGAAGATCGCCGTTATCGAGCGTCACAAGATTGCGGGCGTCTGCACCAGCTACGGCTGCAATCCGAAGATTATTCTGGACACGCCGATCAAGGTAATGGAAGACGCGCAGCTGTATGGCGGACACGGTCTGGAAAGCTCTTTTTCGCTCGACTGGTCCAAACTGATGGCGCACAAGAATTCGATTCTTGATCCGCTGCCGGATCTGGTGGAGCAGAGATTGACCGGAGCGGGCGTCACGATCGTGCACGGCGAAGCGAAGTTTGCCGATCCGCGTACGGTCGTGGTGGACGGCGTGTCCTATTCGGCGGAAACGATCGTGATCGCGGCGGGTCAGCGCCCGGCGGAACTGGACATTCCGGGCAGCGAACTGCTGAAGACGAGCGACGATTTCCTGTATCTGCCGGAGCTTCCGCAGCGGATCGTGTTGATCGGCGCGGGGTACGTGGCGATGGAGCTGGCGTCGATCGCGTCCAAAGCGGGCGCGCATGTCGAAGTCGTCCAGACCTCGAACCAGGCGCTGAACGGATTCCATCAACCGTATGCCCAGGCTCTGGTCGAGAAGATGCGGGGCGACGGCGTCGTGTTCCATTTTGAAGACCGGGCGGCAAGTTTGTCCAAGCAGGGCGAAGAGACCGTGCTCACGACGGAAAAAGGACTTTCGCTGCATGCCGATCTGGTCATTAACGCGACAGGCCGTATTCCGAACACGGATCAATTGGGTCTGGAAGCGGCAGGCGTCGAATATACCGGCAAAGGCATCGTCGTCGACCGGTATCTGCGTACCTCGCAGCCGAATATCTACGCAAGCGGCGACGTATTGGACAAGAAGCAGCCGCGCCTGACCCCGACATCCGTATTCGAAGCCAAGTACCTGGCCGCGCTGCTGTCGGGAGCGATCGATGCGCCGATCCAGTATCCGCCGATCGCCACGATCGCGTTTACCCTGCCGCGGATCTCGCAGATCGGCATCTCGCCGGAAGAAGCGGAGCAGTCCGACGCGTATACGGTGAAGCCGATCGAGCTGGGCAAACAGTGGGACTTCGCCGGTCGGGGCGATACGGATGCCCATCTGACGCTGGTGTTCGACAAGGACGGCAAACTCGCCGGAGCGGCCGCCTACAGCCGGGAAGCGCTGGATATCGTCAACGCGCTGACGCCGGTCATCGCGCTCAAGCTGTCGGCGGAGCAGGCAGATCAGCTGGTGTACGCTTTCCCTTCGTTCGAATCGACGATATCGGGTCTGCTGCGTCAGGGACAAACGAAGTAACGAGTCCAGAGTCGGCCGGGATGTCTGATAGAACGGCACGCAGGAAGTTTGAAAAAGAAAGCGTAAAAAGAGAAGGAGGCCGATGGAGCGACAGGTGTATCGGCCTCCTTTTTTGCTCTGCTTGAGCCCGCCTATCAGGCTGTGGGGAAGACGCGGTATGGCGAAAACGGATGTCGGCCGATTGTACGGATTCCCCGGCTGGAGGCGGGGGCCGCAAGCAGACGGCTGTGTTATAATGGGAGAAGCTGTGAAGATTGAAGAAAGCCGTTCGGGAGCCGGAATTGCGACTGCCGGAACCGGCGTGGCAAGGCATGAATAGAAGGACGATTTCGAACAGGGAAACCGGAGCGGATAACGGTCGAGCCGACGTTTGGCGCAGGAATCTCCGTCTCTCGAAATTGTTCCAAGTCGACGAAGGAGGCATCCGGGATGCGGTTTATCGAAGCGGGTCCGGAATCGCCGGTCATCCGCGAACTGACGCGCCGCGTCAGCGGCGACGTCTGCACGCTGCAGTGGCAGTGGCCGTCGGGCGCGGATTCGGTCTATATCGGCCGAAGGGCGCTCGACGCCGATCTTTCCGGCGCAGGCGGAACCCCGCCCGCGCCGGAACGCAGCTTCAGCCCCGATCCGTCCGGGCTGAAGCTGTATACGCGGGAAGAATACAAAGCGGCGGCCGGTTATCGCGATCGTCTGGACGGGATCGGCCGGTTTGCGTATACCGTATACGCGGTGGTCCCGGGCGCCGGCGAACCGGTGCTGGTCCGCCAGCCGGACGGTTCCAATACGATCGAGACGCCGGCCGGCCGCGCGAAGATTCGCTGCTCCGTCCGGGAGAAAAAAGCGCTGTTTCGTCCGTACAAATCGGTGCGTATCGAAATTTCCTGCGAGGTGCCGCTGGGCGAAGACGTACTCTGCTATGTCAAAAAAAGCGGCGCTTATCCGACCGGTCCGCAGGACGGCACGGTGTATCCGTTCGGGACCCCGTTCCCGGCCGGCCGCACCAGTCTGCCGGAGATCGAAGTGGGCAAGAACGATTTTGTGCGGGTGTTTTTTACGGATGGGAAAAAGTATGGGCTCTTGTATGAACTGCTGCCGGAATAAGCGCAGTTTACCTTGGGAATCATGCAGATCGCGATCCAACCAATAAGGAGTCAGGGGGAACGGCGATGAGCTTTTTTAGCCGATTCAAAAGAAAGCCGCAGGAAGAACCGAGGCCGCTGTTTTACGATATCGTCTGTCCGTACTGCTTCAGCAAGTTCTCGCCGGAAGAAGTCGTCTTCCGCGCTTCGCATCATCGCGAGGACGACGAAGATTTCGCGCTGCGCGAAGACGCGCCGCTGAACCGGTACCGGGAGCGGTTCGGTCTCGATACGGTGTACGACATGGAAGCGATTCTGAATCCGCAGGATATTTTGCCGGAACATCGCACGTACACGGACAATGTCCTCACTTCGCTGACGGACCGCTACGGCGAGACGACGCGCAGACGGCTGTGCCCGCACTGCCACAACGAGCTGCCGGTGACGGCGGGCAAGGTGCCGAGCAACATCATCTCGATCGTCGGCGCGTCGCAGGTCGGCAAGTCCGTCTACATGACGTCGCTGATCCATACGCTGCAGCAGACGACGGCCGACCGGTTCGACGCCGCGTGCATGCCGCTTAACGCGGAGATCAGCCGCAAGTTCCGCATGAATTACGAAGATCCGCTGTTCGAACGCGGCGACTTGCTCGCATCTACGCAGAAAGAGCGGATGCAGGAGCCGTTCATTTTCCAATTCGTGTTCAAAGACGACAAGAAACCTCCGCTGACGCTCGTCTTTTTCGACGTGGCGGGCGAAGGTATGGTGGACGAAGAATACATGAACCTGCACGGGCGGCATATCCGCAACTCGGCGGGCATCCTGTTCATGGTCGATCCGCTGCAGATCCGTTCGATCCGCGAGCGGATCCGGATCATGCTGGGCGACAAACCGGGCGAATGGACCAACCGTTACGACGAGCCGCGCGACGTGGTGCTCACCATGTTCAGCGACTTCATTTCGCATCAGGAAAAAGGCAAAACGGATATTCCGACCGCGGTCGTGCTGACCAAAAGCGATATGCTGCGCGCACTTGCGGACGAAGGCGGCGACTACATACGTCCCAACAGCAATGTGTTCAACAATATGGAGCACAACGACTACTTCGACCTGACCGAATTCGGCAATATCGACGGCGAAGTGCGGCGCTTTATCGAAAAAGTGGACCGGCCGTTCAAAGGCACGATGGATGTGTACTTTAACGAAACCGGGTATTTTGCGGTGTCGGCGCTCGGCAGCAATCCGGTGGACCAGAAGATTCAGGGCGTTGTCAGCCCGATCCGGGTCGACGAACCGTTTATCTGGCTGCTGTACAAGCTGAAATATATCGAGGGGAGAGAATAAAACGTGAGCCCATTCTCCTCCAAAAAAATCGGCCAGCAGCTCTACACGCGCGCGCGCAGCGGCATTTTCCGGGATACGGAAGGCTACGACACGATCGCGCGGACGGAAGGCCTGGACGAAACTTTTATCAAAAAAACGCTGCACCCGCTCTGCGCCTACGACGCGCCGGCCGAGCTGACCGCTTCCGGCGTCAAGGAAGAGTCCGCCTATCCGGATTCCGTGCATCTGGTGCAGCTCGAGAACGGCGATGTGGTACTGGGACGCAGTCTGTACAAATCGATCGACTTTGCGGGGCTGCGCAGCACCTTTTTCACCCATAACTATGTCATTCCGTCGGAAAAAGCGGATAGCCTGGCTTTGGAGTACATGAATTTCCTGTATGCCGACTTCGCGTCCGAAGCCGCCGAGTCGCCGGAAGGCGCCACGGATTCCGCCCTGCTGCCGGAGCTTGCCGCCCTGCCGATGAGAAGCGAGCTGCCGCAGCCGAAGACCGGCCCGGACAAACTGGACGAACTCGGCCTCGAAGCTTCGTCGTTCAAGCGGCTGCTGCTGGCGCTGATGGAATCGATGGGCGGACGGCGCAAAGTCTACGTGACGCTGAACGCGCCCGTTGCCGAGTCGAGCGCCCGTGCCCTCAGGCTGCTGGAGGTGCTGTATGCGGCGCTGCCGCCGGAGTTCCGCCGCCGTCTGGGCTTTGTCACGTATTCGCGTGAACCGCACAGCCGCAAAGGCGTTCATCTGACGTTCGTCGAACAAGGCTCGATGCGTCCGGGCGACCGGAATATCGAGAAAGATTTCCTGTTCGATTTCTCGCGCGGACGGATCGTCAATGCCGCCGAAGGCGGAAGCCTGCAGGAACTCGCGGACTTCCTGTATGAAGGGCTGCGCGATCCGCAGCGGCTGGAACGGTTCTATGCGTTCGCGGACGAAGCGCTCGGCAGTACGCCGGATGCGCTGAACTCCGAGCGCTATCTGGAGCTGTCCCGACTGTTCCGGATCGAAGAAGGCGAAGAAGAACCTTACGAGCAGGATCGGCGGGGGATTCTGGCGCTGCTGACCGCCTGGGTACGCCGTGCGGGCGAATCGCGCCTAAAAGCCCGGATGTTCGACCTGCTGGGCGGCCGTTTCGACCGCGAGCTGGACGATCTGATGGCCGGACGGATTCCGGAACCGGATCTGCTGCGCGATATCGTCGCGTATTTCCGGGTTGGAGGCAAAGGCGCCGGGGCCGCGGTACTGCGCTATCTGCTGACGCTGATGCCGATGGTGACCCGTCAGAAACGCAAAGACGGCGGCATGACCTATTACGCCGTGATCGAGAGCGATCCCGAACTTGCGGATATGTTCTTCTCGACGCTGATCGGCAACCGACAGCTGGCTTCCATGCTGTTCGAGCCGTATCTGGACCGCAAAATGGAATCGGCCGCGGACGCGGCGGAAGTCGTGCGGATCGTGCAGAAATGGTCCGACGACCACCCGGGCCTGCTGAACAACGATCACTTCTGCGACTCGTCGCTGCGGGCGATAGGCAGCAAGCTGCGCCGCTCCGGCGAACCGGTCTCGGCGGTGCGCGGCGTTGTCGAGACGCTGCGCGGCGACGGCAACCCGACCGCCGGTCTAATGGACGGCACGGGCGAAGAGCTGATGAAACATCCGCTGTGCGTGGCGCTGGCCGACGAAGCGGTCCAATACCTGCTCGACGAATGGGAATGGGAAAAAGTCACGCTGCAGCAGGTGACGGGACTCGGCTTCCTGTTCGAAGGAGAGAGCGACGAAGAACGTAAACGCAAAGTGCGCGGTCCGCGCGGAACGGACCGGTACGCCGCGCTGCGCGCCGCGTATCTCTGGTTCACGCTGGAGCGGCCGGATGCCAGTCTGCTGGACGGTCTGGGGATCCGGGAGACCGACGAAGTGCAGAAGCTCGGCCGGCGCCTGCTGCCGGCCGAGATCGCGGCCAGCCGTTACGGCCGCCTCATGCCGGCGTTCTCGCGCAGCCTGAGCGGAGGCGGCGAAGATGTGGATTACCGCCGCCTGGTCGACGCGGTGCGGATCAATTCTTCCGCGACCGGGGGACGCGAAGCGGTATACCGCTTCTTCGACTGGTCCGCTTCGCAGGAGCCGTACTTGCAAGACGGCAGACTGCATCCGGCTTATGCGGCCGCGATCGAACATTATTTTGCCGCGCACGACCGCGAAGCGTTCCGAGATAAGAACAAGCGCCGCGATTACTTCGACGGCGCACCCGCTCCGCTGGCCGCGGTATACCGCAAAATCCAGGCGCAGCAGGCTTCGCCGCTTGTGCGCTGGATGCGCAGGAACCGCAGCTTGGCGCTGCTGCTGATGGGCCTGCTGGCGCTGGTGATCGTCGGCGGCGGAACCGTCGGCGTGCTGTACGCCACCGGCGTGCTGGGCGGCGAAGAGCAGACCGCTCAGACGCCGGCCGATCCGCCGGAAGAGACGGTTGCGGATACGCCGGGCACAGGCGAGACGGTGCCCGGCGCGGATGCGGGACCGGCTATGCTGGTCTTCGCACCCTCTAACGGACAGACGGTCGAATTCCGTTTCCGCACCGCGGAAGAACGGGATGCTTTCCGGCCGGCCAAGCTGGAACTGAAGCTTGCGAATGCCAGCCGCGTTGTGCTCGACAACCCGGCGTTTGAGCAGGGAGCGGACCCCGACCCGACCGAAGGGTCGACCGGTACCGAAGATCCTGCGGCAGGCGAGCCTGCCGATGGCACATCCGGCGAAGCCGGGCAGGATGCCGCCGGAGAGACCGGCAGCGGCGGTACGGGCACGACTGCCGGAGAGCCGACCGGCACGGAAGCCGGTACGGAATCGGGAGAGACGACCGGCGAAGCGGCCGGTCAGGGCACCGATCCCGCAGCCGGCGATCCGGCCGGCGCCGAGCCGGGAAGTGAAGCCGGCAGCGAATCCGGCGAGAGCACCGACCCGGCCGCAGGCACGCCGGCCGGTGAAGAACCGGGTTCCGGGTCGGAGTCCGGAACCGATGCCGCCGGAGGAAATACCTCCGGCAGCGAACCGGGAACCGGCACGGACGCGGCCGGTTCGGGCACCGACGCTTCGGCAGAAGGCGCCGAAGCCGGAAGCGGGTCCGCCTACGAAGCGGCGGACCCCGGGAACTATCCGTACACGGCGGTGTACCGGATCGTGAGTGCACTCGGTTCCCCGGTCCAGCAGGTGACCGTTGACGGGGAGAGCTACGATATCCGCACGGATTCGGCGGCGGAATAAATACAAGAACCAAGTGAAGACCCTTAGGCAAGCGGCGGAAGCCTGCATGCCTGAGGGTCTTTTTGTGCAGAATTTAAATAGACTCTGTATAAAATTGTTTATTCACCCTTCAGTTGGCGTTGTAAGCGAATTAAATAAAGAATAGGTATAGAAGGAATTAATGAAGAAAAAAGACGGACTTAGAACCTTGCTTGTTTTTCTTCTTCCCAGCACTTTTTTGATGGCCGTTCTAGATCTTTACTTTCCAAATACGGGGCTCGGCATCATGTTCACTATTCCGGCTACCTACTTTTTGAACGTGATAATTTGTGGAATCGGAATGATTGGACTTGGATTTATGCTTGTGAACCTGCTGCGGCCTCGTTATTCGATTGGGGTATGGATAGTCATTGGAATCGCCACTCTCTTTATTACCGTTTGGTTTTATCCTCAAGAAAGTCAACCCCATATTATGCGTCAGGTTCTGGATGCGTTCGAGAAACGTGAAGGATTTCTATTCTTGAATCAAGTATGGGAAAAGAAAGGACTCATTTTATTTTGGACTTTAACTATGGGGATAACGGTTAGTTTGATTGGATGGTTCTTCTTAGTGAAAAATATTCCTGGAAGTCTGATCGGCAGTTTACTTGCAGGTATAATTGGTGCTTTGTCCGGAAACCACTTTTTTGAATACATGGGGATGTACGGATGGTACCGACTTATATTCGCATTTATTATGTCATGCGCTTTGGTGATTTTAACAGATTTGATGATTCGTTCAGCAAACTCCCAATAAAGATTATTTAAAATGCGTCCTAGAAGAGGCGACTTTGAAAAGTCATGTTTTAGAGGAGATGAATAAGATGTTTACCACCCTTTTGCAAACAAAAGACTTCGAAGTGATTGAAGAAATACCTTCAGTGGATGGAGACGAAAAGTATTTAATCCAAGAAGACAATGAAACCTTTCATTTACTGAGTGACTTCTCTAGTGTTGAGTACTTGCTAACCACAAGTGAGGATATGCCTGACTTGATTAAAGAGCTGGATTTGTTACTTGCTCAAGTTCAGAGTATTGAGTCCTTGGAGCATTTAAGAAACATCAAAGAATTGGCTAAGAAGTGTAAAAATCTAAAAGGAAGTTTTTTGATTATTACTCCTTTTGAGGTGGACTGAATGAAGAGAAGACAACGAAGGAACTTACCTTCATTGAATGAAAATTCGTTGTGTGATCTTTCTCAATGAATCGGCCAGCAAGTCTCGAAAAAACTTAACGCTCATCATCCCGGTATGAACATGAAAGGTCTGAATAGATGGATATCGATTACCGAATGGAAAGTATGAAGAGGCAGTTGGAACTCGCTTTATTTAAAATAGATGCAGCGCTGCGTTTTTCAGAACCCGTAAGAACCTCCGATTTAGAACTGGCAAAAAACTTGCTTCAAGAACTTTTCCTACCGTCAACCTGTGTCCCGAAAGAAATATTAAGTACGCTATACTGCGGTTTCCCCTATTTTTACGAAGCGGATTTGAGTTTTTCTTCTTTTGAAAAAGTAGTGAGAATTCGAGAGCTGTCAGCTGCTTTTCAATGTACGGTGCTGGGCACGTTGGAAACCAAAGAAGCTCCGGACGATCAAACCAGGCAATGGGTAGAGCAGATTGAAGGTTGGACAGAGGATGTACAGAAGAATCAAGCTCATATTGACGAATGGCTGAACCTTTTGGACAGGATCCATCTTGCATATAAAAAATCAGAGTTCCTCCCAAAAGCTTTGGCTTTTCATTTATTCAAACTTATTGGAGCATGCTTCGACAAAGGGCCTGTTCAAGAATCATATCTGAATTTCTATGCACGAATTGCAAAGATCTGTGCTTCAGAAGTGCAGAACAGCAAAAGCCCGAAGTGGGTGACCGGAGAAGCGCAGACAGGGTTGGAAGAAAAAATCGGGTTCCCTGAAGAGTTTGCGGGTCTGGGGCAAGACTGGGAGTTCATCGTCGCTGACGCGTCTCGATTAGACGAATTTTTGAAAGCCTACACGGAGTTGAATTTGAATATCGAAGAAAAATTCACTCTGATGATCATCATTGCGGAGTCTTACAACGATCTGCTGTGGGAATACGAAGTAGACCCTGGAGATTTGGAACCGCTGCGTAAGTTGTTGATCGAAGATTTCTTTATTCATAAAGAAGGAATCAGATATTGGATAGAAACACTTGATGAAAACCCGGATAACCATGAAGATTCTTTTCCGATTGCGCTGTTCATGAAAGAGCTTGTTAGATCGCAAGAGCTGGAGAACAAGTGGGCTTTTTGAATCTACTGTAGTTATTAGGGGGATGATCGTGGAGGGTGCAGAGGGCGTGATGCCAGAATCCGACTTCGGTTAATGACAAGTACAACGGCGGCGCGCAGTATCACGAAGATCGGCAGTGATTGAGTTTAAGAGGAGAAGAATAAAATGTTCACCATTCTTTTGCAAGTAGAGAACTACAAAGTGATTGAAGAGTTGACTTCAGTCGAAGGAGACGAAGAATATTTAATCCAAGAAGAAGACAGTGAAAACTTCCCTTTGCTCAGCGAATTATCTAATTGTGAGTACTTGCTGGTCATAAGTGAATGGATACCTTACTTGATGAGAGAGCTGGATTTGCTGCTTGACCAAGTCCAAGATATTCAATCTTTGGAGCATTTAAGAAACATCAAAGAATTGGCTGAGAAATGTAAGGATTTAGAGGGAATCTTCTTGTTTATTACTCCTTTTGAGGTGGACTGAATGAACAAATCCAATGAGCTTATAAATGATTTTTACCTAAAGCAAAGAAAGTATAACTGTTTGTAGGGCATAAATTTAAATAGAAGTTTAGATGGAGAAGAAAGACTACGACTACCATTTAACCATCAACTCACAGAGGATGAAAATTTGTTGTTCACTTTTTACTGTAACGAGTTTCGATTTGAAGTGGTGAAAATATGCAGTGAGGAGTCGAAGAGCTTCGAAGAACAATATTCTGCAAGAAGACGGGAGTTGAATACGAGGCCGTTTTTTATACAAGCTGGAGTGCCAAAGAGCATTCCTGTTCGATCGGAGCAAGACGAGTCGCTGTGGGACGCTATAGAATCGGTGTTTCCTCTACAAGGTGAGAGTACGGTACTGGTGTGGAATTATATTCCGATCCTGCTTGGTTACAAGTACGATATCGCTCTTATGGTGGAAGATCTTTTGCTTATTATCGAAGAGCTGCAAAGTCGGTGTTCGGGCGAGCTGACCAACCATTGGATATCGAATACATTTGCTCACGAGTGGCGATTTCTATGGAACGATCATACATTTGAAAAGGAAATAAAGGAGGGAGATCATGAACGATCTGGAATGGATACAAGATTGGTACGCCCGGCATTGCGACGGAGATTGGGAGCATAGCTGGGGTATACATATGGAGACGCTGGACAATCCCGGGTGGAAAGTCGCGATCCATCTGGAAGATACCGAGCTGGAGAGCAAAGACTTCGCACCGATCCAAATCGATCGAACGGAAGAAGATTGGCTGTATATCAAAGTGGAGAACGGCGTCTACGAGGGAGTAGGCGGGGCGCATAATTTAATCGAGATTTTCAGCACATTTCGGAAATGGGCGGAGACGACGTGAAGACCTTTATTCGTTCGTTCATGCCGATCAAAAAAGCTTGAGAACTCCGCTATCGGTCGGGTTCCCAAGCTTTTTTTCGTTTAAGCGACTACCCTTTCACCGCCCCCGCCACAACCCCTCTCACGATATATTTTTGCAGCAGGATAAACACCAGAATCGATGGCATTACCGCCATGACCATCGCCGTCATCGCGTACTGCCAGTCCGACGTGTACTGACCAACAAACGTATAGGCGGCGAGCGTCAGCGTCTTGGTCGCCGGCGAGCCGTTGACCATCAGCAGCGGGAGCAGGAAGTCGTTCCAGATCCACATGACGTCGATGATGATGATGGTGGTCGTTACGGACTTCAGCAGTGGGAAAATGACGGAGAAGAACAACCGGAAGCCGGAAGCTCCGTCGATCGTGGCGCTTTCGTCGATCTCGCGCGGGATGCTTTTGACGAAGCCGTGGTAGATGAAGATCGCGAGCGGTGCGCCGAACCCCCAGTACAGAATGCCGAGGCCCCAGGTGCTTTCGGACAGGTGCAGGGCTTTGGCCATCTGGAGCACGGTCAGCATGATCGATTGAAACGGAATCAGCATCGGGATAATGCAGAGCATGTACAGCACGCCGCTCATGCGCGAACGGCTGCGGGACATTTTGTAGGCGGCGATCGACGAGAACAGAATGATGCCGGCCAGCCCGATTCCGGTGACGATCGTATTGTTGAGGAACAGCCGCGGATAGTTGACGGCTTTCCAGACGTAGGCGTAGTTGGCGAAGCTGAACGACTGCGGCAGGGCGATCACGTCGCTCATGACTTCGGCGAAGCTCTTGAACGAGTTAATGACGGTCAGAATCAGCGGATAGAGAAACAGCAGCGACAGCAGGACCATGCCGATTTCCAGCACCAGACGGCCGGGGCGGATACGCCGTTTGGGCACTGCGGATACGGATTTGGACATCTTAGGCTTCGACCTCCCGGCGTTTGAAAATATAGAGCTGGACGAACGTGATCGCAAGTACGGCGACGAACAGAATCAGTGCTTTGGCGGTGCCGTACCCGTACAGATTGTTCTGGAACGTATCCCGGTAGATATCGTAGGCGACGCTGTACGTCGTGCCGCCCGGCCCGCCGGAAGTGAGCGACAAGATCACATCGAACACCTTGATCGCGTTGGTCAGCGCCATGAACACGGAGATGGTGATCGACGGGGCCAACAGGGGGAGCGTGATGCTGAAGAATCTTCGGACAGCGCCCGCACCGTCGACGGTGGCGGCTTCTTTGAGGTCGTCCGGCACGGACTGCAGTCCGGCGATATAGATGACCATGTAGAACCCGACGGACTGCCAGATCGAGACGCCGAGAATAGAGACGAAGGCCAGACCGGGTTCTCCGAGCCAACTGAGCGCAAACACGGACCAGCCGGTGGAGTCGCCGAGCGATTCGAAGCCCTGCATGAAAATGAATTTCCAGATAAAGCCGACGATGACCAGACTCAGAATGTACGGGACGAAAAAGGCGGCCCGCAGCCAGTTGGTCGAGCGCAGTCCCATGTCGAGAACCAGAGCCAGCGCAATCGCCAGTACGTTAACGAGTACAATATACAGAATCGTATACTTGAGCGTGAACAGGGCGGCATTCGTGAAATTGGCGTCACCGGTCAGGATTTGGCGGAAGTTGTCCAGTCCGATGAAGGTCGGATTCTTGGCGATGCCGTTCCATTTGGTCATGGAATAGCGTACAGTCAGCACAAACGGCACATAGAAAGCAAAAGCGATACAGATCAGGGCGGGCAGCGTAAACAGGCCGAACTCCAGCCGCTCCCCGCGTCTTCTTCCCAGATTGAACATGGCGCACCTCTTTTTCGATAAACGGATTCTTTCACCCGGGGCCCCAAAACGGAACGTTTGCGGCTCTGCGCGAAAAGGTATGGATTTTCTCGATGTTTGTATTATAGAATGTCGATATTCCAGCCAGAATGGACGAAAGAAAACTCTTGAGGGTAAAAAGGTGAACGAATATGCAAACGCTTACTTCGGAAGGAAGAGAAACGGCCGGGCGGCTGTGGAGACGCCTGACCGGCAGACTGGCGTACAAACTGTTCGTGCCGTTCACCACGATCGTGATTCTGGTCGTGGTGCTGCTGAGCGTGGTGTCGGATCAGAGGCTGCGCGGGGAAGCGGTTCGCCGCAGCATCGACAGCGCCGCCAACAATCTGCTGCTGGTCAACCGGAATGTGCAGGACTACATGGACGGGATTGCGCAGCTGACGCTTCCCCAGCTCCAGTACGACGATCTGATCCGTGCCGTGCTGAACGAAGAAAACGACTACGGATCGCGGATGTATCTGGAGAATTATCTGCGCCGGATGTTCTATTCGCGCAGCGATCTGGACGGGATGGAGCTGCATATCGTCAAGACGAACAAGACCTATTCGGTGACGCGAGAAGCCTACAATGTGGTGATTCGCGCGGCTCCGGACAGCGGGACGGCGCGGTCGGACTGGTATAGGCGGCTGAAGGAGCGGCCGGACAACCAGCTGTACCGCTCGCTGCTGCAGCTTGAGCCCGGTCCGGCCGCGGCCGAAGGCGAAGGAGAACGGTTCCTCGCGTATCACCGGGTGCTGCGCTCGATCGCATCGCGCCAACCGCAGGCCGTGCTGACCGTATACGCCAATCCTTCCGGGCTGGACACGATCGTCCGGGATGCGCCGCTCGAACAAGGCGAACATCTAATGCTGCTGAGTGCGGACGGGGATCCGTATTACACGGACGATCTCGGCTTCTATCGGCAGGCCGCGTCCGGGGGACTGGTACGGAAGCTCGCCCCTCCGCGTCCCTCGTAACGGCCGATAGAGCGGAGAATGGAGATGAAAATGTCTTGGGTCAGATCCAGCGCGAGGTCGTCGCTCGAGACCTGCCTGCGCACGAAACGGTAGATGTCGTCGTAATAATGCCGGACCAGTTGGTCGGCGGAGGCCCGATCGCCGCTTCGCCGAATCCGCTTGATGAGGCGCAGCTCGTTCAACCGCCCAACCTCCTTTTTTCTGTGATTCTATCTGTATAGTCGATGGGGACTGCGGAATAGTTTCAGCAGGCTGCGGCTACTTTTTTACCCCTAACAGGCCGCTTATGTACATTCTGCTCGGGCCTCGTCCTGCCCTAAAATAGCGGTAACGGATGCGGGTCGAGCTTTCTTTTGGAAATGCCGATCCGCTTCACTTTTCGAATACAGGGGGTACGAAAATGTTCAAGAAAATGTTTGCCCTGCCGGCGGTACTGCTGCTCGGCACATCGCTGCTGGCCGGCTGCGGAAGCAGCCCGGCGGCCGATACGGGAAGCACGGGATCGACCGGAGAAGCCGCCGCCGACCAACCGGTGACGATCAACATGTTCACGGCTTCGCCGGAGTATACGGATGCTTTCAATGCCTATATCGAAGAGTACAAGAAGGTGAAGCCCAACGTAACGATCAACCTCGAGATCATGCAGGCCGATTACAACACCGTCCTCAAATCGCGGATTGCCGCAGGCAGCACGCCGGACGTGTTCCAGACGACGGCGGGCGGAGATATCGATACGTATGCCGATTACAGCGCCGATCTGACGGACGAACCGCTTGCGGCCGCGATGACCGACGCCGTGCGCGCCAATATGAGCTCGCTGGACGGCAAAGTGCTGGGTCTTCCGGTCAAAGGCAATCTGTTTGCGATGATCTACAACAAAGACCTGTTCGAGCAGGCCGGCATCACCGAACCGCCGAAGACGATTGCCGAGATGGACGATGCGATC
This sequence comes from Saccharibacillus qingshengii, assembly GCF_013185195.1. GTDB lineage: Bacteria > Bacillota > Bacilli > Paenibacillales > Paenibacillaceae > Saccharibacillus > Saccharibacillus qingshengii. The sequence goes on from NZ_JAAZWC010000009.1 coordinate 88,710, forward strand.
GCCAAGCTTGAAGCCAAAGGAATCACGCCTTTTGCGAACGCTTACAAGGAGTGGTGGGTCTGGAAGCACGTCTTCCAGCACTATGTGGACGCTGCCGCGGAGGATGCCGGCATCACCGCGCAGGAGCTGGTGAACAAGTTCATCAAGGGCGAGACCACGTTCGGCGAATACCCGACACTCACGGACAACTTCTTTGCTTTTATCGATACGACCGTCGCACACGGCACGGACAAACCGCTTGAGCGCGACAGCAACGCCGAAGTCAGCGATTTTGCATCCGGCAAAGCGGCCATGATGACCGGCAAAGGCGCCTGGGACGAAGAAGCGATCATGAAGATCAGCCTGGATTTCAAGATCGGCATCATGGGTTACCCGGTCAGCGACAAAGCCGAGCAGTCCCGGATCATCACCGGTGCCGATCAGGCGCTGCGCATCAACAAAGATTCGGCCGCGGCCCCGCAGACGATCGAATTCTTCAACTGGCTGTACACGTCGGAATACGGCAAGAACTGGTTCTCCCAGGTTGCCAAAGTCATTCCGCCGATTAAGGACGCGCCGCTGCCGGATCTGCAAATGCCCAAAGAAATGGACGAGATTCTAAAAAGCGGCAAATCCGGCGACCTGGCCGTCAACTATTCGCTCGACACGTTCCACCAGAAATTCGGCGAGATCATGCAGGCGTATATCGGCAAAAACAAAACGAAAGAACAGGCGATCGACGAGATCCAGCAGGCGTGGATTCAGTTGGGATCGTCGCAGTAAGAAGCAAGCAGCAATCATGAAAAAAGCCCTTCGTCGAAAACGTCTTCCCGCATTGCGCGTGGACGTTTTCCGTCGAGGGCTTTTTGGCGCGGTCCGAATTTATGCCTGCTAGGTACCCGATCTCGATCGGCAGGCCGATTTAGTCCTCCTTCGGCTGGTGCTCCATCCCCCAATCGCACATACCTTCCATCAGCGGCATCAGCTGCTCCGCTTTCTTCGTTAGGCGATACTCCACTTTCGGAGGGATCTGGGGATATTCGGTACGCTGGACCATGCCGTCCGCTTCCAGTTCTTTGAGCTGCGTGCTCAGCGTTTTGTACGTGATGACTCCGATCTGCCGCTTCAGGTCATTGAACCGGACCGGAGGATTTTCCGCCAGCAGGTAGAGGATGACCATCTTCCATTTGCCGCCGATTACGGACAGCGTATAGCCGAACGGTGTGTCCTGAATATTCTTCACTTTGCCTTTGAATTCCGCCATACTCATGATCCACACTATCCTTTCAGACAGTAGCTGTCTTTAAAGTGCGTACTGTTTATTGTCTCGCGTTCATTTTATAGTAACCTTACATTCCAAGCAAAGGGGACTTACAAAAATGAATCATTCAACACTGCGTGTACTGATGCCGCAATGGCAGGGAGGGGACAATCCCCATTATTCGCTGGGCGCGGAACTGCTGGCCTGGCTGGCGCCGAATAGCGGTCAGCCGCTGGTCCGCGTGCCGGTCCGTCCGCCGGGCGCCGCACCGCTTGCGAACGAGAACGGCGTCTACGGACGGACGGAGCTGCTGGAGCAGCTCGATGCGGCCGATCATCTGATCCGCGCGCACCAACCGGATCGGGTCGTGATGTTCGGCGGAGACTGTTTGGTCGAGCAGGCGCCTTTTGCCTATCTCAATGAACGCTACGACGGAGAGCTGGGCCTGATCTGGATCGACGCCCACAGCGACCTCGTGCAGATCGACGGTTATAACCGCGCGCATACGCTGCCGCTCGGCAATCTGCTGGGCGAAGGAGACGCGGAATTCGCCAAGCGGGTGAAGAAGCCTTTGAAGCCGGAGAATATATTTATCGCGGGATTGTCGGAGCCGACACCGGAAGAAGGAGCGGCGATTGGCGAAGCGTTCCAGCGGTTGGGAATTTCGATGAAAGAATCCGATACGGCCATGATCGACCGATTGGGGATTCGAACGGCGGACGCGCGGGAAACGGCGAACGGCACGGATTCGATCAAAGACTGGATTCGCAGCAGCGGAATTCGGCATCTGGCGATCCATGTAGATCTCGATGTGCTCGATCCGCATGAATTCCGGTCGCTGCTGTTCGCCAATCCGCATGAGCCCTATACGTATTCGCCGCCGGGACGCCTTACGCTTGCCCGCTTGGCCGAACTGCTGCGCGAGCTGTCGGCGGAGACGGACGTGGTCGGGCTGGGCTTCACCGAACATATGCCCTGGGATGCGATCCATCTCAAAAAAATGCTGGCGGAAGTTCCGATTCTGAACGGGTAAGAAAAGCTTGGCCGGCCCGCGCCAAAAAGCCTGAACGACAGCCGCTTGCACGCGGCCTAAGTTCAGGCTTTTTTCTCAGGAACCGGGAACCGGCTGCGGCAGACCGCCGATCTCGTCGGGAGGCACGGCTCTGCCGAACAAGGGGCCCTGCATGCCGAAACGGGCCGATCCGCGCAGAATCGAGACCTGATCTTCATTCTCTACGCCTTCGGCGGCTACGCGAATCTGCAGCGCCCTGCCGATGCCGGCAATCGAAGCGACGATCGTCTGTCCGACCCGGCTGCTTCCAAGATGACGGATCAGATCGGGGTCCACTTTGAGGGTGTCGATCGGCAGATTCTTCAGACCGGACAGTACGGCATACGGCGCCCCGCAGCCATCGACCGATAAGGACACGCCGAGCTGCTTGAGCGCATGCAGACGGGGCAGCAGATGTTGGGGATTGCGGAGGAACAGGGCTTCCGGAAATTCAAGTTCCAGCAATTCGGGGTGTGCGCCGCTCTCGTCCAGACTATGCTTGAGCCGTTCGGGGAGGCTGTCTTGTTCAAGCTGCACGGAGGAGAGATTAATCGTGATCTTAACGGGACTGCCTTGATCCTGCCAGATTCGCGACTGCCTACAGACTTCGCTCAGCATCCATTCGCCGATCGCCGGCATCATGCCGATTTCTGCCGCGGCCGGCATGAATTGGTCCGGCTCCAGCAGTCCGTAGGCCGGCCGCTCCCATCGAACCCTTGCTTCGACGCCGGTCAAAGCCCGGGTGTCGGGATGGTATTGGGGTTCATAATGCAGAGACAGTTCGCGGTTGGAGAGCGATTCGGCCAGATCCTGTTCCAGTGCCAGCTTATCGAAGACCCAAGAAGCCGAGTCGCCGAACAGCCGGTAATGGCCTTTGCCGCCGTCTTTGACCTGATAGAGGGCGATGTCCGCTTTCTTCATCAAGCCTACCGATGTGGTATCGTCGGCCGGATAACGGGCGATGCCCATACTCGGCGTCCCCCATACTGTGCGTCCTTCGATATCGTGGGGAAGGCTCAGCTCGTCCAGAATGCGCCGCGCCCGATTCTTGACATCGTCGACTCCCGAGATGTTCTGGAAGAGCAGCGTGAACTCGTCCCCACCTTGGCGGGCGATCATATCGCCTTTGCGCATGCAGGACCGCAGACGCTCCGCTACCGAGACGAGCAGCTTGTCGCCGACATCGTGGCCCATCGTATCGTTGACCGTCTTGAACCGGTCCAGATCGATAAAGACGACGGCCAGTTCCTGTTCTTGGGCATCGGCGTCGGCCAGAGCCTGCTTGAGTGCTTCGTCAAAAGAAGTCCGGTTAGCCAGATCCGTCAGCGAATCGTGATAGGCCAGGTGATTGATCTTGGCTTCGTTCCGTTTGTTTTCCGTAATGTCCCGGCCGATCCCGAACAGTCCGACGACCCGGCCGCCTACCCAGATCGGAATGCTGGTAATGCTCACTTCGTACAGCTGACCGGCACGGTTCCGGATCGTGATGTCCTGCCGTCTCGACTGGCCTTCCCGACGCTGCTTGGCTTCTCCCCATATGCCCGCAGAAGAAGGATCGTTAATAAAGTCCGTGTAAGACATGCCTCTGAGTTCCTCTGCGGTATAGCCGAGGATTTCTGCGCAGGCTCCGTTGGCGCTCTCGAAATTTCCGTCCAGATCAAGCGAGTAGACCGCATCGGGGTGATAATCGAACAGGGACCGATACCGCTGCTCGCTGATCTCCAGTTCCTGCGTTTTTTCGTACAGATTCTGCAGCAGACGCCGATTCTCCAGCAGAATGAAGATCTGGCGGGCGATCACGAGCAGAATCGAGATTCCGCATCCGATCGTAAGGGGGCCGATCCGGCCGGTATCCAACACCATGAAGAGAAACAAGACGATGACATTCGCATAAGGAAGCGCCACGCGTACAAAGTCCCTTCTCCGACTCGGCTTCATGAGATTCTCCGCCTGCTTGGGCGCGGCTTCCGCCGTCCGGCTGCGCCGTTCCAGTGCTCCGGCGCCGCCGATCAGCAGCAGACTGAGCGTGAACACGGGATCGACCAGATTGCCCATGGCATAAGCGTCGCTCGAGATCAGATACAAGTAGACCGAGTTGGCCGCCGCATGAACCACCAGGCCTCCGACCACCAACAGAACAAGCTTGTCCGCGAAGATCTGCCGGGCACCCCAGTAGAGACTGACCGCGCCGAACAGCAGAGCGAGATCGCCGACGGGATATACCAGGGAGACGGCCAGATGCAGCATATCGGCGTCTCCGGCACTCAGCAGCGGGTCGATCAGGAAATGCCAGCTGAAGGTGGTGGCGACCGTCATGACGATCAGGACGTCGAACAGCAGGCGAAGGGCGCGGTAATTCCGCTCGATCCGGGTGAACGGATAGATGAAGGCGGCCAGATAGAAGACGATTTGAAGAATGAAGAAGACGTCCGTCCAACCCGGAGAAGGCGGAGAAATTCCCAGCACGGCTTCGTCGTACAGCCAGAGTGTCTCCGCGATCAGATAGCTGAAGCTGCCCAGCGAGAGGAGCATCCAGAAATGTTTTCTCTCGCGGGAACTTCTTCTCGCGGCATTCGTCAGCCAGATCGCCGCGATCAGATTCCCGGCGCCCGAGAAGAAGCTGCCCCCCATCGCGGAGAGGTCCGGGCTGTGTTTCCACAGGCTGATCCAGGCGTAATAACCGACAGTAAATATTATGATAAACATACAAAGAGCGATGTGTTTTTTGCGATCCGTCATAGTCTTCAAGCTCTCCTGTCTCATTCAATATGATTCTAAAGTTCTAGTTCTATAGTCTATTATAAACAGGATTGTCAAAAAAACGACTATTCAAGTAAGCAATCGGAAAAACAGGGCCGGCGACCAAGAAAGAATGTAAAAAAAGCCCGCCGCGGGAGCCGGTTCACGGTTCCTGCAGCGGACGTTGTCGGAATAAACGGAGGTCAGGCGTAGAAATTCCGTGCCCAGCGGTGAGCTTTCAACTTCTCGAGCTGCTCCTGCGGCAGTCCCTGTCCGTCGCCGATCCGCATATTGCGCTCGACGTTGCGAACGCTCCGCATGCCGGGAATGACCGTCGAGACGGCTGGGTGACTCAGTACGTAGCGCAGCGCCGTCTCGGCGATCGCGTCCTGCCCGATCTCCAGGTCCTGCGTGATCTTCTGTACCCGTTCGTACACTTCGCGCTTGCGGTCTCCGCGGAAATAACGGCTGCGGAAGTCGCCTTCTTCGAACTCCGAATCCGGCGTGATGCTGCCCGTCAGTCCGCCTTCGTCGAGCGCCACGCGCACGATTACGCCCACATTGTGCTCGATGCAGGCCGGCAGCAGGCGGTCTTCCGGCGTTTGTTCGAAGATGTTGTAGATCACCTGAACCGTATCCACGATACCGCTCTCGATCAGCTTGAGTGCGTTATCCGGTTCGTAATCGTTGATCGACACGCCGAAGTGGCGGATTTTGCCCTGCTCTTTGAGCTTTTGCACGCCTTCCAGCCAATCGCCCTGCGAGGCCCATTCATCGGACCAGACATGGAACTGCTGCACATCGATCGTATCGAGTCCCAGATTGCGCAGGCTGATTTCGGTAGAAGAGATGACATGTTCGGCGGTAAACGTCTCGCTGGACGGAACGCCCGCCCGTGCCGGCCACTGTCCGTTCGCGGGCGGGATCTTGGAAGCGACGTAGACCGTCTCGGACCGCTCGCGCATCACTTGTCCGACCAGCTTCTCGCTGTGTCCGTCGCCATACACCAGCGCCGTGTCGATAAAGTTCAGACCCAGCCCGATCGCACGGTGCAGCGCCTGAACCGATTCGTCGTCCTGGGCTCCAAGCCACCCCGAATTGCCGATTCCCCAAGCGCCGTACCCGATCTCCGATACCTGCAGTCCCGTTTTGCCCAGTGTTCTGTAGTTCATGACCATAGATGGACCCTGCCTCCTTGGCTGCCGCCGAATAGGATGTGAAAAGATCGAAACGCTATCCTTTAACCCGGATCCGGCCTTTTGATAGACGGAATAGGCGGGTTCGGCTTATTTTTTGCAAAAAAGGTCCGGTTCGTGCCGCTCTTCCCGATCGCCGATACTGTCATCTTCCTGCCGCTTATGGTTAAATGATAAGAATAACGCAGCAAATCCAGCGCTTCGACCGTGGGTGACCGCAGCATTCCGACAAGCGTACAAGCGGAAGCGGGAGAAGCTTTTTCGACGATTCGGCCATACGGGAGGACTTATGAACCTAAAAGAATTCAATGCGATTGTCAGCCGTCCGGCCGATCTGCGCTACGAATATTTCGTGGAGAAAACGGCGGATTCCGAGATGCTCTGGGGACTGTACGAGGAGGGCTGGGCTATGACGAACGATTCGTCCGGCGCGGCTCTGCTGCCGCTCTGGCCCAAGAGCGAATTTGCGCTTCACTGCGCCATCGACGAATGGGCCGGATATTCCAGCCGTCCGCTGGATCTCCGTGCTTTTATGGAGAAGATCCTGCCCCGGTTGGAGCAGGACGGTGTCCGCACGGCCATCTTCTATAACAACAGCGACTCGGCGATCGTGGAAGCGGACAAGCTGCTAAAAGATTTGCAAGCGGCGCTGAACCAAAACGGGAAGTAACGGCAGCAGCGAGAAGAACGGCAACAAGGCAGCAACGACAAAACGGCAAAAAAAGCTTGGCCGGGTCCTTAAGCGGACTTGGCCAAGCTTTTTGCGGAGTCCGGGCGGCCCGGTTACTTCAGCGGCGGAGTTTCCGATTCGTCTTCCGGCAGAAAATGCGGAGCCAGATCGCCGATCAGCGAATAATAGTCGCCGTTCGTGAGCTTCTCCTTGTCGGTGATCCGATCCAGAGTCTCCTGTCGAAGCCAGCCGTCCGCGACGAGGATTTCCAGGGCTCCGCCTTCCGGTGGGGACAGATCCATGGCGCTTGCGATCAGCTTGGCCGCCGTCTCCAGAGACAGCGGATCGGTCGACGTGCCGTCCGTGCCGGCCAGCGCCGACTGCATGTCTCCCGGGAAAAAGTCCGGATGCAGCGAACGCATGACGCGTACTGCATTGAAGAAACGCTGGACATTGGCTTCATTGTCCATTCCCCATCCGTCATTGTTATAGCCTCCGGATGTCAGATACATATTGGCTGCGATCAGCATCCCCGGATAATCTTTGTGCTGCATGAACGCCGGCTGCGGCAGATCCGGCATGGCGAGATCCATCCCCTGTTTGCGCAGCCGCTGCTGCAGCACTTCGACCTGCTCTTTCGAGCCGGACAATTCGCGCAGGCTCATATTTCCTTCAAGGGCAAGCTTGACCGCGGCGCCTGCGGCTTGGCCTGTCGCCATGCCGACGGGAATGGTCCGCGCGCTGCCGTGCGGCACGGTGTCGAACCCGGCCGAACGGCCCACGACGAGCAGACCGTCCACGCCGCGGGGGACAAGCGTCCGCAGCGGCACGCCGTATTGGCTCGGCTGCATCAGCACGGTGCCGATCCGTCCGTCGCTTGTGCTCTGGATATCGACCGCATACGAACCGTAAGCGATATCGTCCCAATGGGCGCGGTTCTCCATCACGTCGGCCAGCTTCAACCGGTACTCGGCTTGGAGATGGCGCGATTCCCGCAAATACAGTTCGCTTGCGACGCCGTCATACTTCAGCGAAGCCATCTCGGGGAAACGCTGTTTGAGGAATTCGACGACCTTGGGCGCTTCTTTCGTTCCGACCGCGATTCCCTGCCGCACCGACTCGGGATCGAGCGGATCGACGCCGAACAGCAGCAGGGCATTGATCAGAATGGTGCCGTCGTTCTGACGCCCGATATTCAGGCCCCGCATCTTCACTTTGGCCGGGTCGCTCGAGACATACTCCTGGGCTTCCTTATAACCCCAGGAGCTCATCCGGTCGATACCCGCATCTTCGCGTTTGCCGAGCTTTTCCCAGATTTCCTGGGTCATGCCGCTCATCCGGAAGACGAGGGTAGAAACCATCCGGCTGTTCGTATCGCCGATATCTTCCCGGCCGATCGTAAACTTGGCGCCGGCCGCGGCCGCGGCATCGGCATTCTGCGTCGCATCGATCACGGCGGAAGTGAGCACCTTTTTGCGGCTGCCGTCTTGGAGAGTCAGATTCATGCCGGTCACGGCGATGCGGTCGCCCCGCGTCTCCGTCAGCGGAACCATGGCCTGCGTCTTCATCAGCAGATCGATATTGGATTCGGCTTTGACCATGCCGTAGAACAAATTGGCGGCCGTATTCACATCAAACGCGGACTCGCCGAAATGATCGTACCATTCATAGAATAGGCCTTTATTCAACTGCTGCTTCTCACGCAGCTGCGGCAGAAACAACGGCTGCTTGGGAGAGTAGCTGGGGTCGATCATATTCAGCCCGCCGACCGTCATCAGCCCGCCCAGTACGCTTCGGTCGTGTCCGTCGACAAGCAGGACCTTCAAGCCGTTTCGGGCGGCGGAGACCGCGGCTGTGACGCCTTCGGGGTCTGTTCCGGCGACGATCACATCGTAGCGATCCGCAATTTCGGTAACGGAGACAACAGGCAGCGGAGCTTCCGGTTTGCCGTGGTTGACGAGTCTGGCATGCTCCAGGTAGCGGATCGTCAGGAATCCCGCGAGGCCCAGAACCAGCATGGCGGCAAGGGAGAGGACGACGACTTTTTTCCAGTTTCTCAAACGCATTTGAATGTGTAATTCCTTTCTTCGATTCGGCGGTACAGCCGCATTTGCGCAGGGTTTTTTCCGGACGCATGGTTTGACTATATCGGTTTTTTGGCAGCCGGACAAGGTTTAGTGATCCATTTCAGAGAGAGGGTTTTTCCGTAAAAAGCCCGGATTTTTCTGTGGAAAGTTCGGAAAAAAGCCCGTTTGCCGTTAAAAAAACCGAAATAAAAGAAGATTTTAAGCAAAAAACACTTTAAACAGGAATTAAGACTCATACATTTAGGTCTAATTGCATAGTAGGATTGGGTAGCATTACGAATTTTCGGTATAGGAGGTGTTGAAATGGAAAAGATCTCTTTCAGTAAAGGAGATTCGGGAGATTGGGGAATGAATTACCGGACTTCGAATATCGTAAACCCGGATCTGCTGGACAAAAGTCCAAAAAGCGAAGGAATCGGATCGAAGTCGATCTTGCAAAAAGACGCGGCCGGGTCGGTGGACGAATCTAATGGAGAAAAAAATTCGGCCAGTCAGACGGAGCGCAAAAAGCATGATGATCTGATGGCCCGGAAGTTGGAAGAAGAACATCTGGCGCAGCAGCGTCTGCTCCAAACGTTCTACAGCGAGAAGCTGCGGATCGAGATGTCGCCCGAGAAATTCAAAGATTCAATGAAATCGATGGCCGAACGTTCAATCGAACAGTTGATGAGCCGGGAAGGCTCATCGCTGAAGCTGGAATGGAAATCGGAGCTGCATCAGTTCAGCCTGGCAATCAGCATGGAGGCCTACGACAAACTGAACGAGGAGAATTCCCGGAAGCCGGAACTCGTCGGATCGGACCAATCGTAAACGGCTGCCACCTATTAGAAGCGCTTTTTCCGGATAACGGAAAGGCGCTTTTTTTGTGTACAAAGGCAGTGAAACCTTCCAATATCATCAGCCAAGTGAACCAGCCGCTGTCTGAACGGAGATAACCGGTTCGTATTTGGCCGGATTCGCGAGAATCAGTCCAACGCTTCGATTTCCGAAAATTCGGGGATCGAAGTTTTTTTGCGTGGGGCGGGAACTTTTGCGCGGCGCTGCAGTTTTATTGACCGAGAGTGACGTCAGGAGGAAACGGGATATGGAGCATGAGGATCGACAAGCGCAGGCCGGCGAACCGTCGGTATCCGGTCCGTCCGACGAACGCGGAGTCCTTTTGAAGCGCATGATGGAGAATTACGGCAGCGATGTGTGGCATTATGCTTATTTTTTGACGCGCAGCCGCGATTTGGCCGACGATATTGCCCAGGATACGTTTGTCAAAGCGTACGGGGCATTGGATTCTTTTCGGGGAGAAGCGAAGATCAAGACGTGGCTGCTGTCGATTACGCGTCATACGGCGTTCGATTATCGACGTTCCGCTTTTGCAAGGCGCAGCGTGCCGATGGACCGGCTGCCCGAACGGGAGCGGGCAGAGTCGGCGGAAGAAGCCTATATGCGCCGCGAGGATTCCGTGCAGGTCTGGGCGGTTATCATGCAGCTGCCGGATCGGTACCGCGAAGTGCTGGTGCTGGATCTCAAACACGATCTGAGGCTGGCCGAAATCGCGCAGCTGCTCGGCATTGCGGAAGGAACCGTCAAATCCCGGTTGTTCCGGGCAAGAGCCAAAGTCGGAAAAAGATTAAAGGAGGAACGGGAATGAACGAGCGGAAACCGGATTGGTACAAGCGGGCTCAGACAGGTCCGTTCGAACGAGAACCGTTCACCGAAGCGGATATGCGGCGCATCGAACAGGTCGTGCAAGAGCGGTATTCGGACGAACCGAAGCCTACTCGCCTGAATCGCAAACCGCGAACCGATGCGGCTGTCGGTGCAGTGCGGTTGACGCGGACTGCGCGGATATCGGCTGCGGCTGCGCTTTTGCTGCTTGCGGGAGGAGGCGTCTATACGGCGGTGCAGATATCCGGCTGCCCGCCGACCCAAGCGGTGATGTCGAGCCCGGGCGGAGACGCTGCGGATCCGTCTAAAACGAAGAGGGTACCGCCTGAAGGCGTTTCGACCTTTTTGCTCGGGGGGACGACTTATTTTTACGACGATTCGGCCGCTAGGATTCCCGAGTGGACGCGCGCTGTACGCACGACGGAGGGAATCGTATGGACGCCGGCTCCACAGATGACAGGCCGGGCGATGATGATCCGCAGCATGAGTGTGGACGATCATCCGACGACGCCGTTCCAGCTGTATTTTAGCGATCCCAACCAACAGCAGCTTACGGAGAAAAATTCGTTCATGCTGCCCGGCATGCCGCTGCAAGGCCAGGATTCGTCGCGCTACGGCTACATCGATAACTTGTGGGCCGTCGGCGGACATGTCGTGTATACGACGAGCATGCATGTGGCGGGAGATTCGCGGCGCGAAGAAGAACAGGCTTGGATCGTGGATACGCGTGGGCTGCCGACGGCGCCAAGCCCCGGGACCGATATGAACGTGCATCCCCTGACAGATTTCGATTCGGAAGGCGGGCACCCGCTCGAACTGGCTTACGACGAAGCCAACGGTCTGCTGATCTATACGATGCGGGTACCTCCCGAAGACGGCGGAACCGAAGGCGAAGAGCACTTGATCGCCCAGCAGTTGGACAACGGAGGAAAAGTATTCGTCGAATGGTACGGGAGCGATATACGAACGAAAGCCGACGGATCCATGAGCATCGATTACAAATTGGACGGCGTGACCCATACGGCGAAACGGCTCAGTCCTTAACCCGGCATACAGCCCGTAATAGGGAGCGCAGCGGAAAAAGCGGACGAAACGATCATTGAGACCGTTTCGTCCGCTTTTTGTGGATTTTGAAAAACAGCTTTACCCGCCACCGTCTGTTCGGTTTGTTTCGTCCGAAGTCGGCTGCACCTGATATCCGGCCGTTCGGCGAGCATCACCTTGCAAGCCGGATACGGAGCTGCGCTTTCTTCTCGGATGTGCTGCGTTATCCATGATGCGGCGCGGCGGAGGGGGCGATCTTCGGGCTGCCGATGTGCCGCTTTGCGGGCAGCATGTCTTTGCGCCGATAGATGCCGAGGATCAGGCCGACGATCGCGCAGTGCACGATCGTCGAACTTCCGCCGTAGCCGATAAACGGCAGCAGCAGGCTCGTAAAAGGCAGCAGGCTGAGCGAAGCGCCGATGCCGTAGATCCACTGTCCGGCCAGCAAAATAGACAAGCCGGCTGCCATTGAACGTCCAATCGGATCGCCGATTTTCCGTACGGTATGCAGCAGCAGGACGATCAGCCATACGATGGAAGCCACGAGAAGGCCCGCCATAATCCAGCCGAAGCTGTACGTCAGATAAGGAAAGATTGTGTCGGAATGGGCATAGACGATCGAACGGCCCGACGATCCGAATCCCCGGCCGAACCACCCTCCTTCCCGGATGGCGACAGCCATGGCGTCATTCATATAATGGGCATCCGGACTTTGCAGACGGGGAGCGAAAATGGCTTGAAACCGGTCCTGCCAGTGCGGATTGCGCAGGTACAAACCCGCTGCCCAGGCCGCCGCCGCCGCAGGAAGCGGATAGAGGTACAGCTTGGCGCCTCCCGCTCTGGCATACAATAAAGTGGCGGCGATCAGATACAGCCCGAGCGCCAGCCAGGCCAGCAGATCAAAGTAGACGTATAAAGCTGTCGGCAGAAGAATGACGCCGATTGCGATCGAATGCCGGATACTCCGTCCGGGCGCATGCCGGAGAGACAACCGATCCAGGACACCCGGAAGAGCAAGGACGAACAGCACGAACATGCAGAGCGTCCCGTTGAAAGTCAAAGGTCCGACCGAGATCCAGCCTGAGTTCCCGTTGACGGTTACGGAAGCGAATGTAAATAAAAAGATCATCAGCAGAGCCGTGCCCGTGTACAGCGAGACCGCATACTTATTCAGTAGGCGATAGTCGAACAAGCAGCAGGCGATCAGCACAACGACGCCCATCCCGTAAAAAAACAGCTGCTGTTTGCCCGGATTGAAGGATTCGAACATACTCGTACCCGAGGCGGCAAGCGAGAACAGCGCCAGCAGGCCAATTCCCGCCATCACCGCAAGCGGCACCAGCAGCCGCCAATTGAACTTCGGCCGGTGGACCTGTCCAAGCGTGCCGCCGATTTCGTCCGCGTCGCCCATTTGCTCCATCGCCCAGGCGGCGGCTTCAACCGGCGAAGCGCCTTCGTCTTTTTTGGATGCGATCAGCTCTTCGATATGTCCGCGCATCTCGTCCCGAAGCTCCGGATGCAGTTCCTTGGCTCGGATACGGGCGCATAGGCGGTCGAGGTAGGCATTGATCGAAGTTTCCGCTTCCCGGCGTTCCAGTCCCCGTACATGGGCATCGCGATCTGCGGTCGCATCCGGCTGCCCGGTCTTGCGCTGATCGTCGTTCATGAACGTCCCTCCCCAAGCACCGCGTTGACCGCGCCGCTGAACATCCGCCATTCGTCTTTCTTCTCCTTGAGCTGCTTCAGCCCCGCTTCGGTGACCGTGTAATATTTGCGTTTGCGGCCGCTGCTTTCTTCCCAATGCGCCGCGACCCAGCTCTCCGCTTCCATGGCGTGCAGGATCGGGTAGAGCGTCCCTTCCTTGAGGGCGAACACGCCGTCCGAACGGCTGTCCAGTTCTTTGATCAGCTCGTAGCCGTACATGCTTTTGCCGGACAGGACGGTCAGGACAAGCGTCCCGGTCGAGCCTTTGAGCAGTTCTTTGCTTACTTTCATCGCGGCGGGTCTCCTTTGTGCTTATACATAGAATTACTATGTATCGTAAATCTATGTACATATACCTGTCAAGTTCGAAGTTAAATATGATGACCAAGTTAACTTAGGATCGAAGTCAAAAGGTTAAGGATCGATCATGTAACTAAATTTGAAATAACTAGACAGTTAACCGAAGTTAGGCATAAAAAAATAATCTCTCGCAGAGAGAGATTATTTCAGAAGTTGAATAAGAAAGGCAGGTTGCAAGTCATCGAATAACTTTTCCACTAATCCATCCGTAAGTTCCGCTAGGAGACCATACTTCGTACCAAGTTCTTCCGTCCGTCGAATCGTATATCGATTCGCCCCAATACTCTAGGCGGTCGTTCAGATAAACGACGGCTGCTGGAGAGGCATCAATCGACGGATAGGAACGCATATTAGCCTGATCGACGATCACGGTTAGATATTCGCTCTGCGCTGAATAATCTACAGCCCCTGAGTAATATCTTCCATCCGATTGTTTGACGACTTTGCTGCTTACCCACCCGATACTGCCATCTTGTAATTGTGCTTGATACCAGGTTCTTCCGTCCGTTGGATCAAAATTTTTACGATGCATATAAAGCGCTTCTTGATCTTCATATAAAATGCCGACGGATCTCGAATCGATGCTGGGAGCTACACGTACGTTAATTTGTGAAGTAGTTGGACGAAGATAGTCTACTGCTTGTTCAGCAGTGCTTTCCTCGACCGAATAACTGGCTTCGATTACAGGCTTCTGTACCTCAGGTTCTTTTTGATTGGTCAACTTAGAAACAGGGTTAGCTGAAACGGCAGGGGACGCCGATTTGACAGTCTTGGCCGGATCGACCGAAGCAGCAGCTTCTGTATGCGAAGCATTGACAGGCGAAGTCGGTTCCTCCGCAGTTGCAGCAGGCTTTCCTTCATCTTTGATCGTAATTTGAATACCGCCGCAACCTCCCAAAACTAGAGGCAGGAGAAGCAAAGCTCCACATAGACATATTTTCTTTTTCATGGTTCATCCCTCTTCAATGAATTTAGGTATAAAAGACTAATCCTTTCGACCTTATTAACATTATAGGATCAAATATACAAAAAGTACATATGATAGATTGTTTTGTTAAGTTAAATTGAGTTGCTAACATTTGCTGTCTTGACATTTACTGAAAACTAGTGTTAAAAATATTTTACAACTATTTATTATGCCTGCGATCAACAGCCATGACCGGAACCCTAACCCGCGAACGCCGCCGTATGCTGCGGCGCATCCGTCTGCCGACAGAGAAGAATCCCTTGAGCTGCGAGGATTCCCGGCAGACCCGCGGCGGCCCTATTCCGCGAGCTGCGGCGCTTCAATCGCCGCCGGATGTCCCCGTTACCGGACATCGAGCCTTTTTGCGCCGCTGCGGCTGCCGACCGGATATCCTTCTCTCGAGAGGATCCGCTGTGGTTCGCCTGCGCAGGAAGGGAACCAGGGTGGTACCGCGAAGACGCATTCGTCCCTAACGAATGCGTCAGGCTGTCGAGAAAGTCCTATTCGTTGTAGAAGCTCGTCGGCTGCGGGAGAAATTCGTTCCGGTCGCGTGTTGAAATCGGGGAAAAGGATTGAAATTTAGCGGAATTCCCCCGATTTCAAAGGCGAACACTGTCGTTCCTACACTGAATTTCTCCCTTCGCCTCCTTGCTTCATTTAGGATTAGACTTTCTCGACACGTTGACGCATTCGTCCCTAACGAATGCGTCTTTTTTGTGTGCTCTGCCTGTGCTTCATCCGTTTGGCCTACTCATTTTGTTGAAGGAGAGATTTATTATGAAACAAAGTCAACTGTTGATCCCTACCCTGCGCGAAGCGCCTGCGGACGCCGAGGCGGCCAGCCATAAGCTTATGCTGCGCGCCGGATTGATCCGCCAGCTCGCCTCCGGCGTGTATACCTATCTGCCGCTCGGCTTCCGGGTGCTGAGAAAAGTCCAGGAGATCGTCCGCCAGGAAATGGACCGGGCGGGTGCGCAGGAACTGCTCATGCCGGCGATGCAGCCGGCCGAACTGTGGCGCGAATCGGGACGCTATGAGGTGTACGGTCCGGAGCTGATCCGGCTCAAAGACCGTCACGACCGCGAATTTGCACTCGGACCCACGCATGAGGAAGTCATCACCTCGCTGGTCGCAGGCGAAGTCAGCTCGTACCGTCAGCTGCCGATGACCCTGTACCAGATCCAGACCAAGTATCGCGACGAACGCCGTCCGCGCTTCGGTCTGCTGCGCGGCCGCGAATTTCTGATGAAGGACGCCTATTCGTTCGGGCGAAGCTGGGAAGAGCTGGACGAGACCTACCGGGCAATGTACGACGCCTATACGCGGATCTTCACACGGGTCGGTCTGAACTTCCGCGCCGTTCAGGCGGATGCGGGAGCGATTGGCGGCGAAGGGGAGACGCATGAATTCATGGCTTTGGCGGAGATCGGCGAAGATACCATCGTCGTCAGCGAGAACGGAACCTATGCGGCCAATCTCGAGAAAGCGGAGATGTTCTGGGAAGAACCGACCGCCGCCGATTCGGATATTCCGGCTATGAACCGTGTGCATACGCCGGGCGTCCATACCATTGAGCAGCTGCGTGTCCATTTCTCGATCGAAGCGTCGGCGCTGATCAAGACGCTGCTGTACCTCGTCGACGACCGTCCGGTCGCGGTGGCCGTTCGCGGAGACCGCGAAGTGAACGAGACCAAAGTCCTCAATGCGCTCGGAGGAGAGCGGATCGAGCTGGCGGATGCGGCCGCCGTGGAACGTCTGACCGGAGCGGCTGTCGGTTTCGCCGGTCCGGCGGGGCTTGCGGGCGTTACGCTGCTCGTCGACCGTGAAGTGCAGGCTATGCCTGCGGGAATCGCCGGTGCCAACGAAACGGACTATCATATGGAGAACGTCAAGCCGGGCCGGGACTTTACCGGTGAGAGAATCGGAGATTTCCGCAACGCGGCCGAAGGAGACCGGAGTCCGGACGGAAGCGGGCTGCTGCAGTTCTACCGGGGAATCGAAGTCGGCCATGTCTTCAAGCTGGGCACCAAATACAGCGAGAAGCTGGGAGCGAAATATCTGGATGAAGGAGGCCGCCGCCAGACCGCGATCATGGGCTGCTACGGGATCGGCATCTCGCGGATTCTGTCCGCTGTCGTCGAGCAGCATTACGACGAGAACGGCATTCTGTGGCCGATCGAGATTGCGCCTGCCGCGGTGCATATCATTCCGGCTTCGGTCAAGGACGAAGGGCAGCTGCAGCTTGCGCTGGCGCTCTATCGGCGCTTTACCGAAGCCGGCATCGAAGCGCTGCTGGATGACCGCGACGAGCGGGCCGGCGTCAAGTTCAAAGACGCCGATCTGATCGGTCTTCCCTACCGGATCGTGGTGGGACGCGAAGCGGCCGAAGGACGGGTCGAGTTCAAATCTCGCGCTCTTGAAGGTAAAGAAGCGATGACGGCGGATGAAGCGTTCGACCGGATTGCCGCACCGTCGCAAGGTTGAATTCCTGCGGGAATAGGGTGCGCAGGGGATGATTTTGAACGCTTCCGAATTGCCAAAAAAGGATTGACAGCCCCCGTGTTTTCCCGCTATAATCGGGATAGCTAAATAACCGATTGAAAGAGAAAAGCAAACCGGATCGAAAGACCGGGACGCAAAGTCTGGAATCTACAGCGGGGCCTTCCGCTATGATCGTCCGACCGCCACAATTTATTGTGGCGGTCTTTTGATGTTTTTCAGATTCTGTTGTCCCGGTTGTCCGGTTCTGCCGCAGTACCTCCCCCCGCAGTTCCGTTCTCCCCCGAGAAAAGCAAACCAGCCGAAAGGCTGGGACGCAAAGTCAGGAATCTAAGGCGAGACCCCCCTCGTCAAGATCGTCCGACCGCCACGATTTATTGTGGCGGTTTTTTTGTGCCTTTTCTTATACATATCCCCGCGGGACAGCCCCTTTCAACGAAAAAAGGAGATTAAATGATGCAGGCAGCAGACAGAATGGAAGCAGCGGAAGCGATCGAAATGGTACAGGCGGCTCAGGCGGCCAAAGCGGCACGGATGGCGAAAGTCATGCGGGCGGCGGAAGCGATGCGGCAGGCCAAGATGATCCCGGCTCTTCAGCCGCTGAGATTCGGAAAAGGATACTGAACAAAAAAGCGGACAGCCGTATTCAAGATAAACCTTGAATGCGGCTCAACGTGTCGAGAAAGGTCTGCTTCCGAGTGAAGCGAGGAGGCGAAGGGAGAAATTCAGTGTAGGAACGACAGTGTTCGCCTTTGAAATCGGGGAAATTCCGCTAAATTTCAATCCTTTTCCCCGATTTCAACACGCGACCGGAACGAATTTCTCCCGCAGCCGACGAGCTTCTACAACGAATAGGACTTTCTCGACAGCCTGAGCCGTATTCAAGATAAACCTTGAATGCGGCTTTCATTTTGTGTCATACTTTTGGGTTATAAGGATCGCGGAAAGTGCGGGGCTGCAAAAGGGTCCGACTTTTTGAAGAAAGGAGTGGACGTATTGAAGAAGGGGTGGCCTTATATCATTATGCTGCTGGGGCTTTGCATCGTCCTCTACCCGTCCGTAAATGGCTGGCTGGAAGACCGGACGCAGGATCAGCTGCTGCAAAAAGCGGAGGCGGCGAGCCGCCAGCCGTTGGATCTGTCCAAGGTTTCCGGCGAAGCGGCGGTACCGGATTACGAGAAGATCTCGAATCTGCTGGACGAAGGCGACGAGGCAGAAGCGGAGCCGGCGGCGCAAGCCGACGCGAAAGATCCGCAGGAAGGCGAGATTCTGGGCGTGATCCGTTACGACAAGCTCAAGATCAAGCTGCCGGTCGTGGAAGGGGCAACGAAGGAAAATATGCGAAGCGCGGCCGTGCACGTGACCGGAACCGGCTTGGCGGGCGTCGAAGGCAACATGGCCCTTGCCGCCCATCGCGCGCACAAAACGGGCAGACTGTTCAACCGGCTGAACGAAGCCAAAGTCGGCGACGTGATCGAAATCGATCAGGGCGGACAGACCTACCGGTATGAAGTGGACAAGATCCATATCGTTGAACCGACGGACGTCTGGGTACTGGATCCGGTTCAAGGCGAGAAAGGCCTTACGCTGATTACATGCGATCCGCTGGTCAATCCCACGCACCGCCTTATTGTGTATGCGGTATTGAGCGGCAGCCCTTCTTCGGCCGCCAATTGAATATCCACTCACAGCATCCGCTCCCGATTACCGGTGAGCGGATTTTTTGTGCGCCGAATAGTTCTTTATATCCAATAAAATCGACTATTAAAGAAGAAGTATAGATCTATATTCTTAATAGTAGATAAAAAGCAACTCGGCTTTAGGTACAGCTTTATGAATTGAAACAGGGATTTGGTAGGAAAAGGACGAAGTTTTGCTTGCTAATTCTTTTTTTCGTGGTACGATGAGACTAATAGAAGCTTTTCTCGATAAACGGCAAACCTGACTCGAAAGACAGGGACGCAAAGCTAAAGGGCCTTACCCCCAAGTGGGTTGGCAGCCAGCCGCCGAAAGATAGGGCTTTTTTCGCGTATCCGCTTTTCCGTATTCGATCGACCGCACGTCCAAGATAAGACAACAACGATAAAGGCAAACCTGCTTCGAAAGACAGGGACGCAAAGCTAAAGGGCCTTACCCCACGCGGGTTGGCAGCCAGCCGCCGAAAGGAGTTTTATCCATGCGCAAATGGATGTCCAAGATGGTTCTCGCTCTGAGCTTGACTGCCGGCTTAATCTCCGCCGCAGCCGCACCGGTTTCCGCCGCTTCCGTCGATGCGACCTGGCTCGACACCTCGTCCCTGCGTCAAGGGACCATCGGAGTCAGCTACAATTCCGCCGCTTCCAAGAGAGTCAAAGTCATGATCGCCAAGGCAAGCACGGTGTACACGTATGACCTGAACACATCGAAATCTTCCGAGAACTTCCCGCTTCAGTCGGGTGCGGGTTCGTACGAAGTGACCCTGCTCGAGAACACCGCAGGCAACAGCTACAAGAAAATCGGCTCGACTTCCGTCGAACTGAGTGCCGAAGATCAGACCAATGTCTTCCTCGGCTCCGTACAGAACGTCAACTGGAAAGAAGCGCGCAATGCAACGGCCCTGGCTGCCAAACTGACGGCCGGCAAGAAGACGGACACGGAAAAAGCACAGGCGATCTACGATTATGTAGCTTCCACTATCAAATATGATAAAGAGCTGGCCAAGACGGTAGGTACGGTCTACATTCCTTCCGCAGACGCAACGCTCGTATCCCGCAAAGGGATCTGCTACGATTACGCTTCCCTGATGGCCGTGATGCTGAGAAGTTCGGGAGTTCCGACCAAGCTGGTCATGGGCAGCACTTCGTACGTCAAGGAATATCATGCCTGGAACGAAATCTACCTCGACGGTAAATGGGTCATCGTGGATGCAACCGTCGATTCCGCCTACAAGCAGGCCGGGAAATCGATCCCATTCGCCAAAGAAGCCAATAAATACAGCGTACAAAAAGTATACTAAGCGATTGCGGAGTTCCTTCCTATAGGACCTTCCGGTCCCGCTTTCGAAGCCCCATCCAGGAGATGGGGCTTTTTTGCGTTCAAATTTTTGGAGGAAATAGGAGCGGATTCTCAGTCGGGAAGGCGAAATTTGTCCGTTGTAAACAGTAGGGACACGTATTCCATCCGAATACGTTCCCCGCACGATAAAGGCAAACCTGCTTCGAAAGACAGGGACGCAAAGCTAAAGGGCCTTACCCCGCCGGGGTTGGCAGCCAGCTATCGAAAGGAGTCTTGAAGATGTACAAATGGATAGCCAAAACAGTCCTTGCCTTGATCCTGGCGGCCGCTCCGATCTGCTGCGCTTCTGCCCGTCCGGCCGCGGCCGCGGAGACGGAAGTATCCTGGATCGACACCTCCTCTCTCAAGCAGGGAACGATCGGGATTCGCTGCAGCGGAAGCCCGACCAAACGCCATAAAGTGATGATTGTCAAAGCGGATAAGGTCTATACGTACGACCTTCAGGTAGCCGGACAATCGCAGACGTTTCCTCTGCAGTCCGGCAACGGCGCGTACGAAGTGACCATGTTGGAACAAGCCTCCGGAACCCAGTACCAAAAAATCGGCAGCACTTCCGTCAATCTTCAGGCAGCCAGCGACAATGCGGTATTCTTAGGTTCGGTGCAAAATGTGAATTGGAAAGATTCCAAAACCGCAGCTGCGCTGGCCAAGAAGCTTACCGCCGGCAAAAAAACCGACACGGCAAAAGCGAAAGCCATTCATGAATATGTGACAGCCCATATCGGATACGATTTTAAAAAGGCCAAGTCGCTTGGAAGCCTCTATCTCCCTTCGGCCGACCAGACGCTGAGTTCGCAAAAAGGCATCTGCTACGATTACGCGTCCCTGATGGGAGTCATGCTGAGAAGTTCGGGAATTCCGACCAAGCTGGTCATGGGCAGCACGACTTACGTGAAAGAATATCATGCGTGGAACGAAATTTACCTGAACGGCCGATGGGTCATCGTGGATGCGACGATCGATGCCGCTTACAAGCAGGCCGGCAAAGAGATTCCTTTTGCCAAGTCGGCCGATAAATACAGTACGTCCAAAGTTTATTGATAAGGAACAACTCATTGCGACCTCGGAGCGTTTAATGGATAAAGCGGCAGTAAGCCGATCCAACGGAGCCCGCATAAGGAGGTCGCATGAAAACACATTACGCACTTGGACTCATTCTTTTGTTCGTGCTGGCCTTTGTGCTGGCGGAGTATCCGTTTACCCGACAGATCGACAAAGCGATTCCGGCGGTCTTGTCGAATGCCGATCTACCGAATTCGGACAAGCGGACGGTGATCCGCGTCCAAGGCGAAGTGTCGCGGAAGCTTTTTCGCCGACCGGAATTTAAGGTGAATGTCACGGTCGACGGATTCGACTGGATGACGGATGGCCGCCATTCCGGTGAAGTCCTGCGCACTGAACGCAATAAGGGCATTAATATGGGAATCCTGCAGCATACGTATAGCCCGAAATATGCCGCTTCAAACGGGTTTGATTGGATCAAGACGGCTACGATCTGGTTCGATGACGATTTTGGACAGGTATATATCATGGCTTCAACGGCCAGTTGGATGGACGATCCGGTCAAGGAAGCGGGAACGCTGCGGATGACCGGGGCGGCCGACAATCCGGACGAAGCCTGGGAGATCCAGCGGCAGATCGGCGAAGCCTATCCGGGATGGTTCGAAGTGGAATCCGATCAGGTGTCTGCAGCCCTCCCCATGCCGGGTCTTTCTCCTTGAAGCGGCGGAACGTATAATAGAAGGAAAAAGTACGGGAGGCTCATGATATGTACCGGATCGCCATTTGTGACGACGAGCAGCCGCGGAGAAAAGATGTCCGGCGGATGCTGCTCGATCTGTCCGTCAAGTCGGGTATCGACTTCGAGACCGGTCTCTTCGCATCGGGCGAAGAACTGCTGGTTCATTACGAGGAGGGCGGCGAGCCTTTTCATATTCTGGTCCTGGATATCGAGATGACCGGCCTGAGCGGAATCGAGACGGCGCGGAAGCTGCGGGACATGCGGCGTCTGGGCGAACAGATCATCTTCTTGACGAGCTACGCCGAATACATGCTGGAGAGTTTCGACGTCATGACGTTCCAATACCTGCTCAAGCCGGTCGATCCCGCCGTGTTCGAAGAGAAAATGCTCAAGCTGTGCCGCTATTTCGAGGAAAAGGAACGGGAGATCCTGATCGTCAAATCGGCGGAAGGCGATCTGGTGCTGCATCACGACGAGATTATTTCGATCGAAGCCGCCAACGGCTTGACCGTTAAGAATAAGCTGAAGATTACGACGACCCGCGGCGTGTACGACGGCCGGGGCTTGATCTCGAGCTACGCCGAAGCGTTGAAAGACGGACGTTTCCTGCAGATCCACCGTTCGATCCTGATCAATCTGTCGCATGTGCATAAATTTTCCGGCAGCCGGGTGGTCATGTCCAACGCGGCGGAACTGCCGATCGGCCGTTCCAAAGTCAAAGAAGTCAAAGACGCCTGCACCCGGTTCATGGTTGCGAGGGCGGAATGATGCAGAGTCCTCTCCTGCTGCTCCTGCTGAATATCGGGATTGCGCTGGTCATGACCGTGCAGGCCGACTTTTATTTCAATTCCGTTTTTGGCAAAGAGAACAGCAAACCCGGCAAAAAATACTGGATCGCCGCTTTTTTGCCGCTGACGTTTCTTTATCTGACCTTCGATCTTCCGGATCTGCTGTCTTCGCTGATGGCGCTCGGCATCTTGTTCCTGTTCGCTCAAGGGTACGAGGTATCCCAGAAACTCAGAGCCATGTTCGCGATCTTGTACGCCGTGCTGCTGACGCTCATCAATTTTCTCCTGGTCTACCTGATTCATCCGTCCCTGCAGATCGAAACGGCCAGACCGGACGATTTCCTCGAACGGATCCAACTGGCGACGGTGCTGCTGATCGGCTGCACGATCATGTTTGCGGTAATCCAGGCGATCCGGCTAGTGGTCAAAAGGCGGCGCTTTCCGCTGGAGTCGCGTTATTCGCTTCTGTTTCTGTGCGTGCCGCTGATCAGCGTCTATCAGGTCAACGCCATTACCTTGTACAGCGTGAAGAATATCCATTATTTCGTGACGGTGTTTGGTTTTATCGTGCTGAATATCCTGGTCGTCTATATGCTCGATACGGTGATTGCCCGGTTTCAACTGACGCTGCAGAACGAACGGCTGCAGAGCCAAATGGATTATCAAGACGCCAATTACGAGAAGACCGTGCACAGTTTCAAAGAGATCAAGCGCATCATTCACGATACGAACAAGCAGCTGCTGGTCGTGGCGGAATATATCGAGCACGGACGGGCCGAAGAAGCGCGCGAGCATATTCTGACCACGCTCAGCGAGATCGACAGCGCTTATCGGCGGGTCAATACCGGCAATCTGGTGGTTGATGCGCTGGTTACGAATGCGCTGAACGTGGGCCGGGCGAACGGGATCCGCATCGATACGGAATTGGGGCTGCGCGAGCCGGAGGTGCCGATCGAGCGCTATGATCTGTGCGTCGTGCTCGGCAATATGCTGGATAATGCGGTCGAGGCGTCGAAAAAGATCAAGATCGCCGAAGATCGGCATATCCGCGTCCATATCCGTTCGAGCGAAGCGGCGCTGTTCATCCGCGTACGCAATCGGACCGAGCGGGAAGTGACCGATCTGCGCAGCGGCAAAGCCGATCCGGATAATCATGGGTTCGGGCTGACCAATATCGAGCGAATCTGCGACAAATACGGCGGCCATATGGCGATCGAGACGGAGAATCTGACGTTCGACAATATGGTCATGCTGCCTTTTTCCCGATAAAAAAGAACAAAGATCTCCGGCGGCGATGTCGTTCGGGGATCTTTTTTGACGTTTCGGGATCGTGATGCGCACCAGGCGGCTGCCGGAGCTATGCTGAGTATACGAAGCGCAGATCACGAATCCAACCGGAAAGAAGGAGTTACCGATGAAACGAACCAAGATGAGTACGAAGATATGGAAAAAGACAGGGACGGCCGCCATGGCGGCGATGCTGCTCGCACTGCCGCTGGCCGAAGGGCAGGGACGGGCACAGACCGCTCCGGCTTCATCCGGGCAGACTGCTCCGAACGTGCTGTCGCACAGCGCCGCCCAGGCCGCAGCGAAGAAAATGACCGAAGCGCTGATGGAAAATTACGGCGTGACCGGCGTACAGTATGCGATCCGGGACAAAGGAAAAGTGGTGCTGTCGGGCGGAACGACGCTTGATGACGTGGGCGCCAAACAAGACATTTCCAATACCCGAATGTTCGGCATAGGCTCGGTCAGCAAAATGTATGTGACCGCGGCGGCGATGATGCTGGCCGACGACGGGAAAGTGGATATCGACCGTCCGCTGACCGATTATATTCCGGATTTCCGTATGGCGGACGAACGCTACAAACAGATTACGGTTCGTATGCTGATGAATCACTCGTCGGGCCTGTACGGTTCGCATTACAAGAACAGCATGCTGCTCGGCGATAACGATTCGGAGAATTACAAGGCCCTGCTCTCGAATCTGAGTGTACAGCGGCTGAAGTCCGACCCGGGCGAATATTCCGTCTACGCCAACGATGGCTTCCAGCTGCTGGAGCTGCTGGTCGAACGGGTCAGCAAAATGAGCTACAGCGATTTCCTGCAGAAGCGGATTGCGGAACCGTTGTCGCTGACTTCGACCCGGACACCGATGGACGAGTTCGACCGCAAGCAGCTTGAGCCGATTCGCCTGCCGGGGATCAAGCAGGCTCTGCCTCCGGAAAATGCCAATATCCTCGGTACGGGCGGCGTGTATTCGACAGCGGAAGAGCTGACATTATTCTCCGAAGTGCTGAGCGGCAAGCATCCGAAGCTGCTGTCCGAAGCGTCGGTCGAAGCCATGCTGCAGCCGGAATACCGCAAAGGCGTCTGGGTACCGGATACGAAAAACGCCTTCGGCTACGGCCTGGGCTGGGATTCCGTCGATCTCGAACCGTTCGGCGACTACAACATCCGCGCGGCAACCAAAGGCGGAGACACGATCATGTACCACTCCGCACTGATCAGCCTGCCGGACGACGACATCTCGATCGCATTCCAGACCTCCGGCGGTTCGTCCGTGTTCAACACGACCGCAGCGACGAATGTCCTGTTGGAGTATTTGAAGCAGACCGGGAAGATCACGAACATTTTGCCGGAAAAAACGCACGCCAAGCCGGTTAAGCAGACGATGCCGGCAGAGATGGACAAGTATGCCGGACTGTATGGAATGGTGGGAGAGACACGCGAACTTAAGATCCAAAACAGCGAGATCCAAATGCCGGCGCTGATGAGCGACATGATCCCGGCCCAGACTTATGTCTATACCGGAAAAGGAGAGTTCACAAGCGAAGACGGCCGCACCGTACTGGGCTTCGACGAACAAACCAACGGACATACGTACATGCGCATTCGCAGCGATATCGCGCTTCCCGGCATCGGAAATTCGCGGATGGCCTTCTACGAATCGCAGAAGCTGGATCAAAATCCGGTAGACGCTTCGGCAGCGGCAGCCTGGGCGAAACGCCAGGGCAAAACGTATTATGCGCTGGACGAGAAGATCAATTCCCTGTTCTACATTTCGCCTTCGATTCTGACCAAGAAAATCGCGGTGAAGGCGGAGAGCGGCTATGCCAACGGAACCCGGATCGTCGATGCGGACCATGCCGTCAACGCCGTCGAAATCCCGGTCATGAACGGACGCGATACCTTTGATCTGGACTTCTCCCGCGAAGGCGGCACCGAGTACCTCAAAGCCGACGGACGGACTTATGTGAGCGAAGACGCAATCACTCCAATCTATGCAGGAGAGTCCTCCGTCGTAACGATTCCGGCTGCCGGAAGCGTGCGCTGGTTCAAGATTCCGGCCGGCGCGGCGGGCAAGACGCTGATGCCGACCCTTCCACAGGGAGCGGGCTTTGCGGTCTATGATGCTGCGGGAACGCCGGTCGCCCTGTCGATCGCAAGCGGCGTCAAAACGGCAGTGCTGCCGGAAGGCGGCATGGTGGTCTTCGGAGGCCAAGCCGGAGATACGCTGAACGTCTCGCTGAAGAAAAAATAAGCACAAGAAGAGTCAAGCAAGCCGATTCGTCGGTCCTTCCGGAGTCCGGTTCCCCTTTGACAGAGGGAACCGGATTTTTTGGCGTGGATCGATGAACTCAGTTTGGTGTACGCTCTTCATTCGGCTGCCCCAAATGTCGAAGAGTAGGTACGGACCTATCTAGTACCCTTTCAACTCTTAATCACAGGTTTACGTTTCCCTGAAACGCACATGATTCTAGTGCGATTCAGGGGAGCGTATTCCTACCTTAAATTGAACGCGACCGGCGCAGCCGATCAGGCGGGATTCGATCGAATCCAAAGCAGCATCACCGAAAAGCTGAACAGCTCAAACGGATTGTATGAAAATATCTTTTTTACGTATCGGGATAAAGTGTATGTAGACGGTCTGGGAGGCGTATCGCAGGGTACCGACATGCTGTCGACATCGCCGTGGTACAAACCCGTGCTCGACAGCGGCGCTCCCGTGGTGGGGGATCTTCAGGCATCGCCGGTCACGGGTCTTCCCGCTATCGCGATAGCGGCTCCTGTCAAAGACCCCGCGACCGGTACCCTACTGAGCGTGTTCGCTCTTCCGATCAACGTAAATGTCCTGCTGAGCGAAATCACCAAAAAAGAAGACGAGCAGGTCATCACGACCGTCGTCACCGACGAAAAGGGGATGGTGATCGCTTCGCACGATGTGGATCAGGTGCTGAAGACCGACTTCACCAAGCTGGCTAACGAAAAAGGACTGCAGCAGCTTGCCGTATCCGAACAAGGAACCGGTTATGTGACGATTGACGGCGTGCGCTACCTCGCTTCTTTTATCAAAGACGATGTGCTCAAAATGAATGTCGTGACCTTCCTGCCCGTCAGCAGTTATATGAACGGCCTGTACAGCATGCTCGCGACGATGGTCGCCATAACGTTGGCCGCGCTGCTGATCGCTTTGACGGTTCTGTTCCTGGTGGTACGCAGTATTGTCCGTCCGATCCGGGTGGCGTCCGAGCAGTTGGAGTTTATGGCTCAAGGCGACTTCTCCCGGGAACTGCCGCAAAAATATATCGACAGCGCCGGCGAGACAGGGGTGCTTATTCGCTCGATGAACAAGATGCACGAGAATACGAAAAAGGTAATCCGGTCGGTCAACGAAGAATCCGCCCATCTCAAAGAAGTATCCAACACCGTACATTTCATGTTTACCGATATGGACAGCGAACTGCGGGAAGTCTCGCTCACGACGCAGAGCATGTCCGCGGGCATGGAGGAAACGGCGGCTTCGGCGCAGCAGATCAATGCGTCCACGGACGAATTCGAGAAAGCGATCGGTTCGATCTCCAGAGGCGCCCAAGAAGGAGCGGAAGAGGCCGCCGTGATCAGCAGACGTGCCAAAGAGCTCAAAACGGCGCTTGAAACCTCTATTGCCGAAACGACGAACGCTTATGGGGAAGTGCAGGCCGGGCTGCAGGAAGCGCTGGAAAAATCCAAGTCGGTCGATGCCATCAAGGCGCTGAGCGAAGCGATTCTGCAAATCACCCAGCAGACGAACCTGCTGGCGCTCAATGCTTCGATCGAAGCGGCAAGAGCCGGGGAAGCGGGCAAAGGGTTCGCTGTCGTAGCCGACGAAATCCGCAAGTTGGCCGACGCTTCCAAGAACACGGTAGGACAAATCCAACTGATTACCGGAAGCGTGACGGACTCGGTCAGCAATCTGCAGCATTTCACGCAGCGTCTGATGGAGATGCTTACCGGCACGATTGCCGAAGATTATACGATGATGAGCCGAACAAGCGAGTCTTATCTGAACGATGCGCTCTACATGGACCGGATGGTATCCGAGTTCAGTTCGACCAGCGAGGAACTGAGCGCATCCGTGCAAAATCTGGCGCAGGCCATCAACGAAATTTCGAGTTCCAACAACGATTCCGCGGAAGGCACGGAAGAGATCGCGGACAAGACGGCCAGTGTCGTCGGCAAAGCCAACGGCATTGCCGGAGAAGCGCGGAAAACGAACGAAAGCGCGGACCGTCTGAATCAAATGATCGGGCAGTTCAAGGTGTAACCGGAAATAAACCGATAAAGGAAGGACCGATCCGGATACCGGATTCGGTTCTTTCCCGTGTCCGGGGAGAAGCGGGCAGGTTCGCTTTTTATATTCGAAATTTATTTATCCGCAGGCAAACGATGGTATAATGGACGAATCGAAAATTCAGGAAAGCCCATTATCGGCGCAGCTCTACAATTTGTCGGACAAGGGAGTCAGGGGAGTGGAATGAGCGACTTTTTCGCAAGGACGGCGGCGTATTCGTACCATCTGTATCTGAATGCGGACAGCGGAGGACAGTTCTGGCTGAGTGCAACGGACGGGGAAGGACCCGTTCTGCTTCGCGATGCCCTGACGCCGCTGCCGCGCTACATGCTGCCGGAGTATCGGCTGAACCGGGAAGAGACGCCGATCCGCGCTTCCCGGCTGCTTGTCGTACGCGACACGCTGCTGAAAGCGATCGGAAGAGGCGATGCTCCGGGCGTGCATCTGCATATGGGCGACGAGGTCGAATTGGCGCTAATGGCCGATCCGGACCAGGGACTCGGTCTGACGTTCTTCCTCGACGGTGAACGTTCTTCGCTGATCGGACGGCTGCCGGAAGGCGCGCTCTATCTGGAGCCGGGCTGGTTCGGCCGCTTCGTCGACGCCGGATACGAGCTGATCGATATGCCCGGTTTCGAAGAAGACGACCTGGACTGGATCGGACGCCGGGTCGGACCGGAAGAATGGGAAGAACTGCTCGTTCGGACGATCCCGTCCATGCGCGGGCGAGGACTTGTCGTGAGCAGCGAGATCGAGTATTCGGCAGAACCGGCGGGCCGGATCGACCTTGTGGACTGCGGCGATAATCATGCGGTCGTTGAAGTTTCCCGCGGTGCGAATAGGCTGCGGATAGCCGGATTGGAAGGGTATGTGCTGCAGCTTGCCCCAAGCGGAGACGGCGCCGAAGAAGCCGCCGTGTCCGATTCGGGCGGAGCCGGAAATGCGGAGGCCGCTTCGGATGCAGAACCGGCCGGGCCGGTGCGCGGCAGCGCAGGAGATCGCCTCGTCGAACGGCTGCCCGACAGCTCGGGAGAGAACGCGGGGCCGGCGTTTCTGATGCGTCCGGCCCTGGGGACGGAGACGGTGAGCCGTTTATTCGGTTCCGCAGACGGCGGAACGGTGAGCGGCGAAGCCCTGGCGGAATTTGCGCGCCTGGTCGAACGCGAATGGGGGCCGCTGATTGCGGGCCGAAGCGCGGCGAAGTTCCGCGATCTGCACCGGCTCTACGACGCAGCGGATTGGAGCTGGTCGCTGCGCGGCGGTCCGGTCCTCGAGCGGGGCGTGGGGGTCGTTCACGCCGAGCCGGTCTTGAGCGCGGGCGGGCGGCTGTTCACGGCCGCCGAGCTGATCGACGCCTGGAGCGCGGGGCGTCGGTATCTGCGCCTCGAGGACGGATGGATCGACCTCGAGGCGCCGGAATTTGCCCGGAGCCTGCGCGAGCACGGCGCGGGCGGAGGGTCGGCCGGCCTGATCTCGGCCGGCTTCTCGTACCGGCAGCGCCTCGGGCTGCCGGGCGAGGCGGAGGCCGGAGAGCTGCCGCTGGCGCTCGAAGGGCCCAAGCCTGCGCAGGCCGGCGAAGAACGGCCGGCGCTTGCGCATCTGCGCTACCTGGCCGGCTGGGGCATGAACGGCGGCCTGTACGGCGGAGCCGAGCGATGGCTGGCGGAGCTGGCGGCTTTTGCGGCGGAGACGCTGGCCGCGGCACCGGACTGCCGGCTGGTTGTGGTCGGGCGCCGCGATCTGCTGACGGCACTGGCCGAGGCGGTAGAACTCGCAGCGGGCGGGATGGCCGGAGACGGAGAACCCGGAGAACCCGGCGAGGGATACTCTCCTCTATCGACCGGACGTGCGGAAGAGAAGTCCTCTGTTCAAGGCGGATCTGCGCGGACCGGTTCGGAAACGACGAACTCCGATCCGGCGCCGGACGGCGGCCTTGTCGAACGTCTGCAGCGCTGGGCGGATGAACGCCCGCTTCGCGGAGATTCGTCCGGGAACGAAGAAGAATCGGCGGATTCCGGTTCCGCCGCAGGCACCGGGCGGGGCATGCCGCTGCCTTCGCGGGAGGCGGACGGCTCCTCGGGGCATACGGAAAGCCGGTCCGCGGAAGGAACCGATGCTTCCGATGGGGGGATGCGGGATTCCGCCGTTACCGAAAGGACGGCGGGGCTGATTCTGCGCCCGGTCTCCCAACTGCAAAAAGGCGAATTCGAAGACAAGCTGCAGGCGGATATTCTGCTTCTGCTGGAGCCCGACGCGTCTGTTCGTTCGGACGAGACCCGGCTGTTCAGCCGGATCGACTCGGCCGAAGCGAGGGTCCGGATCGCCGTCTATTCAGACGAAGGCTCTATGAACGATGCGCGTGTCCGCGCCGTACAGATTCGGCTGCTGAAGCTCTATGATTCGCTGACGCGCAGCTTCCTGCTGCTGGACCCCGGCCGAGGGGCAGCGGTGCCGGGCGGCCGGCCTCCGCTGCAGGACAGACCGGAAATGAAACTCTCTTCCTGGAAGAAAGATGCGGCCGGCATGGCCGAGATGTTCGTCGACGAAGCGGCTGCCCGCCCGGAAGCGCCTGTGCGGCGGGGAATGTCCATCCCGCCCCGCGCGCCGGGTGCTTGGCCCCAACCCGATCCGCGCGACACGCAGACCTCGCGTCCGCAGCCGGAACGTTCGGCGCCTGTACCCCGGCGCCGAACGTCTTCTTCCGCCGCAGGCGAAGTCCGGCCGGTACGCCCCGTGCAGCCGCAGTCCGCGGAGCGGGAATTCGTACGTCGCGCGCGCGAAACGGCGGAACGCACGGAAGAAGAAGTGCCGTTCGCTCCTTTTTCAAGCTATTGGCCGACGTTTGCCGCGATGAAGCCCGAGCAGGAACACTGGTATTTCTATTGGAGAACCGAGTTTCGTCGAGGCGAAAAAGTCGAGACGGATCTGTCTTACCTGTTTATCTACATTTATGAGCTGATCAACGGAATCGGATGGGAGCATCCGCATGACGGACTGGAGATGCTGATCCGCGTATGGGAGAGCTACCGGGCAAGGTTCCGCCGCCTTGACGGCTACATGGCGGATTGGGTGCGCGAATTTGCTCTGGTCCATGCGCTCGATCTGCCGGAATCGCCCGCGCTCGAGCAGACGTCCGGGCTTCTCGCCGGGGAACTGCTCGATCTCGAGCTGTCCCGGCGGTTCGAAGGACAGCCGGGTGAGCTAACCTGGGAGCTGATTGCCCGGCTGTCGGATTATGACGTCACGACGAGCCGTTTCTACAAGGACGCGGGCAAAAAGACGCTGCCGCGCGTGCTGCCTCTTGTTGTACAGGCGCTCGACGAGCATCTGATCCGCTCCCGGGGGATCCGGCTGACCGGATTGTTCCGGGAAGCCGATATCCGGATTACGGAACGCTATTTGTTCCGCAGCGTCGTGTACGATCCCGAGCTGTACGGGCGGACGTTTCTGGTCCGAGCGCCGAAGTTTGGACTGCATGCGCAGCTGCGCGATTTCATCACCCAGGTGATCCGCCAGACGGAGAACGAACTGCGTGCCCGCTTCAAGTTCGGCGGTCGGCTGCGCGGGATCAAGCTTGATCCGGAACTTGCCGAAGTGATCGCCGGGGCGGTGGAGCGCGAATTCCTGCCGCCCGAAGAGCGCCGCGCGCCGGAACCGCCGAAACTTCCCGAGGTCCGGTTCGACCTTGAAGAATTGGAGAAGCTGCGCCGCGATTCCGACGAGGTGCTGCGTATGCTGACCGGAGAATTGATGGCATCCGGCAGCCCGGCAGAACCGGCGGATCTTGGGCAGAACGATCCGCAGCCGGTCCCGCCCGCGGACGCAGACCAAGCGGTCGGCGAAGACAGTGCCGCAGTTCGGGCAGACGAAGCCGCCGGTCTCTCCGTACCAGAGGTTTCACAGCGAGGGGAGCCGCCCGAAGCCGATGAATACGAAGGTTTCGAGACGCTCGAGCTGCCGGAAGAATCCGGATACGGCTGGGCGGGAGAAACGGTTCCCGGAGCTTTGTCGTTTGAACCCGAAGAGTCTCGGGCTGCGGGAACTTCCAAAGAGGCTGCGCCGGAAGCCGATTCTGCGGCACTTTCGGAGGCCGCAGCGCCGCCGCGAACAGACGAAGCCGGATGCGGCGAAGCGTCCGATCGCTCCGCCGCAGCTCCGGAAGCGGCAGCGCCGCCTTCAGGTGCCGAGCCGCACAGCGATTCGCTGCCGGCTGACTCGGCCGCCTCGGACGGATGGGACGTCTCCGCGCTGGATAGCGACTGGCAGGATTTGGCCGCCAGGCTCGGTCCGGCGGAGCGTGCCATGATCCGCGCCGTGCTGCTCGGTTCAAACGAGGCGCAGCGGATGGCGATTGCCGGCGCTTCCGGCGAACTGCCGGAAACGATGATCGACCGGATCAACGAAGCGGCGATGGAAGCGATCGGGGATCTGTTGATCGACGGCGGCGAAGTGCTGGAAGAATACTTGGAGAATCTCGCCGGACTGCGTCCGGAATGAAATCGGCGCATGTCCCGCGTCCGTATCCGTTTGAATGCGAACGGAGGGTCCTGCGTGCGCAGAAAGACGTTTTTGGAAACGGAAGAAAAACAAAGACTGTGGTATAGTGTGGGCGGGACGATGCGCTTCGGCGGACGTCCCGTGGAGCAACATTCGGAGGTGACTGAACGTGAATGCTAATCAAACGAAGATCCCCAAGCGGATATCGTCGGCGCTGGTGAACTCGCTGAGCGCCGGCGTCGTGCCGCGGATCGGACTTGAATATATAGCGGTGGGGCGGAAGCTCGAGATCGAATCGGTGCTTCGGGAGCTTGGGAACGTCGCGGAAGGCGGAGCGGCGTTCAAGCTGATTACGGGCCGTTACGGCAGCGGCAAAAGCTTTTTGATCCAGATTCTGCGCAACTATGCGATGGATCGCGACTTCGTCGTGGCCGATGCGGATCTGTCCCCGGAACGCCGGTTGGTCGGCACCAAAGGGCAGGGACTCGGGACGTACCGCGAGCTGATGACGCATCTGTCGACGCGTACGCGGCCCGATGGCGGAGCGCTGGAAGCCGTGCTGCAAAAGTGGTTCGCTTCGCTCCAGCAGCAGGCGATGGCGGAACTTTCACTGCGGCCGGACGATGAGAAATTGCAGGTGGAAGTGGAGCGGCGCATCTTCGAAGTGACGGGCAATATGGAGCATATGGTACACGGCTTCGACTTCGCGCGCGTGCTGTCGGCGTATTGGAACGGCTACAAGATGTCCGACGACGAACTGAAGCAGAATGCGCTGCGCTGGCTTCGGGGCGAGTTCCCGACCAAGACGGAAGCGCGCAAATGCCTGGGAGTCGGCGTCATCATCGACGACGACAACTGGTACGACTATATGAAGCTGTGGGCGGAATTCATGGCGAAGATCGGGTACAAAGGGCTGCTGCTGTTTATCGACGAAGGCGTCAATCTGTACAAGATCACGAATACCGTATCCCGGCAGAGCAACTACGAGAAGCTGCTGACGATCTTCAACGATACGATGCAGGGCAAAGCGCAGCATCTCGGAATCTTCCTCGGCGGCACGCCGCAGTTCGTGGAAGACCAGCGCCGCGGGCTGTTCAGCTACGACGCGCTGCGTTCGCGGCTCGTCGCGGGCCGCTTCGGCGAAGGGGCGGGCATGCTGCATTACGCCGGCCCGATCCTGCGGCTGGAGATGCTCTCGCACGCGGAGATTCTCGTGCTGCTGGAGAAGCTGCGCGATCTGCACTCTTCGCATTACGGCTACGCGGCGGCGCTCGATCAGAAGCAGCTGACCCGGTTCATGGAGTCGGAGCTCGGCCGGATGGGCGCGGATGCGCTGCTGACGACCCGCGAAGTCGTGCGCGACTTCATGGATCTGCTCAATACGCTGCACCAATATCCGGACCGCAGCTTCGACGAGCTGCTGCCGGACGTCCTGGGCCGCGCGCCGCAGATCGGCGGGTTGTCGCTTGGCGGACCGGGCAGCCCCGCTCTTGGCGTATCGGGTGCTCCGGGCGGAACCGGCACGGATGCCCCGCGCGGAAACATCGGACCGAGCCGCAGCGATTCGGGACCGACGGCTCCAGGCTCCGATTCCGGCATGCGTGCATCCGGCGCGGGCGGAAGCGAATCTTCGGAGCATCCGGCCCGCCGTAGGAGCTTGGCGGATGCCGGGCGACCGCAGTCCGGCGGAGATCTCTTCTCTTCGGCCGGCTCGGCGGCATCCACACCGGAACCGGAATTCTCTGCCAAGCCGCGTCCGCGCGGAAGCGGCTTCCAGAGCGGAGAAAATGTCGACGGGCTGCGGGCTGCGGCTTTTGATCCGTACAGCGGTGCCTCGTACGAAGCGGCGGGCCAGGCGTTCCGTGGCGGAGGCGTATCGGAAGCGCGTCCGGCCAGCGGTTTGACCGACTCCCGTTCCGAACGTTCGCCGGAATCGCCGGAAGACACGCTTCCGGGCAGCGCCGCAGCGGGTGAAGAAGGGCCGGACGATATTCTCGCGGAGCTTGACCTGTGAGCGCGGAGCATCCGTTTTACCGGCTTGCCCCGTTTATTCAGGAATACATTTACCGCAGCGGCTGGGAAGAACTGCGCGAAGTACAGGTGGAAGCGAGCCGAGTGGTGCTCGATACGAACCATCATATGCTGATCGCTTCCGGGACGGCTTCGGGCAAGACCGAAGCCGCCTTTTTTCCGGCGCTGACGCTGCTTGAACAAGAACCTTCTTCTTCGGTCGGCATTCTGTACATCGGACCGCTCAAAGCGCTGATCAACGACCAATTCCAGCGGCTTGAAGGGCTGATGCGCGATGCGCATATCCCGGTGTGGCATTGGCACGGCGACGTGCCGCAGTCCGAAAAGACCAAAGTCATGCGCCATCCGTCGGGTGTGCTCCAGATTACGCCCGAATCGCTGGAAGGGCTGCTGATGAACCGCCCCAACGCCATTCCGGCGCTGTTCGGCGACCTGCGGTTTATCGTCATCGACGAAGTGCATGCCTTCATGGGCGCGGACCGCGGCTCCCAGGTGCTGAGCCAGCTCGAACGCCTGTCCCGCATGGCGGGCTGTTCGCCGCGCCGGATCGGCTTGTCCGCGACGCTCGGCGATTACGAAGCCGTGAAGTCGTGGCTGGCCGGCGGCACGCGTATTCCGGTCGAGCTGGTCTCGCCGCCGGGCGGACGCAAGCTGCGGCTGTCGATCGAGAACTTCGCCATGCCGGATGCCCGCGACGAGCGGCAGAGCGAAGCGCTGGAGAATGCGAAGAAGTCGTACAACAACTTCATTTACGACCATACCCATCTCAAAAAAGCGCTCATCTTCACCAACAGCCGCACCGTCGCCGAGACGACGATTCTGGAGATGCGCCGGATCGCCGAGCTGCGCCAGCAGCCCGATGTGTTCCACGTGCATCACGGCAGCATCTCTTCGATGCTGCGCGAAGAAGCCGAGACCGCCCTGCGAGAAGGTTACGGTCCGGCGGTTGCGGCGGCGACGCTGACGCTCGAACTCGGCATCGACCTCGGCAGCCTGGAGCGGGTGATGCAGCTCGGCGCACCGTATTCCTGCGCCAGCTTCGTCCAGCGGCTCGGCCGTTCGGGCCGGCGCGAAGGCGCGGTGGCGGAGATGATGTTCGTCTGCGCGGAAGAAGACGACGAGGAAGCGCAGCTTCCCGCCCGTATGCCGTGGACGCTGCTGCGGGCGATCGCGGTATGCGAGCTGTATGTCAAGGAGAAGTGGATCGAGCCGCAGACGGTTCGCCAGCTGCCGCTTGGCCTGCTGTATCACCAGACGATGAGCGTGCTGCGCAGCTTTGGCGAAGCGGAAGCGGGCGAACTCGCCCGATCCGTGCTGACACTGCCTCCTTTTGCCAACTTCACGACGGATCAGTACCGCGAGCTGTTGGAGTATCTGCTTGCGACCGACCATATCGAGCAGACGGAAGACGGCATGCTGATCGTGGGACTGATGGGCGAGCGCGTATCGGGCCATTACCGCTTCTATGCCGTATTTCAGGACGAAGAAGAGCATGCCGTTTACGACGGTTCGGAAGAGATCGGTTCGATCACGACCGTCCCGCCGGCCGGCTACTGCTTCTCGCTCGCCGGTCGGCTCTGGAAAGTCGAAGAAGTCGACAACCGACACAAAGCTGTCTACGTCAAACACGCCAAAGGCAAAGTCGATACGCTCTGGCTCGGAGCCGGCGGCGACATGCATACGCGGATCGTGCGCAAGATGCGGGATATTTTGCGGGAAAACACGCTCTACCCGTATCTGGCTCCCAACGCGGCGGCCCGGCTCGAACGCGCTCGACGCCTGTCCCGCGAGACCGGCCTGACCGAACGACTCGTGCTGCCCGCGGGCGGCGACTCCATGTTCGTCATGCCGTGGATCGGCAGCCGGGAATTCCGGACGCTGGAACGCCTGCTGAAGAACAATCTGTCGCAGCAGCTCTCGCTTCGTTCGATCGTCCCGATGGAGCCGCATTATATGGTCGTGGCCGGACGCACCGACGCGGACGAACTGCAGCAGCTGATCCTGTCCGAGAGCGAGCGCATGGAAGATTCGATCCAGATGCTCGACGAGTTCGAAGCGCCTTACCTCGGCAAGTACGACGAGTTCACGCCGCCGAATCTGATCCGTGCCGCTTTCGCGGCGGACGGACTGGATCTGGAAGGGTTAAGGCGGGGGCTGCGGGGCGTATTTTAAACGTTAAATCGCAGCGATATGATAGGTAAAAGAGTCTTTTCCGTATTCGTCAGATCACGGGAAGGCTCTTTTTGGCGTTAACTTGGGATGCAACTTTTAACGATGCCGAAACGTCGGAAAGAAAATGGGATATTTGGAAAAGAGAACCTCAGGGAGGGGATTATATTGCCGAATAGCGGATTGACGCCGGCCAAATCGATTGGAAGCCGGCAGGCGGGGAAAGTGAAAAAGGTAATGGGGCTTGGGCTGCTGCTTCTGATGACTCTGGCAGTAAGCGGCTGCGGAAAGGAAACGGATCGTAGAGAATCCGGATCGCTCGGCGCTGCGGAAGGAACGATTGCCGATTGCGAGGTCCCTCTGGATCCGAATCCGCAGCGGGACGACCCTGAGCTTAGTGTCTCAGTCGGCAGTATCGACGCACTTCAGCCTTCCGAGCCGCAGCCGTATTCCGGCATGATCGGTTATGTCGTAAAAAAGGAAGGTTCGCATATTCTGGTCGTATCGCCGGAGAGTCGAAAACTCGGCCCGGACATGGATAATATGGATGACTACGACGCAACCTGGTTCGGCCGGGCGCCGGAGCTGATTCAGGTCGGCATGAAGGTGGAAGCTTGGGCAATCGGCGGACAGGTAGAAGAATCCTACCCCGGCCAAGCAGGCGCGGAACGGGTCGACGTGTTGAACGACGAGCCTCCGCAAGAAGCGGATTTATCGGAGGCCGAAGCTGTTCGCGACGCTATCGGACAGCTTGAGCCGGACGAACATTCTTTTGCTATTGTGCGGGACGCGGAATATAGGCCGGGAGAAGATTCATGGAGGATCGAACTGCTGAACGAAGACCGGCAATCTGTGCAGATCGAGATCGAAGATTAACCTCATACGGAAAAGGAGGCTGTATTCGATGAATAGGCAAATCGGGGAATCGAATAGATGCCGACGGATTGTCGGGTTCGGAGGGGTAGGACTGGCTCTGCTTATTGCATCGGCCTGCGGATCCGCCGTGCATCATCCGGGCCGCAGACAAATCCGAAAGACGAACAAGGCTTGGTCTCCGCGGGCAGCGGGTACGTGATCCAGACGGACACCCGGAAGGCATTTTGGTCGTCTCGCCGGAAAAAGAGGATTTTGGCGATAACGGAGAAGACGATGCCTATTACGACGCGACTTTCTTCTCCGGTGCTCCGGAAACCGCCGATATTCGGGTCGGGATGCACGTTGGCGTCTGGATGGAACCGGGCAGCACGGTGATGACCTCCTACCCGGCACAAGCCGCCGCCGCGCGAATCGAGATTCTGGAAGATCCCCGGCCCGAGGGAGCGGAACTGGCGCAGTCTCGAGCCGTAGAGAGGGCGCTCGATTCGCTCAAGAAGGGATCATCGGGAGTTCCTGTTGTGCAGGAAGCGATGTACGACGAAGCACGGGATGCCTGGACCGTGAAGCTGCTGGATGGGGAGCGCAGGAGGCTTGCGATTGAAGTGCAGGATGAGTTGGGCAAATAACTGCGCAGGAACCGTTATTTGGTGAAGATGAGCGGCTGATGGCGAAATAGATGCGTAGGAACCGTTATTTCGCGGAAAAAGAAGATGTCAGGCGGTTTGAGAGGGAAATAGATGTTATCCTGCATCTATTTCAGCTGAACCGAAGAATCGAAGCGAATTAAGGGTCGCTGTGCAATTATTCGCTGCATAGATATCTTTTTAGGGGTTTAATTGCCGTAAAGTATTAGAAAAGAGATAATTGGGCAGAC
>NZ_JAAZWC010000009.1:127580-200138 GCF_013185195.1 Saccharibacillus qingshengii
ACGCGAGACGCGAGACGCGAGACGCGAGACGCGAGACGCGAGACGCGAGACGCGAGACGCGAGACGCGAGACGCGAGACGCGAGATGCCGTCGTCGGCTTAAGCTTTGCCTGGCGGCTAAGCGCTCCGCCTTCTCCTGCGGTCCCCGCCTGCAAAGCCAAACAGCCCGGACCTGGTTCCGGGCTGTTTGGCGTATGCGCGCTCCTTAATCGACGCTTCGTTCGGACGCTTCCGCCCACGCCAACGCACGTTTTTCCAACTCGCCGACGTAAGCTTTTTTGGCCGGGCTGTAGCCGCTTGTTTCGTCGAAACGGGAAGCCAGGTCTGCTTTGAATGCGGTGTAAGCCTGCGCTTCGTCCGCTCTCGCCCGCAGGTAATCGCGCACGATCAGATGGCGCGCGATATGCGCACTGTCGACCTCGTAGAAGTGGATATGATGCGTACGCGCCTCGCCGCCTTTGCGGAACAAACGGCGCCCGGGAATGCCCCAATCGCCTGCCGCGTCGTAGCCGAGTTCGATCATGCGCGCGTTGTACCCGTCGATCGCCGCAATGTCGCGCACGATCGCCATCATGTCGATGACGGGCTTGGCGCTCATGCCGGGAACCGAGGTGCTGCCGAAGTGTTCGAAGCTCACTATTTCTTCGCCGAACACGGTGCGCAGGAATTCGGTTTCTTCCCGATACCCGACCGCCCACTCCGGGTTATACTCGCTTAGACGAACCTGCATGGACATCGCTCCTCTCGCTTCGCGGACAGCCGCGGTTGCCGGCGTATCCGCGTCCGATTGGGACTATTCGACAGCAGGGAGAGAGATTCCTGTGAAATCCGCGAAACAAACTGACATACATGGCGTTCACGCCGCGTCTAATATAAAAAGAGGAGAGAAAGGAGGCGGTGTTTTGGCGGAGCGGATATGGAGCGGGGGCGGAGCACCGATTCTTATGTCGAAACCGGACGGATCTACAAAAGAACAGGCGGCAGCGGCGGACGGATCCGAAGGGGAGCAGCTGATCGCGGAATGGTTCGAGTCGTACTATGAAGATATTCATCAGTATCTGTATTTTATGCTGGGGGACCGGGGCAGCGAGGCAGAAGATATTCTGCAGGAAGTCTTTATCAAAGCGTACCGCAATCTGCATGCGTTCAAAGGCCAGTCTTCGCCCAAAACCTGGCTGACGGCTATCGCGCGCAACGCCGCTCTGGATACGCTGCGGCGCAGGCGCTGGACGCTGGCGGGATTCGTGTCCCACAAGGAAGAGCATGCATCCGCGGCGGACGAACCGGAAGGGGCCCTCCTTACGGAGGAGCGGCGTGCGAAAGTGCTGGGACTGCTGGACGCGTTGAAGCCGGCGCAGCGGGAAGTGATCTTTTTTCTGTATCAAAAAGAACTGAGCGTTAAGGAAACGGCCGCCCTGCTCGACTGCAGCGAAGCGAGAGTGCGGACGGTGAGCCACCGGGCCCTGCGTATTCTGCGCAAAAACGGCGAATTTCAAGAATGGATCGGGGGAGAAGCGAGCGATGGGGACTAACGGACCAACGGGAGGAAGCGGACGGGGGCCGGGCAAAGGGCTGCTCGATATTCCGAAGCTGGACCCGCAGCGCAAGGAGCAGATTCGCAGCGGCATTCTGACCGGTATCCGTTCCTGGACGAAGCTGCCGGGCGAAGCCGAGCCGCCCCGCCGGGAGTCGGGGAATGGCCGGCGTCGGCTGCTGAGGGGAAGCGGTATCGGAGCGGGCTGCGCGGCATTGGCGCTGGCCGCCGTATTGATCGTGCAGACGCAGGGAGGGGAGCCGGGCGAAGTGTCGTCGCGGGCGGTTCCCGCAGCGGCATCGGCCGATAGAC
The DNA here is from genome assembly GCF_013185195.1 of Saccharibacillus qingshengii. GTDB lineage: Bacteria > Bacillota > Bacilli > Paenibacillales > Paenibacillaceae > Saccharibacillus > Saccharibacillus qingshengii. The sequence continues at coordinate 129,426 of NZ_JAAZWC010000009.1, forward strand.
CGGGGCAGCCGGCTGCGGAACCCGGAAATGCCGATCGGAACCTGGAAACCGGTCCGACTGCCGACAAGAGCGCGGAGTCTCCGCCGATTTGGACGGAAGAGGAAGACCGCAGCGGCGAAGGCCCGCATGGAGTGGCGGGCACGCGGCTGGGATTGACGTACGAACAGTTTCTGATGCGTTGGCGGACGGGAGCCAGTCAAGAACTGGAACAGCTGATCCTGCCGGTGAGCGATCATCCCATACTCAGCCAAGCGCTTCCGGGACTCCGTAACACCACGCAGAGATTCGGTGCCCAAGGAGCCGGTTACGGATACGGAGTCTGGATGAACGCCGATAACGACGAGCTGCGCCGGATCACGTTTCAATTAGCGCCGATCGAAGCCGGGCAGTTCAAGAACGAATCCAACGATGCGGTCGTCCGTTATGTGACGCAGGTGCTGCAGCCGGACTTGACGGAGGCGCAGCGGGCCGAGCTGCTGGATCAGCTGCGATTCCGCGACTATGAGCAGCCGGGCGGATCGCGCTTTACCGAGATCAGCGGGGTGCTGTATACGCTGGACCAAAGCGAAGGGAATCCGAGACTCATCGTCGAATTTGCGCGCAAAGAGGGAGAACTCGACGAGATGGGTAAATTCCAAGACACCCTTCTTCCTATTGTGTCTTGATGGTCGAAGTAGATAAAAAAGAGGTTTGGATGATCGAATGTTCGGGAAAATGACAGAATAATTATTTTTCGGGCGAATTTAAGAGAATATTTCTGTTTAAGTCGAATAATACGGACATTTCGGCTTGACTCTGCTCCGGGGATTAAGTATGATTGGTTTTGTTGAAAAGCGAACAATACCATAATTAATCATATAATCATTCGTATATTCCCGGAGATAAGGTTCGGGAGTCTCTACCAGGGAACCGTAAAGTCCCGGCTACGGATAGGATGCTTTTCGCATACCTGCCGTCAGTCGGGCTTTTTTGCGCGTTCAGCAGCTTGTCCGCCGCCGCCCGCCCGTCTGTGCAATCCGAAGCCCGGTATGCGCCCATCAGAGGAGGAGACTACCCACATGACCGATTCCCTTACTTTTGAAACGACCGAACAGAGTTCCGCAGCATCCAATCTATACGACTGCATTATCGTCGGTGCGGGTCCGGCCGGCATCTTCGCCAGCTACGAATTGACGCGTCAGGCGCCCGACTGGAAAGTGCTGCTTGTCGACAAAGGCCATGATATCTACAAACGCCGCTGTCCGATTCTGGAAAATAAAGTTCAGTTCTGTCCGCCGGCCGCGGGACGCAAAGAGTTTGCGGGCTGTCTGCCGGCCTGCTCGATCACGGCGGGATTCGGCGGCGCGGGCGCGTACAGCGACGGCAAGTTCAATATCACGACGGAGTTCGGCGGCTGGATGACGGATTATCTGTCGCCTTCGCAGGTGCTGGATCTGATCCAATATGTCGATTCCATCAATCTGGAGCACGGCGCGACCGAGTCGATCACCGATCCGACGACCGATACGATCCGCGATATCGAGCAGAAAGCGTATTCGGCGGGCCTCAAGCTGCTGCGTGCGGAAGTCCGCCACCTGGGAACGGAGCAGAACCTGGAGATCCTGAAGGCCATTTTCGAATATCTCAAACCCCGCGTCGAGATGAAATACAAAGCCGAAGTCGACGACCTGATTACGACAAAAGAAGGCGGAGAGCACACGGTCACGGGCATCCGTCTCAAAAACGGCGAAGAGTACCATGCGCCGCGCGTCATGATCGCACCGGGGCGCGACGGCTCGGCATGGCTGTCGGAGGTGTTCAAAAAGCGCCGCCTGAAGCTGACCAACAACCAAGTCGATGTCGGCGTGCGCGTCGAGACGTCCGACGTGGTGATGCGCCAGATCAACGAGCATCTGTACGAAGGCAAATTCGTGTTCAACACGTCGGTCGGCACGCGCGTCCGCACGTTCTGCAGCAATCCGTCCGGCCACGTCGTGGTGGAGAATCACAGCGGCGTCATGGCGGCGAACGGCCACTCGTACAAAGACCCGGCACTGGGTTCGCGGAACACGAACTTTGCGCTGCTCGTTTCGCATAAGTTCACGGAGCCGTTCGACAAACCGAACGAATACGCCCGCGAGATCTGCGAACGCGCCAACGACCTGTCGAGCGGCGGCGTCATTGTACAGAAATACGGCGATATCCTGCGCGGACGCCGCTCCACGCCGGACCGGATTCGCGAAGGTTTCCTCGAACCGACGCTGAAGGAAGCCGTGCCGGGCGACCTCGGCCTCGTGCTGCCGTACAACACGATGAAGAGCCTGATCGAGATGGTGGAAGCGCTGGAGAAAGTCACGCCGGGCATCGCGTCCGAACATACGCTGTTCTACGGCGTCGAAGCAAAATTCTATTCCGCCCGTCCGAAGCTGGACGAGACGCTCGAGACCGAGATCCGCGGCCTCTACTGCGGCGGCGACGGCGCGGGCATTACGCGCGGTCTGGCCCAGGCCGGCGCGGCGGGCGTTCATATTGCGCGCGGCATGGTGAAGAAAGCCGCAGCGGGCGGGCGTCCGGCTGCGGAGCGGACGCTGGCTTAGAATCGGCCGGCCGAAGCGGTCTCGGCAGCCGGAACGAAGGCGAAAAGGCCCAACTCCCTACAAATACATAGGGATTCGGGCCTTTTTGTGATGAATTTGTCGTTGGCGCTGGCGAACGGGTTCCCGTGGCTGAACGGATTCCTTCGGCTGAAGGCCAACCGGCAAAAGGAACGGCGAACTCGCAGCCATTTCCCGCCTTCGTGAGCGCTAGCAGAAATAGCTGCGCCAGAGCATCTATTTTCCCTAATTCGCGCCCAAAATCGCAAATAGCTGCGCTACTACATCTATTTGCCCGCTGAAGCCCAAATTTCGGTGGAAACAGGCCAATTAGATGTATTCCTGCACCTATTTGCATAGGGAGAAATTTTGTAGGCGAAATAACTGTAGATTCGCAGTTATTTCGCCGCCGGCATGTCATCGGCGGCGGGTAAGGCACCTGATACGCCCGCCGACGCCGAAGCCTCATGCGAAGCACTCGCTTCCGAAGCTCGCCGCAGACTTTCGCACGCTTCGCACCGCCACCTCACGCCACCCTCGTACCGGCGACTCGTCACTGCCGCCGGCCTTTCGCCTCACGCCGCCCTAACCCCGTCAATCGCCCGCCAATTCCGCCGTTCCTGCCGGCATCGCCACCCAGTGCCCCGGCGATACTTCGACGAGCTCCGAACCTTCCAGTCCGTACTTGTCTTCCCGGACGTCTTCTTCCATCAGCACACGCTTTTTCTTCGCTTCGATCGCGGGATCGGGGACGGGAATCGCCGCCAGCAGCGACTTCGTGTACGGATGCTGCGGATTGCGGTACAATTCTTCGCTTTCGGCCAATTCGACGATTTTGCCTGCATACATCACGGCGACGCGGTCGCTGATATGTTTGACCATCGACAGATCGTGCGCGATAAACAGATATGTCAGCCCGAGCTTCTGCTGGAGATCTTCCAGCAGCGTCACGATCTGTGACTGGATCGACACGTCCAGCGCGGACAGCGGTTCGTCGCAGACGATGAACTTCGGTTCGACCGCGAGCGCGCGGGCGATACCGATCCGCTGGCGCTGGCCGCCGGAGAATTCGTGCGGGTAGCGCAGCGCGAACGCCGGATCGAGGCCGACCATCTCCAGCAGTTCCTCGACGCGGGCGCGGCGCTGGACCGGATTCTGCGACAAGCCGTGCACGTCCATCGCTTCGCCGATAATGTCCAGAATCTTGAGACGCGGATTGAGCGAGGCATACGGGTCCTGGAAGATCATCTGCATCTCGCGGCGCATCAGCTTCATTTCTTTGGGCGACAGCCGGTTGACGGCCATGCCGCGATACAGCACGTCGCCGCTCGTCGGCTCGTGCAGACGCAGAATCGCCCGGCCGGTCGTCGATTTTCCGCTGCCGGATTCGCCGACCATGCCGAGCGTCTCGCCTTCGCGGATAAAAAAGCTGATATCGTTGACGGCGCGCAGCGTCCGGCCTTTGCCCAGGTTGAAATGCTGCTGCAGCGAGCGGACTTCGAGCAGGGGACGATCCTCGGAGAGCGATTGCGTCCCGCCGCCCTGTTCCGTCAGGCGGCTTTCGACGTGCCGGTCGGCTCCGTCCGCTGCCGTTCCTGCCTTGCGGCTTAGGCTTTCGACGCGTCGTTCGGTCGCGTCCGCCGCCTCTCCTGCCAAGCCGCCACCTGCCCCGCCGGCTTCTCCGACCGAAGCATCCGCCCGCGCCCGCTTGGGCTTTTTCGGCTCATCCAGCCGCGGCAGCGCGTTCAGCAGCTTTTTCGTATACGGATGCTGCGGATTGGCAAAAAGTTCTGCCGTCGTGCCTTCTTCGACGATCTCGCCGCTTTTCATGACGACGACGCGGTCGCACATGCCGGCGACGACACCCAGGTCATGCGTAATCAGGATGATCGACGTGCCGAGCTTTTCCTGCATCTGCTTCATCACATTCAGGATCTGCGCCTGAATGGTAACGTCGAGCGCGGTCGTCGGCTCGTCGGCGATCAGCAGCGACGGCCGGCAGGCGAGAGCGATCGCGATCATCGCGCGCTGGCGCATGCCGCCGGAGAACTCGTGCGGATATTGATTGAAGCGGGTCTCGGGATCGCGGATACCGACCAGCTTGAGCATTTCGACCGCTTCGGTGCGGGCTTCGCGCTTGGACATTTTGCGGTGTTTGCGCAGCGTCTCGGCGATCTGCTCGCCGATGCGCAGCGTCGGATTGAGCGACGTCATCGGGTCCTGGAAGATCATGCCGATCTCTTTTCCGCGAATCTGTTCCATTTCTTTTCTCGTTTTCTGCGCCAGGTTTTGTCCCAGGAACAGGATCTCCCCGCTCTTGACGCGCGAAGAAGCTTCCGGCAGCAGGCGCATGATCGCTCTTGCCGTGACGCTCTTGCCGCTGCCCGATTCGCCGACGATCCCGAGCGTTTCCCCTTTGCGCAGCTCGAAGCTGACTCCCCGAACTGCTTCGGTCTCCGTTTCGCGCGCCGCGAACGATACGCGCAGATTGCTGACTTGCAACAGTTTCTCCATTCCCGCAGGCCCCCGTTATCTATTCCAGTATATTCCATGATCAAAAATGTTTTCGGATGTCTTGACTTTAGGGGAGAAAGAACCCTAAAATACGACATATAAATACGAGTAGTTCAATCGGAATTAAACGTTATGAACGAATTATACATTTACAACGTTTTGGGAGGCAAGTTTTTTATGGAGGCGGCACAAAAAAATAGACGTTCGCCCTGGCAGGTGCCAATTGGGCGGCTGTATCGCAAAATGCTTGGTATTCCCGGTTACCGCTTCTGGATGCTGCTGCTTGGGGCACCCGTCAACCTGATTGTGCTTGCTGTATGGCTTGCCCGGCGCGGCAGCGGCGGATATGCGGCACTGAGGGCTTCGGTACTGGAGGAACTTCGGCAATCCGGTTGGGAAAAAGAACTCAAGGAAGACTTCGCCCGACAGTTGGCGGAGAAGCAGCGCTTCTTCAAACAGTCCGCGAACGCGAAGGAGACGGAGCGGGAAGTGAACCGCAGAGCCGAAGAACGGCTGCAGTCCCGGGCCGACGAGATCACGGCCGAACGGGCCCGAACCGGCGGCGTGGCTCGCAGCGATTACGCGGCGATGTTCGAATCGCTGATCGGCAATCCGTTCTTCGCGGTACTTGCGGCGATCCTCGGACTGCCGATGGCTGCGTTGATGCTTCTGTACAGCAACGCCTACTCGAAATACATATTCGAACGGCTGCTCATGACGCTGTTTGTAGTCGTGGGCGTCTCGGCTCTCGTATTCACGATCCTGCATCTGTCTCCAATGAATCCCGCCGCCAATATTCTCGGCGAGACGGCTACCGCCGAGCAAATCGATACGTTTAACCGGATCTACGGACTGGATCGGCCGTACCTGGCCCAGCTCTGGGACAATATCCGCGGCGTACTGACGCTGGATCTGGGCAAGTCGTTCGCGGGCAACGAAGACGTCGCTTCGACCATTATGCGCAAATTCCCGGTCACGCTGACGCTTGCCTCGGTCTCGCTGGTGCTGGCGCTGCTGGTGGCGCTGCCGATCGGTATCCTGTCCGCGGCGCGCCGCGGTTCCTGGCTCGATTACAGCTTCATGTTCATCGCGCTGATCGGCTTGTCTATCCCGAACTTCTGGCAGGGCCTCGTGTTCATTCTCGGCTTCTCGATCAAGCTCGGCTGGCTGCCGGCGACGTATACGCCGGGCAATCTACTGTCGTTCATCATGCCGGTCGTCGTGCTCGGCACGGGCCTGACGGCGGCGGTGGCGCGGATGACGCGCTCCTCGACGCTTGAGGTCATGAACGAAGATTACATCCTGACCGCCAAAGCCAAAGGGCTCGGGCGCAGCACCGTATTAATGAAGCATACGGTACGCAACGCCCTCATTCCGATCGTGACCGTGGTCGGTCTTCAATTCGGCGGCATGCTGGGCGGAGCGGCTATTACGGAGAAGGTATTCAATATCAGCGGCCTCGGCAGCTACATCGTCGACAAGCAGTTCGTGCCGGACATTCCGGCCGTCATGGGCGGCGTCGTCTACACGGCGATCGCGATCTCGCTCGTCAACGTCATTATCGACGTCATGTACGCCTTTATCGATCCGAGAATCCGGACCAAGATGAAGCAATATTAGACAAAGGGGGACATGCGAAATGTCCGAATTATCGGTTACCGAACCTTCGGCCGCAGGTTCTTCCCCGTCGGGACTCGATGCCGGCGGAGCCAAATCTTCGTCCGAATACGCGCAGGCCGGCTTCGCCTGGGTCGCTTCGCTGCTGCTGACGCTGCTCCTGCTGGCCAACGCGTTCGATTACGCCGCCGGAACGATCAAGCCTGCGTTCCTGACGATCGCCGCCGCGTACGCTTTTTTCACGCTGATGCAGATTCTGATCGCTCTCTTGATCCGGCGAGACCTGGCGACCACGGGGCGAATCAAGAACCGAACGCGGGCGCTCGGCTGGGTGCAGCTGCTCAGCCTCGCGACCGGCAACGTGTTCGCCGCCGCCGCGGCGTTCCAATTGATCAAAAAGGTCAAAACGCCGGAGTACGTGTTCGCCGGGTACATGCTGCTCACCCAGATCGGCGTCATCGCGGTATCGGCGCTCAACCTGTTTAAGCCGTACGTCGCGGATACGTTCCCGCTCGGCATGCTGGTGCTGCTGATCGTGGCCGGCTTCCATCTGCTGACGCTGATCCTGATCGCCGCGTTCGTCAAGCGCAGCGCCGTGCCGCCCCGTATGACCTGGCTCGCGCTCGCGTTGATCCTGACGGCGGTGACCGGCAATCTGTTCGCGCTGCTGCTCGGCATCGTGCTGCTGGCGAAGATCCGCAGTCAGAAATCGCCGGCTTCCCCGAGATGGGAAGACGCGATCGACCGGTTATCGAGAGGCACAACGTCGATGCTGGGGATGTTCTTCATCTTCTTCTTGTTCTCGCTGTCCGTATCCAGTTTGTTCACGTTCGATTACGGCATGGCGGTCGAGAACAATTACGGCGCGATCCTGCAGACGCCGAGCCTGGCTTATCCGCTTGGTACCGACAACTTCGGCCGCGATTTGTTCTCGCGGATCGTGTTCGGCGCCCGCATCTCGCTGATCGTCGGCGCCGTATCCACGCTCATTCCGTTCGTGATCGGCGGCATCCTCGGTGCGGTATCCGGATATTACGGCCGCCGTACGGACAATATCATCATGCGGGCACTCGACATCCTGTATTCGATTCCCGGCATTCTGCTGGCGATCGCGATTATCGCGGCGTTTGGCGCGAACACGATGAACCTGATCCTCGCGCTCAGCGTGGGGGCCATTCCGACGTACGCCCGAACGATGCGCGCCAACGTCATGATGGTGTCCACCTACGAATTCGTCGACGCGGCGCGGGCTTTCGGTTCCGGCAGCCTGTCGATTATTTTCAAACATATCGTTCCGAATGCCATGGCTCCGATGATCGTCAAAGCGACGCTGACCATCGGCACGGCCGTCATCTCCACCAGCAGTCTCAGTTATCTGGGGCTCGGCGTGGAACCGCACATTCCCGAATGGGGCAACATTCTGAAGCTCGGCAGCGCGTATCTGGAAACGAATTCTTATCTGGCCGTCTATCCGGGTCTTGCGATCATCGCACTCGTCCTCTCGTTCAACTTCCTGGGCGACGGGCTGCGCGATGCGCTGGATCCGAAATTGGACTGAACCTGGAGAAATTGGAACAAGAACGCGGCCTGGTTTTGGACAAACATATACAGCTTCACACTCACGGAGGGGGAGAAAAACATGCGTAAATCTTACAAGTTCACCAAGACGCTGACCGTACTGCTGCTGGCCTTGCTTCTGGTACTGGCGGGCTGCTCGTCGGTCAAAACGAAGTCCGATACGGCCGCTCCGGCCGCCGAGTCGGCAAACAAAGGCGAAGAGGCCGCTGCCGAGCCGACAACCGCCGCTCCGGTGGATATCGAGCTGCTGGCGATGACTTCGCAGGAAGCGGACGTTAATATCATCCGCGACCAGCTCACCAAGAACGGCTTCAACGTGAAGCTGAACCTGCAGCCGGACTACGGCAGCTTCAAAGCCCAGCAGGACGCCGGCAACTATGACGCCGCGCTGTCGAGCTGGACAACCGTAACCGGCAACCCGGACTATGCGGTGCGTTCGCTGTTCAAGACGGGCGGCGATTACAGCATCCTGGCCGATTCCGAGATCGACAAGCTGATCGACAAAGCGGCGACCGAGTCGCCGGAAGATTACGTGGCGACGTATAAGGAACTCGAGCAGAAGCTCGTCTTCGACAATGCGTATATCGCGCCGCTGTACATCTCGCTCAAAAGCCAGGCGATTAACAAGGATATCCTGAATCCGGAGTCCGTCCGCCTGTCCAAATCCCGCGCCCTGGCCTGGGAAGATATCGAATTCAAAGACGCCGCGAAAAATGCGTCCGAGCCGCTGGTGCTGACACAGGCCATGTCGACGCTGACTTCGCTTGATCCGATCAAAGGCAACGACGGTTCGATCAATACGCTCAATACGAATATGTACGTGCGTCTGATCAACTTGACCGACGACGACAAGATCACCTCCGACGGTTCGCTGTCGCGCAACTTCAGTATCGCCGACGGCAACTCGGATTATTACTTCATCCTGCGCGACGATATCAACTTCGCCAAAGTCGAAGACGGCAAAGCTGTCGATACCGGCGAGCGCGTAGGAGCGGACGACGTGATCTTCGCGCTGGACCGTGCGAAAAACAAAGACTCCGTGCCGGATCACCGCACGTACTCGCTGCACGAACATATCAAGACGGTCGAAGCGGTCTCCGATCTGTCGGAACTCGATTCCGTCAAGACGACAGACGGCGGAACGGTCCGCGAAGCGCTTGAGAAAGGACTCGACGCGCCGATCTCCGCACTGGTCGCGGACAAGAAGCAGGCCGACAACGCATCCGGCAAATATCAGGTCGTCAAGCTGACTACGACCGAGCCTTTCCCGCAGGTGCTGAACTACCTGGGTCACCAATCCGCGGGTATTGTCTCGAAGAAGCAGGTCGAAAGCATCAACACGTATGATGTAGCCAAGTTCGACGTTACCAAGGATATCCCTTACGGCGACCAGAATACCGTTACGGAAGGCGCGGCCTACAACAACACACTGTATGCAAGCGGCCCGTACATCCTGACGACCAAGAACGATTATGACGCGAAGTTCGTCAAGAATCCGGCCTACATGCCGGGCACGGAGAACGAGCCGAAGATCTCCAATATTTCGGTCCGCTTTATTGCCGATGCCGACAGCGCTCTGGCTGCTCTGCGCAGCGGCGAGATCTACTCGTATTACGGCGTGCCGGAAACGAAATTCTCCGTAGTCGAAGGCGACGCGAAGCTGCAGCTGCAAAAGATTGAAAGCAACGCCGTCAGCTACCTGCTGTTCAACACCGCGGAGAACCGTCCGATCGGCAAGAGCGCCGATCTGCGCAAAGCCGTGCTGTACTCGATCAACCAGGACGAAATCCTGCAGTTCTATGAAGGCAACAAGATCAAAGCCGCTTCCACGGTCAGCCCGCTCGTCGATACCGGCAATGTGCTGACGGCGGACCCTGCCAAGGTCAAAGAAGCTTTGGCTGCTTACGAAGCTTCGAAATAAACAACGTACAAAGAGGCTCATCACGAGACCGGCTTCCGAACAAACGGACGAATCCTTCCTTCTTTGGGAAAGGGTTTGTCCGTTTTTATATCCGAATGCCCGGACAGGAATTCGCCGCCGGATCGAATCGATATTGTCAGTCTTTTTCCCGAGCTTCATAATTGAATATAGAGGAGGGATGAATATGCAAACGACGATCCGCACAGAAAGACTGATCCTGCGGGACCCCGTGCTGGACGACTGGGCCGCCATTCATGAGTATTCGTCCGATCCGGATGTGGTCCGTCACTCCATGTGGGGGCCCAATACGGAGGAAGAGACCCGCGAGTATGTGGAGCAGATGATCGAGATGCGGCAGGAGCAGCCCCGGATGAGCTATGAACTTGTAGTGACGTTAAAAGACAGCGGGGAGCTGATCGGCGGCTGCGGCATTCACAAAGCCGGCTTCAATGCGGAGATCGGCTACACGTTCAATCCGCGCTTCTGGGGACGGGGTTACGCGTCGGAAGCGGCTTTTGCGCTGCTGCGGTTCGGCTTCGAAGAACTGGGCGTACACCGCATCTACGCGACCTGCCGTCCGGCAAACGAAGCGTCCGCCAATGTGATGAAGCGAATCGGGATGCAGCGGGAAGGACGGATGCGGGAGCATTTGTTTTTCAAAGGCAAATTTCACGATTCGGAACTTTATTCGATTCTGCGGCAGGAATTTTAAGCGCAATAGACGTACGATAGCGATAGCGCTTCAATATCTCCGGATCTGTCTGCTTGGGGCCCGCCATACCCTCTTCAAACAGCAACGAAAAGACCGGCAGAAGCTTCTGCCGGTCTTGGATAGAAAATAGGGGTGGGCTGGGTCGTCCGGAAATCAGGCTTCCGGATCGATATGCGCCGAATCGACGTATCGTCCGCTGGCCGGTACGGCCAACCGGTCGAAGTCGTGATGCAGGCGCTCGAGTCCTTCGGTCAGTTCGCTTCCCGCCATCGGTTCGCCGTGACCGGTGACGGCCGAAGCCGGACGCAGCGCGGCAAGGCGCGCGACCGAAGTACGGGCCGCTTCCCAGTTCGGCGTGAAGTAGGTCGGCGGACCGTGGATCTCGCGGCGCTGGGTCAGCACGGCCAAGGCCGATTCCTGCTTGACCGTGATAAACGCGTCTCCGGCGATAAGCGTACCGTCCAGGCTGCGGAACAGCGAGATATGGCCTTCCGAATGCCCCGGCGTATGCAGCCAGTGCCAATCCGGAAGAAACGGAACGCTCCCGTCTGCCGGCAGAGGCTGGACGCGCGTGCCGAGATCGATCCCTTTATTGGGATACAGCGGCGCCGAAGCGGCCATCAGGCCGCCGCCCACAGTCGGGTCGCCCGGCGGATAATCGGCTTTGCCGGTGAGAAACGGAAGTTCGAGTTCGTGGGCATACACCGGCACATCCGGGAACAGTTCGACTAGATCTTTGATCGAGCCGGAGTGATCGAAATGGCCGTGCGTAAACACGATCGCCAGCGGCTTTTCGCTGCCGAAGCGTTCTCTGGCGGCTTTTATGATCTTGGACGTGGAACCGGGCATGCCGGTGTCGACAAGTATCCACCTGCCGCTGCCGGGCATGCCGACCATGACGACATTCGAAATCATCGTGCGCAGATAGGTCACATCTTCGGGCAGTCGGTCCTCGGGACGTTTTGCATCCGGCGAACCGGAATTGGAATAAGGCTGCATAAGTCTGCACCTCCGTAAGGTTGGAATAAATAGAAGGAAAACAGCGAAAGACGTATCAGTTGCCCTGTTTTACCCGTTACGAAGAGTGCTGACACAAACAATTGCCCTGCAAAACGAACAATTCGCGGACACTGCAGCCGAACTTGAGGCCGCCGCGACCTTGGGATAAAAGGCAGTTACAGAGGCGGATTGGCGTGGCATTTGCGGCAGACCGGGAAGTAGCGGTCGTTGCCGCCGATCTGGATCTGTTCCCCGGTATACAGCGGTTTGCGGTTCTCGTCGACCCGCAGCGCCATGGTCGCTTTGCGTTCGCAGAACCAGCAGATCGTTTTCATTTCCTCGATTTTGTCCGCATACAGAAGCATGTATTGGCTGCCTTCGAACAGCTCGTTGCGGAAGTCGTTTTTGAGACCGAAGCCCATGACCGGGATATTCAGTTCGTCCACGATTCGCGTCATCTGAAGCACCTGCTCTTTGGTTACGAACTGCACTTCGTCGAACAGGACGCAGCTGATCTTTTGTCCGTGGTAATTTTTCACTTCTTCATATAGATCGGTATCCGCATACACGGAGATCGCTTCGCGCTTCATCCCGATCCGGGAAGAGACATGGCCCACTTCGTCGCGGTCGTCGATACCGGAGGTGAAGATGAGGACGTTTTTGTTTTGTTCTTCGTAATTGTGGGCGACTTTGAGAATTTCGATCGATTTCCCGCTGTTCATTGCCCCGTATTTAAAAAAAAGCTGTGCCATCGTATTCGCTCCTTAGCTGTAAAGTCCGACTTTCATTGTAGCAGGAATGCGGAGCCGGGAAAAAGAAATTTGCATGAAGCGGTTCCGGAAGCTTGTCTCGATCGAGTCGAATGAACTTCCATGATACCTGTGCGCCTTTTGGAAGAATGGGTACCCTCCGGGGGTAAGGCGTGAATCCGGACTGCGGAAACAAGGCTTGGCGAAGAAAATTTAATTTGGGGCTTTACATACCCTATGGGGGTATATTATGATAAGGACAGAACTTGAACCAAAGCCGCTCGCCGCAGACGTTCCAACAGGAACCGAGCTGCAGCGAAGAAGGAGTGAGCCTATGGCGATTCAGAAACACACCGAGATGGCGCCCGCAAGCGAGAGCTGCCATATTCCCGGAGAAGACGGCAAGCAGCCAAGAAAGAGCCATCACTCCGAACAAACCAAGAACAATCTCGTTTCCCGCCTGAACCGCGTCGAAGGCCAGATTCGCGGTATCAAAGGAATGATCGAGAAAGATACCTACTGCGACGATGTGCTGAACCAGATCGCCGCCGCCCAGTCCGCGCTGAACAGCGTCGGCCGACTGCTCCTCGAAGGCCATATGAAGAGCTGCGTGGTCGAACGGATCGAAGCCGGAGAGACCGAAGTGATCGATGAACTGCTGATCACCGTGAATAAACTGTTGAAGTAAGACCTTCCATCCCGCCCTTCAGCTCCTTCCAATCAAAGCTTGGAAAACCGGACGGTCTAACCGGTTATCCAAGGTATCCCGGGAGCGATTCCAATGAAGGATGGAAGGTCCAAAGACCTTCCATCCCACCCTTAGCTCCTTCCAATCAAAGCTTGGAAAACCGGACGGTTCAACCGGTTATCCAAGGTATCCCGGGAGCGATTCCAATGAAGGATGGAAGGTGTGAACACGTGCTCAAAGTACCTTTCACCCTAGTTGATTTTACGCTTCATTTTATACCAAACAAATCCAATCTCCCAAGGAGGAACCACCCATGCAAACTACAACCCTTAACGTCGAAGGCATGTCCTGCAACCACTGTGTCCAAGCTGTCGAAGGAGCCGTCAAAGAAGTCGGAGCCGAAGGCAAAGTGGATCTGGGCGCCAAAACGGTAGACATCTCGTACGACGAATCCGCCGTCAACCTCGATACGATCAAAGCGGCGATTGAAGATCAGGGCTACGACGTCGTGTAAGACGATCGAGCCGTCCGGACGCGGCTTCACAAGAGCTTCGTCCGGATTTTTGCTTTCATGTGCGGCTCGCCCTGCTCGAATGCGGCCGTTTTATTTTCAATAAAATATACCCCCTAGGGGTAAATGGTAAGAGGAGGTTAACAGGATGACGGTACCCACCGAAACAAAATCTGCGCCCGAACGCGGACGTACGCAGCAGGCCACGCTTCAGATCAGCGGGATGACCTGCGCCGCTTGTGCCAACCGGATCGAGAAAGGCCTGAACCGGATGCCCGGAGTCGCCGAAGCCAACGTCAATCTGGCGCTCGAGAAAGCTTCGATCGATTATGATCCCAAAGAAACGAGTCCGGCGGAGATCGAGCACAAGATCGAATCGCTCGGCTACGGCACGGTCAAAGAAACATCGGACTTCGATATTACCGGGATGACCTGCGCGGCCTGTTCCACGCGGATCGAGAAAGGTCTGAACCGGATGCCGGGCGTGCTCAGCGCAAGCGTCAACCTGGCATTGGAGACGGCGCATGTGGAATACTCGCCGGGAGCCATGGCTCCGGCGGATATTATGCGCAAGGTGCAGCAGTTGGGCTACGAAGCGAAACTCAAAGAGGACGGTCAGGCACGCGACCGCGGCGGGGAAGAACGCAAGCGTGTGATCCGGGTGCTGATCTCCGCGCTGCTGTCACTGCCCCTGCTGTGGGCGATGGCCGGCCACTTCTCGTTCACGTCGTTTCTCTACGTGCCGGAATTGTTCATGAACCCCTGGTTCCAGCTGGCGCTTGCAACGCCGGTGCAGCTCGTTATCGGTTGGCCGTTCTACGTCGGCGCCTACAAAGCGCTGCGCAACCGCAGCGCCAATATGGATGTATTGGTGGTGCTCGGTACATCGGCCGCCTACTTCTACAGCCTCTATCTGTCGATCCGCTGGCAGCTCGACGGCGGATCGGGTGCGATGGCCGGCATGGAAGGGATGGCAGGGATGGGCGCACCGGAATTGTATTTCGAGACCAGCGCAGTCCTGATTACGCTGATTCTCGTCGGCAAGTGGTTTGAAGCCCGGGCCAAAGGGCGCTCGTCCGAAGCGATCCGCAGCCTGATGGGGCTGCAGGCCAAGACGGCGATCGTCATTCGGGGCGGAGTCGAGAGCGAAGTGGAAGTCTCCGAAGTGGTACCCGGCGATATCGTCCGCGTCCGTCCGGGCGAGAAGATTCCCGTGGACGGAGTCGTGACCGAAGGCCGCTCGTCCGTCGACGAATCGATGCTGACCGGCGAGAGCCTGCCGGTCGACAAGGAAGCGGGATCCGCCGTCACGGGAGCGACGATCAACAAGAACGGTTCCCTGCTGATGCGGGCCACCAAGGTCGGCCGCGACACGGCGCTTGCGCAGATCGTGCGCGTCGTCGAAGAGGCCCAGGGCTCCAAAGCGCCGATCCAGCGGATGGCCGATGTGATCTCCGGCATTTTCGTGCCGATCGTGGTCGGCATTGCGGCCGTGACGTTCCTCGTCTGGTATTTCGCGGTAGAGCCGGGCGCTTTCTCCGAAGCCTTGGAGAAAGCGATCGCGGTACTCGTGATCGCCTGCCCCTGCGCATTGGGGCTTGCGACTCCGACTTCGATCATGGCCGGTTCCGGCCGGGCAGCGGAGTTCGGGATTCTGTTCAAAGGCGGCGAACATCTGGAAGCCGCGCAGAAAGTCGATACGGTCGTGCTGGACAAGACCGGTACGATTACCAAAGGCAAACCGGAACTGACGGATGTGGTTGTCTATGGCGGAAGCGGGGAGAATGAACTCCTGGCGCTCGTCGGTGCGGCAGAGAATGCTTCCGAGCATCCGCTGGCCGAAGCTCTGGTCCGCGGAGCCGGCGAACGCGGAATCGTTCTGCCGCAGGCGGAACGATTCGAATCGCTGCCCGGCTACGGCATCGCCGCCGCAGTCTCCGGCGCCGAACTGCTTGTCGGTACCCGCCGCCTGATGGGCGAACGCGGGATTGACGCTTCCCCGGCGCTTGCGGACATGGAGCGCCTGGAGAGCGAAGGCAAAACGGCGATGCTGATTGCCGTAGACGGCCGCCTGGCCGGGGTAGTCGCGGTCGCCGATACGCTCAAGGAATCTTCGCCCGAGGCGATCCGCCGTCTGCGCGGCATGGGGCTGCGCGTCATGATGATTACCGGCGACAATCTGGCGACGGCACGCGCCATTGCCCGGCAGGCCGGGATTGACGAAGCCGACGTATTGGCCGAAGTGCTGCCGGAAGGCAAAGCGGCCGAAGTGAAAAAGCTTCAGGAAGCGGGACGCCAAGTCGCGATGGTCGGCGACGGCATCAACGATGCGCCGGCGCTTGCAACCGCCGATACCGGTATGGCCATCGGCACCGGTACCGATGTGGCGATGGAAGCCGCCGATATTACGCTGATGCGCGGCGATCTGAACGGGATTGCCGACGCGATAGAGATGAGCCGCCGCACCATGCGCAACATCCGGCAGAATCTGTTCTGGGCACTCGCCTACAACGTGATCGGCATTCCGATCGCCGCCGCCGGATTCCTGGCCCCGTGGCTGGCCGGCGCCGCGATGGCATTCAGTTCCGTCTCGGTCGTGCTGAACGCGCTGCGCCTGCAGCGGGTAAAGCTCTGACCTGCCCCGGCACGTCGCCGGCAGTATCCCCTCACACCCAAGCGTCACGGAGAGCCGGCCGGCTTCCCGTGACGTTTTTTTGATCGGCAGATCCGTACGGCCCGGCTCTACCTTAAGCCCACATTAAATTTTGGGATTTACGAGCCGTTTCCCCGATTGGCGCGTATAATACGCCAAAGAACATGTATCCGCTTGCAGCGAAGCGCAAAGCGGCGGAACACATCCGAGGAGGAGACAGCATGAGCGGAACAAGAAACCGGACAAGCAAGAAGATTCCCGCACTGGCTGCGATCGCATTGATGACGGCATTGACCGGTTCGGTCCTGCCGCCGGAACGGGCGGCCGCCGCACCTGCGAGCCAGGAACGGCCGGGCAGCGGACGGGAAACGAAGGCTCCGCAGAACGGGACCAAGCCCCGGCGCGAGGCAGCCGGCTCGCAGGTAGTGCCCGCTTCCGGCGAAGCCGCGGAGTTGCCGTCGGCGCTGCCGCTTCGATCGGGAGCTTCCGCATCGGGGAATGCTTCGTCCGCCGCTTCCGCGTTTGCCAAGCTGGCAGCCGCGAACGATGTGCCGCGCATGTGGGCTTATATCGATTCGCGGGCGGAGGCTTCTTCGCCGGCAGCCGTGACCGTCTGGCTGCGCCGCCTGGAAGCGGTCCAAACGAAGCGGTTGATCGAATTAGATGAACAATTGAGCGCAGAGAACGTGCAGCAGGCGCTGATGAAGACGGATCTGTTCGACAGCCAAGACGGAAGCTGGCTGCGCAGCGTCCGCACCGGAGTACCCAAAGCCGATGCGCTGTTAAAAGAAATGGCGGCGCAGGGTTATGTGCTGGATACCACCGAGGGGTATTATTTTCCGAAGATCGATTATGAACGCTACCGGAAATACGCTTCGCAAGTAAGCGCACGCTACGCCGCGTATCTGACGATCCGAGCCGACGAGACGAGAAGCGAATTGACCAAAGATGCCGGGCTGATCGTCAGTTGGGCCGAGCTGCTGGAACGGGCCGAGCGCCAAAGTCTCTATCTGCACAGCTATCCGAACTCGCCCGAGAATGAAGTCGTGATGCGCATGTATCGGCAGTCGCTGTATGTCACCTTGTACGGTACGGACAACGTGCCGCTGTTCGATTACGGGAATCAACGGATCGAACCGGATGCGAAGAAGGCCTACGAGCGCCAGGTACGCAAAGGCGGACAGTCGCCGTTTGCCCGAAGCCTACGCGGATACATGCGGGTACTGGCCGACTGCGGCGGCAAGCTAACGCCTGCGGCTGAAGCTTATCGCGAAGCCCAGGATCCGTGGGGAGAAGCATGGAAGGAATAACGCTGCGGATTCGGCCAAAATGCAGATAAATGAACAAAGTGTGTCGAGAAAATGCGAAATCCGCCCTTTTTTTTCCATAAATCATGAGTCAAAAGCGGCGGATAACGTTAAATATAGACAAAGCTTAGCCGATATGTAGGATAAGATCACGCGAAGGGAGAGAATCGAATGAGCAAAAGCCGCCGACATCCGCACCATCTATCGTTTACCGCCGCTTTTGCGCTCATTCAGGTACTGCGCGAACCGACCGGCGTTCGGGAGACCGAAGCGTGTACCGATTTTCGCAGCGAACCTGACCGGCCGGCGGAACCTTTTGCCTTTTTGCCGGATTCGGGAGATTCCTTTCGCCCTGCTTCGCATGAAGAGTTTCGCCCGGACTTTTTGAATCCGCTTTCTTCCGATCTTCCGCAGAACGGCAATCCGAAGCGGCAGCCTTGACGGGAAACCGTCTTGTTCTCCTGCCCGGCAGACTCCGGCGTACCCGCCCGGGGTCTTTTTTTGTTTTCCGCCGCGCCGAACGCAATGACGAAAATGGGGTTTGGCCGCCGCTGCCCGCCTCTATGCTTGCGCCTCGACTGCCGGAGTTTCATAATAGAAACGACACGGATTCCCGTCTGCGCATCCGGTGCAGCCGGTTACGGGTCCGTACCGACTCCCTTAAGGAAAGAAGGATTTTGTCATGAACGATACTCTTTCACTGCTGATGAATCACCGTTCCGTACGCAAATATACCGATCAACCCGTTGCCCGGGAGCATCTCGAAGCGATTGTGGCTGCCGGCCAGATGGCTTCAAGTTCCAGCAATGTGCAGGCCTATACCGTTATTGCCGTTACCGATCCCGATTTGAAAAACAAGCTGTCGGCCCATGCGGGCAATCAGGCTTATATTCGCGAGTGTCCGATTTTCTTGGTCTGGTGCGCAGATCTGTCCCGTCTCAAAAAAGCCGCCGACACCCATACTCCGGGCGTCCCTTCGTACGAAGGCGCAGCCGAGAACTTTATCGTAGCGACGGTGGATGCGGCGCTTGCGTCCCAGAACGCGGCCGTAGCCGCCGAATCGTTGGGACTGGGCATCGTCTATATCGGCGGCATCCGCAACGAGATCGAACAGGTCGCAGAGACGCTTGGACTGCCCGACTATGTCTATCCGGTGTTCGGCATGTGCGTCGGCTATCCCGATCCGCAGCACGGAGCGGGCCTGCGTCCACGGCTTCCGCTCGAAGCGGTGCTGCACATGAACGGCTACAGCGAAGAGCAGAGCGAGCGCGGCGTGGAAGCGTACGACGAGACGTCGGTCCGCTATATCACGGAGCGCACCGGCGGACAGCGTACCTCTTCCTGGTCGGAGCAGATGGCGGTCAAGCTGACCACGCCTTCGCGTATGCAGCTCCGGGCTTTTCTGGAGAGCAAAGGTCTGAACAAAGAGTAACGCTCGCGCAGAACGGTCAACGAACCGACCCGCCCGGCGCCCTGCCAGGCAGAGGCGCCGCAGCGAAACGAAGGAGTACGGGATGCTGGAATCCATCAAAGAATTTATCCGGGCCTGGCGCGATTATCCGCTGCAGCCGGGGGACGTGATCGGAGAACGTTACGAAGTGGCCGAATGGTTGGGCATGGGCAGCTACGGCCTAAGCTACCGCTGTATCGACCGGGAGAACGGGGGCGAGGTGGCGCTCAAGCAGGCCAAGCCGAGCCGCCGCCGTCTCGCTTCTTTTCTGCTGAAGCGGGAGAACGAAGCGCTGCTGGCGATGGACCACCCTTTTATTCCCCGCTGCCGGGGGTTCTTCGCCGATCGGCGCAGCGTGTGGCTGGCCGCCGATTATGTGCGCGGGCGGACGCTGGAAGATCTGATCTTCGAAGAAGGCCGGGTATTCGAGGAAGCCGACTGCCTGAGCTGGGCGCTGGAACTGCTGGACCGGATCGCCCATGTGCATCGGCGCGGGTATGTGCATCTGGATATCCGGATTCCGAACGTGATGATGGACGACGCCGGTATCCATCTGATCGATTTCGGGCTGGCCCGGCGGATCGGCGAAGACGATGCCCAAGCTCCGGACGGTTCGCCGCTGCCGAGTCGAGTGCCGCCCTGCATCGTATCGGATCTTGAAGATGCCGGCCATCTGCTGCTGTATATGCTGTATTCCGGGTATACGCCGCCGGGCGGGACACGGGAAATACCGGATACGTCCGAAGCGGCTGCCGGGAATCTTCTGTCTGCCGGCCGGCAGGAAGCGCAGGGTCCCTCGTGGGAAGAAGAGCTTTCGCTGTCCGGGCCGACCGCCTCGCTGCTGCGCAGACTGCTGCGTCTGGATGCTCCTTTTGCCGATACGGAAGAAGCCTCCGGTGCGATTCGGGTCAGTCTGGAGCAGATTCGCCGCGGCAGTGGACCGGAAGCCTCGCCGCAGGATCCCTCGTTCTAACCGCCGCGTGGCGGGTTTCCACATTTAAAACCAAAAGGCCGTTCCCTTCGTCAGATCGACGAGGAGAACGGCCTTTTGTTTTTTCCGGCAAAAGGGATACGGATGTTTCCGATCAACTGGAGCTTCCGGATTTTCTTTTGTAATAGGAGTGTCCGTGACGTCCATGCCCGCCGTGCCGGTAATCGGAAGACGAAGAACGCGAATATCTCGGGCGGCTGCTGGAACCGTGATGGCGGCGTCCGCGATGACTGCTGGAACCGCGTTTATGGCTTGAACTCGAAGCGGAGTGGATGATTTTATCGACAATTTTCTTGAACATGACTGATTCCTCCTTAAAAGTGGTCGCCTCTGTGCTCTTCGGCTTTGCGGCGATGAAGGGTATACGCAGTACACAGGCGGGCGTTTCAATTCGGATGCGTTCACGCGCTGCAGGTTCTTGCTTCAAAGTTACCCGATTTGGCAGGCGAGGAACATTAGAACTTGATGAGAAAAAGTCCCGCGGCAAAATGCGGCTTCGAACAAGGTTTACAGGCGGGCGTTTCTCCCGGTACACTGGTCTAGGCAGGGGATGCTTCATAGGGCAGAAGACTTCGCCGAACCTACCCGCCGCTGCGGCAAAATGTTCGGGAAGCCACCATTCGAGGAGGAATCAGGATGCAAAAAACAGAGGAAATTAGGGAAGCGCGCGATTTTATCGCCGCCAAGACGGAGCACCAACCGACGATCGGTCTGATTCTGGGATCGGGTCTGGGCACACTCGCCGACGAGATCGAGAACGCAGTCGTGATTCCGTACGCCGATATTCCGTATTTTGCGAAATCGGAAGCGATCGGCCATGCCAACGAGCTGGTCATCGGGCAGCTGAACGGCAAGACGGTCGTCGCGATGAAAGGACGTTTCCATTACTACGAAGGATATTCGCTCAAGGAAGTCACGTTCCCGGTTCGGGTGATGAAGGAGCTGGGCGTCGAGACGGTCATCGTGACCAATGCCTGCGGAGCGGTCAATACGAGCTTCAAGCCGGGCGACCTGATGCTGATCAGCGACCACATCAATCTCGTCGGCGCCAATCCGCTGATCGGACCGAACAACAGCGAACTGGGCGTACGTTTCCCGGACGTCTCGCAGGTCTACAACCGCGAACTGCGGGAGCTGGCACAGGAAGTGGCGGCGCAGCAGGGCACGACACTGCAGCAGGGCGTATACGCCTGGTGGAGCGGACCGGCTTACGAGACGCCTGCGGAGATCCGCATGATCCGTACGCTCGGCGGCGACGCGGTCGGCATGTCCACCGTACCCGAGACGATCGTAGCCGTTCACGGCGGGATGAAAGTGCTCGGCATCTCCTGCCTGACGAACATGGCCTGCGGCATTCTGGATCAGCCGCTCAGCCACGACGAAGTGATCGAGGTAGCCGCACAGGTGCGCGAGAAATTCGTCGGTCTGGTCAAAGGAATCCTGGCCCGGGCGTAAGCAGCCGGTTAGCCGCGGAGGAGCTGCGGCAGAGAATAGGAAGTAAGCTTGGGAAAGCGTGCGAGCAGAGTTCGGGAAGAGTTCGAGAAGAGCTCAAAAAGAGCTTGGGAAGAATTCGGAAAGAGCGCGAGAAGCGCGCGAGAACTGTTCGGGAAAGCATGCGAGCAGTTGGAAAAGAGCCAGGCAGCCGGTTGAACGGCTGTCCGGCTCTTTTTTTGCGTAGGCAGTCTATCTCGGGCGGCCGAAAATCGGCTAACGAATCCAGGGAGCGTTAAACGGGCAGATCGATGCTTTTTTCAAATCTAACGAATCGTCATATCGCTAATCGGTCGTAAAGCGGGTGTTTTCGCTCAAATCGGGTGAATAGCGATACGAGGATTCGTTAGAATGCCAGTTGGACCGCAAAGCCGCAAATAGCGATAGGACGATTCGTTAGAATATGGGCGATTGAAGCGATAGGCCGGGTGCGCAGAAGCTGTTGGATCAATCAGAGTGGCGCAGGGGATTAGGATCAAGCAACAGCCGGCGATCCGGCTGCTCAATCCTGGAAGGGAGCATAGAAACGTCTGGCGTTGTCGAGCAGGAGGGTGCGGGCGGTGGATTCGTCGATTCCGCGCAGCCGTGCCCATTCGCGGCAGACATCGGCAGTCATGGAAGGATGGGTACCGCGTCCGGCGAAAGGTCCTTCGAACGGCCAGGGTCCGTCGGTCTCGCTCATGACAAGCGTATCCGGATAGCGGCACGCAAGCTCGCGGATTTCTTCTTCATAGAGAAGGTCCGGCGTGAAGGAGACGAAATATCCATTGGTGATCATGCGCTCGACTGCGGCGGGCGAACCTTTGAACCAGTGGAAATGGGCCCGCCGGATCCCGTGGCGCTCAAGCAGATCGCAGGCGGTATCGGCATCTTCGTAGACGGCATGCAGCACAATCGGCAGATCGTGGCGGGCGGCAAAAATAACGAATCGCTCGAGCAGGCGGACATAGCCGGCTTCGTCCAGCGTCTCGCCGCGCTCGGCCGCTTCCAGCCGACTGTAGTACGGCAGGCCGACTTCGCCGACCGCCGCCATGCGGGGCGCGGCAGCAGGGCTTGAGCCAAGCGCAGAGGCAGCCGCCTCCTCCGCCCGGCTCAAAGCAGCCGGCGCCGCAGCGGCACTGACCTGCGGTTCCGCCGCTTCGCGCCCTGCGGCGGCCGCCCGCGCTTCCATCCAGGCGAACAGCGCTTCTTCTTCCTCGGGAGTCGGAAGAGGCTGCTCGGGATGGAAGCCATAAGCCGGGCGCACGAGGCCCGGAGCCTGCATCGCCAGCCGTTCGGTCCGGCGGGCGGATTCCAGGTTCATCGAGACGGCGACGACAAACTCGCCGCCCTCCTCTTGAAATTCGCGCAGCATCCGGGACGCTTGTTCCGGCTCATACTGCTCGAGATGAATATGCGTGTCGGCCAGTTTGACAGTCATGGCGGATGAACCTCCTTTTGAAATGTGATCAAAACGGCAGAAATTTATATCCGAAAAAAGCCTTTTTGCGAAAATGTGATCATCCTGCACACATTTATCGCGTAAAAGGGACAAAAGAAGAGAAAATGCCTGAATTTGTTGTCATTTTGACCACATTTCGTCGGAAAATCGGATTCTGCAGCCAAAATGTGGTCATAATGATCACTTTTGTTGAGCCGGCAGCTATGGGCTGCGGACTTGGGGCTATGAGTTCCAGGCTATGTGCTGTGTAGAATATACCCTTGAGCCACAGCCTGCGGCCTGCAGCTTCTTAGCTGTGGCTTTCGGTTTCTTCAGCTTTCAAAAGTTCCGCTCCGGATTTTACGCTGTTCTTCCTTCATCAGCCCGGTCAGTTCGCGGCGCAGGGCCAGGAATTCCGGCGATTCCGCGATTTCTTCGCGGCGCGGGCGCGGGAAAGGAACTTCGATCCGCCGCAGGACGGCGGAAGGGCGGCCGGACAGCACATAGATCGTGTCCGACAGCAGCAGCGCTTCCTCGATATGGTGGGTGACGAACAGGACGGAGCGCCGCGTCTCTTCCCAGATATCGAGCAGCCAGGCCTGCATCTCGCTGCGGGTAAAAGCGTCGAGCGCGCTGAACGGTTCGTCGAGGCACATCAGCTCGTGCGGGCTGAGCAGCGCACGAACGAATGCCGCGCGCTGCTGCATGCCGCCGGACAGCGTATGCGGGTACGCCTGCTCGAAGCCGGACAGACCGGCACGCGCCATCCAGCGCCTCGCTTCTTCGAGCGTCTCCCGGCGCGGCGTTCCGTTCACTTCGCGGTCCAAGGCCACGTTGTCTTCGATCGTACGCCACGGGAACAGAGCGGGCTGCTGCGGCATATAAGCGATATGGCCGCGTTCGCCGGCGATGCTGCGGCCATCCAGCGCGATCTCGCCGGCATCCGGCTGGAGCAGGCCGCCGATGAGGTGAAACAGCGTGCTTTTGCCCGAACCCGACGGTCCGATCAGGCTGACGAACTCGCCTTCGCGTACCTCGAGCGAGACGCCGCCGATGACCGGCAGCGGTCGGCGTTTGCTGCCGAAAGACTTGTGCACGCCGGACAGCGCCAGCTTGACCGGCGTGTCCGCTGCGCCGGTTCTTGCGGAATCTGCCGCTAGGCCGGCTGCCGTACCGCCGCTTGCCGCGCTTACAGGCGATCTGCCGCCCAGACGGTCTTCCGCCGCCCGTCCGCTTTCTTTTTCCCGTTCACTCATTTCGTTTCGCCTCCTTCCGCGTTCCCGCTTCGCCGTCCTCCGCGCACGACCAGCCGCTCGATCAGCGTGACCAGCAGGAACAGCAGCAGGCTGAGCGCGACGATAATGACGATCGCAGCGAAGATGCGGTCGGTGCGGAACGCCGATTTTTGCAGAATCATATAGTAGCCGATGCCTTTCTGGGCCCCGATCCATTCCGCGATGACGGCGCCCATGACGCTGTACGTCGCCGCGATGCGCAGTCCCGAGAACAGGGAAGGCAGGGCGTGGGGGAACTCCAGTTTGCGGAAAATCTGTCCCCGTTTCGCTCCGATCATACGCATGTAATTCAGCATGGTCCGGTCGGTCTGCGCGAATCCGTCCATCGTCGAGACGGCAACGGGGAAGAAGCAGACCAGCGTAATGACGATGATCTTCGGCAGCAGGCCGAACCCGAACCAGATCATGAGCAGCGGCGCAAGCGCGATCGTCGGCACATTCTGGCTCAGGATCAGCAGCGGATAGAGCGCCGAACGGAGCAGCGGAACGAGATGCAGCAGGCAGGCGACCAGCAGTCCGAACGCCGAGCCGATTGCGAATCCGATCAGCGTAAGCTTGAGCGTGGACAGGGTATGCATCCGGAGCGAGTCCGCGCTGCGCGCCGCTTCACCGGCAATGATCGACGGGGACGGCAGAATCCAGGCTTCGATCGCGAAGAAGCGGACCGCCGACTCCCACAGCGCCAAAAACAAGAGGACCGCCACGAAGGGCGGCCACGCGGAGCGGAACCATTGAGCTAACGTCGAGCGCAGGCTCATGGACGGTATTTGGCGGTCAGACGTTCCATGCTGATGCCGTCCGGAGTCGGATAATGTGCGATCTTGATCTGGGAGATCACGCTTGGCGCACCGGCTTCGGTCAGCGCGTCATGCATCTGCCGTACGATCTCGAGCAGTTCCGGCAGTTCGCCTTCGAGGGTCGTTTCCAGCGCATGGACTTCGTATTTGACGCCGGAGCGCTGGATGACTTCGATCGCTTTGTCTACGTAAGGAATAGAATCTTCGCCGCTGGGCGTCTTGGGAATAACCTGAATACTGAGCAAAGTCGTGGCCATGGTCTGAGGTTCCTCTCTGTGAAAAGAAATAGGGCCGCGCGATCCGTACGGAAAAAGCGGCCGCGGTAACATAAAATTGTGTATACGGGCAGTGCGAGCTTGACTTGGTTACTTGGCGTCGGCCGTAGGCAGATAGTCGTTGGTAAACGCTTTGGTGGAGTCGAATTCGCCTTCAAGCAGCTTCTGCGAACTCATCCACTCGCCGTAGTTCTTCCAGACCTCGGGTTTCTGCATGCCCCACTGGGCCGCGTCGTCTTGATATTTCGGGCTGAGCCATTCCTGACTGGCTTTGACGAGCTTCGGATCCAGGTCGGGAACGGCCTTGACCAGAATCTCCGCCGCTTCCGCCGGATGCTCGATCGCGTATTCGTACCCTTCGCTGGTCGCTTTCATAAACGATTTGACCAGCTCTGGATCGTCCGCGATCTGTTTCTCGTTCGTGGCGATCACCGGTGTGTAATAGTCGAGGCTGTCGGAGTAGTCTTTGACGTACAGCATGTCGATCGGCTCGCCCCGAAGTTCCGCTTCGATGCCTGTCCAGGCGTAGAAGATCCAGGCAAAATCGATATCGCGTTTGACCGCGGTGAAGAAATCGGCGTCGCCCATATTGATATTTTCCACTTTGGATACGTTGGCGCCTTCCTGATCCATAATCGATTTCATGACCGCTTCTTCGACCGGAGAACCCCAACCGCCGTAGCGTTTGCCTTCGAAGTCTTTGGGCGTCTTGATCTTGCGGTCGGCCGGAGCGGCGAAGCCGGATGTATTATGCTGGATGACCGCGGCAAGCGAGACGAGCGGAACGCCCTGCACGCGTGCCTGCGTGATGCTCTCCTGATAGCTGACGCCAAACGGCACTTCGCCCGAAGCCACCATCTGGTCCGCTCCGCCGGCGCCCGGCTGCAGGATCGTGACGTTCAGGCCTTCTTGTTCGTAAAAACCTTGATCCACCGCGGCATACAGGCCGGTGTGGTTGGTGTTCGGCGTCCAGTCCAGCACCACGCTTACGTCGCGCAGCTTCTGCGTTTCGCCGGCCGCTTCGTTCGAGTCGCCGGTTGCGGCCGGGGCCGTACCGCCGGAACCGCCCGAGCAGGCGGTCAGCGCCAGCAGCAGTGCCGCCAGCGGAGCCGTCCACTTCATTCTTTTTCCGATCCCCTTGTGTGTGCCCATTATTTCTCTGTCTCCTTCAAGTGGTTTGTCCGCTGCTTCATACCCGCCGGAACAACAAAAAAGCGTCCCGGGATCCGGGACGCGTCACGTCGATATCACTGCGGGCCTGTCCGAAAACCTCGGCAGGTCAAATCCGCTTAAACGTTCCTACGCTGGCATTACCCAGATCAGGTCTAAGGGTCAGTGTCTGCTTGGGACACACTCTCAGCCGGCCTTGCTTCCGGCACCCCCCGGGGTTATGAAATTTTCGGGCTGCTATCGGAGTCATTATAGCTCTTAAAAGAAAGACTGTCCAGCGAAGGCGGAGGATCGACAGACTTCCGGTTCACTTTCGTCTATTCGGGTACTTACTAATAGAGAGACGCGCGATGCGCTATGTTCCTCGCACTCATTTCATCTAACTTAGGAGGCTTTACACCATGGACCAACAACAGCTGGAACAGAAAATCACGGAAACTTTGGAACGCAACCGTTTCGGGTCTTTCGCCACGGTCGAAGGCGGCCGTCCGAAAGTGCGTTACATGACCGTATTTAATGAAGGAATGACGATCTATCTGGTGACAAGCGCCAAGACCCACAAGGTCGAAGAACTGGAACAGAACCCGAATGTGGCGCTCCTGCTCGGTTTTGAACAAGGCGGTACGCAGGACGAAGTCCAAGTCGAAGGTACAGCCGAAATCACGCGTGACGAAGAACTGCGCAAAAAGCTGTGGCACGATACATTCGAGCAGTGGCTCGAAGGACCGGACGATCCGAACTATGTCATCATCAAAATCACGCCTTCGCGTGCCGAATATGCCAAAAGCAAACATGAAGTCGAGGTATGGGAAGCTTAATTTTTTCCTGCTATCGCCTTCGTTTCTTCAAGCCCCAAACCGGTGCCAAACTGCCGGTTTGGGGCTTTTTCGTATAAAAATAGGATCGATTCATCTTGAAAGTAAAGAAAACACTAAAATATAAGCCGAAAGAACCCGATTCTAGTAGAGGGAAGTTGGGTAATAGGAGAAGATTATTCAGCTTGCTGTCTAGGTTGAATGGACCGGTTTTTTTGTCGGAGTGGAGCAGTCATCATTACAAGTTTGGGGGGTTCCTTCAATATGGAGCATATATGCAGCAGCTGTCAGCCGGTAAGACCCATCGAAGATTGGGGAACCGTTTATTTGCGTCCCGTGACGGATATGCTAAATCGGCTTGTGGAAGATCGCAATTGGAAAACAGGGCGAAACGGCTATGAGAGCGGCGTTCTCTTTTTTTCATATACGAGCAAAGAGCAGTTTCTGGAGATGGCGGAATGGCTGAACAGCCTGCCCGTTGAGTGGACCGATCCGCTGCAGGTGAAGATCTGCGGGGAACAAGATTCTCCGATGATGCTTCCTTGGCTGCCTTTCTCCCAGATTGCCGCGCGTTTTCAGAATATGGATATGGTAAGTATCATCACGCAGGAAAGATTTACGAGCTTCATGCAGCCGATCGTCAATGATCGGGAATCGATTGTCGCGTATGAGTTCCTGCTGCGCGCCGCTCCCGGCGAAGAACCGTTTAACCCGTTCGAGCTGTTCGACGTCGCCCGGCGTACCGGCATGCATTCGTTCCTCGACCGGGCGGCGCGGATTGCGGCGATTCGCCGAAGCGCGGAAGTCCTGCCAAGAGGCGTCAAACGGTTTATCAACTTCCTGCCGTCTTCGATCTACAATCCCGATTACTGCCTGAAGCATACGTTCGCCGCTATTCAGCGTTACGAACTGGACCCGCAGGATTTCGTGTTCGAAGTGGTGGAGACGGAGCGGATCAGCGATATGCCGCATCTGCAGCGGATCTTCAACGTCTATCGGTCGCGCGGCGTATTAGTGGCGCTGGACGATGTAGGGTCGGGCTATTCGACGCCGGAAGTCCTGGCCAACCTGAAACCGGATTTCGTCAAAATCGACCGGGGACTGATCGACCGCTGCGACGAATCTTCCGACAAACAGCGCCGGATCGAAGAGATCGTGGCGATCTCTGCGGGCTTTGGCGGGGTGGTTCTGGCGGAAGGCGTCGAACGGCGCGAAGAGTACGAGTTCTGCCGCAGCCGGGGAATCTCGCTTGCGCAGGGGTATTTGTTCGGTCGTCCATCCGCCGAGCCGATCGCGATCGGTTAATCTTCGCCGGATAGAAGAGGTTATGCCGGAGAAGCCTGCAATCGGGGCTTCTCCCTATTTGAGTGCAGGCGGATCCGCTTTTTTGCGGGTCCGCCTTTTGGCTGTGCGCTTGGATCCCGGAACAAGGCTGCCGTTTCCGTACCGGTATCTCCTGCGAATTTCACACCGGTAAGGCGTTTATGGTAAATTGGGAAGATGTGCGCGGCGCCGGCCTGCCGGTGCCTGGAAGCGAGCACAAGTATACATAGAAGAAAGTGGGAGAGAAATGGAAGAAACCTGGCTGTGGCTGAAGTACCTGATTCTGGGCATCGTACAGGGGGCGACCGAACCGATCCCCGTCTCGTCCAGCGGTCATCTCATCGTTGCGCAGCGTCTGCTCGGCGTGGACCAGGCGGGCCTGACGTTTGAAATCTTGACGAATACGGCCTCGCTGATCGCGATTATGTTTATTTACCGGCATGACATCGGGAGACTGATTAGGGGAAGCTGGACGTATATGCGCACCCGGGACGCGGCCTACAAATCAGATTTTATGTTCGCCTTGTATGTCGTGATCGGTACGATCCCGGCAGTCGTGATCGGCCTGCTGTTCAAAGACTGGATCGAAGCCACGTTCTCCTCCGTCAAGACGGTTGCGATTGCCCTGCTGTTCACCGGCCTTGCGCTGTGGCTGATCCGCAATATGCGCGGGCGCAAGCAGGACGGGGATCTGAAATTCCGAGATGCCCTGCTGGTCGGTCTGGCGCAGGCGGTGGCTCTGATCCCGGGCGTCAGCCGCTCCGGTTCGACCGTTATCGCGTCGATCGCGACGGGGATGAAGCAGGATACGGCGTTGCGCTTCTCGTTTATGCTCTATATCCCGATCAGTCTGGGCGCGATTGTCCTGGGCCTGCCGGACATCATCGAAGCGTCCGACGCCCCCGGCATGCTGCTGCCTTATGTGCTTGCGTTCTTTGCGACCCTGATCGTGACCTACTTCGCGATGAAGTGGTTTATGGGCATCATGGCCAAAGGCAATCTGAAGTATTTCTCTTATTACTGCTTTGTGGTCGGGATTTTGTTGTTGATCTTCTTGTAGGATTTAAAAAGCGCGCTTCTCCGGATGGAGGAGCGCGCTTTTTGGGTTTACGGCGATGCGCGCCCTTCCCGGGCGCGGTCGCGGTAATCTAAGCCTGGCGGCATAACCCGTCAGGCTCTTACTCTCAAGTCTCACACATGCTCGAACATCCGCTCCAGCGCCGCTTTGGCGTCTTCGGCAATCGCTACGGGGACTTTGATGATGCCGGTGGCTTCGCCGCGGTCGATACATTCCAGGGACCAGAGCAGATGCGGCAGATCGATCCGGTTCATGGTCAGGCACGGGCACATGTCTGGGTTGAGCGACACGATTTGTTGATTCGGGTGCTGGGCGGCCAGGCGGCGGACCAGGTTCATCTCGGTACCGACGGCCCATTTGGTGCCGGCCGGCGCTTCGTTGATCCGGTCGATGATGTATTTGGTGGAACCAGCATCGTCTGCCGCGATCACGACGTCATGCGTACATTCGGGATGCACGATGACGCGGATGTCGGGGTCTCGGCGTTTCATGTCCGCGATCTGCGCGGTGGTGAATTTCTCGTGGACCGAGCAGTGGCCTTTCCACAGGATGATCCGGATCTGCTCTGGGTCTTTGTCGGTGAGCAGGCGCTGCGCATAAGGGTCCCATACCGCCATCTCGTCCAGCGGAATCCCGAGCTGATAAGCGGTATTGCGTCCCAAATGCTGATCCGGCAGGAACAAGATCCGTTTGCGCTGCTTCAAGGCCCATTCGATGACCTGGCGGGCATTGGACGACGTGACGGTCGCGCCGCCGTGGCGTCCGACGAACGCTTTGATCTCGGCGGTCGAGTTGACGTAGGTCAGCGGCAGGATCGTATCGCCGACCTGTTCGGTCAGCAGGCGCCAGGCTTGCTCGGTCTGGACGATATTCGCCATGTCCGCCATGGAACATCCGGCCCGCTGGTCGGGCAGGATCACATGCTGGTGTTCCTGGGTCAGAATGTCGCACGTCTCGGCCATAAAATGCACGCCGCAGAACACGATATGACGAGCCTTGGTATTCAGGGAAGCCAGCCGGGCAAGCTCAAGCGAATCTCCGGTCACATCGGCAAACTGAATGACTTCGTCGCGCTGATAATGATGCCCAGGAATGAGCAGTTCGTCGCCGTATTTCTGTTTGATCTCCCGAACCCGGCGTTCCATTTCCGCAATGGGAATCTCGCGGTATGCATCGGGCATCAGTTGATATTGAGGCATTAATTCGTTAAAGATGGACATGAAGTCTCCTGCCTTTCCGCTGTCGGTCCACGTTCGGGATCCGGGATGATATCCATGCTGATGTCGAGGCTCGCTGCCGAGTGGGTGAGGAATCCGAGTGAAATATAATGGACGCCCGAGTCTCTGTACGTATGCAGAGTGTTCAGATCGATGCCGCCGGAAGCCTCCGTAATGATGGAAGGCGGCGTGATACGGGCAAAGCGGGTGACGGTATCCGGGTCGCAGTTATCGAACATGATGATATCCGCGCCGGCGGCAATCGCTTCCTGCAGCTGTTCTTCGTCTTCGATCTCGACCTCGATTTTGACCATATGACCGTGACGCGCCTGGGCTTTGGCGACGGCGGCCGCGATCGAGCCTTCCGCCGCGATATGGTTGTCCTTGATCATGATGCCGTCGTACAAGCCGAACCGGTGGTTATAGCCGCCGCCCGCAGTGACCGCGTGTTTTTCCAGCATGCGCAGTCCGGGTGTCGTCTTGCGGGTATCGCAGATCCGAATGGACGGATCGTTTAGCGCCTCGATCGCCCGCCGGGTCGCCGTGGCGATACCCGACATCCGCTGCAGCAGATTCAAGGCGACCCGTTCCCCGGTCAGCAGATTTGACGGACTGCCTTCGAGCGCGGCGATCGTGTCACCGGGTGCGATAGCATCTCCGTCCTGCTTAAGCAGGGTGACGCGGATCTCCGGATCGAGCAGGGCAAAAGCTTCGCGAATGACGTCGACGCCGGCCAGAATCCCGTGCTGCTTGGCATGGATGATCGCCCGCTGCGGCCCGGAATCCGAGATCAGCTGCGCGCTGAGATCGCCGCTGCCGATATCCTCCATATAGAAATGTTCCAGCATTTTTCTCAAAGCGATACGCTGCATGCTCGGATTGTCCTTTCTTTTTGCAAAATGGGGGCTGACTTGTGCGTATGGGTAATCGTTCGACCCGACCACTCGGGATCGAGCCGTACCGGATAATCTTCCCGATAATGGGCGCCTCGGCTCTCCGTACGCAGCAGGGCGGAGCGGACGACGAGCCGGGCAAGCTGCCACAGACGGGCCAACTCCGCTTGTTCGCGGCTGAGGTCCGAGAGAGGCACGAAGTCGGTCGGCAGGGTCTGCAGCCAGTGTGCCAACTGTTCGAGTCCTGCGGCATGGCGCACGATCGAAGCATGCAGGCTCATCTGCCGCTGAAGTTCGGCAAGTGCGACCCGCGGAACTTCGAGCGCGTCTTCCGAGCGGGCCGCCGGAGCCTTCTCTAGCACCGGATGCGCTTCGCCGGCATGCGGCCGCATCGCATAGTCGAAGCTGTGCCGCGCCGCTCTGCGGCCGACGACCAGCGCTTCGAGCAGCGAATTGCTGGCCAGTCGGTTCGCTCCGTGAAGGCCGGTACAGGCCGCTTCCCCGATCGCATACAAGCCGGGAACGCCGGTAGCGCCCGAAGCATCGACCTGGATTCCGCCCATCATGAAATGCATGCCGGGAACGACGGGAATCCGGCCGGATTCCACGTCGATGCCCGCCTGCTGCAGAATGCCGGTAATGGTCGGAAACCGCTCGCGAAAATGTTCGCAGCCGCGAATATCCAAATAGACGTTCCGGCCGCGCTGCATCTGTTCGTGAATCGCCCGGGCCACAATATCCCGCGGCGCGAGATCGCCGAGCGGATGACGGCCTGCCATGATCGGCACGTCGTCTTCATCCCGCAGTACGCCGCCTTCCCCTCGGACTGCCTCGGAGATCAAGCCGTAGGTTGTGCCATTTTTCACCAATACGGTCGGATGAAACTGCATGAATTCCAGATCGCACAATTCGGCTCCCGCTTCGTAAGCCAGCATCAGACCGTCTCCCGTGATCCCGGAGCTGCCGGTGTAATGGGCATACAGACTGCCGCATCCGCCGCTTGCCAGCACGATCGCGTCCGCCCGAAACTCGGTCAGTCGGCCTTCGTGCAGAGCCAGAACCCCGGTGCAGCGGCCTTCTTCGACGATAAGCTTCAACGCGGTTGCCTGCTCGACGACCGAAGCGCGTCCGGCGGTTCGGGTCAGCAGGTATTCCATCAGCACCCGGCCGGTGGCATCTCCGCCCGCATGAAAGATCCGGTGGAACGAGTGCGCTCCTTCCAGGCCGAGCCGGATCCGGTTCCGGGCATCGCGGTCGAAAGGAAATCCGCCCTGCGCCAACTGCCCGATCAGGCGGCTGCCTTCGGACAGCAGCTCCGCCGCGAGAGCGGAATCGCTGTGACCGTCTCCGGCCGTCAGCGTATCCTGCACATGCGAGTCGACCGAATCTTCCGGCAGACGGACGGCGGCGATACCGCCCTGGGCGAACATGGAGTTGCCGCCCCGGACCGAATCTTTGGTCAGAAGCTGTACCCGGCAGCCTGCGGGCAGTGCGTCGATCAGCGAGAGGGCTGCCGCTCCGGCTCCGACAATCAGTACGGATGGCTTGGACAAGGTCGATCCCCTCACTTTCGTAGAATGTTTACAAGTTTAATTGCAGGTGTCTTGACACCTATATTTACATAAACATAAACTAAACTCAAGTCCATTTTCATAAATCGCTGGATTTATGCCGGAAAAGAGGTTAGGAATGATTTATTTGGATTACGCGGCGTCTTCGCCTCTGTGCGAGGAAGCTTTACAAACATTAATGACCATGAGCCGGGATGTATATGCGAACGCAAGCAGTCTGCATGACGGGGGAGGGCGCGCTGCCCATATCGTGGAACGAAGCCGGGAATTCGTGGCCGGATTGATCGGTGGGCACCCGGACGGCCTGTTCTTCACGGGCGGCGGCACGGAGTCGAATATCCTGGCGATTCAGTCGTTGGCCGGGGCGCTGCCGCCGGGCCGCCGACATATTCTGATCTCCGCGCTGGAACATCATTCGGTCAAGCTCGCGGCTGCCGGACTGGTCCCGCTCGGATACGAGGTCGAAGTGATTGCGCCGGATGCGTCGGGACGGATCGGTCCCGGGCAGATCGAGCCGCTGCTTCGGCCCGGTACCGGTCTGGTCTCGGTGCAGCACGCCAATTCGGAAACGGGACTTGTGCAGGATCTGCCTGCGATCGGCGCTTTTTTGCATGAACGGGGTATTCTCCTGCATAGCGATGCCGTACAGTCTTTTGGGAAAATCGGCTTCTCCGTCCGGGAGCTGGAGGTGGATGCCCTGTCTGTCTCGGCCCACAAAGTACAGGGACCCAAAGGCGTAGGCGCGGTCTATATCCGCCCCGGCGTGCCGTTTGCTCCGCTGTATCCGGGGACGCTGCATGAGAGCGGCTTCCGGCCGGGCACGGTCAATGTGCCGGGCATTGCCGCTTTTGCCGCCGCTGCCGTCTACACATGCGGGCAGCGGGAAGAGCGGACGCAGCAGTATCGCCGCCTGAGGCAGCATCTGAAGCAGCAGTTCCAGGCTTGCGGCCTGTCCGCCTACCTGGTGGTTGACCGGCTGCCGGGAGGAGAAGTGAATGTGCTGCCCCATATCGCAGGCTGCGCCGGCTTGGGATACGAAGGGCAGTATGTTATGCTGGAATGCAATCGAAAAGGCATCTGCATCTCGACAGGGAGCGCCTGTTCTTCGGGGCATCACACCGTTCCGGATACGCTGGTCTCGCTGGGATTGTCGGAAGGGGAAGGCCATTCGTTTTTCCGGATTTCATTCGGCCCCGATACGACGACGCAGCATCTGGACCTTTTGGTGCAGACCCTGCACGAACTGGAGCAAACCAAAAAAGAAGGGAGTTTCTTGTGAATTCCTATGGAAGAAATCAAATTAACGGGCGAACAGCGGCGTGAGAAGCTGCTGGAATGGCTCAAAGCATCTTCTCCGCTGACCGGAAGCGAGCTGGCTCGAAGAGCTTCCGTCTCCAGACAGGTCATTGTTCAGGACGTGACGCTGCTCAAAGCCCGCAATCATGCGATTCTGGCGACCAGTCAGGGATACGTGTATCTGAAGCCAAGCGACGAACCGAACGCCCGGCGAATCGTAGCCTGCAGACACGACCGCTCGCGCACGGAAGAAGAACTGCTGCTGCTCGTGGATTACGGGGTCAGCGTCGACGACGTGATTATCGAGCATCCGGTATACGGCGAATTAACGGCGCTGATCCGGGTTGGCACGCGAAGCGAAGTGTATGAATTTATCGAAAAAATCACTTCAACGGGAGCATCTTATTTGTCGGAATTGACGGACGGCGTTCATCTGCATACGATCTCCGCACCCGATACGGTCCGGATCGACAAAGCGTGCGAAGCCTTGAGAAAAGCGGGATTTTTGATCGAGGACTGAGTAGGGAAAGCGGCAGGATCGGATCAGAATCAAATCGGCGATTGCGGCCCGTAAGCCCGGGCGGCAGCCGACCCAAGACCCCTGTTCTTCTTTATGAAGAATAGGGGTTTTTCAATAGGCGCGGAGCCGTGTATGATCAATAGGGAAGTCCGGCTTGCTCAACTAAGGACGGTGTAAAATGAATAGCGGGTTTATTGTAGGGATGATCGTGATCAATACGGCGTTTTGGCTGGTCTGCTGCCTGGGGACAGCCCATGCGGTTCGGTTCCTGCCCAAGTCCTGGTATGAGGGGAATGATTGGTTCTTCTCGGAACGTTCTTTTGAGAAAAATGTCTACAAAAAAATCCGGCTCGACCGGTGGAAACACAAGCTTCCGGAAGCCGGAGGGTTATGGAAATTCCAAAAGAAAAATCTCAACGAGAAACTTACGGCGGAGTATGCGGATAAATTCATTTTGGAAACGAAGTATGGGGAAGTTGGACATTTATGCATGGCGATTCTGGGTTTTGCCTGCATCTGGATCAATCCTAGCGAGTATGCGCTTGTGTTCTTGATTTGCGCGATCGTGAACGTGATCGTTCAGATCCCGTTTTGTTTGATTCAGAGGTATAACAGACCGCGGCTGGTTCGTTTGAGAGCACGGTTAGCACGCAAGAGCAGGGAATTTCAAGACGTATAAAATAACCGCCGAACCGGTTCCGAGGGTTAACCTGACAAGAGATGTCGATATTTCCGGTTCAATTCTTTGGAATATTGTCTTTTTTGAATATCTGATAATCTCCGCCGGGATAATTCACAAACAGGTTTCCGGAATCGTCTTGAAAAACCTCGGTTCCCTCATCAAGAGCATTAGAAGAAAGATTTTCCGTAGGTGAAGTATCAGCAGACACTCGTTTTGATATTTCCCCTATTTTTGTTAAGTTTTCTTTTGATATTTTGAGCGCTTCATGTCCGCGATAGCGTGTGTCTTCATACAGGATAATGGCTCCATAAGATGCCTCGCTGTTCTTGGATGGACTGCATGCACTTAATACACTTAGGAGTGACAAAAATAAGAAGAGTAAGGATGTTAGTTTTGGTGACCGTTTAATAGACTTCATATTTTCATTCCTTTCGTATATGTCCAATTCTATTTGAAAAAAGCCTTCTCAAGTTCATCTTACACGGCCTATCTTGTAGTTTGAGCCACTGAAGTTATTAACGCTTGGGGAAGTTACTCGGAATACAAAGAATGGAAAAACAATAAATGTTACGGTACAATTGATAATACTCTTCCTTATATCCACAGAAATGGTGCAGTAGTATCAATCTATAGATAATAGTTTATCGAAAGGTCAGGATACTTATGAAAATCAAATCGATAATTGCCGGCCTCTTAGGGGCTATGTTATTTAGCACATTCAGCCCCGTAACTTCTACTGCCGAGGCTGCTAATATTGTACCGGTTTATTTGAAAGTCGGAAAGTATTCGATCCTCTATACTCAACCTGCCCCGCCGTTTGCCGACGAAGCGCATCGGGTGCAGGTGCCGCTCCGGTCGATCGAAGACTTGTTAGGCGGAAAAGTGAAATACAACTCGGTGTCTAAGACCGCAGATGTAGAGTGGGTCGGGCATACGTTCCAAATCACGGTCGGCTCCAAAATGGCTCGAATCGATGGAAAGACGGTAGAAATGGATACGACGCCTATTTTGAAAAGCCAAGCGATGTTTCTTCCGATCCGCTTCTTCCTTGATGCGACCGATCTGAAGTGGCGTTGGGATCAAGAGGGGCAGCAGCTTGTATTGTCGGATGAGCGTGTCATCGCAGGGGAACCTTTTGAAGACTTTATGCTCATGGACGGTCCGGTCGTGAAAGATGAACAGGCGCTGGTCATTCAATCGTATTCGGTCGAAGGGAATTACATGACGATCAACGCTCTGAACGTATCGGGTCATGCGATTGCTGCTGGCAAGACGGATATTCAACCTCTCTTTCATTATCGGAATGGACAATTCTCTATAGACCCTTATAATCGCCCAATCGCGCTTCCTTTAGACGCAGTACAAAAGGGCGGCATCGTTAGCAAGAAAGTGCAAGGTCGTATAACGGAAGATATGGACTACGTGATTACGGTTGGACGCGAACTAAAATAAACCACACAAAAAAGACCGACATCCCCGAAGGGTGTCGGTCTTTCCATTTCGCCAATCGCCGTGCTTAAGACAACCGCGAACTATAATCCTCGAACTTGAACTCGCGGATCACCTTGATCCCTTCCTCGTCGCTGTACGAAGCGATCGAAGGCAGGTTCACGCCGTTGAACATATGGTTCTTGACCATGGTGTAATGTGCCATGTCGCCGAAGACCAGCTTGTCGCCGATTTCGAGCGGACGGTCGAACGAGTAGTCGCCGATCACGTCGCCGGCCAGGCAGGTCATGCCGCCGAGACGGTACGTGATCGCTTTCTCGCCCGGCATGCCTGCGCCGTCGATGCTCGGACGGTACGGCATCGCCAGCACGTCCGGCATATGGCACTCGGCCGACGTATCGAGAATGGCGATATCCATGCCGTTCTTCATCGTGTCGAGTACGGTCGCCACCAGGTAGCCGGTGTTCAGCGCGATCGCTTCGCCCGGCTCCAGGTAGACCTGCACGTCGTACTTATCGCGCGCGAACTCGATGCAGCGGATCAGGCGCTCGACGTCGTAGTCGGGACGCGTGATATGGTGGCCGCCGCCGAAGTTCAGCCATTTCATCTTGGAGATGACATGTCCGAATTTCTCGTCGACGACTTTGAGCGTGTTCTCCAGCGTATCGGAGTTCTGCTCGCACATCGTATGGAAATGCAGGCCGTCGATGCCTTCCAGATCGCTCTCGTCGAAGTTCTCAAGCGTAATGCCCATACGGGAGTACGGCGAGCACGGATCGTACAGCGGCACTTCAAGCTCCGAATATTCCGGGTTGATGCGCAGGCCTACTTCGATCTTGCGGCCCGGGTAGTTCAGGACTTTGTCTTTGAACTTGCGCCACTGCGCAAACGAGTTGAACACGATGTGATCGGTATAGCTCAGCAGTTCGTCGAACTCGCGATCGACGTAAGCCGGCGCGTATACGTGCACTTCCTTGCCCATTTTCTCGTAGCCGAGACGCGCTTCGAACAGCGAGCTGGACGTGACGCCCGCCAGATACTTGCCGACCAGGGGATACTCCGCGAACATGGAGAATCCTTTCTGGGCGAGCAGGATCTTGGCGCCGGTACGTGCCTGCACGGAGCCGAGCAGTTCAAGGTTCTTGGTGAGCAGACGCTCGTCCACGACGTAGCAGGGAGAAGGGACGGCGCTGAAATCGATATCTGTCATGATGTTTTCTTAAGCCCCTTTTAGTCCAGCAGCGTCGGCGAGAAATCCTCGACCCACGGCAGGCCCTGTTTGTTCAGTTCTTCCATGAACGGGTCCGGATCGAACTCTTCCACGTTGTAGACGCCCGGTTTTTTCCAGAGGCCTTTGAGGACCATCATGGCACCGATCATCGCCGGCACGCCGGTTGTGTAGGAGATCGCCTGGGAACCCACTTCGCGGTAGCATTCTTCGTGATCGCATACGTTGTAGACGTAGTACGTTTTCGGTTCTCCGTTTTTGGTGCCCTGGAAAATGCAGCCGATGTTCGTTTTGCCTTTCGTTCTCGGTCCGAGCGAAGCCGGGTCCGGCAGAACGGCTTTCAGGAACTGAAGCGGCGCGATTTTTTGGCCTTCGAAGTCGATCGGTTCGATCGAAGTCATGCCCACGTTCTCGAGTACCTTCAGGTGGTTCAGGTAGTTTTGCGAGAACGTCATCCAGAAGCGGATCTTTTTGAGGCCCGGCATATTCTCGGCGAGCGACTCCAGCTCTTCATGATACAGAAGGTAGATGTCTTTCGGTCCGATTTCCGGCAGGTCGTAGACTTTTTTCTCCGTCAGAGGTTCGGTCTCGATCCATTCTCCGTTTTCCCAGTAGCGGCCCTTCGCCGTGATCTCGCGGATATTGATCTCCGGGTTGAAGTTGGTCGCGAACGGATAGCCGTGATCGCCGGCATTGGCGTCCACGATATCGATCTGGTGGATCTCGTCGAAGTAATGCTTCAGTGCGTAAGCGCTGAATACGCCGGTTACGCCCGGGTCGAAGCCGCTGCCTAGAACTGCCGTAAGGCCGGCTTTCTCGAACTTCTCGCGGTACGCCCACTGCCATTTATATTCGAATTTCGGATTGTCGAGCGGCTCGTAGTTGGCCGTGTCGAGGTAATGCACGCCCGTCTCCAGGCAGGCATCCATGATGGTCAGATCCTGATAAGGGAGCGCCACGTTGATTACGATATCCGGCCCGAAGCTTTTGATCAGCTCCACGACTTCTTCCGTACGGTCGGCGTCGACCTGCGCAACGGAAATCTTCGTGCGTCCTCCGTCCAACTTGGTCTTCAAAGCTTCACACTTCGACAGCGTGCGACTCGCGATACAAATTTCCTCAAATACGTCAGGATTCTGGACACACTTATGCACGACAACGCTTGCTACGCCGCCGGCACCGATAATCAATGCTTTTCCCAAAATCAAGTCCCCCCTTAGTCCGTTTGAAAAGATAGTGTTCCGTTTGTTTTGACCTTCAAGAAATAAACGCTGGTTAAAAAATCAACAAGAAGGATTATACAAATAATATCGCAAAAACACAAGAAAAACACGAAAAAAACGGCTTTTTACGGAATCAACCTAGGATTTTAACATAGTTTTTACAGTAATCCTCCGTAATCCGGCTTATTCCTCCGTTTTGTCCATGCAGCAGGCCATTTCGAAGCCGTATCGGAGCGCAGCGGGCCTACAGGAGCGGAAGGGGCGTTTCTTCTCTTTATTAACCGGATGCGCCGGGCGGCAACCTGCCGGAGAACGGAAGCGGACGTTGGCCGACCCGAGAGACGCTGGGCAGAGAAAACGTTAAGCTTATTTGTGGGAAAATTTAAAAAGAAAAGACTGCTCCAATACCGATATAGGTTTGGAGGCAGTCTTTTTG
This sequence comes from Saccharibacillus qingshengii, assembly GCF_013185195.1. Lineage (GTDB taxonomy): Bacteria > Bacillota > Bacilli > Paenibacillales > Paenibacillaceae > Saccharibacillus > Saccharibacillus qingshengii. The sequence goes on from NZ_JAAZWC010000009.1 coordinate 169,868, forward strand.
TCGCGGCTCGACTTCAAGGTCGGCGGCTTCGTATAATAGAAGAAAACGTATGAGTGCGGATGATGGGATCTGCGGCTTGGCGGGAGTTGGAGAGGAGCCTGAAGGTTTGTTTATTCGCATTGTCATTTCTTTGCTCGTGTACCACGGGTTTCTTTTGTATATCGGTTGGAATCTATGGAAAGGGATCAAGGCGTTCCGACCGGACGTTCGGCGGAGGTGGCTGGTCGTCTTGTCGGCGGGACTGCTGATCGCGGCCTGGTCGATGATTTTCCGGTTCGTATTCAGCGAATATGCCTGGGCACATTGGGCGGCGGGCATTTGGTTGATCTTCGCCTATCTGATGGTGCTTGTCCTGCCGCTGACGAACTTGACGGTTGTGCTGCTCCGAATCTTCACCCGGATCGACCGGCGCAAGTTGACCCGCTCCGTATCGGCTGCGGCGCTGGCCTTGACGGTGCTGCTGGGCGCGTTTGGCGTGTTCAGCGCCTACAGCCCGGTCGTGCTCACGTACGACGTGAAGATTGCGAAGCCGGCGCTGGACGGGCGCAAGTCGATGAAGATCGTCATGGCGGCGGATATGCACTTCGGTGCGTTATCCGGACCGGGGCATGCCAAGCGGATGGTGCGTCTGATCAACGAACAATCGCCTGATCTGGTGCTGTTCCCGGGCGATCTGGTCGACGACGATATTGTCCAGTACGTCAAACAGGGCATTCCCGAGATTCTAAAAGGGATCCAAGCTCCGGTCTATGCGTCGCTTGGCAATCATGATCGCTTGGAAGCGGGCGATACGGAGCTGATCGATACGCTGGAAGAAAGCGGGATGACTCTCATGTACGACGAGGTGATTTCGGAGAATCTGCCGGTCACCCTGATCGGACGCAAAGACCGCACCGACCCGAGCCGGTTGTCTGTCGCGAAGCTTGCGTCGCAGGCCGATCCGGCGTCGCCGCTTGTCCTGCTGGACCATCAGCCGTACGAGCTAGAGCTGGCGGCGGAAGCGGGGATCGATCTTGAAGTGTCCGGCCATACGCACCGCGGCCAGATCTTCCCGGCGAACTTTATCACGAACCGGATCTACGAGAACGACTGGGGCTATCTGCGCAAAGGTAACATGGATTCGATCGTGACGTCCGGCTACGGCTTCTGGGGACTTCCGATGCGGATGGGTACGCGGTCGGAACTTACGGTGATTAACGTGGCTTTTGAATAAAAAAGAACGGGAAGCCGCCGATCCTTGGTATGCCGGGCTGCGGGTTATCGATCGACTGCCTCAGTAGGCACATCGTGGACGACAAATCGAAGAATGCAAAACGATCCGTTGAACGTCTCCGTCTGAACGTCAAAAACCCGGCCTCTTCCGAGAGCCGGGTTTTTGACGTTTATTTTGCCGTGCCAGGGATGTATGGGATTGGACTATCCAACATAGCTCGAACACAGACATCGGCATAGGAGAGCGAACCTGTTGCCAGCGATTTACTTTTTCAGCGATTCGTAAGCATCCGCGATCTTCGCATTCTCGCCGCTGTCCTCGGTGAAGCCGGTCGCTTCGGCGATTGCGCCTTCCAGACCTTTTTCCTCGATGGAAGCTTGAAGTTCGACAGACTGTTTGTCTTCCGGGTTGTTGTAATGCAGAGCGGCGGCGATACCGGTCAGCAGATTGTCGATCGGCAGGTCGAGGCTCAGCGCCATCCGCGCCGGGCCGCTCAGACGGTCGTTCGGTCCGAGCTTGCGCAGCGGTTCGCGGCCCACGCGGCTGACATCGTCGTTGAGGTACGGATTGCGGAAGCGTTTCTCGATCTTGTCGATGTATTTGGCATGTTCGGCGGCGTCAAAACCGTGTTCTTTGACCAGAGCCGCACCGCTCTCTTCCATCGCGCCGCGCACGACCGCACGGATAGAATCGTCTTCGATCGCTTTGTCGACCGTAGGCAGTCCTTTGAGGTAGCCGAGGTAAGCGGTGATCGCGTGGCCCGTGTTCAGGGTGTACAGCTTGCGCTGCACGTAAGCGACCAGCGTATCGGTCAGCTTCATGCCTTCGATCGTCGGCACGCCGCCCTTAAACGCCGGCTCTTCCACGATCCATTCGAAGAACGATTCCACGCCTACGTCGAGCAGGTTGTTGCCTTTGAACGGAGGCACGATTCGGTCGACCGAACAGTTCGGGAAGCCGACATGCTCGTCCGCATAGGCTTTGGCATCGTCGGACAGATGCGTGTAGACCTGCTCTTTGAGGTGGGAACTCGCCCCGACCATGTTCTCGCAGGCGATGATGTTGAGCGCGCCCGCGCCGGATTTGACGCGTTCTTCGAGGCCTGCGGCAATGTTGACGGCAATGAATTTAAGCACGTTTGGGCCGACGGCCGTCGTGATGATCTCGGCTTCGGCAATATGCTTGGACATGTCCGGGCTGTTCGACAGGCAGCCGGACACGCCGGTCACCGGAATCTCGCGCTTGTCGAGATCGAGGATCTGGATCGTATAGCCGTGCTTTTCGTTCAGTTCGTTGATCATGGCTTCGTTGACATCGGCAAAGACGAGTTCGTACCCGGCTTCGACGAGCAGAGCTCCGATGAAGCCGCGTCCGATATTTCCCGCTCCGAATTGAATCGCTTTTTTGGTCATGGGTGATACCTCCGTGTGGGGGGTTCGAATATTTCGCCTGTCGCTCAGGTTGTTTTCCTACGGAAAGCCAAAAGTCGCTCCAGTCGAAATATTCGAACCCGGGATGTGGAAAAAGTTTTTTCTAAAAAGAGTTCAACACTTCAAAACACATCAAACCATTTCTTCCCAAAGGAAACGGGAGGGGGCTAAAAAAGAAGGAGCAAGGGGAGGGGGAAGCTGAATAAAAATCGGGGTTCCCAATCCCAATGCTGAATTCCAAGCGCCAAACCCGCAGCCGCGTCTTTGGCGAAAAGCTTGAATTTGAAATAGTCCTGTTCTCAAAGCCGAAGCCGACAGAGGGGGTCTCTGCCGGCTTTGGACTCTAACGATAACAAAGGATAACGGTAACGAACGCAAGCGGTACGAATCGTCGGTTAACCGAAAGTTACTCCGGCTGCACGCTGAGCGTGTTGTACACGTCGTTGACGTCTTTGGTCTGGGCCAGACGGTGTACCGTCGATTCGTCTTCGATCGCTTCCGCGATCTTGGTCAGAATCTTCAGATGCTCGCCGCGGGCGCCGGCGATGCCGACGACCAGGTAAGCCGTACCGGCTTCGAATTCAACGCCGTTCGGATACTGGAGTACCACGATCCCGGAGTTTTCGATCTCGTTCTTGGCTGTGCCTACGCCGTGAGGAATCGCAACGCCGTTGCCGATGTAAGTCGAAGCTACGCCTTCGCGTTCGATCATGGCGTTTACGTAGCCCGGTTTCACGTATCCGGCTGCGGACAGCAAGCGTCCCGCTTCGCGGATCGCTTCTTCCTTGCTGACGCTCGGCAGACCGAGGCGAATATTTTCTTTGCGCAGAATGTCGGAATGCATGACTGTGGAACCCGCGCCCGGAGCCGCTTTGTCCAGCGCATTGTCGATATCCCACTGCGCATCCGCCGTTGCCGTCGTGTTGCGTTCGGCCGGCGATCCGCCTGCCTGGGAAGCTTTGAGTTCTTCGATCAGGTCTTCGTAGACCGGATTGTTGATAAAGTTGTCGATCGAAACGTGATGTGCGTTCGGAGCTTTCGCTCTGGCGCGGTCGGTCAGGTTCTGCTGCGTCACGACGATATCGGCATCACTCGGAATGTTCTCGATCGCGGTGTTGGTCACGTTGATCGGGAGTCCGGCTGCTTTGACTTTTTTGCGGAAAGAAGTCGCGCCCATGGCGCTCGAACCCATGCCTGCGTCGCAGGCGAAGACGATTTTTTCGACTTTGCCGTTTACGCGTACGGTTGTGCCGGCACCGGCTGCTGCGGAATTTGTGCCTTTCATCGACTTCGAAGCATCGCGTGCTTTGTCCAGATCGGAATCATCCGCTTTGTAGTTACGCAGGAAGACTGCGGATACCAGGAACGATACGATGGCGGCTACGGCTACACCGGCGAGTACCGGCAGATGTTCGCCTTTGGGTGCAACGGCCATCAGAGCGAAGATACTGCCCGGCGAAGCGGCCGATCCAAGGCCCGCACCGGTCAGAACGAAGGTGAACACGCCGGCCATACCGCCCAGGATAACGGCCAAGATCAGAATAGGTCTCATCAGAACGTAAGGGAAGTAAATTTCGTGAATACCGCCCAGGAACTGAATGACGATCGCGCCCGGAGCGGAACTCTTGACGGAACCTTTTGCAAATACCCAGTACGCCAGCAGCAGTCCAAGGCCCGGTCCCGGGTTAGCTTCAAGCAGGAAGAAGATCGATTTACCCGCTTCCAGTGCCTGATCGGTACCCAGTGGAGTGAAGATACCATGGTTGATCGCGTTGTTCAGGAACAGAATTTTACCCGGCTCGACGAAAATCGATACCAGCGGCAGAAGTCCCCAATCTACGATTTGCTGGACGCCTGTTTCAAGAACACTTGTGAAGGCATCGAACAGAGGGCCTACGCCATAATAGCCGCCAACTGCCAAAGCCGCACCAATAATACCGGCCGAGAAGTTGTTGACCAGCATTTCGAAACCGGCCGGAATCTTGCCTTCCAAGGCGCGGTCAAACTGTTTGATGACCCAACCGGCGAGAGGACCCATCGCCATGGCGCCGAGGAACATCGGCGTATCGGGAGCTCCGATAATTACACCCATTACGGCGATCGCACCAAGCACGCCGCCTCGGTGATCGGCGATCATTTTACCGCCGCTGTAAGCGATCAGGAGCGGCAGCAGATAAGTAATCATTGGGCCTACGAGCGAGCCCAAATTTTCGTTCGGCCACCATCCCGTCGGGATAAAGAGGGCCGTAATCAGGCCCCAGGCGATAAAGGCGCCGATATTCGGCATGACCATCGCGCTCAGGAAACGTCCGAATTTTTGAACGCCCTGTCTTGCGCCGCCCGATTTTGCAGGCGTCGATACGCTGCTCATAATTGTTCAACCTCCAATGTGTATTGTTCGATTTTTCTTGCGTATAACTCTCTCATCATGTCCGCGATCTCGCTGCGGAGCTGTTCCGGCTCGGCCGAAGCGAGCCGGGCGGCGAATCCGGGCTTGTCGATCAGCGATTTGCTGATCTCCCCGGCCGCCTGGAGGTAGGACTTGCCGCTGGCTTTGGGGGCGAGCAGCAGCAGGGCCGCTTTGAGGCGGATCGGTTTGTCTTCCGATTCGGCGGCGATGCCTTCCGGGAAACGGAAAATGCCGAGCGTCAGTCTGCCGATCACTTCGGAGCGGCAGTGCAGCAGGATCAATCCGTCCTGCGACAGCACCGTCTCGCCGAGACGCTCGCGCTCGTGCAGTTCGCGTTCGAGCACGGCGGCATCGGCGGCATTTGCGGTAAAGCGTTCCGAGATGGCGGCGATCAGCTCGCCGACATGCCGGGAGGAGAAACCGTCCGCAATATCGATATGCTTCATCAGATCGAGAATGCCTTCGAGCGTCTGGCGGTGCTCTTCGAGCGTACCGACCAGATCGTGCCGGAGATTGTGCCGCGGCTTCTTCTTGACGAATCGCCGCTGATCGTCGTTCACGAAGCGCCGAATGTTCTCGACATCGTGAAAAGACAGCAGCACGGATACGCGCACGACGGGAATGTCGGTCTCGACATCGACCGTCGAGAGGATAAAGTCGGCTTCGTCGTTCTCCGCCGCTTCCGAAGCGGAAGCCAGACCGATCAGATTAAAGGAAGGGAACTCTTTGCGTACCCGGGCCATCAGCAGTCCCGAAGTGCCCATGCCGCTTGCGCAGGCAATCAGCACTTTGGGAGAAGGACGTTCGGCTCGGGCGTATTCGCTCATGGCTCCGAGATGCATGGCGATGTAGCCCACTTCCGAATCCGGCACGCTGCGTTCGACGTAGTCGGCGAGAAGTTTCGAACATTTGGCGGCAATCGCGAAGACGTCTTCGTACTGTTCGCGAATCTGCCGGAGCAGCGGATTGCGGATATCCAGTCCCAACCTGAGCCGTTCGACGGCCGGGCCGAGATGGTGGACGAATCCGGCAAACAGTTTGCTGCTCCCTTTGAGTTCATAACCGAACTCCGCTTCCGCCGCTTTGAGCATGTTGCGGGCGAGCCGGACCAGATCGAAGCTAACATAATCGTAGTAATTGTCGCGGTCGCTGCCCGGGCGCGTCTCCGCGCCCTTCAGGTGCATCGTGATGTAGCCCACTTCGTCTTCGGGAATCTCGATCCCCAGCATTTCTTCCAAGCGGCCCGCCAACCTTCGCGCTTTCTCAAATTCGGGCAGTCCCCGAAGACCTTCGAGAATACGCGCTTCGATGACGATCCGCTGTCCGGAACGGATCCGCTGAATCGCCAGCGCCAGATGAACCGCCAAGCCGATGTAGGCGCTGTCAGTCAGCTTCAGCTCAAGACTATGTTCCAGCTCTTCGACCATGCGCTGAAGCTGTTCGGCTGCGCCTTCGTCGATCAGGTTCAGCAGCCGGCTGCGGATATGGGAGCGGACTCTGGCCGGATCGGCCGCGGAATCGACCGGCGATCCGCTCAGCAGTCCGGCGACCTGATCTTCGGTGACACTTTCGTAGACCAGTTGGATCAGGGCGGATCGGATCGCGTTCTCGCTGCCTTCGACGTAGACGCCGTATCCCGGCTTGCGGATCAGACGCAGGCCGAACGGTTCCAGCCAATGCTCCGCCCGATCCAGATCGGCGCTCAGCGTACTTTCGGTAACTTTGAATTGTGAGGCAAAACTGTACGATTTGACAGGCTCGGCCGCGAGCAGAAGCTCGCTGATCAGGAAGTAATGCCGTTCATCCTTGCTGTAATCCCTGGCCGGGCCTGCCGCGCTCAGTTCTTCTATAAGTGCGTCGAGCTGCGGCTGCGCGGCTTCCAACTTGACCCCGGCTCCCGGTTTACGGATCAGGACGGCGCCTCTTTCCGAGAGCCAATGTTCCACGCCGGGAAGTTCGCGTTTGACCGTTCTTTCGCTGACGTCCAATTCATCCGACAGATCCCGTACCGTAACGAATCCTTCCCGTGAAGCAAGAAGACGCTTCAGGATCGGCAGCAGTCGCCCGGTCGGTTTGTCCACGCGGATTCCTCCTTTTTCAACCCCTCATTTTTGAAAACGGTATCATTTCCCCCGGAACGGGGAGTAGACGAATCGCCGCAATCCTTACTGCAGTCTGCAAGACCTCGTCTTCTAATCAAATTTTAAGCACCCCGCTTCGGATTGGCAAAGGAAAGATGCCGGAATTTGTCCCGAATCAACCAGTGACAAAGCCGAATAACGGCAGGCTTTTCCTTTATCGGACAAAAGAATTTCAATCCATTATTACTCCACCCGGAAGCCAATCAATCAGTTTTCGGATGAAAACGTTCAAGTTTTTTCATGTCTTTCATTTGGCTTATTAAAATAGGATATGGACTTAATGGGTAAATATGGATATTTCGTGTTAAAAGCTCGATTGTATGTCTTTATGCTTGAGGAGTACACTGGATTCAGAAGGACGGACGCGAAGAACGCGCCGCTTCGATACGAGAGTATCGGGGCGGCTTTTTTGCGTGTTTTTTTCAAAATGGAAAGGGGTGAAGATCATGACGGCCGATTTCGAAGGGAGTTATGAACGATGGCTGACAGAGCAGCTGGCACAAGAAGAAAGCGTGCGTCGTCGTGAACGGCTGGAAGAGGGGCTGGGACACGGGACGATCGAATTTCTGCGGCAGATCTGGTTCCCGGCAGTGGGCAATCTGGACGATCTGTATGCGGAATGGGAGGTGCGCGATTACCACGGCGGCTATCGGTATATCGATCTGGCCTACTGCCCCGGCGGCGCCAAAGGAGCTGTCGAAATCCAGGGTTACGGTTCGCATGCCCGCGATCTGGATACGAGACGCTTCAAAGATTTGTGCTGGCGTCACAGCCTGCTCGGGCTAGGCGGTTGGACACTGCTGCCTGTGGCTTATCTGTCGATCCGGGAGGAGCCGGAACGCTGCCGGCAGTTGGTACTGGCTTTCGTCGGTCGGTTTCTGTCGTTCGATCCGGTGTCGGACGGGTTGAATTGGCTGGAAGAAGAGACGCTGAGGTATGCCCGCAGGCTGCTTGCTCCGTTCAGCGCGGGAGAACTGGCCGCCCATCTTCGGGTGACGGATCGGCATGCTCGTGCGATCCTGCATAGACTGGCTGCGTGCAATAGCCTAGTGGTCACCAACGACAAGCAGCGATACCGGACTTACCGGTTGGCGGAATGGACCTTCGGCGGCGATCCGGACGCTGTCCGGGGAGCGGCGGCAGACGGAAGCGTTCCCAACAAACGGAACCTTCGAGGCGGTGAGCAAGCGGGAATGGAGAAGGCGAGGCCCAAGCCGGCAAAACCAGTAAAACGAGCAAAACATGCAAAACCAGGCGACTCCGGCAGCGTGAAGAATTCTAACGGATCCAGATGACGCTTAGCGAGGATAATAAGCGATTTGGAAATTCTAACGGATCCAGGTGACGCTTAGAACGAAATTCGGCTTGAATTCGGCGGAAAACGAACACCTGAAGGCGGCTAAGGGATATACGATCCGTTAAAGTTCGGGAAAGGCTGGATTCGGCGCTCTAACGGACATACAATCCGTTAGCCGAAGCCGAAGCCGAAGCCGAAGCCGAAGCCGAAGCCGAAGGAGGGACGACGGCGGTTGGCGGACGGGGGAAAGGGGGATTTGGAGCGGCTGCGCGTTCGCCGATCCATTGACATGAAAAGGGCGCCTTCTTATAAAAAGAAGGCGCCCAGGCTGTCGAGAAAGTCCTATTCGTTTAGTAAGCTCGTCGGCTGCGGGAGAAATTCGTTAGCGTATGCTTCCGATGTGCCTTTCTCCGAAAGGCTTTAGGTCGCGTGTTGAAATCGGGAAAAAGGATTGGATTTTAGCGGAATTTTCTCGATTTCAAAGGCGAACACTATCGTTCCTACACTGAATTTCCCCCTCCGCCTCCTCGCCTCTCTCGCAATCAGACTTTCTCGACACGTTGCGGCCGGATCTTCGATGCGGTCTATTCGCCGCGTGCTGCGCAGCACCATCCCGGCGCTCGCGCCGCTGCGCCCAGAGCCCGGCTCTAACGCCGCTTCGCCGCGGATTGCTGTGCGCTGTGCCCAGAGCCCAGAGCTACGCGGTCGCTCTCACGCTCCGCTCTACTCCAGCGCAGCCGTACCGGCTTCCGCTTCCGGCGCGCCGTCATGCGGGTCGTGCTCGCCCGACACGCTGTCGCCTGCCGCGAGTTCGACCTCGCGTCCGTAGAGCGTCAGCGAAGCCGCGCCCGGGCCTTCGTTGTGGACGGTTGTGCTGCCGCCGGCCACGGTGACCTGCAGCCTTGCGCCGCGGAAACCGACTTTGAACGACAGCGATGTCCAGCTGTCCGGACTGAACGGATTCAGGATCAGGCGTCCGCCGCGGACGCGCAGACCGCCGAAGCCGTGTACGACGGACATCCACGTGCCGGCCATACTAGTCGTATGGCAGCCGTCTTCGGTGTCGTTGTTGTAGTTGTCGAGATCGAGTCTCGAAGTGCGCAGATACATGTCGTACGCTTTTTCCGTATAGCCCAGTTCGCTCGCCAGAATCGCGTGCACGCACGGCGACAGCGAGGACTCGTGTACCGTAATCGGTTCATAAAATTCGAAGTTGCGGCGCTTCGTCTCCAGATCGTAGCGGTCGCCGAGGAAGAACAATCCCTGCAGCACGTCCGCCTGTTTGATGTAGCACGAACGCAGAATGCGGTCCCACGACCACTTCTGGTTAAGCGGCAGGTGGACGGGATCAAGCTTGGCCACCGGCAGAATGTCTTTGTCCAGGAAGCCGTCCTGCTGCAGGAAGACGCCCGTACCCGGATCTTCCGCCAGCAGCATGCGTGCCGAGATATCCGCCCATTTCGACGTTTCTTCCTCCTGCAGGCCAATCCGCTCCGCTACGGCGGCGAAGGCTTCCGGCTGTTCTTTTTGCAGCAGGGCCGCCACTTCCAGCGTATATTCCAGCGTCCAGGCCGCCATCCGGTTCGTGTACCAGTTGTTGCTGACGTTGTTCTCGTATTCGTTCGGACCGGTAACGCCGAGGATCAGGTAAGCGCCGCGGTGTTCCGAGTAGTTGACCCGTTCTTCCCAGAAGCGCGACAGTTCGGCCAGCACTTCGAAGCCGTATTCGCCGAGATAGGTGCTGTCGCCCGTGTATTCGACATAGTTGTAGATCGCATAGGCGATCGCGCCGTTGCGGTGGATCTCCTCGAACGTGATCTCCCACTCGTTGTGGCATTCTTCGCCGTTCATCGTCACCATCGGATACAGGGCGCCTTTGGAGAAACCGAGCTTGGCGGCATTCTCTTTCGCTTTTTCCAGATGCTTGTAGCGGTAGATCAGCAGGTTGCGCGCGACGTTCTGATCGGCGGTGCTGAGATAGAAGGGCAGGCAGTACGCTTCGGTGTCCCAGTAGGTGCTGCCGCCGTATTTCTCGCCCGTGAAGCCTTTGGGTCCGATGTTCAGCCGGTCGTCTTCGCCCGTGTACGTCTGATGCAGCTGGAAAATATTGAACCGGATCGCCTGCTGCGCTTTCTCGTCGCCTTCGATGACAATATCGCCGTCGCGCCATTTCTCCGCCCAGGCTGCGCGCTGCGCTTCCAGCAGGGCATCGAAGCCGAGTTCGAGCGCTTCGTTCGCCAGCTGCCGCGCCGTATCGCCCAGCGCTTCGGGCTCGTAATCGCGCGAAGTGACGTTGGCGACGTATTTGCTGAGCGTGATCGTCTGGTCCGCTTCGGCCCGCAGCGACAGAGACAGTCCCGCGAACTTGTCCCGTTTATGCGTTTCCGCTTCCACGTGGAACTCTTGATTCGGGTCGCCGCTCGCCGCCAACTCGTACACCATATGGGAAGCGACGCGGAAGTCGAGCTTTTTGGTGCGGACTTCGACGCTTGCGTGATCGACAGCCGCATGCTGCGAGATCGTATCCCAGAATTTTTCTTCGTAATTGGAGTCTTTGTTCGCCACATCCGCATCGAGATACGGGGTCAGTTTGAGCTGCGCCGGTTCATCCAGCGGAGTGACCGAGTAGCGGATCGCGCCGATTTCTTTGTAAGGCACGCTTACGAAACGCAGCGACTCGACGCGCACTTTTTTGCCGCTCGGAAGAACGGCCGTGAACGAGCGGCTCAGCGTGCCTTCGTGCATATCCAGCGTGCGCACGAAATCTTCCGCCGAAGCGGTAGACAGATCGAGCGGCTCGCCGTCGATTTCCACGTCGATCCCGATCCAGTTGACGGAATTCAGCACTTTGGCAAAATACTCGGGATAGCCGTTTTTCCACCAGCCGACCCGCGTCTTGTCCGGATAATAGACGCCCGCCATATAGCTGCCCTGCAGGGAAGGCCCGCCATACTGCTCCTCGAAATTCGCCCGCTGTCCCATATATCCGTTGCCGATACTGAAGACGCTCTCGGAAACCTCGTTCAGGGTCGGGTCGAAACCTTCTTCGATAATGCGCCATGCGTTGACTTTGAGGTACGGTTTCATGCTGGATCTCTCCTTGTCGAGTGGGATAATGGCGGAGACGTACGGCGGCAGAGAAGGAAAAGCTCTGCTGCCGGCAGGCTTCCGCTTTTGTGCAAACGTTTGAACTATAAGATAAAGTCCAACCGGGAGACGAAGCCGCCAAGACGGCAAGCTCCGTTTCCCGGCCGGACGAACAGCCGTTTCAAGCTTTGCGGACCGGCGCGAACAGCGAAGATTCGCGCACGATCAGGCGATGGGGAATAATATGCCGGACGCTTGTCTGTTCTTCGCGCGGCGTCTCCACCGCACGGATAAGAGTCTGGGAAGCCGTATAGCCCAGATGGTAGCTGCCGATATCGACGCTGCTGATCGGCGGGCTCGACAGTTCGGCCAGCGCCAGATTGTTGAAGCTGACGATGCTCAGATCCTGCGGAATCCGGTAGCCGAGTTCGTTCAGCCCCCGGATCACGCCGAACGTAACAAAGTCGTCGACGACCAGCATGCCGCTCGGCCGTTCGGGCAGACTCATGAGCATGGACATGGCGCGGTAGCCGCTGTCCTGCAGGAATTCGCCTTCGACGATCCAGTCTTCGCGCAGCGGCAGGCCGGCTTCCTCAAGCGCTCTGCGGTAGCCCTGCATCCGGTCCATCGAGACGACCATATTCGGAGGTCCGCCGACAAAGCCGATCCGCTCGTGGCCGAGCGAAATCAGATGGCGCGCCGCGTCGTAAGCGGCCTGCACGTTGTCGGTATCCACCGACAGAATATCGGGATAGCGCTCGCTGCGGCCGACCAGTACGAACGGGAATTCGCGCTGCTTGAGGAATTCGACGACCGGGTCGTCTTTGCGCGAATAGAGAAGCACGGCACCATCGACGCGGCGGCCGTTCACAAGCCGTGCGACGGCTTCGACTTCTTCCGCTTCGCTGGCTCCCGAGCTGATCAGTACGTCGTAACCGGAACGCGCCGCCTGGGCCACGATCCCTCGGATCAATTCCATGAAGAACAGATTCAAGAACAGCTCTTCCGCCGGTTTGGGCAGAATGACGCAAATACTTTTGGTCGTTTTGGAAACGAGACTTTTCGCCATCAAGTTCGGATGATAGCCCATTTCCTCCATGATCTCCCGCACCTTGCGCGCAGTTGCGGCACTGATGCGCGGATGATTGGAGAGGACCCGGGACACGGTGGACGGCGAAACGTCCGCTTTCCTGGCGACGTCCTTGATGGTAACGGACATTAAGAAGCCTCCTTGTTCGTGACGCTTCCGCGCTTTTCCGGGTCAGAGAATGCTTTGTACGCGTCTTCATGTTAATTCAAACGCCAAGCCTTGTAAATGCACATTTTCAAATTCCGGGCGCGGAAGTCCGGGAATCCAAACAGCGTTCCTCCGCATTTTCAGTAAATTGAAGTATTTCCATAGCAGGATTCGAAAAAGCCAGAAAAACGAAGAATAAAAGCGTTTGAACAAGCTAGATACAAAGAAAGCGGGCAAACAGAAAGAATATGGTTTGTGCAAACGTTTTAACAAAGTAGAAAGTTAAGCTATGATGTGTAAGTAATAAAGCGCTTAATTCAAATTTGTGGAAGCTGCGCAGCTCGAAAAGAAGAACATAAGCAGGCGAAAGCAGGCATAAAACGGGAAAAGGTCCGCATACATAACGAAATGAGCAGGACGGATCGCGCTTTATGATACAAACGTTTGCACTACATGTTCTTCTTCAGAGGTCAAGGTCGGCCGGCGGACAGGCAGGGCGCTACGGCGCCGAACCATAACGAAAGGTGGCAGCAGCGATGAAGGGTACGCAAAAATGGGGGTTATGGATCGTCGGACTGATTCTGGTTCTGATGGTGACGGCATGCGGAGGAGGAGCTTCGACGACAGGAGGAACGTCTTCGGAGCCAAAAGGAACGGCTGCGACAGGGCAGGAAGGAACCGCAGACCCGGCAGCTCAGCCGGCAGGCGAGGAAGAACTGCTCCCGGAAGAAGGCGCGGTGCTCAAAGTTTGGGACAGCGGCGACCAGAAAGAATTCATCGAAGACCGGGCGGAGGCATTCGAGAAAGAATTCGGCGTGAAGATCGAATTCAGCGAGCTGGGCGCCGACAAAGCTATGAGCCAGATGGTGACCGACGGTCCCGCAGGCGTGGGAGCAGACGTCTTCACCGGTCTGCATGACCAGGTGGGACAAGGCCAAGCGGCCGGGATTCTGATGCCGAACGACTGGTTTGAAGAAGAGACCCGTGCGGACAACAGCGAACTTGCGGTCAACGCGCTGACGTACGACGGCATTCTGTACGGGTATCCGAAGTCGGTCGAGACGACAGCGGTCTTCTACAACAAAGACCTGATCGATGAAGTGCCGGCCGATTGGGACGGCGTGAAGAAATTCGCGGAAACGTACAACGACCAGGCCGCAAACAAGTACGCAATCATGTGGGAAGTGGCTAACGGCTACTACGCTTTCCCGTTCTTCGGCGGCTACGGTTCGTACATCTTCGGCCAGGACGGAACCGATCCGACCGATATCGGGCTGAACAACGAGCAGGGTATCGAAGCGGCGACATTCATCCAGAGTCTGCACGACATTCTGCCGCTCAAGACTTCGGATATCAACGGGGACATCAAAAAATCGCTCTTCGGCGACGACAAGCTGGTCATGAACGTCAGCGGCCCGTGGGATGTGGCTTCCCTCAAAGAATCGACGCCCAACCTCGCGGTTAGCCTGTATCCGAAACTGCCGAACGGCAAAGACATGACGCCGTTCTCCGGTATCAAAGCCTATTATGTGAGCGCTTATACGAAGTATCCGAACGCGGCCAAGCTGTGGGCCCGCTTCGCTTCGTCGGCGGACAGCCAGCAGAAGAACTTCGAAATGACGGGCGCACTCCCTTCCAACAAAGAAGCGTCGGCTTCCGATGTGGTGAAGAACGATCCGATCTCTACCGTTTTCCTGCAGCAGTTTGAGAAGTCCGTGCCGATGCCGTCCATTCCGGCGATCGCGCAGTACTGGTCGCCGATGGAAGCGGCGATCTCCACGATCTGGAACGACGGTAAAGATCCCAAAGCCGCCATGGACAATATGGTGAGCCAGATGGAGAGCAATATCACGACGGGACAATAATACGTTTGACGCACCGGTCCGAAGGCCACGGCGCGTCCGCCTCGGGCGGGCGCGCCGTGGTCTGACGGATTTTGGAGAGGGAAAGGAAGGGAAACAGAGATGGAAAAAGCGAAAATGGCGGCTCTTCGCAAACCGCCCGGCAGCGCCAGGACGGCAGCCTGGCTGTCCGTGCTCGGCATGGGTCTCGGCCAATTGTACAACCGGCAGTTTGTCAAAGCCGCGCTGTTTCTGCTGGCGGAAGTGCTGGGCGTATTCTTTATCGCGACTCGGCTGATACAGAACCTTACCGGATTGATTACGCTCGGCGATACGCCCACGCGTATGGAGAAAGTCGGACGGCTCTACCAGAACGTGCCGGGCGACCACTCGATTTTTATCATGATTTACGGATTGGTCGCTTTCTTGTTCGTGGCCCTGTTCGCCGTATTTTATGTATTGAACGTCCGCGACGCCTATACGGTGGGCCGTCTGCGGGAAGAAGGCCGCGAAGCGCCGAACTTCCGCGGCACGCTGCGGTACGCTTCGGACAAAGGATTCCCGTACGTCCTGCTGTCGCTGCCTACGGTCGGCGTTCTCTTTTTCACCGTGCTTCCGATCTTGTTCATGATCCTGATCGCGTTCACGAACTACGCGGCGCCGGACCATATCCCGCCGAAGAACCTCGTCGATTGGGTCGGATTCGATACGTTCAAGAATCTGCTGACGCTCAAATCTTGGAGCCGTACGTTCTACGGCGTGCTGACCTGGACCGTGATCTGGGCGATTCTGGCTACGGTCACCACTTACTTCGGCGGCATTTTCGTGGCGCTGCTGATCGAACAGCACGGCATCCGCTTCAAAGCGTTCTGGCGCACCGTGTTCATTATTCCTTATGCCATCCCGCAGTTCATTTCCCTGCTGGTCATGAAGAATCTGCTCAACGACCAGTTCGGACCGATCAACCAGTATTTGCGCTGGATGGGTCTCGGCGGCCTGCCGTGGCTGAACGATCCGTTCTGGGCCAAAGTGACCGTACTTATGGTCAATATGTGGATCGGGATACCGGTCTCGATGATTCTGGTACTCGGCGTATTGACTTCGATTCCGAAAGACCTGTACGAAGCGGCCGATATCGACGGGGCTTCTTCGTTCCGCAAGTTCCGCGCGATTACGCTGCCGTTCGTGCTGTTCCAGACGACGCCGGTATTGATTATGCAGTTTGCGGGCAATATCAACAACTTCAACGTCATTTACCTGCTTACGGGCGGACAGCCGGCCAACGGCGAATATTCGTTTGCGGGCAGTACCGATCTGCTGGTGACGTGGCTGTACAAGCTGACCCTCGACAATCAGCGCTATAACTTCGCTTCGGCGGTCGGCATCATCATTTTCATCATTATTGCCTCGTTCTCGATTTACAACTATCGGAGAAGCCGGTCGTTCAAAGAGGAGGACATGATCCAATGAAGAGCAAACGAAGTCTCAAGCTTACACTCAGCTATATCCTGCTCGTCTTGATCGCGATTGCGTCGATCTACCCGGCGATCTGGATCGTCATGTCCTCGTTCAAAGCCGGCGACTCGCTGTACAGCGAAACGTTTATCCCGAGAGAACTGACGCTGCAGCATTACAAAGACCTGTTCCTCGGCCACAGCGACAAAGACCTGCCTTACCTCAGCTGGTACTGGAACACGCTGAAGATCGCCGTCACCAGTATGGTGCTGGGCACGATCATCCAGGTGCTGACGGCGTACGCCATGTCGCGCTTCCGGTTCAAAGGCCGGCAGACGGCGATGACGACGGTGCTGATCCTCGGCATGTTCCCGGGCTTCATGAGCATGATCGCCATCTATCTGATGCTGCTGCAGCTCAATCTGCTCGATTCTCCGTGGGCTCTGGTGCTGGTGTACACGGCGGGAGCGGCGCTCGGGATGTTCGTGGCCAAAGGGTTTTTCGATACCATTCCGCGCGCGCTCGAAGAATCGGCGCTGCTGGACGGAGCGGGGCACTGGAAGATCTTTACCGCGATCATTCTGCCGCTGTCCCGTCCGATCATTACGTATATCGCGCTGACCACGTTTACGGGAGCCTGGGTCGACTTTATCTTCGCCCGGCTGATCCTGCGTTCGCGCGAGAATTGGACGCTTGCCGTCGGGCTCTACGAGATGGTCAACACCTATTCGAGTACCGAATTCACGCTGTTCGCGGCCGGTTCGGTGCTGGTGGCGATTCCGATTACGATTCTGTACATGTTCCTGCAGCGTTTCCTGGTGCAGGGGCTGACGGCCGGAGCGACCAAAGGATGAGAAGATTCCGATTGGGCCAAAGAAAACACGAAGAGGCGGCGGAGCTTATCCGGCGAAACGTTCGACGAGGGAGCCGCGCGGCCAAAGCCGGGCTCAAGGCTGCGGCTGCGCCCGGCGGGGCATGGATGAAAATCCGGCCGCTGCCCGCGTTCGCCGCGGCGCTGCTGCTGGCTTCGCTGGCCGCCGGCTGCTCGGGCGGCGGGACTTCGCAGCCAAGCGGGAACGGGGCGGAAGCCGGCGTATCCGCTCCGGCTGCGGGAAGCGAATCTGCGAAGCCCGGCGGTGCAGCAGCTTCAGGCGGTGCTGCGGGCAGTTCGGCCGGCGAAGCGAAGACCGTCTCGGCCGAGCCCGACGAGCAGCCGGGGACGGTCTATTACGAGATCTTCGTCCGCTCGTTCTATGATTCGGACGGCGACGGAATCGGCGATCTGAACGGGGTGACGGAGAAGCTGGATGATCTGAACGACGGCGATCCGTCGACCAGCGACGACCTGGGGATCGGCGGCATCTGGCTGATGCCGATTCTCGAATCGCCGAGCTATCACGGCTACGATGTGACGGATTACGACCGGGTGAACCCGGATTACGGCACGGAAGCCGACCTGCAGAGATTGGTGGACGAAGCCCACAAACGCGGGATCAAGGTCATTATGGATCTGGTCGTGAACCACACCGGCAGCGGCCATCCCTGGTTCAAAGATTCCGCGTCGGGCCCCGGGGCAGCGCATCGGGACTGGTATGTGTGGGCCGAAGATGCGGGGATCGAACCGTCGGGGCAAAGCGCGGCCGGCAGCGGCAGCCCGTGGCATGCCAAGAACGGCAGCCATTATATGGGCACGTTCTGGGGCGAGATGCCCGATCTGAACTTCGATAATCCGGAAGTGCGTGCGGAGATGATCCGGATCGGCCGCCGCTGGCTCGATCTCGGGCTGGACGGGTTCCGTCTGGATGCCGCCAAGCATATCTACGAAGACCGGACCGAAGACCGCGGCCCGGAGACGACGAAGAAAAATGTACAGTGGTGGCAGGAATTCCGCAGCGCTTTGCAAGCTTCGAATCCCGATGTGTATCTGGTCGGCGAGATCTGGGAGAATTCCCCAGCGGCGGTCGCGCCGTATCTCGACAACGCCTTCGATTCCGGCTTCAACTTTGGGCTGGCCGAAGGGTTGGTCGGCGCGGCCAAAAGCGGGCACGCCGGCAGTGCATTCAGCCGTCTGCCGGATTACTACCGGCTGTTCGGCGAAGCCTCAGGCGGACAGTTCGTCGATGCGGGCTTCCTGACGAATCACGATCAGGATCGGGTGATGACGCAGCTCGGCGGCCGCCTCGATGCCATGAAGACGGCGGCGGCCATGCTGCTGACGCTGCCGGGCAATCCGTTTATCTACTACGGCGAAGAGATCGGCATGCTCGGGGCCAAGCCCGACGAACAGATCCGCGAACCGATGCTCTGGGCGGCGCCCGGCGAAGATCCGGGGCAGACGACCTGGGAGCCGCTGATTGCCAATGCAAAAGCGGCGGATTCCCGTTCCGGCTCGGGCACATCCGGCGGCGCAGCCGGGTCTTCGGCCGCCGCCAAGCCGACCGGCCCGGACGCAGGCGCCGCCACGGTCGCCGCCCAGACCGGCGATCCCGATTCGCTGCTCTCGCGCTACCGGACGCTGATCCGCTGGCGCGATGAGATTCCCGCGCTTGGCAGCGGCGCCCTCGAAGCGTACGACCCCGGCGACGACCGGGCCGCCGGCTGGATTCGCACTTCGAAGGGGCAGCGCGTGCTCGTGCTGCACAACCTGTCCGGCGAGCCGCTGGAACTCGCCGTATCCCGTCCGGCGGAAGCGGCGCCGGCAGCTCCCGGCGGCGAAGCCGAATTCGGCCGTCTGCTGCGCGCGACGGACCCCGCCGCCGGACTCGACCCGGCGGGGGAGCGGCTGATTCTGCCGCCCCATGCAAGCGCCGTATTGGGACGCTAGCCGTCCGAAGCGGCATTCGGGCTGGGCAGCGGATTGGCTTATCCGACCCCATCCCAAAAAAGCAGCTCCAGGCCCACTTTGTTCCGATCGGAACAAGGCGGGCTGGAGCTGCTTTTTACGTTCGGACCGACTATTGGGACGTCGTTTGGAACGGCTGCAGACACGAATCGCGCGCCGAGTTGGCGAATACGAATCGCGAGCGGCCTTCGTGCTTCGCCCGGTACAGCACTTCGTCGGCGCGTCCGATAAAGTCGTGCGCATTCGACTTCTCGCCCGGGCGAAGCGTGCAGCCGCCGATACTGATCGTGATCTGGTCGGCGACCTCCGAATACTGATGCGGAATCGCCAGGGAACGGACGCTCTCCAGCATAAGCTCCGCAATCTGCTGCGCTTCAAGTTCGCTGTGTCCGGGCAGGATGATCGCGAATTCTTCGCCGCCGTAGCGGGCAGTGAAGCCGAAGTGGGCGAGCGCTTCCGCTTCCAGGCGCGGCGCTACGCTTCGCAGCACCATGTCTCCGCCCAGATGGCCGTAATGGTCGTTGTACGACTTGAAGAAATCGATATCGATCATCAGCAGGGACAGATGTTCTTTTGCCCGCTGGGGTGCATTCAATTCCTGCTTGAGCACATCGTCGAACTTGCGCCGGTTAGAGATCCGGGTCAGACTGTCGATGCCCGACATTTCTTTGAGCTGTTCGTTCGCCGCTTCCAAAGCCTGCTTAGATTCTTCGAGTTCTTCATGCTGGCGGCTCAGCCGGACGAATAATTTGTTCACTTCGCTGACGATAGCCAGAAGCACCACCGTCGAGGCGATCAGGGAATCGATGCGTGCGCCGTACCAGCCCAGCGTGTAGCGTTCTCCGGCTGCAAGGCTCAACGTGATGCCCAGCAGAAAAGCGAATACGGCGACGCTGAGCCATACCCGCAGCACGCCGCGTTTTTTGTACGGAAATACCGAGCAGACAAAAGCAAGCGCGCAAAACGCCCAGATTGCAGGCCCGATCCCCGATTCGATCATTTTGTGGTAATTGTTGTCTTCGATCAGAACCGGCAGAAAGCTCTGTCCGGCGGTAGCCAAGGCCAGCAGCAGCGCTCCGACCAGCAGCACCGCCGCGGTTCCGATAAACAGGTAGCGGGGGAGCAGCCGGCGGTCGATGATCTTTTTATTGAAATGAAGCGATCCGATGAACAAGAGAATGCCCAAAGGGAAGCACAGGTGCCAGAAACACCACAACCAGGACGCCGTCTGCGATCCGGAAGCGAAAAGGCCCGACAGAGGCAGCATACCGGTCAGCGACAGCAGATAGAACAGGCTGATCATTCCGGTAAGCAAAAAGGTACAGGCCAGCAGCAGCAGCGGAAGAATGCGCGAAGACCGGAATTGGTTGAACAGAATAAATGAAGTCAAAATATCGCCCATCACTCCCCAAGCTCCAAGCACAGGGAAGAAAGCGGACATGACCGGCAGTTTCGTACCCGCGAACAATAAAGCGGCCGCAGTGAGGAAGGCCATGATTAAAGCCAATACAAGGGCAACGCGCCGCTGGCGCGGGCTGATATGGAACAGCTGATCTTGCGAATCGTTGTAAAATAATATATTCAAGAAAAGCCTTCCTTTCCATCAAAACGAGCCACGGTTACCTAATAGCAAGTCCGTCGGCGCATCATCGTTCCGATGATGTTAACGGTATGGGATTTTTTATATGAAATCAATGAGAAAAAGGGAGGATAAACGCCGGAATTGCGAAAATAAATTCCAAAATCTGTAGGAAACCGCAAAAAATAACCTCGTTCCTGCCGATCGGCAGAAACGAGGTCATTCGCTAAGCTTGCTATATATGAACGGCGGCACGCGGCGCGGACGTTTTGCGGATCCGGCTCGTCAGTCGGTTCCGGGCGTCCTCTGTTCGCCTACTGCTCGTGCGCCCTTATATGTCGGGCTTGGTGCATCGGGGATTGGATTACTCGGCGGTTTCGGCTTCGACGACTGGGAACCAGCCCGGCAGGCCGATGATCATGCCCCAGAGGTTGTCCGGAACGACCAGACGATCCTGATCGGCAGCGGTAAGGGTTACCGCGATGTCGGCTTCCTGGCCGGCTTCGACTTTCTGTACCCAATCCGGCTCGACGATCAATTCGCGGCCGAGAGCGACCATAGCGGCGCCCAGCTCGATCGCTTCCACAGCCTGCTCCGGCGTATGGATCGATCCGACTCCGATTACCGGCGTGCCGGCTGCGGCTTCGACGATCTGCTCGAGGCGCGTGCGGTTCAGGTCGCCGCCGCGGCGCGGCTTGGAGTTATACTCCATCAGCGATACGTGCAGGTAGCTGAGGTTCTTGCCGCCCAGCGCTTTAAGCAGCGTGAACGTGTGGTCCATCGTCAAGCCTTCTTCTTCCGGCTCTTCCGGCGAGAAGCGGTAGCCGACGATGAAAGGTTCTTTGGTTGCGGCAGCGACAGCGCGCTGCACTTCGTCGACAACGGCCAGCGGGAACGTCAGGCGATCTTCAACGCTTCCGCCCCATTTGTCTTCGCGGCGGTTCGACCAACCGGAGAAGAACTGCTGGATCAGGTAGCCGTTGGCGCCGTGGATTTCCACGCCGTCGAATCCTGCACGGATCGCAATCTCGGTTGCACGGCCGAAGTCCAGGACGATCGATTCGATCTCTTCGTTTGTCAGTTCACGGGATTTCGAACCATCTTTCAGTTCGATTTCGCTCGGTCCGACAACGTCGCCTTCAGGCACGAGTGCGCGGGGTCCCTGAATACCAGCGTGGAAGATTTGCAGAACGGATTTGGCTCCGCCTTTTTTCAATGTGGAGGCAAGTTTGGTCAGGCCCGGCAGATTCGATTCACCAAAAGCGGCGAATTGATTCTGGAAGCCGATGCCGCCCGGCATCACGTGGGCCACTGCGGTCACGGCCAGTCCCAGCTTGTTCGTGCGGCGCTCGTAGTAGCTCAGTTCGGCGTCGGAAACGCTCAGGTCCGGGTTGGACGAAGAATGCGTCATCGGAGCGAGTACAATGCGGTTCTGCAGTTTGATGCCGTCGTGCAGTTCGACGCTGTCGAACAGTTTCGCGAATTTGGCGTTAGTCATAAGGGAAGTTCCTCCTCAAAATAGGTGCTAAACGTTTATTAAAAACACATAAGTATATTATAGTAAGAAGATATGCGGATTACAATGCTTTGGAGAAAAATATTTTTCGTCATTTAATTATGTAAAATTTAAATGGTTCAAACGGTTTTTGAGCGGCGAAAATACGGACTGATTTCCAGCCGCGATGTATATCCTTCAACGGAATCGGTCATTCGGATCGGACAAACGAGCAGGCTCTCGGCCAACAAGTGCTGGGGAATTCAATGACTTTGCGCTCGAGCGTCAAAATGCCACGATCATTCCTTCGAAAATCGGGTAAAAAGCAAGCAGGAGGTTTCACAGCAGAGAACGTTTTTTATCCAAGTTACATAACATGTCAGGTTAGGCAGGATCCCTTCTCCGGTCAGCATTTTTGCGGGATTTATTAATTTTTTTCGTGCAGAGGCATGGTCAATAGTTCACAGGTCATGTAAAATGAATTAAAAATTCAAAAACCGGGCACAGTGACTGGAGGAACATATGCGTATACAGAAAAAAATGACGGGGTTTTTGGTTTTACTTGTGTTCTTTTTCTCATTCATGGGAAGTTTGGTGCCGTCGGCTCATGCCGCGGACGCGAATAAAACGTATGTGATCGGAACCGATACAACGTTTGCGCCTTTTGAATATCAAGACGCAAATGGCGATTTTGTCGGGATCGATATGGACTTGATCAACGCGATTGCCGAAGATCAGGGCTTTAAGGTCGAGATTAAGTCGCTTGGCTTCAATGCGGCGCTTCAAGCGCTGCAATCCGGCAATGTGGACGGCGTGATCGCCGGTATGAGCATTACGGACGAGCGGAAACAAACCTTCGATTTCTCCGATCCTTATTTCGAAGCGGGCCCAATGATGGGCGTTGCCGCGGACAATGATACGATCAAGAGTTACGAAGATCTGCGCGGCAAGCGTGTAGCGGTCAAAGTCGGCACAGAAGGAGCCACTTTTGCCGATTCCATCAAAGACAAATACGGGTTTACGCTTGCAACGTTCGACGACTCTTCGCAGCTCGTGGACGAAGTTAAAGCGGGCGGTTCCGTCGCCTTGTTCGAGGATTATCCCGTGCTTGCCTATGGCATTCAGCAGGGCAACGGAATCAAGACGGTTACGGACAAGGAAAAAGGCGGCTCGTACGGATTTGCGGTCAATAAGGGTCAAAATCCCGAATTGATGCGGATGTTCAACCAAGGACTTGCGAATCTGAAAAACAGCGGCAAATACGATGCGATCATTGCGCAGTACCTGGGATCTGTCGATGCGGCATCCGGTGCGGATATCAGCGGTGAAGCCGCCGTGAAGAAAAGCCGCCTGGGCCTGATCTGGGAATCCATGCCGGCATTCATGACAGGCCTCGGCTATACGATGTTCTACACGATCGTGTCGCTGTTCTTCGCTTTCCTGCTCGGTCTGCTCTTCGGCTCCATGAAAGTCAGTCACAACAAATTCCTGCGCGGCATCGCGACGGTGTTCGTGGACGTGTTCCGCGGCATTCCGCTGCTGATTTTGGCTTTCTTCATCTACTTTGCCATTCCGCAGGCTTTCGGCTTCAAGATGGAAGTCTGGATGGCTTCGATTCTGGCACTTGCTTTGAACGCAGGTGCTTATGTGACCGAAATCATCCGCGGCGGTATCCAATCGATCGATAAAGGCCAGATGGAAGCAGCCCGTTCCCTGGGTGTTCCTTACGGTAATACAATGCGCAAGATTATTCTGCCGCAGGCAATCAAGGTTATGGTGCCTTCATTTATCAACCAGATGGTCATTACGCTCAAAGATACGTCGATTCTGTCGATCATCGGTCTTGTGGAACTCGCGCAGTCCGGCAAATTGGTCATTGCACGCACATACCAGACCTTCGACGTCTATCTGACGATTGCGATCATGTACCTGATTGTTATCACGATTCTCACGAAGATTGCGGATCGTCTCGAAAGGAGAATTGGCCGTGGATAAGATCAAAGTTACGGGGCTCAAGAAAAGCTACGGAAGCAACGAGGTCCTCAAAGGTATCGATATGGAAGTCGGCGAAGGCGAAGTGGTCTGCGTCATCGGCCCCTCCGGTTCCGGCAAGAGTACCTTGCTCCGCTGTCTCAACCTGCTGGAGGAGATCAGCGCCGGTAAAGTGGTTGTAGACGATTACGATTTGAGCGATAAGAACTCGGATATCAATAAAATTCGCGAGAATATCGGTATGGTATTCCAACATTTCAACCTGTTCCCTCATATGAGTGTGTTGAAGAACATCACCTTCGCTCCTGTGGAGCTGAAAAAGATGACATCGGCCGAAGCCGAGAAGCAGGCCCTGGCCCTGCTGGAACGCGTCGGCTTGTCCGACAAAGCCGATGCCTACCCTGCTTCGCTGTCCGGCGGACAGAAGCAGCGCGTGGCAATCGCCCGCGCGCTGGCGATGAATCCGGACGTTATGCTGTTCGACGAACCGACTTCCGCGCTTGACCCGGAAATGGTCGGGGAAGTGCTCGGCGTCATGCAGGATCTGGCGCGCGAAGGGATGACGATGGTCATCGTTACGCACGAAATGGGCTTTGCCCGTGAAGTGGGACACCGCGTGATCTTCATGGACGGCGGCTACATCGTGGAAGAAGGAACGCCGGAAGAAGTATTCGGCAATCCGAAACACGAGCGGACGATCAGCTTCCTGGAGAAAGTGCTGTAGGAGACTGCGGCACAGGCAAAGGACGGCTCTGTATACAGAGCCGTCCTTTTTTGTAGGGTAAGAAAATGAATCGCGGGGAGCGGCTTATTTATAGAATGCGCTTTTCCCTTAAGTACATTCCGGATTTTAACGAGAAGAAGGAGAGGGCTTATCCAAAGGCGCAGCGCCGTCCACATTCCGGAGAAATAGGTGTAGCCGCCGCCTTGGACGATCGGGAAGACCAGGTAATGGGTCGGTTCGCCGATCAGCATACCGAAGAAGACGAACCAGGCCAGGTAATATCCGACAGGATTGCGATAATACAGACCCACGGCACCCGATATCCAGATCACCGGCCCGAGAAGGACGATCAGCAGAGAGAAATCGGACAGCGTCCAGTTTGAACCGAAAATGGTATTGATACTACCGGAGAAATCGGTGATAAATTCCTCGGTGATATGCAGGAAAAACAGCGACAGCGACAGCGTCAGCAGGTAGACAGGCAGGAGGCGCGAGGGGTCAACCGGTGTGCGAAAAGTCGTTTTTAACCAGAGAACCATACCTCCGGCCATCGACCCGCAGACGATCAGCATGGGGCGAAGACCCGCCTGATTGTAGAAAAGTCCCGCGTACACAGCGATGAAAATCGCTACGCCTATGGCGTAAAAAGCTTTTTTACCGGACATTGGATTTCCCTCCTTCGCGGATAAGTGTCGAAGAACGGCGGGGACCCCGAATGAGCCGAATCAGACCGTACAGTCCGACGAGCAGCGGAATCCAGGCGGCAGCCTGACCGGGCATATAGAAATAGCGGCTGTCGGAAAATAAGGGATACGCATAATGCGCCAGACTTTGCACAGCCGCCCATATGCAGACCAACCATGCCGACCAGGCACCGAGCGGATGACGCGCAGCCAGCGCAGCACCCGCCGAGCATGAACAAAGAGGCGGCTCCGATCGAATACAGGGCAAAGCCCGGAACGGAGGAGAAAACGGAGGAGTCCATGCTGCGAAAAGCGAACTCTTCCGCGTTTTGCACCAGCAGACTCATAATCACAAGCGAATACGGGACGATAAACGAGACCGGCACGGGACGATACTTCGTTTCGGCTGCCTGCCAGCCGAGCATCGACAGCAACCCTGCCGCACCGATCAGCGCGGCAGGAGCGAATCCGGCCGATTCATATACGGCAGCCGTTCCGGTAACAATCAGACAAAGAGCGAACATCAGCCAGGTCAGCCGGCGGGCCGTCTGCATCGCTTGATGCGATTCTCCAACCCCGGATGGGCTCTGCGAATCGGTCCTTTGGGTTTCGGGTGCCGGAATTGTACTCATGGCTTGGCCTCCCCTTTGATATCGATGGCTCCGCTCAAATTCTCGAATACCCGGCGCAGCGTACGTACGGTCGTATCCAGATCGCTTCGCGGGATTCCGGCCGATCCGGCGGCGATCACCGATACGACCAGAGGAAGCAGAATAGGTTTCAGCGCTCGTCCTTCTTCGGTCAGATAGACCCGGAAGTTGCGGCGGTCGTGCTCATCCGTTTTTTTCTCGATCCAACTGCGCATAATCAGGCTGCCAAGCAGTCGGGTGACTCTCGTTTTGTCTTTGAGTGTCTGTTCGACGATCTCGGATTGGAACATGCCGTCTTTGTCCCACAACCGCGCCAGAATCACGAATTCTTCGGTGGACATTTCGTATCCGGCTGCCCGGAAGTTTTCCGTCAATCTCATGCGCATCACGATTGCCGCCCGGTTGACTACAAATCCCAATGCCTGCTCGATATCAAATCCGCCGAGATCCGAATTCGAATCAGCCGGTACCTCTTTGCTTTCAAATTGATGGTTGGACATACTCATACTCCTCTCTTTTTGGGAGAATTGGATCGGCAAAATGCTCATCCGATTGAATAATAGTTGTTTAATGTAACCAATATAAATCTAATAGTTACAAAAAGCAACTAATTTTGAAGAGGGATTTTCAATGTCGGATTCTTCTTCTCCCCAAGCAAAAACCGCTTTCCCCAAGGAAAGCGGCAGCGGTTAGGAGCGGTGCCCGTCCAGACGTGATTTGCGGCGCAGCCGACGATACAAGAAACGGATCGTATTCATCAGCCAGTCCGGCAGCGAGACCGGTCGTTTGGGCATCAGCGGTCGGTACAAAATATAGTAAGCTCTTTTGAAATCTTTCCACATAATGCACGGCCCCTCCTGCAGAAAATCGGAGATATCGACAACCAGGCCGCGTCCGTCTTTGAGCATCACGTTTTTGCCATGAACGTCCTTGGGATTCAAGCCGCGCGAACGGGCGTAATCGAGCGCTTTGTCGATATCGCGCATCGCTTGGCGGGGAATCCGTGTACCGTCGCGCAGACAGTTGTAGAGTGTTTTGCCTTCGAGCTTTTTGAGTACCAGGTAACTGTACGGCCCTTGCACATCGGCCGCATACAGCGTCGAATAAGCGGGATGGGTCCCGAGCCGTTCGTAGACCTCGCATTCTTCCCGCCAGCCCGGACGTCCCGGAGCGTAGACTTTGACGACTTTTCCGGGCAGCAGGGGGTGTTCGAACACGGCCGCGTAATTGCCTGCGCCGAGCAGTCTCCAGTCCGCCGGCGTATGGTGCACGACCACCGGATTGAACGGGTCGACGCTCTCGAGCCGCACGTCCGGCAGCAGGGTATCTTCAATCAGGCGGATCGAGGGTTCTTGCTCGCCGCTGTGGATCATAGTATTCACTCCTTGGAGGAAACGGCGTTTGCGTCCGCCTGTCTGTTTTTTCCTTATCATAGTCCCGCAGAAGCATCAAGGCAACCGTCCGCAGACGGAGTTCCGACGATCGGCGAATGGATTTTTGGGAAGGCGTTTGGTAAATTAGAGGATACACGACACAGACTAGGGGACTTGGCGAATGAACATCGACTATGTGGACATCAGGAAAGCCCGAAGCACAGATCGTGGGCTGTTCGAACGGCTGTGGCAGCTGTATCTGTACGATTTTAGCGAATTTACCGGGATGAGCGTTCGCCCCGACGGGATGTATCCTTATTTTGCGGAGTTCGAGCTCTATTGGAAAAAGTGGGGCGGCAACTATGCGTATCTGATCCTCGCGGACGGGCAGATTGCAGGCTTCGCGATGGTGCACGAATTCTGGGAGAACGAAGCGGCTTACCTCTCGCAGTTCTTCATCCTGCGCAAATACCGCCGCACCGGCGTCGGCAGCCGCGCCGCCCGGCTCGTATTCGAGACGAAGCGGGGCCGCTGGGGCTTGCACCAGCTGGCCAACAATATTCCGGCCCAGCGCTTCTGGGACCGGGTCATTCTGGAATTGACCGGCGCGCCTCCGCTGCTGGAGAAGATGGAAGAAGACCGGCGGTTCCAGATGTTCGAATTGAAGTAAAAAAAAGAAGATCCCCAAGCCGCAGGGCTTGGGGATCTTTGTAGGCCGAAGAAGTTGTCGGGAGGCGTGGAGCTGGAGAGGAAGGGGAATGATTGTTCTTTTCGTAGCATCCTCAAGTGCAGATCATGAATAGCGACGGTCCTATCGTCGCGGAAACGAAAAACGGCCATATTATTTTTCCGGAATATGTGGCCGTAGCCGCTGCACCGGATGAACTGTTGGAAGATCCAGATTACGATCCTGAAAAGTTTGTACGCGAGCTGATTGGATCGAACATCGTTTACGAAGGCTACCTGCGAATAGATAAAGAAGAGCGGTGTATCTGCTGTAAGGCTTTTACGCTCAATATGTCCAGCACTATAAGCAAGCCTAAAAGAACGGCTCAAACCTGAGCCGTTCTTTTAGGCTTGCACGTGGAGAAAACAAGCATATTTCACAACAAAAAAAGAACAAATGTTCCCTTTTGGTTGTGAAATATGCTTGTTCCTTTCCTTTATAAGTATAAAGGGAAAGGAGGAGCACTATGCAGTCCACTTCAATGTTCGAAGAATATCGAAAGAAGCTAAAATAAGCAGCCTGGCGATTACAATACAGAGAAAGAAAAAGATTGAAATATGAAAAACTTTATGATGTGACAGAAAATAATTCTTATCTTTTTAAGGCTAAAGATTTTGTCGAGATGATCGAATTATATGAACTTTTTATAAACGATAAAACAGAAGATGAACTAGCTAAGGAAATGCATGTTACTCAACAGGCGGTGAGTAAATGGAAGAGAAAATCCCTAAGGTACCTTTGTCAGATGCAGAGTTCTTGATTTTGCGTGAACAAGTTAGGTTGCGTCAGCCTGAAGCAATTATAAAAGTTATAGAAGTATTTGATGAGGACATCAAGCAGTTGTCAAAGTATATGAGAATGAGCTATGAGGAAGCCAGACACACACTTATAGTTGAACTACTCACTATTTTTCAAACAGAATAAATTCTAAAAGTAAAGACAATAGCGACTTAGCTATTGTCTTTACTTTTAGAAAAGAAATATTTGATTTAAAAATGGTTGTACTATCTTTAGTGAATTTCCTTCATAGATACAAGCAAAGTTTCAAGATAACTAAAGTTAGAGGATAAGCTGTAGTTATCACTTCCTTTTAAAACGGAGCTTGAAAAAAACTTAGGAGGAATTCAAATGGCAATTAACTTTGCAGTCAAAATTCAAACTTTTATTGCGGAAAATCAAGTACCAGATCCAACCGGTCTTATTCCACTTCCAATCAACGACCCTAATATGAGCACTTTTTCAGGCGATGGGAGAGGGTTCTCAAAAGAAGAAGATGTTACTTTTCGAACCAAGCAGTACGTGACAGCAAATTTCACTAATACATCTTCTGATTGGCAAGTAGAAGCACGAACAGGTATCACTAAACGTTATATTTACTCTGTCAATACTGGAAAACTAGTCGCAACTCAAGAGCAACAAGCTCCAGAAACAGGAATTAGAGCAACATTGATTTCTAAAAGCAACTCTGAAATTAAACTGCGCTGTACTTTGGATTCTAAAAATCCATTCATTTCAGTTGCTCCTGCTATTAACTACGAGTTTGATCTGACAATTAATAAGGATGGCACAATCAGCTTGTCTGGCCAGCATGACGCTTTTCCTTGTTATGAAGTTTATGCTCGTGTTAATAGCGGAGGATGGCAAACTGTTTACCAACGGAGCCAAACGACTATTGATAGATTGTCTGGATTCAATAGATTCTCTGTAGATACAAATCGCCAGATTCTTTAATTTAAATAGTTATAACAAGTATATAGCACATGAATTTTGATTTAAAAAACCTGATTTTCTTTCGAGAAAATCAGGTTTTTTTCATATAAATGGAATTTTAAAAACTGTATTCATAGGATTCATTTCATCCTATATGGATTTAAATATTATACAATTCAAAGAAGAAAGCATAGCTTGAAAATATATAAGTGAGAAAGAAACGTGAGAAGCTATTTATAAATTTTAAAGCAAAAGTAGAATAGAAGCTGATTGATCTGATTGAAAGCAAGTTAATTTGATCTTTATATGACGGATTGTCAATCCAAGTGCAACACTTCGTCCTGAAACGATTCGTGTGTAGACTTCCAGCCTAGACATTTGCGGG